>NZ_JACOFT010000003.1 GCF_014699135.1 Cognatundibacterium aquatile
ATCCCGAACAGGACCGTGAAACGACTCTGCGCCAATGATAGTGCTGCAACCAGTGTGAAAGTAGGTTATCGTCAGGCTTGTATTCTGCGAACCCCCCGTTACTAGCGTAACGGGGGGTTTTGCTTTTGCGGGATACTTTATAGTACTGCTGGATTAATGCGGCAGGATCATCATGCTTCGGCGCTGGCGGCTTTATTCCAGATTCCGACTTCTCTTCCCATTACCACTCCTTATTCAGCCGTCTTCTGTTCTTCGCTCTTACTGACCAGCGGTCACTACGCCGGGTAAAGAAAAAGGAGCCCGCAGGCTCCTTTGTTGACTTTGCTTCCCCGATTCTCTACAACTTAGAAGTGGTAGCCAACTTTAACCGTGGCGACATTCACTCCAGGGTTGGGCTTTTTAATAGCGCCGTTGGAGAAATGCTGAATCTTGAGGCCAGCTTCCCAGCCGTTGTTGAACACGTAGCCTACGCCGATGTGGTCTCCGAACTGGAATGCCGTCGAAAAGGCGCGGCCGTTGTTGTTATAGACGTGGGAGAATAAATGCAGACCGATCCCCGCTTCGGCATAAAGCCCTTTTTTATTCTCATTCTGAAAGCGAAAGACTGGGGTGATGCCGACATCAGTAATATTTTGAGTCGCTCCCGATACTCCTTGATAGGCATTATTACGCCATTGAGTCAGCGTAGCATCCCAGTACCCGCCTACTTGTGTACCATTCGATTTGAACCAGGCATTGTCCCAGTCCCATTGAGCTCCGCCACGCACAAACTGTGACTTATTACCACTGGCAAATTCTGCGGAAACTGAATCTACGGCAAATGAACTGGCATGGGCTAGCAGAAGTCCAACTCCGGCCAAAAGGATTTTTTTATTAAAGGTTGTCATACGCTGCTTAAGAAGGTGGAGTAAAAGTTGAAGAATAACATGGCTGGAATTTTCATTCAGCTTCACCGGACGCGAAAAGACGATAATATTTAATCCGTTCAGCTATCGGAAAATATAATGACAAAGAAAATACGAATAGGATTTTTAGGGATTGGTTTGATGGGACGCCCGATGGCAATTCGTTTGCTCGAGGCAGGTTATGCGCTTACGGTCTGGAACCGCACCAGTTCAAAGGCCGACGCCTTGCGACAATATGGTGCGCTCACTGCAGACAGACCAGAGGATGCAGTCAATGCTGGTGACTGGTTTGCCGACGTGCTCATTACTATGCTGGACTCAGGGCCGGTAGTTGAAGATGTCATGCGACAAGTCATGCCCTACCTGAAAGCTGGCAGCATTGTTATCGATATGAGTTCAACCCGCCAATCAGAGGCGAAAGCACTAAACGAGGCATTGTTGAGCAAAGGCATTGCTTTTGCTGATGCTCCGGTTTCAGGCGGTGTGATTGGCGCGCAGGCTGGAACGCTGGCCATTATGGTTGGTGCGACACCTGACACGTATGCGCGGATAGAGGAAATATTAAAAGTTCTGGGGCATCCGACGCACGTCGGTGCTCCGGGTTGTGGGCAGCTGGCGAAATTGTGTAATCAGCTCATTGTGGGCGGCACAATCAATATCGTTGCGGAGGCATTGTTGCTGGCACAGGCCGGCGGCGCTGATCCCGTCGCTGTACGCCAGGCTTTGCGGGGCGGATTCGCTGAGAGCCGGATTCTGGAAGTACATGGGCAGCGCATGCTGGATCGTAGTTTTATGCCCGGAGGACAAGTCAAAACGCAGACCAAAGATATGGAAAATATTCAGAGGGCGGCGTCAGATGCGGGTTTGGACTTGCCATTGACCAGCCTGGTCACGGATATTTATCGAAACCTATCTACTCGTTACCCAACCGCAGACCATTCAGCGGCTCTGCTCG
Organism: Cognatundibacterium aquatile; assembly: GCF_014699135.1. Lineage (GTDB taxonomy): Bacteria > Pseudomonadota > Gammaproteobacteria > Burkholderiales > Burkholderiaceae_D > Undibacterium > Undibacterium aquatile. Next base: position 1,861 of record NZ_JACOFT010000003.1, read on the forward strand.
AATTAGAAAGACTGAATGCAGGAATTCGCCTCGGTACGGCACAGGATCAGTTGCCTTGATTTTGTTTGCCAGAGCGAACGTCAGAGGTGTGCGTCAACGAGCGTGCCGATCAAATGGAAAAAATTTATGGATGCTCACTCACTATTTTTCTTCGTGAGCCATCTTTTCAGGAGTCAGAATGAGTAGTGAAATAGTACGTGCGGTTTGTCCGCATGATTGCCCGGATACCTGTGCGCTATTGGTACATGTAGAGGATGGTAAAGCCATTGCAGTAAAAGGAGATCCTGAGCATCCAACGACTGCCGGTGTTTTGTGTACTAAGGTTTCCCGTTATACCGAGCGGACTTATCATGCCGATCGCCTGTTATATCCACAGAAGCGGACAGGTAAAAAAGGGGAAGGTAAGTTTGAACGCATCAGTTGGGAAGAAGCGCTGAATATCATCAGCGACAAGCTGAAGACAGTGGCCAGCAGAGATCCGCTGGCGATTTTGCCATACAGCTATGCCGGAACCATGGGTTTGCTGCAGGGTGATGGCATGGCGCAGCGATTTTTTCATAAGATAGGCGCATCGTTTCTGTATCGTACAATATGCGCCACGGCGGGCGGTGTCGGCTATAAATATACTCTTGGTTCCCGTATCGGTACTGACACTGAGCAGGCGCAAAATGCCAGGCTGATACTGATCTGGGGTGGTAATCCGATTGCATCGAATCTGCATTTCTGGATGCGGGTGCAGGAAGCCAAACGCAATGGCGCCAAATTAATTGCGATTGATCCCTATCGTTCGCTGACAGCAGAAAAATGCCATCAGCATATCGCTCTGCTGCCAGGGACTGACACCGCACTAGCTTTGGGTTTAATGCATGTTCTGATTGCAGAAGATCTGCTTGACCACGACTACATCGCGCAACACACACTGGGTTTCGAGCAGCTCAGCCAACGGGTTGCAGAATGGACACCTGAGCGTGTCGCCGCCACTTGCGGTATTACAGCAGAGGAAGTAATTCAGCTTGCACGCGATTACGGACATTGTGCGCAACGTGGTGAGGCAAGCCTGATTCGTATGAACTATGGCGTACAGCGCGTTCATGGCGGCGGTATGGCTGTCCGGAATATTGCCTGCTTACCCGCATTAGTTGGCGCATGGCGACATGCGGCCGGTGGCGTGCAATTATCTTTATCCGATGCATTTCCGAAAAACGTATCGTATTTGCAGAGACCAGACTTGTTTCCGCAAGGGCAGCCGCGACGCACGATCAATATGAGTACGATAGGTGACGATTTGTTAAAGCAAAGCAGCGCAGAGTTCGGTTCGAAAATTGACGCTGTCATTGTGTATAACTCGAACCCCGTCGCGGTCGCACCGCAGTCTTCAAAAGTGGCACAGGGATTCGCCCGCGAGGATTTGTTCACCGTTGTCATTGAGCATTTTCAAACGGATACCGCAGATTATGCCGACATTTTGTTACCAGCAACGACGCAGCTGGAGCACACCGATGTACACACGACCTACGGTCATCTGTACATGATGGCGAACAATCCAGCCATTGCTCCGTTAGGTGAAGCCAAACCAAACAGCGAAATTTTCCGACTATTGGCGAAGAAAATGGGTTTTGATGATGCGTGTTTTGACGAGTCTGACGATGAGATGGCGAGTCAGGCTTTTCACAAAAACGATGAACGTGCAATCCATTTTGACTGGGCGTCGCTGAAGAAGACTGGCTGGCAGAAAGTCAATGTCAAGCCAGCGCCATTTGCCGAAGGCGGTTTTGCGACACCATCCGGCAAGTGTGAGTTTTATAGCGAGAGTATGCGCAAGGATGGTTTCGACCCTTTGCCCACCTATATTCCGCCGTATGAATCCGTCGCGGCGAATCCGCAACTGGGCGCACGTTTTCCTCTGGCTATGATTTCGCCGCCAGCACGCAATTTTCTGAATTCGACGTTTGTGAATGTACAAAGCCTGCGCGATACCGAAGGCGTGCCTCATCTGGATATTCATCCTGACGATGCCACTTTCCGGCAGATCAATGACGGAGATCAGGTCAGAATTTTCAATGATCGCGGCAGTTTCGTGGCGGTGGCACGTGTCACGGATAAAGCGCGGCAGGGGCTGGTTGTGGGTTTATCTATCTGGTGGAAAAAACTTGCCAGCGACCATAAGAATGCGAATGAAGTCACCAGTCAGCAATTAACGGATATGGGCGGCGGCCCGACTTTTTACGATGTCCTGGTGCAGGTGGAGAAAGCCTGAGGCCGCATAAATCACCACGTTTTACCTGCGCAGTTTTGTGCTGTATCAGTAAAATGCCAGGATTTGAGTGCATCTTATTGTGCGTTGCAGCAAGTTAATAGAGGATGCTTTCAGGTTAGCGCAAAATGCTTGCCTTAGTTTCACTTAGCCGATAGCATCGGCTCTCGGGATATTGTTACTATTAAAAAGAACGACCATGCTTTAATATTCTGTGCAGTGACAGATGATCAACAGAACAACAATCAGAGACAAGGAAATACAGATGGAAACGACGGAAAAATTCTGGCTTAAATCCTACCCGGAAGGCATGCCTGCAGAAATAGACGTGACGCAATATCAGTCACTGGTGCAGTTACTTGAAGAGGCATTTAAGAAATTTTCTGCCCGCAATGCGTACGCTTGCATGGGGAAATATCTGACTTACGGCAAGCTGGATCTGATGTCGCAAAAAGTTGGTGCGTGGTTACAGCAGCAGGGGCTGAAAAAAGGCGCCCGTGTTGCGATCATGATGCCAAACGTTTTGCAGTATCCTGTCGTGATGGCGGCCATTCTGCGTGCCGGTTATGTGGTCGTGAACGTCAATCCGCTGTACACCCCGCGTGAGCTCGAGCATCAGTTAAAAGACTCGGGTGCAGAAGCGATCTTTATCCTAGAGAATTTCGCGACAACGCTGGAACATGTGATTCAGAAAACACAGGTAAAACACGTTGTAGTCGCCAGTATGGGCGACATGCTCGGCCTTAAAGGCCTGCTGGTGAATTTTGTTGTTCGTAATGTTAAGAAAATGGTGCCCGCTTTTTCTTTGCCGAACGCAAAACGATTCAATCAAGTGTTGTCGGAAGCCGATTCACTGAGCTTAAAAGCAGTCGAGATCCATCGTGATGACGTCGCGTTCCTGCAGTACACCGGTGGCACGACAGGTGTTTCCAAAGGTGCGACACTGCTGCACAGAAATGTGGTTGCGAATGTCTTGCAGAATGACGCCTGGCTGACCCCGAGCATGTCCGGACATAAAGATGATGCGCGCATCATCGTCTGTGCTCTGCCTCTGTATCATATCTTTGCGCTGACGGTCTGCAGTTTGCTGGGCACCCGTATCGGTGCGATGAATCTGCTGATTCCGAATCCACGTGATATTCCCGGCTTCATCAAAGAACTCAAAAACTACAAGGTCAATATTTTCCCTGCAGTGAATACCTTGTATAACGGCTTGTTGAATAATCCTGAATTCGCCAAACTGGATTTTTCCGGTTATGAAATCTGTAGTGGCGGCGGCATGGCAGTGCAGAAAGCCGTGGCCGATAAATGGTTGAAAATCACCGGCTGTGCAATCGCTGAAGGTTATGGTTTGTCTGAAACATCGCCAGTCGCGACTGCCAACTTACCGGATACTAAAGAGTTTTCCGGCACGATCGGTCTGCCGATTCCATCCACAGAAATTGCGATTCTGGATGACGATGGTAATCGTCTGCCGTTGGGACATGCAGGTGAAATCGCGATTCGTGGCCCGCAGGTGATGGCGGGTTACTGGAACATGCCGGAAGAAACCGCAAAAGTGATGACGCCTGATGGCTTCTTCAAAAGCGGTGACGTCGGCATCATGGATTTCCGCGGTTACACCACGATTGTCGATCGTAAGAAAGACATGATTTTGGTGTCTGGCTTCAATGTGTATCCGAATGAAATCGAAGGCGTGGTCGCATTGCATCCAGGCGTGCTTGAATGTGCGTGTATCGGCGTGCCGGATGCGAATTCCGGTGAAGCGGTGAAATTGTTTGTGGTGCGCAAAGATCCTTCATTAACGGTCGATCAGTTAATGGATTATTGCAAAGAGCAATTCACTGCGTACAAGAAACCGAAGTACATAGAATTCCGTCTCGAATTGCCGAAAACGAATGTCGGTAAAATCTTGCGTCGTGAATTACGTGATGAAAAGAAACCGGCTTGATCGTGTGATGGCAGCGGCGCTGACTCGATAATTCATCGGTATTAATTTGCTGAATGAAGGATACTCCCCCCTCTTTTATATAAAAACTGCCTATTGTCGGCATAAAATAAGGGGGGATTTTATATACTGGTGGGAGTATATTTACCGTATCCAGACGGCGTGAAGATGCAAAAAAAGGAAGGCATTGCCTTCCTTTTTTATTGCCGCCGCAGTTTCAGATACTGACGAGTCCGGCTTTACCGTCTTCGACCACAAAACTTTTGAGCGTACTGATTCCCGAATCCGCTTTGCTGACATCATCCACTGCAACGAACTGCGTCAGCATTTTGTTGGCGGAGATGTCCAGCAACATGAATCCGCGTTTATCGCTGCGGCCATATTTGATATGCGGATTCTGCGCAACGATCTGATCGGTACGTTCTTGCGGGCGCGAATTGGAGGTGATCGAGGTGCCGCAAAATTCGGTTGCCAGTACCGGGTTGTCCGGCGAAGATTTTTTCCAGAAATCGCGTTTCAGATTGGCGGCATAAAACGTGTGAACGTCGCCGGAAATCACGACAGTATTCGAAGGCCGGTGTTTTTCAATATCATCAAACAAACGTTGGCGTGCTGCCGGATAACCGTCCCAGCCATCAGTCCAGAATTTTCCTTCACCGTCCACATTCACATTGCTCAGATTGGTTTGCGCCATGAAGGTTTGCTGCGTCAGAATATTCCACTTCGCCTGCGAGCTTGCCAGACCTTGTGCCAGCCATTTTTCCTGTTCCGCACCGAGCAGCGTTAATGCGCTGTCATTGCGACTGGTGCACTCAGCCTGCGTGACGACATTGGCGCCGCCGCGTCCCGGTTTGGCGCAGATTTGCGGCGAGCGGTATTGACGGTCATCGAGCACATGAAAACGTGCCAGCCTGCCCCAGTCAAAGCGCTCGTAAATGCGCATGTGGGCAAACTGTGACGGCAGCACGGTCACTTTGTGCAGCCGCACAGGCATGTGTTCGTAAAATGCCTGATAGGCAGCAGCGCGGCGCAGGATGAAATTAGCATCCAGACGTTCATCACGCTCGTTGCCGTAATCATTGCAGACTTCGTGATCGTCCCAGGTTACCAGCCAGGGTGCCGCATGGTGTGCCGCCTGCAGTTGCGGATCGGATTTGTATTGCGCATAACGGGCGCGATATTCCTCCAGATTGCTGCTTTCAATATCGCGTCGGCGCGGTTTGGCCGGATGCTTCAGGTCGTAAGGACCCCATTCGTAAATGTAATCGCCGAGAAAGGCGACCAGATCGGGATTGGCTTGCTCGATGTGGCGATGTGCCGCATATTCACCGAATTCCCAATGCTGGCAGGACGCCACGGCCAATTTCAAGGTGCTGAGCGGTGCATCCATCGCCGGCGCGGTACGTGTGCGGGCGACCGGGCTGATCGCATCGCCATGAATAAATCGATACCAATACCAGCGCCCGGGTGACAAGCCCGTCACATCGACATGCACACTGTGCGCCAGATCCGGCAGCGCAAACACTTCACCTTTGTTGACGATACGCTTAAATCCCTCGTCTTCAGCGACTTCCCACAAGACTTTGTAGACCATAGGCGCGAGCGCCTGAGCATTCAAAGGATCAGGCAGTAAGCGCGTCCAGATAACAACGCTGTCGTGGCGCGGCGAGCCTGACGCGACGCCCAGCGTGAACGGATAAACTTTGCTGCGTTCTGCCGCATAACCCGGAAACGCCTGCGACAACGCTGCAAGCGCAGTCAGTTGCAGGCTGCGTTGTAAAAACAGACGACGTGACGGCACTTGATTTATCCTCAGACGCCGGACGAAACGGATTCCAGTGGCGGAATCTGACGTGGTTTTCTGTCTTCACCCGTTGCAACATAAGTTAAAGTTGCTTCGGTCACCTTGACAGTGCTGGCTTGCAGGCGATTACGTTCCGCGTAAACTTCGACCTCTATCGTGATAGAGGTATTGCCTACCTTGACGATCTGCGCGTAAAACGACAATAAATCGCCGACAAACACCGGTTGTTTAAACAGGAAAGAATTCACGGCAATCGTTGCCACCCGGCCGTTAGCGCGGCGGGCAGCCGGAATAGCGCCGGCAATATCGACTTGCGACATGATCCAGCCGCCAAAAACGTCGCCATGCACATTCGCATCCGATGGCATAGGCATGACGCGCAGGGTTGGCATACCTGCCGGAAGAGTGGTTTGGTGATGATCAGTCATCGGGAGTTTCCTTAAAACGTTACAATCAGAGTAAATCCATCTCTCAGATATTTATTCAACGTCGGCCTGGCTGTTCTTTTTAATCTTGCTCAGACCAAAGACGTCAAAATGATAAAAAATGAGATACGGCGTTGTATGTGCCTGCACACTGGCAGAGAAAAAGTCATCGGGAATCATGCTCTGAGAAGGGTAAACGATCAGACCGGATGGTGTTGCTCAGAATTCTTTGCGCAAATTGCAGGCATTGCCGACATGATAAACCACTTCAGGAAAAGACTCTTACGATGCGTCGCAGAGAAAATACAGGTAACAGTGCTTCCCACCTACCACCGACTGACCAGCCACGCGGCGATTTCTCGACGATTAAAACTTTGTTGCCCTATCTATGGGCTTACAAATGGCGGGTATTACTGGCGTTGACATTTCTGGTCGGCGCCAAGCTGGCGAATGTCGGTGTTCCGGTTGTATTGAAAAAACTGGTCGATAGTCTGACTGTGACGGCAAGTCATCCGGCAGCGCTGATGGTATTACCGGTGAGTCTGCTGATCGGCTATGGCGCCTTGCGGCTATCAACCACCTTGTTCACTGAACTGCGTGAATTCATTTTTGCCAAAGTGACGCAAAGAGCCGTACGCACGATAGCATTGCGGGTGTTCCGGCATTTGCACGCTTTGTCTTTGCGTTTTCATCTGAATCGCCAGACAGGCGGTGTCACTCGCGACATCGAACGTGGTACCCGTGCCGTCTCGTCGCTGGTGTCGTATGCCTTATTCAGCATCGTGCCGACCTTGCTGGAAATTTCGCTGGTGCTGGTTTATCTGAGTACGCATTACGACATCTGGTTCAGCGTGATCACTTTCGGCGCACTGGTGACGTATATTATTTTCACAATCACGGTGACGGAATGGCGTACGCATTTCCGCCGCACGATGAATGAGCTGGACTCGAAAGCACATACTAAGGCGATCGATTCGCTGTTGAATTATGAAACGGTGAAGTACTTCGGTAATGAGGAATATGAAGCGCAGCGCTACGATCAGGGATTGAAAAATTTTGAGACGGCAGCAGTCAAATCGCAGAGCAGTTTATCGCTGTTGAACACCGGGCAATCGCTGATTATTGCGAGTGCCATCACGCTGATTTTATGGCGTGCGACGCAGGGCGTAATCGATGGCACGATGAGTCTCGGCGATCTGGTGCTGGTGAATTCATTTATGTTGCAGTTGTATATGCCGCTGAATTTTCTGGGGGTGTTGTACCGTGAAATCAAGCAAAGTCTGGCTGACATTGAGAAACTGTTTTCGCTGCTTGATCAGAATCAGGATATTGCTGATTCCGCTGATGCAAAGCCGCTGCTGATCACTGCGCAGAATGGTGCAGAGATTCGCTTTGCACATGTGAATTTTAGCTATGAAAGCAATCGCCAGATTTTGTTTGATGTCGATTTCACGATCCCGGCCGGAACGACGACGGCGGTGGTGGGGCATAGCGGTTCCGGTAAGTCAACGCTGTCGCGTCTGCTGTTCCGTTTTTACGATATTCAGAGTGGCTGCATCAGCATTGCCGGTCAGGATTTGCGCGGCGTGACGCAATCATCCGTGCGCGCCGCGATAGGCATCGTGCCACAAGATACGGTGCTGTTTAACGACACGATAGAATACAACATCGCCTATGGCAAACCGGGGGCGACCAAAGATGAAATCATTGCCGTTGCCCGAGCCGCTTATATTCATGAATTTATCGAGACACTGCCCGATGGTTACAACACCATGGTGGGTGAGCGCGGTCTGAAATTATCTGGCGGTGAAAAGCAGCGTGTGGCGATCGCCCGCACTTTATTGAAAAATCCATCGATACTGATTTTCGACGAAGCGACCTCGGCGCTGGATTCACGCTCAGAGCAAATGATACAGGCGCAATTAAAAGAAATCGCGCGCAGTCGCACCAGCCTGGTGATCGCACATCGCTTATCGACCATCGTTGATGCCGGACAGATTCTGGTGATGGACAAAGGCAGACTTATCGAGCGCGGTACGCATCAGGATTTACTGGCGCAACAAGGCGCATATGCACAGATGTGGGAGCGGCAGCAAAGCAGCGGTAATGATGTCAGCGAAGAAGACGGCAGCACACCATCTGCGCAGTCTTTGTCGGCAGCGGGGGCATAAATGGAAACCAAGTGGTTAGAAGATTTCGTCTCGCTGGCAGAGACCAATAGTTTCAGCCGTTCGGCAGAATTGAGACATGTCACGCAGCCGGCTTTTTCACGGCGCATACAATCGTTGGAAGCGTGGCTGGGCAGTGATCTGATCGACCGCACATCTTATCCGACACGCTTAACACACGCCGGAGAAGTGTTTTATGAACAGGCGCTGGCGATGCTGGGGCAGATCAATAATGCCCGTGCTTTATTGCGCGGCAAACGCCCGAGCACGCAAACTACGGTCGATTTTGCAGTACCGCACACCTTGTCGTTGACTTATGTTCCGCGCTGGCTGACCGGGCTGGAATCTGAGTTTGGCGAAATCAACAGCCGTCTGCTGGCGCTGAATGTGCACGATGCTGTCATGACGCTGGTCGAAGGTGGCTGTGACCTGCTGCTGTGCTATCACCATCCGCGTCAACCCTTGTTGCTGGATGCGAGCCAGTACGACATGATCAGCATGGGTACCGAGGCCTTGCGCGCCTACACCCGGTGCAATAAACAAGGCGTGCCCGAGTTTGAGTTTCCCGGCACCGATAACGCACCATTACCATTTTTAGCCTATGCAAATAATGCGTATCTGGGGCGTATGGTTGATCTGATTCTGAATGATGGTCGTACCCCTTTGCATCTGGAAAAATGCTACGAAACCGATATGGCCGAGGGCTTGAAAATGATGGCGCTGGAAGGGCGCGGCATCGCGTTTTTACCCGAATCCGCCGTAACCCGGGAAGTGAAGCAAAAGTTACTGGCACGTGCCGATGGCGGCAGCGGGGCATGGGAAGTGAACATGGAGATTCGTTTGTATCGCGAGCGCCCGTCGGTACAGCGCCCGGGAAAAATGATCGTGTCGCGATTGTGGGAATACCTGGAAGAGTTGCAGAAAAAAGCGGATAAGAAGCAGAAAAAATCAGCCTGATTGATGTCAGTGTTATGGCGCGCCGAATCCCGGTTAAAAAATCTCGCTTGATGGTTATGCGTTTATTGCATAGATTGATGCAAACAAAGCATTGGCTGAATTTTGCCAGAGAAGACTACTATGCATCATCTTTCGGAAGGTGCTGAAAATTGGCATTCCGGAAAAGACAGAAAAAATCAGATCAATATATCAGGAGGTCATACCATGTCCAGCCAACACCAGATTCCGTCCTATCTTACCCCGACAGAGACCGGTCCTTGGTCCGTTTACCTTGAGCAAATCGATCGCGTTACCCCTTACCTCGGCCATTTGTCGCGTTGGGTAGAAACGCTGAAACGCCCGAAACGTATCCTGATCGTTGATGTACCTATTGAGCGTGACGATGGCACGATTTCTCATTTTGAAGGCTACCGTGTACAGCACAATACTTCACGCGGCCCAGGTAAAGGTGGCGTGCGTTTCCACCAGGATGTGACTTTGTCTGAAGTGATGGCCTTGTCGGCCTGGATGACGATCAAGAACTCGGCGGTGAATGTACCTTACGGTGGCGCCAAAGGCGGTATCCGTGTTGACCCGAAAACCTTATCCCGTGGCGAATTGATGCGGATGACGCGTCGTTATACTTCCGAAATCGGCATCATCATTGGCCCGGATAAAGATATTCCGGCACCAGACGTTAACACGAATGAGCAGACGATGGCTTGGATGATGGATACCTACTCGATGAACGAAGGTCGCACTGCGACTGGCGTTGTGACAGGTAAGCCTATTTCTCTTGGCGGCAGTCTTGGTCGTCGTGAAGCAACCGGACGCGGCGTGTTTGTGGTCGGTAGCGAAGCTGCTGCCAAACGTGGCCTGAGTGTGCCTGGCGCAAAAATCGCAGTACAGGGTTTCGGTAACGTGGGCGGTATTGCTGCACGTCTGTTTTCTGAAGCTGGCGCAAAAATCGTTGCGGTTCAGGATCACGGCGGCACGATTTTCCATTCTAACGGTCTGGATGTGAACAAACTTCTGGCACACGTTGCAGAAAAAGGCAGTGTCGCTGGATTCGACGGAGTTGAAGCTGTACTGCCAAATGAAGAATTCTGGGCGGTGAATTGCGACATCATGATTCCGGCCGCGCTTGAACAGCAGATCACAGCAAAAAATGCGAATCAGATCCGTGCTTCCATCATTCTGGAAGGTGCGAATGGCCCGACAACACCTGAAGCCGATGATATTTTGCGCGACAAAGGCGTGTTGGTTGTACCAGACGTGATCGCCAATGCTGGTGGTGTGACTGTGTCGTATTTCGAATGGGTGCAGGATTTCTCCAGCTATTTTTGGACTGAAGATGAAATTAATCAGCGTCTGACACGCATCATGCGTGAAGCCTTCAGTTCTGTATGGCAGGTGACTGAAGATAAGAAAGTGTCCTTGCGTACAGCCGCCTTCATTATTGGTTGTTCGCGTGTATTACAGGCACGTGAGGTACGCGGTCTGTATCCATAATCGTCACCCCGGCAAGACGATGCTGCTGATACTGCATCGTTTGCCACCGCCATAAGCTGGCGTTGTTTTTTCTTTCAATACCCATGTTTTTGTATTCTTTATCGGGATGCAGAAACATGGGTATTGTTTTTTTCAACAGCATTTCCGTGATTCTGTTGAAAATAATAAATTTATCCAAATTAAATTCTGCAAACAGATACATATTTAGTTTAAACAGGGAAAGATTTTTCATTACTATCCTGAGCATGATTAAAAGGAGTTTGTATGAAAGCCGTAACCCGCCGGATAAAGTTCTGGACCCTGTGTTGTCTCGCCTCGGGTTTTTCTCCCGCAATTATGGCCGACACACTCAGCCACATAAAAGAAACCCAGACGGTGACGATCGCTCACCGTGAGGCATCCTTACCGTTTTCTTATCTCCCCGACTCAAAGTTACCGACAGGGTATGCCGTCGATATCTGTCTTAAATTTGTCGACGCCATCAAGAAAGAACTGAAAGCGCCGAATTTAAAAGTGCATTATTTGCTGGTCACACCAAGCAGCCGTATTCCTGCAATTATTGAAGGCAAAGCAGATATGGAATGTGGTTCCACAACGAATAATGCAGAACGTCGCAAGCAAGTCAGTTTCACGATCCCCCATTTCTTTGCATCGACGCGCATGTTGGTGCGTGCGGATGCCGGGATTAAAAACTGGATCGATCTGAAAGATAAAAAAGTCGTGACGACCAAAGGCACGACGACCGTTAAGTTGTTACACGAGAGGGATAAGGCGCGTAGCCTGAATTTGCGCTTGCTGGAAGGGAATGACCATGCGGAATCGTTCAGCATGGTGGAAAAATTCCAGGCCGATGCATTCCCTATGGATGACGTATTGCTTTACGGATTCCGCGCCAATAGCAAAGAGCCGGAAAAATTTGCTGTTGTTGGCGACTCTTTATCGACCGAGCCGTATGCCGTCATGTTGCGTAAAGATGATCCTGCTTTCAAAGACTTGCTGGACCGTGAAATGGCACGGATGATGAATGACGGAGAGCTCACAAAGCTGTATGACAAGTGGTTTAAAAAGCCAATCCCGCCTAAAGGTGCTAACCTGAATATGCCGATGGGGGTTTTGTTGCGCGACACTATTCGTTTTCCTAACGATAAAGTGGGCGATTAATTGCTAAAAAGCTTAGACCATCCTACATGCGTGACCGGATTGTTCACTATTTTTGTGTCGATACGTGTTTCTACTTATTAAAATGTCTGAAAATAAGAAACTGTCATGGAGCGGTTTTGATAAACTTCGTCGTAGCGGGATGATCTTTTTGGTTTAACTTTGGGAGATAGTATGAAATTATTAAAAGTTCTGGCGCTGATGCTCAGTGCAGGTGTGATCGCTGGTTCGGCGCAAGCGCAGGAAACCGGTACACTGAAAAAAATTAAAGATACCGGCACCATTACTCTGGGTGTGCGTGATTCCTCTATCCCATTTTCGTATCTTGACGATAAGCAATCATATCAAGGTTATTCGATTGATTTGTGCATGAAGATCGTCAGCGCGGTACAAAAGCAATTAGGTTTGAGCAGCCTCAATGTCAAACTCAATCCTGTGACGTCAGCGACCCGTATTCCGCTGATGGCGAACGGCACTATCGATCTTGAGTGCGGCTCGACAACGAATAACGTTGAGCGTCAAAAACAGGTGGCATTTGCACCAACGACTTTCGTTACCGCTAACCGTATCCTGGCGAAAAAATCCTCCAACATCAAATCGCTGACTGATCTGAAAGGCAAAGCAGTTGTATCGACTTCCGGTACCGCCAATCTGAAACAATTGACGACACTGAATGCTGACCAGAATCTGGGCATCAACATTTTGCCGGCTAAAGATCATGCAGAAGCTTTCCTGATGGTGGAAACTGGCCGCGCTGTTGCGTTTGTGATGGATGATATTTTGCTTGCATCTCTGGCAGCTAATTCCAAAAATCCTGGCGAATACGAAATCAGCAAGGAAGCTTTGTCGGTAGAGCCATACGGCATCATGCTGCGCAAGGATGACGCTGCATTCAAGAAAGTGGTTGATACAGCGATCAGCAATGTCCTGACTTCAGGCGATGTGAATCGCATCTACCACAAGTGGTTCCTGCAACCGATTCCACCAAAAGGTATTTCGCTGAATTGGCCAGTCTCCGAGCAACTCAAAGCGGTAATGGCAAAACCAACAGATTCTGGTGAACCATCTGCGTACGCTGCTGTACCGGAAGCACAAAAAGCAGTATTGAAAAAGAAAAAATAAATTTTAGTGGTTGAGATCGAAGTCATCTTGACGGGAGGTGCTACTCGCCTCCCGTTTTATTTTTGGCTCGTCGGTGAGCTGATCAAGGCGTTTCGGTATTGATGCCGCCGAGTGTCATTGGCCCGGCTGAAACCAGAGACCACCGCGGACGAAAATAAGTTTGGATAACAAGATGACGGGTGTTTGCTTTAGGGGAGTGAGATGAATTACAACTGGAACTGGAACATTTTTTGGGAGGCTGCGCCCGATGGCGGTGGCACCTATTTTGATTCTTTGCTTTCCGGCGTGCTGTGGACCTTAGCCACAGCAGCTCTGGCGTGGATTATCGCCCTGGTATTAGGCGCGATCATAGGTACGATACGCACTGCGCCAAATAAATGGGCGGCGAAACTGGCGAATGGCTACGTCGAATTATTCCGTAACATTCCGCTGCTGGTGCAAATGTTTCTCTGGTATTTCGTGATGCCGGAACTGGTGCCGACGGCGATGGGAAACTGGCTTAAATCCATGCCGAATGCGCCCTTTATTACCGCCGTGCTGAGTCTTGGCTTCTTTACTTCGGCACGTGTTGCAGTACAGGTGTCAACTGGTATCAACGCTTTGCCGCGCGGCCAGCGTATGGCAGGTACGGCGTTAGGTCTGACCTTACCGCAGACGTATCGTTATGTGTTGTTGCCGATGGCGTTCCGCATCATCATTCCGTCACTTACGAATGAGTTGGCGGCGATCATTAAGAACAGCTCGGTCGCTTTGACGATAGGTCTGATGGAACTGACTGCCAGCGCCCGCTCCATGCAAGAATTTTCATTTCAGGTATTTGAAGCCTTTACTGCCGCTACCCTGATTTATCTGGTGGTATCGGTGATCGCACTGGTGCTGGCGAATGTTCTGGAAAAAATGCTCGCGGTTCCCGGCTTCATCACTTCGGGTTCTGCTAAGACAGGAGGGCATTAATCATGTTTTCTAATTTCGATTTTGATGTCATCCAACGTTCGTGGGTTTATCTTTTCACGACTGGCATGACATTTACGCTCAAGCTGACTTTGATGGCGATGATCGGTGGTACGGTGCTCGGCACCATACTGGCAATGATGCGCTTGTCCAGCAATAAGCTGATTTCACTGGTGGCGACGACCTACGTCAACATCATGCGTTCGATTCCGCTGGTGATGGTGATTTTCTGGTTTTACTTTCTGGTGCCGTACATCGGTGCCTGGCTGACCGGGGCGACCGAACCGATACAGGTCGGTGCGTTTTCATCGTGCCTGATTACCTTCGTGATGTTTGAAGCGGCGTATTACTGCGAAATCATGCGTTCCGGTATTCAGTCGATTCCGCGCGGGCAGATCTGGGCTGGTTATGCATTGGGTATGAACTACTGGCAAACCATGGGCCATATCGTATTGCCGCAGGCTTTCCGCAATATGATTCCGGTATTACTGACGCAAACGATCGTGCTGTTCCAGGACGTTTCGCTGGTCTATGTGTTATCGATTACGGACTTCGTCGGTGCGGCATCGAAAGTAGCGCAACGCGATGGTCGTCTGGTGGAAATGTATTCATTTGTCGCTGTTGTGTATTTCATCATGTGTTTTGGCTTGTCCAGTCTGGTGAAAAAACTGCAGCAGAAAGTAGCGATTATTCGCTGAGGATTATTCACTGAGAAACGCCGGAAAATGACGCGCTGCCAGGTTCTGTCGCCAGCGTATTTTCCGCCACTTCTCTCGTTGAGATATTGGAGATAAAAATGATCAAATTAAATAACGTCAGCAAATGGTATGGTCAGTTTCAGGTATTGACCGATTGCACAACCCAGGTCGCTAAAGGCGAGGTCGTGGTGGTTTGCGGCCCGTCTGGCTCAGGTAAATCGACACTGATTAAAACCGTCAATGGTCTGGAGCCGTTTCAGAAAGGTGAGATCACTGTGGATGGCGTTTCTGTCGGCGATCCGAAAACAGATTTATCCAAACTGCGCGCCCGCATCGGTATGGTGTTTCAGAATTTTGAGTTGTTTCCGCATCTGTCGATACGCCAGAATCTGACGCTCGGACAGATGAAAGTACTGGGACGCACAGAAGACGAAGCCACTGAACGCGGTTTGAAATATCTGGATCGCGTCGGTCTGATTGCGCAGAAAGATAAATTCCCCGGCCAGCTGTCCGGTGGTCAGCAGCAACGTGTGGCGATTGCGCGCGCCTTGTCGATGGACCCGATTGCGATGTTATTCGATGAACCGACATCGGCGCTTGATCCTGAAATGATTAATGAAGTGCTCGACGTCATGGTCGGTCTGGCGCAAGACGGCATGACGATGATGGTCGTGACACATGAAATGGGTTTTGCAAAAAAAGTCGCGAACCGTATCGTGTTCATGGATAAAGGCGTGATTGTGGAAGATTGCGTGAAAGATGAATTCTTCACCAATGCGCGCTCTGACCGCGCACGTGATTTCCTCGCGAAGATCATCACGCACTGATCACATCGTCAGTGCAGTGTTGTGCTGCGCTGATCGCGATCTGAATAAAAAACGCACTCCCTCAAAGGAGTGCGTTTTTCATATACTCCCCCTCATTTTTATAGAAATTGCCCTGATGTCGGCATAAACAATGGGCGTTTAAAGATACTGGGGGGAGTATATTTTTATGCTTTCTGCGCGACGCGCGGAAAGGTAGAATGGCGGCTAGACAGAATTTGCTACTGAAAGCCACCATGACCACTTCCCCTATCCAAACGCCGACCCAGACGCTGACGATCACCCGTCCCGATGACTGGCACTTGCATCTACGCGATGGCGATGCCTTAGCCAGTGTCTTGCCGCACACGGCAGCACAATTTGCGCGCGCAATTGTGATGCCGAATCTGAAACCACCGGTCACGACGACGGAGCAGGCCGCCGCCTATCGCCAGCGCATTCTCGCCGCGTTGCCAGCCGGAATGCAGTTTGAGCCGCTGATGACTTTATACCTGACGGACAATACGCCGCCGGATGAAATCCGCCGCGCCAAAGACAGTGGCTTTGTACATGCAGTCAAACTGTATCCTGCCGGTGCCACCACGAATTCTGATGCCGGTGTAACTGACCTGAAAAAATGCTACAAGACACTGGAAGTCATGCAGGAAGTCGGGCTGCCGTTTCTGGTGCATGGCGAAGTGACGGATGCCGCGATTGATCTGTTTGACCGCGAAGCCGTCTTCATCGAGCGCGTGATGCAGCCGCTGCGCAAGGATATGCCGGAACTGCGCGTGGTGTTTGAACACATCACCACCAGCGAAGCAGCGGCGTATGTGGCCGAGGCTGCCGGCCCGGTCGCAGCGACGATTACCGCACATCATCTGCTGTATAACCGCAATGAGATTTTCAAAGGCGGTATCCGTCCGCATTACTATTGTCTGCCTGTATTGAAACGCGAAACGCACCGCCAGGCACTGCTGAAAGCGGCGACATCCGGCAGCCCCCGATTCTTCCTCGGTACCGATTCTGCGCCGCATCCGAAAGGGCTGAAAGAACACGCCTGCGGCTGCGCTGGTTGCTATACCGCCTTGCATGCGATGGAGTTGTACACTGAGGCGTTTGATCAGGCTGGCGCTTTAGATAAGCTGGAAGCTTTTGCGAGTTTCAATGGCCCGGATTTTTACCGCCTGCCACGTAACAGCGGCACGATCACACTCCAGCGCGAAGACTGGACTTTACCGGCAGAATTACCATTTGCCGGAACCACCATCGTGCCATTAAATAGCGGCGAGACGATACATTGGAAAATGCTGGCGGATTAAGTCGGATGTCGTCACGTTTTTTTGATCAGATAGACTGGTCGCAAGCCTGGTTTGCAACGGTACGTCCGGCGGCAATGCAGTTAGTCGCCGCGCCAGAGTGGCGTCCCGCACTGAACCGCATGGCGCAGGAAATGCGCTTGCAGAATCACCGTTCGCTGCCGACACAATTCATTCCGCAAGAAGATTTACCGGAAGGCGTGGCTTACGAGGCGCATATCAGCGCGAGCGGAAATGTGCCTACCCGCGAAAACCTGCACGATTTTTTTAATGCGCTGGTCTGGCTGACGTTTCCCCGCATTAAGCGTCAGCTCAATGCCTTGCAAGCCGCGCAGATTGCTGAACTCGGCATAGGAAAATCACGTGGCCCGGCGCGCGATGCGGCAACCATTTTTGATGAAAATGCCGCTTTGCTGGTGGTAGAGAATTCAGCCAGCGGTGATGCACTGGTTGCGGCTTTGCGCCAGCATCAATGGACAGCGGCATTTATCGACCACAGAGCTCAGTTTGGCGCGCACGCCGAAGTGCTGAGTTTTGGTCATGCCCTGATGGAAAAACTGGTGCAACCGTATAAGGCGATTACGGCGCACAGCTGGCTGGTGCGGGTCGATGCGGATTATTTTTCTCTGAGTACGCCAGAGCGTTATGCACTGATTGATCAACTGGTCACGGCACAACTGCAAGAGCAGCCCTTAACGACGGCGGGTTACACACCTTTGCCGGTGCTGGGTATTCCCGGCTGGTGGCATACACAGGATTTGAGGTTTTATCAGGACGCGCAGGTATTTCGCCCGGCACGGCAAAACAAAGCGGGGCAGGCTGCATAAGCTGTATCAGCTCCATCAGCCACATAACTCACATAAGCCGCATTGTTTTGCCCGGCACGTTCAACGCTACAGAGCGTTGAACGCCGGAGATGAAATCGACGCCTCAGTAACCCGCATTGATGAGCTGCTGCTTCCGTTTTTGCTGCAGCAGTGCGCCCATCTCGCCAGATGCCACGCTTTGCTGCGACCTCACAGGCCGTACATGCGTCTGCGTTTTCTGATTGCCGAGCTTAAACACGCTGACCATTTGCGCCAGATTTTGCGCTTGATCCTGCAAGGAGACTGAGGCGGTGGCGGCTTCTTCCACCAGTGCAGAATTCTGCTGCGTCGTATCGTCCATCTGCGTGATCGCCTGATTGACCTGCGCGATACCCAGGCTTTGTTCCTGGCTGGCGCTGGTAATGTCTTGCATAATCGCGGCCACTTGCCCGACGCTGTCGACAATATCGCGCATGGTTGCGCCGGCCTGTTCGACCAGCTTACTGCCCGTCTGCACCTGATCCAGTGAGTCACCGATCAGAACTTTGATTTCCTTTGCGGCTGCCGCGCTGCGCTGCGCCAGATTACGCACTTCGGTCGCCACCACGGCAAAGCCGCGTCCCTGTTCACCGGCGCGCGCAGCCTCTACTGCGGCATTCAATGCAAGGATATTGGTCTGAAATGCGATGCCATCAATCACGCCGATAATTTCGGTAATTTTTGAAGCGGAGCTGTTAATGCCATGCATAGTGCTGACCACTTCGCTGACGACGGCGCCACCTTTTGCCGCTACTTCTGATGCTGACGCTGCGAGCTGATTCGCCTGCCGCGCATTGTCTGCATTTTGGCGTACCGTGGCGTTTAATTCTTCCATTGAGGCCGCAGTCTCCTCCAGCGCGCTGGCTTCTGCTTCAGTGCGCGCAGATAAATCCATGTTACCGGCGGCGATCTGGTTTGACGCCGAGGCGATGGTTTCGGTGCCAGCTCTGACCTGACTGACGATATCCGCCAGACTGTCGCGCATGTGTTTCATCGCATTCAGTAAGCTGCTGTGATCGCTTGATTCAATCTTGATTTCGGTGGACAGATCACCGGCAGCGATGTGGCGCGCAATATCTGCCGCATAAGAAGGCTCACCGCCCAGCTCACGCGTGATACTGCGGGACAGCAGCCAGGCGCAGATCATGCCACAGATAAATGCTGCCAGCGACAGCGCCAGAATCGTACTTTTTGCGCTCTGATAATTATCCTGAACAGCGTTGGCAAGATGATTCAGATATCCGCGCTGCGCTTCCAGTAATTGCTGTACCAACTCCTGATATTTCTTGGCGGCAGGCATAAACACCTGTTCGATAATCCGGTTTGCTTCTTCTGCTTGCCCGCTATTTTTGGCACGTAAAATATCTTCGCGTGCAGCAGTATAAATTTTTCTCTGTTCTGTAATGTCGCTGAATAAGCGCTTTTCTTCATCAGTCGTTAATAAGGGCTCGATCTTGTCGCGCATTTCAGTCGCGCCCTTCATCGTGACCGCAGCATCTTCTGCGAAGAACGCCGTTAACGAGGGATCGCTGCTGCGCGCAATGGCGGCTGTGCGCCGGACACCAACCTGAATGTAACGATACCAGTCAGAAATCATGCGCTCTTTTGCTAATGGCAGCTCCATCATCAGTTTAGTTTCTGAGGCGGTCAGTGCCAGTCGCCATTGTGCAAATCCGGTTGCGATAAATGCGAGCAACAGAATCATGAAAAAGCAAAGGCCAAGCCGTGTGCTGATTTTTAAGTTATTGAGATTCATAGTAATAGACGTGCAGATACAGCCATCGTGAAAATAAATGGAGAGAATTAAAAAAAATCAGAGTGTTGTCGGGGCGAAGAAAAAATATCCCGCAAAAAGCTACGGCAACGGGTAACGTTAAACAATATTGCTTGTGTTTGCATAACGCGAATTGTCATATCCGGCCGTCGCAGATATGAACAGCATTCAACAGGTTGACGTGGGTAAAGACCGCTTATGACGGATAAACTGTCTTATCCCACGTACTGTTGAATGCCAGCTCCGGCTAGTGAAAACTATCCGGAGACACAGGCATCCCGATCAGGATGCTGTTTGCAACAAATGGAATAACTGATCTTTCAGGCTGATACGGACTTTCTTCAGATTTTCCAAGGCTTCATCGGCCAGATGTTCCACATCATTTTCTGCGCGATTGACAGCTTTGTCCGCTTCGTCGTATTCACTGAATAATTTTGCAAAGTGTGCATTCTGCAATTTCATTGTGTGAATTTTGTCTTTAAATTCAGGAAATTCCACTGCTAAAGGATGATGTTCTACTTGCATATGTGCTCCAGTTAAAATTTGTAAATGTCAGTCTGACCTTATGGTATTCGGTTCCTCTTTTTATAGCGTGATATAGATCAATTGATTCAAAGTATTTCAGCTGAGCCAAAGGTAAGTCAAAGGTGAATTATTGCAGTGCCGCCGTACTCAGCTCAGACGCAAAGCCGGCTGGCTGCTAAGTGTAGCAGCACGGTGTGTTGCTGGCAGGGTGAAAATGCTGACTGCCTGTGTCAGTGCCATCGCCTGTTCCTCCATGCTTTCGGCAGCAGCAGCGGCTTGTTCCACCAGTGCCGCATTTTGCTGCGTCATTTCATCCATCTGGGTAATGGCAAGGTTAATCTGTTCTATGCCGGAACTTTGTTCCATGCTGGCCGCCGTGATCTCGCTCATGATGTCCGCCACATGCTGCACACTTTTGACAATCTCATCCATGGTTTTGCCGGCGTTATCGACCAGTGCACCACCCTGATCCACCTTGCTGACTGAATCGTCGATCAGCAGCTTGATTTCTTTGGCTGCCGTCGCACTGCGCTGTGCCAGGTTACGGACTTCGGAGGCGACGACGGCAAAGCCGCGTCCCTGTTCGCCAGCGCGTGCCGCTTCTACTGCGGCGTTCAGCGCCAGAATGTTGGTCTGGAAGGCGATGCCGTCAATCACGCTGATGATGTCGACAATCTTTTTGGAACTGTCTTTAATCGATCCCATCGTTGCCACGACTTCCTGCACCACGGTGCCGCCTTTTACCGCGACTTGTGTGGCCGACACTACCAACTGATTCGCCTGGCGCGCATTATCCGCATTTTGCCTGACTGTGCTGGTCAGTTCTTCCATGGAACTGGCGGTTTCTTCCAGTGAGCCGGCCTGCGATTCTGTGCGGCTAGACAGATCCGCATTGCCATGAGCAATTTCCTGCGAGGCGACGGTAATCGTTTCGGTTCCCTGCTTGATCTGGCTCACTGTTGCCAACAGGTTGTTTTGCATTTGCAGCAGCGAACGCAGCAAATCACTCAGTTCATCGCGCCCTTCAGCTTTTATGCTGGTGCTGAGATCACTGTTGGCAATACGGTCGGCAAATGCGGCAGCATTCGTGATCGGTTCGATAATGCTGCGCGCAATCATCCATGCCGCAACGCCACCCAGTGCCAGGGTTAGCAAGCCGATGATCAGCATGCTGGCCAGCGATTTCCTGTAATTACTGTTGGAGCCATCGTAGGCGACTTGCATGGCTTCATGCTGTTGCTTTGCCAGTTCAGATAATTCGTTCATCCATTTTTCATGCGGCACGACGAATTCCGTTTGCAGCAAAGCAGAGGCATCGAAGTAATTTCCTTCTGCAACAAAATCACGGATTTTTTTTGAGATCGATAAGATTGCTGTTTTCTGATCCAGAGCCTGCTTCAGCGTTTTTTGACCAGCCGCATCGTCAATCAGCTTTTTCGCCAGCGTTTCAGATGTGTCATATATTTCCAGTGTGCTGGCCAGCCGTTTTGATTCCTGCGCTGCTTCGGCGAGG
Source organism: Cognatundibacterium aquatile (assembly GCF_014699135.1). Classification (GTDB taxonomy): domain Bacteria; phylum Pseudomonadota; class Gammaproteobacteria; order Burkholderiales; family Burkholderiaceae_D; genus Undibacterium; species Undibacterium aquatile. The sequence goes on from NZ_JACOFT010000003.1 coordinate 23,616, forward strand.
TCACGCGGAGAACTCATTTTTTTGAGTACCAGCGCTAAGGCGCGGCCTTGTTCGCGCATTTCGGTGGCGGCATTCAGACTCGCGACTTTGGTCTGAAAGATGTAGTCGGTTGAGCCTTGTAACTGACTCAGTTTATACAGACCGAGAATCAGCAAGACCGTTGCAAACAGCAGCACGATACCAAAGCCCAGCATCAGGCGGGTGCGAATCTTGAGTTCGGTCAGGTAGCTCATGGTCAGTTTCTTTTCTTTAAAATAGTATCTGCCTGAATCGCGGCTACAGATTCTGAAGACCGTACCGCGCGATGATGCTTCATCTTATTGCAAAAATTTACCTGTGGAATTATTTTCTCAAAAAAACCACTGTTGATCGCCGTGATTTTTTGCAACAACGTGCGTACCAATTCTGTGTAAGTAAAGTTGGTTTTTTTTCGTGGTGTGTATGCAAATGTTTAATCTGCAATGCTGTTTGTCGCATGCTTGAAATCGTACACATCACCACATTTATTTTTTTGAAAAATAAAAAAAGGAAGCGCTTGGCTTCCTTTTTTAATATCAAAATATGTGACCGGCAGGCTTATTGTTCCCGCAGCCAGACCTGTGTGCGGCCAAGAAATGGTGTACCGATGTAACCGCGGACATTGAGTTTTTTATTGTTATCAGCGAGGGTCAGTTTGCTGCTGTATAACTTACCATTGCCCGGATCAAGAATTTTGCCGCCATTGTATTCGTCACCGTCTTTTTTCAGACCAAACAAAATAGTCATGCCGATAATCGGCTGATCTTTATTCGCGCCTTCGCATTTGTCGCATTTAGGATTTTTATCTGCATCGGCTTCGAGAAACAATTTTTCGATTTTTCCTTGCAGTTCACCACCGGTTTCAGTGATGCGGATCAGCGCTTTCGGTTTTCCGGTTTTATCGTCGATATTTTTCCAGAGACCGACAGCGGCTTCTTCTGCATGCGCGAAAGAGGAAAACAAGAGGGAAAGAAATGTAGCCAGAAGTGCAGTTTTTTTCATAGTCTCACCAAATAAGTTTATTTTTTTTTGCGGTTTTCATCTGTAGTTACGTACATGAAAACCGCTTTCCTGAGCGCTGATTGTACGTGGCGAAACTTGCGCCACGCACAATATTTTTAGAGCAACTACTTTAATTTAACTCACTGCCTTACTGATTAAACACGCTGTTTCAAGCTGCTGGCAATTTACCAAATTGCTCGCGCAGTTTGACCAGTGTGGCAGAGAAATTCGCCATTCTTTCTTTCTCTTGGGCGACCACCGCAGCTGGTGCGCGCGCGACAAAACTTTCATTGCCGAGCTTGGCTTCTGCTTTGCCGATTTCTGTTTCCAGACGCGTGATTTCTTTACTCAGACGTTCGCGTTCGGCAGCAACATCGATCTCGACTTTCAGCATCAGCTTGGATTCGCCAACGATGGAGACTGGCGCCGGTGATTCCGGCAAGGCGTCCAGCACCTGCACTTCAGACAGCTTGGCTAATGCCTGCAGATACGGTGCAAAGGATTGCAGACGCGCCTTGTCTTCTGCATTTGCTGCTTGCAATAACAGAGGTACACGCAATGCTGGTGATAATTGCATTTCACCGCGCAGATTGCGGCAAGCGTCGGTCATGGCTTTCAGCGCATGCATCCAGGCTTCGGCTGTCTCGTCGATATTCGCTGCCACGGAAAGCGGATACGGCTGCACCATGATGGAGTCGCCTGCTGGATTTAAAGTCTTACCAGCCAGCGGTGCAACGGTTTGCCACAGCGCTTCGGTGACGAAAGGAATCACAGGGTGTGCCAGACGCAGCGTGACTTCGAGTACGCGCAGCAGTGTGCGGCGGGTGGCGCGTTGTTGCGCTTCCGTGCCTTGCTGTACCTGTACTTTAGAAACTTCCAGATACCAGTCACAGTATTCATCCCAGACGAATTTATAAATAGCGGAAGCGATATTGTCGAAACGGTAGTCGGCAAAACCTTTTTCGATTTCTGCTTCTGCGCGTTGCAGTGTCGAGATGATCCATTTGTCGGCTTGTGAATAATCGAGATCGGCATCGGTCACATCTGCACCGAAACCGCAATCTTTACCTTCCGTATTCATCAGTACGAAGCGGGTTGCATTCCACAGCTTGTTGCAGAAATTGCGATAGCCTTCGCAGCGCCCCAGATCGAAGTTGATATTGCGACCGAGTGAAGCGTAGCTCGCCATTGTGAAGCGCAATGCATCTGTGCCGTACGCCGGAATGCCATCGGCAAATTCTTTGCGGGTCGCTTTTTCAATTGCCGTTGCCTGTTTAGGATTCATCAGGCCAACCGTGCGTTTGGCGACCAGATCATCGACTTTGATGCCATCGATCAGATCAATCGGATCGAGTGTGTTGCCTTTCGATTTGGACATTTTCTGACCGCTGGAATCGCGCACCAGACCATGCACATACACGGTGTTGAACGGTACCTTGCCAGTGAAGTGGGTGGTCATCATGACCATGCGTGCCACCCAGAAGAAAATAATATCGAAGCCAGTCACTAACACCGACGAAGGCAGGAAGTGTTTGATGTCCGGTGTTTCTTCCGGCCAGCCCATCGTTGAGAACGGTACCAGCGCAGAAGAAAACCAGGTATCGAGCACGTCGTCATCGCGCTTCAGTGCACCGGTATAGCCAGCTGCCGCGGCTTTTGCTGTTGCCTCTGCTTCATTGCGGGCGACGAAAATTTCACCATTGTCGCCATACCATGCCGGAATCTGATGACCCCACCACAATTGACGCGAGATACACCAGTCCTGAATGTTATTGAGCCATTGGTTGTAGGTATTGGTCCAGTTTTCGGGCACGAATTTGATTTCGCCGGAAGCGACTTTTTCGAGCGCGACTTCAGCGATCGATTTGCCCGGGAAATGCGTACCTTCCGGCGCAGGTTTGCTCATCGCCATGAACCATTGATCGGTCAGCATCGGTTCAATCACCACATTCGTACGGTCACCACGTGGCACCATCAGTTTGTGTGGTTTAACGGATTCGAGTAAGCCTTGTGCATCCAGATCGGCCACGATTTGTTTACGTGCGACGAAACGATCCATGCCCTGATACACCGCTGGCGCGTTTTCATTGATCTTTGCATCCAGTGTCAGGATGCTGATTTTGTCGAGATTGTGACGTTGACCAACGGCGTAATCGTTGAAGTCATGCGCTGGCGTGATCTTCACACAACCGGTACCGAATTCTTTATCGACATAGCTGTCGGCAATTACCGGAATTTCACGGTCGGTCAGCGGTAGTTTCAACATCTTGCCGACCAGATGGAGATAGCGCTCGTCGGTAGGATCAACGGCCACGGCCACGTCACCTAACAAGGTTTCAGGGCGTGTTGTCGCCACTGTCAGATGACCGGAACCATCCGCAAACGGATAGCGGATATGCCACATCGAGCCGTCTTCTTCTTCCGATACGACTTCCAGATCCGAGACTGCTGTGCCCAGCACCGGGTCCCAGTTCACCAGACGTTTGCCCCGATAGATCAGACCTTGCTCGACCAGGCGCACGAATACTTCGGTGACCGATTTCGAGCGTTCCGCATCCATCGTAAAATATTCACGATCCCAATCGGCGGACGCGCCCATGCGACGCATCTGGCCGGTGATCGTGGAGCCGGATTTTTCTTTCCACTCCCAGACTTTTTCGAGGAATTTTTCACGGCCAAGATCATGGCGTGAAATTTTTTGCGCATCGAGCTGACGCTCCACCACGATTTGTGTCGCGATACCGGCGTGATCGGTGCCGGGTATCCACGCCGTGTTGTAACCACGCATACGATAGTAACGCGTCAGACCATCCATGATGGTCTGGTTAAATGCGTGCCCCATATGCAGCGTGCCGGTCACGTTCGGCGGCGGCAACTGGATAGAAAATGAGGGTTTGCCATCGTCCATGCTGGCCGCGAAATAACCGCGTTTCTCCCACTCGGAGCGCCATTGTTGTTCGATTTCTGCGGGTTCGAAAGACTTCGCTAATTCCATGATTGTCTGAAAGTTGAGTGTGCTAAACCTTTGATTATAAATGACAGTGCTGTCTGATATCGCTCTATTACATAATTCTGCCCGGCTTTTTGCTGCTTAGTCCTGTCAATTGTCGTAGAAGTTTTGCTACCTGTTTTTTAGTCGCTCCCGCATTTGTCCCAAAAATGTTATTTTTTGGCGATAAAGTGTTAGGATAGATTTTCCTGCCTTTTACTTTCCGTTGCTTATAAATACCGATGGCGAACCTCAGAACGTGGAATTTTATATCTCTGTGTGTCTGTGGTGCGTTGACCCTTTCGCTATCGGCGTCTCCTGCAAAAGCAGACGAAAAGGCCGATCTTGAACATATCAACAATATCCGGAAATTATCTGATACCGATAATACCGAAGCCTTAAAACAACTTGAGTTCCTGAAACAAAAACAGTTCGCCAAATCGACACCCAAGGTGCGTCTGGAGGCGCTCAAGGTCATCGTCAGCCTGTATTACGATGCGGGACGGATACAGTCAGCGCTTGACAGCATTGCTGAATTAAAAACACTGGCAGGATCTGAACATGATCAGGATGGTGTGGCAATCGCCCGCATCATGGAAAGTTACGCACTGATTGACGACGGGAAACCCGATGATGCGATAAAGAACTTATTACAGATCCGATCTTCTCTGCATGCATCCGCCAGCGCGGAGGTTCGTATGCGTTTGCACAGTGCGTTTGGCTCGGCGTATTACATTACCGGTAATTTTGCGGCGTCATTGCAGCATTTTCTCGAAGCATTACGGCTCACCGATGAGCTGACTACACGCAAAATCGAAAACCGCATGTACAAACTGGACGCCATTGCCAAGTTGTACTCCGTCATGAAAGACCCTGAAAAAGCGCTGGTGACGATAGATGAAGCTTTTTCTTTGTCGCCTTTGTCGCGCTCGCCCAAAACGGCGGCATCGCTGAACATCAGCCAGGGAATTGCCTTATCGGCGCTGCACAGAAATAAGGAGGCGGCCGAAGCGTATAAGCGCGCCCTGAAACTGGCCAACGAGGCGGGATTAGTCGCCATGGCGGTAACCAGCCTGATTAATATCAGCGATTATTACCTGATCATGAATCAGTACCGTCAGGCGGAAAATTATGCAAGGCAGGCACTCAAAGAAGCCGAGACCCTGAAGGATAAGCAATCGATCACCATCGCCCGTGTGAATCTGGGTTTTGCGCTGGCAGGTCAGGGAAAGATTTCCCAAGGCGTTGAGTTGATTAATGACGTAGTGAAGTACTTTCTCGACTCGGATCAGAAGCCGGATGCCGAGGCTATATTGTCTGAGCAGGCCGCGATGTATGAGCGCGCCGGTATGTACAAAGAGGCTTTACAAACCGTGCGTCAGCAGCAAGAACTCAGTAACGAACTATTTCGCTCAGACCGGGCCAAGGCCGTTGCCGCATTACAGGAACAGTTCCATTCCGAGCAAAAGCAGAAGCAGATTGAATTACTGGCGAAAGAAAATGACCTGAAGGACGCGGACATCCGCAATCATCGCTTGCAGCAAATCGTTACGCTGCTGGGGGCGATTGTGACTGTATTGGTGGTAGCATTTTTGTTCCTCTTATATCGCCGGGTAAAGCGGATTAATCTGCAATTGCGTGAAGCTAATTCACAGCTGGAATTTCATGCCATACGCGATCCACTCACTGGGCTATATAACCGCCGTTCTTTCCTCGACATGATGAAGGCAAGAATGGCGCAGACCGAGGCGGAGCGGCGTGATGTGCAGGAACATAATCCGGATTGTCTGATCTTGCTGGATATCGATTATTTCAAACAGATTAATGATGGATTGGGGCACGCCGTTGGGGACGCGGTGTTGATGGAAGTAGCGCACCGGTTGCGGAAAGTGGTGCGGGACACCGATATGGTGCTGCGTTGGGGGGGCGAAGAATTTCTGGTGTTTTCACCAAAATCATCGCCACCCCAGAGCGCCGGTTTGGTTGAACGTCTGCTGCAAGCGGTTGGAGCTGAACCTATCGTCGCCGGTGACAAGGAAATACAGGTCACGGTAACCGCGGGCTTCATTGCCTTGCCATTTTCTGACGTACCAGAGTCGGCATTTGGCTGGGAAAAAGTATTGCAGATTGCCGATATGGCCTTGTACCTGGGGAAGGCGAATGGTCGTAACCGTGCTTACGGTATTTCGCGTTTGTTGGTCCCGCCTGAGTTCGCGTTGCCAGTGCTGGAAACGGATATTTCCACGGCGATTGCGAATGGCATGGTGGAGTTGATCGAAGTGTCGGGGCCACCCAGGCTGGATTTATCATTCGCTAAAACGCCAGAGCCGCATTGATACTGATATTGGTTTGTCTGATTTTCATCATGCAATCGTAAAATTGACACTCTGATTAAATCCGCAATAAACCCGCTATAATGTCGGTCTTCCGGGCAAAGACAAAAGCACTGTTTTTGCCCGGATAAAAAATGCTAGGGGTCCTGTCCGCACTTGTGCGATGACGGGTGAGAAATACCCTCGAACCTGATCTGGATAATGCCAGCGAAGGGAAGCTGCTAAAGACTGCCAACGCCGTACCGCGACGACTGCGCACCTCTTTACAAACTCCTTTGCTGGCTCCATGCCTATATGCAAAGCGCAAAGGAGCCAAAATGAATGCCAACCCACAATTTCTGTCCGCCACCGCGACAGTTGATGAAGCCGCGATACAGCCGCTGCCGAATTCCCGCAAAATCTATGTACAGGGTAGCCGCCCCGATATCCGTGTGCCTATGCGCGAAATCAGCCAGTCTGATACGCCCGCCATGTTCGGTTCGGAAAAAAATCCGCCGATTTATGTCTACGATACATCGGGCCCGTACACCGACCCTGACGTCAAAATCGATATCCGCTCAGGCTTAGCTTCTGTACGTGGCAACTGGATTGCAGAAAGAAACGATACCGAAGAACTGGCTGGCCCGACTTCTGAATATGGCATAGCGCGGCTGAATGATCCCAAGCTGGCTGAACTGCGCTTCAACCTGAAACGCAAACCACGTCGCGCGCTGGCAGGCAAAAATGTGACGCAAATGCACTATGCGCGGCAAGGCATCATCACGCCGGAAATGGAATACATCGCCATCCGCGAAAACCTGCAACGCAAAGCATATCTGGAACAATTAAAAGCGTCCGGCCCTATGGGTAACAAGCTGGCAGATCTGATGGGACGCCAGCATCCGGGGCAGTCTTTTGGTGCAGCCGCATTTTCCAATCCTTCGAATGAGATCACGCCGGAATTCGTGCGCTCAGAAGTTGCACGCGGTCGCGCGATTATTCCGGCGAACATCAATCATCCTGAAGTCGAACCGATGATCATCGGTCGTAATTTTCTGGTGAAAATTAACGCCAATATCGGCAACTCCGCAGTGACTTCATCGATTGGTGAAGAAGTCGAAAAAATGACCTGGGCGATACGCTGGGGCGGCGACAACGTGATGGATCTGTCAACCGGCAAACACATCCACGAAACCCGCGAATGGATCATCCGCAATTCACCCGTTCCTATCGGTACCGTGCCGATTTATCAGGCTTTAGAAAAAGTGAATGGCAAGGCCGAAGATCTGACCTGGGAAATCTTTCGCGACACGCTGATTGAGCAAGCCGAGCAGGGCGTCGATTACTTCACGATCCACGCCGGTGTGCGTTTGCAATATGTGCCACTGACAGCGAAGCGAATGACCGGCATCGTTTCGCGTGGCGGTTCCATCATGGCGAAATGGTGCCTCGCGCATCATAAAGAAAGCTTCCTGTACGAGCATTTCGAAGACATCTGCGAAATCATGAAAGCCTATGATGTGTCATTCAGTCTGGGTGACGGTTTGCGTCCCGGGTCGATTTACGACGCTAACGATGAAGCGCAGCTCGGTGAATTGAAAACCCTGGGCGAACTGACGCAGATTGCGTGGAAACACGATGTACAGGTGATGATAGAAGGGCCAGGTCATGTGCCTATGCATCTGATTAAAGAAAATATGGATCTGCAACTAGAACAGTGCCACGAAGCGCCGTTCTACACGCTGGGACCATTGACGACCGATATCGCACCGGGTTACGACCACATCACTTCCGGCATCGGCGCGGCGCAAATCGGCTGGTATGGCACGGCCATGCTGTGCTATGTCACACCGAAAGAACATCTGGGTTTGCCGAATAAAGTCGACGTCAAAGACGGCATCATCACGTACAAAATTGCCGCGCATGCCGCCGATCTGGCGAAAGGCCATCCGGGGGCACAAATCCGCGATAACGCCTTGTCGAAAGCGCGTTTTGAATTCCGCTGGGAAGATCAGTTCAACATCGGTCTTGACCCTGACAAAGCGCGCGAATTTCACGATGAAACTCTACCGAAAGATTCTGCCAAAGTCGCGCATTTCTGCTCGATGTGCGGGCCGCATTTCTGTTCGATGAAAATCACGCAGGAAGTCCGCGATTACGCAGCGAATCAGGGTATCAGCGAAATCGATGCGCTGAAAAAAGGCATGGAAGTGAAGGCAGTGGAATTCATCAAGTCCGGCGCTGAAATTTATAAAAAACAGTAAGTGGTGACGATGATGGAAATTCAGTTAAATGGCGCGCCGCATCAGATCAGGTCTGCACAACTGGTGGCTGATTTAATTGCCGATCTGAGTCTGATGGATAAAGCGATTGCGGTGGCGGTGAACCGCCAGATTATTCCGCGTTCATGCTGGGCAGATCACGCATTGCAGGCGAATGACAAAGTCGATGTGGTGCGCGCCATTGGTGGCGGCTGATGGCTGAAAAATAACTCAGACAGTTCGCACCAGTTGACAGGAAAAACAGAAAAGGATTTGAACATGCAAACAGAAATAAATAAAGAAATCGACGCAAACAGCGGCCTGACGATTGCCGGTAAAACTTACCGTTCGCGCTTGCTGGTTGGCAGCGGTAAATACAAAGATCTGGAACAGACCAGACTGGCAACCGAAGCCGCAGGCGCGGAAATTATTACGGTTGCAATTCGTCGCGTGAACATCGGGCAAGACCCGAATGTGCCTAGCTTGCTGGATGCGGTGCCGCCATCCAAATACACAATCTTGCCGAATTCAGCCGGATGCTATAACGCAGCAGATGCGGTCTACACCTTGCAGCTCGGGCGCGAATTATTGGGTGGTCACAAGCTGTGCAAACTCGAAGTGTTAGGCGATGAAAAGACCTTGTTCCCGAATATGCCGGAAACCCTGAAAGCCGCGAAAACACTGGTGCAGGATGGCTTTGATGTGATGGTGTATTGCAGCGATGATCCGATACAGGCGCGTATGCTGGAAGACCTCGGCTGTGTCGCGGTGATGCCGCTGGCATCCTTAATTGGTTCCGGTATGGGCATACTGAATCCGTGGAATCTGTCGCTGATTATTGAACAGGCCAGGGTGCCGGTGCTGGTTGATGCTGGCGTTGGCACGGCGTCTGATGCAGCAATTGCGATGGAGTTGGGTTGCGATGGCGTGTTGATGAATACCGCGATTGCTGGTGCTAAAGACCCAGTCCGCATGGCGCGGGCAATGGGGCTGGCGGTGGAGGCGGGGCGCGAAGCGTTTCTGGCCGGACGTATGCCGCGCAAATTTGCAGCGTCACCATCCTCACCGATGGCAGGGCGCATCGTCTGATGGCAGCGACCATGCCGCAGCGCCCGTGCGTACTGGCGTTTGCCGGCCATGACCCTAGTGGCGGCGCTGGCATACAGGCAGACATCGAAGCGATCGACGCGCAGGGCGCACATGCCTTGCCGGTCATTACTGCATTAACTGTGCAAGACAATGATCATGTGTATGCGCTGGAGGCGGTGCCGCACACGCTGATAATTCAGCAAGCACAGTGCTTACTCGACAAAATAACGGTGACTGCGATAAAAGTCGGTATCGCTGGTAATGCAGAAAATGCACGTGCTATTGCTGCACTGATACAGCAGTTGCGGATAAAAAATCCGCGTCTGCCGGTGGTGGTCGATACCGTGCTGGGCAGCGGTCACGGTGATCGTTTATCGTTGGATGATGCGGTCGCTGCGATACAGCCTTTGCTGAAAGTTGCGACGCTGCTGACGCCGAATCTGCCGGAGTTGCAAAGGCTGGTGCCGCACGCCGCAGAACCGCAGGCGCAGGTAAAAATGCTGATGCAGATGACGGCAGCCGATGTCCTGCTGAAAGGCGGACATGCAGCGGGGACACTGGTTGATAATTTTTGGTATTCACATGCCGGGGGTGAACAGCGCTGGCAATGGCCGCGCTTATCCGGTGAATTTCACGGCAGCGGTTGTACGCTGGCGTCTGCGATTGCGGCTCAGCTGGCGCTGGGGCATTCCATGCAACAAGCTTTGCATCAGGCGCAAATCTACACACAACAAAGTCTGCAGCGTGCTTACGCAATCGCAGACGGGCAATTTATTCCGGGGAGATAACTTCAAATGACAAAGATACATACATTGCGTGGTTTATATATCGTGACCCCGGACTGGAACGACACGGAGCAGTTACTCGCCGTCACTGAACAGGCTTTGCTGGGCGGCGCGGCGATTGTTCAGTATCGCCACAAAACGGCAGACATGGAATTGCGGCGGCAACAGGCCACGGCTTTGCTGGCTCTATGCCGTCGCTTTGGAAAACCTTTTATCGTCAACGATCATCTGGATTTGTTTCTGGAAATCGATGCCGATGGTTTGCATGTTGGCGGTACGGATATCTCGGTGGCCGAAGCGCGGGCGCAGATCGGTGCCGATAAAATTCTTGGTGCCTCGTGTTATGGCGATATGCAACTGGCCCGTAGCGCGGTTGCGAGTGGCGCCAGCTACATTGCGTTCGGCGGATTTTATCCATCACGGATCAAACAATATGCGGTCACTACGCCCGCAGATATTGTGAGCGTCGCAGGCAAAGAATTCGATCTGCCGCGGGTCGTGATTGGCGGCATGACGCTGCAAAACTGCCAGCCGCTGATTGCCAACGGGGCGGAAATGGTGGCGGTCATCAGCAGCGTGTATATGGCAGAAAATCCGCGTCAGGCCGCAGTCGATTTCTGCGGCTTGTTTTGAGCTCATTTTGGGCATCAATATACTCCCGGGAGTATATTTTGAAGCCCTTTGTTTATGCTGAGATTAGCCTGGTTTTATCAAATTTCAGGGGGAGTATGCAGAATTCCCGATATTGTTAAGGTATTTTCTGCAGATTTTTTGCTTTAGTGCGGGGCGCTGGTATCGCGCAATCCTATACGTTTTCCGGGCATGCTATTACACGCCGGTTTGCCGGATATTCTGCAGATCGGCGAAGCAGCACAGGGTCTGTCCCGTATAATCGGGGTATGCAAAATTTACTTCACAATCTCAATCCAGAACAGCTTGCCGCTGTGACGTTGCCGGCGCAGTCGGCGCTGATTTTAGCGGGTGCCGGTTCCGGCAAAACCCGCGTGCTGACGACTCGCATTGCGTGGCTGATACAAACCGGCCAGGTGTCCCCGCAGGGTGTGCTGGCGGTGACCTTTACCAACAAGGCGGCGAAAGAATTGCTGACACGCTTGTCGGCGATGTTGCCGATCAATACTCGTGGCATGTGGATAGGTACTTTTCATGGTCTGTGCAATCGCCTGTTGCGCGCGCATCACCGCGATGCCGGTTTGCCGCAAACGTTTCAGATTCTCGATTCCGGCGATCAGTTATCGTTCATCAAGCGCTTGTTGAAAGCGAATAATATCGACGATGAAAAATTCCCGCCTAAGACCCTGATGTATTTCATCAACAGCGCCAAAGATCAGGGTTTGCGTGCCGCGCAGGTCGATGCCTACGATGAGTTCAATCGCAAACTGGTGGGACTGTACGATCTGTATGACGCCCAGTGTCAGCGTGAAGGCGTGGTCGATTTTGCTGAACTGTTGTTGCGCACGTATGAATTACTCAGCCGCAATCAGCCTTTGCGCGAACACTATCAGGCTCGCTTCAAACATATACTGGTCGATGAGTTTCAGGATACCAATGACCTGCAATACAAATGGCTGAAACTCATGGCCGGTGCCGGTAGCAGCCGTGGTGCTGCGGTCTTTGCGGTCGGTGATGACGACCAGAGTATTTACGCTTTCCGTGGTGCGAATGTCGGCAATATGTCGGCATTTGAACGCGAGTTTGAAGTGCAGAATCTGATCAAACTGGAACAGAATTACCGCTCGCATGGCCACATTCTGGACAGCGCCAATATCCTGATTGCGAATAACAGCAAACGTCTCGGAAAAAATCTGCGCACCGATGCCGGGCATGGCGAACCTGTGCGCGTGATGGAAGCCAGCAGCGATATACAAGAGGCAAACTGGATCATAGAAGAAGCAAAAAATCTGATCCGCGAAGGTTTGCCGCGCAGTGAAATCGCGATTCTGTACCGCTCGAACGCCCAGTCGCGCGTGATCGAACATGCCTTGTTCAGCGCGAATATTCCTTATCGTGTGTATGGCGGCCAGCGTTTTTTTGAGCGCGCCGAAATCAAGCATGCGATTGCGTATCTGCAGTTGATGGATAACCTGCACAATGATTCCGCCTTTTTGCGGGTGGTGAATTTCCCTACCCGTGGCATTGGTGCGCGCTCTCTGGAGCAGTTGCAGGATGCTGCTAAACAGCATGCCTGTTCACTGTATGCGGCGGTGCCGTATGTCGGCGGTAAAGCGGGCTCATCGCTGGCAGCATTCATCAAACTGATCGAAGGTGCGCGCTTTGAAACGCAGTATCTGCCTTTGCCGGAGATGGTGCAGATCGTGATCGAGCTCAGCACCCTGAAGACGCATTACCAGACAGAAAAAGAAGGCGCAGACCGCATAGAAAACTTGGATCAGCTGGTGAATGCCGCGAGTTTATTTGTGTCGGAAGAAGGCTTTGGCAAAGATGCCCCAGCGCTGACCGGCCCCGCATCTGCCAATACCGTGTTGCTGGAGAACGGCGATGGCAATGTCATCATCGATGCTGATGCCGCTTTGCCGACTGTCATGTCGCCGTTATCAGCTTTTCTGTCGCATGCGTCGCTGGAAGCGGGTGATAATCAGGCGCAGGCTGGGCAGGATGCGATGCAGTTGATGACGGTGCATTCCGCCAAAGGCTTGGAATTTGATGCGGTATTTATCACCGGTCTGGAAGAAGGCTTGTTCCCGCACGAGAACAGCGCGCAGGAAGAAAGCGGCGTGGAAGAAGAACGGCGTCTGATGTATGTGGCGATTACCCGTGCGCGGCAACGCTTATATCTGAGTTTCTCGCAAACCCGCATGCTGCATGGGCAGACACGCTACAACATGCGTTCGCGCTTTCTGGAAGAGTTGCCGGAAGAATCCTTGAAATGGCTGTCGCCAAAGATTCAGCCGCAATGGTTTGGCAATAAAAAATCGGCATGGGATGATGCTCCTGCTGTAGGCGCGAATCGGATTGCACAGAATTTCAATCAGGTCGCGGATGCGAATGCATGGCGTATCGGGCAGGGCGTCGCGCATCCTAAGTTTGGTGAAGGGGTGATCGTAAATATCGAAGGCAGCGGCACGAATGCGCGTGCGCATATCAATTTCGGTAAGTTCGGAATGAAACTGCTGGATCTGAGTATCGCCAAACTGGAAAAAATCTGATTTTGTGATCGCATAAATTTCGCTGGATGGCTTTAACCGGTCAGCGCAGTTTATTCCGCAACGTGCTGGTGCCTGCGTTGATTGTGTGCGCGGCTGCGGTGTGTTGATCTGCTTAAATTAATGGAAAAGGACACAGAATGACGACTGATATGTTGATTCAGTATGTGGCGGCGGCGATCTTCGGTATCGCTGTGCTGCATACTTTTTCCACCAAATTTTTTATTTCGCTGGCACACAAAAGTCGGCATCATGCCGGTCTCTGGCATTTGCTGGGGGAAGTCGAGGTCGTCTTCGGCTTCTGGGCTTTTGTGCTGGTCGCCGTGATGGCTTTACTAATGAATCAGAAAGACGCGATTCATTATCTTGAAGCACAGAATTTTACTGAGCCTTTATTCGTATTTGTGATTCTGGTGGTGGCCGGTACCCGGCCAGTGTTGTGGGCAGTGCAGGCGTTTGTTTCTCGTATCGCGCGCGCGCTGCCGTTAAATACCCAGCTCGCTTCGTATTTTCTGTGTCTGTCTTTGGTGCCTTTGCTTGGCTCCTTTATTACTGAGCCGGCAGCGATGACACTGGCAGCGCTGATGTTACGCGACCGTTTTTATTCGCAAGCGATTTCCGAGCGGATGAAGTACATGACGTTGGGCGTTTTATTCGTCAACATTTCTATCGGTGGCGTACTCACTTCGTTTGCGGCGCCGCCGGTGTTGATGGTCGCAGAGAAATGGGGTTGGAACAGCGTGTTCATGATGCAGATGTTCGGCTGGAAGGCCGCTGGTGCCGTCGTATTAAATGCCTTATTGCTGAGCTTGTTCTTCCGTAAAGAACTGACGTCACTGAAAGCGCCGGAACCGACAACAGCGGATGCGCCTGTGCCTTTTTCTGTCGTGGCAATTCATTTTATTTTTCTCGCGGCCACGGTCTGGTTTGCACATTATCCGGTCGTATTTCTGGGACTGTTTTTATTTTTCCTCGGGTTCACCGAAGCGTACAAACAGTATCAGGACAGGCTGATGTTGAGAGAAGGCTTGCTGGTCGCATTTTTTCTGGCTGGCCTGGTAGTTCTTGGCGGCAAACAGGCGTGGTGGCTGCAACCGTTGCTGGCAGGCATGGATAACGCTGTCTTGTTTTTCGGCGCGGTCGCATTAACGGCAGTGACGGACAATGCCGCGCTGACTTATCTGGGGTCGTTGGTCGTTGGTTTGCCGGATGCGGCCAAATATGCGCTGGTGTCTGGCGCTGTTACGGGTGGTGGTTTGACGGTGATTGCGAATGCGCCGAATCCTGCCGGATTTGCGATTTTAAAAGACTCGTTTAATGAGAAAGCGATCAGCCCGCTGGGTCTGATCGCCGCTGCAGCCTTACCGACTGGTATCGCCGCTTTGTTTTTACATTTTGTGTAAGCCCCATGCGCTGCTGGCTGAATAGCTGCAAATGCTCTGCGGCAACAGCGCCTGAATCCACTTTCAAAATGCGCTGTTGCGGTAAGGCATTGGTGTCTGCTGTCAGATATAGTAAGCCGTTGATGTCATCACTTTTGCCATCAGTTTCATCACCATTTTGATTGGCTGCGGCGTTTCACTTGCCCCCAACGCTTGTGCCGCAGCACCATGTGCAACTTCGTCAACGCGCATCTGTTCGACAATCGCACGCGACCTGTTGTCATGTGCAGGAAGCGACTTCAGGTGCCCGGCCAGATGGGCTTCAACCTGCCGCTCGGTTTCAACGACAAATCCCAGGCTTGCTGCATCGCCACATTTTGCCGCGATGACGCCGCAAGTGTAGGCGCCTGCATACCAGAGCGGATTCATGAAACTGGTATGGGAGTTCAGTTCTTTCAGGCGGCTTGCCGTCCACGCCAGATGATCTTCTTCTTCGATGCAGGAATGTTGCAACTGGCGGGTCACTTCTGCTGTATGTGAAAACGCACTTTGGGCGTCATACAGTGCCTGTGCACAGATTTCCCCGACATGATTGACCCGCATCAGACCGGCGCTGTGTTTTTTTTCCTGCTCACTCAGTGCGTCTTCAGTCGTGACGGTCGCGGCGGGATAAGGGCGCGAGCTTTTCGCCTGAGCCGAAACGGTGCGCAGCGCGCGATCAAAGCTGAGGACGATACGATCTATATTTGGCAGAGACATGGTTTCAATGCGGTAAAAGGTAAGGCGCTATTGTAAAACAACAGACCCGGGGGCTGGCTTTAAGCTGGCGCAAGGCATGCGCAGATATACAGGTGCCTCACGGGTGCCTAAAAGTGACTACCGGTGTGCTGAATGCGACTGTTGTCGCCGCGCCACATTTAATTTGCTTAAACACGGTCGTTCGCAAATTCTCTTTGCCCAAATCCACGTAGTTTGGTTCAATCGTTCCTAGATTGTTTATCAATCAGTTTGGAAGAACTTGCAACACAATCAAAAAAAGCGGCCTAACTAAGAGCCGCAGACATCAAGTCAAATCACACTATAAAATCTGGAGACAATTTCAATGAAAAAATCACTCATCGCTTTTGCTGTACTGGGCGCGTTCGCATCTGCGGCATCCGCACAATCTAATGTGACCGTCTACGGTATCGTCGATGCCGCTGTTATGTACACCAATAATCAAGCGGGCGGCACCAATAAAGCCGTTATGGAAGCTGGTCAGCTGTTGACATCTCGCTGGGGTATTAAAGGCAGCGAAGATCTGGGCGGCGGTCTGAAAGCTAACTTTAATCTGGAAGGCACTCTGGCGAATGATACAGGTGCAGCAGGTGCCGGTTTTGGCGGCAGCAACCTGACGCAAAATTTCAGCCAGGCCGGTAATAACACTTCCCTGTTTGACCGCCTTTCCTGGGTTGGTCTGTCTGGCGATTTCGGTGCTGTTACGATGGGTCGTAACAATATTCTGGGTGTGGATTCCGTTGGTCTGGCTGATCCTATGAGTCTGGCACATGCAGGTACAAATCCTAACGTAGCGTTGGTGGGCTTGAACTCTGGTGCATTCTTCGGCGGTTTCGGTACAAATCAGGGCGGTACAGCTTTGCGTCAAAATAACTCGGTTAAGTATGTTTCCCCTTTCATTTCTGGCTTCGCTGGCGCAGCGATGTACGGCTTTGGTGAAAAAGCAGGCGAAATTTCTTCCAGTTCTTATGCTGGTCTGGCAGGTATCTTCACAGATGGCACGAATGGCGCCGCATTGTCTTTCGCGAAATTGAAAGATCCTACAGGAAATGTTTCTCTGAGCGGTTGGGCTGGTGGCGTTAAATACAAAGTTGTGCCATCAACTACTTTGCGCTTTACCTATGGCCACAATACAATTGAAGGCAATCTGGGTGCTCCGGTTGCAGTGACATCGCCAAACAATAATCGCAAGATTACCGTTATTGGTCTGGGTGTTGACTATGCGGTTTCTGATCAGTTGACTCTGACTGGCGCTTACTACAATACAAAACGCTCGGGCGATTTCGATGGTAAGGCTGATCAGTACATCGGTCTGGCTAAGTATGCATTCAGCAAACGCACTACTGCTTACGCATCGCTGACTTATGCTAAAGCTGGTTCTTCAGCTTTGAAAGACACTACATTGGCACTGGGTATCATCGGCACTGATGGCGTTCAGAGTAGCGCGACTCGCGCAGCATTTGGTATCTTGCACGCGTTCTGATATGTAGTTTCATCAGTTCACGCAATTAAAAAGCCAGCGAATCGCTGGCTTTTTTTCTTTGAACAACGAAATTTATTAATGACGTTGTGTTGATGTTCTTGTGATTTTTAATGTTTTTTCGTTATTTAAATTTTAAAAAACTCATATTCAGATACTCGAAATTTGTCTTTCACTATGTTCTTATCGTCCAGAGCAATATAGATTTCCGGTTAAGGTCTGTTGTGGAATTGAGACATCAATTTCGCTTATTTACCCTCGAACGTCGATTTAACTTGGCTGTTCTTCTTCAAATTTGGTCAAATACGACTGTTGATATTAGCAGTTCATATATTTTGACGTTTCATTTTTAGTATCACTTGCCAGCAAGTTGAAATGAATGATCGAAACTCAACGCAATTGTCTTAACCCTTTGGAGAAATAAAAATGAAAAAATCACTTATCGCATTGTCAGTATTGGCAGCAGTTGCAGGTACGGCTCAGGCACAGTCTTCCGTTACCGTATACGGTGTACTGGATATGGCTCTTCAGAATGAAAATAACGGTGCCTTTTCTAAAGGTGGTAAAGGTGCGATTACGTCATTGGACAGTGGCGTGCAATCTGGCTCTCGTCTGGGTTTCAAAGGTAGTGAAGATCTGGGTAACGGCTTGAAAGCAAATTTCAAATTGGAAATGGGTATTCAGGCTGATACCGGTGCGTCTGCTCAAGGCGGACTGGCATTTGGTCGCGCAGCATGGGTGGGCTTGTCCGGTGACTTTGGCGCGATTCAACTGGGTCGTCAAAACAAACCAATGTTCGATGCTGTAGATTCTATCGATCCGTTCGGTACAGGCATTATCGGTGGTAGCGCAACAGACAGCACAAGTGCAACAGGCTTGGGTAATCTGTTTTTTGCAACAAATCCACGTTCCACCAACACAGCAAACTATACAACCAACAACCTGAGTGGTTTTACTGGTTCTCTGGCTTACACATTTGGCGAACAAGCTGGTGATAACAGCAAAAACCGTGGTATCGGTGCATCTGGGTCTTACGCAGCAGGACCGTTGCTCGCAACAGTGGCATACCACACAGAAGATGTATCTGCTGCTGCAAAGCCAACGAATGCTGTTAAGCATATTTTCGCTGGTGCAACTTATGACTTCACAGTTGTAAAAGCAGCGCTTGCTTATGGTAAAGTGAAATCAGATGATAACTCTGTTGCCTACAAACTTTGGAATCTTGGTGCAACTTTCCCGGTCAGCGCAGCAGGTACTATCATCGCCGGTGTAACACGCGTTTCTAGTGATGTAGTCAGTACTGATCGCAACAGCACACAACTGGCTTTAGGTTATACACACTCTCTGTCTAAACGTACTAATGTTTACACATCTTTTTCTCGGTTGTCTAATGATGCAAACGTAAATGCAGGTGGCTTAGCATCTGGGCTGGGACGTACAGAGCGTATGGTTAACGTTGGTATCCGTCACGCATTCTAATCTTCAGCAGGCGTGAGCTTGCTGTCTTAGAAAATAAAAAAGCACCTTTGGGTGCTTTTTTATTTTGCGTATTAATTTAAAAATTTCACTTTTGTGGTTTTAATTTTCGTGTATCAGGGAAGTGCAGGATCAGTTTGGCTTACCAGATTTTCATTTGCAGAATGTGATCTTGAAGATGCCACGTCTTTAACGATGATTTAGGTTCACGCGCATAATGAGCATGAATTGCCTCTGTTAGCATAGACTATGCCGTTCGGTCTGCTGACGGTTTTACTTCAGCAGTCTCTTTATTTTTTTACTCATTCTCTGGCGGTACAAGATTAAAATGTTCGTAAGCCAGCGTGGTGGCAATTCTCCCGCGAGGAGTACGTTGCAGGTAACCCTGTTGTATCAGATAGGGTTCCAGTACATCTTCAATGGTGTCGCGCTCTTCACCGATTGCTGCCGCAACATTGTCCAGCCCGACAGGGCCGCCACCGAATTTAAACAGGATGGCTTCCAGGAGTTTTCTGTCCATCAGATCGAAGCCAACGGTATCCACATCCAGCATTTTCAGCGCGGCATCGGCAATATCTTTGGTGATTTCCCCATTGCCTTTCACCTCGGCATAGTCGCGCACTCGTCGCAGTAAGCGATTGGCAATACGCGGCGTGCCGCGCGCACGATTAGCGATTTCTCGCGCGCCAGCTTCGTGTATCGGTGCATTCAGGAGGGAGGCCGAACGTGTGACGATACGCGTCAGTTGTTCCGGCGTATAAAATTCCAGACGGGCGACGATACCAAAGCGATCACGCAAAGGATTCGTCAGCATACCCGCCCGCGTTGTTGCTCCGACCAGCGTGAACGGTTGCAGATCCAGTTTAACCGAGCGTGCAGCGGGGCCTTCGCCTATCATGATGTCGATCTGATAGTCTTCCAATGCCGGATATAAAATTTCTTCAACGACGGGAGACAAACGGTGAATTTCATCGATAAACAGCACATCGTTTGCTTCCAGATTCGTCAGTAGTGCGGCCAGATCGCCTGCACGCTCCAGAACCGGCCCCGAAGTCTGACGCAGGTTTACTCCCATTTCACGGGCAATAATGTGTGCCAGCGTAGTTTTACCTAAGCCCGGAGGCCCGAACAACAGGGTGTGATCGAGTGCTTCTCCGCGTTGGCGTGCAGCAGTGATGAAAATTTCCAGCTGGCCACGGATTTTTTCCTGACCAACATATTCGTCGAGTTGTTTTGGCCGTAATGCGCGTTCAATCGCTTCTTCGTTAACGGACACTGGTGTTGCCGCAATGATGCGCTGTTCGCTGAAATTGATAGAAAGGTTATCTGTCTGTATGCTCATGATGTAATTTTTCAGCCTTTAGACAGTGATTTCAGGGCGAGCTTGATTCCTTCCGATACGCCAGTGTCTTTTGGTACGGATTTCATCGCCAGCATCGCTTCTTTATCGGAATAACCCAGGGCTAACAAGGCATTCAGAATGTCGGCGCTATGATCACCTGCTGCGGCCGCCATACTGGACGTAAATAAATCGGCACCGAGTTTGCCTTTGAGTTCCAGTAACAGGCGCTCTGCGGTTTTTTTGCCTATTCCCGGAATGCGGGTTAAGCGACCGACTTCCTGCATCGTAATCGCTTGCGACAGATCTGCCACGGACATTCCTGAGAGAATAGACAATGCCGTGCGCGCGCCGACGCCACTGATTTTAACCAGTTGGCGGAAGGTTGCGCGTTCTTCTGCTGAGCCAAAACCAAACAACACATGTGCATCTTCGCGTATGGCCAGATGTGTCAGCAAAACCACTTTTTCGCCTAGCGGTGGCAGGTTATAAAACGTGCTCATCGGCACATCGACTTCGTAGCCCACGCCCTGGCAATCAATCAGTAATTGCGGGGGATTTTTCTCTAGCAGAGTGCCTGCGATGCGACCTATCATGAGACTGCTTTCATACTGTATGAATAAGCAGTGATAGTAAACGATTCTCTCTGGCTTGACGAGAGTGTGTCAGCGAAATTCCGTTACTCAGGACTGCTGTTGTTTTCCTGAACGGCGATGAGAGATAAAAATATAAGCGGAGAGGTGTCGCTGTATTTGCAAGGGTTTTCAGGCAAAAAAGTGCGCTAAGCCGGATTAATATTGAGAGGTGCCAAGCTGGGAACGAATGTCTGACATCGAATGTGATTTGACAGGATGGTCGCTTACCCTATCAGTCTGCCTGCTTTCACACGTAAACCTTTTTTGGCCAGTTCGGGCGCAATGGCACTCAAGGTTGCCAGGGCTTCACCACTATGGGCGTGGCAAATCGCTACGCCGAGTGCATCAGCGGCATCCGCACTTGGTGTGCCGGATAGCATTAACAGACGTTGCACCATGTCCTGCACTTGCTCTTTGCTGGCACGCCCCTGGCCGACGACCCCTTGCTTGACCTGCAACGCTGTGTATTCGGCGACCATCAGATCGGCAGCGACCAAAGCACAAATCGCGGCGCCACGTGCCTGTCCCAGCAATAAGGTGGATTGGGGATTGACGTTGACGAAGACTTTCTCTATCGCTGCACAATCAGGCTGATAAGTGCGGACAATTTCAGAAACGCCAGAAAGGATAGTTTTCAGCCGCTCAGGTAAAGAACCTTCGACCGTTTTGATGGTGCCAGAGGCCACGTAAGTGAGCTTCTGTCCCTGCTTATGAATAACCCCGAATCCAGTTGTCCGCAATCCGGGGTCGATACCTAAAATCTTCATGTGTGCCTTGCCCCGCAAAAGAGCAAGGCGAATGATTAATGACGGAAATGACGTGTGCCAGTATAGACCATCACCACGCCGCGTTCATCTGCGGCATCAATGACTTCCTGATCGCGCATAGAGCCACCCGGATGAATCACACAAGTCGCGCCTGCATCGACCACCACATCCAGACCGTCGCGGAACGGGAAGAATGCGTCGGATGCAACTGCGGAGCTCACCAGCGATAATCCGGCATTTTGTGCTTTGATCGAGGCGATACGCGCAGAATCAATACGGCTCATCTGACCGGCACCAACACCCAGCGTCATACCGTTGCCACAGAATACGATCGCATTCGATTTAACGTATTTCGCGACACGCCATGCAAACATCATGTCGGCCATTTGTTGTGGTGTCGGTTGAAGTTTGGAAACGACGCGCAATTCTTCCTGCAAAACGTTTTTCGCGTCCGGTGCCTGCACCAACAAGCCACCACCAACGCGTTTGACATCGTATTGATTGACTTCGTTGCCCAAGGCAATTTCCAACAAACGCACGTTTTGTTTCGCCGCAAAAATCGCTTTTGCTTCTGCTGTAAACGATGGTGCGATCAGTACTTCAACGAATTGTTTAGCGACGATTTCTGCTGCTTTGCCATCGAGTTCACGGTTGAATGCAATGATGCCGCCAAAGGCTGATGTCGGATCGGTTTGTAATGCTTTGCTGTATGCGTCAAATGGTGTCGGGGCTACCGCTACGCCGCAAGGATTCGCATGCTTAACGATGACGCAAGCGGATTCTTTGAACGACTTAACGCATTCCCAGGCTGCGTCGGAGTCAGCGATATTGTTGTAAGACAGTTCTTTGCCTTGCAATTGTTTGTAGTTGGCGAGTGCACCGTCAACTGCTTTCAAATCACGATAGAAAGCTGCCGACTGATGCGGGTTTTCGCCATAACGCATTTCCTGCACTTTGTCGAAATGCAGATTCAGTGTCTGTGGATAAGCGCTGCGTGTCGTGTGTGCTTTATCTTCACCGAGGCTGGTCAGATAGTTAGTGATAGCACCGTCATATTGTGCTGTATGCGCAAAGACTTTTTTTGCCAGCGTGAACTTGGTGTCATAGCTGACGACATTGTTATTCGCCTTCATTTCAGCGAGAACCACGGCGTAATCGCTGGGGTCAACAATCACGGTCACGTCTTTGTGATTTTTTGCCGATGAGCGCAGCATCGTCGGGCCACCGATATCGATGTTCTCAATTGCATCTTCGAGTGAGCATTCTGCTTTTGCGACCGTTTGCTGGAATGGATACAGATTCACGACGACCATATCTATCGTCGGAATGCCATGCTGTGCAAGCGCTGCCACATGCTCAGGAAAATCGCGGCGCGCCAGAATGCCGCCGTGTACTTTCGGGTGCAGTGTTTTCACACGTCCGTCGAGCATTTCAGGAAAGCCCGTGTAGTCCGCTACTTCGGTTACAGCCAAACCATTATCGGCTAATAATTTAGCGGTGCCGCCGGTGGAGAGCAACTTGACACCGAGTGCAGACAATTCACGTGCAAATTCGAGCACACCGGTCTTGTCGGAGACGGAGATAAGAGCTTGTTTGATCATGATGAAGATAAGTGAGTAAGGAAATCGGTGTCAGGCGCTGGCGGCAAATAATTACAGCAAACCGTGCTGCTGCAATTTCTTGCGCAAGGTATTGCGGTTAATGCCGAGCATGTCTGCTGCTTGTGACTGATTGCTGGAGGCGCGTATCATCACCATTTCCAGCATAGGTTTTTCTACTGCTAATACAACCATGTCGTAAATATTGGAGGCGGGTTGTTCGCCGAGATCGCGGAAATATTTTTCCAGATTTTTATGGACGGCGTCCTGAATGCTATCTTTGCTCATGCTGTTTTTGTCACTGTTCGGTTATGCCGGTCGGCGCTTTTATTCAAATACTGAAAGCGCTGATGTTATGCGGTCGGATTACAAATATCGGTTTGTTTTACGCCGCCATTTTTTCTTCAAAGGGGCGGTATTGTAACCGTTCCCCCGCCATGCGATCAAAAAAATGACTGACGGCATCAAGTTGTTCATCGCAAGAGGTCAGCAAATTCATTTGCTGCCGGAATTCCTCACCGTTGACGAGATCCTGCACGTACCAGCCTATGTGTTTGCGCGCAGTCCTGACACCAAGATACTCACCGTAAAACTCATAATGTGCTTTCAGGTGGTTATCCATCAGGTGCCGGACTTCGCTGATCAATGGCGGCGGTAAGTGTTCGCCAGTTGCGAGGAAATGTTCGATTTCGCGAAAGATCCAGGGCCGCCCTTGTGCTGCTCGTCCTATCATGATCGCATCTGCTCCGGTGACTTCTAACACGTATTTTGCTTTTTCCGGCGTGGTGATATCGCCATTGGCAACCACTGGAATAGTCACCGCCGCTTTGACGGCGGCAATGGTGTCGTATTCGGCATCGCCTTTGTAGCCGTCAGCACGGGTACGGCCATGCAAGGTCAGCATTTGTATACCTGCCGATTCTGCCATGCGTGCAATCGTCAGCGCGTTTTTGTTTGCTCTGTCCCAGCCTGTGCGGAATTTCAGCGTGACAGGCACATCGACGGCACCGACCACGGCATCGAGAATGTCGCCAACCAGAGCTTCGTTTTGTAGCAGAGCCGAGCCACACCACGCATTGCATACCTTCTTGACTGGGCAGCCCATGTTGATATCGATGATCTGCGCTCCCTTATCCACATTATGTTTTGCGCAATCTGCAAGCATTTGTGGGTCTGCGCCTGCGATTTGTACTGCCTTGGGTTCCATCTCTCCGGCATGGTTGGTGCGCCGGGTCGATTTTTCGGTTTCCCACAATTTTGGATTCGATGCCGCCATTTCCGAAACGGCATAACCTGCACCAAGTTCTTTGCATAACTGACGGAAAGGTCTGTCGGTGACCCCAGCCATGGGAGCCACAAAAATATTGTTACGCAAGACGTAGGAACCAATTTGCACGATGAGGTGGGAGGGAATTTGAAGAAGCGCTATTTTACCTGAAACCTGCCTAAATAATTAGCAAATACGCTGTTTTCTGAAGGAATATTTATTTCAATCAGGTCGCGATTTTGATAGCTTTAGACTTGCTTTTCTAAATTTCGACAGCCAGTCGGTACTGGCTTGTCGTCATGTTTTGTTTGGTTGAAGTTTGGCTGAAAATTGCGCAGCATGTATGGGCTTGGTGTAGAGCGGATGCGGTGCTTGCATCAGCGCTATCAGTGGAAATGAGCGATATGAACGACGTCAGGATGCTTTATCGTTTTGATTAATTTCATCCATGGCGTCAGTATCGAGATGGGCAATGTCTCCCCACTGGATCAGTTGCAAAGCATTGTCTTTGTACTCAAAGCGGTTAATGCTTGCGTTGTAAATCGTCACCTCACGCGGAGCATTCAACGGCAATCCTTTGGCTGCACGATACGCGCATTCGAGTACACCACCGTGGGCGACCAGGGCGATTTTTTTTCCTTCGAATTGTTTTGCGTAGTGCTCAATGTGCTCGACGATACGTTGATGAAACTGACGTGTCGTCTCACCTTTATTTTCCCCTGGAGGAAATTCTGCATCAGGATCATGCGATTTCCAGGCCGCATAGGCTTCCGGAAAAACATGTGGAATCTCGCTGTACAGTTGTCCTTCAAAGCCGCCATAGCAACGTTCGCGTAAGCCAGCATCGATGCGGGTACTGATGCCTTGCAAGCGCGCGATTTCACCGGCAGTCTGCACTGCCCGTTGTAAGTCACTGGAAATGATGGCATCCAGTTTTTCATTTTGCAGCGACCACGCCAGCGCCTTTGCCTGCTGCGTTCCTTGTGCATTCAATGGAATATCAAGGTGGCCCTGCAAGCGTTTAATAGCATTCCAGGCTGTTTCGCCGTGGCGGATAAGGAGAATTTCAGTCATCTGATTTGTGGATAGTTGCAGGCACGTCGAAACGGCTATGGCGTTGTCCTTACGCCGATTTTTTTGTTTCCAGCCAAAATGTGACAGGGCCGTCGTTGGTCAGCGACACTTTCATGTCGACACCAAAACGGCCAGTCTCGACTGTGCTGTGTTTACTTTTTGCTTGCCGGACAAAATAGTCGAACAATTGGCGCGCGACATCAGGCGGTGCAGCAGGAGTGAACGAAGGACGGGTGCCGGCGTTGGTATTGGCCGCCAGCGTGAATTGCGGTACCAGCAATAAGCCGCCCTGCGTATCTGTAATGCTGAGGTTCATTTTTCCAGCATCATCACTGAATACGCGGTAGGTCAGCAGCTTATTGAGTAAGGCATCCGCCTCGGTTTCACTGTCGCCGCGTTCTGCGCAGACCAATACCATTAAGCCTGCCGTGATCGCGCCGGTGGTTTCACCATCGACGACGACACTGGCATGGCTGACGCGTTGCAATAGTGCGATCATGCTGACAAAGTCACGCGGGCAAATTTTCGTTTGCCGACTTGTAATACAAATGTCCCAGCTTCGACCTTCAAGCCTTTGTCACTGAGAACGGTGCCGTCAATACGTACGCCGCCTTGCTCAATCATACGCAAAGCTTCAGAGGTCGATGCACACAGATTTGCCTGTTTCAATAACTGCGCGATGCCGACTGGCGCACCGCTCAGGCTGACTTCCGGCACGTCGTCCGGTATGCCACCTTTCGAGCGGTTAACGAAATCGGACAGTGCATCTTCACCAGCTTGTTTATTATGGAAGCGGGCAACGATCTCCTGCGCCAGCGCAACCTTGATATCGCGTGGATTCTGGCCGTCAGCAACGGCTTTTTTATAGGCCGCAATTTGCTCAATAGAGCAGAACGAAAGCAGGTCGTAATACTTCCACATCATCTCGTCTGAAATACTCATGATCTTGGCGAACATGTTATTTGCCGGTTCCGTGATGGCGATGTAGTTATTTTTTGATTTCGACATCTTTTCAACGCCGTCCAGACCTTCCAGCAGTGGCATGGTCAGAATACATTGTTGCTCTTGTCCGTAATCTTTTTGTAGTTCGCGTCCGACCAGTAAATTGAATTTCTGATCTGTGCCACCGAGTTCGAGGTCAGCATGTAATGCGACGGAATCATAGCCCTGCATCAGCGGATACAGAAACTCGTGTACCGAAATCGGTGTGCCTGCTTTGAAACGTTTGGTGAAGTCATCACGCTCCATCATACGAGCCACAGTATATTTTGATGACAACTGAATCATGCCGCGTGCACCCAGCGGATCACACCATTCTGAGTTGTAACGGATTTCAGTTTTTGCCGGATCTAATACCAGGCTCGCTTGCCGGAAGTAAGTTTTGGCGTTTTCCTCGATCTGCTCGCGGGTCAGCGGCGGGCGGGTGATATTGCGTCCGGAAGGATCGCCGATCATCGACGTGAAGTCACCAATCAAAAAGATAACCTGATGGCCTAAATCTTGCAGTTGTCGTAATTTATTCAGAACGACAGTATGACCAAGGTGCAAATCTGGTGCAGTCGGATCCAGCCCCAGTTTGATACGTAAAGGTTTGCCAGTTTGTTCGCTGCGGGCGAGTTTTTGCGCAAATTCGCTTTCGATGAGCAATTCGTCAACGCCACGTTTGGTGACCGCGAGGGCGTGTTGTACGGCATCGGATAGTGGCAAGGCTTTGGCTGGCGTGATGATGCTGGAACTGGAGGTGGAATTTTGTGCAGAAGTCATAGGTATTTAAACGAGATTTTTTGTAACATCGCTGGTCAGGGTTCTCATTCTGAATCAATAATCAGCGTTTTGCCAGATTCTGGGTGTCGGTTTAATTTTGCTGGGATCAAGTTTTCTTGCTTTATAATCCAGCCTTGGTTTGTCGCCGATCATATTCTTCGAGCATGTTTTGCTTAGAATATTATTGCTGCAGCGACCCCCGAATTTTCGATAAAAACAGTCAATTTTAACTTATTGCATGCGACCATCAGATAAATTACTTCGTGTGGCTACCGGCAGCTCCAGACTGTTGTTAGGTTCCACCCGCGTTTCCCGTATTGTTTCCGTCACTGCTTTATTCTTTGCTGTCTGTGCTGTAGGTGCGACGGCCGTTGCGCCTCTGGCACCGGATGCGGCAGATTTGCCGGTTAAAAAAATTACCAAAGAATTGCCTTTACCCAGCCTTGATGAACAAGTCGCTGCATTGGCCAATGCTGACCAGCAGTATGTGCGCGAAGAGATAGTCCGTCGTGGCGACACGCTCAGTGGCTTATTGTTGCGCCTGGGCGTGGATGACGCCGACGCGAATACTTTCATTAAAACCGATAATGTGGCGCGCAGCTTATTACAGTTGCGTACCGATAAGTCCGTTCGCGTCAAAACGAATGAAGACGGCGAGCTGGAATGGTTGCAGACGACAGTCGTGGACGGTACAGATAAGCCCGCCCGGAATATCGAAGTCAAACGCGATGCTTCGGGGCATTTCGTGGCAACCGACGCACCTGCTGCATTGGAGCGTCGCGTTGAAATGACCTCCGGCAATATCGTTTCCTCGCTGTTTGCAGCGACGGATGAGGCGAACATCGCTGATAATGTGGCCTCTCAGATTGTCAGTATGTTTGAAACGAACATTGATTTTCGCAAGCTGCAACGCGGAGATCAGTTTAATGTGGTCTATGAAAGTTTCTGGCAAAACGGCCAACTTGTGAAAACTGGCCGGGTACTCGCAGGTGAATTCACTAATGCCGGAAAAACTTACCAATCTGTGTGGTTTGATGAAGCCGGTGGTCAGGGTGGTTATTACACTTTCGACGGTAAGTCTCTCAAAAAGTCTTTCCTCAAATCGCCGTTGGAATTTACCCGTATCTCTTCGGGATTCTCGATGCGCGTACACCCGATTTCAGGTCAGTGGAAAGCGCATAAAGGAGTCGATTTTGCTGCTGTGACAGGAACGCCGATTCGTGCGACTGCTGATGGTATTGTGGATTCTGTTGGGCCAAGCAATGGTTACGGTAATCTGGTGGTGGTGAAACATCATTCCAATTACAGTACAGCCTATGCGCACATGAGCCGTTTCGCGGCTGGCATACATAAAGGCAGCCGTGTTAGTCAGGGCGAAGTCATCGGCTATGTCGGCTCAACTGGCTGGGCAACTGGCCCTCATCTGCATTATGAGTTCCGTGTGAATAATGAGGCACGCGATCCTATGGGCATCAGTTTGCCAGAGGCTCCGCCATTGGCAGGAAACGATATGCCGCGTTTCAAAGTAGTTGCTGCTGAAATGCACCACCGCTTCAATTTGCTGCGTCCTGAACGTTTAGCGGAAACGATGAAACTGGCATCCCGTTAAAGCGATAAGCTCAATACAGGCCGAACATTGCGTTCGGCCTTTTTCATTTTAGTGATGTTCATATGCAGAATACTTCTTTGTATATTGGTTTAATGTCTGGCACCAGCCTTGATGGTGTGGATGGAGTGCTCGTGCGCTTACCTGAAATACCGGGAACGCCTGTGGAGTTGCTTGCCAGTGCTTACCTTCCGTTTTCAACAGAGATACGACAGCAGGCAATGATGTTGCAGAGTACTTGCAATGATGAACTGCATCAGGAAGCCTTGCTGGCCAACGCGCTGGCGCGAGCCTATGCTGAGTGCATTCATCTTTTGTCTGAGCAATATCCTCTTCAGGATGTCCGGGCAATCGGTGTACATGGACAAACGATACGGCACCGGCCCGAGCTGGGTTATACCCGTCAAACGAACAACCCCTCTTTACTGGCCGAATTAACCGGCATTGATGTGATTGCTGATTTCCGCAGTCGCGATATCGCTGCAGGTGGACAAGGCGCACCGTTGGTGCCGGCATTTCATCACGCCGTATTTGCGGCCGACAATGAATGCAGAGTCGTCGCCAATATCGGCGGCATCAGTAATATCAGTATTCTTGGCGCGGATGGCAGCACGACTGGTTTTGATACCGGGCCAGGCAATGTGCTGATGGATTACTGGATACATCAGCATCAGGCAAAAAACTATGATGCCGACGGTGCCTGGGCATCGCAAGGCGAAGTGAATTCAGCATTGCTTCAGAAACTCATGGCTGAGCCTTATTTACATCTGACTCCGCCCAAAAGCACCGGACGTGATCTGTTTCATCCCGCATGGTTGCAGCAGCAATTACAGGGATTTGATACCGTACCCGCTGCCGACGTACAGGCGACATTGTGCGCTTACACCGCGATGAGTCTGGCGCAGGCGATTTGTACTTACGGCGGACAGCAGGCAAAGGCCGTTTATGTGTGCGGCGGCGGTGCGTTTAACCGTCGTCTGATGCTGATGTTGCAGACTTTTTTGTTTGAGGCCGGATCGTCTGCGCTGGTGTGCAGCACGGATGCGCTCGGTGTCGCACCGGAGCAAGTAGAAGCGATGGCTTTTGCCTGGCTGGCGCAACAATTCTGTCTGCGCCGTCCGGGTAATCTGCCGGTAGTCACTGGCGCCAAAGGCCCGCGTATTCTTGGTGCGCTGTATCCAGCATAAATTGCGTACACTCTGACCCCTATTTGATTTTTTCTCGCTATGAAAAGAGACATCGCATGATTCAACTGATCTACGTCGCTGACCCTATGTGTTCATGGTGCTATGGGTTTGGCCCGGAGCTGCAAGCCTTGCTGGAACTGATGCCGGAGGCGAATCTGGATATCGTCGTCGCTGGCTTGCGCGCCTATAACCAGGAGATCATGGGTGAGGAACAACGACAAACCATACGCGGTCACTGGACGCATGTCGCCGACGCTACCGGCCTGCCGTTTGCCGAAACAGGGATGACGCAAGAGGGATTTAAATACGATACTGAGCCCGCATGCCGTGCAGTTGTGGCGACCAAAATGCTGGCGGATCACCTTGCACCAGAACAGCTGTTATCGGTCTTTCGCGCTATTCAACATGCGTTTTATGCCGAAGGTAAAGACGTAACCGATTTACATATTCTTTCGGATGTTGCGGTCAATGCCTTGAATGAGATGGACGGCGCAGAGAGCTTTGATGCGTCCAGTTTTTATGAAACACTCGTGTCGCCGATGTGTATGGCGGATACACGGCAGGAATTTGAGCAATGCCAGCGCTGGGGAATACGCGGCTTCCCCGCACTGTTATTGGTTCACGACAATGCCTTGCACATGATTGCATCCGGCTTCACGAAAACAGCGGAATTAGTTTCCGCGATTCAGGAAATACAAAAAATATGAATACCTCATTGATTTCCCCACGTATTCAGATTGCCCCCGGTGGTCCGGAATTTTCCCGTATCGTTCTTGGTCTGTGGCGACTGGCGAGTTGGCAAAAAACACCGCAAGAACGGGTCAGCTTTTTGCAAGAGGCGCTGGAACTCGGTATTACAACCATAGATCAGGCGGATATTTACGGCGATTACCAGAGTGAACGTCTGCTCGGTGAGGCGTTGCATATAGCGCCTGAATTAAAAAAAGAATTTCAGTTCGTGAGTAAGTGCGGTATCAAACTGGTGTCGCAGCATCGCTCTGAACATCATCTTCAGCACTACGATACCAGTCGCCAGCACATCATTGCTTCTGCCGAAAATTCTTTGCGGGCAATGCAGATTGATCGTCTGGATCTGCTGTTGATTCATCGTCCCGATCCCTTGATGGATGCCGATGAAATGGCTCAGGCATTTCATCATTTGCAGCAAAGTGGCAAGGTCGCACATTTCGGCGTGTCGAATTTTACGCCGTCGCAATTTGATTTACTGGCATCACGTTTTCCATTGGTCACAAATCAGGTCGAACTCTCGCTGTTGCATCTGCCGCCTTTGCATGACGGCACACTGGATTTGTGCCAACGATTGCGCATTGCGCCGATGATCTGGTCGGCATTGGGTGGTGGTGCTTTATTATCGGATGCCACAGCGAATGCCGATGTGCAGCGTGTCCGCGTTGCTTTGGGTCAGGTGGCCGCAGAACTTCAGGTGCCTCTGGCAACGGTTGCGATTGCCTGGGTATTACAACATCCTTCTAAGCCAATGGTGCTGACTGGATCTGGGCGTATGTCGGCATTGCGTGAAGCTGTTTTAGCATGTAGCCAGACATTGAGCCGTGAGCAATGGTTTTCTCTCTGGTGTGCCGCAGCCGGAAAAGGAGTTGACTGATCTTGGCCAACGCCCTGTCTGCAAGGGATGCAGCCTTGATAAAGATTTTATTTCCGACTGTGCCGGATCCAATTGATAGCGTGGCAGCGCCAAGCCGGCGCCGCCCGCATTTAATCCTTAAAGACAGACTGCATCCATTCGATGAACAATGCTACTTCCGGTCTCAGGCTTGGCTGTGCTTCGTGTACCAGATGGTAGGCGTGCGGCGGCGTTGCCAGTTGTGTGTCAAACAGGCGAATGACTTCTCCGTTGTCTATCATTTCCTGCGCAAAGTGCTGGCGTGTTAAACCAACACCATGACCATGTTTAATCGCCTCAAGTAATAAGCCCAGATCATCTACGCGTAATCCATGCGTTGGTTCTGCCCAGTCCAAACCGGCGACTTCAAACCAGGGTTGCCATGGCTCCAGCGCTGAGCGTAGCAAACAGGCATGGCGTAAATCGGCTGGTGTATTTATCTTTGGAATCGTCTTCAGATAAGCCGGGCTGGCAACCGCAAAGCTTGGTTCGATGAACAGTTTTTTAGTGACGAGATTAGGATATTCTCCCGCGCCGAATCTGACCTCGACATCACTTTCTGAGAGGCTGAGATCGTATAAGGGAACAAACAGATAGACTTCCACTTCGATGTCAGGATGTTTGCTGGTGAATTCTGCCAGACGTGGCATGAACATGTAGCGGGCAAACGTTGGCGGCACTGTAACTTTGACGCGCATCTGATTTTGCGTTGCTTTGTTGGGCAACGGAAAATCAGACAAAGTGCGCAACACATTCCGCACCACGTCAAGATAGCGACGACCGAATTCAGTCAGTGTGACGCTGCGGCCTTCTCTGACAAACACACGTTCGCACAAATGTTCTTCGAGTAAACGTATGCGGTGGGAAAGCGCGGAAGGGGTGATGCACAGCTCTTCTGCTGCAACGGCAAATGATCCAAAGCGGGCGGCCGCTTCAAAAGCGGAAAGAGCGTGAACCGGAGGTAATCTTGTAGCCATTCTGTATCCTGATTATTCTTCATCCCATGCGCTCAGTGGCGCACATGCATGCAGTGTGTCTCGTTTATTGGCATAGCGAAGGCGGCGCGAATAGCCGCTTAATCCACCATTATGACGCGCATTTCTGACAGCAGCCTTATAAGCCTCTCAGTATTGCAGTTATTAAGTACACCCGGATCTGGTCTACGATAACGCTGGTTTTTTATTTTATGCTGGTAAGCAGCATATTCGATGGAGTCTATTATGATGCGTTCCCGACGTTTTTGGCTTATGCTCTGCGACTTCTGTCCGAATTATATGAGCTATGGGTAACCGACTTTCAAAAATTGCGACACGTACCGGCGATGCTGGTACCACTGGTCTGGGTGACGGCAGTCGTGTCGATAAAGACGCGTTGCGGGTGCACGCGATGGGTGACGTGGATGAACTGAATTCACATATCGGCGTCTTGTTGTGTGAAAACTTATCGCCGCAGTTGCGGCATGAGCTGATCTCTATTCAGCATGATTTATTTGATATGGGCGGCGAGTTGTGCATCCCCGGCTATAGCCTGATTACTGAAACACAGGTCGCACGTCTGGATGCTTTGCTGGAAAAATATAACGCCGATTTGCCGCCGTTGCGGGATTTTATTCTGCCCGGGGGAAACCGGCCTGCAGCGCTGGCACATGTGTGCCGCACCGTTTGCCGGCGCGCTGAACGGGCGATTGTGAGTGTCGGGAAAAATGAAGCCATCAATGATCATCCGCGTCAGTATATGAATCGTCTGTCTGATTTGCTGTTCGTTTTGTCGCGGGTTTTGAATCGGGTTGATGGCGGCAGCGATGTTCTGTGGGAAAAAGAACGCGAGCGCTGATTGCTGCTGCACCGTGATGCTCAGTGTTATTTTTTTTGTTGTTGATGGCGCTCTAGCAGCCGTGACAATGCCGCAAGCAGATCCGTGTTCTGGGATGTGTTTTCCAGATTCTGTTCCAGGGTGCTGAATGCCTGCAGTGCTTTGCCTGAGAGTGCCAGTTGTTTTACAGGAGGGGCTTTTTCTACCACCCGTCTGACTTGTACTTTGATGCGGACTGCGTTAATCTGCCAGCCCCGCTCTTGCAAGCTGCTCAGCAATTTCGGGCATTGTTGTTTCAGTTTGGTTGCTAATGCCGCATTCGGCGCAGACAACGTCAGCAGACCGTCTGCCAGTTGCATGACTTCACAGGTATCAAATATCGGCGGCAAAATCGCGCCGCAATCTTTTTGCAGCGACAAATGACGTTGTATCGTAGGTAGCAGCGGCGAAATTTTATCGTTGCTACGCAAAAAATCGCCAGCGCCAGTGGCACCCATAACCGGGCGTCCGCGCTTGATATTGATTCGGTACGGAGGTCGCGATGGTGTGAATGGTGTTGACATGGGCAGCACATTACCACAAACCGGGCGGCGTTACAGCCGCATTCCACACAGTTTTTAAGGGGTAGTATTGATGCAAATTATATTAATGCACTCCCGCTTTACCCAAGCGAAATCGGTGACTTTGTCGTCACATCATGTCGTGCTGGCGATACTGGGTTTTATGCTCATCACGATTATTTGCGGTGCGCTGATGGCGGCACTCACATTCCGGTTGGCGAGTGCCGATTTACCTTTCTTGCGAAATATCCTGCCGGCCAGCGCCGCTCTGCCAAACGATCCGAATGCAAAAGACCGCTATGTCAAAGAAAACCTGGCGGCAATGGCGGTCAAGCTGGGCGAAATGCAGGCGCAATTGATACGGCTCGATGCCTTGGGCGAGCGTGTGCAAGGATTGGCGGGCGTCAAGCCTGAGGAGTTTAATTTCAAGGAGCTGCCAGCGCGCGGCGGTCCGGAAATTTCCAGCGCACCTTCGCATGAACTGAATATGGAAGAGTTTCAGGCAGCGCTGGACGTGTTAGAAAAGGATGTTGAACATCGCTCCGATTATATGAATGTCGTCGAAACGAAGCTGATGGGTTTCAAGATACAGTCAAAAATGCTGCCGACGATACAGCCTGTGAATGTTGCGTATAACGCCTCCGGATTTGGCTGGCGCCTTGATCCGTTTACCGGGCGCAGCGCATTCCATGAAGGGATCGATTTTTCAGCGCCGACCGGAACGCCGATTCAGGCTGCCGCTGGGGGCGTGGTGATTGCCGCTGAGTATCATCCGCAATTTGGCAATATGCTGGAAATTGATCACGGCGGTGAGCTGATTACCCGTTATGCCCATACCTCCAAAATTTATGTGAAGCTCGGCGATATCGTCAAGCGCGGGCAGCATATTGCCGATATAGGCTCGACTGGTCGCTCAACCGGCGCCCATCTGCATTTCGAGGTGCGGGTCAAGGACGTACCGCAAAATCCGCATAAATTCCTGTCCGCCGGAGCCAATCAGGCCAGTCTTTCCGCTTTGAATCAAAAATAGGCTTGAGTTTGTCCAAATAGCCACCAACTCGTACCAATGCGTCAAGGTTTAGGCAGTGATTTGCTGGTCAAGCCGTTCCCGCGTGGTAAAATCGTGAGTTATCCCATATTGTTGCTGTGCAAGCAAGTTTTTGCTGCGGCTTTTTTCAGAATTTAACTTTTCGTTCATAGCATGTCATTCCTGACCAAGATATTCGGCAGCCGCAATCAGCGGCTTTTGAAGCAATACCAAAAGACGGTGCGTGAGATCAACGCATTGGAACCTCAGCTGGAAACTCTGTCGGACGAGGCTTTACAAGCCAAGACTGCTGAATTTAAAGCCCGTGTCGCGAAAGGTGAAACCTTAGACAGTTTGCTGGTAGAAGCATTTGCGGTGTGCCGCGAAGCCAGTAAGCGCGTCCTGAAAATGCGCCACTTTGATGTGCAGATGATAGGCGGTATGGTTCTGCACTACGGCAAAATTGCAGAGATGGGTACCGGCGAAGGTAAAACCCTGATGGGAACCCTGCCGATTTATCTGAATGCTTTGTCCGGCAAGGGCGTGCATGTGGTGACGGTGAATGATTACCTCGCGCAGCGCGATGCCGAATGGATGGGGCAACTCTATGGCTGGCTGGGATTGACGACCGGTATCAATCTGTCGCAACTCGATCACGATGCCAAGCAGGGCGCGTACGCCTCCGATATCACCTACGGCACGAATAACGAATTCGGTTTCGATTACTTGCGTGACAACATGGTGTTTGAAGCGAAAGAGCGCGTACAACGCGGCCTGAATTTCGCCGTTGTCGATGAGGTCGAT
Source organism: Cognatundibacterium aquatile (assembly GCF_014699135.1). GTDB lineage: Bacteria > Pseudomonadota > Gammaproteobacteria > Burkholderiales > Burkholderiaceae_D > Undibacterium > Undibacterium aquatile. Next base: position 59,451 of record NZ_JACOFT010000003.1, read on the forward strand.
TCGATTCTGATCGATGAAGCGCGGACACCGCTGATTATTTCCGGTCAGGCCGAAAATCACACCGAACTGTATTACAAGATTAATGAAGTGCCGAAACTGCTGACCTTGCAGATCGGCGAAGAAACGCCGGATGGCAAAGGCCAGATCGAAGTTCCGGGCGACTACACCAAAGATGAAAAAGCGCATCAGGTCTTGCTGACCGAAGCTGGTCACGACAAGGCAGAAAAAATTCTGACGCAGATGGGCTTGTTGCCGGAAGGCGCATCGCTGTATGACGCGGCGCATATCAGCCTGATCCATCATCTGTACGCAGCTTTGCGTGCGCACGCCTTGTATTTCAAAGACCAGCACTATGTGGTGCTGGATGATGAAATCGTCATCGTTGATGAATTCACCGGCCGTATGATGACAGGCCGCCGCTGGTCTGATGGTTTGCATCAGGCGGTTGAAGCGAAAGAGGGCGTGAAGATTCAGAATGAGAATCAGACACTGGCCTCGATCACATTCCAGAATTACTTCCGTATGTACACCAGGCTGTCAGGCATGACAGGTACAGCCGATACCGAAGCGTATGAATTCCAGGAAATCTACGGTCTGGAAACCGTTGTGATTCCGCCGAATCGTCCTTCGCAACGTAAAGACCGTCAGGATCAGGTGTATAAATCCGCCGACGAGAAATATGGCGCGATGCTGAAAGACATACAGGATTGCTACGAACGTGGTCAGCCTGTGCTGGTTGGTACCACATCGATTGAAAATTCCGAATTGTTATCTGACATTCTGACCAAGGCCAAATTGCCGCACAACGTGCTGAATGCGAAACAGCATGCACGTGAAGCGGAAATCGTGGCGCAGGCGGGTCGCCCGAAAGCGATCACGATTGCGACGAACATGGCGGGTCGCGGTACGGATATCGTGCTCGGTGGTAACGTCGCCAAGCAGGTGCAGCTGATCGAAGCGAATCCGGCGTTGTCGGATGCTGAGAAACAGGCGCAGTCGCAACAATTGCGCGACGAGTGGAAATCACTCAATGAGCAGGTGGTGAATGCCGGTGGTTTGCATATCGTCGGTACCGAGCGTCACGAATCACGCCGTGTTGATAATCAGTTGCGCGGTCGTTCCGGTCGTCAGGGCGATCCTGGCTCCAGCCGTTTCTATCTGTCGCTGGACGATCAGTTGCTGCGCATTTTTGCCGGTGACCGCGTGCGCGCAATCATGGAACGCCTGAAAATGCCGGAAGGCGAACCGATTGAAGCGGGCATCGTTTCGCGCTCGATAGAATCTGCTCAGCGTAAAGTGGAAGCACGCAATTTCGACGTGCGTAAGCAATTGCTGGAATACGATGACGTTGCCAACGATCAGCGTAAAGTGATTTACCAGCAGCGTAATGAATTGCTGGAAGCGCACGACATGACGGAACTGATGTCGTCGTTGCGTCACGGTATGTTTGCCGATGTGGTGCACATGTATGTGCCGCCGGGTTCGGTCGAAGAGCAGTGGGATATTCCAGGTCTGGAAGCGGCACTGTCGTCTGAATGGGCATTGGATCTGCCGCTGGCCAGCATGGTGGAAAAAGAACCGAATCTGACCGGCGAAGATATTCTTGAGCGCGTGCAGCAAGCCGTGAACGCAAGCTACGAAGAAAAAATCGCGATCGTCGGTAAAGAATCTTTCGCTGGCTTCGAGCGCAGCGTCATGTTGCAAAGCATAGACAGCCACTGGCGTGAACATCTGGCGGCATTGGATCATCTGCGTCAGGGTATCCATCTGCGCGGTTACGCACAGAAAAATCCTAAGCAAGAATACAAGCGCGAAGCGTTTGAATTATTCTCGCAAATGCTGGATCTGATCAAAAACGACGTGGTTCGCACTGTGGTGACTGTCCGTATCCAGTCGCGTGAAGAAATCGAAGCGGCGGAAGAACAAATGGCGCAATCCCAAGTCGGCAACGTGCATTACCAACATGCTGACTTTGATGAAAACGCATCACCGGAAGAAATGCTGGCACCATCTGCAGCGACGAATAACGGTGGCCAGCAGGAAATCACGTATGCGTTGAAGGTCGGCCGTAATGATCCTTGCCCTTGCGGCAGCGGTAAAAAATACAAGCAATGCCACGGCAAACTGGCGTGATGCAAGTCTGACTTTAGTGTCACGAATTGAAAAAGGGATGAAGAAATTCATCCCTTTTTTTATGGGCATTTTCTTGCACGATCAACATCGTGCGGTTTGTCGCCGTAGCGGCTGCGTTTGTCTTGGTCATTGTGGCGGCATCCTTGCCTGCACTGACATAGCCGGTAATCTGGTCTGCAACGGCTTTTTTTGCTCCAAAATGCATTAAAAATACTCCCCCCTAGTATCTTAAAAACCCCAATGTTTATGCTGAGGTTAAGCCGATTTCTATAAAAACAGGGGGGAGTATGCGTTTTAACCGCTTCTTTTACGAAGAATCGCGCTGATGTCATCCAGATAATCGCCTGACTTTGCAACGACGGATTGCCGCCATGCAGCATCAGAAGGCAGTGCCAGTCAGCGCCGGTTTATTGCATACTGCGGGTTCTGCTTTCTAATTTTTGTTCACTACTCCGGGTCTTGTGATGAATCTGAATCTGAGTGTTGCCGATGGCATGTTCCGTGATGAAGTGCAGGCGTTTTTGGCGCGTGCTTTACCGGCCGATATCCGCGATAAAGTCTTGAATGGCTGGAAGCTGGAACGCGATGACTATGTACGCTGGCAAAAGATTTTATTCGCGCAAGGCTGGGGTGGTAGTTCCTGGCCGCAGCAGTTTGGCGGCACCGGCTGGACTGCCGTACAAAAATATCTGTTTGAAGAAGCCTGTGCCGCAGCCGGTGCGCCACGCCTGCCGCCATTCGGCATCAAGATGGTGGCGCCGGTGCTGATGGCGTTTGGCTCGCCGCAGCAGCAACAACGCCATCTGCCCAAAATTCTGTCGGCGGATGAGTGGTGGTGTCAGGGCTATTCCGAGCCGGGTGCGGGCTCCGATCTGGCGGCAGTGAAAACCAGCGCCGCCAGAATGCGTGATGCCGACGGCGAATATTATCTCGTCAACGGGCAGAAAACCTGGACCACACTGGCGCAGTACGCCGACTGGATTTTTTGTCTGGTGCGCACCGATAAAGAGGTCAAGCCGCAGCGCGGCATTTCTTTCCTGCTGATCGATATGAAGTCGCCGGGAATTACGGTGCGCCCGATTATCACGATGGATGGCGCGCATGAGATTAACGAAGTCTGGTTTGATCAGGTTCGGGTGCCGGCAGAAAATCTGGTCGGGCAGGAAAATCAGGGCTGGACCTATGCCAAGTTTTTACTGGGCCATGAGCGCACCAATATCGCCGGAATAGGCATAGCCAAACGTGAACTGGGACGCCTGAAAAAGCTGGCGCTCACTCGATACAAGAATGGCTTGCCCTTGCTCGCGGACCCGCAGTTTGCGCAGCGCGTGGCGCAGGTGGAAATTGATCTGATGGCGCTGGAAATCACCAATCTGCGCGTGCTGTCAGCAGAAGCCAGCCAGCGCGCGCCGGGGCCGGAAGCATCGATACTGAAAATCAAAGGGACAGAAATTCAGCAAACCATCAGCGAATTATTGATGCAGGCATTGGGGCCGCAGGCACAGCCATTTCAGCCGGAAACTGCGATGTACGGATATGACGGCGATGCAGCGAACGATGGCGATGCACGTTCGCTCGGTGCGAACTATTTCAATCTGCGCAAGTTATCGATTTACGGCGGTTCTAACGAGATACAAAAAAATATCATTGCCCAGATGATGATGGGCTTGTAATGTCCCGCGCCGGAAGAGGCGGATGCTGCGGGCATTTGCTTCTGTTATCCGCTTATGTCATCCATTTTTGTCATTCATTCCCAGTGCTGATTTTGCCGTTCGCTGAACAATAAAATGTCCTACAATGGCAGCTTGATTTCATCGCAAGGAAACTATCATGGCCGTCAATTCTCCCGTCCCTGTCGCTGCTGATCTGAAACCGGTTGCCGGTATTCGTCTGGGGCATGCCGAAGCAGGTATCCGCAAAGCTAACCGCAAAGATGTGCTGGTCATGGAACTGGCACCGACGGCAACTGTGTCCGGCGTCTTCACGACCAATCGTTTTTGCGCCGCGCCGGTACAGGTCTCGAAAGCCCATCTGGAAGGCATGCACATGGCGTCCGCCCCTATTCGTGCACTGGTGGTGAATACCGGCAATGCGAATGCGGGAACTGGCGACGCCGGATTGGCGGCGGCGAATGCGACTTGTGCTGCGCTGGCGGATTTGCTGGGTTGTGAGGCAGCGCAGATTCTGCCGTTTTCCACCGGCGTGATTCTGGAACCTTTGCCTGTTGATCGTCTGGTGGCCGGTTTGCCGCAAGCGATTGCCAATCTGAAAGAAGACAACTGGTTCTTCGCTGCCGAAGCGATTATGACGACGGATACGCAGCCGAAAGCGGCATCCGCAACCGTAGAGATAGCCGGTAAAACCGTCACCATGACCGGCATCAGTAAAGGCGCCGGCATGATCAAGCCGAATATGGCGACCATGCTCGGCTATCTGGCGCTGGATGCAAAAGTCGCGCAACCCGTACTCGATCATCTGGTCAAGCAGGCCGCTGATAAATCGTTTAACTGCATCACAATTGATGGCGATACCTCCACCAACGATTCTTTCATGCTGATCGCGACCGGCGCGGGTGAAGTGGAAGTGAACGAAATCGGTTCACCGGAATACGCGCAACTGGCGAAAGCGGTCATCGATCTGTCGCAAAAACTCGCGCACATGATTATCCGTGATGGTGAAGGTGCGACTAAGTTCATGACGATTGCCGTCGAAGAAGGGCGTGATATCGAAGAATGCCGCAAAATTGCGTACTCGATTGCCCATTCGCCGTTGGTGAAAACCGCTTTCTTTGCATCTGACCCGAATCTCGGCCGCATCCTCGCGGCGATTGGCTATGCAGGCGTGACCGATCTGGATGTGAGCAAATTGAATCTGTATCTGGATGATGTCTGGGTAGCGAAAAATGGTGGCCGCAATCCTGATTACCGCGAGGAAGACGGGCAGCGCGTGATGAAGCAAAGCGAGATCACCGTCCGCGTTAAGCTTGCACGCGGTAACGCCAGCGCCACGGTCTGGACCTGCGATTTGTCGCATGACTACGTATCGATCAATGCCGATTACCGTTCGTGATACGCTGAACTATGACGCAGCTTGATCAGTTTTTACTCCGCGCCGAACATGTATTGAACCGGCTGGAAAGTTTGCTGCCCATGGCAACCCCGGCGCCGGACTGGCAGCTCGGTCATGCGTTTCGCTGGCGCAAACGCGGTGGACAAGGTTACTTGCAAGTCGTCCGTCACGCGTCCGTTATTCGACTCGATGATCTGCACAACATTGCATCGCAAAAGGTGCAAATTGAGCAAAATACGCGGCAGTTTGTACAAGGGCTGCCTGCGAATAACGTCTTGCTGACCGGAGCCAGAGGTACAGGCAAATCTTCGCTGATCAAAGCTTGCCTGCACCAGTTTGCTGATCAGGGCTTGCGTCTGATTGAAGTTGATAAAAGCGATCTGGCAGATCTGGGCGATATCGTTGATCTGATCGCAGAGCGCCCTGAGCGCTTCATCATCTTCTGTGATGACTTATCGTTTGAGGAAGGCGAGGCCGGTTACAAAGCCCTGAAAGTCGCTCTGGACGGCAGCATTGCAACGCAGTCCGATAATGTCCTGATTTATGCGACATCGAACCGTCGCCATCTGTTGCCGGAAAAAATGTCGGACAACAGCGGTTATACGCATGGCGATGATGGTGATCTGCACCCCGGTGAAACGGTGGAAGAAAAAATCTCTTTGTCGGAACGCTTCGGTTTATGGGTATCGTTTTATCCATTCAAGCAAGATGATTATCTGGAGATCGTCGCCCACTGGCTCCGTCATTTTGGTTGCAGCAGCGAGCAGATTAACGATGCCCGCGCCGAAGCCCTGCGCTGGGCTTTGCAGCGCGGCTCGCGCTCCGGTCGCGTCGCGTGGCAGTTTGCACGTGACTATGCCGGTAAAGTGACAAAGGTGCCGCATGTCTGAAGTTGCGCCTGTGTCTGTTAAACCGGTGGATGTGGCGGTTGGCATCTTAATGAAACCAAACGGCGATGTCTTGCTTGGTCAGCGCCCCGCAGGAAAACCCTACGAAGGGTATTGGGAATTCCCCGGCGGCAAAGTGGAAACCGGCGAAACCATTTTGCATGCGCTGAAGCGGGAATTTGTCGAAGAGCTGGGCATTCAGATTCTGAGTGCGGATCCGTGGTGTGGCGTTGAACATGTGTATCCGCATGCCCATGTCCGGCTGCATTTTTACATCTGCCGCGAATGGCAGGGAGAGCCGCAAAGTCTGGAGGGGCAGGCATTCGCCTGGCAAGGCAGCGTCGGCGTGACACCCCTGTTACCGGCGACAATTCCCCTGCTTGAGTGGCTGGGTTTATTGCAAAACGACCAGATCTCCGCGCAGGTCGCATCTCTTTCTTAAATACCATCTCGGTCATCAGTTGTCGGCTCTGTGTCGTTGATCTCGCTTTGATGACGCGGTGCGCGTATTTTGCAATGCATTGAGAGCAGTCTAACGAGTTCTAAAGTCAACAGATTGGGGAGTTGTGATCGCAGCATTTTGTTTGCCTATGAGCAAGCGTAGCGTCGGAGGGTACGTCTTGCGCATCCTACGCTTGCTAAAAATATATAGAGATCCAGCAAAATATCAACCTGAGCTGCCTAATAATAGAGAACATAAATATGAAGGAAAAAAATGAAAATAATTGAGGTCATATTTCAATCAGTTCGTACGGGCGATGTGAGTTTGTTCTCATCACTTATTGATAATATTGACGTGAATTCGACAAATGAATTCAGTCAAAATATGCTGCATGAGGCAATCGCACATAAACAGCTAATATTCGTAGATAGGTTGCTAAGTCGAAAGATAAATGTAGATCAAAAAGATCATAAAGGACAAACGCCGCTTCATTATTGCGCGATGCATAATTTTTATGATGCGGTTTTTCAATTAATAGCTTCAGGAGCTAACATTTTTGTTAGTGATGATTACGGAAATGAAGCCCTTTGGACCGCTGTATTTAATGCAAGAGGTAAATACGATACTGTAAAAATATTAGTACAGCGTGGTGCTAACGTAAATCATAAAAACAAGAGTAATAGATCTCCTTTAGATTTTGCGATTCAGATAGAGGATGAGGATATGATTGCTTTACTAAGGTCGTAAGGAAAATGGGGTTATCCATTTTTTTCCATTGTCACGTCCACACAAGTGGACAGCTAAATCGATGTCGATAAAGCAAGCGGAGTGCACACCCCCTTAGTGTGCGCCCCATGTGCAAAGTTTCACCGGATACCCTCAACTTTTTCACTATTCGTCTTCTGTCATTGGTGGACACGGCGCACTCTACGCAATATCTACGTGGCTTGCAGCGTATCAATAAAATCCGCACATCGGCCGCACAAAGTTAAATCTACCGCCCTGTTGAATCTGCTCACGTCGCTAATTGCCTCGGCAGTTCGACGTTTTTGCTGGAATGTGCGGGGAGAGTGCATCAAGCCTGGTGTTTTTTTCTAATTCATCACCATTTCCTTTTAGTATTCGATTGCCTGATATTTTTTTGGGTGAAAATGGTCGTCGCTCGTTTTTAATTTGGCGCTGTATTAAAATGCGAACACTGTATTGATTTATATACGATGTGCCGGTTTTGATACGATTCAGTCTAGCTCTGCATGTGATTCTCGGTAAATGCCGCAAACGGTGTATTGGTTTCAATACACCTGTTTCTGGGTGGTTTTTCAGGCGACAAGCTAAGTCTTTGAATTGATGAGACTAATTCACGTGGCACGGGCATTGCTATGAATATGTATCATTTTCCCGGTAGCGATGGAGTGCTAAGAACATGCAACAAGTAGCTGGAAAGAGTGGCGCGGTACTGCGTATTGATTTGCAGGCGGTGCGGGGTAATTACAGGCTGCTGCGCAGCAAACTCGGCACTGCGCATTGCGGCGCTGCTGTCAAAGCCGATGCTTATGGGCTGGGTGCAGTTCCGGTCGCGCAGGTGTTGTTCGATGAAGGTTGCCGGCATTTTTTTGTCGCGCATCTTGAAGAGGCGATCAGCTTGCGCCCGCATTTACCGGATACGGCTGAGATCGTTGTGATGCACGGTTCGCCCGTCGGCTATGAAGCTGAATTTTTGGCGCATCGTTGCATGCCGGTGCTGAACAGTCGCGAACAGATTCAGGCGTGGCGTAATCTGGCTGCGGCAAAACAAACCGCGTTACCTGCGATTATCCAGTTCGATACGGGCATGGCGCGCATGGGCTTGTCTGCTGCTGAAGTGGCGGAATGGCGCGCTGATCCTGATTTTATTCGGGGTATTGATGTGCGATATGTGATGAGCCATCTGGCCTGCGCTGAAGACCAGAGTAATCCTATGAATCGTCAGCAACTTCAACGTTTTCAGCAGATTCGTCAATTGCTTCCTTCTGCGGGCGGTAGTCTGGCAAATTCTTCGGGCATTTTTCTGGGGCCTGATTTCCACTTCGATCTGGCGCGCCCCGGTGCGGCTTTGTACGGTATCGCCCCGGTTGCCGGGCAGGAAAATCCTTTATTCCCAGTGGCGTACTTGCAAGGTCGCATCATTCAGACCCGCGAAATCTCTGCCGGTACTACTGTCGGTTATGGCGCGACATGGCAGGCCAACGAAACGACACGCATTGCGACGGTGGCGGTCGGTTATGCCGATGGCTGGATGCGCAGTCTGAGCAACCGGGGTATCGCACAGATCGCCGGGCGCGATGTGCCTATGGTGGGTAAGGTATCGATGGATACGATCACGCTGGATGTGACGCACATCGCCAGCGAGCATTTGCAGCCAGGGGAATTGGTGGATTTAATTTCCGCAACCAATACCGTAGATGCGGTGGCCGGTAAAGCGTCCACCATTGCTTACGAAATTCTGACCAGTCTTGGCGCGCGTTATCAGCGCGAGTATACGGACGGCAAACCAGACGGCAAACAATAGACGAACAATAGACGAACAACGCATCCGCGCTTAATTCAGTATTCAGTATCCAGGAGAAATAATATGAAAGTAGTGATCCTCGGCTCCGGCGTCATCGGCACCACCTCCGCCTATTTTCTGGCTAAAGCCGGGCATGAAGTCACGGTGATCGACCGTCAGCCAGCTGCAGCGCTAGAAACCAGTTATGGGAATGCTGGTGAAGTATCGCCAGGTTATTCGTCACCATGGGCCGGACCGGGCGTGCCGCTAAAAGCCATCAAATGGCTGATGATGAAACACAGCCCGCTGGCGATTCAGCCCACGCTGGATCTGAATACCTGGCGCTGGGTCATGCAGATGCTGATGAATTGCACCAACGCACGCTATGAAGTGAATAAAGGCCGAATGTTGCGCATGGCAGAATACAGTCGCGATGTATTGCAGCAATTACGTGCTGACACTGGCATTTCTTATGATGAGCGCACGCAGGGAACCTTGCAGTTATTCCGGAATCAGGCGCAGCTCGATGGCGCGGCAGCCGATATCGACATTCTGAAACGCTATGATGTTCCTTACGAAACGCTGGATAAAGCGGGTTGTCTGAAAGTCGAGCCAGCATTGGTGAATGTGCAGGAAAAATTTGTCGGCGCCTTGCGTTTGCCTGGCGATGAAACCGGCGATTGCTTCAAGTTCACACAAAATCTGGCGAAGCTGGCAGAAGGCCTTGGGGTGCAGTTTAAGTACGGTGTGACGATACAGAAACTGGTACACGAAGGTGACGAGATTACTTCCGTCATCACATCGGAAGGCGAATTCAAGGCAGACCGTTACGTGCTGGCGCTGGGAAGTTACTCGCCTTTCCTGTTGCGCGATCTGGGCATCAAAATTCCTGTGTATCCGATTAAAGGATATTCGATTACGGTACCGATCACCGATGCGACACGCGCGCCTGAATCCACAGTCATGGATGAAACTTATAAGATTGCGATTACCCGTCTTGGTGATCGTATCCGGGTTGGCGGAACAGCTGAGATTGCTGGTTATAACCTCGATCTGCGCAAAGAGCGACGCGATACTTTGGAATTTTCCGTCAATGATTTGTTCCCGGGTGGTGGCGATGTCAGTCAGGCAGAATTCTGGACTGGTTTGCGCCCGATGACACCGGATGGCACGCCTATCGTTGGCCCTACACCTTACCGCAATTTATTCCTGAATACAGGTCATGGCACGCTGGGCTGGACGATGTCATGTGGATCTGGTCAGTTCATCGCCGATATCGTTTCAGGCAAGCGTCCGGCGATTTCTACCGAAGGTTTGTTCATGGATCGTTATGGCAGCGTTAATCGTCCTGTTGTAATGCCTCAGGAATTGGTATGAGTCAGTTTGAGCAATTGCTGTCATCAACGCAGATATTTGCAGATGCGAATCTGAATACCCGTTTTTATACGGCAATTGAACTGCTGGCCCAGATCATGATGGAGATGCCGAGAGCAACGAACATCAGCAGTCTGGTGGCAACGACGGGAAAATCACCGCGGCTGATCCGTTCTATTCTCTCGACTCTGAGTCAGAATGGCCTGGTCGGGCGCGATAGCAAAGAGAAAGATGCCTGGCATTGTCGTGACCGCAGCAGCATCTTTACTTTGGCGGATGTTTATCGTTGCTTTGTTGAGGCTGAAGAGCGTGCTTTATGTAAAGGTGCTGAGGATGATGCCAACCTTGCCGGAGACGGGTTGCGCTCAGGCCGCAACCCTAGCCAGCAGAGTGTCGATCTGTTGCTGATCCAGGTCAGAATGACGGTGAACCGAGCCGTGTTGGAGCAACTCGAGCAGTTCGATCTGGGACGCTTGCGCGGTCTGGCGGCAACAAATAGTTTTCGCAGTCACTACGCGCGCCCACGCGACTACATTCCCGAGCCGCATTGATTTTCCACCACATTCATTCATCAACTCATGCGCATTAATATTCAGTTTCGTGACCGGGTTGGCATCGCACATGAAATTCTGGCGGTGCTGGCCAGGCGCGGTCTGAATGTCATCGCAGTAGAGGTTGACCCGCCCCATATCTATATCGACAGCCCGGAGCTGCTGGACTATATGCTTCCTGCCTTGCAGGAAGATTGTCAGAAAGTGGATGGTGTTGGTCAGATTGAGGTGATTGATGTATTGCCGGGCATACGCCGGCGCTTGCATCTGGACACCATGATGGCGGTTATGGAAGACCCTGTGCTGGCGGTCGATGGCAGCGGTAATCTGGTCATCGCCAATGCCGCTGCTGCGGCTGTTGCCGGTATGGATGAAGCAGCGTTGTGCCGGTTGACCCTGAGTCAGGTGCTGGATGATGCGGCGCTGCAAGAGGAACTGATTGCGAACGGATTCCGTATTCCGAGTCGTGAAGTGAGCTTGTATGGCGAACCTTTCTTTATGGATGTGACGCCAGTATCAGAACCCTTACTTCCGGAACTGACACCCTTATCGCGCTCTGTCGGTGCCGTACTGACGTTTCATGCCCCTACACGTATCGGCGGCAGGATTCATGCCCTGCAGAATTCTGCCGGCAGCGGTTTTGACTTGCTGATCGGTGAGTCTGAGCAGATGCGCGTTCTGAAAAAACGTGCAGCCCGGATGGCGGTGGTCGATGCACCTTTGCTGATTACAGGTGAAACCGGCACAGGTAAAGAATTACTTGCGCAAGCTTGTCATGGCGTCAGCAACAGATGTAACGCGCCATTTCTTGAGTTAAATTGCGCGGCATTGCCCGAGAGTCTCGCTGAGAGCGAGTTATTCGGTTACATGTCAGGGGCCTTTACCGGTGCCCAGCGTGGAGGCAAGCCCGGTTTGTTTGAAATGGCCGATGGCGGCACCGTTTTTCTGGATGAAATTGGTGAAATGTCCCTGTATCTGCAGGCGAAGTTGTTGCGGTTTTTAAATGACGGTAAGTTTCGTCGTATCGGCGGCGATAAAGAAGTCAGGGTGAACGTGCGTATCATCAGCGCGACGCACAGGAATTTGCCCAAGATGGTACAAGAAGGCTTGTTTCGCGATGATTTGTTTTACCGCTTGAATGTCCTGCATCTGGAGATGCCAGCTTTGCGCGACCGACCTGATGATATTTTGCTGCTTGCCGGACATTTTATTGAACGAGCCTGCACACAGTCACAAAAACCGGTTTGTCGTCTGAATACGTCTGCTTGCGCAGCGCTGGTATCGAATCGCTGGCCGGGAAATGTGCGACAGTTGCAAAACGTCGTGTTCAGGGCAATTACGATGTCGGATCAGCGGGTGCTTGGCGCTGCTGATGTGGATTGGGCAGAGGGCAGCATCAGTGCCGATGAGGTCAATCTGGATACGGCAGAAAACTGGGATTTATCGGTGTCAGCGTTTGAACGGGCGCTGCTTGAACGGCTGTACCCACAATATCCTTCCAGCCGGAAACTGGCCGCCAGACTTGCAACTTCCCATTCCATGATTGCGACGAAGTTACGCAAGTATGGCATACCGCAAAAGCGTTAATTCACTGCGCTTTCTTCGGGGTCTTCCGGTAAATTGACGGCGGGAATCGTATATTTTTCTTCAGCCCATGCGCCAAGGTCGATCTGTTTGCAGCGTTCCGAGCAGAAAGGACGCCAAAGGCTGCTTTCTTTCCATTCCACCTTGTTGCTGCAGGTGGGGCAATTGACAAAGGTAGCCATATTCAGAAATTAAAAATTACAGAGTGTGAGGTCGAAGGTGATATCGCCCTCAAATGCTTTGGGTTTCATATCGCCATCTTGTGACATGAAGCGTATCCAGAGCATATATTTGTTGGCTGAAATTTCAGGAATAGCGCCAGTCTCACGAGCTACGTTGACGCGCAAGAGTTGATACACTTTTCCCTGTAACATCTGCTGATAACTACCAGTTTGTGCAATGACTTTGCTTGTTGTGCCGGACTCCCGCAAAAGACGTAAGACCACATTGATCGCATCAAATAACGGGGCGATCGGTGCAAACCAGGCAGTAATGTCGGCAAATCGTTTTTCAGTCGTGTTTTTTTGCCAGGCGTGATAGCTGGGCAAATCGAATTCACATGCGCCACCGGGAATGATAGTGCGGCCACGTATGCTCATCAGCCATTCATTGTCACGAATATTTTGTCCTGTTTTTCCGGTGCAGGCAATGAGTGCACTGCTGACGCGATCGACATCGTCAAGCACTTTATCCAGCATTTCTGCCTGCACATTGGGATTGGACTTGAAACCGATCAGGGTGTGTTTTTGGCGCTCAAGCTCTTGTAATAGGTCGGATTTCAGATCGGCACGACCTGCCACTTCCAGCATTTCAAAAATGGTTGCGAGCGCGATGTGATGTTGCAGAGGGTCTGGCTGATGCAGGAAAAAAGTAAATTTTTCGTACAGGTCTTCCAAACGCAATAGCGTTCGAATACGCTCGTTGAAAGGGTATTCGTAAACAATCAAAATAGTTTCCCTGTTTAAATTTATGCTAACTCTAGCCTCACGTGATTCTGAACTATACTGTCAGAAAATACAAATGCCACGTGAATTTTTTTTGTTCTTATCGGGAATTATCTGATGATGCTATTTTGTGATGATTATTTATTGATAATTTTGCCAGAGATGCATAGTGTTCATGCAATGCACGGACTTCGGCTTTTACTGAACTCAGATCGCCGTCATTAAAGATAAGATCGTCCGCAGTTGCTTGTCGTTGCTGGCGACTTGCCTGGGCTCGCATAATGGCGCGAACTTGTTCAGCACTTAAATTATTTCTCGTCATCACTCGGTGAATCTGGGTTTGCTCTTCACAGTCAACAACCAGGATACGACTCACCTTGTTGCGCCAGGTTGTTGATTCGATGAGTAAAGGAACGACAAAAATAAGATAAAGACCAGTTGCGAGGCTGGCAGCTTTTTCGGTTTCCTGACGTATCAGAGGATGAAGGATATTTTCTAACTTTTGTTTTTCGCCGCTATCGGCAAAGACCAGTTCACGCATCCGTGCCCTGTCCATGGCGCCATCGTCAGTCAGATATGCATCGCCAAACTGTTCACGTATCACTGGTATGGCGATGCCATCTGGTTGGGTCAGTTGATGTGCGATGACATCGGTATCAATAATACTTGCACCAAAGTCAGCAAACATATTGGCAATGGTTGTTTTTCCACTGCCTATGCCGCCCGTCAGACCAACCGTAAATCTCTCAGACATCAGAAGGTACTCAGGTACATGGCTGATAACTGTTTTCCCCAGAATAAAGCAATCAGCCCAGCACCTGCGAGGTAAGGTCCAAAGGGAAGTGGGGTGTTTTTCCCCATTTTTGACATGATGATCAGAGCAATGCCAACAACAGCACCTACAACGGATGACAGTAAGATGATCACGGGCAGCATACTCCAGCCCATCCAGGCCCCGAGTGCTGCTAACAATTTGAAGTCGCCATACCCCATGCCTTCTTTTCCAGTCGCCAATTTAAATATCCAGTAAATTGACCACAGAGATAAATAGCCTGCCACTGCACCTATGACTGCTGAAGGTAATGAGGTGAACGTGCCATTCAGATTGACCAATAAGCCCAGCCAGAGCAATGGCAGTGTCAGGTCATCCGGTAGCAATTGCGTATCCGCATCGATCAGTGTCATCGCAATCAGGAAGTAAGCAAAAAACATCGCCGATAAACCTGCAATGCCGCTGCCAAAGTGCCAGATCATGCCTGCGCTCAGCAAACAAGTGAACAGTTCAACGAGTGGATAGCGAATGGAAATCGGTGCTTTACAACCTGTACATTTCCCGCCGATGACCAGGTAGCTGACAATGGGAATATTCTCAAGTGCAGTGATTTTATGTCCGCAATGAGGACAAGCCGAGCGCGGTATGGTCAGATTATAAGGTTCCTGATGAGGTAATTCCTGCCCGGTTTCATGCGCAACGTAGTTATCGGACTCTCGCTGCATCATTTTTGGCAGGCGATAAATAACCACATTCAGAAAGCTGCCTACTAACAACCCGAAGATGCCTAATATGACCGTACTCAGTACATTTCCGGGTTGTGCAAAAAAAATTTCTTCTAACATCAGACGACTGAACCCAGTTTGAAAATAGGCAAATACATCGCAACGACCAGACCGCCGATAATGACACCCAGAATCACCATGATCAGGGGCTCCATTAAGCTGGATAAAGACGCAACGGCCTCATCGACTTCTTCCTCGTAGAAATCAGCTACTTTCCCCAGCATGTTATCGAGTGCCCCCGATTCTTCGCCGATGGCAACCATCTGCGTTACCATCGTCGGGAAAACATTTGAATTTTGCATTGCGACAGTCAGACTGGTACCGGTGCTGACTTCCGTCTGAATTTTTATCGTAGCGTCAAGATATACAGCATTACCGGCAGCGCCGCCGACGGAATCCAGCGACTCAACCAGAGGAACGCCGGCAGCAAACATGGTTGCCAAAGTACGAGTCCAGCGAGCAATCGTTGCTTTTCTGATCACTGCACCGAAAATAGGGGCTTGCAACAGTAGTCTGTCCATGGTGCGCTGCATTTGTAAGGAGCGTCGCCAAGTCTGAAAGAAAAAATAGACGGAGCCAAAAAGACCACCGAAAATCATGTACCAGTATTTCACAAAGAAATCTGATATCGCCATCACGAATAGTGTCGGAGCAGGGAGATCGGCACCGAAACTTGTAAATACCTGTTTAAAGGCAGGAACCACCCAAATCATGATCACCGCTGTCACTACAAAGGCAACTGACAGAATCGCAATCGGATAAGTTAATGCAGATTTAATTTTTTTCTTAATAGACTGGGTTTTTTCTTTGTAGATCGCCAGTCGGGTCAGCAAATCTTCCAGAATACCGGCTTGTTCGCCAGCGCCAACCAGATTGCAGAACAGCGGATCAAAATACAAAGGAAATTTTCTGAATGCCTGATTCAGACTGGTCCCTGTTTCTACATCGCCACGTATATCCTGTAACAACTTGGATACTGATGGATTTGCATTTCCTTTGGCGACGATATCAAATGACTGTAAAAGTGGTACACCTGCCTTCATCATGGTCGCAAGCTGGCGTGTGAATAAGGTGATGTCCGCATCCGTAATTTTTTTACCTGAGCTATAAGTTTTTTTCTTTAGCTTGGTAACCAGAATACCTTGACGCCTGAGAGTAGCATTGACGATAGCCTCTCCGCCTGCGCGCAATTCTCCCTGCACTGTTTTTCCGAATTTATCTTTACCTTCCCAGGCATAGAGAACATCTTTGGTTTTTTTTATAGGTTTGGCGGAATTAGTTGCCATGTAACTGCTCTCCGATTATTCGTTAGTACATCCAAGTACTTCTTCCAGACTGGTTAATCCTTGCCGCACTTTCAGCAATCCAGATTGGCGCAAATTGCGTATTCCTTCAAGCTGTGCTTGTTCTTCAATTTCCATGGCACTGCCATTATTTAAAATAATGCGCTCAATCGACTCGGAAATTGGCATGAGCTGATAGATGCCGACGCGTCCTTTGTAACCATTCCCATTGCAGCGATCACATCCTACGGGTTCGTAAGGCTTCCATGTCCCGTCCAGATCTTCTTCTTTAAAGCCGGCCGCAAGCAGTACTTCATCCAGTACTTCTGCTGGGCGTTTGCAAGTGCAGAGGCGGCGTGCCAGACGCTGTGCCGTAATAAGAATAACTGATGATGCGATGTTGAACGGTGCTACGCCCATGTTCATTAGACGTGTCAGGGTAGATGGAGCATCATTGGTATGCAGCGTTGAAAATACCATATGGCCGGTTTGCGCAGCCTTGATCGCAATATCTGCCGTTTCCAGATCACGGATCTCACCGACCATGATGACGTCCGGATCCTGACGGAGGAAAGATTTTAGTGCCGCAGCAAAAGTGAGGCCGGCTTTATCGTTCACATTGACCTGATTCACGCCTGGTAAGTTAATCTCAGCAGGGTCTTCGGCTGTGGAAATGTTGATGCCTGGTTTGTTAATCACATTCAGACAAGTATACAAAGATACCGTTTTACCTGAACCGGTTGGGCCGGTCACCAAGACCATGCCGTAAGGACGCTGAATCGCATTCATCAGCGTTTCTTTTTGATCCGGATCGTAACCCAGTGCATCGATTCCCATTTGCGCTTGCGATCCGTCGAGAATACGCATAACGATCTTCTCGCCGAACAGTGTTGGCAACGTGCTTACACGAAAATCGATGGATTTATTGGCGTTCAGAACCAATTTCATCCGGCCATCCTGAGGTATTCTTTTCTCAGAGATATCGAGCTTGGAAATAACCTTGATGCGGGATGACAGCTTATCCTTGATAGCCAGCGGCGGCTGGGCAATTTCCCTTAGTTCACCGTCAACCCTGAAACGAATCCTGTAGAATTTTTCAAAGGGTTCAAAATGCAAATCGGATGCCCCCAGGTTGATGGCATCGACCAGCATTTTTTGCAAAAATTTGACGATAGGTGCGTCATCAACCTCATTGGCCTGGGCATCTGCCGCTGCCGCAGCAGCGGCTTGACCTAAGTCTTCTTCTTTAAAGTCCAGATCGAATTCATCGCCAGACAGATCGTTCAGACTCTGCTCTGATGTTTTACTGATTTTTTCCAACATTTTCAGCAACTCATCATGCTGCACCATGATGAGTTCTATGCCCAGGCTGGTCTGGAATTTAACCTGATCGAACGCTGAGTTGTTGGTTGGGTCTGAAACCGCCAGTGCCAGTTTGTTTCCTTTTTTTGCGATAGGAACAAGGCGCTGCGTTTGCATGAGCCTGGGATCAACTAATTTGTCCGGTATCAGACTCTCATTGATTACCGATAAGTCCATTAGCGGGTAGCCAAAAGTTTCAGAGCAAAACGTGGCAAGGTCACGCGGACTGATAATGTTGCTTTGCAATAGCCCATCGATAAAACGTGTTTTGTCTATCTGCGTTTTTTTTACTATCGTGTCCGTTTGTGCTGCTGTCAGCAAATTGCCTTGCATTAAAGCTCGGGCAAGTCCTGGGGTTGTTACTTGCGGTGCAGTGTTTGGTGGAGCGGCAGACATAGTGACTTATGGGTTAGGTTTGCAAAAAAGAATGAATTGCTTTGCGATGATGCAACTGAAGCCCTTTTTTGTAAAGGCATGCTACTTTTTTTTACATCTGAGCTGCATTCAGCCAACGGAACTGTTGTCTTTGTGTGAAAGTGCGCGACAAAAATACTGCTGAACTCAGTAGAGTCTGCTAATAAATAGAGGCAAGCACATTTCTGTGATTGCCTCTATAGAAACTTTGCTTAAATGAGATTTTTTACGCTCAGTGATTGCGTTGAACGGCGAACTGACTCAAAGTGAGAAGTGCCTCTTTGTATGGAGACTCTGGTAAATGCGTGACCGCGGCTGATGCTTTACGCGCTGCTTCCACCGCTTTTTCTTTAGTGTAATTCAGTGCGCCGGATTGCGTAATCGCATGTAAGATTTTATCGAACTGTGATTCATCACCTTGTTCTATACATGTGCGAACCAGTTCTTTTTCTTCGGCCGTACCATTTTTCATGAGATAAATCAGAGGCAATGTCGGTTTGCCTTCACGCAAATCATCACCGACATTTTTCCCGATTTCTTCTGCGTTTCCTGTGTAATCGAGCACGTCGTCGATTAATTGAAATGCAGTGCCTATACTGCGACCATATTCTGCTGCCGCTTCTACCTGTTCTTCATTTGCCCCTGCAATAAGAGCGCCAACTTTTGCCGATGCTTCGAATAACTTGGCTGTTTTTGAGCGTATTACTTGTAAGTAACGATCTTCCGTCACATCCGGATCGTGCATATTGAGTAGTTGCAGCACTTCACCTTCAGCGATCACGTTGGTGGCGTCGGCAACAACTTGCATAATCGGAACGCTGCCGACAGACACCATCATCTGGAACGCGCGTGAATGTAAAAAATCGCCGACAAGCACGGATGCCGCGTTACCAAACAGTGCGTTGGCAGTCTGGCGACCACGTCGCAGCGATGACTCATCAACAACATCGTCATGCAGCAAAGTTGCGGTATGAATAAACTCAATAGTTGCTGCCAAGTCGTGGTGGTTTTTCCCTTGATAGCCGTAAGCGTTCGCAATCAACAGTACGAGAACGGGACGTAAGCGTTTTCCACCTGCACTGATAATGTACTCAGCAACCTGATTTACCAGAGGAACGTCAGAATAGAGCTGTCGGCGAATAACATCGTTAACCGCAGACATATCCGCAGTAATCACGTCGGTAATAGGGTTTGGGTTTGCAGTGGCAGACAAGGGGGAATCCTGCTAATTAATTCAAGACCGCGAGATTATACGACGACAAGATTAAATTTGCGCTGTAAGCCGGTACGCAATACATCTGTTTTCTCGTTTCTTATTGAAATTCCTCAAACCGCTTTCATTCGTGAGGTTTTCTCTGCTGAAAAAATATGCAAATTGTTTTTGACGCAAAGTCTAAGTCTATGTATAATTTGGGGTTTTCCCGAATTCCTAGGTCGTTTTTGAAGTGCGGGGGAAAATCCCTTTTATTTATTTGATGAGGTTTCACATGTACGCGGTCATAAAAACCGGCGGCAAACAATATAAAGTTGTCGCTGGTGAAAAACTTAAAGTAGAACAGATACCTGCAGACATTGGCTCCGAAATCACCATTGATCAAGTACTCGCATTGGGTGCTGGAGAAACAATTAAATTTGGAACTCCATTGGTCGCAGGTGCTACGGTGCTGGCTAAGGTAGTAGATCACGGTCGTCACGACAAAGTACGTATTTTCAAAATGCGTCGTCGTAAGCATTACCAGAAGCGTCAAGGCCACCGCCAAAACTACACTGAATTGCAAATCGTATCTATCAACGGCTAATCTCTCGATTACCTGTTAATTACCTGTATCAAGGAGCTATTAAATGGCACATAAAAAAGGCGGCGGCACCACGCGCAACGGCCGTGACTCAGAGTCAAAACGCTTAGGCGTTAAAGTTTACGGCGGTCAGGCTATCAATGCTGGCGGTATCATTGTTCGTCAACGCGGCACACGTGTTCACCCAGGTGAAAACGTTGGCATGGGCAAAGATCATACTTTGTTCGCGCTGGTTAACGGTAAAGTACAGTTCGCAATCAAAGGTGCTTCCAAGCATCAATACGCGATTGTAGTTGCAGCTTAAGTTTTGAAGTAATTCAAGCTAAGGCGCAAGCCAGTATGATGAAAAGGCTCTGCCATTGGTAGAGCCTTTTTAGTTTCGAGAAATCCTGTATAAATCGTTTGTTCCATCTGGGTAGCAAAGATTTATACAAGCTTTTTTAGGTGGTAAAAATGAAATTTATTGACGAAGCCAGAATTGAAGTTATCGCCGGCGATGGCGGTAATGGGGTTGCCTCTTTCTGTCGCGAAAAATTCCGCCCATTCGGCGGCCCTGATGGCGGTGATGGTGGTCGTGGCGGCAGTATCTGGGCGGTTGCTGATCGTAATATTAACACTTTGGTTGATTATCGTTATTCGAAACTGCACAAGGCAAAAGACGGTGAAAATGGTCGTGGTGCAGATTGCTACGGCAAAGGCGCGGATGACATTTTCCTCCGCATGCCAGTCGGCACCTTAATCGCAGACCGTAACACCGACGAAGTGATCGCTGACTTGACCGAGCATGGTCAGCAAGTGGAACTGGTTAAAGGTGGTGAAGGTGGGTGGGGAAATATCCACTTCAAAACCTCGACCAATCGCGCCCCACGTCAGCGTACCGAAGGTAAAGAGGGTGAACGTCGTGAATTGCGTCTCGAATTGAAAGTGCTGGCAGACGTTGGTTTGCTGGGATTGCCTAATGCGGGTAAATCCACGTTCATCACGGCGGTATCAAACGCACGCCCTAAGATTGCCGATTATCCATTTACGACTTTGCATCCGAATCTGGGTATGGTGCGTGTCAGCCACGAAAAGAGTTTCGTGATTGCCGATATTCCTGGTTTGATCGAAGGTGCTGCGGATGGCGTCGGTCTGGGGGTGCAATTTCTGAAGCATTTGCAGCGCACTGGCTTGTTGTTGCACATTGTTGATCTGGCGCCATTTGACGATAACGTTGACCCAGTTAAAGATGCGAAGGCTCTGATCAAAGAGTTACGTAAATACGATGAGAGCCTTTACGACAAGCCGCGCTGGCTGGTATTGAATAAGCTGGATGTCCTCAGTGAAGATGAGCGTAAGAAAAAAGTCAAAGACTTTGTTAAACGTTTTGGCTGGAAAGGCCCGGTATTTGAAATCTCCGCGTTGAATCGCGAAGGTTGCGAAGATCTGGTCATGGCGATTTATAAAGACATCGAAGAGAAGCGTACACAAGAGCAGCGTTCACAAGAAACACAGATGAAAGAAGAAGCGCAGGGCATTTTATCCATTGATCCGGATGATCCTCGTTTTAAAGTCTGGGACGAATAATCAAAAAAGCCTGAATTTCAGGCTTTTTTTTTCGCCTGCTACTTTGTCAGACATTCAAAAAATGATTTCCTGATTCGTATTGAAATAATATTTTTTCAGGATATTGGTATGAAAAGAAAAGATAAGTCTGAATTTAATTTAGTTTAATGCGATTAAGTCCACATAAAGTATAATTTAAGACTTTCCTCCCCATCGACTTTGGTTTTACTCTTTATGCATTCTGTGATCCAGCAAGCCAAACGGCTGATAATTAAAGTGGGTTCTTCACTAGTAACAAATGACGGCAAAGGTATCGACAAGGTAGCGATAGAACGATGGGCTGTACAGATCGCCGCATTGCGACAAATGGGGAAGGAAGTTGTTCTGGTCAGCTCTGGTGCCATTGCTGAGGGGCGGCAACGGTTAGGTTTTGACAAACGACCGACAGGCATACATGAGCTGCAGGCTTGCGCCGCCGTGGGGCAAATGGGGCTTGCGCAAATATATGAAAGCAGCTTTCGGGCGCATAACATCGGTACGGCGCAGATTTTACTTACTCATGCTGATCTTGCTGATCGCGAACGTTATCTGAACGCTCGCTCGACCTTATTCACCTTGTTGCAATTCGGTATCGTTCCTATCATCAACGAAAATGATACGGTTGTGACTGATGAAATCAAGTTTGGCGACAACGACACCTTGGGTGCGCTGGTGGCGAATTTAATCGAGGCCGATGCCTTGATTATTCTGACGGATCAAAAAGGCTTGTATACCGCAGATCCTCGGAAAAATCCCGATGCAAAATTTGTACATGAAGCGAAAGCAGGGGATTTAACACTGGAGGCGATGGCCGGCGGAGCCGGCTCCAGCCTCGGTAGCGGCGGAATGCTGACCAAGATTCTGGCCGCCAAACGTGCAGCGAGTTCCGGGGCGCATACCGTGATCGCCTGGGGGCGCGAAGAGGATGTGCTGGTCAGGCTGGCAAACGGCGAAGCCATCGGCACGCAGCTGGTTTCCGATATGGCACCGATTGCTGCGCGCAAACAATGGCTGGCGGATCATTTGCAAACTGCGGGTACTATTGTGCTCGATGCTGGTGCCGTACAGAAATTAACACGGGAAGGTAAATCCTTGTTACCGATCGGGGTGCTGGATGTGAGCGGTGAGTTTGGCCGCGGCGAGGTGGTGACTTGTGTTGATGAAGCGGGGCGTGTTATTGCAAGAGGGCTGTCGAATTATGCCAGCGCAGACGCGCGGCGGATTAAGCGCCATCCTTCGGCTGAAATTGCAGCCATTCTTGGCTTTGTCGAAGAGCAGGAACTGATACACCGGGACAACCTGGTTGTTCTGTAAAAAAAGGTGCCTGAGCACCTTTTTTTGTATAAGTCCCGCGTTTTTTAGCGATTAAACGGCGAGCGTTTCCCGTTTAATCGGTCCGTGATCATTGCAGCTTTTCCGGCAACCGTATTGCCGTCACACAAATACTCGGTGTATAAAACGTGGTGCTGCTTGTTAGCGCCAGCATTTGAAATTCTGTCCCACTCTTTACGTCGAGATGCTGACCAGGTGCCGTCGCTGCGACCAAATGCGTAGAGCTTTTTTTCATAGCTTTCACAACGTATTGCTTCATAACTGACGTTTTTCGCGCCATTGCTGCTGGTCGACACCAGGGTGTAACGCACAGAACCATCTTTTTCGACAGAAACCGATGGCTTATCAATCGAAAAAGTCTGCGTGCCGCTGTTATAAAAAGGCAGCAGATTTTCTGATTTTGGTGCGGCAGGTAATTGCAGTGCCGTTTCCTGCCATCCTGTATTCACTTCATCGTCTTCCTGATCTGCTGCGTGCGTCAGCGGCAGATGCAATCCGGCTGCAATCAGCAGCAGTCCGAACAAGCCTTTGGCATAGCGGTGTTGATTGTCATGTGCCATAAATTATTTCGATTCTTCCTGTTCAGGTTTGTCCGGATTCATCAATTTTTCCGTGACCTTCGGCGTTTGTCGTTGCGAGCGCTGGCGCTGGGCTCCGGGGTGATCGCTTCTGTGCAGATAACGGGATAACTCCTGTAACGCCAGTTGATAAACACCTCGTTTAAATTCAATCACCACGTCCAGCGGCACCCAGTATTCATGCCAGCGCCACGCATCGAATTCAGGATGGTTGCTGGCACGCAGGTTGATATCGCAATCGCGACCAACCATGCGTAGCAAAAACCAGATCTGTTTTTGCCCACGGTAATGCCCACGAATTTCACGTTTGATAAAATGATCTGGCACCTCATAACGGAGCCAGTCACGGGTGCGGCCGATAATTTTGACATGTTCCCGCAACAAACCTGTTTCTTCTTCCAACTCACGAAACATTGCCTGCTCAGGAGATTCGCCATATTTAATGCCACCTTGCGGGAATTGCCATGAGTGCTCGCGCACGCGCTTTCCCCACCAGACTTGATTGTTGGCGTTAAGCAAAATTATGCCAACGTTAGGGCGGAAGCCTTCACGATCTAGCATGTCTAACCTCAAAACTTTCTGTGGCTAAACGGCTTGTCCCTGCAATTGAAAGCGTCGGTTACGTCAAAAAGCGAGCCCATTTAGTTCCGGGCAGCAGCCAGTCTGGCGAACAAAACGCGGTTTCCTTCATCAAATATGCAAAGAGTGGGCGCATTAGCCAGCTAATCCTTTAAAATTGAGTTGATTATAACCTTCCATTTAAAAAGAATCACTGTCATGCGAGCTACCCGATTTTTTATTTCTACACTTAAAGAAGCCCCTGCCGACGCTGAGATCGTCAGCCACAAACTGATGATGCGTGCCGGCATGATTAAACGTCTGGGATCCGGCATTTACAACTACATGCCTATGGGCTTGCGCGTGATTCGTAAAGTCGAAAATATCGTCCGCGAAGAGATGAATCGCGCCGGTGCGATTGAAATGCTGATGCCGGTTGTGCAGCCTGCGGAACTCTGGCAGGAAACCGGTCGCTGGGACAAAATGGGCCCGGAACTGATGCGTGTGAAAGACCGTCATGGCCGTGATTACATCATTCAGCCAACCTCGGAAGAAGCGATTACCGATGTCGTGCGTTCGGACATCCGTTCATATCGTCAGTTGCCAGTCAACTTCTATCACATTCAGACCAAATTCCGCGATGAACGCCGTCCGCGTTTCGGTCTGATGCGTGGTCGTGAATTTACGATGAAAGATGCATATTCTTTTGATCGCGACGTTGATGGTCTGAAGAAATCGTATCAGATCATGTTTGACGCTTACACCCGGATTTTCCAGCGTTTTGGCCTGCAATTCCGCGCCGTTGCCGCGGACAACGGTGCGATTGGCGGCTCTGGCTCGCATGAGTTCCATGTGATTGCAGAAACCGGTGAAGATGCGCTGGTGTATTGCCCGATATCGGATTACGCGGCCAATATGGAAGCCGCAGAGGCGGTGGCATTGTCGGCAACGCGCCCTGGCGCGAGCGCAGCACTGACCAAAACAGCGACGCCTGGCAAAGCCAAGTGCGAGGACGTTGCCGCATTCTTAAATATTCCTTTGCAAAGCACAGTCAAATCGATCGTACTCGCGGTGGATGATGAAGAAAAAGGCGAGGCAGGCAAACAAATCTGGCTGTTGCTGCTGCGCGGCGATCACGAGTTGAATGAAGTCAAGGCCAACAAGATACCGGGTCTGGCAAATTACCGTTTCGCCACCGAAGCGGAAATCGTTGAATGGTTCGGCACATTGCCAGGCTACTTAGGCCCTATCAATACCAAAAAACCTGTCCACATCGTCGCTGATCGTACGGTGGCGAATATGGCCGATTTTGTTTGCGGCGCGAATGAAGCAGATTTCCATTTCACCGGTGCAAACTGGGGACGTGATTTGCCTGAGCCGCTGGTGCTGGATATCCGCAATGTGGTTGATGGCGATCCTTCGCCTGATGGCAAAGGTGTGCTGGCGATACAGCGCGGCATTGAAGTTGGCCATGTATTCCAGCTCGGCACGCGCTATTCGCAAGACATGAAGGCCACATTCCTCGATGAAAATGGCAAACCACAATTGCTGCAAATGGGGTGCTACGGTATCGGCGTGACCCGTATTCTTGGCGCGGCGATAGAACAGAATTTCGACGATAAAGGCATTATCTGGCCAACCGCGATTGCCCCGTTTGAAGTCGTGATCTGCCCTATGGGTATGGATCGCAGCGAGGCGGTCAAAGCAGAAACCGAAAAGCTCTATGCGGCGATGCTGGAAGCTGGCATTGACGTTATTCTGGATGATCGTGGTGAGCGTCCTGGTGCGATGTTCGCCGACTGGGAGTTGATCGGCGTGCCGCATCGCGTGGTAATCGGTGACCGTGGTCTGAAAGAAGGTAAGCTGGAATACGTCGGCCGTCGCGATACTGAAGCGACCAACGTTCCGGTTGCTGAGATGCTGGCTTTTGTTCAGAGCAAGCTGGTAGCGGCGTAAAGCGGCTAAATATACTGGGGGGAGTATCTTCAAACCACCTTTTGTTTATTCAGACAATTGGCATGAAATGACAGATACTCCCCTTAAATCTTAATTTTTGAGAAGTTGAAAGCGATTTTGCTGTTGCCCCGATGGATGATCTTGCTGTTCAGTTTATGGACCGCATTGCTGTATGCCTTGCCGGCACACGCCGGTAATCAGAAAGAAGAAGCCATGGCGGATTCGGTTCGTCTCGCCTTGTCAAAAGCGATTTCTGACCCGCGTCCGCCCAAACCCAGCTTCAATACGATAGAAGAGCGCATCAGCTATCTGCACTGGCTGGGCGAAATGTCGTCGCGCCTGAAAAAGCGGATACCGGATTATCAGACGCGCATCGAGTTGCTCGAAACGATATGGTATGAATCCAAACGCGCAGGGTTGGATCCTGCGATGGTGATGGGTTTGATGCAGGTCGAATCGGCATTCCGCAAATACGCGACCTCGGTGGTCGGCGCGCGCGGTTATATGCAGGTGATGCCATTCTGGTCGCGCAGCATCGGCGATGGTGATGCGACCAAGTTATTTCACATGCAAACCAATCTGCGCTATGGCTGCTCTATCCTGCGGCTGTATATGGATATGGAAAAGGGCGATTTATATCTGGCGCTGGGCCGTTATAACGGCAGCCGTGGCAAGCCGGAATATCCGAATGCCGTACTGGCAAACTGGAAGAACTGGGAATTTAAGAAGTAAGCAGATATTTTCAGGTTTGAAAATAAAACCAGAAAACAAAAATGCCCGCGCGATGCGGGCATTTTTGTTTGGGATGGGACATTTTCTTCCCATAAAGTTTCCCAACGCAACTGCGGTTGCTATTCCTGAAGAATCAGGACAGGTGACCGGAAATGAGTTTTGTCATTTCAAACATGGAGACTTGCGCTTTACCACCGAAAACGGCTTTCAGCTTGTCATCTGCATTGATATTGCGTTTGTTTTCTGGTGCTTGCAGGTTATGCTTTTTGATGTATTCCCATACTTTTTTCGTCACTTCAGTACGTGGAATCGGTGCGGCACCGATCACTGCTGCCAGCGTTGGGGAAATCGTCATTGGCTTCATGAACGCTGCGTTTGGCTTGCGTTCTGCTGCCGGTTTAGCTGCTGCCTTTTTTGGTGCTGCGGCTGGTTTCGCTGCTGGTTTTTTTGCTGCTGTTGCCATAAATAGCCTCCTTCACAATTTTGTGGACGGAGCTTTGATCGTTTTGAAAAGCTCCTGCATTGCGTCACTTCACGCATCGCCCATAGTGGTGCGGTTTCCACGGTGATGCAAGTCTTTTTTGTGCGTTTTTTAAGAAAAAATGCAGGAAATGCTGCTTCGTTGGATTTCTATCCAAAAAAAAGCCGTATCAGCAGGGTTTTACCTCTGATACGGCCATTTTTTGTAACATCAGCTTACGTCTGAAAATCAGCGTTTTCCTGGCATCATTCCCTTCATTCCGCGCAGCATTTTCATCATGCCGCCACCGCGCAATTTTTTCATCATGGACTGCATTTGCTCGAATTGCGCCAGCATACGGTTAACTTCTTGAATCTGCACACCGGCACCGGTGGCAATGCGGCGTTTGCGTGAGGCTTTAATCAGCTCTGGTTTCGCGCGTTCCAGCGGCGTCATGGAATTGATAATGCCTTCCATGCGGCGCACGGATTTTTCTGCCTGATCCATATTCGCACCGGCGGCGGCCTGCTGCATTTGCGCTGGCAATTTATCCATGAGTCCGGATAGTCCGCCCATGTTTTTCATTTGCGAAATTTGCATTTTAAAGTCGTTCATGTCGAACTTGCCGCCGTCTTTGATTTTGTGCGCCAGATTCTGCGCAGCGGCGACGTCCATGCCCTTTTGCGCCGATTCGACCAACGCCATGATGTCGCCCATGCCTAGCACACGGCTGGCCATGCGGGTCGCATCAAAGGCTTCCAGTCCATCAAGTTTTTCAGCAACACCGACAAATTTAATCGGTTTGCCAGTCACGTAACGTACCGACAAAGCTGCACCACCGCGCGAATCACCGTCGAGCTTGGTCAGCACCACGCCAGTCAGTGGCAACGCATCGTTAAACGCTTTGGCGGTATTGACGGCATCCTGCCCCAGCATGGCGTCAACGACGAATAAAGTTTCGATAGGCTTGACTGCGGCGTGTACAGCGGCGATTTCCTGCATCATCGCTTCATCAATACCAAGACGACCGGCGGTATCGATGATCAACACATCGTGGTAATGTTTTTTTGCGTAATCCAACGCGGCCAGGGCGATATCGACAGGCTTCTGATCTGGTGTCGATGGGAAAAAGTCGGCACCGACTTGTCCGGTCACCGTTTGCAACTGGCCGATCGCGGCCGGACGATAAACGTCGGCTGAAACGGTCAGCACTTTTTTCTTTTTCTGTTCGCGCAGATATTTGGCGAGCTTACCGACGGTGGTCGTTTTACCCGCACCCTGCAAACCCGCCATCAGAATAATCGCTGGTGGCTGGCAGGCAAAGCTGAGTTGCGAGGCTTCTTCGCCGAGATCGGCGCCCATCAATACGGCGAGTTCTTTCTGAACGATGCCGACCAATGCCTGGCCGGGAGTCAGTGAAGAGATAACTTCTTCGCCCATCGCTTTTTCTTTAACGCGGGCGATCAGTTCGCGTACTGCAGGCAAGGCAACGTCCGCTTCTAACAATGCCATGCGCACTTCGCGCAGCATATCGGCTGTGTTGGATTCGGTCAGTCTGGCTTCGCCGCGCATAGTCTTAACGACTTTAGCGAGGCGCTGGGTAAGGTTATCAAGCATAGCGAACGAGTAGAATTTCTTGAGTAAAAAGCAAATTGAGCGCAGTTGCCAGCCTGGCGCTTAACTGCCAGAGGCAAAACAATCCGCCATTTTACCTGATCACCGCAGTGGCTCTGCGAATTCATAGAAAAGCTTGTGGTTGAAATGCAGATGTTCCGTAAAATCAGAATGTTTACATGAACAATTCTGTAAAATCAGAAGAGATTCATTTCTGTTGGGGTTATTTCTTTGCTGACACAGATAAGCGTCACCGGTTTTTGCTTACATTTTTCCTGGGAATAAAATCTGCTTTGGCCTGATAATTATATTTCTTTATGGTAATTATTTTTGTTGTCTTTGCTGCGAAATTGTAAAAAACCTAAGTCCATTGAAAAGCTGGAAATCAAATCAAATGAAAAAAAATCTATCGCGCCGTTTGTTTGTTGTCGGTTTGCTCGCCGTCGGCACGTTCTTCTCCAGCTTGCATGCAAACGCAGAGGATGGCGTGACGGATTCCGCTATCTTGCTGGGGCAGACGATAGGCGTGACCGGGCAAATTGCTGGGCCTGTTAAGGAAATGATGGCAGGTGCTGCCGCCTATTTTGCCTACGTTAATAAAAACGGTGGAGTACATGGCCGTAAAATTGAAGTAAAGACACTGGATGATAAATTTGATCCGGCGCTGGCAATGAGCAATGCCGATGCTCTGATCAGGAAAGAGCACGTGTTTGCGTTGTTCCAGAGTCGTGGTACACCGCATACACAGGCGATTCTGCCTTTGCTGGCAGAACATAAAATTCCGTTGATTGCCCCTTCAACCGGCGCGGTGACATTTCATACGCCGGTCAATCATTACGTGTTTAATGTCCGTGCCAAATATCAGGATGAAGTGAAAAAGGCCGTCGAGCAATTTGCCACTATCGGCCTGAAAGATATTGTTTTGGTCCACGTTGACGACAGTTTTGGGAAAGATGGACTGGAAGGGTTTCAAAGCGCGATGCAGCAATTCAAGCTGAAACCGGTCTCCATCATTTCTTACGACAGAGCCAAACCGGATATTAAAGCGGTCGCTGCAAGCGTCGTTCAAAGCGGGGGCAAGGCCTTAATTCTGGTGACGTCTGGCACGACAACAGCGGAGTTGATCAATGCCATACGTGATGCTGGTAGTGCGATACAGATCATGGCGGTATCGAATAATTCATCGCAGTCTTTTATTGATTCGCTGGGTAAACATGCGACTGGCATTATGGTGTCGCAGATCGTACCTGCACCGCATCTGTTGTCCAGCCAGTTGGGGCAAGAGTTCCGGCAAGTTACGAAAGAGCATCATGTAACTGAATCGTATGCCGCGATGGAAGGATTTGTCTCTGCCAAAGTGATGGTAGAAGGTTTGCGCCGTGCCGGTAAAAACCCCACAAGAGAGGGGCTGATCCGGGCACTGGAATCAATTAAACGCTTTGACCTCGGCGGGCTGACACTGACGTATTCAGAAAAAGACCACACTGGCAGTGAATTTGTGGAGCTGACCATGATTGGACGTGACAAGCGTTTCTTACGCTGATTCTTTTTATGATCTATAAGGATTTTTCGTCCTGTATGTGATTGAGTTTTTATATTTTTTGTTATGAGTTATGGAGCGCTGACGTCATAACCTGTTATTTTTTTCGGAGACTATTATGCGCAAAAAAAAATTGAATCATCTGATTGCCGGGCTCAGTCTGAGCGTGGTAGCCCTCTTCGCCAGTGCTATCGCTGCGGCTGAAGATGGTGTGACAGATTCGACGATATTGTTAGGACAAACCGTCGGTGTCACCGGCCCGATTGCCGGAGCTGTCAAAGAAATGCAGGCAGGTGCAAATGCCTACTTTGCTTATGTGAATAAAAACGGTGGAGTGAATGGCCGGAAAATTGAACTCATCACTCTGGATGATAAATTTGATGCGACCCAGGCCTATAAAAATGCGGAAACGCTGATTAAAAAAGACCACGTGTTTGCATTGTTCCAAAGCCGCGGCACACCGACGTCTGAGATTTTATTTCCGCTGTTGAATGAACATAAAATTCCGCTGGTTGCTCCGAGTACAGGCGCGGTAGTGATGCATCAGCCTTTGCATCGTTACGTATTCAACGTGCGGGCGAAATATCAGGATGAGGTCAGAAAAGCGGTCGAGCAGTTTTCTACGATAGGCCTGAAAGAAGTCGGCATCATTCATATTGACGACAGTTTCGGACATGATGCCTTGGAAGGTTTTCTGGCGGCAGAAAACAGCTTTAAGCTGAAACCGGCAGCAACGATTAAGTTTGACCGTTTAAAACCTGATGTGGCTGCGGTGGTTCATGCGGTAAAGGCGTCGAATGCAAAAGCCCTGATTATTGTCGGTGCTGCTCCCGTTACCGCAGATATCATTAAATCCTTGCGTGCCGGTGGCAACACCGCGCAGATCATGACTTTATCCAATAACGCGACACAAGGATTTATTGATAGTCTGGGCCCGCACGCAGTGGGCATTATGGTGTCACAAGTGATGCCCGCGCCGAATCTGGCGACGCAACTGGGTCAGGAATTCAAGCAGGTGACGAAAGGGACTACGGTACCAGAGTCTTATTCCGCGATGGAAGGCTTCGTGTCTGCGAAAGTGCTGGTCGAAGGCTTGAAGAAAAGCGGTCGCGGTCTGACGCGTGATGGCTTTGTGCGGGCGCTGGAATCGATGCATAAAAATGATATCGGCGGCATTTTGTTGACCTATGGTGAGAAAGATCATAGTGGCAGTGAATTCGTTGAATTGACGATTATCAATCGCGACAAGAAATTTTTACGCTGATCCTTTGAGAATCTACCTTCGTTTCTGTTTAGTCCCAGACGGGCTGGAAAGCGAAGGTATAAGTGATGCAACGCCGAATACAATGCTGGAGTCTCAGAAGATTCCGGCATTTTTTTCTGAATATTCAGACTGTTTGCGGCAAATTATTTACGGAGGTCTAATGGAATCAATTATTTACGTGAGTTGCGTTATTGGCACGATCTGTGCTGATAGATCCGTGTTGACATCAACGTTATCGAAAAAATCATAAGGAGATAGTATGTTGAAGAAAGTATTGACGATGGCCGCCGTGATTCCTCTGGCATTGGCTGGCAGTGCTCAGGCACAGGAAGTTGTCCGTCTCGGTAACCTCAAATTCGCCCATTATGGTGCGGTATCCTACATCAAAGAAATCGCACCGAAATGCGGTCTGAAAGTAGAAGAGCGCGTTTTTTCCAAAGGCCTCGATGCGATGCAGGCAGTGATCGCCGGAGAGCTGGATGTCGGCGCAGTCTCTTCTGAAGCGGCGATTTCTGGTCGCGCCAGCGGCACACCAATTTATGTGGTGGCTGGTTTTGCCAAAGGTGGTGCGCGCCTCGTCGCTCGTGCTGATCTCAGCGTTAAAACGGTCAAGGATCTGAAAGGCAAAAAAGTGGGTGTCACGCGCGGTGGCATTCAGGATATTTTGCTGGCTGCCGAGTTGTCGCAGAATGGGCTGACGTATTCCGATCAGCCTGGTAAAGATGTGCAGATTATTTACCTCGGTTTTCCTGATCTGAATCAGGCTTTGCTGGGTAAAAATATCGATGCGATGATGCAGTCTGAACCTTACTCTTCACAGTCGATTGGTAAAGGCTTCGGTAAAGAGGTCATCAAGCCTTACGATACTCCGCTGGGTGAACCAGTACGTGCGATGGTGATGACTGAGAAGTTTTATAAAGAACGCCGCCCTGTCGCTGAAAAATTCATGCGTTGTTTCGTTGAAGCGACAAAAGCCTTCATCGACAACAAAGATCTGGCTGAAAAATATGTGCGCGAAAGTATGTTCAAAGGTCAGGTCAGCCACGAAGACTTTGTGAATGCGATAGGAAATTCACCTTACTCTTACGATATGTCTGTAGAGCATATTCAGGTCACGACGGATCTGATGCAAAAATACGGCATCGGCAAAATGAGCAAGCCGCCAGTGGCAAAAGAATGGGTCAAAACAGATTTGCTTGAGCAAGCGAAGAAAAGTCTGAACATTAAATAAGTACCGGTAAGCCCTGGTACTCCCGGCACAGCATCAGCCTGCAACATTCAGAACAGAAGCAAGTCTCTTGCTATTCCCTGACGCTGCTTCTGTTTCTCTTTTCTAAGGACAACAAATGAAATTCAAATGGCGTGAAATTGGCGCGGGTCTGATTGTGCCCGCCATCCTCATCGCGATCTGGCAAATCGTCACCAGCAATGGCTGGGTCAATCCGCAAGTATTACCTTCACCGGTAGCTGTGGTGAAAAAATGGATAGAGTACGCATTGCCGCTGGAAGCGTATGACCCGGCGACCATGAGCCGTTTGTCATGGGCATTTTCCGGTGAACTGGTGCGTGACACCATCGGCAGTATGTATCGTGTGCTGGTTGGTTTTGTGGTCGGTGCCGGGCTTGCATTGCCGCTGGGGCTGGCGATGGGATCAAGCCAGCGCGTCTATGCCTGGATGAATCCATTGATGCAGGTCTTGCGTCCGATTCCGCCGATTGCGTATATTCCTTTGTCTATCCTCTGGTTCGGACTCGGTAATCCGCCGGCAATTTTCCTGATTGCGATCGGCGCGTTTTTCCCGGTATTGATGAATACGATTGCCGGTGTGCGTCATGTTGACGGGATCTACATCCGCGCGGCCCGTAATCTCGGTGCCAGCCAGAGCACAATGTTTGTACGGGTCATGCTGCCTGCGGCTGTGCCGTATATTTTATCAGGGGTGCGTATCGGTATCGGTACCGCTTTCATTGTCGTGATCGTTTCTGAAATGATTGCGGTGAATAACGGTCTGGGTTTCCGGATTCTCGAAGCGCGTGAGTATTTCTGGTCGGACAAAATTATCGCCGGCATGATCAGCATCGGTATGCTGGGTCTGGCAATTGATCTGGCGATGAATAAATTAAATAACTATTTACTGCGCTGGCACCGTGGATTGGAGAATTGAGATGAATCCCACACATATCAAAGTGAATGCGGTCAATAAAATCTTCAAGACTGCAGACAAAGAAGTCGTCGCCCTGCGCGACATTAATCTGGAAATTCCTGAAGGGCAGTTTGTTTGCCTGCTTGGCCCTTCCGGTTGCGGTAAATCGACCTTGCTGAATGCGATTGCCGGTTTTTCTTTGCCGTCGTCCGGCAGCATTATTGCGAATGGAAAAGCCGTGACTGAACCAGGCCCGGATCGCGGCATGGTGTTTCAGGAATACGCTTTATTTCCCTGGATGACCGTCGAGCAAAATATCGCTTTCGGACTGGAAATTAAAGGTATGGGAAAAGCCGATATCGCCTCACGCGTCAGCAAATTACTCGAGATGCTGGGTCTGGCCGATTTCAAACAGCGCTTTCCTAAAGATTTGTCCGGTGGTATGCGTCAGCGGGTTGCGATTGCCCGCGTGCTGGCGCTGGATTCACCGATCATGTTGATGGATGAACCGTTTGGTGCGTTGGATGCACTGACCCGCCGTAATCTGCAGGATGAGTTGCTGCGTCTCTGGGCGGAGCTGAAAAAGACCATTATTTTTGTGACGCACAGTATCGAAGAAGCGATTTATCTGGCCGACCGGATTATCGTCATGACCTATCGTCCGGGCACCGTGAAGAAAGATATTCTGATCGACCTGCCACGTTTGCGTGACCCGTCTGCAGCTGAATTCAACGCCTTGAAACGTGAACTCGGACAGCTCGTCATGGAAGAGCAGCAGCGTCATCATAATGATGAACTGAAAATGGCTGCCGTTGATTAAACATGCCCGTCATGCCATCACTATGATGGCAAAAGCAGGTCATTGAATAATATATGAACTCTCATCAGCGCATCATTACTATGTGTCTCAGTGCGGCATGTAGTGTGGCGCTGATTTTTTTTGCTTATTTATTTTTCGCACAAAAAGAAAAAAGTGAAATCCGTCTGGCCGGGGACAGGCAACTGCAAATCATTGCGCTGGATCTGGAGTCGGTGCTCGAGCGCTACGAGACTTTGCCGTACTCGATTTCGTATCTGCCGTTAGCCGCGCAGGTACTCGCGAATCCTGCTGACAAAGCACTGGTGCAGCAATTAAATCTGACACTGCAAGATATGCAGCAGCAGGCAAAAGTTGCCGCGATCTATCTGATGGATGCGCAAGGTCTGACGATCGCCTCCAGCAACTGGAATAGTGCACAAAGTTACATAGAAAAAAATTTCAGCTTTCGCCCCTACTTTCAGGATGCGATGGTGAAAGGTGGTGGGGCAGGCCATTTTTATGGGGTTGGCAACACCACGAGTATTCCCGGCTATTTTATTTCCCAACCGGTTCATGCATCGGCCGCGCAACGCAGTCATAGTGCGCCTGTCGGTGTAATTACGGTCAAGATCAGTCTGGATGAATTTCAGAAATCCTGGCGCAGTAATAATGAACCGATAGCACTGACTGATCGTAATGGCGTGGTTTTTCTCAGCAACCGCGACGAATGGCGCTATCGCAGTCTGCGTTTGCTGGATAAAGACGTTTTAAACGATATTCAGGCGACCTTGCAATATTCCGGTAAGCCGGTTACGGCCATCAGTAGCCTGCCCAAAAAAGATCAGGCTGGCTTTGGTGATTATCTGACGCGTCCGATTGGTCGTCTTGGCTGGCAACTGATGCTATTCCCCGATGAAAGCAAGGTGGTGCAGGCAGGTGTGCAGGCGGCGGTGATTTCCATGTTGTTGCTGGTGCTCGCGGCAACTGTTGCCGGTGTTTATTATCAGCGCCGACGCCGTATCGAAGAACGGCAGGCGGCGGCAATTGCTTTACAGCGCGCTGCTGATGAACTCGAATTAAAAATTGCGCAGCGTACCGGTGACTTAATCCTGGCCAATATGCAGCTAGAAGAACAGTTCAATAAATTGCAGACGACCGAGCAAGTGCTGCGTTCGACGCAGAATGAAATGGTGCAGACAGGTAAGCTGGCGATGCTGGGGCAAATGGCGGCGGGAATCACCCACGAGCTGAATCAACCGCTGACTGCCATCCGCGCGTTTGCCGATAACGCCGGCACATTTCTGCAGCGTGGTAAAACAGATGAGGCGATTGCGAACTTGCAGCATATCAGCGATGCCAGCGCACGCATGGGTTCCATCATCGCTCAGCTCAAGGGATTTGCCAGAAAGAGCAGCGGGCAGTTAGGCGCGGTTGACGTGTGTTCTGCTGTGCATGCATCCATCGCCATGTTGCAGAGCGATATTGAGCGGCTCAAGGTAGAGGTACAACTGGCGATGCCAGATAAGGTGCTGGTGCTGGGCGACAGTGTGCGAATAGAACAGGTCTTGATCAACCTGCTCAGAAATGCGCTGGATGCTGTGGAAACATCTGCTGTAAGAAAAATTGAGGTACTGCTGGAATTAAGTGATGCCCACGTCAGTTTGCAGATACGCGACAGCGGTGCAGGCTTACCGGAAGATGTCATTACACATTTGTTTGAACCGTTTTTTACCACCAAGCCCAGCGGCAAAGGTTTGGGACTGGGGCTGGCGATTTCGTCATCCATTGTGCAGGCAATGAACGGCAGTCTGCATGCGGGCAATCACATTCAGGGCGGTGCCCAGTTTGTGATCCGATTGCCCGTTTTGCCAGAATAATACTGGGGGGAGTATATTTTTTTGTCCTTTGTTTTCCTTGAGGTTAGACCGAAAAAGTTAAAATGAGGGGGGAGTATCTGATTTTCCTGGCATTTACAGCCAGAATAATCAGCGCCATAGAGAGGAATAAATTGTGTCAGCTTTGTCGGTTGTATTAATTGAAGATGAACAAGCCGTGCGTCTGGCAACCACGCAGACGCTGGAACTGGGCGGCTTTTCCGTCGCTGCTTTTGCCAGCGCAGAAGCGGCGCAGGCGCAATTGTCCGCAGGCTTTAGCGGGATCGTGGTGACGGATGTGCGCTTAACGGGAAAATCCGGGCTGGATTTACTGGCCGAGTTGGTCGCTGCGGATAAAGATTTACCGGTGATCGTGATTACCGGACATGGCGACGTCAGCATGGCGGTAGAGGCGATGCGCGCCGGTGCGTACGATTTCATAGAAAAGCCATTCTCGGCCGAGCGCTTGCTCAATACCTGTTTGCGCGCGCAGGAGAAACGCCGTCTGGTGCTGGAAAATCAGCAACTGAAACAAACTCTGGCGAATCGTCCGGCGATGCCTGAGCTGATCGGGCAGTCAGCGGCAATCGAAAAAATCCGCCATTTCATCCGCAATATCGGGCCGACGCCAGCCGACGTGCTGATACACGGTGCGACCGGCACCGGTAAAGAAGTGGTGGCGCGCCAGTTGCATCTGGCGAGTGGACGGGCGGGCGCATTTGTCGCGATCAATTGCGGCGCACTGCCTGAATCCGTATTTGAAAGCGAAATTTTCGGGCATGAGGCGGGCGCTTTTACCGGTGCGCAAAAACGTCGTATCGGCAAGCTTGAATACGCTAACGGTGGTACGGTATTTCTCGATGAAATTGAAAGCATGCCATTGGCGATGCAAGTTAAACTGCTGCGCGTGTTGCAGGAGCGCCGGTTGGAACGACTGGGCGGCAACAATCTGATCGAACTCGATTGCCGGATTATCGCCGCAACCAAAACCGATTTGCTGGCGCTGAGCGCAGAAAATAAATTCCGCGAAGATCTGTATTTCCGCCTGGCGATCGTGCATGTGTATCTGCCGCGCCTGAATGACAGACGCGAAGATATTCCTCTGTTACTGGCGCATTTTTTACAAGGTGCGGCACAGCGTTTTCAACGCCCGCTGCCGGAATGGAGTGCGGCCGAAATGCAGCTCTGGCAGCAACGCGACTGGGTAGGTAATGTGCGTGAATTACGCAATTTTGCAGACAAGCTGGTGCTCGGTGTCGCTGATATGCAGAGTCAGAACGAGAGTGAATATGTGAACGAAAACGCGACTGATAAACAGCCGCTGCCGGACGCGAACAGTCTGCCGAAAAAACTCGAGGCTATCGAAGCATCGCTGATCGCACAGGCGCTGCGTACGCATCAGTCGAATGTCGCGCTGGCAGCCGACAGTCTCGGTATTCCTAAAAAAACCCTGTACGACAAACTCAAAAAATATCAGCTCAATTAAGTGAGTGGCGCTGATAACAAAACCGGGCGCGCTTAGTATTTAGCTGAGTTGCTGATACAGGCTGGTGACTTTATCCATCTGTTCCAGAATACGATCACTGCTGGTGGCAACATTGATGGCAGACTGATGCCGCGTTTTAGCATCATCCGCTTGTTGCAGGGCTAGGTCGAAAAATAGCCATTGTTGCTGCGCCAGTTCAAGCTCATCTTTAATTTTTGCGGTGTTGACTGGCGCGTTCTTCAGCGCGTTCTGGGCCGCGACGAATTCTCTGCGTGCGCTGTCGAGCAGAGTGCTGGCGTCGGCTGGTGCGATATTCCATTGCCGACCTAAATAAAGCTTGGCCATTTTCTGCGACAACATCCTTTGCCTACCGGCGAGGTTGACCCATTTACCGCTGCTGTTTCCGGCAAGTTTTTCCAGCTGCAGCGTGCTGTCATCGGCCAGTTGCATCAGCTTGTCGCTCGATACGAGGATGCTTTTGCCATCGGTCTTGTTGGGTGCTTTTCCCACCAATAATTGTTTGTAATCGAGCCAGATTTTTTCGGCTTCGCTCAGGCGCGATTTGATGTCGGGATTTGGCGCGAAGGTCCGTAATTCCACCAGCTGGCGATCAAATACGGATAAGGACTGATCCAGAATTTTTCTGGCGTGTTCGGCATCGATATCCATGCCTAACTGCAAATAGGCTTTCGCCAGCCGCTGTGCCAGCATGCGCTGTCGTCCGGCTTTATTGATCGCATCACTGATGTTATTCACTTGTGCCGACGCCGGCAATATCAGTCCGCTGCTGAGGA
This sequence comes from Cognatundibacterium aquatile, assembly GCF_014699135.1. Taxonomy (GTDB): domain Bacteria; phylum Pseudomonadota; class Gammaproteobacteria; order Burkholderiales; family Burkholderiaceae_D; genus Undibacterium; species Undibacterium aquatile. Next base: position 98,089 of record NZ_JACOFT010000003.1, read on the forward strand.
CCAGGCTGGTGAAGATGAAGGTTCTGCGTTTCATGATTGCTCTCCCGAATGACCCTGAGGATGCTAAGGGGTGGGGGAGTGCGCGTCTATTCGTCATTGGAACTAGACGCGGCAAGGCAAATGCCGGATGCGGGGCGGCTTCCGGCTTATCAAGATACTCCGGGGAGTATCTGAACAGGCCTTTTATTGATGCCGAAAATAAGGCTTTTTACGAAAAAAGAGGGGGGAGTATCTGGTAATGCGAAACCGGACACGTAGGCTGAGATGCAGCATGTCCGGCATCAGGGGAAGGCGCTGAAGAGCTAACGCGTGTTAGCACGCGTGACGGCAGGTTTTACCACATCAGTGGCAATGCGACAAAACTACAGAGCATGATCCAGACGATGCCACCGAAAGAGAAAATTTTGTAGCCCATGACTTGCGCGTCAACGGTATCTTCTAATTTCAAAATCGCATACAGGCCATGATACAGCACGCTGGCCGCCAATAGCAGACCCATAATCACGCAGGCGATCACCAGCCAGAGATCGGCGGATAACAAGCCCAGACTGGATAACCACATCGGCACCGCAGTAATGCTGGCCAGCAGAAAACTATCCTGAAAGTCCATGGTCACCTGATGATCTTTCGCCAGCTTGCGAATCAGCCAGCCCATCAGCGGTACGGTCATTAATTCCATGACCAGAAAAACGGCAGCCACATCAAGCCAGCGCAGGTAAGGCGCATCAACCCAGTATAAGGCGGCATGATGGCTGCCCGCATACAGCAATGCCAGCGGCGGGATCAATGAGCATGGCAACACCAGCAACAGAAAACTACGGATCACAGAAGGGTGAATCTTACTCACCGTATCCCAGCCGCCATGAAATGAAAATGGCATTTTTCCCAGATTCAGCAGATTCATAATGTCTCGTCCTTATCCTTATTGTGCTTTGATGGATATCGGTGTCAGTCTGGCTGCTCACCAATCAGTGAACTCGTGCAGCGGGCATCCGCCAGGGGAATTACTGATGCACAGAATTTATATCAATGTATGAGATAAGCAGAGAAAGTCAAGGAAACGATAGGCTGTGCTGTTTGAAGAATCAGTCTTTGTGGGTAATCGTCGGCAATCATGCGCAACAAAAAAAAGCCACGCTGACCGCGTGGCTTTTGGTGAGAAGTAAGGCGAATTATTCTGCGCCCATTTCCTTGATCAGTTTGTCTGCTTTATCGACATGTTTCATTTGCCATAACATGTAGCGCAGATCGACCTGAATCGAACGTGTATTAGCTTTGTTGTAATCCCAGTCAGAGATGATGGAATCGAGAGTGCCATCAAAGGCCAGACCGATGAATTCACCTTTTGCATTCAGCGCAGCAGAGCCGGAATTACCGCCAGTGATATCGAGTGTTGCCAGATAGGCGAGCGGCACTGCTTTCAACTTAGGATCAACATATTTTCCGAAGTCTTTGGCTTTGATTGCGGCCAGCTGAGCAGCAGGCGCATTGAATTCGCCCTGGCCTGTCGCTTTCGGCGGAATACCGTTGACTGTCGTGAATGCAGACCATGCCAGACCATCGGCTGTGCCGTGATCGCGTCCAGCCACTTTACCGAATGTCACGCGCAATGTGCTGTTCGCATCAGGGTAAACCGCTTGTCCTTTGCTCTTCATGAAGGCGATTTTTGCTTTCATGTAGTTGGCATAGGCTTGTTGGATTTTACCTGCCAGTTCTTCGTCTTCCGCTTCGTGTTTCAGACCGCCTTCATACATTGCTACCGCTGCTTTGATGAAGCTGTCGTTGCTGGTTTTAAAGTCTTCAGGTTTAGCGCTCAGCCAGGCTGCACGCGTCGCTTTATCGCCCAGTTTACTACCGGCATACAAGTTATCCAGCAAGGCTTTCAGGTCAGCTTCGTTCATGCCGTCTTTGATGCCAATTGCCGCATCGAAGTTAGCGCTGCGCTGATCTTTTGGCAGTGCAGCGTATTGGCTCAGACTGTTCAGTACCAGCGCTTTATCGACCTTCTCTACATAGTTGCGCTCAACTGCTTCTACACCAGCTTTAAAGCGTGGCAGGTCGCGGACCTGGAAGCCTGCTTTGCGCTCAGCATCCGGTTTCATCGTTTCATTTGCCAGGCGATACAGACTACGGGCAGTGCTCAGCAGACGCGGATACGAACGGTCGAGGAAAAACTCACGTTTGCCTTGTGCATCGCGCTGAGCGATCAGTTTTTCTACATCCGCAATATCGCTGGCAAATTCTTTTGCGCGGGCCGGATTGCTATTGACCCATGCTTTTAACTCTTCATGCTCTTTGGTTTTGCGGGCAAGAAAATCACTGCCAGCGTAACTGTCGAGCATGCCCTGACGGTTTTTGTAGTAGTTGTTGATACCTGCAACCTGGCTTGCATATTTCAGCTTGGCGTCAGGATCATTGGCGGTTTCTTTAGCGATGATCGCGAGTGACTCGCCGGAAGCTTTGACGAACGCAGGGTAGCTCCAGTCAAATGTGTACGCAACTTCAGATGGCAGACGGTGACGGTTAGTGCGGCCAGGGTAGCCCAGTACCATGACGAAATCGCCTTCAGACAAGCCGTCTTTTGCCAGTTTCAGGTAATGTTTAGGAACGTAAGGAACGTTATCCTTGCTGTAGTCAGCGGCTTTGCCATCCTTGCTGACATATGCGCGGTAGAAACCGTAGTCGCCGGTGTGACGTGGCCACATCCAGTTATCAGTATCACCACCGAATTTGCCGACACCTTCGGCAGGTGCGTGTACCAGACGGACGTCACGGATTTCCATCTGTTTGATCATGTAAAACTCAAGACCGCCATAGTATGGATAGACGTTGCAACGGTGACCGGCATCTTTTTCACATTCGGCAACCAGCGCTTTGGAGTTTTTTTCTATTGCGTCAACGCGCTTTTTGCCTTCCAGTTTCGCAACATCTTTGCTGATAATTTTGTCCGAAACATTGGTCACTTCTTTGGTGACAAAAATACGTGAGCCGGGTGCTGCCGGTAATTCTTCTGCCAGCGTATTTGCCAGGAAACCATTCGCCAGCAGATTGCGCTCAGGCTTGGAGTTGTACGCCACGCTGCCATAGACGCAATGATGGTTGGTTGCAACCAGACCTTGTGGCGAAACAAAAGAAGCCGAACAACCACCGAGACTGACGATTGCGCCCATAGGGAATTCTGTCAGTTTGGTTAAGCTTGCCGGATCCAGTTTTAAGCCGGCGGCTTTCAGCTCTTTAGCTACTTGTGGCAGCTGTTGCGGCATCCACATGCCTTCGTCGGCATAGGCGACAGAGGCTGTGCTCAGAACTGCCAGTGTAATGAGTGTCTTTTTCATGGTTTTATTATTGAAAAGTGAGAAAACGAAGTGAGTCTATCCCTTGGCTCAGTATATGAATACTGGACACAGCGAGTTTAGTCGCGAAAAATTCTGAAAAGTTCAAAATAACCTCTAATTTCTGCAATTAATCCTGATGCGATCGCTTGTTCCGAGATTTTTCGGACATTTCAATTTTCAGCCGGTGTCTGAAATGCAGTCAGTATGCAAGCGAACGTCAATTTTTACGGTGACATGGTGTAAACTTAGCTGATGCAAATCTATTTATCTTTTCTGGTGCTCGTTCTCTATCTGGCCGCTGTTTTTATTCCGTTCCCGCAGCGCATGGTTGGTGCCGGGGTCAGCGTCCTTGCGTGGTTGCTGCATGCTGCCTTATTATGGCTGGCGGTGTTTGCGGATGATGCTTTACGTATCGGTTTTGCGACTATGTTATCGGCGGCGCTATGGGTGACCGTCTCTGTGTATCTGATAGAGAATCGTAATTTTTCACTCGATGGCTTGAAGTTTTTGTTATTTCCGCCTGCAGCAGGATTTTCTATCCTGCCCGTATTTTTTCCGGGTGCAGTGATTGCACTGACAGGGAAAACAGCGATGTTTCCATGGCATGTCAGCATCGCTTTGCTGGCCTACAGCACATTGACTATCGCGGCGTTTCATGCGGCTATCATGAGTCTGCAAGACAAACATTTGCATAAATTGCGTTCACGCACCTTGCAGCCATGGCTGAGCGCGGTGATTGATAAGTTGCCAGCCTTACTGACGATGGAAAAGGTCTTGTTCAGGCTGATTTCTGTCGGATTTGTATTACTCAGCCTGACCGTATTGTCTGGTATCGTATTTTCTGAGCAGGTACTGGGTGTGGCATTTAAGTGGGATCATAAAACCATCTTGTCGTTATTGTCTTGGCTGTTGTTTGCCATCTTGCTGGTGGGGCGCCGGTGGCGCGGCTGGCGTGGAAAAACTGTATTGAATTTCACGTTGTCCGGTTTCCTGACCTTATTGCTGGCGTATGTCGGTAGTCGTTTCGTGCTGGAAGTGGTGTTGCACAGGAGTCTGGTATGAAATTGCTGATGTGGCTGGTATTGGCAGTGTTGGTCATTCTGGCGATACGTAAAAAAGCTAAACCTTTGTCTCAGGACAGCATGCGCAGCCGGAATGCTGAAACGACATCCGATGCGTCGTCATTTGATATGCCGGCGACGGCCGCTGCACCAGTAGAAACCATGGTTTGCTGTGCGCATTGTCAGATTTATTTACCAGCTTCTGAAGCCGTTATCCGGGAGCAGCAAACCTATTGTTCTTCAGCGCACGCTGATTTGCACTAGTTCAGAAATAAGCTGAACCCATGGCAGCGACTTTTTCTGTTTTTCCTGAGCCGACGCCCTCGTTCTGGCGATCTCTGCAAACCCTGAATATTTCCCGGGTAATCATTGCGATCAGTCTTTTGTTGCTGCTCAATTTACGCAGTACCAAAGATATCTGGGTATTTTCCCATGTGTTTGCCATTGATATTTGTACCGCCTACTTAATTTCCAGTCTGGGCTTTACGATACTCAAAGTTGTACACACGCGGCATTTCATTTTGCAACTGCTGTCGCAGATTACGCTCGATATCATTATTATTTCCTTGCTTTATCTCGGTTCCGGCGGCGGGCGTGGAGGCTTCAATATCTTATTTTTGTTTCCTCTGGCAGGCGTTTCAATTCTGGCGCCTTTATTGTGGGCTTTCTTTTTCTGTTCGCTTGTCAGTTTGTTGTTGTTGAGTGAAGGGATGTACCGTTCCCTTGAGTTAGATGATGGCAGTCTGGTTTCTCAGGCCGGTTTATTCGGCGCATCCTATTTTGCTGTGGTGTACGTGGTGAATCGTCTCGCGAGCAATCTTATCCGCCAGGAGCAACTCGCGGCACTGCGAGGAAATGAATTAGTGATGCAGCAGGCAATTAATCGTCTGGTGATCGCGGATATGGATGACGGAATACTGGTGCTTGATCATTCCGGGCGCATGTTTGAAATGAATCCGGCCGCAGAACGTATGCTCGGGGGAAATCTCAAGAAAGGCATGATTGGCGTCAAATTGGCAGATGTCATCGCTTTGCGTCCTATGGTAGACACCTTGGCTGATATCCAGATCCGCAATGCGGGTAAGACGCCCAGAGAATTGGAAGATGAGATTTCATTTGTTTCTATTCCCTGCTACCTGGATGAAAGTAACGGGAGTGTTTCCGGCTCAGCGATACCGCGCTCAGGTTTTGAACACAGCAGTTTTGGTTTCAGATCAGAACGACCGCATTTTGTCACGCATCTGAAATTGCGGATGATTATCGTCAAGGATGCGAATGAAACTGGTCTGCAGGCATCTGCGAATGATTACACCGTTATTTTTATGCAGGATGTGTCGGATATTGAGAATCATGCGCAGCAATTGAAACTGGCATCGATGGGACGTCTGACCGCCAGCATTGCGCACGAAGTCAGAAATCCGCTGTCGTCCATTTCTTATGCGGCGTCCTTGTTGAACGAAGATATTGCTCACATTGAGGACAATAAAGAGCAGGCCAAACGCCTCTTAAAAATTGTTGACGATAATGTCGGACGCTTAAATCAGTTGATCGAAGATATTCTGAAACTCTCACGTAAGGCGCGCAATGATGTGGAGCCTTATTTCCTGATGCCGCTGGTGCGCCAGTGCGTGCAGGATTTCGTCGAGATAAAACAAGTCGCCCCCGATCTGATCGCCGTTGCTCATGAAGTAGATTTCAAAGTCAGCTTCGATCCTGGTCATTTGACTGAAATCGTTTCAAACTTGCTGTCGAATGCAATCCGGTATGCGAGCGGTCGCTCTGGCAGCATTCGTTTGTATGCCATGGTAAATCCTGGCGGCCGGCAGGAGTTGCATATTCAGGATGACGGTCCCGCTATCAGTTTTGAAGTCCGTGCGCATTTATTCGAACCTTTTTATACGACATCGCGGATGGGAACTGGTCTGGGCTTGTATATGGCGCGGGAATTATGCCTGAATAACAAAGCCTTGCTAGATTATGAATATCGTGTCGATCACAGCGATGCTGAAGACAGTGAGCCTAAGGGGCGTTTCGTGATTAATTTTTCTGGATTGAACGCATGAGCAACACTAGCGGCAACACTTGTCCACGCATCCTGGTGGTGGATGATGAGGCGCATTTGCGCGAGTTGTTAGAGATCACGCTGATTAAAATGGGGCTGGATGTTGATAGCGCCGAAAATCTGGATATTGCCAGAACGCTGCTAGCCAAAAACTGCTATTCGTTGGTGTTGACCGACATGCGTTTGCCCGATGGTTCGGGAATGGAGTTAGTTGAAGAGGTTAATCTTCATTATAAAAATACCCCGATCGCGGTGATTACAGCCTTTGGCAGCACCGATAATGCGGTGATTGCCCTGAAGGCCGGGGCGTTTGATTATGTATCCAAGCCTGTGGCTCTTGATCATTTACGCAAACTGGTGCGTTCTGCGCTGGAAATAAATTTGGTCAATGCGGAATCCGAAGTGGCCTCCGATGTCTGTGAAATGACGCCAGCCTCGTTTCTGATTGGCTCATCGCCAGGTATGCAGGACGTCCGGGCACAAATCAGTCGTCTGGCGCGTAGTATGGCACCGGTCATTATTACCGGGGAGTCTGGTAGCGGTAAGGAACTGGCAGCGCGTGAAATTCACACATCCAGTTCGCGCGCTGGCAAGCCGTTTATTGCGGTTAATTGCGGGGCAATTCCTGAGACGTTAATGGAAGCGGAATTTTTCGGTTATCGTAAAGGTGCTTTTACCGGGGCCGCAGATGATCGTGAAGGATTTTTTCAGGCGGCGAATGGCGGCACGCTGATGCTGGATGAGGTCGCCGATTTGCCGCTCGCGATGCAGGTAAAGTTGTTGCGGGCAATTCAGGAGCGCCGTATTCGCAAAGTCGGCGCAACACTGGAAGAGTCCGTGGATGTCAGGATTATCAGTGCAACCCATCAGAATCTGAGTACTTGTGTAGACGAAGGGCGATTCCGGCAGGACTTGTATTACCGCTTAAATGTCATTGAGCTGCACTTGCCGCCGTTGCGTGAGCGTCTTGACGACATTGCCGATTTATCTGCTGCGATATTACGTAAGCTCGCTGGCGGTGATGTCACCTTGTCGCCAGCAGCATTGCAAGCTTTACGTGCTTATGATTTCCCCGGCAATGTCCGTGAACTGGAAAACATACTCGAGCGGGCACTCGCGTTTGCCAACGATGGTTGTATACAAGTGGCCGATCTGGCCTTACGCAATCATAAAAAACTACCAACGGAACAGCATGTTGATGATGTTGTGCAGCCTGAGCAGATCGTTACTGAGGCTATATCAACGAAAGATGAAGACGTTTTTTCTCCCCCGGCGCTTCCTTGTTCCTTGCCTGAGTATCTGGAGAATATCGAACGCGAAATGATTATGCGGGCTTTGGAGCAGACCCGGCATAACCGGACCCAGGCGGCGGAGCTGCTCGGCGTCAGCTTCAGGCAGTTGCGTTACCAGATACAGAAATTAAAAATTCAGGATTAGTTTTTCCGGGAATTCAATTGGCGCTTGTGCGTCCGCTTTCACGCCGACGAAAGTATTGCCAGCATGTTGCCAGTGTCACTTTGCTTGCGCCCTAAGATCTGCTTCGCCTCGTTGCAGTCTTGTTGATAATGATGCTGAAAACCGATAGATAAAGATCCTGTAAGCGGTGTGACTATTTTCTGTTAGCACTCACTTACTCAGCTTGCTGCAGATTTCTGATCATCTGCGAAAGTCAATCGCCTGCACAAAAAAATTACTGAAAAATTAGCAAATAAAGCGGTTGCACACCTTAGCATCGGGTACTAGAATTAGGGCTATAAATTATTTGTGCACTATATATAGTAGTTTTTCTTGTTTTACCTTTCTTGCTTCACATTCCCCTTTTTCGCAGCAATTGATTTAAAAATGAAGAAATAACACGGCCGTTTTCCGTGTAAAGCTAGTTTGTAATAAGGCGCAACATTCAGTTAACCCGAGCGTTTCATGATCGTCTGAGGTCATGAGCGACTCAAGATATCACCGACTCTGGAGGTTCAATGCACTCTTCAATGGAAACATCAACGCCATCTCATTCCGATCTAAGCTCCGCAAGCGGCAACGCCGTTCAGGCGAGTGCTGGCAGCGGATACAGCGAGCACCGGGTTATTCGCCGGAATGGTGCCGTAGTTGGTTTTGAGCCGCAAAAAATTGCGATCGCGATGACGAAGGCTTTCCTTGCTGTCAACGGTGGTCAAGGCGCAGCCTCTGCCCGTATTCGTGAACTCGTTGAGCAACTGACTTCGATGGTTGTTGCGGCATTGCTGCGCAGACAGCCAACCGGCGGCACGTTTCATATTGAAGATATTCAGGATCAGGTTGAACTGGCGCTGATGCGTTCCGGTGAGCATGATGTTGCCCGTTCTTATGTTTTGTATCGTGCAAAACATCAGGAGGAACGCCGCTTGCAACGCGAAGCGCAACAAGCCTCACAGGCAAAACTGCCGCAAATCCATGTGGTTATTGACGGTGAAAAAGTCATCCTCGACATTGAAAAAGTTCGTGCCCTTATTACTGCTGCCTGCGTTGGTCTCGACAAACTGGCGGATGCAGAAGCGATCCTGACTGAAACATTGAAGAACTTGTACGACGGCGTGCCTGTCGAGGAATTGCATAAATCAGCGATTCTGGCTGCGCGCGCTTTGATGGAAAAAGAACCAGCCTATAGCCAGGTGACTTCCCGCTTGCTGTTGCACACAGTGCGTAAAGAAGTCTTTGGCAAAGAGGTGGCTCAGCAGGATGCTGCAGCTGAATACATTACCTATTTCCCGCAATTTATCCAGAAAGGTATTGCTGCCGAATTACTGGATACAAAATTGGCGGAATTTGATCTGGACCGTCTGGCAAAAGCACTGGTCGCTGACCGCGATCTGCAATTCAGCTATATCGGTTTGCAGACTTTGTATGACCGTTATTTCCTGCATGTCCGCGGCACCCGTATTGAAATGCCGCAGGCATTTTATATGCGCGTGGCGATGGGTCTGGCGTTGGAAGAAAAAGATCGAAATGCGCGCGCCATCGAGTTCTATCACCTGTTGTCCAGCTTTGATTTCATGAGCTCGACGCCGACACTATTTAACTCCGGCACACAACGTTCGCAATTGTCGTCCTGCTACCTGACTACGGTCTCTGATGATCTGGCCGGTATTTATGACGCGCTCAAAGAAAACGCTTTGCTGGCGAAATATGCCGGTGGTCTGGGTAATGACTGGACACCGGTACGCTCACTGGGCGCGCACATCAAAGGCACGAATGGTAAATCCCAGGGTGTGGTGCCGTTCCTGAAAGTGGTCAACGATACTGCGGTTGCGGTCAATCAGGGTGGTAAACGTAAAGGTGCAGTCTGCGCGTACCTTGAAACCTGGCATATGGATATCGAGGAATTCCTTGATCTGCGTAAGAACACTGGCGATGACCGCCGCCGTACGCATGACATGAATACCGCCAACTGGATTCCTGATCTGTTCATGAAGCGCGTGATGGAAAAAGGAGAGTGGACCCTGTTCTCTCCATCGGATGTGCCGGATCTGCATGATAAATTCGGTAAGGCATTTGAAAGTGCTTACCTCGCTTACGAAGCCAAAGCGGCTTCCGGGGAAATCGAATTGTCCAAGAAAATCCCGGCACTCGACCTCTGGCGCAAAATGCTGTCCATGTTGTTTGAAACAGGACATCCATGGATCACGTTCAAAGATCCTTGCAATATCCGCAGCCCGCAGCAGCATGTAGGCGTGGTGCACTCGTCGAATCTGTGTACCGAGATCACGCTCAACACTAACGAAAGCGAAATCGCCGTATGTAATCTGGGCTCGGTTAACCTGCCAGCGCACATGAAGAATGGCAAGCTCGATCACGTCAAACTGCAAAAAACGATCCGTACCGCGATGCGTATGCTGGATAACGTGATTGATATTAACTACTATGCCGTACAAAAAGCACGCGATTCCAATCTGCGTCACCGTCCGGTCGGCATGGGTATCATGGGCTTCCAGGATTGCCTGCACATGATGCGCGTGCCTTATGCATCGAATGAAGCGGTGCAGTTTGCTGACACCTCGATGGAAGCCGTGTGTTACTACGCTTATCTGGCATCGACTGAGCTGGCGGAAGAACGTGGCACTTACAGCTCTTATCAAGGTTCGTTGTGGGATAGAGGTATTCTGCCGCAAGACTCGTTGAAGTTGTTGGCGGAAGAGCGTGGTGGTTATCTGGAAGCAGATTTTAGCGAAACCATGGACTGGACTGTGGTGCGTGATCGCATCAAACAATTTGGTATGCGCAATTCAAACTGCGTTGCGATTGCGCCGACAGCAACGATTTCTAACATCATCGGCGTCTCAGCCTGTATCGAGCCGACCTATCAGAATTTGTATGTGAAATCGAACTTGTCCGGCGAGTTTACTGAAATTAACGAACACCTGGTGCGCGATCTGAAATTGCGTGGCTTGTGGGATGAGGTGATGATCGCTGACCTGAAATATTTTGATGGCAGCTTGGCTCGCATTGATCGTATTCCACAAGATTTGCGCGAACTGTATGCGACTGCGTTTGAGATCAGCCCGTCGTGGCTGGTCGAAGCGGCTTCACGTCGTCAGAAATGGATAGATCAGGCGCAATCCCTGAATATCTATATGGCAGGCGCATCCGGTAAAAAACTGGACGAGACCTACAAACTGGCCTGGTTACGTGGTCTGAAAACGACGTATTACTTGCGTACGATTGGCGCGACGCATACCGAAAAATCGACATCGAAAACTGGTGCGTTGAATGCGGTTGCGGTAGATGGCGGTGCGGGTGCATTCAGCGCAGCACCGGTTGCGGCAGCTCCAGCAGTTGCTCCTGAGGCGGAAGGTGCAGCTTGCTACCTTCGTCCAGGTGACCCAGGTTTTGAAGAGTGCGAAGCTTGTCAGTAATGCTGTCGGCTTTCAGGCAGTAACTGACAGAAATACAGAACTAATCAATTGAATTTTCAGCGAACGGTGTGAGCTATCCGTCGTTCGCAATGTCCGGCACATTTTTGCTTATGCGCAAAGATAAAGTGTCATCTTGTAAGGAATAAAAATGTTATCTTGGGACGATGAAGCCACACCAGCAGCACCTGTAGCGCCATCAACTGTGCGGCCAGCAGGCAGCGATGTACAAGCTGGTCTGCAATTACAGGAAGTTGCGCTAAACCCAGCGTTGGTAAAAAACACCGAATCAGCGGCGAGTGCAGAAGATATCGCGCGTCGTGTGAATGCTGCCGACAAACGTATTATCAATGGACAGACAGACGTTAACCAGTTGGTGCCATTCAAATACAAGTGGGCATGGGATAAATATCTGGCTGGTTGTGCGAATCACTGGATGCCGCAGGAAATCAATATGCAACGCGATATTGAATTGTGGAAAAATCCAAATGGACTGACTGATGATGAGCGTCGTTTGGTGACACGTAATCTCGGTTTCTTCGTGACTGCAGATTCTCTGGCGGCAAACAATATTGTGTTGGGTACCTACCGTCACATTACTGCGCCGGAATGCCGTCAGTATTTGCTGCGTCAGGCATTTGAAGAAGCGATTCATACTCACGCGTATCAATATATCGTTGAATCACTGGGTTTGGATGAAGGCGAAATTTTTAACGCTTATAACGAAATCGAATCCATCCGTGACAAAGATCAGTTTCTGATTCCATTCATCGATGTGTTGACGAACCCTGAATTTAAAACAGGTACGACTGAAGCGGATCAGACATTGCTGCGTTCGCTGATTGTCTTTGCGTGTCTGATGGAAGGGCTGTTTTTCTATGTTGGATTTACGCAGATTCTGGCGCTGGGTCGTCAAAATAAAATGATGGGTGCAGCTGAACAGTATCAATACATTTTGCGCGACGAATCGATGCACTGCAATTTCGGTATCGATTTGATCAATACGATTAAGATGGAAAATCCGCATTTGTGGACAGCGGAATTCAGAGGTGAAATTAAATCGTTGTTTTTGCGCGCGGTGGAGTTGGAATATCGCTACGCAGAGGATACAATGCCGCGTGGAGTGCTTGGATTAAATGCGCCGATGTTCAAAGGATATTTACGCTTCATCGCAAATCGCAGAGCACAACAAATTGGTCTTGATGTTTTGTTCCCTCAGGAAGAAAATCCTTTCCCGTGGATGAGTGAAATGATAGACCTGAAAAAAGAGCGCAACTTTTTTGAAACGCGCGTGATTGAGTATCAAACAGGCGGAGCCCTCAATTGGGAGTAGCTGCTGAATAAGCGCCCCGGCCTCCTGAAAAGGGATACTCAAGGTTTGCACGAGATGTAAAACTCGAGAGGCCTCACCAAACTGAATGGACAGTCAAAGATTAAATTACTTGTACTGTTAGTGCCGCAATACCTGGCGAAATCGGGTATTGCGGTTTTTGGCTTTGTGCCTTGAGTTCTGTAACTAATATTGACGTACGCAGGTAGTGCGGGCGTTGCAGATCGATCGCTTCAGACGACGATCGCAGAGCGAAAGTTTGATGGCTGAAGTGCTGCATCATCGAGGGCATGCAGCAGTTCAGCCGGTGCCGAATTCATTAGCGCAAACATCGTTTATGTTTGTGCCCATGAATAATCCGCTTGAAAGGATAGAGCGGATTTAATTTTTATCCGATTTTTTCCATCTCTATCGAAGGAGAAACAAAATGGCAACAGCACCAAAAACGGCAGCGGGCGATTCCGCCTCTGCGAAAAAGACGACTGCTAAAAAAGCTGTCGCAAAAAAAGTAGCAGCGAAACCGGCAGTAAAAGCAGCTGCAAAGCCAGCAGCAAAAGCAGCGGCCAAACCAGTAGCGAAGAAAGCCGTCGCTAAAGTAGCAGCGAAACCAGCAGCGAAAAAAGTAGCAGCGAAACCAGCAGCAAAAGCGGCGGCCAAACCAGTAGCGAAGAAAGCCGTCGCTAAAGTGGCAGCGAAGCCAGCAGCGAAAAAAGTAGCAGCGAAACCGGCAGTAAAAGCAGCTGCAAAGCCAGCAGCAAAAGCAGCGGCCAAACCAGTAGCGAAGAAAGCCGTCGCTAAAGTAGCAGCGAAACCAGCAGCGAAAAAAGTAGCAGCGAAACCAGCAGCAAAAGCGGCGGCCAAACCAGTAGCGAAGAAAGCCGTCGCTAAAGTGGCAGCGAAGCCAGCAGCGAAAAAAGTAGCAGCGAAACCAGCAGCAAAAGCAGCGGCCAAACCAGCAGCGAAGAAAGCCGTCGCTAAAGTGGCAGCGAAGCCAGCAGCGAAAAAAGTAGCAGCGAAGCCAGCAGCAAAAGCAGCGGCCAAACCAGTAGCGAAGAAAGTCGTCGCTAAAGTGGCAGCGAAGCCAGCAGCGAAAAAAGTAGCAGCGAAGCCAGCAGCAAAAGCAGCGGCTAAACCTGCCGCTAAACCAACTGCAAAAAAAGTAGCGGCAAAAAAGGCTGCTCCAGCGAAGCCAGCGACTCCTGATGCAAAAACGGTCGTTAGCCCGAATGCTGCGTGGCCATTCCCAACTGGCAATCGTCCAGCGTAATTTTGTGCTACTTGGTTGCCTGACCTTATTCAGGCACAATACCCACTCTGTGATGATTCACCTGGTGGGTTTTTTTTTGAGGATAACTTGTGCTGCATGGAATTTTTACCTTCGTCATCGATATCCTGACTGGTTTTTTTGCCGGCTTTTTGCTGTTACGTTTCTGGATGCAAGTGCAACGGGTTCGTCCCCCTGCTGGTTTAGCACAGGCGATTTTTCAGATCACAGATTGGCTGGTACATCCGATACGACGTGTCGTTCCGGGATTTCGTGGCTACGATTGGGCAACGATGGTCGGCGTTTTTCTGACCGCGTTGTTGTCGATGGTATTGGATTTCTGGTTGTTATCCGAAGTCTCATTCAGTGCGATTTTGCTGCTCACAGTATTTCGTGTGTTGCAGTGGGTACTGTATGGTTTGATGGCTCTGCTGGTGCTTGAGGCAATTTTCAGCTGGGTGAATCCACATGCGCCATTGGCACCCTTTATCCGAGCGTTGAATGAGCCCTTGTTGTCACCGTTCCGCAAGGTATTGCCTGCATTGGGCGGTCTCGATTTTTCGCCCTTGCTGGTGTTGATTTTATTGCAGATATTGAGCCGGGTGCTCAATGAGTTGATGCCTCGCTTGTTGATGCTGTAACCGGATATCTTAGTTTTCCGGTCTGGCGGTCGATTGACGGATAATCAGCTGCGACCTCAGCATTTCCCGTCGTAACGGAAGGGTAGGATTCGTAATTCTGGCGACCAGAACCTGCGCGGTGAGTTGTCCTATATCGTGTTTCGGTTGTGCGATGGTCGTCAATGGTGGCGTGCTGAATGAGGCCAGTGCAATATCGTCGTAGCCGATGACAGACAGCTGTTGCGGTATTTTTACTCCTGCTTCATTTGCTGCACAGATGCCGCCGATGGCCATCAGATCATTGCTGACAAAAATCGCCGTCGGTCTTTCAGGTAAAGCCAGTAACTGTTTAAATGCATTAAATCCGCCCTGGCTGGTAAAGTCGCTATGGATCAGATATTCAGTGCGGAATTCCAGCTTTGCTTCGGCTAAAGCGCGTAAATAACCTGTGACCCGACCACCGCTCGGCAGCAGCGTGTCCGGCCCGGCAACACAGGCGATCCGGCGATGTCCTAATCCTATCAGATAGCGGGTCGCATCATAGCCGCCCTGTACGTGATCCGCTTCAATTAAATCTGCCGCAACGCCTGCCACTTCACGGTCAACCAACACTTTCGGGATGCCTTCATCGGCCAGTAGTTTTGTTAATTCTTCGTCGGATCCTGATGGCACCAGAATCAGGCCATCGATACGTTTTTCCATCAGTACGCGGATATACGCTGCCTGCCTTTTCGGATCATCATCAGAATTGCACAAAATAATGTTGTAGCCGAGTTTGAATGACGCATCTTCTATGCCCTGGATCACTTCGGCAAAATAGGGATTCGAATTATTCGGAATCATCATGCCGAGAGTATGGGTCCGGTCATTTTTTAAACTGCGTGCAACGGCGCTGGGGATGTAGCGTAATTCTTTGATGACAGAGAGAACACGTTCACGGGCATCATCGCTGACAACCCGGGTATTATTGATTACATGCGAAACGGTAGTCGTTGATACGCGCGCTTTTTCCGCGACCTGCTTCATTGTTGCCATAAAAATTCCTGCTTTTCGATGATGAGATTATGACGCAGGATAGCGGTAGCGTTTAAAATTTTTGCAAACATCCAGAAAGGGTTTCACATGCATGATCTGATGATCCGGAATGCTCATTTGCCTGATGGGCGCAGCGGTGTCGATATTCTTGTGCGGCAGGGCAGGATAGAAGTGATAGCGGAACGCTTACCGAAGATAAGTATTCCTGAAATTGATGCAAACGGGGATTTGCTCAGCACACCGTTTGTTGACGCGCATTTCCACATGGATGCGGTGCTTTCATATGGTTTGCCACGCGTGAATCAGTCAGGGACGCTGCTGGAAGGGATTGCATTGTGGGGCGAACTCAAGCCGACGCTGACGCAGGAAGCGCTGATTGCCAGAGCAATCGAATATTGCGACTGGGCGATTGCCAAAGGCTTGCTGGCGATACGTACCCATGTCGATATTTGCGACGATCGTTTGCTGGCGGCCGAAGCTTTACTGGAGGTGAAGCGGCAGGTGGCACCGTATATCGATTTGCAGTTAGTGGCATTTCCGCAGGATGGCTTGTTACGTAGCCCGACTGCATTCGACAATCTGAAACGCGCGATTGCGATGGGTGTGGATGTGGTCGGTGGCATTCCGCATTTTGAGCGGACGATGGCGGAGGGTGCTGAATCGGTACGCCTGTTATGTGAGTTCGCCGCAGAAAAAGGTCTGCGCGTTGATATGCATTGCGACGAATCCGATGATCCCTTGTCACGTCATATAGAAACGCTGGCCTTTCATACTCAGCGCCTCGGTTTGCATCATCGGGTGACAGGATCGCATCTGACATCAATGCATTCGATGGATAACTACTATGTCAGTAAGTTGTTGCCGCTGATGCGTGAAGCAGGTGTCGCTGCCATTGCCAATCCCTTGATTAATATTACTTTGCAAGGCCGTCACGATACTTACCCGAAACGTCGCGGCATGACGCGGGTGCCGGAAATGCTGGCGGCGGGAATCGATGTGGCTTTCGGACATGATTGCGTGATGGATCCTTGGTATAGCCTGGGGTCTGGTGACATGCTGGAAGTGGCGAGCATGGGCTTGCATGTTGCACAGATGACCGGCCAGCAGGCAATGCGGCAGTGTTTTGATGCCGTGACTAAAACGCCCGCCAAAATCATGGGGCTGGAAGGCTATGGTTTGCAGCCGGGTTGCTTTGCTGATTTCGTTATTCTTGATGCTGCCAGCAGTATCGAGGCATTACGTTTGCGTCCGGTGCGACGCTACGTGATTAAACGCGGCCAGATCATCAGTGAAACACCAAAACAGGAAGCACTGCTGCATTTATCCGGCAAAGAAACGCGGGTGAGTTTCAGAAGGCAAGGGGATGGAAAAGGCGCGTAAAAAAGGAAGGGAAAAACAGGACTCTGAATATTCACGCGGCTGACAGGCTATTTTTGCGCTGTCAGCCGCGTAAATATTAGGAGTTACAGTTTTGAAAATGCCTGTTTTGCTGCTGCTATCGTCGTCTCAATAATCGCGTCGTCATGCGCGATCGAAACGAAGCCGGCTTCAAAAGCCGATGGTGCGAGATACACGCCAGCATCCAGCATCAGATGGAAGAAACGGTTAAATTTATCTTTGTCCGTTGCCATCATGGCTGCATAGGAGTCGGGAATCTGCGCGGCGAAATACAGGCCAAACATGCCGCCGACCGCATCGGCACAGAAGTCAAATCCTGCCTGTTGTCCTGCTGCAGTCAGGCCATCCGCGAGTTTGCGGGTTTGTGCCGTCAATTGCTCGTAAAAGCCAGGTTGCTGGATGATCTTCAATGTTGTCATGCCTGCTGCGACGGCGACTGGGTTGCCTGACAAAGTCCCCGCCTGATAGACGCCGCCGAGCGGTGCCATGTGCGCCATGAGATCGGCGCGCCCGCCAAATGCCGCGACCGGCAAGCCGCCACCGATGACCTTGCCCATACAGACTAGATCGGCCTGTATTCCGAACAAGGCTTGCGCACCCTGCAGTCCGACGCGGAAGCCGCACATCACCTCGTCAAAAATCAGCACACTGCCATGCGCAGTACAAAGGCGGCGCATGGTTTGCAGGAATTCTGGGGTGGCACGGATCAGATTCATATTGCCCGCAACCGGCTCAACGATAATGCAGGCGATCTGATCACCGATTGATTGGAATACGTCTTCCAATTGCTGGCTGTTGTTATAGTCGAGCACCAGCGTATGTTTGCTGAAATCTTCCGGAACGCCAGCGGATGTCGGGTTGCCGAAAGTCAGCAAGCCGCTGCCAGCCTTCACTAACAACGAATCGGCGTGGCCGTGGTAGCAACCCTCGAATTTAATAATTTTGTCGCGTTTAGTCGCGCCGCGGGCGAGGCGCAAGGCGCTCATCGTCGCTTCTGTTCCACTCGATACCAGGCGGATTTGTTCTACCCCTGGAACGATGTGGCAGATTTCTTCTGCCATCAGCACTTCGCCTTCCGTCGGCGCGCCAAAACTCAGTCCGCGGGCAGCGGCTTCCTGAACGGCTTGCACCACATCTGGGTGTGCATGGCCGACAATCGCTGGTCCCCAGGAACCGATATAGTCGATGTAACGCTGATCTTCTGCATCCCAGAAGTAGGCGCCTTCAGCGCGGGTGATAAAGCGCGGCGTGCCGCCGACAGAGCGAAAAGCTCTGACTGGAGAATTGACGCCACCGGGAGTCGTTTTTTGTGCGCGTGCAAACAGGGTTTCGTTTTTATTCGTCATGATAGAAAGGGTAATTGATTCGGATGATGTTGCCGCTGGATGATGTATTCATGCAGCGTATATTCAGTGTTCAGGTTCTCTCGCCCAGAAATAGCGGTCAGGAATCAGTTTCCCCATCCCTAACTGCTGCGCGTGGCTCACGGCTGCCATGGTAAATTCCTGTGCTTCCATTACTGCCTCGGGAATTTCAAGACCTGTTGCCAGTAAGGCTGTAATTGCAGCCGAGAGCGTTGACCCGGCTCCGGCATGAGAACCAGAGACACGCTGCCAGACGTCTCTTCTGACGATGCCAGATTCGCTGAACAGCGTATTCGCGACTTCTCCGCTGTTGCACGGTGTTCCGGTGACAAAAACATATTCACAGCCGGAATCAATTAACGCCATGGCATCTGCTGTTAAGTCTTCCGGTTCTGCATTTTCCTTCCAGGTTTCTGCCAGGCGTGACAGTTCCACCGCTGAAATGAGTAATAACGTCGCTTGCGGGATTAATAATTCTCGTATAGATAAGGTCAGATCTTCCGCATCGGGAATGTGATCCGTGATGGCGGTATTAAATGGATCCAGAATCAAGGGCATTTCTGGATAATCGGAGACGATCTCGGCAATGGTCGTGACGTTATCCACACTACCGACCTGGCCAACTTTAATCGTGAGCACAGGCATATCTTCCAGTACAGTTCTGGCCTGTTCGTCAATCAGATCCGCATCCAGAGGATGGATACCGTCGATCTGTGACGTGTCGCCGGTGAGTATGGCGGTCACAACCGGTAATCCGTGGCAGCCCATTGCGGCAAATGATGCCAGATCTGCAAATAGTCCCGTTGCACCGACCGGATCAGATGCGCCGAAACTAAGAATAATGGGAGAAATTTGGTTTTGCACGTTTGGTAGATTAATATAGGCAACCTTAACGAGCCAGGGATGGTTCGAAAAAGAAAAATTACACAGGAATGCAAGCTTTTGTAATTTTATGCGTGATATTTAATATTTTACTTGATTGAAGGATTTTAGTCGTGAGTGATAGTGCTGGCGAAAAGCCACAGTATAAAACATGGATGTGTCTGATTTGTGGCTGGGTTTATGATGAAGAACAAGGTTCCCCCGAAGATGGCATTCCTGCTGGCACTTTATGGGATGATGTACCCATGAACTGGACTTGTCCTGAATGTGGTGCTCGTAAAGAAGATTTTGAAATGACAGCAATTTGATAGGAATGTGTCTTTTAGACTATAAAAGTGTGTCTTTTTGGCGATACGGAATGTTTATTCCAGGGAAATAAACGCCAGATCGAAATTTTTTTTGTTAAAGTGGTAGCTTGCTATTTTTCTGTCGGGAAGATGATTTTATGTCAGCGTTGGCAAGCAATGAAAACTTGAAAATCATGGTGATTGACGATAGCAGTACGATACGTCGATCGGCAGAGATATTCCTCGGACAAGCTGGTTATACAATCGTCTTGGCGGAGGATGGCTTTGACGCACTCGCAAAGATTAACGATTCTCATCCTGACCTGATTTTTTGCGATATTCTGATGCCAAGGCTGGATGGTTATCAAACCTGCGCTTTGATAAAGAAAAGTGTCAAATTCAGGGATACACCTGTCATTATGTTATCTTCCAAGGATGGATTGTTTGACAGAGCGCGCGGCGCCATGGTCGGTTCTGATGAATATCTGACCAAGCCTTTTACAAAAGATAGTCTTTTGAGAACTGTGCGGAATTACACGTCCGATACACAGGAAAAATAATTCAGTTTTATGTGAGGAATTAGCGAATGGCTATTCAAAAAATATTAATAGTAGATGACTCTCCTACAGAACGTTATTTTTTAACAGAAGTTTTGGTTAGAAATGGTTTCTCTGTATCTACCGCTGAAAATGGCGAGGAAGCCCTGACGAAAATTAAGGCAGATAAACCACAGTTGATTCTGATGGATGTCGTGATGCCTGGGCAAAATGGTTTTCAGATCACGCGTGCTATTGCCAAAGATCCGGAAACGCAGGATGTGCCAATTATTATCTGTACCAGCAAGAATCAGGAGACGGATCGTATCTGGGGTTTGCGTCAAGGCGCCAAGGATTACCTGGTAAAGCCGATTGACCCACAAGAGTTGTTAGCAAAAATTGCCGCTCTTAGTTAATGATCCGCAGATAGCCTGCTTGCCTCTATTTATAAGAAATACCCGGATAGCCTCATGACTAAGACTTTGAGTGACTCTGCTGCCAACCTTGAAATTACCAAGTCAGACAGTGGCGTGAGACGTACGCGCTTGCGTGAGTTTCAGGCGCAGTTGGTTGAGCGTATGCAGGCTGCGCAGCGTGGCGGCTTCTCCAAGCTTAGTCAATTGGGGATCATTATCGGGCAGCAGCGTTATTTGCTTGATCTGCGGGAAGCTGGCGAAATTGTTAGTGCCACATTATTAACCAACGTCCCGTTAACCAAGGATTGGTACGTGGGATTGTCAAATATCCGCGGTAACCTGACCAGTGTGGTTGATTTGTCGCGGTTTCAGGGCTTTGAACTGACCAAACTCGATAATTCTTGTCGTATCGTCGGTTTTGCACCGTCGTTGGGGTTCAATAGTGGTTTGCTGGTGTCGCAGGTTCTGGGCTTGCGTAACCTTGCTGAGATGGAAGAGATTGCATCTGGTGAGACTGACGGGAATAGTCAGGAATGGTTGCAAAGACGGTTTCGTGACCGTGATGGTAATGTGTGGCATGAACTTAGCCTGGCTGCGTTGGTGCAGAATCAGGATTTTCTGCATATAGGTTTATAGTCAGTGCTTCACTTGAAGCAACGCTGACAGATATTCAATCGTTTAGGAGATTCAGTAATGGCATTGAAACTACCGTTCTTGTCCAAGGGAAAAGAAAATCCGGAAATTGACGGAGCAGAAGTTGCGGCAAGGTCATTCGGTAATGCTGGCTCGGTTGAAGTTGAGGAGGCCAGTAACGTGAAAATGTTAACGCCAGAATCATCTCAGGAAGGCGAGCATAAGCAAGCTGAAACTGACTTCGATACGACTCATAATCGCGCCGATGCAACATTCATCGGTGATGCCCTGGAAAAAGGCGGCGACATTTATTTACCGATCATCGGCAAAATGTCATTGCAAAGGCAAATGCGCATTTTGTCCACAATCATGGTTGGTGCGTTAGTGGCGGGTGCATTTTTCGTCTGGCTTAATGCGAATCACTCAACACTGATATCCACTCAGGTGCAGATTTCCGGTGATGTGCTGATGCATTCCCAGCGTATTGGTAAGGCTGCGCCAAACTCAATTCAGGGTAACGTTCAGGCATTTAAACAGCTGGAAGACAGTCGTAAAGAAATTAATAACGATCTGAAAATCCTGTTGGATGGTGGTACTTATCAAGGTCGTGATGTTAAATCTGCCGACTCCACACTGGAGCCGGTTTTAAAAGAAACGATCAAGTCCTGGCAGAATTCTAATAAAGCAGCTGAAACAATATTGGCACGCCGTCAGGAACTGACCGGTTTTGGTCAGACACTGCAAAAGCTGAACTCATTGTCTCCGGTATTGCTGGAGTTGACTGAACAGATTTCTACGCTGAAAGTGCAAGGCGGCGGATCTGCTCGTGAGATTTCTGCTTCCGGTCAGTTGGTCATGTTGACCCAGCGTCTGGGTCGTAGTGCGAATGAATTCTTGACTTCTGAGGGTGTTAATCCAGAGACTGCTTTCCTGCTTGGTAAAGATACGAATACTTTCCGCGATCTGGTCGAAGGTTTCCTTAACGGTAGTGAAGTTCTCCGCCTGACTCCGACGAAAGATGCAGATACACGCGAAAAACTGGAAGAATTGAAAAAGGCGTTTGCTGAGTATCAGGCTTCGGTTTCTACTATTCTGGGTAACTTGCAGAACTTCATTGCCGCCAAACAATCTGAGCAGTTATTGTTTAACGAAAACGAAGAGCTGAAGTCGAAACTGACTAAGTTGCAAAAGACTTATACGGATCAGCAGGATTCCACCAGTTTTTCTTTCTGGCTGATGTTGATTTCCGCTGCTGTTGCGTTAGCGTCTGCGGTTGGTATTGCCTTGGTTCTGTTGCAGGATAGTCGTAATCGCGCTAAAGAAGCGAATGAACGCCGTCAGGAAGCTGCGGAGCAAATGTTGCAAGCGCAAAAACAAGAGGAAGAAGCGAAAGCTGCAAACGATCAGAATCAGGCCGCGATTTTGCGACTGATGAATGAATTGCAAGAAGTTGCGGATGGTGACTTGACTATTCAGGCAACGGTTTCCGAAGATATTACTGGTGCGATTGCCGACTCGGTTAACTACACGGTGGAAGAGTTGCGAGGTCTGGTCGGCCGGGTTACGACGACTGCGGAACAAGTTACGTCTGCGTCGAATCAGGCGCAAGGTATTTCCGATAACTTGCTTGAAGCGTCAGAGCAACAGTCACGTGAAATTTCCGATGCCGGTCAGGTGGTTCTGACGATGGCGCAGGATATTACCGACGTTTCCCGCTCTGCGAATGAATCTGCTGAGGTTGCGCGTCAATCGGTTGCGGCGGCGGAACAGGGGGCGCATGCGGTGGAAGATGCGATCAAGGGTATGAACGAGATTCGCGAGCAAATTCAGGAAACGTCTAAACGTATTAAACGTCTGGGTGAATCTTCTCAGGAAATTGGTGAGATCACCGAACTGATTTCCGACATTACTGAACAAACTAACGTGCTGGCGCTGAATGCGGCGATTCAGGCGGCGTCTGCAGGTGAAGCGGGGCGAGGCTTCTCGGTGGTTGCGGAAGAGGTTCAGCGTCTGGCGGAACGTTCGGCTGAAGCGACCAAGCAGATTGGTGCGCTGGTGCGTACGATTCAAACGGATACCCATGACGCGGTTGCTGCGATGGAAAAATCCACTCAGGGTGTGGTTGAGGGAGCAAAACTCTCAGATGCGGCGGGTACCGCCTTGTCTGAGATCCGTAGCGTTTCGAACCGTCTTGCTGAACTGATTCAGGGTATTTCTCTGGCGACTGAACAGCAAGCGACATCAGCAAACGGTGTTGCACAAAATATTCAGCACATTCTGACTATTACCGAACAGACCCAGAACGGTACACAGCAAACATCCGAGTCGATTAAGCAATTGTCTCTGTTGGCTGAGGAATTGAAAAACTCAGTATCCCGTTTCCGTGTAACTGCCTGATTTTCCAGTCTATGGGTTGCTTAAAACGACCCTATCATATTTGCAGACGATGAACCGCGGTTCATCGTCTCTTGAGTTTGCGGAGCGCGCATGACATCCGATTTTTCAAATTCGTCACATCTGCCTCAGGAACAGTTTGATACTGGACCACTCTCCTGGGTTATGCCCGAGGTGCGGGAAGCGATGACCAACGCTGGCAAGGTGCTTACCGAAGCGCTTGCACAGGATGTTGACGCAAGATCCACTACTTTATTACATGCGAAAAGTTATTTGCATCAGGCACATGGTGCCTTGCAAATCGTTGATATTGACGGCGTTTCTATCGTCACCGAAACCATTGAGGAATTGATAGAACGCTTGCAAAGCAGTCAGTTAGAAATGACGCAGGCAAATATCGATGTCATTCTCGACGCTTTTCATGCTGTATTGCGTTACCTTGAGGATTTACTCTCCGGGGCACCGCATCAGCCAGTCAGATTGTTCCCCTACTACCGCGCGCTGCTGGAGCTCAAGGGCGCGGAGCGGATACATCCGGCGGACTTGTTTTTCCCAGCGTTATCTGTCAGTGAAAAAATTCCCGAACTCGCTGTAACGCCCAACGGCAAATCTGCGAATTACAGTGGATTACGTCAGCGTTTTGAGAAATTACTGTTGACGGTACTGACTAGCAAAGATCAGCAAAAGCGACGTGAAGCAGCCGAGAACATGCATGGCTTGATTCATGAAATCGATCAGATGCAGACCAATTCTCAGGCGAAAGCTTTCTGGGTTGTCATGCGGGCATTTGTTGAGGCGGTCGCCGATGGTGGGATCGACGACCAGCAATATGTAAAACAAATTTTCGGACGTATTAATTTACAGATACGTCGTCTTGTCGATGGCGTCAACACGATTCCTGAGCGTCTGCTCAGAGATGCCTTATTCTTTTTGGCTCAGGTTGAAAAACCGTCTGCGTTCGTGTCCAGTATTCGTCGTGCATATCAACTGGATAACAAAGTACCGACTGACTATAACGAGAAAAATTACGGTCAGATTGCGGCAGGTGTATTAAGTACCGCAAAAGAACAGCTCACCGCCGTTAAAAATTTATGGGGTCGGATTGCGAACGGCGATGCCAGTCTGGCTGACAAGCTTTCGCAAAAAATGAAGGATCTGGCAGAGACGGGCACGGGTTTAAATGTGCCTTCGCTATCTAAGCTTTTGCGCGAATTAAGCGGTATTGCCAGACATGTCGCACATTCGGCAGATGGCAGTAAGCTGGCACTGGAATTAGCGACCAGCTTGTTATTCGTTGAAAATGCACTGGATCAGATTACCCGTTTACCTGCGCATTTTTCCGAGCGCGCGGATGAAATTACAGCACGTTTATTATCCGTTGTGTCCGGCGATGAGCCGCAGTCGCAAGCGGCGTGGATGGGAGAAATTTCGCGCGAGGCTCAGCAGCGTCAGACCATGACGGTTCTCGTTTCTGAAATTCAGACGAGCCTGCGCCAGGTTGAAAAAACACTGGACGAATACTTCCGTGATCCTGCGCAAAGTGAATCTTTGCATTCGATCGATAACATGTTGCATCAGGTCAGTGGCGCGATGGCGATTCTGGATCAGGATGCGGCGATGCAAGCCTTGGAAACGACCAGACAGACGGTTGCTACATTGGCAGACTCCAAAGAGTTGTCTGAATCTGATCGTGAAGCTGAGCATCAAAAACTGGCGCAAAATATTGGCGCTCTCAGTTTTTTCATCGAAACTTTGCAGACCCAGCCAGAAACAGCGAAAAAGAAATTTGTGTTTGACGCTGATGCAGGTCTTTTCCGCCCAAATCTGCTCGATGCGCCGGCGCAGAAAGAGTTATTGCCTGTCAGCGAGGATGTGATTTTTTCAGCTGATCAGTTACAAACTTCTACCGAAGAGTCCTCTTCCGTTTTAACCGCAGAAAAAGAATTACTTAACCAACAGCATGAATCGGCACGTCTTGCCGTGTCTCTCGCTGAAAATCCTGACGATAAAACACTGAAGGCGCAATTGAAAGATTCGCTGGAGTCTGAACGCTCGGTGGCGACTTTATTGGATGACTCAGCTGCAAGTGGTCGTGCAAAAGCAGCGATTGAGTTGCTTGGATCTGGTGAAGAGTCTCATTCAACTGAGAGTTTACAGGATATCGTTGCTGCCACCTCACCGGTTGCAGTAGCCGAAGTGAAGGCGACGAATGTTGCTGCTGTTTTACCGCAAAGTGATGAGGCAATTGATGCTGAGTTGCTCGAAATTTTCCTGACAGAGGCCGATGAAGTTTTGCATTTTGTGCAGGACACGTTGCCACGTTCTCGCGCCGATGTTGACAATCAGGAATATCTGACCAGCCTGCGCCGCTCCTTCCATACGTTGAAGGGCAGTAGCCGCATGGTAGGACTGAATGTGTTCGGTGAAACTGCCTGGAGCATTGAGCAGGTGATGAACTTATGGTTGTCGGAGTCGCGTCGAGGTGACGACAATCTGTATGCACTGCTCGAACGTACGGCAAGTGAGATGAATGCCTGGGTCGATGAGCTCAAGCAATCAGGCCAGTCAGCAAGAACCGGTGCTGCGATTATCGCTGCGGCGGAGCGAACCAAAGCCGGCCTCGATTATCAGGAGGCCGACGAGTTGCCAGTCGTGGCCTCAGAAATTTCAGCGCAGCCTGCGGTAATTGAGCCTGAAGATGAATTGTTGCCAGAACCAGTCGCACATGATGTATCTGAAGTAGAGGATTCAGCGATTGCCGGTGCGCTTGATGAACCCCTTATTGCAACTTCGCTTCCCGTGGACGGTGCGGCATTCGCGATTCTTGACGACGGTG
Organism: Cognatundibacterium aquatile; assembly: GCF_014699135.1. GTDB lineage: Bacteria > Pseudomonadota > Gammaproteobacteria > Burkholderiales > Burkholderiaceae_D > Undibacterium > Undibacterium aquatile. The sequence goes on from NZ_JACOFT010000003.1 coordinate 124,425, forward strand.
CAGAAACGATAGAGGCCTTGCCGTTAGTGGATGTGACCACGGATGCGGTGACAGACGCGCTGACATCTGGGTTTGAACTCAGTGCATTCGACGATTTGCCAAGTGCGGCGAACATATTGGCTGAGACTGCAGCGACGCTTGATGATGTCACGACAGGGCATTCTTTGCCTGCTTCTGATGACATCGTTATTGCTGCTGAAACTGCTGCAAGTGTTGAAACTGAAGCAATTGAAACAATCAGTTTTTCTGCTCCCGATGCGGTTGCTGAGGATGTTCAAAATCCGGTAACTGAGCCTGAAGAGGTTGTTGATTTGCTGAGTCCGGTGGAAGAGCAGATCGTGGCAACTGTAATGACATCTGCGGATGCTGTTGAAGAAGTTTCTTCTGGTGCAGATATTGAACACTCAGTACCACAGATAGTTGAGGAGCCGGTTGCAGTGGATGAACCAGTTTCTGATCCTGCTGGCGCAAAAATCATTGAGTTTCCGGAGTTGAATAAGCCGGCTGTGACGCTCGATGACAATATCAAGCGTATCGGTGATCTTGAAATCAGCCTGCCGCTGTACTCCATATACATGGCAGAAACCGACGAAATTGTTCGCTTCCTGACTCAGGATTTATCTGAATGGCGCCACGAACCCGAGCGCCATGTCTCCACACATGCGATTCATGCGAGTCATTCTCTTGCCGGCAGTTCCGCAACTGTTGGTCTGATTCCTTTGAAAGAGTTGGCACATAGTCTGGAATCTGTTTTACAGCGCCTTGAGCGTCATCCGGTTATCTTGACCTCTGCTGAATTCGACATGCTGGATCATGCTTTGGAGTCTGCAAAACGGATGCTGCAGAAATTTGCATTGTCTGAAATGGCCGACTTTGCCCCTGATGATGTCAGACAGTTAGATCAGTTATTGCAAGACGTGATCGCACGTTCGAGTTCCGGTGCAGATGAGGAGTTCATCACCTCAACGAATGAAAAACTGAATCCGGCAGACTTGTCAGGAACGGCGGTCATTGAAGAGTTGTCTGGTGATAGCCTGGCGGAAACACCTACTGAAGAATCTGGCACACTGCATCTGGCGGATGAGACTGTCGTGCAGCAACTGAACGTTGCATTGCCGGAAAGTACTCCGCAACAAACAACACAGGTCAAAGATGACCTCGATCTTGATTTGTTGCCGGTCTTCCTTGAAGAAGGAAATGACTTATTGCCGATGGTCGGTCAGTTATTGCGTAGCTGGCAGGCACAGCCTGATGACACGGCAATACCGCAGTCGATTGCACGTCTGATGCATACGATTAAAGGTAGTGCGCGGATGGCCGGTGCGATGGGATTAGGGCAGCACATCCATGACATGGAAACGCGTATTGAAAGTCTGATGCACACCAGTGGTGCAGTACGTGCACCGTTGATGGATGATTTAATGGCGCGCCATGATTACAGCATGCAGTTGTTTGATCGTTTGCAAAACCCTGAGGCTCACGTTGAGCCATTGTTGCCTGAGCCATTAACTGCCGCGCAAGAACTGGATCAGTTCCAGGAAGCCTTGGTCGCGAGTGAGGCTGGTATCGCTCCTGCGGAGAGTGTCGAAGCGCCGCGTGAAATGGTCAGCCTGACACCTTTGATGCCGATTACTGATAGTCAGTCTGCGGTCAGAACGACTGCAATTCCGCATGCTCCTGTCAGTGCGCCTGCAGGTGCGCCGGTGCCTCTGGTGCGTGTACGAGCCGACGTGCTGGATCGCTTGGTCAATCAGGCCGGTGAAGTGTCTATTTCACGTTCACGTTTAGAGAATGAAGTCAGCACTTTGCGCTCGTCATTAGGCGAACTGACCGCCAACGTCAGTCGTTTGCGTGATCAGTTGCGTGAAGTAGAGATTCAGGCTGAAACGCAGATCACATCGCGTATGGCGCTGTCCGGTGATCGTGAATTTGATCCACTGGAGTTTGACCGTTTTACCCGTTTGCAAGAGCTGACCCGCATGATGGCGGAAAGCGTGAGCGACGTGGCAACAGTGCAGACGAATCTGACGCGGACGATAGATGGCGCTTCCGGTAATTTGCATGTGCAGGCGCGCCTGACACGTGAGTTGCAACAGGATCTGATGCGAGTGCGTATGATTCCGTTTGCGAGCGTTTCTGAGCGTCTGTATCGTGTTACCCGTCAGACCTCGAAAGAAGTAGACAAGCGCGTCAATCTGGATATCCGTGGTTCCGGCGTTGAAGTGGATCGTGGCGTTCTGGAAAAAATGGTCGGGCCGTTTGAGCATCTGTTGCGGAATGCGATCGTGCATGGTATCGAAACACGTGACGTGCGCCGTCTAAATGGCAAACAAGAAACCGGTGAGTTATTGATCGAGATTCGTCAGGAAGGTAACGAAGTTGTTATTCGTTTCAACGATGATGGACAAGGGCTGGATTTGCAAAACATCCGTCAGAAAGCGCTCAGCGTTGGTCTGATTGGTACAGATGAAACACCGGGCGATGCGGAAACTGCCAGCCTTATTTTTGAACCTGGATTCTCAACGGCGAATGAAGTAACTGAGCTGGCCGGACGTGGTGTCGGTATGGACGTCGTCCGTTCTGAGGCCGCATCACTGGGTGGTCGTGTTGAAGTTTCTACGGTAGAAGGTAAGGGCGCTGAATTTACTATTCGCCTGCCGCTCACGCTTGCTGTGACACAGGTCGTGTTGCTGAGTTCCGGTGGACGTACTTACGCGGTACCATCGGTTCTGGTTGAACAGGTGCAGCATCTGAAGTCGAATGCGCTGGCCAATGCATACAATGACGGTGCTTTAATGTGGCAGGGCCAACGTGTTGCGATGCATTATCTGTCTGCTCTGTTAGGTCAGCGTGACGCAGTGCCTGTGACCCAGCAATACACACCGTTGCTGATCATGAAGAGCGGTACTGATCGCGTGGCGATCCACGTCGATGATATCGTCGGTAATCGTGAGGTCGTTGTTAAAAACATCGGCCCGCAACTGGCGCGTATGGTGGGTATTGCCGGCGCAACAGTACTTGGTTCCGGTGATGTCGTTCTGATTCTGAACCCTGTGCCTTTGGCGCAGCGTGTAGAGCATGAGCATGCCCGTCTGCCGCAGTCCGGTATGCAGTCTGGAGCAGAAGCCGTTTCTGATTTAGGTGCCGTTGCTGATTTGCATCACGAAAACACCACAGCGCAGGTGAATGCCGAGCCGGTTCAGGGCTTGCGGACACAGCATATCGTCATGGTCGTTGATGACTCGCTGACCGTGCGCCGTGTTACTCAGCGTTTGCTGACACGTGAAGGCTATCAGGTCGTGTTGGCGAAAGACGGTATTGATGCGTTGGAACAGTTGCAATCTGTGACGCCAGACGTGATGCTGGTCGATATTGAAATGCCGCGCATGGATGGTTTCGATTTGACGCGTAACGTTCGCAGTGATGCTCGTACGGCACATATTCCTATCATCATGATTACGTCGCGTACCGCCGATAAACATCGTAACTACGCACGTGAACTTGGCGTGAACGAATATTTCGGTAAGCCTTACCGTGAAGACGATTTACTTGAAGCGATTGTTGGTTTTGTTGGCAAAGAACAGGCAATCGTAGTGTAAGTAATTCCTGATTTAGCAAATAAAAAAGCAGAGATTTATCTCTGCTTTTTTTATGTTAATTGCGTGCTGTTTTATGTTCGACGCTGAATTGACTTTGGTTTGATTGCTCCAGAGCTCTCATCAACTCCATCGAATGCTTGTCGCTGCTTGAGGCACTTCAATCCGTTGAAAGTGTTCCCGCCTTTTTGACCACAGCATAACGCTCAAGGGTTTTCTTTCGCGCCTCGTCATGTTCGACGATGGGATAAGGATAATCCTTCCCCAGACTGACGCCCGCTTGCTGTAATAGCAGGGGAGCCGCTTTCCAGGGCGCGTGTATCGAGCGCTTATCCAGTCTGGCTAGTTGAGGTAAATAGCGCGCAATGAATTTGCCATCGGCATCAAACTTTTCGGATTGTGTTATCGGATTAAAAATTCTGAAATACGGTTGCGCGTCACAGCCGGATGACGAGGCCCATTGCCACCCGCCGTTGTTTGCCGATAAATCAAAGTCATTCAGTTTTTCGGCGAAATAAGATTCACCGCGCCGCCAGTCTATACCCAGATCCTTAATCAGAAAGCAGGCGGTCACCATGCGCAAGCGGTTATGCATGTAACCGGTCTGATTCAGTTGCCGCATCGCTGCATCAACGAGCGGATAGCCGGTATTACCTTCGCACCACGCCGCAAAATGCGCATCCGCTTGTTCACCTGTTTCCCATTGAATTGCATCGTAATCGGGTTTGAACGAACGCTCTGCCACATGCGGATGATGGTGGAGGATCATGAAATAGAAATCACGCCAGATCAGTTCAGCCAGCCAGATTTCTGCACCGTGATTACTGCTGGTTCTGATTTGTTGCATCGCTTCACGCACCAGATGTCTGATAGAAACGGTACCGAAACGCAGATGCACTGACAAATACGACGGCCCCTTCAGCGCAGGAAAATCGCGGGCAACATCATAATGTTTCATCCGCGCCAGAAAATCCTGGATCAGCTGTGTGCCGCCGGACATCCCGGCCTGCAGGGGAATGGTCTGTGTTTGTGCAGCGGCAAAACCTATGTCTGACAGCGACGGTATGGCGGGCACATCAAGACGATAGAAGTTTGCTGCATATTTTTCTACCGGATATGATTTTGCGTAAAAATCACTACCTTCCGCATAGAATTTTTTCAGCCATGCATTCTTGTACGGTGTGAAGACGGAAAAGGGCGTACCAGCCTGTGATAAAACTTCGCTTTTCTCAAAAATCACCTGGTCTTTATAGCTTAAGAATTCGCACTGTTGCTTACCGAGCGCGGTCTTCACCGCGGTATCCCGTTGTAATGCCGCTGGTTCATAGTCGCGATTGGCGAAGACCGCGTTGACTTGCAGTTGTTCTGCAAGGCGTGGAATTTCGGTGACAGGATCGCCGTGTATCACCAGCAGGCTGCCGCCAAGTTTGCTGATTTCCTGTTCAAGTTCAATGATGCTGTCGTGAATGAAACGCACGCGCCTGTCATTGGCTGGCAGATGTTTCAATATGTTCTGATCAAAAATAAAAACACAGATGACTTCTTTGCTATGCCGTAAAGCCTGATATAACGCGGCATGATCAAAGCAGCGTAAATCACGCCGGAACCAGACCAGAGTGCGCCGAAAAGAAACAGATTTTTCTTGCATAAGTATCAGAATAGGAAAGTCGGAATCATGGTGCGGAACCTTAGCACACATCGAAAATACACGTTAAAAATGCTAAAATGGCGGCATGGCGAAGCAAACAAAATCCCCACACTCTGAACTGTCCGACGGTGTTCCCGCACCGGCCGGTGCGATTTCTGACATTGTTGCAACAGCGGGCGGCGATACCGTTCCAGAATTTGATTTAAATCTAACAAATCATTTCCTGATTGCAATGCCTTCTATGCATGACCCTGTGTTTGGCGGTAGCGTGGTGTATCTGTGTGAACACAATCCACGCGGCGCGATGGGCATGGTGATCAATCGCCCGACCGATATGACCGTGGCTGAATTATTTGACCGCATCGATCTGCGTCTGGAAGTGATTCCCGATTCGCATCCTATGGGTAAGCATCTGGTGATGTTTGGCGGTCCGGTACAGGATGATCGCGGCTTTGTGCTGCATTCTCCTGTCGGCGAATATACTTCTTCGCTCAAAGTGACCGACGATATCGCCTTCACGACCTCGCGCGATGTTTTGGAAGCGATTGCCGCTGGCGAGGGGCCGGAGCGTATTGTCATGAGTGTTGGCTATGCTGGTTGGGGCGCAGGGCAACTTGAAAAAGAAATTCTCGCGAATGGCTGGCTGACTGTTGCAGCTGATCCGCAAATTATTTTTTCGCTGCCGGTCGAAGAACGTTTTAATGCAGCCATCAAATTACTTGGTATTGATCCCATCATGCTGTCGTCCGAAGCGGGGCATGCCTGATGACTATGCTCGAAGCCAGGGCTGATGGTACGGTGCTTGCCTTTGATTTCGGATTGAAACGTATTGGTGTGGCGGTCGGCAATACCTTCCTGCGCCAGGCCGAGCCACTCAACATCATTCATGCGCCGACTAACGATGGCAAATTTGCCGAAGTCGCGGCGCTGATCGGCAACTGGCAGCCAGTCTTATGCGTGGTCGGCTTACCGTTGCATCCGGATGGCGAGTCGCATGAAATGACCCAACGTTGCCGCCGCTTTGCGAACCAGCTGCAAGGCCGCTTCAAACTTCCGACGATACTGGTTGATGAACGTTATTCCTCCGCCGTTCTGAACGGCAAGCGCGGTGCACACATAGATGACGATGCCGCAGCCCTGATTCTGCAACAATATTTTGACGAGAACCCATGAGCAATGTTTCCCCCACACTGAATGCGGAAGCGCTGTATCTGCAGCTTCTGAAGCAGATCAAACCACAAGCCGTGGCAAATGATAATCTGGCGATCATCGGTATTTATTCTGGCGGCGCCTGGATTGCCGAACGTCTGGTGAATGATCTCGGCCTGAAAAATAAACCTGGTCTGATTGATGTGTCATTTTATCGCGATGATTATGCGGCAAAGGGTTTGCATGCTGATGTCAAACCGACGCATATTCCGTTCGAAGTCGATGGCGCTCATATCATACTGGTGGACGATGTGCTGTACACGGGACGAACGACGCGCGCAGCGATCAACGAGTTGTTTGACTACGGCAGACCCACCCGTGTCATGCTGGCGGCGCTGGTCGATCGCGGTGGGCGTGAATTGCCGATTGCTGCCGATTTTGTTGCACATGTTGCCTCATTTGAACCCGCTGTCTCTGTAAATCTGCAACGCGCAGACGACGGCACACTTAGTTTCTCTATCGATCATGCATAATCCACAGCTCAATAAACACGGCGAACTTCAGCATTTGCTGACGATAGACGGTCTGCCTAAATCCATCGTTAATCATATTCTCGATACAGCCTCGTCATTTGTCAGTGTCAGCGACCGCGAAGTCAAAAAAGTCCCGCTGATGCGCGGTAAAAGTGTGTTCAATCTGTTCTTTGAAAACTCCACCCGTACCCGCACCACGTTTGAGATTGCATCCAAACGCCTGTCGGCCGATGTGATCAATCTCAATATTGCGGCATCGAGTACCAGTAAAGGTGAATCCTTGCTCGATACCATCGACAATCTGGCCGCGATGCACGCCGATATGTTTGTGGTACGTCACGCGACGTCCGGCGCACCTTTCCTGATTGCCAAACATCTCAATGACACAAAACAGCACCATGTACATGTGGTGAATGCGGGCGACGGTCGTCACGCGCATCCGACTCAGGGTTTGCTCGACATGTACACCATCCGCCACTATAAAAAAGATTTTACGAATCTGACTGTCGCGATTGTTGGCGACGTGTTGCATAGCCGCGTTGCGCGTTCCGACATTCACGCGCTGACCACGCTGGGCGTACCGGAAGTGCGCGTGATCGGTCCGCGTACTTTGCTGCCCGGCGGTCTGGAGCAGATGGGTGTGCGCGTCTTTACCGACATGAATGAAGGCCTGAAAGGCGTTGACGTGATTATCATGTTGCGCCTGCAAAATGAACGCATGAGCGGAGCCTTGCTGCCGTCGGCGCAGGAATATTTCAAAAGCTATGGTCTGACGCCGGAGCGACTGGCGCTGGCGCATCCTGAGGCGATCGTCATGCATCCGGGGCCGATGAACCGTGGCGTGGAAATCGATTCTGCGGTGGCTGACGGCCCGCAGGCAGTGATTTTGTCGCAGGTGACTTTCGGTATTGCCGTGCGTATGGCCGTCATGAGTATTGTCGCCGGTAACAGCGGCAGTGACGCCTGATATCTGTGAGATTCAGCCAGGCGCAGGCCCGGCGATAACTGATCGTGCGTTATCCGTTAGGTGAGACGTACAGGGAAGCAACATGAAAATTCAAATTAAAAATGGCCGCGTGATTGATCCGGCGAGTGGCGTTGATGCGGTACAGGATGTGTTTATCGCCGCCGGAAAAATTCTTGCGATCGGCACAGTACCGGCTGATTTCGTTGCCAATAAAGTCGTGGATGCCAGCGGGCTTGTTGTGGCGCCGGGGCTGGTGGATTTAAGTGCGCGTTTGCGCGAACCCGGCTTTGAATACAAAGCAACGCTGGAATCGGAATTGCAGGCGGCCATGCGTGGTGGTGTCACCAGTCTGGTTTGTCCACCGGATACCGATCCTGTGCTGGATGAATCGGGTCTGGTCGAAATGCTGCGACAGCGTGCGCGCACACAGAACAAAGCGCATGTGTATCCACTGGGCGCGCTGACGGTGGGACTCAAAGGCGAGTCTCTGACAGAAATGTCTGCACTGACCGACGCCGGCTGTATCGGTTTTTCGCAAGCCGAAGAAACAATTGCCGACACGAATACGCTGCAACGCGCTTTGCAATACGCGAGCACGTTCGGATACACGGTCTGGTTACGTCCGCAAGATGCCTACATAGGCAAAGGCGGCGTCGCGCATAGCGGCCCGCTGGCATCGCGTCTGGGCTTATCTGGTGTGCCTGTCATGGCAGAAACGATCGCGCTGCATACCTTGTTTGAGCTGATGCGTGCCACTGGTGCAAAAGTGCATCTGTGCCGGATTTCATCTGCCGCCGGTCTGGAACTGGTGCGTCAGGCGAAAGCCGAAGGCTTGTCGCTGACGTGTGATGTTGGCGCCCATCATGTGCATCTGACCGATAACGATATCGGCTACTTTGATTCGAATGCGCGCATGACGCCGCCGTTGCGCAGTCAGCGTGACCGTGATGCAATCAAAGCGGCACTGTTGGATGGCACGATCGATGCGATCTGCTCTGATCACACGCCAGTCGATGATGATGAAAAACTGTTGCCGTTTGCGGAAGCATCACCGGGCGCAACCGGGCTCGAATTATTATTGTCGCTCGCGCTCAAATGGGCAGACGACAGCCGTGGCGCCGTCACTTTGGCGCAAGCCTTGTCGAAAATCAGTAGTGGCGCGGCACAGGTCGCAGGTATCGCTGCGGGTCAACTGACCGCTGGCAGTGCGGCTGATCTGTGTGTATTTGATCCCGCAGCACACTGGAAAGTGGAAGCCGCTGCGTTGGCAAGTCAGGGCAAACATACGCCATTTCTGGGTTACGAATTGCCAGGCGTGGTCAGGCTGACGATGGTGGATGGCCATATTGCCTTTGACAATCTGTAACCTGCATTCAACACCGTCACCCGCATCGTCCGCTGTTGCCGAGTGATGTAGTGGCTGGTGTGCTCGCAATAAGCGCTATACACAAAGCAAACAGGGCGTATGGATAGTATTTGCCGTGCCTTGTTTGGCTTTGTGCCGAAGAACCAAAATTTTTATAAATACTCTCTTGGAGTATCTGGCGAGTCCGTATGATTTTCTGGCATTTTTTCCGCGTTTTTCTTCATCTGGTCGCAGGTTTGCTGACTTGCGCCGTGCTCTTTCCTTTAGTCGGAGCAGCCAGAAGAGAAGCGCTGGTGCAGCGTTGGTCGAAGCAACTGATGGCAATCTGCACGGTGGATGTCGTGTTTAAGGATGCCAGCCAGGGGCTGTTTGCCGAAAGGGCGCTGATTGTCTCGAATCACGTGTCCTGGCTCGATATTTTCGTCATCAACACGGTGCATCCCTGCCACTTTGTTGCGAAAGCAGATATCCGCTCCTGGCCTGTGCTCGGCTGGTTATGCGAAAAAGCCGGAACCATCTTTTTAGCGCGCGGCAAGCAGCGTGAAGTGCGGCGGATTTACGAAGGTCTGGTGCATCAGATTCATGATGGCAAACGGATCGCTTTTTTCCCCGAAGGGACTACTGCAGCGCAGGGCACGGTGCTGCCATTTCACGCCAATTTATTTGAAGCGGCGATAGAGGCCAAAGTGCCGGTGCAGCCTTTCGTGCTGCGCTACGTTGATGCACAAGGAAAATTTCATCCGGCAGCCGATTTCATTGGTGACATGACGTTTGCCGAAAGCATGAGCACGATCTTAAGAGCGCCACGCATGACTGCAGAAGTGATCCGCCTGCCAGCGATTGCGACAGAAGGTGCGCATCGCCGCGATATCGCCTTGCAAGCGCACGAACTGGTAATGCGAGAATTAGGACTATCGCAATAGCTGCCTGATTAGACGGACAAAAACGCCGGACAAAAGCGCCGGACAAAAAATGCACGAAAAAACGCCGGATAAAAACGGTATTTCTGACGTCCTTGTGTTGGCGATTTTTTCCGGTGTGCTCAGCGTCCATCTGCGTGCCGTAAACCCGCGCCGATACTCCTTAAAAATTGGTTTTATGGGGAGTATATGAAGAAAACCGCTTATTCTCAGCGTTAATAAAAGGCTTTAAAAAATACTCCCCGGGAGTATTTTCAGGCGTCCAGCAGCCGTTGTATGACTCAGGCGGTCTTCTGTCGCGGCAGAGTCAGCGACATTTCCCCGATATCGCCGCCTGTGCCCAGAACGGTGCTGCGAGTAAACCGATAAAGGAAACGCCGCCGATTTTTGCCGGACGATGTTTTAATGCATCGTCATCGGCACATCCCGGAATCGTCGCCTGCTGTAAATCTTTCTGCAAACGCTCATATTTACCCGGTGCCGCATTTTCCAGGGTCTTGCCACTGGCTTCGGCACGTTGCTGCAATTCACTTTTACTTGCCTGATAGGCTCTGGCAATACTTTGCGGGCTGATATCCAGAGTTACTGAATCGTTTGCAGTGTTAGCGTTGGCAGAGACAGGTACATTAACGCTTTCAGGAATGTCGGCAGCGCTTGTTGATACGGTAGTCGAGGCTGATTTGTTGTGTACCTTACGCATAGCATCGGAGGCCGGTGCCATAGTCGCAGGCGCGTCTTTCGCAGCGTCGACAGCCAGGCGGATATTCAGTGGAAATTGCAACAACATGGTTGACACTGGATGAACGAAAGTATCGGACGTCTTGACGATATCGAGCGGACGCGACAGGGCTAATATCAATAGCAGCGTGACTCCCGCCGCCAGTAGTGCAGAGCACAGCCGCACGGTTGTGCGCTGAGCATCCCACTCATCGTGGCGATAGATCACAGTCATGACAGGCGATGGTCTGGTTGGCAGTATCGCCTCTGACACCCGAGGTCGTTATAAAGTTCAAGCGAATGCGGGATGGTCAATCGCATCTGCCGAAGTCAGTAAGGCTTGCACTGCGCGTTCAAACAGCGGCTCATTTTCGAGAAAACGCACACGACCGTGAGCAATCATGCGGCGGAACATGCGCACACTGACGAGCGAGGGTTTTTCATTGCCTGCCAGCGTCAGCACCAGATTATGATGTGATGGATCAACCCAGTTCAGCGTGGCGATACTGGGTTTGATTCCCAGTTTCACTTCCAGGCTGATACCGCTGCGCAGGCGTTCCTGTATGACTTCCTGTGTAAATTCCACGGCGTCGGCGGGCTTTTCGCCAATGGCACTTTCTGTCGCTAACTCGCTATCAAAAAACTCATCCAGCATCTGCACCTGAATGTCGAGGTCGCGTATTGCTTTGTCCAGTCTTTGCTGGGTTTCCGGCGCACGCAACTGTTCGTGCAATGCTTCCTGCGAGGCTTCGTTGTGATAGATGAAGTCGGCAAAATGCTCATGAATTGCCGGTAAGCTTAATGAACGTGTCTGCGGGTTAAGCGGCTGCTGCACGGTACGCAAGGCATTCGTATGAGCATCCACCAGCCAGTCGAGCAAATGTTTCTGCTTAGCGTTATTCCACTGAATCGCAGTCAGTGCTTCGCGCAACGTGTTCAGTATGATGGGCAGCAAAGCGAACAGTTGTGTGCGGTCTTCTTCGTTCAGTTTGGCGACGATGCTCCAGAGCAGATCGGGAATCAGCAGGCGATAACGGATACCGCGTTTGGCATCTTCACGTTCGGCATATTCGATCGCATGTACCCAGGTATTTTCTAAAAAATCACGCAGATAGGGATCAATCTGCAGTTTTTGCAAGACCTCGCGTAACTGCGCCGAGATATGCACCAGGCGCAAAGTGCGGTTCTGCGCGGTTTCGATAGCTTCTACGGTGTGCGCAATCGTTTGCTCACTGGAGCGCAATTCGCGCGCGATAAACGCATCAAACTCATCGAGCATGCGGATGAATAATTGCGAATTTTCGCTGTCGTCTTCCAGTAATGTTTCGACGATGCGGCAGATTTCCTGGGTGATGTGCGCACCCGTTGGATCTATCTGTTTCAGTCCCAGTGAAATCGAGCCGACACGATTGATCAGCATGCGTGCCGGATGCCCTTTCTGGGTCAGCAAAGTCTGATCGCGAAGGGCGATTTTCAGCACCAGAAATTGCAATCGCCCCAGCTGCGCACGTATTTCTGCCGGTACCTGCGGGTCGCTCAAAATAAATTCAAACAGCATTGCGACGACATCAATGGTCATCTGCTCATCGACATTATCCGTCATGTCATTGAGCGTGGTTCTTTGCTCCAGTATCAGATTACGGATGCCGCCCAGATGATTGAACATCTGTTCGCCGGCAATGATGTTATTTTTTTGTAGCTCATGCACCGACCGTACTATGCCTGTACTGGTCTCTGAATGATTGCTGTCAGTGATGCTGTAAGCGGGATCGGAATGGTTGCGATGGTCGCTATTTGCCGTTGGTGTCGCGCTGGTTTGTGCTGATCCGTATGCTGTGTGCGGCAGATGGTGGGCGCCGTTCAGCGTTTGGTCGGTGGCATGCCCTTCCGCATTGCCGGTTGCTACGCCATTGCTGGCGTTAAGATTGTTGTTGACACTATTGCTGGCGCTATTGGCTGTGCGATTTGTTGCGTTGTCGTTCGTGCTGTTTATCTCCCCGTGGCCACCGAATAACTGTCGTAAGGTCGAGCCGACGGATTGATTTTTTTCCAGCCATTGAAATGCGCTGGCGCGTGCCTGACCTGGGTCTGCCAACGGCGCGGCGTATCCGTCCAATCCTGGATACGGCGCAACGACTTTCGGCTGTGATGTAAAAGCAGACGCGGCTTGTTGCACCAGTTGTTGAGTGAATTGCTGTGTTGCTGACCCGATTTTGCTGGCGCTTATTCCAGCTGCGAGATCCCGCACGCTGTTGAATAATTGTTCGACTTTGCTGACCGGTGTCGCCGCCGGAGTGGCTTGTAACTGTTGCGCTGGATATGCTGGCGAAGGCAATCCTTCGTTGCCTGAGAATGATTGTTGATGCATCGCGCCCGGCATTGCACCTTCATTATGCGTATCCGTGGAGGGCATACTATCGTTGACCGGCGGGGCCGTGTCAGGCGCGGCGGCAGTTGTCGCCGTGGTTGCAGTGGTTGCAGCGGGCGGTGTTTTCTTGATTTTTAACTGTAGTTCCGCTGCCACCCCTTTGGCGGCGAAGTAGTTATTCACTGCATCATAAATTTTACCGATATGTGGCGTCAGATCTTCTGCAATCTGTGCGATAACGGCCGCAGAAATATCGTCGTCCAGTTCAAATTTTTCTATGCCGCTGGCGATGCTGCGGGTGATTAAATACGGCCGGAAAGGATTCTCTCGTTCGCTGATTTTTTCCTGACTGAACAACAGAGCGATACGTATATTCAGATCGCGTATCTGCTCTTCGGCTTCGGCACGGAAACGCGCCGTAATTTCATTGAGCAGCAGTTCGTTTTCCAGCGCATGCGAATCGACCAGTGACAGACTGTCGCTTTGCATTTTTAAGATGGATGCCGGGCGAAACGTATTGTAGGTGGTCTGGAAGCTCCGGTTCAGCAAGCCATCCATCGCTTCGCTCATGGCATCGAGCATTTGCCTGCCTTGCCGCAGGCGCATGCTGGCATGCAGATAATCTCTTTGTTCTGTTGAGCTGCGGGCGGCCTCGGCTTTTTTAAATAAGGCTTCCAGTGTGTGCGGTGTTGCGGCTTCTATGCAGCTCAGAAAAGTCCGGTGAAACTCTGTTCGGGTGGCGGGCAGAAATTCATTCGGATCCATATATTTTTCCCAGATTTTGCGCGCAGGCACATGTTTAAAAACGTAATAAATGTAACAAATTTGTTATCTGGAAGTATAGATCAGAATTTTGCTAAATTATTATTTGAATGTAATGTTTTAAACATTGTTCACAACTGTTTTGCGTCGTCGCCGTCATGAATACAACAACGGCAAGTGGGCTGAGCGCACTTGCCGTTAGATTGTTTCTAATGGGAAAAATGTTGCTTATATCAGCCAGGTCTTTGCTGTTGCGGGCAGTCGATCTGTACCAGCGTTCTGTTGTGAAGAGCAACTGCGGTCAGCTTACCGCCCCAGACGCAACCGGTATCAAGGCTGATCAGATTGGAACGTAATACCAGTCCTAAGGTGGACCAGTGACCAAACACTACCGTGCTGTTGTCCGAGGCACGTGGCAGATCGAACCAGGGCGCATGTCCTTGCGGAGCAGTACCGACGCCATCCTTGCTGGCAAAATCCATCTGTCCTTCGATGCTGCAAAAACGCATCCGTGTCAGGGCATTGACGATGCAGCGCAAGCGATCTGCTCCCTGTAAACCTTCATCCCAGTAAGCCGGAGTATTGCCATACATTTGCCGTAAAAAGCCCAGCCAGTCCGCACTGCGCAACATGGTTTCCACTTCACCAGCGAGTGCCATGGTTTTTTCGGCTGACCACGATGGGAAAAGTCCGGCATGGATCAGTAAGTGCTGTTGCTCTGTTATCGCCATCGGCCGCTGGCGCAACCATTCTAGCAATTCAGCGCAATCCGGCGCATTTAATATTTCTGTAAGCGTATCGCTGCGATGCGCGGGACGTATGCCATGAGCAACCGCCAGCAGATGCAGATCGTGATTCCCAAGCACACTCTCTGCTCGCCCGGCTTGTTGCAAAGCACGGACGCGACGCAGAGTCTGCAAGGATTTCGGACCGCGATTCACCAGATCACCGGCAAACAGATAGCGGGCGGAACGTGAGTGCTGTTCTATGCGATGCAGCAGTTCACCCAACTGACCGTCGCAACCTTGAATGTCACCGATAAAATATGTGGCTGTCGTCATGTCTCTGGCGCTTATTGATTCGCACCCATGCGTTTGGCTTCGGCGCGGCTGAGCAGCGCCTGTTGCTTCTGTTCTTCGCGCATGCTGACCGTCAGCATGGTTGGCCAGCCGATCAGATGTTGTTCCGCAATTTCCGCCAGAGCGCGTAACCAGGATGGCGATTCGTTCAGACAAGGAATGTAATTAAATTCTTTACCACCGGCTTGCAGAAAATCGGCCCGTACTTCCATCGCAATTTCTTCCAGCGTTTCCAGGCAGTCGGCGATGAAGCCGGGGCAGATCACATCAACGCGCCGCACCCCATCTTTGGCGAGTTGCGTTACCGTTGGTGCAGTGTAAGGTTGCAGCCATTCGGCTTTTCCTAAACGCGACTGGAAAGTGACGATGTACTGATCTTTCGATAGGCCTAGCTTTTCAGCAAGCAGGCGTGCGGTTTTATAGCATTCACAATGATAGACGTCACCGCGCAACAGAAATGCTTTTGGCAAACCGTGAAAACTCATGACCAGTTTTTCCGGCCTGCCGTTGGTTTGCCAGCTTGCCAGCACTGATAGCCGCAGCGCTTCTATGTAAGCCTCGTGATCATGATAATTTTTGACCAGACGCAGTTCAGGAATATTTCTGACCTGTTGATAATGGCTGAACACCGCGTCGAAATTCGATCCCGTTGTCGTCGCAGAATATTGTGGATAAGCCGACAAAATCAATAAGCGATCATAACCATCTGCTTTCAGCTTTTGCAGCACATCGGGTATCGACGGTGTGCCGTAGCGCATCGCATAAGTGACGTGTACCTCATGACCACGTTCGCCAAGATAGCCCTTCAGTAGTACGGCCTGTTTTTCCGTGTGTACTTTCAGCGGTGAGCCGTCATTGGTCCAGATAGACGTATATTTCTTCGCTGACTGACCGGAGCGGAAAGGCAGGATGATGCCATGCAGGATCAGCCACCAGATTGCACGGGGTACTTCGACGATACGTCTGTCCCATAAGAACTGTTTCAGATAGCGGCGCACTGCCGGTCTGGTCGGTGCATCCGGCGTACCGAGATTGATCAGTACGACCGCCGTTTTTCCGATTTTTCCGTGGGAGTAATCAGGTTCTTTCAGAAAGCGCATGGTATTTATTTTTTTAAGAGGCCAGTAATTCTCTGGCGTGTTTACGAGTGGTTGCGGTGATTTCTATGCCACCCAGCATGCGGGCGATTTCTTCGACGCGTTGCTTGTTATCAAGCACGTCGATATGAGAGATGGTTTTGCCGTTGTGATTCGTTTTGCTGACCTGAAAATGCTGATTCGCCTGACTCGCCACTTGCGGTAAATGGGTGACGCACAATACCTGACGGTCTTGTCCCAGACGTTTCAGTAAGCGTCCGACTACTTCTGCAACACCGCCACCAATACCGCTGTCGACTTCGTCGAAAATCAAGGTAGGTGTTGCCGTCGCACCTGAAGTGATGACGGAAATGGCTAAGGAGATGCGCGCCAGCTCGCCACCAGACGCCACTTTTGCCAGCGGACGGGCTTGCACTCCGGCATGACCAGCGACTAAAAATTCAATCTGCTCGATACCGTATGCAGCAGCCTCACATGGATTCAGACTGATGGCAAAACTGCCACCGGCCATGCTTAATTCCTGCATCGCTGCCGTTACCGCGACACTCAGTGTTTTTGCTGTTTTTTCGCGCGCTTTGCTCAGTTGTTGTGCGGCTTGCAGATAATGCTGATACGCTTTTTCTTCCTGCAAGCGAAGCGCATCCATATCACTGGCATCGGACAACTGTTTTAATTGCTCAGATAAAGTTGCAAATTCCTGATGTAAATATTCAGGAGCGACGTGAAAGCGACGCGCAGTGGTATGTATGGTTTCGACGCGTTGTTCGACTTCACGTAAGCGTGCCGGATCGAGCTCGGTGCGATTCAGATAATCGTTCAGCGCATAAGTTGTTTCCTGCAAATTGATGCAGGCAGATTCCAGCGCTTCGGTGACTGGTTTCAGCGCGGCATCGTAATCCAGCAGCTTGAGTAATTTTTGTTGTACTGCAGTCAATTGCGATAGCACTGGATGTTCTGAATCAGAAATCAGTGCTGCCGCTTCTTGCGCGCCATCAAGCAGGCTTGCTGCATGTGCCAGACGGCTGTGTTCCTGACTGATGTTTTCCCATTCGCCTGCTTTGATTTGCAATTTGTCGAGTTCACCTACCTGCCATTCAAGACGCTCGCGCTCTTGCAAGACATTCTTGGCGTTGGTTTCAAATTCTTCGCGCTGCCGGCTCAGATTACGCCAGGCTTTGTAACGCGTTGCAACTTCTGCGGCGTTCTCTTGTAAGCCGCCTTGCATATCCAGCAGCGAGCGTTGTGCATCCGCTTTGAGTAAAGACTGATGCGCGTGTTGCCCATGGATATCGACCAGCAGATCACCCAGTTCGCGTAATTGCGTCGCGGTGGCTGTGATGCCGTTGATCCAGGCTTTCGAGCGTCCAGCATTATCGATCGTGCGGCGCAGAATCAACTGTTGCTCAGGATCGCTGAATTCATTTTCCAGCAGCCATTGCTGGACACTATCCGAGATCGAAAATTCGGCAGAGATATCTGCTTTTGCGGCAGATTCGCGCACCATGCTCGCATCGCCACGCCCGCCTAACGCCAGTGTCAGTGCATCGATCAGTATCGACTTACCTGCGCCGGTTTCACCCGTCAGGACACTGAAGCCGGATGAAAATTCCAGTTCAAGAACATCAACAATGACAAAATCACGAATGGCAAGCGTGCGCAGCATAGGAGCAGGAGTAGTTAAAAATAAAAAAACGAAATAAAAAAACGAAATGAAAAAAGGAAAAAATTCAGACTGGATTAGCAAAGCTATTTTAGCAATAAGTAACCCTATAAGCAGCGTCTCGCATCCCCCAAATTCAGCGGAGAGCCGTTTGCCATTAATTCAGCGCACCTTCCACGGTAGGGTATTCGTTCCAGTGCAGTTTTTCCCGCAGCGTATGGTAATAATTCCAGTCCTGAGGATGCAGGAAAGTCACCGTGTGGTTGGAACGTTTGACGACGATGCGATCCTGACGCAACAGGCTGGCAAAGGTTTGCATGTCAAAGTTGACGCTGATGTCGCGTCCAGCAACGATTTCGATCACG
The DNA here is from genome assembly GCF_014699135.1 of Cognatundibacterium aquatile. Classification (GTDB taxonomy): domain Bacteria; phylum Pseudomonadota; class Gammaproteobacteria; order Burkholderiales; family Burkholderiaceae_D; genus Undibacterium; species Undibacterium aquatile. The sequence continues at coordinate 142,652 of NZ_JACOFT010000003.1, forward strand.
ATTTCGCTGCTTTCCGGCAGCACGATAGGGCGATTCGATAAAGCATGCGGTGCGATCGGCACCATGACGATGCCGCTCAGGCTGGGGTGCAGCAGCGGCCCGCCTGCTGAGAGAGAATACGCAGTGGAGCCAGTCGGGGTGGAGACAATCAACCCATCCGAGCGCTGGTTATACATGAAATGAGAATCGACTTCGACACTGAGCTCGACCATGCCGGAACCGGTCCCACGAGACACTACAATGTCGTTAAAGGCGAGACCGCTGAAGATCTGATGTCCTTCACGGACAACGATAGCCTGCAACAGGCTGCGCCGTTCAGAGACGTATTTACCTTCCAGCATCTCAGCAATCACCGGAATCATACGATCAAGCGGGATATCTGTAATGAAACCGAGTCGCCCCTGATTAATGCCTATCAGCGGGATATGGTATTGCGCCAGTTGCCGGGCGATACCGAGCATCGTACCGTCGCCGCCGACCACAATCGCGGCATTTGCATGTTTTCCTATGTCTGCGACTGACATGGCCTGAAACCCCGGTAATTCTATGTATTGCGCCGTTTCAGCTTCGACTACAACCGTATTGCCTGCGCGGTCAAGAAAGCTGGCGAGTTCACTCATTGATTCTGCTATACCGGGAGCATTAAATTTACCAACAAGTGCAATCGTTTTTGAAGGGACAGTCATAAAAAAAGAGTGGTGACGTGATTCGTCAGATTAGACCATAATTAGCGTAGAAATGAATCAACTGACTGCTATTTATGACAATTAAAGCTGTATTACTGGATTTAGACGATACCTTGTGGCCGGTTGCGCCGGTGATTCAACATGCGGAAGCGAGCTTGTATCAGTGGATGCAGGAACATGTGCCAGCAGTGGCAGCGAATTATTCCGTCGAATCAATGCGGCAACGTCGCAATAAGCTGGTACCAACCGATCCCCGTTTTCAATACGACCTGTGGGTTTTGCGACATACCTTGCTTAGCCAGATATTCGCAGAACATGATGTGCCTGTCGCGAAGGCCGATCAGGCCATGGCGGTATTTGCCGATGCCCGCAATAAGGTGAGTTTGTATGATGATGTCGTTCCGGCGCTAAAGGTATTGTCGCAGCGGGTTCTGTTGGGCTCGGTCTCAAATGGCTTTGCTGATCTGCGTGAAATTGGTCTTGCTTCACATTTCCGTACATCGATTGCGGCACGTGAGTTTGGTTGCGCAAAACCTGATCCGCGCATATTTCTCGCCGCCTGTGACGCGTTGGGCGTAGCGCCGCACGAAGCCTTATATGTCGGCGATGATTTATTGCTCGACGTGCAAGGCGCGCAACAGGCAGGATTGCGTGGGGCATGGATGAACCGGCATAGTCTGGAGATCAAGGATGAGCGCCATCAACATATTCAGCCTGATGCAGAATTTAAAAATTTACATGATTTGACAAAATGGTTATGAAGTTTTCTATGTTCATGTTTGCTTCAGTCGCATAAAATGAACAGATGCTACTAGACACTCGCGCTCAAACTCTTTTAAAAGCCCTCGTAGAACGCTACATCGCCGACGGTCAGCCTGTAGGTTCGCGTGCTCTCTCAAAAATTTCCGGCCTTGATCTGTCGCCGGCGACGATCCGTAATGTGATGGCTGATCTGGAGGAGATGGGTTTGGTTGCCAGCCCGCATACGTCGGCTGGCCGCGTTCCCACTCCCAAAGGTTATCGCGTATTTGTTGATAAATTACTGACGGTGCAGGAAATCAGTGAACTGGGGCTGGAATCCCGGCTGCAATCGGGTTTGTTATCTCAACCCCCGCAAAAAATTATTGCGAATGCCGCACAGATATTATCCTCGTTGTCGCAATTTGCCGGTGTTGTTATGACGCCGAAAACCGAATCAATTTTTCAGCAGGTCGAATTCCTGCGTCTGTCGGAAAAACGCATTTTGCTGGTAGTTGTGGCACCGACCGGAGAAGTGCATAACCGCTTGCTCCTGACGGATATTGATTACACCCCGGCGCAGTTGTCGCAGGCAGCTAATTATCTGAATCAGAATTTCAGCGGACATGCTTTTGAAGATGCGCGCCTCGGTATTAATAACGAATTACGGCAGTTGCAAACAGATATGACCAGTCTGATGCAAGCCGCTGTCGAAGCGGGCAGTGATGCCTTGTCTGAGCAAAGTGATGAAATGGTTATTTCAGGAAAAACCAATTTGCTGAATGTGCAGGATTTATCCTCCAACATGACATCACTGCGTAAGCTGTTCGACATGTTCGAGCAAAAGAGCAGTCTGATGCAATTGCTGGATGTATCGTGTAAAGCGACGGGGGTGCAGATTTTTATCGGTGGGGAATCGCAGTTGTTGCCTATGGATGAGATGAGCGTTGTCACTGCGCCGTATGAGGTTAACGGTAAGATTGTCGGCACCCTGGGTGTGATCGGTCCGACGCGGATGGCGTATGAAAGAGTGATACCGATAGTCGATATTACGGCGAAATTACTTTCTAACGCCTTGAGTCAGTAAAAGAGACATGCGATGTTAAATAAAAATATTTCCATATTACTCATCGACGACAACGATATTACCCGCGAAGTGTTACGTGTCGTGTTGCGCAACGAGGGATACACGGTTGCAGGTGAGGCGACAGACGGTGGAACCGGGTTGGATATGGCGCTCAAACTACGGCCGGACGTGATTATGCTGGATGTGGTGATGCCCAAAGTCAGTGGTCTTGATGTGCTGCCAAAACTTAAAGATATGTTGCCTGATACCAGAATATTGCTGGTGACAGCGAGTCACGATAAGGACATTTTGTCGGAAGCGGTGAAATCAGGCATACATGGCATTATTCTGAAACCATTTAATGCGCAGAAAATTATCGATACCGTTGCTGGTGTCGCTGCAAAAATAAAAAAATAACCCAACGCACCCACGCATCCTGTTACAAGCGCTTCAATGCTCATTGGTATGAGCACGTTGATACTTAATTTTTGTGCTCGCAGTTCTCTTTCGTGCAACTACCGTAGATCGCGAGTGAATGTTCTGCGATTTTAAAGCCGCGCTCCAGAGCGATGGTATGCTGGCGCTGTTCAATTTCCGCATCAAAAAACTCTTCAACGCGACCGCAATCGAGGCAGACCAGATGATCATGGTGTGAGCCTTCGTTTAATTCAAAAATAGCTTTGCCAGTTTCAAAATGATTCCGGTGCAGCAGACCCGCCTGCTCAAATTGTGTCAGAACGCGGTAGACAGTTGCCAGACCGACATCCATATTTTCATTCAAAAGTATTTTATAGACGTCTTCTGCAGTCAGATGGCGAACCTTACTACTTTGGAAAATTTCGAGGATTTTCAGGCGTGGCAAGGTTGCTTTAAGTCCGCTGGCTTTCAGATTTGGAGTGCTGTTTGTCATGTTTTCGGTCAAAAGAGGGCTATCTGCTTTATGATATCGGGTTTTAGGGCATGTTGCTCAATTACTGAGGGTACCTATGCGATTGTTGTTTTCAAAATCTGTTCAAGGTAAAGCCATCCGGCTTGCAGGCATGACATTATTACTGGGCGTATCTGCTTGCGCATCGAAACCGCCAGTGGCGGACAAAGCTGTGTCAGCAACGGCCGGTACGCAAATATACGCACCGACAGGGGTGAGTAAATTCCTGGGCTATATTTCCCCATATCGTATTACCGTTCAGCAAGGTAACTTCGTTTCTCAGGAAATGATGGCGCAGATCAAAGAAGGGATGACGCGTGAGCAAGTCCGTTTTGTGCTCGGTACCGCTTTGTTGACCGATATGTTCCACGAAGACCGCTGGGATTATCCTTTCCGCCTGACTAAGCCGAATGGCGAGCAGGTAGTCAGTCAGGTCACCATTCATTTTAAAAACAATACGGTTTCTAAATTTGAAGGCGGTAGTCTGCCAACGGAAAAAGAATATCTGGCAAGGATTACCGAGTCGGCGCTGGGCTTAGATAAAGTTGAGTCGCTGAATGATCTCGACGGCACGCCGAAGAAAAAAGATAAAAAATAAAGAAAGCTGGTATGACTGCATTAAAAGTAGCGGTGGCGGGCGCTTCCGGCCGCATGGGGAAAATGCTGATTGAAGCTATCAGCAACGCAGACGACATGGTGCTGGCCGGTGCGTTGGATGTTGCCGGTTCCCCGGCAATAGGTACCGACGCTGGCGTATTTCTGGGCAAACCTGCCGGTGTGTTGATTGAGTCTGATCTGGCTAAGGCATTGGCCAACGCAGAATTTCTGATTGACTTCACACGTCCTGAAGGGACGTTGAAGCATCTCGACTACTGTGCAGCGCACGGCATCAAAATGATTGTCGGCACGACAGGTTTTGACGATGCCGGTAAAGCGGCAATCGCAGCAGCGGGCAAACAAACCGCGATTGTCTTTGCGCCGAACATGAGCGTTGGCGTTAATGTCACGCTGAAGTTACTGGAAATGGCAGCCAAGAGTTTCGCCGAAGGCTATGACATCGAAATCGTTGAAGCACATCACCGGCATAAAGTTGATGCGCCTTCCGGTACTGCGCTCAAAATGGGCGAGGTGATTGCGGATGCGTTGGGACGCGATCTGAAAGAAGTCGGCGTCTTTGCGCGCGAAGGTGTGACGGGCGAACGTGATCCGTCTTCGATTGGTTTTGCGACGATACGTGGTGGTGACATTGTCGGCGATCACACGGTGTTGTTCGCCGGTATCGGTGAGCGCGTAGAAATTTCGCATAAATCTTCCAGTCGGGTCACCTACGCGCACGGCAGTCTGCGGGCGGCACGTTTCCTGAATGATAAGGCGACCGGACTGTTCGATATGTACGACGTACTCGGGCTGAATAACCACTAACTTATCTATCGCATGAACGCTGCAATCGCGCATTACTGGGAGCAGGCAGATCAGTTCGGGCATGCCATCGCCTATCTTTTACTGCTGATGTCTCTGTTGAGCTGGGCGCTGATTTTTGCCAAAGTCTGGTCTTTTTGGCGTGTGCGTAAAGCAGCGCCGTTCTTGCCGAAATTCTGGCTCGCGCCGAGTATGGCCGATGCGCAGATGCTGTTACAACAGCGCGATAAAGAGCAGGTGTATCTGTCGTTGGCGGTAGCGGCGATGTCGGCAATGGATGCCGCTCAGCGTGCATCAACATTGAGTGCTGACAGCAGTCTGAATGACGCACTGACGCGTGCTTTGCGCCAGCAACTGCAGGTAACCACAAGTCGTCTCGAAAATGGCCTGACGGTGCTGGCCTCCGTTGGTTCCACTGCGCCGTTTGTTGGCTTGCTTGGTACGGTATGGGGCATTTATCATGCGCTGACGACGATATCGTCCGCAGGTACGATACAGATAGATCAGCTTGCCGGGCCGGTCGGTGAAGCGCTCATCATGACTGCCTTTGGTCTGATCGTCGCCATTCCTTCTGTGCTTGCTTACAATGTTTTTAATCGTTTCAATCGTATGACATTCGCTGAGCTTGATGGCTTCGCGCACGATCTGCATGCGCATTGCAGTCGCGACGGCGATCAGCAACATTCTGAAAAACAGGTGTAAGCATGGCGTTTGGTTCGTTTAATGACAAAGCCGGACGATCACAGATGCACAGCATGGCCGATATCAATGTCACTCCTATGGTGGATGTGATGCTGGTGTTGCTGGTGATTTTCATCATCGCCGCACCACTGATGACGCCGGCAATCAAACTGGATTTACCACAAGCTACGGCGAAGGCCAGTCAGCAACAGCCAGAATCGCTGCAAATTGCGATTGATGCCGCAGGCATCATTTATCTGCAGGGCGTTGCGACAGATCTGGCGGCGCTGGAGCCCCGTTTCCGGCAGGCAGCTTTGCAACAGCCGCAACCCGATCTGCAATTACGCGCCGACAAATCCACCCGTTACGACATGATTGCGCAACTGATGGCGGCGGCGCAGGTGCAGGGGTTGAACAAAATTGCGTTTGTGATGCAACCCGTGACGGAACCGGTCGCTGCCAAACCCTGATGCTCGCAAGCATTGCTCAATATCACCCCTGAACCAGTTATAATCTAAGGTTCTGAGTCATTTCCGCATCTACTTCTGGTCACGCCATGCAAGAAAAATACACGCCCTCCGACGTCGAGCAATCGGCGCAATCCCATTGGAAAAAAATCGACGCCTATAAGGCCGTAGAAAACAATCCACGTTTCCCTAAAGGCAAATACTACGCCTGCTCCATGCTGCCTTACCCTTCCGGCAAGCTGCACATGGGTCACGTGCGTAACTACACCATCAACGACATGCTGGCCCGCCAGCTGCGTATGAAGGGGTATAACGTGTTGATGCCGATGGGCTGGGATGCATTTGGTCTGCCCGCCGAAAATGCCGCGATTGCATATAAAAAATCACCGGCAGAATGGACTTACGCGAATATCGAAGACATGAAGTCGCAGATGGAACCGCTGGGGCTGGCATTCGACTGGTCACGTGAAGTAGCGACCTGCGATCCCGATTACTACCGTTGGAACCAGTGGCTGTTCCTGAAGATGCTGGAAAAAGGCATCGCCTACAAAAAAACTCAGGTCGTGAACTGGGACCCGATTGATCAGACCGTGCTGGCGAATGAGCAGGTGATTGATGGTCGCGGCTGGCGCTCTGGAGCGTTGGTGGAAAAACGTGAAATCCCCGGTTACTACTTCGGCATCACCCAATACGCCGAGGAATTGCTGAGCAGTATCGATACGCTCGATGGCTGGCCAGAACAAGTGCGCACCATGCAGCGTAACTGGATAGGCAAGAGCGAAGGCGTGCGCTTTGCATTCAGTCACGAGATCAAAGACGACACCGGCGCCTTGGTACAAGACGGCAAAATGTATGTCTTCACGACTCGTCCAGACACCATCATGGGCGTGACGTTCTGCGCCGTGGCGGCGGAGCATCCGCTGGCGACTGTCGCTGCAAAAAATAACGAAAAACTGGCAGCGTTCATCGAAGAATGCAAAGCCGGTGGTACGACGGAAGCCGAAATGGCGACCAAGGAAAAAGAAGGTCTGCCAACGGGCTTATTCGTCACGCATCCGCTGACCGGTGAGCAAGTCGAAGTCTGGGTCGGCAATTATGTGCTGATGACTTATGGCGACGGCGCTGTGATGGGCGTACCTGCACATGACGAACGCGATTTTGCGTTTGCCAAAAAATACGGCATTGCGATCAAACAAGTTGTGACTGTTGAAGGTGAGAGCTTTACCACTGACGCATGGGCTGACTGGTATGGCGACAAACAGAAATGCGTGACAGTCAATTCCGGCAAATACGACGGACTGAGCTATAAGGCAGCGGTAGATGCTGTCGCCGCTGATCTCGCAGCCAAAGGCGTCGGCGAGAAAAAAACCACCTGGCGCTTGCGCGACTGGGGCATTTCTCGTCAACGTTACTGGGGCACGCCGATTCCTATCATTCGTTGCGAATGCTGCGGTGATGTACCTGTGCCTTACGAAGATTTACCGGTGGTATTGCCAACCGAATGTATTCCTGATGGTTCCGGTAATCCGCTGAAAACGCATGCAGCGTTCCTGAATGTTCCTTGCCCTAAATGCGGCAAGCCAGCTCAGCGTGAAACCGACACCATGGATACTTTCGTCGATTCCAGCTGGTATTTCATGCGCTATACCTGCCCGGATGCGACGACGATGGTCGATGAACGCAATGATTACTGGATGGCGATGGATCAGTATATCGGCGGTGTTGAACATGCGGTATTGCATTTGCTGTACGCCCGTTTCTGGACCAAAGCGATGCGCGATATGGGTCTGGTCAAGATTGACGAGCCATTCAAGAATCTGTTCACGCAAGGCATGTTGCTGAACGAATCGTTCTACCGCGAAGATGCCAGCGGTAAGAAGACCTGGTTCTATCCGAATGAAATCGAAGTACAACACGACGACAAAGGCCGTCCGGTATCGGCGAGCCTGAAATCTGATGGTCAGCCAGTGCAAATGGGCGGCATAGAAAAAATGTCGAAATCCAAAAACAACGTGGTTGAACCAAAAGACATCATCACCCAGTTCGGTGCTGATACGGCACGTCTGTTCACGATGTTTGCAGGCCCACCGGATCAAAGTGCTGCCTGGAGCAGCAGCGGTGTCGAAGGTGCCTCGCGTTACCTGCGCCGCCTGTGGGCATCAGCATTGAAATTGTCTGCGACGATTGCCACTGGTGCGACAGCACCGGCGAATTACGCGGCGGATGTGAAAGTATTGCGCCGTGAAGTGCATCTGACATTGAAACAAATCGATGCCGATTATGATCGCCTGCAATACAACACTGTGGTTTCCGGTGCGATGAAGTTACTCAACACGATAGAGTCATTCAAATCGGAAGCCGAAGGTTCGGCCGCTGCATTGCGTGAAGCATTCAGCGTTTTGTTGCGCGGCCTGTATCCGGTTTGCCCGCACATCACGCATGCGCTGTGGCAGGAAATGGGCTTTGCTGCCGAGCTTGGCGAGCTGATCGATGCGCCATGGCCGCAAGTCGATGAAGCAGCACTGGTGCAGGATGAAATCGAACTGATGGTACAGGTGAACGGCAAACTACGCGGCAGCATCAAGGTCAGTAAAGATGCGGATAAAGCCACGATAGAAGCCACCGCGCTGGCCAGCGAAAGCGTGCAGCGTTTCATCGAAGGTGCGCCGAAGAAAATTATTGTTGTACCGGGTAAACTGGTCAATATCGTCGCTTAATTTTTGTTACAGGAGTCATCCGCATGCGTTCTGTTTTTTCACGTCAACTGACATGGCTGCTAGCGATAGCCATGCTGGTGAGTTTGTCTGCATGCGGTTTTGCCTTGCGTGGACCGGTCAGCTTTCCATTTAAAAGTATTTATATCGGCCTGTCTGATGGTTCATCGCTGGGCGGCGAGTTAAAACGTCAGATACGCGCGAACGGGCAGACGCAGATCACGGCTGAGGCGAAAGATGCGGAAGTAATACTGGATGTCCTCAGCGAAACCCGTGAAAAGCAAATTCTGTCCTTGAATAGCCAGGGCCGGGTACGTGAATACAATCTGCTGTATAACTTCCGTTTCCGTTTGCGTGATGCGGTCGGTAAAGAATATCTGGAGCCAGTGACGGTGCAACTGAAACGCACGATCACGTTCAATGAAGCACAGGTGTTGGCGAAAGAATCCGAAGAAGCCTTGCTGTACCGCGATATGCAAAGTGACCTGGTGCAGCAGATCATGCGCCGCCTGTCAGTTGTGAAGATGGATCAATAAATGCAGTTGCGCTTCGATGCCCTCGATGGCCATCTGGCGAAAACGCTGGCACCACTGTATGTGATCACCAGCGATGAGCATTTACTCGCGCTGGAAGCTGCGGACAAAGTCCGTCGCGCGGCCAAAGCGCAGGGCTTTTATGAGCGTGAAATTTTAACCGTCGAGCGCAGTTTCAAATGGGGTGCGCTGCTGGCAGCGAATCAGTCGCAGTCGCTGTTTGGCGATAAAAAACTGATCGATCTGCGCATTCCGACCGGCAAGCCCGGCAAGGATGGCGGACAAGCGCTGCAGGATTATGTGGCAAATCTGTCGCCGGATAATCTGACGCTGATTACCTTGCCCAAGCTCGATTGGGCAACGCAAAAAGCAGCCTGGGTCAGCAGTTTGCAACAAGCGGCGGTGTACATCGATATTCCACTGGTCGAGCGCAATCATTTGCCGAATTGGATCAGTCAGCGGCTCGCCTTGCAGCAACAAAGTGCGGACCGGCAAAGTCTGGATTTCATCGCCGATCGCGTCGAAGGCAATCTGCTTGCTGCGCATCAGGAAATACAAAAACTCGCTTTACTGCATCCGGCAGGCAAACTCAGCTTTGAACAAATTCACGACGCGGTGCTGAATGTTGCCCGTTATGATGTGTTCAAACTCAATGAAGCGATGCTGGCTGGCGATGTTGCCCGTTTATCGCGGATGCTGAACGGACTTAAAGGTGAAGGTGAAGCATTGCCGCTGGTGTTGTGGGCGATGGCGGAAGAAATCCGCACTTTACTGAAACTGAAATCCGGCATGCAACAAGGGCGACCGTTATCTGCCCTGCTGAAAGAATACAGAATTTGGGGACCCAGAGAAAAACTCATGGACCCGGCATTACGCAGAGTCAGTTTGCAGACCTTGCAAACAGCGCTGCAAGAAGCCTCGCAAGTCGATAAGATGGTCAAAGGTTTACGTGCCAAAGCATTTGCCGGCGACGCCTGGGATGCGCTGCTGCAGTTGGGATTAAAAGTCGCGACCGCCGCCTGAACTGCCGTCGCAGCACTGCCGGAAATGCCAAAAATCCCTGAAATTGGGGGAGTATCCTTAAAAACACACCTAATGTCCTTGTAAATAAAGGGCTTTAAAAAATACACGGGGGAGTATATAAAGCTCCCAAAATGACATGATGGACATCAAACATTACATGAACGATCTCGGCGCCCGCGCCCGCGCGGCATCGCGGGCGATGGCAAAAGCGGATACGGCGGCAAAAAATCTGGCGTTGAGTCTGATTGCTGCCGCGATCCGGCGCGACGCAGCTGCATTGCGCGCCGCCAACGAACTCGATCTCGCCGCTGCCCGCGCCAATGGCATGGAAGCCGCGATGCTCGATAGGCTGACTTTGTCAGAGAAAGCGATTGCCACGATGGCAGAAGGTCTGGAGCAAATCGTCAGCCTCGCTGATCCTATCGGTGAAATATCCAACATGAAGTATCGTCCGACCGGTATACAAGTCGGGCAGATGCGTGTGCCACTCGGTGTGATCGGCATCATTTACGAAGCGCGCCCGAATGTGACCGTTGATGCGGCAGGTCTGTGCATCAAGAGCGGCAATGCGACGATACTGCGCGGCGGCTCAGAAGCCATTCACTGCAATCAGGCATTGGCAAAACTGGTGAAAGAAGGGCTGGCGGGTGCTGGTTTGCCTGCTGATGCAGTGCAGATCGTAGAAACCACTGACCGCGCTGCGGTTGGCGAACTGATCACCATGCCGCAGTATGTTGACGTGATCGTGCCGCGTGGCGGCAAAGGTCTGATCGCCCGCCTGATGCAGGAAGCGACCGTGCCGATGATCAAGCATCTCGATGGTATCTGCCACGTCTATATCGACGATAAAGCCGATCTGCAAAAAGCGCTGGACGTTGCATTCAATGCCAAATGCCATCGTTACGGTACTTGCAATACGATGGAAACTTTACTGGTCGCAGAAAGAATTGCAGCGCAGGTATTGCCGCCGCTGGCAAAACTGTATGAGGCCAAACAAGTCGAATTGCGTTGCGACCCCGCAGCGACAGCGATTTTGGCGGGCTACCCTTATCTCGCGCAAGCCACCGAAGAAGACTGGAGCACAGAATATCTGGCGCCGGTGCTGGCGGTCAAAGTCGTCGCGGATATCGATGCGGCGATGACGCACATCAATGACTACTCGTCTAAGCATACCGAAGCGATCATCACCGAAGATTACAGCCGCGCGCTGCGTTTCCTGCGTGAGGTGGATTCGGCTTCTGTGATGGTGAATGCCTCAACCCGTTTTGCGGATGGTTTTGAATACGGGCTGGGGGCTGAAATCGGCATTTCCAATGACAAGCTGCATGCGCGTGGCCCGGTCGGACTGGAAGGTTTAACGTCGTTAAAATACGTCGTGTTTGGTCACGGCGAAGTTCGTCAGTAAATTGTTGAACGTCACTTTGTAAGCTATTTTGAAAGCAAATTATGCTCTGGATTAAAGCGCTGCACATTCTGTTTGTCACGTCATGGTTTGCTGGCTTGTTTTACCTGCCGCGCATACTGGTGAATCTGGCGATGGAAACCGACACCACCAGCACCGGACGCTTGTTGCTGATGGCTCGTAAGTTGTATCGCTTTTCCACGATGCTGATGGTGCCAGCGGTGTTGCTTGGTGGGTATTTGTGGCTGGGCTACGGCATCGGCAAAGGCCCCGGTAATGGCTGGTTGCATGCAAAATTATTGTGTGTGATTTTGCTGATTGGCTATCACCATGCCTGCGGCAGTTTGCTGAAAAAATTTGAAAAAGGTACGAATAAGCGCAGCCATGTCTGGTTCCGCTGGTTTAACGAAGTGCCGGTGATTTTATTGCTGATCGTCGTGATATTAGTTGTCGTCAAGCCTTTCTGATTGGCGACAAAAGGCAGTGCGTTGCTGAAGAAAAATCGCAGCGTGCTACTGTAGTGAGGGGGGAGCCATGCTCACCCTGTATTTTTTGAATTACAACGGATAAAAGGTTCCCCATGACACGTCATTCCTATTTTTGTCCATGCCCGCGCGGCATGGAAATCGCTCTCGCTGAAGAGTTGAACGAAATCGCTGCGATGGATAAAACCATGGCGGTGCATAATCAAGTGCCGGGTGGTGTGCATTGTTCCGGCAGTTTGCAGGACGGCTGGCGCATCAATTTGCATTCCCGTATTGCTTCACGCGTGCTGATGCGTATGGCGCATGCGAGTTACTCGAATGAAAACGATATTTACGATCTGGTGTTAGCGCAGGCGTGGGAAGACTGGTTCGGCTATCACCACACGATACGCGTCGACGTCACGGCAGTGAAATCACCGGTCAAGAGTCTGGAATTCATCACACTGAAAATCAAAGATGCGATTTGTGACCGTTTCCGTGATCAGTTTACCCAGCGTCCTTCGGTCGATACGAAAACACCGGATATGCGTATCGTCGGTTTTCTCGATGCGCATAATTTCACGATTTATCTCGATACTTCTGGTGAACCTTTGTTTAAGCGCGGCTGGCGTATGGAAACCGGTGACGCACCTTTGCGTGAAAATCTGGCCGCAGGTTTGTTGCGTACGGCGGGCTGGAAACCGGGCGTGCCTTTGTTCGATCCTATGTGCGGTTCCGGCACGATACTGATTGAAGCCGCACAAATTTTGGCGGGAATTCCACCGGGATTAAAACGCGAATTTGGCTTTGAAAAATTTCATCAGTTTGATGCTGATGCGTGGGCTGCTATCAAAGCCGCCGCGAAGCCAAATCCTTTGCCCGCTGAACCGACGATTTTCGGCAGCGATATTTCCGGCGATATGGTCGTCATGACGCGCAATAATCTGAATAAAGCGGGCATCCGTTTTGAAGTGCCGCTGAAACAGATCGAAGCGCAGGAAATCAAGGCACCGACAACGCAGCCAGGCATATTGCTGACTAATCCACCGTATGGCGAACGTATCGGCGTGCGTGGCGACAGCTCGCTGGAAACCGACGATCTGGCAAAAGAATTTTTCAGTGCCTTCAGCACCACCTTGAAACAACGTTTTGCCGGCTGGAGCGTCTTTTTATTCACTGCCGATCTGACTGTGCCGAAGATGCTGCGTTTAAAAGAATCGCGCAAAACTCCGTTCTTTAATGGTGCGCTGGAATGCCGCTTATTTCGCTTTGATATGGTTGCCGGTTTCAACCGTCGCGAGGAAGCCAAACCAAAATAACAAAGATGAAATCAAAATAATTCATCTGAATAAAACAGCCGGGTCAAGCAGACCTGGCTGTTTTGCTTTAGGCTTTCCTTTTTATTGCGGACTTACGGCAATTTTATTGCGGCACGGGATGCCAGCTAAGGCTGACATATTTATATGATCAGAAGCGATCACCCTGCCGAGCGCGATGTCGCATAAGTCCGGTAGTTGCTATTCATTAATCAGTCAAAACATGATGGAGACGGAGTGATGTCATCAGAACAAACTGCAAAATCATTAGGCTTAAAAGACGCATCGTTGTTGCGTGACGCTGCATATATCAATGGCGCGTGGGTGCAGGCGCAAACGAAGTTTGATGTGGTGAATCCATCAACCCAGGCTGTGCTGGCGACAGTACCTAATTTAGCGGAACCAGATGCGCATGCCGCTATTGCTGCCGCGCAGGCTGCTTTTCCGTTGTGGGCGGCGAAAACAGGAAAAGAGCGTGCCAATATCATGCGTCGCTGGTTTGATCTGATTATCAGCCATGCCGATGATCTGGCAGCGATCATGACTGCCGAACAAGGAAAACCGCTTGCCGAGGCAAAGGGCGAAGTCATCTACGGCGCCAGTTTCGTTGAATGGTTTGCCGAAGAGGCGAAACGTGTCGCGGGCGACGTGATGGCCTCGACCTGGAGCGATAAGCGCATGGTCGTGTTGCGGCAACCGATTGGTGTGTGTGCCGCAATCACGCCTTGGAATTTTCCTATTGCGATGATTACCCGCAAGGTCGCTCCGGCTGTGGCCGCTGGCTGTTCGATTGTCATCAAGCCAGCTGAGCAGACGCCTTTGTCGGCGCTGGCGATTGCCGAACTGGCACACCGCGCAGGTATTCCTGCCGGGATCATTAATATTATTACTGCCGATGCGGAGCAATCTATTACTGTCGGTAAAGTTTTATGCGATAGCTCTGTCGTCCGGCATTTGTCGTTTACCGGTTCGACGCCGGTGGGCCGTATTCTGATGCGTCAGTCCGCCCCGACGGTCAAGAAGCTGGCGTTGGAGCTGGGCGGTCATGCACCGTTTATCGTATTTGAGGATGCTGACATTGATGCTGCTGTCGAAGGCGCCTTGTTATCCAAGTTCCGCAACTCGGGCCAGACCTGTGTGTGTACCAATCGCTTTTATGCACACGCATCGGTCTACGATGAATTCGTCAGTAAATTAGCTGCCGGTGCAAAAAAAATCAGAGTCGGTGATGGTTTCGATGCCGGTGTTAATCAGGGCCCCATGATCGATGCACAAGCGGTGGCGAAAGTAGAAGAGCACGTTGCGGACGCGATGGAGCAGGGCGCTCGCTTGCTCGCCGGTGGCAAGCCACATAGTGCCGGGGAATTATTCTATGAACCAACAGTGTTGGCGGATGTCACAGCATCCATGCTGGTGATGAATGAGGAAACCTTCGGACCGGTCGCTGCAGTAGTGAAATTCACTACTGAAGAGGAAGTCATCGCGGCTGCAAATAATACCGACTTCGGATTGGCTTCGTATTTCTATTCACGCGATATCGGCCGCGTCTGGCGCGTCGCCGAAAAGCTGGAATACGGCATGGTGGGGATTAATACAGGCTTAATTTCCAATGAGGTCGCGCCGTTTGGCGGCGTCAAGCAATCCGGACTCGGACGTGAAGGTTCCAAATACGGGATGGACGAATATCTGGAAATGAAATACCTCTGTATGGGGGGAATTTAATTCTGATGTGTCTCGCATTAGCAACAAAAAGGCGAAATATTTCGCCTTTTTTCTTTTTTTTTGTAACAGCATTTTATTTATTTTTTTGAATGATTGGGCAACAAATGCACTCCCGCCAACAGCTCAGCAATGCCGGACTTGCCACTTTATTAGCTGCACTGGCGATGTTGGGACCATTTTCCATTGATACTTATTTACCAGCTTTCCCAAATATACAGAGCAGCCTGGCGGCAACTTCACTGGAAGTCCAGCAGACGCTCACCGCTTATATGTTGTCGTTTGCGTTTATGACTTTATGGCATGGCGCGCTGTCGGATGCGTTCGGGCGGCGTAACGTCATTCTGGCTGCCTTAGCGATTTTTGCCGTCGCCAGTTTTGGTTGCGCGTCGGTACACAGCATTCATTACCTGTGGGGATTTCGTATTCTGCAAGGCGTTTCGGCCGGTGCCGGGATGGTGGTCGGACGGGCAATGATCCGTGATCTTTATGCCGGTGCTCCGGCGGAGCGCTTGTTGTCGATGGTGACAATGATCTTCTCGATAGCCCCTGCAATTGCGCCGATACTCGGCGGCTGGATTGTGGGCTTTATGAGCTGGCGCGCAATTTTTTTATTGCTTTTTTTGTACACAATTGCGCTATGGTTTGCCTGCTTTAAGTTCTTACCTGAATCTTTACCGAAAGATAAACGGCAGGAATTCAGTATGGAATTTCTATGGCTTAGTTACCGAAAAGTATTTAAGTCTCCTTTATTCCATCTAAAAGCCGGTACTGTTGCCTTTAATTTTGCTGGCATGTTTTTATATGTTTCTGCTGCCCCGGTGTTTATTACTCAACATCTGAAGCTTGCTGCCGATCAGTTCGGCTGGCAATTTGTTCCCTCTGTCGCTGGCATTTTTTTAGGTGCTCTGGCGGCAAACAGATTGGCTGGCAAACTCTCTGTATGGAAGCAGGTGAGTATCGGTTTCTGCTTCCTTATCGGAGCGTCCGTTTTTAACGTGACATTTCATTTTTTCTCCTCGCCAGTGCTGCTCTGGTCGGTAACTCCGTTGTTTTTTTACACGTTTGGCATGTCACTGGTTGCACCAGGCGCGACCTTGCTGGTTCTGGACTTGTTTCCTACAATCAGAGGTATCGTTGCATCCTGCCAGTCGGCAACGTTGACTTTACTTGGGGCAGTAATTGCTGGTGTTGTCGCGCCGGCGTTAGATCATTCGGCTCTCTCGTTAGCTCTTGGTCAGCTGGTTTGTGCATTGATTGCGGCAGTGCTCTGGTACAGCGGTCGTGCCTACTGGCGGTCGAAAACGGCGCAGAAACAAAATGCATGGGAAACCGTCGGATAAATATGTTTTTTTCTATCTATTGAAAAATACGGGATATCCCTTATCTGACTGGTGCTGTGCAGCAAAGGTAAAAAATGCCTATAATGCGAGCCTGGACATCGCTGGCTTTGTTAAATACCTGATTAATTTTTTCAAAATTGGCTATGTCTTTATATTGCAACGCTCTGTAAGTCCTTGTTTATTAAGTAGTCTGATTTCATCAAAATGTCATTTTTCGCAGGTATCGTGACATTTGTCATTGGATCAATTATTGGTTCAAGGCTGTAAATTGACCTGCAATTCAGTTTTTTGCCGCGTTTTGTTTGTGGTGCAGCAAAAATTTAACATTCATTTTTGGATACTAGACAATGAAAAAATCATTCCTCGCACTTGCTCTGATGAGTGCATTCTCTGGCGCAGCTTTCGCGCAATCTTCCGTAACTATCTACGGTATTGTTGACATGGGTCTGGTTCGTGACGACAACGGCGCTGGCGCAAGAACAGCTTTGGATAGTGGTGTTCAAAACGGTTCACGTCTGGGTTTCAAAGGCGTTGAAGATCTGGGTAGCGGTCTGAAGGCAAACTTCGTTTTGGAAATGGGTTTGAAAACTGATACTGGCGCATCTGATCAAAACGGTCTGGCTTTCGGTCGTCAAGCTTATGTTGGTTTGTCCGGTGATTTCGGTTCTGTGAACCTGGGTCGTCAAAAATCTGTAACTTATGACATCGGCGATAACGTTGATCCATTCCACATCGGTCTGGCTGGCGACATCGGTCGTTTGTTCAAAACATCGACACGTACTGACAATGCAATCACATATTCTACAAACAACCTGAGTGGTTTTGTAGGTTCTTTGCAATATGGCTTCGGTGAAGCTGCAGGCAATAACTCCGCAAATCGTAAAGTTGGCGTTTCCGGTGTTTACTCTGAAGGTCCAGTGTACGCAGCAATCGCTTATGAAAAACTGAACGATGCAACTGGTAATGATGCAAATGCTGGTAAGAAAACATTCGTTGGTGGCACTTATGACTTCACAGTTGTAAAAGCTCACGCTGCGTACGAAACTATCAAAGGCGGCACTAACGACGAACGCGTTTGGATGATCGGTGCGACAGTACCGTTCGGTCCAGGTGCATTCCTTGCTGACTTCACGCAAGTGAAAAACAAAGCAGTTTCTAACGCTGACGGCAAACAATTCGCTATCGGTTACACATACGATTTGTCCAAGCGTACTGATGTCTACACATCGTTTGCACGCACAACTAACGACAGCAATGCTTCTTACAACTTAGCAAATGCTGGTATGTTGAAAGCGGCGAACGGCTCTACAGACAAAATGTTCAGCGTAGGTATTCGTCACAAGTTCTAATTGAATTCGGGCTTAAACCCGAATTAATTTAGAAAATTCAAAAAAGGAGTCGTCGTCAGACGACTCTTTTTTTTTATCGAATTTGGAACCGTATATTCTCTGTCAGTGAGAGCACTGCTTTGTTACAATGTCTGCCAGTTCAAGCCAATTGGATATTAACCATGAAAAAAATGTCGAAAATCCTGTCAGGAGTTCTTTCTGGCCTCTTCTTGTTGAGTTTCTCAGGAGTAGTATTGGCTCAGACGCAAAAGCCCGACCAGGCGCCACCTAAGCTGGATAAATTGGAAGACGGCGCAGCAGATCCTTCATTATCTGTAGGCAAACCTGAACCAAAGAATAAAGTAACTGAGAAACGCAATAATGCTGGCAAAGTCACTGAAGTGCAGGTGAAGTCGGGCAAAAGTAATTACACCTTAAAAGCGGATCCTGAAGTCGGTAATGCTCCCAAAGGTACCGTTCAGGGAAATGCAAACCGGGCGCCGCAGTGGACTATTCTCGAATTCGGCGGAAAAAAAGAAAGCAAAGAAATCGAGCAGCCGCCTGTATTGCCACCAGCTCCAGCGCAGGCCGTACCAGCCAGTGCTACAGGTAAGTAAGTTTTCTATTCTATTTTTGCGATATCACAATGGCAGTTTTTACCTCAGTCACACTCGACGACCTCAGTTCCTGGATAAAACAATTCCCGTTGGGAAAAGCGCTGGCAATTAAAGGGATTGCATCTGGAATTGAAAATAGTAATTTTTTTATTACGACAGAAACCGGTGAGTATGTTCTGACGATTTTTGAAAATCTGACTTTCGAGCAATTACCGTTTTACCTGAAGTTAATGCGCCATCTCGCCGATAGGGGAGTATTGGTACCTGCACCTGTTGCGAATATCGATGGTGAGCTGGTGACAGCTTTACACGGAAAACCTGCCTCTATCGTCAGCAAGTTAGAAGGGGCATCGCAGATGCATCCTGAACCCGTGCATTGTGCCGCAGTCGGTGCGATGCTTGCGCTCATGCATCTTGCTGGAAAAGACTTTCCCTTGTATCAGGAAAATTTACGCTCTTTGAACTGGTGGCATGAAACCACGCCGAAAGTTCTTCCTTTTCTCTCTGATGAGTTGCGACATCTGTTGTGCGCCGAGGTGCATTATCAGGATGCCTTTGACAGCACGCCAATCTATCGTGCTTTGCCAAGAGGACCTGTCCATGCGGATTTGTTCCGTAATAACGTCATGTTTGACGGCGAAAAGCTGACAGGCTTTTTTGATTTTTATTTTGCGGGCTGTGATGCCTGGATTTTCGATGTTGCCGTGACCGTGAATGATTGGTGCATCGATACTGCAACCGGTGAGTTGGATGTTGCGCGGGTAAGGGCTTTGTTGAATGCTTATCATCTGGTGCGGCCGTTTACTCCTGAAGAGTCGGTTGCCTGGAAGCCGATGTTGCGGGCAGCCGCTCTGCGTTTTTGGTTGTCCCGCTTGTATGACTACTACCAACCACGAGATGCAGAAATGCTGACGCCGCATGATCCCGCACACTTTGAACGGATTTTACGTTTGCGCGAGTCTTTGCCTGTCCCCCCTTTAACAAGTGATTTATGAATTCAGTACCAGCTTCAACGGGGTGGGTATGGGTTAAACGTGGTTTTGCCCTGTTTCGCCAGCAACCTGCAGAAATGTTGACACTCTTTTTTGCATATATGTTTTTTAACATGGGAATTAGCCTGGTGCCATTTATCGGCCGCTTTTTGCCTCTGGTGTTAATTCCCGTATTTGCCATGAGCTTTATGCAGGCTTGCCGTCTGATTGAGGATGGTGTGCGGGTGAAGCCGATTGTATTGCTGGTGGGTTTTCGTTCTGAGTTCTTTTTACGTTTATTCGCTTTAGGTTGCCTGTACCTGCTGGCCATTTCCGGCGCAGCATTGATATCGCAACTTTTTGATAATGGCGCCTTATTCGAGTTTATTTCCAGTGAAAAGCCAGTTGATCCTAAGGATTTACCTCAAGGGCGTCTGTTTTTAGGAATGTTGATGGCGGTACTCGCCTTTTTGCCGGCTTTGATGGCTTTCTGGTTTGCCGGGCCGTTAATTATGTGGCGCGGGATGTCAGTACCAAAAGCGCTGTTTTACAGTTTTTTTTCGGTAAAACGTGCCGCCAAGGCGTTTTTGATTTACGCACTTTCCTGGTTTCTCATTTCAGGATTATTGCCAGCCATTTTTGTTGAGATCTTAGCGCTGGTCACAGGCAACACCGGTTTTGTCGTGTTGTTGATGATGCCTGTTCTGGCTTTATTGACGACGATCAGGTATTGCACGTTTTATCCGACATATCTCGATATTTTTGAGCAACCTGAAGAGCCCGTTCATCCCTGAGTATCGTGCTCAGAAGGTATCTCAGCATCTTCAATGATTTCATAGCTATGCGTTATCTGAGCCGTTTTTTCAAGCATGATAGACGCAGAGCAGTATTTTTCATGTGAAAGTTTGATTGCGCGTTCGACCAGATTAGCTTTTAACTGACGTCCACGAACGGTGAAGTGAAAGTTGATTTTGGTAAAAACTTTAGGTTCTGTCTCAGCTCTTTCCGCGCTGAGTTTTACATCGCAGCCACGTATATCTTGTTTACTCTTACGTAAAATTAATACGACATCGTAGGCCGTGCATCCGCCCGTTCCCAATAACACCATTTCCATCGGGCGTGGCGCCAGATTGTGACCACCACCTTCTGGTGCACCATCCATTAAAACTGCATGGCCTGAGCCAGTTTCTGCCAAAAAAGACATGCCAGATAAGCCTGTCCAGCGTACGGTAGCTTCCATTTATTCCTCGTTATGATGTGATCTAACTCGTTAGAGATTTTACTGCATATGATTCAGGCGAATCTGAGAGCCTGCATCAAATTATTATTTATTTAAAAATATATTTGCCGATCTGCTTTGGAAATTTATGGAAATTTTGCTTAAAATTTAAACAGTTCTTGCACTAACTCCTTGAAAACCCTATAATTTCCGATTCTCAATTTGCCCGACTGAGAGTTTAACAAGGGAGAGTCTGTCAAATCATAGGCAGAACCACCAAAAAAGGGCGTATTTAACTTTTTAGGATTCAACATGAAAACCTTTTCCGCTAAGGGCCATGAGGTTCAGCGCGACTGGTTCGTGATTGACGCGACAGATAAAGTACTCGGACGTGTTGCCAGCGAAGTGGCACTCCGTTTACGCGGCAAACATAAACCAGAATTTACTCCACACGTAGACACAGGCGATTTTATCGTTGTTGTTAATGCAGGCAAACTGCGCGTGACTGGCACTAAAGCTCTGAACAAAACATACTACCGTCACACTGGTTATCCAGGCGGTATCTATGAAACAAATTTCACGAAAATGCAACAGCGTTTTCCAGGTCGTGCACTCGAGAAAGCAGTTAAAGGCATGTTGCCTAAAGGCCCACTCGGCTATGCAATGATCAAGAAGCTGAAAGTCTATGCAGATGCAACACATCCGCACGCAGCTCAGCAACCACAAGTACTCGACATCTAAGGATTAGCCATGATCGGTAATTACAACTACGGAACTGGCCGTCGCAAGAGCGCAGTTGCTCGCGTATTCCTGAAATCCGGCAGCGGCAAGATCGTTGTCAACGGCAAACCAGCTAACGAGTACTTCTCTCGTGAAACTGGCCTGATGGTCATCCGTCAACCTCTGGAACTGACTAATAATCTCGAGACATTCGATATTATGGTTAACGTTCACGGCGGCGGCGAATCCGGCCAATCCGGTGCAGTTCGTCACGGTATCACTCGTGCGCTGATCGACTACGATGCAACTTTGAAATCTGAATTGTCCAAAGCTGGTTTCGTTACTCGTGATGCCCGCGAAGTTGAACGTAAAAAAGTTGGTCTGCGCAAAGCACGTCGCGCAAAACAATTCTCCAAGCGTTAATTTTTTATCGCTGGCAGGAATTGCTACAAAAAGCCGCCTTTGGGCGGCTTTTTGCTTTTGTGTGCTGATTGCGGATGAGTTCCGTGAAGTGCGTTTTGAGATGAGCGACTGCTGTTAAAATAACGGAAAATTTCTTGCAAGGAACGTCAATGATTAAAGTTGGAATAGTAGGTGGCACGGGTTACACTGGGGTTGAGTTATTGCGTTTGCTGACAATGCATCCAGCAGTGGAACTGACGGCAATTACTTCGCGTAAAGAGGATGGCTTACCTGTGGCGGACATGTATCCATC
This sequence comes from Cognatundibacterium aquatile, assembly GCF_014699135.1. Lineage (GTDB taxonomy): Bacteria > Pseudomonadota > Gammaproteobacteria > Burkholderiales > Burkholderiaceae_D > Undibacterium > Undibacterium aquatile. The sequence goes on from NZ_JACOFT010000003.1 coordinate 164,721, forward strand.
ACTACGTGGGCGTGTTAACCTGGCATTCTCTTCGCCTGATAAAGCAAAGCTGACGGAGTGTGATGTCGTTTTTTTTGCGACACCTCATGGTGTTGCTATGGCACAAGCGCAAGAATTGTTGATGGCTGGTGTCAAGGTAATTGACCTTGCCGCAGATTTCCGGATGCAAGATGTTGCGCAGTTCGAGAAATGGTATGGCATTCCACACACGTGTCCTGATGTGCTGAGCGAAGCTGTTTATGGTTTGCCTGAGCTGAATCGTGATGCGATCAAAACCGCACGAGTTATTGGTAATCCGGGTTGTTATCCAACGACCATGCAATTGGGTTTCTATCCATTATTGAAGGCGGGAATTGTCGATGCAACGGATTTGATTGCTGATTGCAAATCCGGAGTGTCAGGTGCCGGACGTAAAGCTGAAATTGGTATTTTGTTTTCCGAGGCGAGCGACACATTCAAGGCTTACGGCGTTTCAGGCCATCGCCATACACCGGAGACAGTAGAACAATTACAGCGTATGACTGAGCAAAAAGTGGGACTGTTATTCACTCCTCACCTTGTTCCGATGGTACGCGGTATGCACTCAACGTTGTATGCTCGCCTGAACACTGATATCAGTAATGACGAATTACAGGTTTTGTTTGAAAGTACCTACAAAGATGAGCCATTCGTTGATGTTATGCCATTTGGCTCTCATCCGGAAACACGTTCTACCCGCGCTTCCAATATGCTGCGTATTGCGTTGCATCGGCCAAATAATGGCAAAACTGTGATCGTTCTTGTCGTGCAGGATAATCTTGTAAAAGGTGCATCCGGGCAGGCTGTGCAGTGTATGAATCTGATGTTTGGATTGGATGAAGTAACAGGATTGCAGCATATTCCTGTTTTGCCGTAATTCATTCATGGCAAAGAAACGACTCTGGCAACGACGCCATCTGGCGTCGAAAATGACCATTACGCATCAACAGCCGTGGCCGCTCCGGCTGGCCATGCTGGCATTGGTCATTGCACTGACGTCTGCTGTCGCATGGTGGACCTATGATCTTGGAAAGAGCTTTGCATTCGGCACAAAGTTTAATCTGAATCAGATGCAGTCACTTGAAACACAGGTAAAAGAGCTGACAGCTGAGCGCGATAAGTTACTATTAGAAGCAAACACGATAGAAAGTAAGCAGAACATTGATCGTTCTATGCAGAAAGAGCTGACGGATCAGATCAAAGCACTGACCGCAGAAAATCAAAAGCTGAAAGATGATCTGGCTTTTTTTGAAGGCGTGATGCCTTCAACGACTGGGAATGATGGTATTACCGTTCAGAATCTGAAGATAGAAATGCTCGCACCCGGCCAATTGCGTTATCGAGCTTTGGTAATGCAAGGCGTAAAAAATGGCAGAGATTTTAATGGTGAATTACAATTTTTATTAGGTTTGGTGCAGGCAGGTAAACCTGCTACGATGTATTTTCCTGATCCCAAATCGGGCGAAGCTGGTAAATTAAAATTATCGTTTAGACATTACCAGCGATTGGAGGGAGTCATTACTCTTCCGGATGGTGCGGTCGCCAAAAATGTCCAGGTAAAAGTGTTAGACCGGGGGCAAGTCCGCGCTCAACAAGCGGTTAATTTATAAACCAGCATCAATTATTTCTGAGTTGGATGATGAAGCTCATGAATATTTTTGATCTATGTCCTGAAAAGGAATTCTTTCATGTTCAGTCGTAAAACCAAAAGCACTATCGATAGTCTTATTGGATCCACTACAAGAATTGAAGGCGATCTGCATTTCAAAGGTGGCTTGCGTATTGATGGGCACATTCGTGGCAACGTTATTGCTGATACTGAGTCATTGAGCATGCTGGTCATTTCAGAGCAGGCCGTTATTGATGGTGAAGTAAGGGCGGCACACATCGTCGTGAATGGTGTGATTAACGGGCCAGTGTTTTCAACAGAACTGTTAGAGTTGCAGCCTAAGGCAAAAATTTCTGGTGACGTTCATTACAAAACTCTGGAGATGCTCAGTGGTGCTCTGGTATCCGGAAAACTCACGCATGATCTTGCTCAAGAGCCGGCAACTCTGAAACTTGCAGCGTCCAATGCATAGTTCCGGAGTCGGGACTATAATGAGAACATCTTAGATCCAAGGAGCAAAAAATGAATGCTGTAGCCGAAATGCCAACACCAATCAATTTCACAGAAAGCGCAGCTGCAAAAGTTGCTCAGTTGATTGAAGAAGAGGGTAATCCTGATTTGAAATTACGCGTTTTTGTACAAGGTGGCGGATGTTCAGGTTTTCAATACGGTTTTACGTTCGATGAAATCACGAATGAAGACGACACCACCATGACAAAAAATGGTGTGCAGTTGTTGATCGATTCTATGAGCTATCAGTATCTGGTGGGCGCTGAAATCGATTATAAAGACGATCTGGAAGGTGCACAGTTTGTGATTAAAAATCCTAATGCCTCCACCACTTGTGGTTGCGGATCTTCATTCTCCGTGTAAGCACCCTGAATGCTAAAAAAAGGACGCTGTGGCGTCCTTTTTTTATGTCCTGAAAAAAATTCAGTCAGTAAAGTTTAAAGTATTCATCCCAGATACATCAAAGCTGATTACACTGACAAAAAAACAGATGGGGTAAAGCGATGGAGCAAAACAGTTCAAATGATTTGTATGGCGGGCGGCAGCAGGAAGTCGTGAAGGCGCTGCGTCAGGTATTGCCCGGGCATTGTGTCTTGCATCATGAAGAAGATGTTCGTCCATATGAGTGTGATGGTCTGGCAGCCTACCGCCAGTTGCCCATGATCGTTTGTCTGCCGGAAAATGAATCACAGATTATCGCGGTGATGGAAGTTTGCCGCCGTTTGAATGTTCCTATCGTACCGCGCGGTGCAGGAACTGGCTTATCTGGTGGCGCGATGCCGATCGCCGATGGTGTCGTGTTATCTACTGCCAAATTCAATAAAATTCTGAAAGTAGATGCTTACTCGCGAACGGCTGTGGTTCAACCGGGTGTGCGTAATCTGGCAATCTCGGAAGCCGTATCACCTTTAGGTTTGTATTATGCGCCGGATCCCTCGTCGCAGATTGCCTGCACGATAGGCGGCAACGTAGCGGAAAACTCTGGCGGTGTTCACTGCCTGAAGTATGGTCTGACCGTACACAATGTGCTGCGCGCGCGCGTAGTCACCATTGATGGTGACGTTGTTGAGTTGGGTAGCGAAGCGCTGGATGCTCCGGGTTTAGATTTGCTGGCGGTTTTTATCGGCTCAGAAGGAATGCTCGGAATCGTCACCGAGGTGACGGTCAAGCTGGTGCCTAAACCGCAGGTTGCCCGCGTCATTATGGCGTCATTTGATGATGTGGTGAAAGGCGGAAATGCGGTCGCAAACGTGATTGCTGCCGGTATTATTCCCGCAGGTTTGGAGATGATGGATAAAACATCGTCACGCATGGTCGAACCCTTTGTTAAAGCCGGTTATGACATCAATGCGGAAGCGATTTTGCTGTGTGAGTCTGACGGCACGACGGAAGAAGTTGAGGAAGAAATCGCTCGCATGTCTGCCGTGCTGGAACAGGCTGGTGCGACGGCAATTGCGGTTTCACAGAGTGAAGCTGAGCGTTTGCGTTTCTGGTCCGGTCGTAAAAATGCGTTTCCCGCAGCGGGACGTATATCGCCGGATTATTACTGCATGGATGGCACGATTCCCCGGAAGCGCTTATCGGAAGTATTGATAGGCATTACTCATATGGAAGAAAAATATGGTTTGCGCTGCGCAAATGTGTTTCATGCCGGTGACGGTAACTTACACCCGTTGATTTTGTTTGATGCGAATCAGGAAGGCGAGTTTCTGCGGGCTGAGGCATTCGGTGCGGAGATACTGGAATTATGTGTCACCGTCGGCGGCACGATTACCGGTGAGCATGGTGTCGGTATCGAAAAAATTAACTCCATGTGCGTGCAATTTTCGCGTGAAGAGCTGGATGCATTTTTTGCGGTGAAGCGTGCATTTGACCCGCATAGTTTGCTGAATCCGGATAAAGCGATACCAAGCTTGCATCGCTGCGCTGAATATGGGCGTATGCATGTGAAACAGGGAAATCTGAAATTTCCGGATTTACCTCGTTTCTGAAAAAAATAAAAAAACGTACAGATGGACACAGCAATGAACAACATAATCGAAGGCTTCCGGGAACGGATATTAAATGCCTCGCAGAACCACCTTCCACTGCAAATCGAAGGCGGTGGCAGTAAGCGTTGGTATGGACAGGCTCCGCAAGGTGACGTGCTTGATACCCGGGCGTATTCCGGCATTCTGGCGTATGAGCCGACCGAACTGGTATTGACAGCACGCTGCGGTACACCGCTTGCCGAGATCGAGGCACTACTGTCCGAAAACAATCAGATGCTGGCATTCGAGCCGCCGAAATTCAGCGCAACGGCAACCATAGGAGGCATGCTCGCCTCAGGCTTGTCAGGTCCGCGCCGTCCGTATGTCGGGGCTGCACGTGATTTTATTCTTGGTGCGACATTGATGGATGGCCGTGGACAAGTACTGGAGTTCGGTGGCCAGGTCATGAAGAATGTTGCTGGCTATGACGTCTCGCGTTTGCTGACAGGCTCCATGGGAACATTGGGGCTGGTACTGAATATTTCCGTCAAAGTGTTGCCGCGCCCGTTTGCGGAAACGACATTGGTATTTGCTTTATCGGAAGCCGATGCGATTCAGAAGATGAATGAGTGGGCTGGGCAGGCATTGCCGTTGTCCGGTAGCTGTTGGCACGTGGGGCGCCTGATGTTGCGACTCTCCGGCGCTGAGGCCGCTGTGCGCGCAGCGAAGCAACGACTGGGTGGCGAGGAGATGCAGGATGCCGCTTCTGCCTGGAACGATTTGCGTGAACAGACGCATGATTTTTTTTCACAGGATGAGGCACATGGTTTGTGGCGTTTATCCGTTCCATCTACCACTGCACCTTTAGCTCTGACCGGGAAGTCGATGATAGAGTGGGGTGGTGCGCAGCGTTGGTTGTTCAGCGACGAGAGCCCTGCAACGATACGCGCTGCGGCACAAGCTGCTGGCGGTCATGCGACCCTGTTCCGTGGAGGTGACAAGAGTATCGGCGTCTTTACGCCCTTATCCGCTCCAATGGCAAAGATACATCAGCGTCTGAAAGTCGCTTTCGATCCCTCAGGTATTTTTAACCCTGGCCGCCTGTACAAGGACTTTTAATTCGCTATGCAAACTAATCTCGCAGACTTTATTAAGAATACCCGTGAGGGTAAAGAGGCCGATGACATATTGCGCAAATGTGTGCATTGCGGTTTTTGTACAGCGACTTGCCCTACCTATCAATTGCTGGGAGATGAACTCGACGGCCCGCGTGGCCGCATTTACCTGATCAAACAGGTGCTGGAAGGAAAAGTTGCTACCGAAAAAACGCAGCAGCATCTTGACCGCTGCCTGACTTGCCGCAATTGCGAATCGACCTGTCCTTCCGGTGTTCAGTACGGGCGTCTGCTCGATATTGGCCGTAAAGTTGTGGAAGAGCAAGTGCCGCGTTCGCTTAAACAAAGGCTCATTCGGAGCACACTGAAAACGATGTTGCCGACGCCCTGGATATTTAAACCGGTAATGACTCTGGGTCAATCCGTGCGGCCATTATTACCCAAAACATTGCAGAATAAGGTTCCGGTAAGGCAAGCTGCCGGATTGTGGCCGCAGCAACAGCATCCGCGGAAAATGTTATTGCTGGATGGTTGTGTGCAACCATTGATGTCACCGAATATTAATTATGCGACCGCCCGAGTGTTGAACACTTTAGGTATCGAGCTGATCCGTGCTCCGAAAGCCGGATGTTGTGGCGCTATTCGTCATCACCTGAATGAGCAGGATGCGGCACTGGATGATATGCGCAATAACATTGATGCCTGGTGGCCATATGTAGAGTCTGGTGCCGAAGCCATCGTTATGACCGCATCCGGCTGTGGCGTAACCGTGAAAGAATATGGGCATCTGCTTGCGCATGATGAGGTTTATGCCGAAAAGGCGCAGCGTATCTCTGCTCTGACGCGCGACCTGAGTGAAGTGTTGCCTGCATTTGAGACCGCGCTGGTTGGCAGATTACAAGGCAAACTCAAACAGCGCATAGTCTGGCATCCGCCTTGTACTTTGCAGCATGGCCAGCAAATTCGCGGCAAAGTCGAAGGCTTGCTGAAAGCGCTGGGAATTGATGTGCAAATGTGTGCCGACAGCCATTTATGTTGTGGCTCGGCAGGCACCTATTCTGTTTTGCAACCGGAATTGTCTTATCAGTTGCGGGATAAGAAATTGCACAATCTGCTGGCGACAAAACCAGACATTATTTTATCGGCGAACATCGGTTGCCTGACGCATTTGCAATCAGGAACAGATACACCGGTCAAACACTGGGTCGAATTAATTGATCATGCGTTAACCAGCGCCTGAGTCAACATCATGATCCGGACGTTTTTAATACTCCTGATTTTTCAGTGTCTGGGCGAAGGCTTTGTCTTTATGTCGAAAATGCCCGTCCCAGGGCCCGTTATCGGGATGTTGTTGCTATTTGGATTTTTGTTGCTGAAAAAAGAGGCTGCTCCCAAACTGATACCAGGCGTGCAAGAGTTACTCAGACATTTATCCCTGCTGTTTATTCCGGCCGGTGTTGGCATCATGGTGCACGGAAAAACTGTTTTGGATGAATGGATACCGTTGGTCATCGCACTGGTGCTGAGCACCGCAATTTCGATTGTTGTGACAGCCTTGTGTGTAAAGTGGATGTCGCGATGAACGCAAGATTAGCGGACGTGTGGGTTTATCTGGCAGCGTCGCCTCTGCTGGGGCTCACTGCAACTCTGCTTGCCTATCAGCTTGCCTATGCGATCTATGTCCGATGTAAATTCAGCCCGCTTGCGAATCCGGTCGCGATTGCCGTCGCAATGCTCGTGCTGGTATTAATTGGAACAGGTACGTCGTATCAGACCTATTTTTCAGGCGCGCAGTTCGTCCATTTTTTACTTGGTCCGGCGACGGTGGCTTTGGCAGTGCCGCTGTATCAGCAGATGAACAAGCTACGCTCGCAGTGGCGGGCGTTTCTGCTTGCTGCCGTGTTGGGAAGTGCGTCTGCGATTGGCACTGCGATGTTGCTTGCGCAATGGTTCGGTGCTTCACATGTGACGGTATTATCGCTGGCGTCAAAATCGGTAACGATGGCGATTGCGATGGGGATTACGGAAAAAGTCGGCGGCCTGCCGTCGTTGACTGCAGCATTGGTCATGCTGACTGGCATACTCGGCGCGATGATGGCGACGGGTATCCTGAATTTTCTGCATATCAAAGATGACAGTGTACGCGGCTTCGCATTAGGCGTGAGTGCGCATGGCATAGGAACTGCCAGAGCTTTTCAGTTAAGTGAGGAAATGGGCGCGTTTGCTGGCCTGGCAATGGGATTGTCGGGGTTACTGACAGCAATATTTTTGCCGCTGGCATTGCAATGGTTGGGGATAATATGATCTTTCCCAACCATACAATGCAACTGAAAACACGACTTATTTTCCGGCGATCAGGTTTTCCACGTCCTGAATAATATCTGCCGGTGCTGTTTGCGGCGCATAGCGTTTAAATACCGAGCCGTCTTGCTTAATCAAAAATTTAGTGAAATTCCACTTAATCGCCTGTATGCCCAAAAGACCGGGCGCTTCAGATTTCAGGTGTTGAAACAGCGGATGCGCATTTTTGCCGTTGACATCAATTTTCTCAAACAGAGGAAAAGTAACGCCATAATTTTTTTCGCAGAAACTGCCGATTTCATCAGCCGTCCCCGGTTCCTGATGACCGAATTGATTGCATGGAAATCCAAGCACCACCACGCCCTTGTCTTTAAACTGCTGATAGACTGCTTCCAGGCCTTTGTATTGGGGCGTAAAACCGCATTTACTAGCGGTGTTAACGATCAGTACCACTTTTCCCAGATACTGTTTCAGGTCAACTGCTTGTCCCTGCAAATTAGTGACGGTGTAATCAAGTGCGCTCATAGTTAAACGATGCCTAAATGGTGTGTGCCAGCGCTAAGGTCACGCTCTTTTGACTCTTTACCCTGCAACATGATTGCGAGACGTAATTCGTTCACAGAATCCGCGTTACGCAGTGCATCTTCATAGGTAATTTTACCGGCTTCATGCAAATCAAATAAATCCTGGTCAAACGTACGCATACCGAGTTCACGTGATTTCTTCATGATTTCTTTGATCTCATGCACTTGGCCTTTGAAGATCAGATCGGAAATCAGTGGTGAGTTCAGCATGATTTCAACTGCGGCAACACGACCTTTACGCCCTTTTAACGGTATCAGCCGTTGCGAAATCACAGCTTTCAGATTCAGTGACAAATCCATCAATAATTGTGCCCGACGCTCCTCGGGGAAGAAGTTGATGATACGGTCCAGTGCCTGATTTGAACTGTTTGCATGCAAAGTCGCGAGGCATAAATGGCCGGTTTCTGCAAATGCAATCGCAAAGTCCATAGTTTCACGATCACGGATCTCACCAATCTGAATGACATCAGGTGCCTGACGCAGCGAGTTTTTCAGCGCGGCTCCCCAGTCTTCCGTATCGATACCGACTTCTCGTTGCGTCACGATGCAATTCGCATGCGGATGCACATATTCGATAGGGTCTTCAATCGTAATAATATGACCGTAACTGGAATGATTGCGGTGGCCCACCATCGCCGCCAGTGTGGTTGACTTGCCTGAGCCAGTTGCACCAACCATGATCACCAGACCACGCTTGGTCATCACAACCTCTTTGAGGTTTTCTGGCAAACCCAGGTCTTCTAATTTAGGAATGGCTGTGGTGATTGTCCGCAATACCAGGCCGACACGACCTTGCTGCATAAAGGCGGAGACGCGGAAACGTCCCATGCCTGCAGGATTGATCGCGAAGTTACATTCTTTGGTCGATTCGAATTCAGCCGCCTGCTTATCGTTCATGATAGCGCGAGCCAGATCAACCGTATGTGCCGGTGTCAGCGGCTGGTTTGATACTGGTGTCACTCTGCCGTCGATTTTAAATGCAGGAGGGAAGTCAGCGGTGATGAATAAGTCAGAACCATTTTTACTCAGCATCAGTCTGAGCAGGTCATGCATGAATTTGGTTGCCTGATCGCGTTCCATGTTCGTCTCTTTCTATCTGCTCAATTAACCTGGGAAATTTTCCGGAATTTTCGCTGCTGCACGTGCTGTGCCCACCGAAATCACGTTGCGCTTTACCAGATCAGTCAGGTTCTGATCCAAAGTCTGCATACCCATGTTGTTACCGGTTTGTATCGCAGAATACATCTGAGCAATTTTTGCTTCGCGAATCAGATTACGAATCGCGGGTGTACCGATCATAATTTCATGGGCAGCAACACGTCCCGAGCCATCTTTGACTTTCAGCAGCGTTTGCGAAATCACGGCCTGCAAAGACTCTGACAACATCGATCTGACCATTTCTTTTTCTTCAGCAGGGAAAACGTCAACGATACGATCTATCGTTTTAGCAGCGGAAGACGTATGCAAGGTGCCGAAAACTAAGTGGCCTGTTTCAGCGGCGGTCAATGCCAGGCGAATTGTTTCAAGATCACGCAACTCGCCGACCAGAATCGCATCCGGATCTTCACGCAAAGCTGAACGCAAAGCGTTATTAAACGACATGGTATGTGGGCCGACTTCACGTTGGTTGATCAGGCATTTTTTTGATTCATGCACAAACTCAATCGGATCTTCGACGGTCAGGATATGTCCATATTCATTCTCATTCAGGTGATTCACCATCCCGGCCAGTGTGGTTGATTTTCCTGAGCCGGTTGGTCCGGTAACCAGAACCAGACCGCGAGGTTTTAAAGCAAGGTCAGCAAAAATACGCGGCGCATTTAATTGTTCCAGCGTTAAAATTTTTGATGGAATCGTACGCATAACGGCCGCCGGACCACGTTCCTGATTAAACGCATTCACACGGAAACGTGCCAGTCCCGGAATCGCAAAAGAGAAGTCACACTCCAGAGTTTCTTCGTAAATTTTGCGCTGCGAATCATTCATGATGTCATAGATCAACTCATGTACATCTTTATGCTCCAGTGGCGGCAAATTAATTCGACGTACGTCGCCATGTACCCGTATCATTGGTGGCAGACCCGATGATAAGTGAAGATCGGAGGCGTTATTCTTGACGGAGAACGCAAGCAGTTCAGAAATGTCCATTTATAATTCCGGTAGTTGGTGTACGTCTTTTATGACAATCGCGATAAAGCGGCGACAAAGCGTAGTGCATTTTGCTCTAATAAAGAAGAGCAAGCAAAAAATTGATGAAGTTCCCTACAAAATTTTCTGATTATGTCCTTAATTTCTGACAACTTGCAAGCCGTACTTGATGACATCCGGGCAACAGAACTGAGGTTTGATCGTCCGTCGAAGTCGGTCAGACTGTTAGCTGTTTCTAAAACTTTCGGTGCGGAAGCGATTCTGGAGGCTGCGCAGCATGGGCAAACTGCTTTTGGCGAGAACTACCTTCAGGAAGCGTTAGAAAAAATGACTCTGATACAGAGCAACTCGCCTGAGCTACACCTCGAATGGCATTTTATCGGGCCGATACAGAGTAACAAGACAAAACCGATCGCCGAGCATTTTGACTGGGTGCATTCGGTGGACAGAGAAAAAATCGCAGTTCGCTTGTCGGAGCAACGACCAGCAACCATGGCCGATTTAAATATCTGCCTGCAAGTTAACATCAGTGGCGAAGAGAGTAAAAGCGGCGTCGCTCCGGAAGACGTGGTAGCGCTGGCGTTAAGAATCGCCACATTACCTCGTATCCGTTTGCGGGGATTGATGGCGGTGCCCGAACCAACCTCGGACGTCGCACAGCAGCGTCAGGCATTCCGTCATTTAAGAGAGTTAGGCGAAAAAATATCGGCGCAGGGTATTCCGCAGGATACTTTATCGATGGGGATGAGCAGCGACTTGCATGCCGCAATCGCCGAGGGCAGTACGATGGTCAGGATAGGAACCGGAATTTTTGGGAGTAGAAATTATGCAAAATAAATTAAAGATTGCTTTTATCGGTGGCGGCAATATGGCGTCCGCACTGATTGGTGGATTGCTGCCGGATTTTACGGAGCCAGAATATATTCATGTTATCGACGTGAATCAAACGTCTTTAAACAGGCTGGAAACAGAATTCGGGGTGACCACTGCGTTAAGTATTGATGAGCGTTTGCAGACCATGGACGTGATTGTTCTGGCTGTTAAGCCGCAGCAATTGCGCGATGTCATCGGCGCATTGGCGCCATTTATTCAACACCAGTTGTTGCTTACGATTGCCGCAGGCATACGCACGACAGATATTTCCCGCTGGCTGAATTCATATCCGACCATTGTCCGTGCAATGCCGAACACGCCTGCATTGATTGGAAAAGGTATTACTGGTTTATATGCGATGCCGGGCGTCAGCGAGCAACAGAAAAAAGTCGCAGATGACATTCTGCGCTCGGTCGGGCTGACTTCCTGGTTAAGCGAAGAGCATCTGATTGATGCTGTGACTGCTGTTTCCGGCAGTGGCCCAGCTTATGTCTTTTATTTTATTGAAGCGATGCAGGAGGCTGCAGTTGCGCTCGGACTGAGTGCAGAACAGGGAACGCAATTTGCCATCGAGACTTTTGAGGGCGCAGCACAACTGGCGATGCACTCGAATGAACCCGTTGCGGTATTACGGGAGCGGGTGACTTCTAAGGGCGGGACCACTTATGCCGCTTTGACAAGCATGGAAAATAGCGAAGTGAAACAAGCGATCATCCGTGCCATTCAAGCCGCCGCAGTCAGAGGTGCAGAGCTGGGTGATGAATTTGGTCAGCAAGAATAAACTATTGATTTCCAGCTTGTTTGAGCAATGGCGCAAGTTTGCGCCATGTTTGCCAGGCTCGTAACGAGGTCGTTACGAAGGACAAGGCGCGGGCAGGCTTTACCACATAAATTGCCGCTGCAAGCACCACGCCTAATATTGGTTTTTTTCTGACTGCGACCACAACTTTCGCCGCGCAATTCAGGCTGAATTCAGCAAACTCGATTGACTGCTGAAGCTCTTGCGTCTGCAAAGACAATAGCTGTCTTTGCGCATGTACTTTCAGTACTAGTGCTTCGCGGCGGAAAGCAAGTTTTTCTTTGTAAGCCGACATTATTTTCCTCAATTCGGAGTGGAGTGAGGAAATTTATCGCGCAGTGCCTGCCCATCTTTTTCTAACTCTGACAAGGTCAGTGAGAGCAGTCTTGGCTTTGCTTGCAACTGTTGGTGTATCCACCAGGTAATGCCCGCAGCCGCAACTGCAAACACGGCAATCAGACCTGAAATTAACTCAATTCTGTGGGTGTCCCAAAATACAGCGATCAACAGAACCACAATCAGGACAACGGCACAACAGGCACAAAACAGCGCTGTCAATGACCATAGAAGAATAGAGGAAAAGCGGCTGAGCTCTTCCTCTATTTCGACCGCAACCAGCTCCAGGCGTGTGTGGACGATGCCTGAAAAGGTCGCGATGAGTTTCCCCACAGAGTCGAGAATAGCCATGAGTTACTTACTACGTCCGATCAGCAAACCGAGCAGCAAGCCAACACCTGCGGCAATACCGGCAGATTGCCATGGATTTTCTTTCACGTAGACATCGGTTGCTTTCGCTGCATCTTTTGTTCTGGTAATGACCAGATCTTCAACACGCTGAACTTCAGCCTTCGCATTTTTCAGTGTCTGCTCAAAACGCGCTTTCGCCGATTTGAAGCCTTCGCCTGTCTGCTGCTCTGTATTTTTCAACATTTCTTCGGCATCGCGTATGACCTGATTCAGATCGTGCATCAATTGATCTTTGTGCTGTTCTATTGAGCTCATCGTATTTCCTTTAAAAGTGTTGATAAAGAGTATCTGTTGATAGTCTAGGTAGTACAACATAACAGCTTTTGCGACAGATCAAACAGAGTGGCACTTATTTGTTACGCTGGCTTATGGCGCTGGCGTTCATTACTTTGATCGTCGCATTTAATGTAATACATAGTCAACCGCAACACCAGCAAAGATTGCCGCCCCCAGCCAGTTATTGTGCCTGAACGCGGCGAAGCAGCGCATCCGGTCGCGGTCTTTGATCAGGTTGTAATGATAGATCGCGCAGGCGGCCGCGACGGCGATGCCAGCGAAAAACCAGCTACGCAGACCATAAGAGTAACCGATCAAAGTGATCATCGCGAGGCTGACGACGTAACAGAGCATAATCGCCTTAACGTCAAACTGACCAAAGGTAATCGCGGAGGTTTTGATCCCGATTTTAAGATCATCATCTCTGTCCACCATCGCATATTCGGTGTCATACGCAACAGTCCAGAATACATTGGCGACCAGCAGCATCCATGCAGTCCACGGAACCGTGTTTTGTACAGCCGCAAATGCCATCGGAATGCCGAAACCATAAGCGATGCCAAGATAAGCCTGAGGGATGCCGAAAAAGCGCTTGAAATACGGATAGGTCGCGGCAATCACGACCGCAAGAATGGACAATTGTTTCGTTAACGCATTCAGCGGAAGAATGAGTGAAAAGGCGAGTAACGATAATACCAACGCAATCAGCAGAGCTTCTTTGCCGGATACTTTGCCGCTGGTCAGAGGGCGATCTGCAGTACGTTTGACGTGCTTGTCGAACTCTCTGTCTGCGTAGTCATTCACCGCGCAGCCTGCAGAACGCATCAGTGCAGTACCAAGGCAAAAGATCGCAACCAGTTTGCCATCGGGTGCGCCGTCTGTCGCCAGCCACAGGGCGATCAGGGTTGGCCACAACAGTAATACGATGCCGATAGGTTTATCGAGCCGTACTAGTTTTAAATACCATTGCAATCGCGAGAGTAAAGCGTTCATGTCTTAAAGCGGAGTGATTTTAGCCCCGCCATTATAAGTGCGATTTGCGCTTGTATTTGCGCTTGTTCCAGCGCACCTCCTGGCTGAGCACAGTCCTGCAAATGTCTCAGGTGAGCAATGACGATTGGCTTCTGTTGGCAGGTGCGCGTCGCCAATCAGTATCCGAGCGGTAATTCACTGGGCATTCGGCTTCTGTGGCCGCAGAGCAAGCGGGCTTGAATGGTTTGTCGCTTGTTCTTCCTATCACGTAGCCCGAGGCAAAAACGGCCAGGGTAACGCAGATACAAGCGAGATATCGGATGATTGATTTCATTTCTTACTTTCAATGTCAGATGAGAAGTGGCCCTGATGGAATTGGATGACCGGAGTGGCATTCAGGGACGACGATAAGTAAAAAAGAGTTTCTCAATACTGTGAACTTCGTACTATTAAAATGTTCAAAGAATAAATTTTCAAGATGCTTGGTATTGAAAGACGATACTATTCGCGAACTGCTTATTCGATGGAGGCGCAATTGAGTTCACCTGAATTACTGCTGAATGTGTTACGGACAGAGCTGCGTGCTGCTGGTGTTACTTATAAAATTCTGGCCGAACGTATAGGCATGAGTGAGTCCAGCGTTAAGCGCATGTTTGGACAGAAAGATATGAGTCTGTCGCGTCTGGCGCAGATATGTAAGGCGTCAGGTATCGCGATGGAGGATGTCTTGCGTCAGGCGGCGGACGTCGCTCCACACTCGGATAATCTGACGCTGGCGCAGGAGAAGTCCCTGATTGCTGAACCTAAATTATTGTTAGTGGCAATCTGTTGCCTTGGTCACTGGACCTTAGAGCAGATTGTGGACACTTACGAGATCAGTCCGGCGGAAACAATATTGCATCTGGTCGCACTGGATAAACTGGAATTGATTGAATTGCGGCCGAATAACCGTTACCGGTTGAATGTTTCACCGGCATTTCATTGGTTGCCGGATGGCCCTGTACAACAGTTTTTCCGGGACTACGTCGTCAGCGATTATTTCAACGGGCGCTTTGATCATGTGGGCGAAACCTTGCTATGCGTGCCGGCGCGGGTTTCGAGTCGCAGTGCGCAGGAAATCGTACAAAAAATTCAGCAATTGGTGGCAGAACTGGCGCGCCTGCATCAGGAGGACCGTAAACTCAGGCCAGAAGAAATCGATGGCTTTACTTTGCTGGTCGGTTTCCGTTCATGGGAATTTTCTGCGTTTACCGCTTTACGCCGTCCTGAATCTAAGCCTGTGATGAGCAGCATTACTCATCAGATTGCAACGAAGAAATAAGCCGGATTGATGCTCAGAGCGGCGAGCGTCGGTATTTGTCGGCGATGGTCTGGCTATTGTGCTGCGGGCGGTAAGTCCAACATGGTCACGCCAGGTAAATCGCAGGCCAGCACTGCCTGATGAATTGCTTCGATGGCCGCCTGGCGGGTAAAACTTTTGCGCCAGGCAATCACGACACGACGATCCGGCACGGGGGCGGCGAATGGCACGTAGCGCAGCATGCCATCCTTGGCATTCATATCCGGCACCGAGGCGATTGGCAGCACAGTCAGGCCTATGCCTGAGGCCACCATGTGGCGTATGGTTTCGAGAGAGGAGCCTTCAAAGGTACGGGCGATACCATCGCCAGTCGTCGAGAATCTTGCCATTTCAGGGCAAACCTCCAACACCTGATCGCGGAAACAATGACCGTTTCCGAGCAACAGCATGGTTTCAGATTTTAATTCTTCTGCGGAGACTTCCTTGCGCTCAGCCCAGGCATGATCACTTGGCATCGCGACGACAAAAGGTTCGTCATACAAGGGTTGCGTCATCAGTCCCTGATCCGGCAACGGCAACGCCATGATGGCTGCATCCAGTTCGCCCTGACGCAGCAGTTCCATCAGTTTGACCGTGAAATTTTCCTGCAATACCAGCGGCATTTGCGGCACTTGTCTGATCATCGTTTTGACCAGCGTCGGCAACAGGTAAGGGCCAATGGTATAGATCACACCGAGACGGAAAGAACCGGCCAGAGGGTCTTTGTTCTGCTTGGCGATTTCTTTGATGGCGGCGGTCTGTTCCAACACACGCTCTGCCTGTGCAACGATCTGCGCGCCCAGCGGCGTTGTTGAAACTTCTGTGCCACCACGTTCAAATATCGTGACTCCCAGTTCGTCTTCCAGTTTTTTGATCGCAACCGACAGCGTCGGCTGGGCAACAAAACAAGCTTCTGCTGCATGGCCGAAATGTTTCTCGCGCGCGACCGCGACGATGTATTTTAATTCTGTGAGTGTCATGAGCTTAGTTTGGCACAGAGTCTTGCTGGCGTCAGCAATCTGATTTATTTATTTTCAGAAGAATGCACAAGGATAAATATATGGGGGGGAGTATATTTTAATGCCCTTGTATCTATTGGGGGATAGACATGAAAATTTATCATACTCCCCGGGAGTATGATCTTCATCCAGTGTCACGAAGGTGCTCTGGATGAAGACGGATTTCTGATTTACCGGTGCCGCATTTATTTTTTCTGCGCGTGACTCATCGCTTTGGTCAGTTCCAGATGTCCTTGTGCTGCACCACTTTCAGGAACGATTTCACCGTCGCGCTGGCGAACCTCGTTGAGCCGTGCTGCCAGTTGTTCTGGCGCATCGCCTTCACGTCCTACCCAGATGCCTTGCGTCATCGTGATATTCGCGGCTTCAAAACTACCTGCACCGGCACACAGTATGGTTCTGGATGGTGCGCTTTCCGCGGCGAGTACCAACATTGCCGGTACGACGTCGGCCGGTTTTAATGCATCTAAAAACTCTGGCGGGAACAGGCTTTCGGTCATACGGGTGGCGGCTGTCGGTGCCAGGCTGTTGACATGAATATTGTATTTTGCGCCTTCCAGTGCCAGCGTTTGCATCAGGCCGACCAATGCCATTTTGGCCGCGCCGTAATTGGACTGACCGAAATTGCCATATAAACCGGAAGATGAGGTCGTCATAACGATGCGACCGTATTTTTGTTCGGTCATAAGTGGCCACACCGCTTTACAGCAATGAACTGCGCCCATCAGATGCACATCCATCACGAGCCGGAAGTCATCCAACTCCATTTTCGCAAAACTTTTATCCCGCAAAATTCCTGCGTTATTGACCAGAATATCAATGCGACCCCATTGTTTGAGCGTGTCTTCGACCATCGCCTGCACGGCGGCAAAATCTGTGACGGAGGCACCATTCGCAATGGCTTCGCCGCCCGCTGCGCGGATTTCCTCGACGACTGCTAACGCGGCGGCCGAAGAGCCACCGGAGCCATCACGTGCGCCACCCAGATCGTTAACGACCACTTTGGCGCCACGAGCAGCCAATGCCAGCGCGTGTTCGCGCCCCAAACCCCCACCTGCACCAGTTACGATGGCGACACGGCCTTTGAAATCTATTGTCATTTTTTCTCCTGTTGTAATTTGAAGTCGTTGGCAGACTCAGCCCTGACATGTCGAGTGTATGCTATTTCTTTCGACATGTAGCAGCAGGCCGTTCCGTTTTTTAGAGCTTGGCGACTAAACAGGTTTTGTGCCAATTTTCTTTTGCATGATGATCGCCCCACCAAATTCCGGGTTCAGTTCATACGGTGCGAAACCTTCTGTGCGATAGAGATTTTGTGCGCGTGTATTCCCCTCCAGTACTTCCAGAGTCATTTTGCAATAACCCAGTTGTTCGGACAGAGAAGTCAGGTGCTGCATCATTTTATTGCCTATGCCCTGACCACGAAAATCGGGGTGCACTGCAAAGTCGTGGATGTTCAGCAGAGACTTGCAGGCAAAGGTGGAGAAACCTTCTATACAAATTGCAAAACCCGCAGCTTGATCATTCACATAAGCGAGAATGGCGCGCACGGTATTGCGTTTTTTGAGTTCGCCAATAAGATTGGCCTGTGCATAATCAGACAGGGTTTCACCGCCGCCCATAGGGTCTAGCGCATACATATTGAGCATGTCGACCAAGTCTTTTGCATGTTGTGGCTTATTGAAGTCGACATTAACGATATTCAGCATAGATTTACACTCTCAAAAATTCTTCTTTGTTGCCCAGCCAGCGCTCTAAGTGCGCGGCGACGGTGAGCGGGTCATTTTTTAATAAATCAGCCGCCAGATTTCTGGCTTTTTCGACCAGCCATTGATCTGTCTCCAGATTGGCAAAGCGTAGCATGGCTTCGCCGGACTGACGTGCTCCGAGAAATTCGCCGGGGCCGCGTAACTCTAAATCTTTACGGGCGATCTCAAAGCCGTCATTGCTTTCGCGCATGGTCGCCAGCCTTTGTTTGGCGGTGCCCCCCAACGGCCCCTGATACAGCAACAGGCAAACACTGGCGGCCGCACCGCGACCAACGCGACCACGCAGTTGGTGGAGTTGTGAGAGTCCAAAACGTTCTGCATGTTCGATCACCATCAGGCTCGCATTCGGCACATCGACCCCGACTTCAATCACCGTCGTGGCAACCAGCACCTGAGTACGGTTGTGAATAAAGTCGTCCATGACAGCCTGTTTTTCCGCAGGCTTGAGTCGTCCGTGTACCAGTCCGACTTGTATGCCGGGTAAAGCCGCTGCCAGCATGGCATGGGTGTCGGTCGCGGTTTGCAGTTGCAGTGTTTCGGATTCTTCTATCAGCGGGCAAACCCAGTACACTTGCTTGCCTTCCTGTGCTGCCGCATGTACCCGCGAGATCACTTCATCGCGCCGGTTCTGATCAATCACGCGAGTAACGACAGGCGTGCGTCCCGGTGGCAATTCATCGATCACCGACACTTCCAGATCGGCGAAGTAGGTCATCGCCAGTGTGCGCGGGATCGGTGTTGCCGACATCATCAATTGATGCGGGACTTTTCCAGCCTCGGCTTTATTCGCCAGATTCAGGCGTTGGCTGACGCCGAAACGATGTTGTTCATCGACGATGACTAAGCCCAGTTTTTTGAACAGTACGTTATCTTGTATCAGTGCGTGAGTTCCTATCACCAGCTGCGCTTCGCCGGAGGCAATCAACAGATTGGCCGCTTCTTTTTCTTTTTTCCTGAGGCTGCCGGTCAGCCATGCCGTTTTCACGCCCAGCGGTTCCAGCCAGGCAGCGATTTTTCTGAAATGCTGTTCTGCCAAAATTTCTGTCGGCGCCATTAAGGCCGCCTGAAAGCCATTGTCTATGGCTTGTGTTGCAGCCAGGGCAGCGACGATGGTTTTACCGCTGCCGACGTCGCCTTGTAACAGACGTTGCATGGGGAAGGTTTCGCGTAAATCGGCGCGGATTTCTGCCAGCACCTTTTCTTGCGCGCCTGTCAGTGAAAAAGGCAGATTCAATAAAAACGCGTTACTGAGTTCGCCGGTGACAGGCAGCGCGTTTGCGCCTTTGCTACGGCGTGTGATCTGCGCCCGTTTTAACGAGAGTTGTTGTGCCAGCAGCTCATCGAATTTCATGCGCTCCCACGCCGGATGTTCGTGCTCCATCAGGCTGTACTGATCGACATCGGGCGGTGGATTGTGCAAAGTGCGTACGCTGGCCTCGAATCCTTGTAAACCTAAGGCCGCTAAACGTGCCGGCGACAAGGTATCGCGCCAGTTGACCCTGGTCATGGCGTTCGCAATGGCCTTGCGTAGCAGCGCTTGTGGCACGCCTTCGCCGGAATGGTAAACCGGGGTCAGCGCGGTTGGTAATGGCGCGCCTTCGTTGACGATTTTGTAGCCGGGGTGCACCATTTCCGCCCCCAAAAAACCATGCCGCAATTCGCCACGGGCCCTGACGCGCACGCCCATCGCTAATTGTTTAAGCTGGCTGCCGTAAAAATTCAGAAAGCGTAAAACGACTTGCCCGCTATCGTCGCTGATGGTGACAACAAGTTGGCGGCGCGGGCGATATTGCACATCCGATGCGGTCACGACGCCTTCCACCTGTACGGTGCTGCCACCGCGTAAGGCCGCATCATGCATGGGAATAATGGCCGTTTCATCCTCATAACGCATGGGCAGATGCAGGACGAAATCCATGTCTTTGCGCAAGCCCAGTCGCGCGAGTTTTTCGCTGGTTTTGCTGGCGCTACCTGCCGCTTTGGACGACGTTTTTTTTCCTGACTGGCGGGCTGCTTTGATCGGTGACGCGTGCGTCTCTGTGCTTGCGCTTGGGTCTTCAGCTGCCATGGGTGTAAAATGGTGGGTTTTGCTGTTGGCTCGGTTGTACAGGAAAATCCTGTTGCAGCTTATTTTACTGAGTTTTTATACAGTATGCAGCATTTTGTTCTATCTCTTTTTGTTTCCCACGCATGAAATATTCTCTGAGTGATTTTGATTTTGATCTGCCCGATGCATTAATCGCGCAAATGCCGCTGCCGGACAGAACCGCTTCGCGCTTATTGCATGTCGATGGTGAACAACTGGTGGACCGCCATTTTTCTGATGTGATCGACCAGCTGGCCGCCGGTGATTTGCTGGTGTTCAATGATACCCGTGTGCTCAAAGCGCGTTTTTTCGGTGTCAAGGAAACCGGCGGCAAAGTGCAATTGCTGGTTGAGCGAGTGCTATCGAATACGGATGACAACCGCAGCGTGCTGGTGCAGATGCGTGCCTCAAAATCACCGCTGCCGGGAAGTAAAATCCGGCTGGCAGATGCGTTCGATGTGGTGGTGGGTGAACGGCAGGGCGAATTTTTCACTTTGTTTTTTCCAAGCGATATTTTTACTTTGCTCGAAACCTATGGTCGCCTGCCTTTGCCGCCGTATATCGAACACGATGCCGATGACTTTGATGAACAGCGCTATCAAACGGTCTATAACCGTGTTCCCGGTGCAGTCGCTGCGCCGACGGCGGGGCTGCATTTTGATCAGGCATTATTGCAACACTGCCAGGAAAAAGGCGTTGGTTTGGCGTATGTGACTCTGCATGTTGGCGCGGGGACATTTCAGCCGGTGCGGGTTGAAGATCTGAACGAGCATGTGATGCACAGTGAGTGGTACACCGTACCGCAAGAAACGGTAGCTGCGGTACGTAAGACAAAAGCGGCGGGGGGCAAAGTCATCGCAGTCGGCACCACCAGTATGCGCGCGCTGGAATCTGCATCGCAAAGTGGTCAGCTCGAAGCTGGCAGTGACGATACGCAATTATTCATTACGCCGGGTTATGTATTTAAAACCGTTGACCGTTTAATCACGAATTTCCATTTGCCAAAATCGACGCTGATGATGCTGGTATCGGCGTTTGCCGGTTACGATAAAATCAAATCAGCTTATGCGCATGCGATTGCACAGCGCTATCGATTTTTTAGCTATGGCGATGCGATGTTGCTGACCAATACATCCGGGAAAGCCTGATTCAGGCAGGACACATAAAAGACATAGAACGACTCATTACCGTGTGCTCCGCGGAGCGTACAAGGAAGAATCATGCTTGAATTTACTCTGATTAAAAAAGATAAAACGACTGCAGCCCGCCGGGGGCGTGTGAAAGTGAATCACGGCGAAATCGAAACACCGATTTTCATGCCAGTCGGTACTTATGGCTCAGTCAAAGCGATGTCACCGCTGGAACTTAAAGAAATCGACGCACAGATTATTCTTGGCAATACTTTTCATTTGTGGCTGCGTCCAGGCCTGAGCGTGCTGAATAAATTCGGCGGCTTGCATGACTTTATGGGATGGGATAAGCCTATCCTTACGGATTCAGGCGGCTTTCAGGTGTTTTCACTCGGAGCGATGCGCAAGATCACGGAAGAGGGCGTGAAATTTTCTTCTCCTATCAGTGGTGAGCGGCTGTTCTTGTCGCCGGAAATTTCCATGCAGATTCAACGCGCACTGAATTCCGATATCGTGATGCAGTTCGACGAATGTACGCCTTACGAAATTGACGGCAGACCGGCGACGACTGAAGAGGCTGGTAAATCGATGCGCATGTCGTTGCGTTGGGCCAAGCGCTCTATTGACGAATTCAGACAGGGTGAAAATCCGAATGCGCTGTTTGGCATCGTTCAGGGCGGTATGTTTGAACACTTGCGCGACGAGTCTCTGGCGGGGCTGAATGAGCTGGGTTTTGATGGGATTGCGATAGGTGGCTTGTCGGTCGGTGAACCAAAAGAAGACATGATGCGCATCCTCGCGCACACCGGCCCCAAACTGCCGGAAAACAAACCGCATTATCTGATGGGCGTCGGTACACCGGAAGATCTGGTGGCAGGCGTGGCGAACGGTATCGACATGTTTGACTGCGTGATGCCCACACGGAATGCGCGCAATGGCTGGATATTCACCCGCTTCGGCGATGTGAAAATCAAAAATGCCCGCTACAAGGAAGACAAAGAACCACTGGACGCGACCTGTGAATGTTATACCTGCAAAAATTTCTCGCGGGCGTATTTGCATCATCTGCACCGCACTGGCGAGATTTTGGGCGCACGTCTGAATACGATACACAACCTGCATTACTACCTGGATCTGATGAAAAACATCCGTCAGGCGCTGGATGACGAACGTTTTCCTGAGTTTGTGCAGCAGTTTCATGCTGACCGCGCGCGCGGCATCTAGTCTGCATCTTAGTCTGCATCTTAGTCTGCATCTGGCTTTTTTCGCCAGTTCTGAGCGAGAGCAGTGCTAGAATGTGGCGCTTTACTGCTTGAAAAGTAGTTTATCGTCACTATTTATCATTATCTTGCTCAACACTGGCTGGATAATATTTATACAATTAACGGAGTCTGAACGTGTTTATTTCTAACGCTTATGCGCAATCTGCGGGTGCTGGTGCTGATGGTGGCCTGATGAGTTTCCTGCCTCTGGTATTAATGTTTGTGGTCTTATATTTCCTCATGATACGACCACAAATGAAGCGCCAGAAAGAGCAAAAAAACATGATGGAAGCGCTGGCGAAGAATGATGAAGTAGTGACTTCCGGCGGCATACTTGGCAAAGTGACCAAGGTCAATGAGAGCTATGTGACGATAGAAGTCGCCGAAGGCACAGAGATCGTTGTGCAAAAAGTAGCTGTCACTATGTTGTTGCCTAAAGGCACCATCAAAGCGATTTAATCAGTAAATACCGGCAACGCAGTCCGATCCATATCCGGGCTGCGTTGTGCTTTTCAGCTTCCATTTCTATTTTTATTATGAATCGCTACCCACTCTGGAAGTATCTGTTGATTGTGATTGCGCTGGTATTCGGTGTGCTGTACACCGCGCCAAATTTTTTTGGTGAGTCTCCGGCGGTACAAATCAGCAGCGCGAAATCGACCGTCAAAATTGACGAAAGCATGAAGGCGCGTGTCGAAAAAGCCTTGCAGCAATCCGGCCTGAAAGATAACGGCGTTTTCTATGACTTTAATGGTATGCAAGGATCTGTGCGCGCACGCTTCGCTGATACCGATACGCAATTTAAAGCGAAAGACATACTCGAAAAAACACTGAATCCTGACGCAACAGATCCGACGTATACAGTTGCTTTCAATCTGTTGCCGAACACACCGAAGTGGCTGCAAAGTCTGAATGCGTTGCCGATGTACCTTGGCCTTGATTTGCGCGGTGGCGTGCATTTCCTGATGCAGGTGGATACTAAAGCGGTCTTGACGAAGCGGGTACAGGGGCTGCAATCAAGTGTACGTTCAGTATTGCGTGAAAAAGATATCCGTCATGCTGGCATCAGCCGCGATGGCGACAACATTTCGGTGAAGTTCCGTGATGCTGAAACCCGCTCCGCAGCGAAAGCGGTATTGGCATCCCAAATGACAGATGTGAATCTGACTGACGTTGCCAGTGCAGACAATACAGAATTCAATGTCACTATCAGCCTGAAGCCTGAAGCCTTGCAAGCCGTAGTGACCGAAGGCGTGAAACAAAACATTACCGCTTTGTCGAAACGTGTGAATGAACTCGGTGTTGCTGAGCCGATTATTCAACAACAAGGCCCTGATCGCATCGTCGTGCAGTTGCCTGGTGTACAGGACGTGGCGCGTGCGAAAGAAATCATCGGACGTACAGCAACGCTGGAAGTGCGCTTGCTGGACGATAGCGTGATTGGCCCGGTCGATGCGAATACGCCAGTGCCGTATGGTTCTGAAATGTTCAAAGGCAATCGTGGTGGCGAGTTGCTGATTCTGACCAAAGACCCGGTGGTGACTGGTGATTACATTACTGGTGCGACCGCTAGTTTTGATCACAACCAGCAGCCAGCCGTAGGTGTTGACCTGAACGGCGATGGTGGCCGTAAGATGCGCGAGGCAACCCGTAGCCGCATCGGTAAGCGTATGGCGATTGTCTTGTTTGAAAAAGGCAAAGGCGAAGTTCTGATCGCACCAACCATTAACGATGAGCTGGGTTCACGCTTCCAGATTACTGGCATGGGCACTGCTGCTGCCTCTGCAGATCTGGCCTTGTTGCTGCGCGCTGGTTCGCTGGCAGCACCGATGGAAATTATCGAAGAACGCACGATAGGCCCGCAACTTGGTGTGGAAAACATTAAGCAGGGTCGCAATTCAACCTTATACGGTTTTGCTGCGATCTCGATCTTTATGGTCATCTACTACATGCTGTTCGGTTTCTTCAGTGTGCTGGCATTGTCCGTCAACCTGTTGTTACTGGTCGCCTTGTTGTCCTTGCTGCAAGCGACACTGACTTTGCCTGGTATCGCTGCGATTGCGCTGGCACTCGGTATGGCGATTGACTCGAATGTGCTGATTAATGAACGTATCCGCGAAGAGTTGCGCGCTGGCAGGTCACCACAAAAGGCGATTGAAGAAGGCTTCGGCCACGCCTGGGCAACGATTCTCGATTCCAACGTGACGACGCTGATTGTGGGTCTGGCCTTGTTGATCTTCGGTTCAGGTGCGATCCGTGGTTTTGCGGTGGTTCATTGCCTCGGTATTCTGACGTCGATTTTCTCTTCCGTTTTTGTGTCGCGTGGCGTGGTGAATCTCTGGTATGGTCGTCAGAAAAAACTGACTTCGCTTTCTATCGGTCAGATCTGGAAGCCAACCGATGATGCAGCCAAATAACCGATTGCCCAGATAAGAATTCAGGAATTCATTATGGAATTATTCCGCATTAAAAAAGACATTCCTTTCATGCGCCATGCGCTGATTTTCAATGTCATCTCTGCACTGACTTTTGTTGCCGCCGTATTTTTCCTGCTGCACAAAGGCTTGCATTTCTCTGTCGAATTTACTGGCGGTACAGTGATGGAGGTCACGTATCCAAAAGCCGCTGACGTTGATGGCATACGCCGTACTGTTGAAAGCCTCGGTTATGTTGATGCACCGGTGCAGACCTTTGGTAAGGCACAGGATGTCGTGATCCGTTTGCCATTGGCAAAAGGTGTGACAGCGGCAGATCAGGCTGAGAAGGTCATGAAAGCACTGCAGGCAAAAGACCCTGAAGTGAAACAACAACGCGTAGAGCAGGTCGGTGCGCAGGTCGGCGACGAACTGGCGCATGATGGTCTGATGGCGCTGTTATTCGTGGTGCTGGGGGTGGTTGCTTATCTGGCGATACGCTTTGAATGGAAATTTGCGGTCGCGGCGATTCTTGCTAACTTGCATGACGTGGTGATTATTCTCGGCTTCTTTGCGTTCTTTCAGTGGGAATTCAACCTCTCCGTGCTGGCGGCGGTATTGGCGGTGCTGGGTTACTCGGTGAATGAGTCCGTGATTATTTTCGATCGTATTCGTGAAAATTTCCGTACTCAGCGAAAAATGTCAGTGACAGAGGTGATCAATCATGCGATCACCAGCACCATCTCGCGTACCATCATCACTCATGGATGTACGCAAATGATGGTGTTATCGATGTTGTTGATTGGCGGCCCGACCTTGCATTATTTTGCGGTGGCGCTGACGATCGGTATCTGTTTCGGTATTTATTCTTCTGTCTTCGTTGCTGCTGCCATCGCGATGTGGTTGGGTGTCAAACGTGAAGATCTGGTGAAACCAGTCAAGGAAAAAGACGATACCGACGGCGCCGTTGTTTAAAAAACGCTTATATTCGTCGTTATGATGTAACGATAGGTATCTAAAATCAAAGCCAGCACTCTAGCTGGCTTTTTTTTTGTTAGGATTTGCCGCAGGCAGGTATTTTGTAAAAAACACTTAGTGTTGTCGTTGTTTTGATCTGTTTTCCATGCGGCGAAATGGTATTGCAAGATAATTAGCTGAAACCTGTTATTGCCATTAAATTGAATGATCTGACGTCAGCTCAGCCTATTTTTAAATAATTACGTAGAACTTTCTTGTTGCGCATCAGTCTTACTGCGTCTGCAAAGGATAAAAATAACATGAGCCAATTGAAAAATTTTACTATCGTTGCGGTGATTGCCGCACTCGCGGGCGGCACCTATTATTTTGTTGCGCCGTCTCAAAAAAATAAAGCCGATCCTTTAGCTGCGGGTAAAACAAGCGGAGCCAAAAATGATGCGCAGAGCCGTCCTGTGAGTGTCTCTACCATCGTTGCCCAAAAGCGGGATTACCCGGTGCGTATCGCGGCGAACGGTGTGGTGTCAGCATTGAATACAGTGGATATCCGGCCACAGGTCACCAGTACCGTGGCGAAGGTGCATATCAAAGAGGGGCAGTTTGTGCGCGCGGGTGATTTGCTTTTCACACTCGACAGCCGCACGGATGAAGTGAATCTGGCGAAAGCACAGGCGCAACTCGATAAGGATCTGGCGACGCTGGCCGACAATCAGCGGCAATTGGCTCGTAGTAAAGAATTACTGGCGAAAAAATTCGTGGCACAGAGTGCGCTCGATTCGAGTCAGACCCTGGTTGATGCGCAACACGCCGTCGTCGCTTCTGATAAGGCTGCTGTTGCTGCTGCCCGCGTCGCGCTGAGCTATAACCGTATTGTTGCTCCATCGGCAGGACGCACCGGTATCATCAGCGTTTTTCCGGGATCTTTGGTTCAGCCCAGCGCAACAGCGACAGCAATGGTGACGATTACGCAGATGAATCCGATTGCAGTCACCTTCCCGCTGCCGCAACGTAATTTGCCGGACGCGCTGCAAAGTATGCATGGTCAGGATAGTTATGTCACGGCGAGTCTGCCGGACGGGGTCAGTAAATTTAAAGGCAAGTTGCAGTTCGTCGATAATGTCGTGGATGCGTCATCCGGTACTGTCAAAGTGAAAGCCGTGTTTGATAACAAGGAAATGAAACTGTGGCCGGGCGCGTATGTGAATCTGGAAATGAGTGTGCAGACGCTGAAAGATGCGGTGGTCGTGCCGCAGGATGCGGTTGTTGTTGGGGCGCGTGGTAAGTCTGTCTATGTTGTGAATGCCGAATCAAAAGCCGAGTTGAAGCCTGTCGTTGTGACGCAAAGTTTCGGTACCGATGCGGTCGTGTCTGGGATTGAGGCTGGCGCTAAAGTAGTGCTGGAAGGTAAACAGAATTTACGCCCGGGTGCGGTCGTCAAAGAGCGCGGCGCTGACGCAAAAGAAGGCGATAAGTCGGGCAAAGGTGAAAAATCAGCTGCACCTGCGAAAACCTCTGAGCAACCGGCAGCAGCATCTGCTTCCGCAGCGAGCGCATCATGAATTTATCTGAGTTGTTCATCCGCCGTCCTGTGATGACGGTGTTGCTGAATCTGTCGATCGTCGTCGCGGGTATTCTGGCCTACCGCTATATCCCGATTGCCGCTTTGCCGAGTTACGATACGCCGGTCATCAGCGTGAATGCGAACCTTCCTGGCGCGAGCCCTGAAACGATGGCAACTTCGGTTGCGTTGCCACTCGAAAAGCAGTTCGCCACCATCCCCGGTTTATCGATCATTAGTTCCAGTAATACGATAGGGAACACTTCCCTGACGCTGGAATTCGATCAGAATCGCAATATCGATGCAGCAGCGGTCGATGTGCAGGCGGCTTTGCTGCGTGCGCAACGCTCTTTGCCGGTCGATATGACATCGCCGCCATCGTACCGCAAGGTTAATCCTGCTGATGCGCCGGTATTGTTCATTGCCCTGACTTCGCCTTCGCTGAGTCTGGCGGAGCTGACCAGTTACGCTGAGCATCTGATTTCACCTAGTTTGTCGACGCTGGAAGGCGTCGCGCAAGTGAATATTTTTGGTATCAAACGTTATGCGGTGCGCATACGGGTGATGCCGGATGCCTTGTCCGCACGTAATCTGACGCTGGATGAACTGGCCAGCAGTATTAAAACATCGAATGCCAATACACCAGTCGGTACGCTGGATGGTGATAAGCAGACGTTGACGCTGCAAGCCAATAAGCAATTGCAGAGTGCGGCAGAATTTGCCAATCTGGTGGTCAGCAACAAAGGTGGACAAGTGGTTCGTCTGCGTGATGTTGCAGTCGTTGAAGATAGTTATGAGCAGGTGAAAACTTCTGCCAATTTCAATGGCGAAAGTTCCATCACTTTAGCGATTCAGCGTCAGTCTGATGCCAATACGGTGAAGGTGGTTGATTCGATTAAATCCGCTTTACCGGGTTTTCAGGCGCAATTGCCAGCCTCAGTCAAACTGAATCTGGTGAATGATCGCTCCATCTCTATCCGCGATGCCTTGCATGATGTAAACCTGACTTTATTGCTGACGATATTTTTAGTGGTGATCGTCATTTTCCTGTTCCTGCGCCGCATGGTCGCGACCATCATTCCTACTTTATCGCTGCCGGTTTCTCTGGTTGGCGCGATCAGTCTGTTATGGGGTTTTGGCTATACGCTGGATAACGTGTCCTTGCTCGGTCTGACCTTAGCAGTCGGGCTGGTGGTGGATGATGCGATCGTGATGCTGGAAAACATCATGCGTCACGTTGAAAACGGTGAAGAGCCGTTTAAGGCTGCATTAAAAGGCTCACGCGAAGTTGGTTTTACGATTATTTCCATCTCGACTTCGCTGGTGGCGGTTTTCATTCCTATCTTCTTCATGCCTGGTGTCATCGGTCAGTTGTTCCATGAGTTTGCGGTCATTGTCAGCCTGGCGATTCTGGCATCTGCCTTTGTTTCTCTGACACTGGTGCCCATGCTGGCGAGTCGTTTCCTGAAAAGTGAACATGAACTGAAAGCGCCTTCGCGACTGGTGGCTGCGATGCTCAATACGTTTGAGCGCGGCTTTAACGCATCGCTGCGTGTTTATACAAACGGACTTGATCTGGCGTTGCGGCACCGGAAGATCGTGCTGTTGATTGCGTTGGCGACTTTCGCGGCGACGGCGTATCTGTTTAACGTGATTCCTAAAGGGTTTTTCCCGCAAGAGGATATCGGCCAGATCAACGTTTCTACCGAAGCTGCGGAAGATACCTCATTCCCGGCAATGGTGGCATTGCAGGATCAGGTCGCCAAAATTATTCGTGACGACCCCAGCGTACTGACTGCAACCTCGTTTAATGGCGGCAGCGGCTCGCAGAATACGGGTCGTATGTTCATCAACCTCAAACCACGCGATCAGCGCAAACCCATGAAAGAAGTGGTCGATGGTTTGCGTAAAAAGCTGGCGGCGGTTCCTGGCATCAATGTCTTCCTGCGACCAACGCAAAACTTGCAGCTCGGTGGTCGTCCAAGTAAAAGTCAGTACCAGTATATTTTGCAAAGTGTGGAGGCGGGTGAGCTCAATAGCTGGGCCAATAAACTACAGGAAAAACTGCGCGCTGATCCTGGCTTTAAAGATGTGACCACGGATTCGCAACTGAAAGGCTTGCAGGCATCACTTGAGATCGATCGCGATCGCGCGAACACGCTGGGTGTCGGCATGGACAGCATACGTTCTGCTTTGTACAGTGCTTTTGGTGAACGTCAGGTATCGACGATGTATACGAATGTTGATAGCTATCAGATCATCATGGAAGTCGCACCGGATGCCAAAAAAGATGAAAGCGCGATCAACGGTATTTATGTCCGCAGCAATACCGGAACACTGGTGCCGCTGTCGAGCGTTGCAACCGTCAAACGTACGGTCGGCCCGACCTCGATTAATCACGTGGGTCAGTTACAGGCCGTGACGGTCTCGTTTAATCTGGCACCCGATACCGCATTGGGTGAAGCAACCAATCGTATTGAAAAATACCGGGAAGAGATTAAATTACCGACCTCCATCATCACCAGCTATGGCGGTGATGCGGCGGTGTTTAAAAATTCGCAATCCGGACAAGTGGTGTTGATCGTTGCGGCGCTGCTGGTGATTTATGTTTTGCTCGGCGTACTGTATGAAAGCTTCATCCATCCGATTACGATTCTCGCTGGCTTGCCATCGGCTGCGGTGGGTGCTTTGCTGACACTGAAATGGTTCGGCGAAGACCTGACGCTGATTGCGACTATCGGTATTTTGCTGCTGATCGGTATCGTGAAAAAGAATGCGATCATGATGATCGACTTCGCGCTGGATGCACAAAGGCATCAGAACATGACGCCGGCAGAGGCTATACGGGAAGCCTGTATTCAGCGTTTCCGTCCGATTATGATGACGACACTGGCAGCGCTGGTCGGTGCTTTACCAATCGCGCTGGGCTTGGGTGCTGGTGCCGAACTGCGTCAGCCGTTGGGGCTTGCGGTGGTCGGTGGTTTGATTTTTTCACAGGCGATTACGCTGTTCATTACACCTGTGATTTATCTGGCGCTGGATCGCTTCAGTGGCAAAGGCCCTATCGTCGGAGATCATCTGTAAAACCGGAAAATACAGATACTCCCCCATCATTTTAATAAAAAAGGCCTGATGTCTGCAGAAACATTAGGCCTTTTTATATACTGGGGGGAGTATGTATATATTATTTTTCGGTACTGAAATGCTGTTTGAGTTTTCCCAGCGCATCTTCCAACGCCTGATAATCGGCTTCAGAATAATCAGCAAAATGTTTGTCGCCTTCTGCGACCACATGTGGAAAAACTTCATCAAAGCTGGCTTCACCCAGTGGCGTCAGCTTCACAAAAAACTGGCGGCGGTCATTGCAGCCCCGCTCGCGGGAAATCAGTTTTTTCTGCTCCAGCCTGTCGAGCACGCCGGTCAGCGTGCCTTTGGTAATCAGGGTTTTTTCACCGAGTTCTTTACATGTCATACCCTGCGTATTTCCCAGGGTAGCGATGATGTCAAACTGGGAGTGCGTCAATCCGAATTGCCGGACTTTGGCAGTGGATATCTGCTCAAATAATTGCATGCATTCGGCCAGCATACGTATGCTGCGGAGAAATCGTTTACCCATAGTTAATACTCGATTTAACACTCAAAATAGAAGGCCGATCATAGGATCGGCCTGGTCATTCAGCTGCTCAGCACGATGTAAAACATCGTGCCTGGAGAATTAATCCACTTAGTCAGCTTTGATGGCTTCAACCTGAATTGCCAGTTTAACTTCTGGTGCAAAACCATACGCCATACCGTAGTTCAGACCAAAGTCTGTACGTTTGAATTCAGCAGAAGCGTCGGCACCGCATGCTTCTTTCTTGAACATAGGATGCTGGATACATTTGAATTTATTGATTTTCAATGTCAGCGGCTTAGTGACGCCCAGCAAAGTGAAGTTACCTTCAACTGCCACTGGTGTGTCGCCTTCAAATTTGATCGAAGTACCTTTGTAGGTCGCAGTCGGGAATTGAGCGACGTTGAAAATGTCTTTTGATTTTGCGTGTTCGTTCATTTTTTCATGACCGAAATCGATAGAGGATGCATCGATAGTGATATCGACAGTACCTGTTTTTGCCGCACGATCAAGCACTACTTTACCGCTGGTTTTATTGAACTTACCACGCCATACGGAAATGCCCATGTGATCAGCTTCAAAACTTGGGTAAGTGTGGTTTGGTTCGATGTTGTATGTTTGTGCGAATGCTGGCGCCGCGCTGATAGCCAAAGCGGCGATGATTAATTTGCTGAATTTCATAATTGCTCCTGATTAAATGGTCAAAGTGTGAGACCGATGATTTTCTGATGTATAGCTTACAAACTGAGTTGCTGGGTTACTGCGTGGTGACTACATGAAACTTGATGACAACTTCGTCAGCGATCATGCCGGTATCTTTCCACTCACCTTCGCCGATGTTAAATGCCAGACGTTTGATCGGCAGGCTGCCGTCAAAAATCTGATTTTTACCATCTTGCTTGACGTTGAGTGGAAAACTGACGTTGCTGCTTTTACCTTTGATGGTGAGCGTGCCGTTAACGTCGAGCTTGCCCGATCCGCTGGCTTTCATTGTGGTGGCAACGAAACTGGCTTTCGGAAATTGTGCGGCGTTAAACCATTCTTTTTTCAAAACTTCTTTGTTGTATTCAGGATCGCCCAGATCAAAGCTGGCAAGTTCAATCTCAACACTCGCTTTCGATGTTTCTGGCTTTGCCGCGTTGTAATCGATGTTCGCGCTGAATTTTTTAAATTTCGCATCGACCGGCACATTCATTTGTTTAAAGACGATAGCCACATTGCTCTTCGCATTATCGAGCTTTGCCATGGCGGCCAGCGCAGGAATGGCAACCGCCAGTGTGATCGCGGAAACGATGAGTTTGTTAGAGAATTTTGAGAGTTTCATAAGATACTTTCTGTAAGAAATTATTTGCCTGGCATCATGCGACGCAGCAGACCGTCTTTATCAATGAACTGGTGCTTTAATGCAGCAGCGATGTGCATGAGAACTAAAACCGCCATGCCGTAGGTCAGCATTTCATGCAACTCTTTCAGGCTGTGTTTGATCTCCGGATTAGGCGCGATGACACTCGGTAATTCAAACAAGCCCAGATACACGACAGGGTAACCCGCAGCACAAGTGTAAAAATAACCCGACAATGGCACCGCAAACATCAGTGCATACAACAGCAGATGCGTGTAGCTGGCGGCTTTTTGCTGCAACACGCTCATGTGTGCAGGATAGTCTGGTGCTTTACTTAGCAAGCGGTTCAGTAAGCGCAGCGCAACTAAGGCCAATACCGTTACACCTATCCATTTATGGTAAGAGTAGTATTGCAATTTGGTCGGACTGATTTTCATATCCGTCATCACCCAGCCCAATGAAAAGGCAGCAATGATCAGCAAAGCGACCAGCCAGTGCAGTGCCACCGAAACTGTAGAGTAACGCTCATTGTTTGCCATCGGGGATTCCTTTTAAAATTGAAAATTAGTTCGCATTAGGACTAATATAGCAAAAAAAATGAAAGTGTGCAGAGGCGCATCAAAAACAGGATAGCGCAATATAGGAACTGTTATCTGTTATGAAGTGATACGGAAACAGCTAGTGCAAATTCCAGTGGGTATAGAGATGCGCTGAGAAAAGAAAAAACTGGCGTATCAGAGCAAAGCTGATACGCCAGTTTTTGTCGGAATGCAGAAATATTTAATTGCTTAGATCGCTTTTGCTAATTTTGCTGCGATACCAATATAGTTCGCTGGTGTCATCGCCAGCAACAAGTCTTTGGCGTCCTGAGGAATCGCCAGAGTCAACACGAATTCACGCAGCGCTTCTTTGGAAATCCCTTTGCCGCGTGTCAGCTCTTTGAGCTGTTCGTATGGATTTTCAATGCCGTAACGGCGCATCACGGTTTGCACAGGTTCTGCCAGCACTTCCCATGTTGCGTCCAGATCGGCAGCCAGGCGTTCAGGATTAGTTTCCAGTTTGTTTAACCCGCGCAGGCAACTATCGTAGGCCAGCAAGGTGTAACCAAAGGCCACGCCGATATTGCGCAATACAGTTGAGTCGGTCAGATCACGCTGCCAGCGGGACACCGGCAATTTTTCAGACAGATGACGCAGCAGTGCATTTGCCAGACCCAGATTGCCTTCGGAATTTTCAAAATCAATAGGGTTCACTTTGTGTGGCATAGTGGAAGAACCGATTTCACCAGCTTTGGTTTTTTGTTTGAAATAACCGACCGAAATGTAACCCCAGATATCGCGGTTCAGATCCAGCAAAATGGTATTGGCACGCGCGAAAGCATCAAACATTTCAGCCATGTAATCATGCGGCTCAATTTGTATCGTGTATGGGTTATAAGTCAGACCCAGACGTTGCTCGATCACGTTTTTCGAAAAACTTTCCCAGTCGTACGCAGGGTAGGCAGATAAATGCGCATTGTAATTACCGACTGCGCCATTCATTTTTCCGAGAATTTCAACTTGTTCGATACGTTTGATCGCACGCTGCAAACGAGCCACGACATTCGCCATTTCTTTGCCGAGTGTGGTCGGGCTGGCAGGTTGGCCATGTGTACGCGATAACATAGGCACGTCCGCATTCGTGTGTGCCAGTTCTGTCAGGCGGGCAATCACTTTTTGCAGTGCCGGCACCATCACGCTGTCACGCGCGGTTTTCAGCATCATGCCGTGCGACGTATTGTTGATGTCTTCGGAAGTGCAGGCAAAGTGTATGAATTCACTCGCAGCAACCAGTTCTGCCGATCCGGCCACTTTTTCTTTCAACCAGTATTCGACCGCTTTGACGTCGTGATTTGTGACCGCTTCAATATCTTTGATGCGTTGTGCGTCGGCTTCTGAAAATTCAGCGACCAGTTTGTTCAGTAATGCCTTGGCATCGTCAGAGAAAGGTTTGATTTCATCGAAGCCTGCTTCTGCTAAAGCCTGCAGCCATGAAACTTCAACTTTGACACGGTGATGCATAAAACCAGCTTCGGACAGGGTTGTGCGCAAAGCATCAACTTTAACTGCATAGCGGCCATCAAGAGGGGAGAGGGCTGAGAGTGAAGAGAGGGGCATGATGGAGATATATGTGGAGGTCAATAGAAAATGCTTACGCAAAAAACAACGATTTTACAAATTATGTGAAATTTGCCGGTGAGTAACGAAACCTGAGATAAATTACAGACTATCGAAGATTTTTGCACTGAATACGAGATTTTACCATTGCGAGGCGGCTTGTAACCGGGTATCGCTTCCTTGCGTAAAGCCAGATCGCTTGTCGGGGCAGGTGGAAATAATGTGCTTAACCGTTATAATCCCGACTTAATTAACCATGCAAAAACTATGAAACTCATTGGCTCCACTACCAGTCCTTACGTAAGAAAAGTCCGCGTTGTGATGGCGGAAAAAAAATTGGATTACGCCTTTTTACTAGAAAATGTGTGGGCAGAAGATACGACGATTCAGGAATCTAACCCTTTAGGCAAAGTTCCCTGTCTGTTAATGGAGGATGGCGGTGCGATGTTTGACTCACGCGTCATCGTTGAATATCTCGATACCTTGACACCGGTTGGCCGCTTGATTCCCTCGCTGGGACGTGAACGGGCTGAAGTGAAATGCTGGGAAGCCTTGGCAGATGGCATTCTGGACGCCGCAATTCTGGTGCGACTGGAAAAAACATTGCGTCCACAAGAACAACAAAGTGAAGACTGGATCAATCGCCAGATGAATAAGGTCAATGCTGGTTTAAAAGCGATTTCTTTGGGGCTGGGCGACATGCCTTTTTGCTCTGGCAGTCGTTTAACCTTAGCAGACATCAGTGTTGCCTGCCTGTTGGGCTGGCTCAGTTTCCGTTTCCCGGAAATCTCATGGCGCGATGATTATCCTAACCTCGCAAAATTGTTTGATAAATTATCGGAGCGCCAGTCTTTTAAAGACACGGTGCCGCAGTAATTTCAAAAAGAAAGACGAAAAAAAAGGATGACGTGGTGAGCATCATCCTTTTTGTTTATTCTTCGCTGCTGAGTTGCGACTGCAAATAATTTTGAACGCCAATTTTTTCGATCAATTCTATCTGCGTTTCCAGCCAGTCTATATGTTCTTCGGTGTCTTCCAGGATCATTTGAAATAAATCACGGGAAACATAATCAGCACAAGTTTCTGATACGGCAATACCTTCTTTTACGGTCTTTTGCGCGGCCTGCTCAAGCTTCAGATCGCACGCCAGCATCTCAGGTGTGTCTTCGCCTATCATCAGCTTATGCAGCGCCTGAAGATTCGGCAAGCCGCCAAGCATCAGTATGCGGTCGATCAGCTTGTCAGCATGTTTCATTTCGCCGATAGACTCTTCGTACTCTTTCTTCGCAATTTTTTCCAGTCCCCAGTGTTTGTACATGCGTGCATGTAAAAAATACTGGTTAATCGCGCTTAATTCATTGGTCAGTTGCGCATTGAGCAGCTTGATGACTTTCGCATCGCCTTTCATCATGAATCCTTTCGACAGTGGTGAAGAGTGAAGTGCTCATATCATAGCAACTTACTGCTCAATCGAAATAAAAAAATCGATTGTGAAATCTGGTTATACGTCCAGAGAAAAATTAATGGTCGCGGTTGCAATCATCGCCAGAGCCCTTCCATCTTCGAGATAGGGCTTGAAGATGGCTTGCATCAATGCATGACGCGCCGCTTCGTCCAGACGTTGGAAACCGGATGATTTCTGAATGTCGACCTTTTCAGCATATCCTTTCTCATTGACTAATACGCGTAAGGTTACTTTACCTTCTTCGCCCATACGTCTGGATACACGCGGATACTCTGCTTTGGGTGCGCGTATATATTCAACAGCGCTGACAGTCTTGATTGCTGTCGGGGAAGGTGTCCCGGTCGGTGCCTGCGTCGTTACTTCCGTTTTTGCACTGGCAACCGGTGATTCAGTTGCCGCTGCAACAATCGCCTGTTCATTCGGGACGTTATTCGGAGTGACGATAGGAGTTTTAGGCGGCATTACTTCTGTCGTAACCGGAGTGAGCATTTTTTTGCTCTGAACAATTTGCGGTTTTGTTTGTTCCGGTACAGGCGTTTCCGGCTGTATTAAGGTCATGACAACTTCACGTGGCAGCAATTGGGTCACTTTAGAAATCAGGCCATGTTGTAGCGCGTATGCCAGACCCAGATGCGCGAGGACTATGATCGAAAATGACAAAATGCGTGAGCGGCTCAGCGCTTTTTCTTCATTGCCATACGTAGGGTAGAAGTGTGTATTCATGCTGGTATCTCGTTATTCTGAAAGCCCAGTTTATGTAAAAATAACTGCACTTCATGTTCTCTCGATTCTTTCTTGGCGATGCATTCGCGCAGCACTTGTCGCGCGCAGCCAGCACATTTACCGCAGCAAGTACCGACGTTCAGATGAGTACGTAAATCAGACATGGTGCTCATCCCGGTATCGACTGCGTGATGAATCTTTTTTTCAGAGACATTGTTGCAAACACAAACAATCATAGCTCCCTCGCTCTTTTCTTTACTTTAATAACTACACGCTTTTCACATCAGCCAGGAAAAGCGTTTTGGTTTTCTTGGCTGACATAAATTGCGATCAACTAATGTTGCCCATTGTTCCGATAATTGCTGGCAGGTTGCCCGCAACACCGGTGCTAATTCAGGTAATTCAGACAAGGCTTGCAGATGTTTTTCAATCACAGATGCCAATTTGACGCAGGCAGCTTCGCCTTCTGCATTGATTGAGTTCACGGTGTAATGCGACATCAGATGCAGAACAGCGGAAACCAATATTTCCGGCGTCGATGCTTTTGATGGCGGTGTTGATAACTCAGAATGCATTTCATAGTGAATCGACATAGTGTTTTCCTCAGTGAGAAACCGGATCGGACTGGCTGAACCCTGATTGGCTGGCTACCTGTGAAATCAATGACGGCTTAGGCTGTCAGAATCAATTTGTTTAACTGTGTTATCCGCAGGCGATAAATGCGTCCTTCGTGATCAATTTCGAGTTCTCGGGAAGACTGCATCAGATCCCTGCTGCTTAACCGAGGAACCGTTTTGCGTGCGACAGGCTGAAGTTGCGCCTTTGCCGACGTGTCTGAGACGAACATCTGTTGCGTATTAAATTCAGCCATTTTGCTTTCCTATAAATCTAAGTGAGAACAATTCTTATTTAGATTATTATGCAAATAAATGAGATTGGCAAGAATTTTTTAGTATGCAGATGTCTCTGAATGTAATTGCTTGCGTTCGCGCAATAAAAAAAGCCTGCAATATCGAATTGCAGGCTTTGTCTGGTGAGTGGAGGGGCATCAGCCTTACGAACGACTTCCCATGGCTTCTCCCATGCGTACGGGCTTTGCTGCAGTCCACAAGGAATTAAATGCCAGCGTGTTATGAGGGAAAAGTAATACCACCGTTGATCCCAGCATGAAGCGTCCCATTTCTTCTCCTTTTTTGAGGGAGATGTTGTCTTTGCTGTAGTCCCATTCGACGATATTTTTAGTGCGCGGCGGATTCACAATGCCATGCCAGACTGTGGCCATGCTGCCAACGATCGTCGCTCCGACGAGGGTTAATACAAATGGACCTGTAGCAGATTCAAAAAAGCAGACAACGCGTTCATTTCGCGCAAATAAGCCTGGAACACCGCGGGCAGTTGTTGGATTGACGGAGAATAAATCACCCGGCACGTAAATCATGCGGGTCAGCTTTCCATCGCAAGGCATGTGTATGCGGTGATAATCGCGCGGGCTCAGATAAATGGTCGCGAAACTGCCATCGTGAAACTGGGCGGCAGCTTTGCTATCTCCACCAAGCAATGCCGTCGCTGAATAATCATGTCCTTTTGCCTGGAAAATTTGCCCTTTGGCAATCGGGCCGAATTGACTGATTGCACCATCAACAGGACAAATCAAATCGCTGTTTGCCAATGGTCTGATACCGCTCTTCAGTGGTCGCGTAAAGAATTCGTTAAAGCTGGTGTAACTGGCGATATCCGGATTGGCTGCCTCACTCATGTCGACCTGATATTTGTCCACAAACCATTCGATCAGGTGAGTGGTCAGCTTGCCTGCCTTGGCATTCGCAATTTTTCCGGCAAATACGGTCAGAGCCCGTTTAGGTAAAAGGTATTGAGGAAGAACGGCAAGTCGGTCTGACACGATAGATATTCCTTGTGATGAGGTGGTCGGGAATTATAACGTTGCACAATAAGAAATCGAATGCTTTGTAGATTCGACATAGAAATTATTATTTGGCTCTCACAGAGTTGATCATTGAATCTCAAGGAGCAACGTTGTTGACTGTGATGGCGACAGCTGGGGTGACACATCCGTTTCTGTTGACCGTTTTGATTCTGTGATCTGCTCACGTGAGTGCATGACATATCTATTTAAGAATATTACGGTATACTAGTTTCGATAGCTAAACTTAATGAGTTTAATAAAATTAATTAGCTATTTAAATATGGAAAAACGTTTTATCATTTGAACTCATCACTTAACACCTGTTTCAACAACAAAGGAAATTACCATGTCACTGATTAATACTACTGTAAAGCCATTTAAAACTACCGCTTACCACAATGGCAAATTTGTTCCGGTTTCCAGCGAAGATCTGGCTGGCAAATGGTCTGTTTTTGTATTTTATCCAGCAGACTTTACTTTTGTTTGTCCAACGGAATTAGGCGATCTGGCGGATCACTACGAAGAATTCAAAAAACTGGGCGTTGAAATCTACAGCGTTTCTACAGATACACATTTCACCCACAAAGCGTGGCACGACACTTCTGACACTATCGGCAAAATCACTTACCCAATGCTGGGTGATCCAACACTGGCGATTTCCCGTAACTTTGAAGTGCTGATCGAAGAAGAAGGTCTGGCACTGCGCGGTACATTCGTTGTGAACCCAGCGGGCGAAATCAAAGTTATGGAAGTGCATGACAACGGTATTGGCCGTGACGCGAAAGAATTGCTGCGTAAAGTTCAGGCCGCACAATACGTTGCAAATCACCCAGGTGAAGTTTGCCCAGCGAAATGGACACCAGGCGCGGAAACATTGACTCCATCCCTGGATCTGGTTGGCAAGATCTAAGTAGTATTTCGCATCTTCCCGGTGATTGATGCCGGGAAGATGAATTCAACAGTATCAGAAAGAAGGCATCATGTTAGACACGACTCTCAAAACGCAATTAAAAGCATACCTCGAAAAACTGACACGTCCTATTCAGTTGCTGGCCTCGCTTGATGACAGCGAGAAGGCAAAAGAAATGCAAGCCTTGCTGCGTGAAATTGCTGAGTTGTCCGACAAAATCAGCCTGTCTGAAAATACTGATGATAATGAGCGTAAGCCGTCATTTGCGATTACTTCACCAGGGCATGACATTAACTTGCGTTTCGCCGGTATTCCGATGGGGCACGAGTTCACATCTCTGGTGCTTGCTTTACTGCAGGCAGGCGGTCATCCGCCTAAAGTTGACGCAGATGTGATTGAGCAGATCAAAAATCTTGATGGCGATTTTCGTTTTGAGACCTATATTTCTCTGACTTGCCAGAATTGTCCGGAAGTTGTGCAGTCGCTGAATCTGATTGCGGTATTGAACCCACGAGTGCAATCGGTCACGATTGATGGCGCTTTGTTTCAGGCTGAAGTTGAACAACGTCAGATTATGGCGGTGCCAACCGTCTATCTGAATGGTCAGGTATTCGGTCAGGGACGTATGTCCATCGAAGAGATTCTGGCGAAACTCGATACCGGGTCTGTACAACGTGCTGCTGAAAAATTGGATGCAAAAGCACCTTATGACGTACTGATCGTCGGCGGTGGCCCGGCAGGTGCGGCAGCGGCGATCTATGCTGCCCGTAAAGGAATTCGTACTGGTGTGGTGGCTGAACGGTTTGGCGGTCAGGTTCTCGACACGATGTCGATTGAGAATTTTATTTCTGTTACCGAGACAGAAGGGCCAAAGTTTGCGGCGGCACTGGAACAGCACGTGAAGACTTATGGTGTCGATATTATGAATTTGCAGCGAGCTGAGAAGCTCACGCAAAAAGACGGTGTCAATGAAATTCAGTTGGCCAGTGGTGCAACGCTGAAAGCCAAAGCGGTCATTTTAGCGACCGGTGCACGTTGGCGTGAAATCAATGTTCCCGGTGAACGTGAATACCGTAACCATGGTGTTGCTTACTGTCCGCACTGCGACGGTCCTTTATTTAAAGGAAAACGTGTCGCCGTCATCGGTGGTGGCAATTCCGGAGTTGAAGCAGCAATTGACCTGGCAGGCATCGTCAGTCACGTCACTTTGCTGGAATTTGGTGCAGAGTTACGTGCCGATGAAGTATTGCAGCGTAAATTGCGTAGTCTGACCAATGTAACGGTGATTACTCAGGCGCAAACAACGGAAGTGCATGGAGATGGGCAGAAGGTGAATGCGCTGAGCTACAAAGATATTGTCAGTGGCGAGTTGAATAATGTTGAACTCGAAGGTATTTTCGTTCAGATTGGTCTGGTGCCAAATACTGAATGGTTGAAAGGCAGTCTGACATTATCCCGTCACGGCGAAATTGAAATCGATGCGCGTGGGCAAACTTCTTTAGCTGGCGTTTTTGCCGCCGGCGATGTGACCACGGTGCCATACAAGCAAATTGTGATTGCTGTTGGCGAAGGTGCTAAGGCTTCACTGGCTGCGTTTGACTACATTATCCGATCCTGATTTTCAGCTTCATCTCCATCTGTAAAAAAACCTCAAGGCAAAATTTGCTTTGAGGTCTTTTTATGAGGTCTCGAATGGACAGAAACGTTATTTATGCCGGTCGATCTGCATCGATCACGGTCAGATCTGGCGACGATTTACGCACGCCTGTATTTGACTCTTGGTATAGCCATGGCATTACAAACTTTGTCATTTCTGACGCGGCATGTACCGGTGCTTTTGCCTGATGTGCGACGGCGCTGCATATCGCCTCTATCAGGCAGAGTGCGGCACCTTCAGAGTTTGGCGAAAAATGGCGTCGGGTCTGCGCATACAGAGTGATATTTGCCAGTGCAGCCAGTGGTGAGCTTGGCGCATCAGTGAGTGCCAGTACCGGTACTTTTTTCTCATTCAGTTGCCGCAAAATGGTCACCGCATCTTCTGCATAGCGTGGAAAAGAAATGCCGATCACCAGGTCACGCGAAGTGTATTTGAACAATTGCCGGGCTACTGTGGACGGGCCGCCGGTGCCGATGGTCGATTGCACGGTATTGCAGAATGGATCAAGACTGTGCGCCATCAGCCCTGCCAGAAAGGCGCTGGCACCGTAACCAATGATGTAAATGCGTTCGGCATTTAAAATCATTTTAACTGCCTGATTACACAGTGCAGGATCGAGACCGCGACGGGTGGCTTCCAGATTGGCCAGATCTTCGTTGAGAGAACCCGCAATAATTTCGGTGCTTGTCGCTGGTCGTTGGACTTCACTACGCAGGTTGTCAATAGGGGCGAGCATGGCCTCAAAGCCGCATACAAGTTCAGCACGGAATTGCGGATATCCGTCAAATCCCAGTGCGCGGGCAAACCGGTTGGCCGTTGCAACGGAAATACCAACCGCATTCGCAAGCTCGTCGATTGACATCGTCGCCGACCGAAATACATTCGACAGTACATAATCCGCAGCTTTTTTATGTGCTTTAGACAGGCTCATATATACCTTGCCTATCCGCGCATTGACGGTGCCGCCCAGGACTTGCGTATC
This sequence comes from Cognatundibacterium aquatile, assembly GCF_014699135.1. Taxonomy (GTDB): domain Bacteria; phylum Pseudomonadota; class Gammaproteobacteria; order Burkholderiales; family Burkholderiaceae_D; genus Undibacterium; species Undibacterium aquatile. The sequence goes on from NZ_JACOFT010000003.1 coordinate 206,967, forward strand.
AGGATGATTCATGATTTGCTGGCGTTTCCAGTGTGAGAAAAATGTAAATGTAATTTCATTAAATTGAATTGTAAAGCGACAAAACGTATCAAATAATCGTGATTATTCAATTTAACGAAGAAAATCTTAAATAAAATTTAGATTAATCTTGCCGGAACCGGTCATTCATTGTTTTTTGTCGCAAATTTTCAGTTCCGCAAAATTCATTTTTCTGCGCTTGCAGAATGAATAATACCTCCGCCGAGACAGATGTCACCATCATACAAAACGGCAGATTGCCCCGGCGTAACCGCCCATTGTGCCTGATCGAAATGCAGATGGAATTGCTCATTATCTCCGGAGAAATCACAACTGACGTCGGGTTGACGATAGCGTGTTTTTGCTGATAACTGGCCGACTTCAGGAGCGTGGCCTGCGACCCAGCTTACCTGCGTTGCATCGAGTGCAGAAGACAGCAGCCAGGGATGATCGTGACCTTGTACTGCATACAGCGTATTTTCTGCCACATCTTTTCTTGCGACATACCACGCGTCGCTGCTGCCATCGGCATTCTGATGAGACTTGATGCCGCCGATGCCTATGCCTTTGCGTTGTCCTAAGGTATAAAAACTCAAACCGACGTGTTGTCCTATTGTTTCACCTTCAGGAGTTTTAATCGCTCCCGGTTTGTAAGACAGATAACGATTCAGAAATTCTCGGAAAGGACGTTCGCCGATAAAGCAAATTCCGGTCGAATCTTTCTTTTTCGCATTTGGCAATTGCAATTGCTCGGCAATTTTCCGGACTTCAGTTTTATGAATTTCACCTAAAGGAAATAAAGTGTTGGCGAGCTGCTTTTGATTTAACCTGTGCAAAAAATAGCTTTGATCTTTGCTGGCATCCAAGGCTTTCAATAACTGAAATTCGCCATTGACTTCCCGCACACGTGCATAGTGTCCTGTTGCGATATAGTCCGCGCCCAGCTTCATTGCGTGATCCAGAAATGCTTTAAATTTAATTTCAGCATTGCACAATACGTCCGGGTTTGGTGTGCGTCCGGCCTGATATTCGCGTAAGAATTCAGCAAACACGCGATCTTTATATTCACTGGCAAAATTGACTGCTTCTATATCGACGCCAACGACATCAGCGACGCTGACTGCATCTATCCAGTCTTCGCGGGTGGAGCAATACTCTGAGTCATCGTCATCTTCCCAGTTTTTCATAAAAAGGCCGATGACTTCATAGCCTTGTTCTTTTAGAAGCCATGCAGATACAGATGAATCAACGCCACCAGACATACCTATCACTACTCGTTTTTTACTCATAATACGCTCGGGTGTGTAAACAGTAAGGACAGCGGAGCACGCTTTCCTCGTAAATAGTCATCGATACATTGCAACACCAGCGGACTGCGATGGAGATGTTCTGCATTCAGTATTTCGTTGTAACTCATCCACATGGATCGCAGAATGCCTGTGTCCAGAGCGCGATCATGTTGCTGCCCGACTTCTCCCGTGAACGCGAAACGTAAATAAGTGACGTCTTCTCCGGTTTTAGGAGATGTGTAGCGTGATAGATAAGTACCGATCAGCGCCGTGGGTGTGAAGTCGTGTGCTGTTTCTTCCAGGGTTTCCCGTATCACCGCTTGTTCAAGTGATTCATTCGGGTCCAGATGGCCGGCAGGCTGGTTAATGCGAATGCCTTCGTTTGTTTCTTCTTCCACCATTAAAAAGCGTTTGTTACGCTCAATGATGGCGGCGACTGTGACGGATGGTTTCCAGATAGTTGACATAGCTTTTCTCAATAAGTCCGACATTTTACTTTGCCACGGGCGTTTGTGTCGTCTGTCGATATACTTGCGGGTTGCCCGACGCATCTCTAGCTGACTATTTTTTTATAATCTGCCGCTCTTACGGGATAAAACGGGGGAAATTGGCGACTCTTATCTCGCATAACATATTTGTGGTGAAAGGGAAAATAGTAGAAAGCCACAAAAACGAACGGTTGTTCTAAAAAACATTTTGCGTGTAATATCGTTGCCTATTATTAAATGTAAGAATCTGGTAAGCATTGTTGATTTTTGCATCAGATACTTGCTGCTGTTTTGAGGCTGTTGTTAGATTGAATCCGGTACCTGCCATCGCCGGATAGCACTGTTTGGATCAGATCGGTATTCATGTTCTGAACGGACCGAAGTCAGATACAGCAAGCATGTAATCGCTTGCATGTTTGCGATAAGCATAAAAAGATTTTATTTACTTAGTCAGGGAGCAAATCTATGAAAATCGGCATCCCCGCCGAGACTCGGCCCGGAGAGACGCGTGTTGCGGCAACTCCGGAAACCATTAAGAAGTACGTAGCTGCAAAACATCAGGTGATTGTGCAGTCTGGTGCTGGCGTGGCCTCGAGTATCACTGATGAAGCTTATCAAGCAGCAGGAGCTCAAATTGGTTCTGCTGCCGACGCATTTGGCGCTGAACTGGTGCTGAAAGTGCGTGCCCCGGATGCTGACGAACGGACTTTGATCAAGTCCGGTACAACGTTAGTGGGCATGCTGAATCCTTTCGATACTGAAAATATTGCAGTGATGGCCGCACACGGTCTGAATGCATTCGCTCTGGAAGCTGCACCGCGCATTACCCGTGCGCAGTCACTCGACGTGCTGTCTTCTCAGGCAAACATTGCTGGTTATAAAGCAGTGATGTTGGCTGCAAATACTTATCAGCGCTTTATGCCTATGCTGATGACTGCAGCCGGAACGGTAAAAGCGGCTCGTGTTTTAATCATGGGCGTCGGTGTTGCTGGTTTGCAGGCAATTGCGACGGCGAAACGTCTGGGCGCAGTGATTGAAGCATCCGACGTCAGGCCTCCCGTTAAAGAGCAGGTCGAATCGCTCGGCGCAAAATTCATTGATGTACCGTACGAGACAGATGAAGAGCGGGAAATTGCCAAGGGCGTTGGTGGTTATGCGCGCCCTATGCCAGCCGCCTGGATGGCGCGTCAGGCGGCACTGGTTCATGAACGAGCCAAACAGGCAGATATTATCATTACTACCGCACTGATCCCGGGAAGGAAAGCACCGGTTTTGATTTCGGAAGAAACTGTCAAAGCGATGAAACCAGGATCGGTCATTGTCGATATGGCGGTGGAGCAGGGTGGTAATTGTCCTTTGTCTGAATTGAACAAAACAGTCACTAAATATGGTGTGCACATTATCGGCGAACCGAATCTGGCGACCCTGGTTGCGGCAGACGCGTCGGCCTTGTATGCACGCAACGTGTTGGATTTTCTGAAATTAATTATCGACAAAGATGCCGGACTGGCGATTAATCGTGAAGATGAAATCGTTGCAGCAACTCTGGTTTGTGCGGGCGGTGAGGTACTGAAGAAATAAAACAGATTTTAAGTTTTTTGTAACAAGCAATAGAAAGTAGAAATACCATGCAAAGAAATATGCTCCGCGCCAAAATTCATCGCGCATCTGTGACCCAGTGCGATCTCCACTACGAAGGTTCATGTGGAATTGATGAAGATCTGCTCGACGCCGCGAATATCATCGAGAACGAACAGATTGAGCTGTATAACGTCAATAATGGTGAGCGCTTTTCCACTTATGCCATCAAAGGTAAACGTGGAAGTGGCGAGATCTCCCTGAATGGCGCTGCAGCCCGCAAGGTGCAATTGGGTGATTTGATGATTATCTGCACATACGCGCCGATGACGGAAGAGGAAGCGCGTAATCACAAACCGAATGTGGTATTTGTGAACGCAAAAAACCAGATCACCAGTCTGAAAGAGTATTGAGACAATATTGGCGAGGCAGCATCTGGACTGAATCTGTAAAATTTTCAGACTGGTTGCTCCTCGCGACAGTATCGTCTGCTTTTGCATGTCTTAATCCATACTACAGAGAGGACATCATGGAAGTAAGTCATACCCTAACCAACCTCATCATTTTTGTACTGGCAATTTATGTCGGTTATCACGTGGTGTGGACGGTTACTCCCGCATTGCACACGCCATTAATGGCCGTGACTAATGCGATTTCTGCCATCATCATCGTTGGCGCCATGCTGGCAGCAGGACTGACTGAAGGTTTGCTGGCACAGGTGATGGGAACCGTTGCGGTGGCGCTGGCTGCTGTGAACGTGTTCGGCGGATTTCTGGTTACCCAGAGAATGCTGGAAATGTTTAAGAAGAAGGAACCTAAGGCAACGCCGACCAACGCCAGCAAGGAGAGCAAATAATGAGCATGAATCTGGTCACGATGCTCTATCTGATTGCATCTGTTTGTTTTATTCAAGCGTTAAAAGGTTTGTCGCATCCATCGACGGCTAGACGTGGTAACGCTTTCGGCATGATGGGAATGGCCGTCGCTGTCGCTACGACCATTGCCTTGATCGTTAAGCTGAAAACCGAAGCAGCAGGTGGTGGCTTAGGTTATGGTCTCGTCGCACTGGGGGTGATTGTCGGTGGCGGCATTGGCGCTACATTGGCAAAACGGGTCGAAATGACCAAGATGCCAGAGCTGGTTGCAGCAATGCATTCACTAATCGGTTTGGCGGCAGTGTGTATTGCAGTGTCGGTCGTTGCAGAACCGTGGATTTTCAATATTACGACACGTGATGTTGCGATTCCTTTCGGTAATCGTCTTGAGTTATTTATCGGTACGTTTGTTGGTGCGATCACGTTCTCAGGTTCCGTGATTGCGTTTGGTAAATTGTCGGGTAAATATAAGTTCCGCTTGTTTCAGGGCGCACCTGTCAGTTTTACAGGACAACACTTTTTGAATCTGATCCTAGCGATCACGATGGTCGGGCTCGGACTGATCTTCTGCTTTGCGCCTGGTACAGAACCGGCATGGATACCGTTTGTGTTGATGGCGCTGATCGCATTTGTATTGGGTGTGCTGATCATCATTCCTATCGGTGGTGCCGACATGCCAGTCGTGGTCTCCATGCTGAATAGTTATTCAGGCTGGGCTGCTGCAGGGATCGGTTTCTCCCTGAATAACTCAATGCTGATTATCGCCGGTTCATTAGTTGGCTCATCTGGTGCGATTCTTTCTTACATCATGTGTAAGGCAATGAACCGCTCCTTCTTTAATGTGATTCTTGGTGGTTTTGGTGGCGCGCCCGCCGAGGCTGCTGCCGGTGGGCAGGCACAACGGAACGTGAAATCCGGTTCCGCTGACGACGTTGCGTTTTTGTTGGGAAATGCGGAAACAGTCATTATTGTTCCAGGCTACGGTCTTGCCGTGGCACGCGCTCAGCATGCGCTGAAAGAGTTGACTGAGAAACTGACGCACAAAGGCATTACCGTAAAATATGCAATTCATCCTGTAGCAGGGCGTATGCCTGGACACATGAATGTGCTGCTGGCAGAAGCGGAAGTACCATACGACCAGGTGTTTGAGATGGAAGATATCAATAGCGAATTTGGTCAGGCAGACGTCGTGCTGGTACTCGGTGCTAACGACGTCGTCAATCCTGCAGCAAAAGATCCAAAATCGCCGATCGCAGGTATGCCAATTCTTGAGGCCTACAAAGCAAAAACCATCATCGTGAATAAACGCTCTATGGCGTCCGGCTATGCTGGTTTGGACAATGAATTGTTCTACATGGACAAGACCATGATGGTGTTCGGTGACGCTAAAAAGGTCATTGAAGATATGGTGAAAGCGGTAGAGTAATCGTAGCAGTTGATGAACGAAAAAAAATCCCCGTTATTCAGCGGGGATTTTTTATTTTGACCGTGCATGCCAATGTAGTATCGGGCTTGAACTGAGTTCTTCTGTAACGGTGCAGAGCTACAACATGGTTCTACATTCTCACCAATGTTGATTTGCCAAACAAACTCTCGATCAGATCGACTGCGAGAATTGCGGTCTGGTTGCGAATGTCCAGCGCTGGATTTAATTCCACCAGATCAAGTGATGCCAACAAGCCGGTATCTGCAATCATTTCCATACACAGTTGTGCTTCACGGTAGGTCGGGCCTCCCAATACCGCAGTACCCACACCCGGAGCGATACCAGGGTCGAGGCAATCCATGTCAAAGCTGACGTGCAGATGCGTGTCAGCATCCAGATCTGCCAGCGCCGAGCTCATCACATTGCGCATGCCATATTCATCAATGTAGCGCATGTCGAATACCTGCATTCCCATGTCGTGGATAAACTTTTTTTCGCCAGCATCCACACTGCGAATGCCTATCAGGCGGATATCTGCAGGCTGTATCGCAGGAGTATGCCCGGCATAACTGATGAGTTCCTGCGGGCCATGCCCCATCAGGCACGCAACTGGCATTCCATGAATATTACCGGTCGGGCTGATGGTGGATAAATTACTGTCCGCATGCGCATCAAACCACAATACACGCAGCTTCTTTCCTGCGCGTCGGCAATGTGCCGCAACCGCGCTGATCGAGCCGATGGCGAGGCAATGATCGCCACCCAGCATCATAGGAATATGACCTTGCATCAACGCCTGATTGACCGCATCGTAGACTGCCTGATTCCAGTCGATTGCTTCTTTCAGGTGTCGTAAGCCATTGACTGGTTGTTGCCACGGATTGGCCGGGCCGTGCAGATTGCCGTGATCAACAACATTAAACTGACGGGCGGCAAGCGCTTCGTTGAGTCCTGCAACTCTCAGTGCGTCTGGCCCCATGCCAGCACCTCTGACGCTCGCACCAACATCCGTTGGCGCACCGATTAAAGAAATAGTCTTCATTCTTTTTTAATTATGTGGGTGAGATGGGCGCAAGTTTAAGCTGGAGTGGGTATTTCAGGAAGGCCATCATATTCTTTTTCATTGTTAAGCAGGTTGGTATCGCTATTTTCTGTGCTGCTTACACCCAAGCCGAACAGATCTTTAGGATTGTGCATTACAGGCAGCAGATCAAGTTCGGTCGAAGATTGCTGCATGACGTATTTTTCCAGATAACGCATCGCAGAGAAATCCTCCAGTGCAAAGCCGACAGAATCAAAGATAGTTATATTCTCCGCACTTTGGCGATAGGTGCTGCCTGAGCGCAGGATAGTCCACAATTCAGTCACCTGGAAGTCTGCCGGCATTTGCTGCAACTCCCCTTCAATGCGCGATTGTGGTTCGTATTCGACAACGACGTTGGCTCGTTGCAGAATTGCCGCGTGCAGTTCCGTTTTTCCTGGGCAGTCACCACCGACGGCGTTGATGTGCATACCCGGTTCTATCATGTCCGGCGTCAGAATTGTCGCATTGGTTTTATCTGCGGTGACCGTCGTGATCACATCTGCACCTTTGACTGCATCAGCGACAGAGTCGGCACGAATGACGCGTATTTGAGGATAAGCGCGTAAATTACGCACCAGCTTATCGCTGGCCTTCTGATCAATATCGTAAATTCGTAATTCCTTGATTCCCAACATCGTATAGAACGCAATGGCCTGAAATTCACTCTGTGCGCCATTACCTATTAACGCCATGCTGCGACAGTTTTTGCGCGCCAGATATTTAGCAGCCATTGCCGATGTGGCCGCGGTACGTATTGCTGTTGTCAGTGTTAACTCCGATAACAGACGTGGATAACCTGTAGCAACATCGGCCAATACGCCGAAGGCAGTGACAGTCAGTAAACCTGCTTCCGTGTTTTTTGGGTGACCATTGACATACTTGAATGAATAGTTGCGTCCATCAGAAATCGGCATCAGTTCTATGACGCCAACATCCGAATGATTTGCAACTCTGGCAGATTTGTCGAAGCATTCCCAGCGCAGATAGTCTTCCTCAATCATTGCCGCCATGCGGGTAATGGCTCTCTCCAGTCCGACCTCGCGCAGATGTCGTTGCATGTCTTGTGTTCCAATGAAAGTGACCATGATGTTCTCCTTAGTAGATATGGTGAGCAGAAACATCGTCACTGGAGTTGATCTGCTGGCGAGCAGGTACTGCAGAAGCTGCTGCGAAATTTTCTGAATTTCGCAAAAGCCTCACGCATCTGTGTGCGTTGTTGAATGACGTGTTCTATAGAAGATTGTAGTCAGTCACGTCAAAAATTAGATTGCTAAATTCGATGATTTATTTATTAAAAAAGAAATTTAATTTCATATATCTATAATTAGTATGTTTAAATTTCTAAAATAAGATTCTTAATAAAATATATCGATGAGAGGTTGAGATGGATAATTATGATCGTAGCATTTTGCGTTGCTTGCAAGAAGATGGGCGTATGAGTAATTTGCATCTGGCTGAGCAGATACATTTATCGGCGCCACAAACCTTACGCCGGGTCAGAACGCTGGAAGAAAAAAAAGTGATACGCGGCTACGTTGCGCAAGTTGCACCTGAGGCCGTTGGTCTCGGCGTCATGGCGTTTGTGAACCTGTCGCTGGATCGCGAACAGTTTCGTAATGTGCGTGAGGTTGAACGTCAACTGATGGCATTCCCCGACATCATTGAATGCCACACTATTTCAGGCGACTTCGATTACATTCTCAAGGTTGTCGCCAAAGATCTCAAAAGTTTGTCGCAGTTTCTGACGGATACACTGATGCAGGTATCTGGCGTAGCTTCTCTGCGTTCGATGATTTGCATGGAGGAAATTAAACCGGTCAGCGGTTTGCCGATAAACTGACTGTCGTGTGATCTGAGTTTTTCTCTGACAAACGTTGCGGCGATTTGTCCGCATTATCTTGTGATTATCGTTGAGATAAGAGTGACGCAGCTAATTGCCTTGCATATGATGGAAACAATGCGCAGCGACCTCGCTCCAGCACCGTAATTTTGATGTGGGGAAGGGCGACAACCCTTCCGGATGAGATGCAGACGCCGTTCAGCGTGCGAAGGAAAAACGCAGTGCAAATTTCCTGAAATGGCGATAGCTGGCACCAAGTTTTTGCAGGGAATCGAGTGATTCAGAAAGGGATTCGCCGTCTTTTGCAAAGCTGACGCGGAAATCTTCGTAGGCTGCTTCCAGCACGGTGGCGAGCTGATGGTTGTATAAACGGCTGTAATTCAGTGCGCGTCTTTTCGTGCGTAATTTCATGGTGTTTCCTTAAATATTGGCAATACAGGGGCGGATTATAGCCTGTTTAAAAAAAGCACTGCGTTAAAACCCAGTAAGGCAATCAATGCGAGTATCAGACCTGATCAGCACTAATCCGTCTTATTCGCGCCAGCCGTACATCATATGTCCGGCCAGCACATCGCGTGCTGGTTTGTATATATCGACGACACTAAGACCCAAGCCCAGCAGCGATTGCGTCAATGAGCCATCTGGCGTACTGGCAAAGATGCGAGCCAGCGTATCGGTCAGGCGTATCGTGATGTTGCGGTCGGCTTGTCTTTGCCGGATGAATTGTTCCAATGCCGCCGCTGGCTGATCCAGTTGATGCGCATGGCGGCTCAGGCAACGTGCCAGCACGAACGTATCACGCAATCCCAGATTTAGCCCTTGTCCTGCCACCGGATGCAAAGTCTGGGCTGCGTTACCTATGCTGACGGTGCGGGCTGTTGCGTGTGCCTGCGCATTCAGACCTAGCGGGTAAGATACCCGTTCTGATACCTTTTGCAGTTGCCCTATGCGATTACCGAACGCCTGTTGTAAGGCTTGTTTAAAGTGCAGATCATCGGCTGCTAATAATTGCTCGGCCACAGTTGGACGCACACACCAGACCAGCGCATAACCATCTTCTTGCGGCAATAGGGCGAGCGGCCCTTGTTCGGTAAACCGCTCAAACGCCCGGTGCAGCAAAGGCTGATCGCTGGTGACATGGGCGATGATGGCGATTTGCTGATAATCGTGGCGGTGCGTGCGTGCAGACTGATCGGAAAATGTTCCACCTTCGGCTTGCACAACCACGTTGGCGCTCATGCTGATGTTGTCGCCAGTGACAGGATGTTGCAGATTCAGGCGGACATGGTCACCTGCCTCGTCCAGACTGCTGACCAGTAAGGGCCGGTGAATCCGGATACCGGCGTGGGCGATCTCTCTTTGCATCGGTGCAATGATGTCGCCGTAACGGGCAACATAACCTAAGGCTGGCACCGCATAATCATTGGCTTTGATCAGGCTGCGTCCGAAATGCCCGCGTCGTGAGACATGAATTTCGCTGATCTGCGTTGCTTTGACTGGCCAACTGCCCGCCATCTCTAAAATTTGCTGACTGCCGGCAGACAGCGCAATCGAGCGTGCATCCTGCTCTGCCTGTGCGCTGGTTTTTCCATCAAATAAGGCGATCCGGTCTGCCGCGATACCCTGTTTATGCAACAGCAAGGCAAGCGCCTGACCGGCAGGGCCAGCGCCGCAAATGGCGATGTCGACATCATTGATAATGGCGTGCGTTGTTGGTTTCATCATTTATGTAGTACGCATTTCTGCTTCAATTTCTGCCACCGTTTTTGGTGTGTTGCTGCTCAGATTCCGATGGCCCTCAGCAGTGATCAGGATATCGTCTTCGATGCGGATACCGATATTCCAGAATTCTTTCGGTACATCGGGTGCTGGCTGCACGTAGATGCCCGGCTCTATCGTAATGACCATCCCTGCCTGCAAAAGACGATAAGGCTTTTCGTCGCCGCTATATTCATTTTCTCTGTAATTGCCGACGTCATGTACATCTAACCCCAGCCAGTGTCCGGTGCCATGCATATAAAAACGCCGGTAAGCCTGATTTGCCAAGGCATCGTCCAGATTGCCGACACTATTTTTATTCAACAAACCTGTATCCAGCATTCCCTGCGTTAAAACGCGCAAGGCTGCGTGATGCCCATCCATATACCGGCTGCCCGGATGCGCGCAGTCCAGTGCTGCCTGCTGTGCTGCCAGCACGATGTTATACAAGGTTTTCTGTGCGGGGCTGAAACGGCCATTGGCTGGAAACGTACGCGTGATATCGGAAGCGTAACTGTTGAATTCGCAGCCCGCATCGATCAGGATCAAATCTCCGTCTTTTATCTGCGCCCGGTTGCTCTGATAATGAAGAATACAGGCATTGGCCCCGCTGGCAACGATGGAGCCATAGGCGGGTGACTGTGCTCCCTGACGAAGAAACTCATGCAGTAATTCGGCTTCGAGTTCATATTCAAACAGACCCGGACGGGCGCTGCGCATGGCTCGCGTATGTGCCGTTGCAGAGATGCTGGCGGCGCGTTGCATCAGTACGATTTCTGTCTCGTCTTTGATCAGTCGCATTTCATCCAGCAAGACCCGCACGTCCAATGTGCGTGCCGGAGCCTGAATCCCTGTCCGGCTTCTGGCGCGTACTGCCTGTAGCCATTGATGTACCTGCGTGTCCAGATGCGGTTCTGCAGCAGTGCTGTAAAACAAGGTGTGCGCATCGGCCAGAAAATCCGGCATTTCAGTGTCGATATTGTCGATGGCATCAGCGAGATCAAAGCCGAATGCAGTTTTAGCTGCAGCTGGTCCGAAGCGGAAACCATCCCAGATTTCCCGTTCGGGATTTTTCTCACGGCAAAACAATATCGATTTTTCTTCATTTGCATTGGCAACTAACACCAATACTGCTTCGGGCTCATCAAAGCCGGACAGATAATAAAAATAGCTGTCGTGCCGGAATGGAAACGGATTATCGTTGTTACGGATATGTTCCTGTGCAGTTGGAATGATGGCGACACCACCGCCATGCGCCCGCATCAGCGCCATCAGTCGCTGGCGGCGGAGCTGGAAATGGGCATGGCTGTGTTTTTGCATTGCTTTCACCGCTTGAACGTCAACGGCGCATTGAGTGCATGTAACTGATCCGGAGTCCCAAGATTATGCCATTCGCCGCGATACAATTCGCCGCCGATGCGACCTGCATCGATATATTCACGCAGCAGCGGGCCGAGCTTGGCGTAATCGCCGGGGCGTATGCTGGCAAACATTTCCGGGCGGTACACGCCGACATTGGCAAAGGTATGCCTTGGTGTGCCTTCGTTCGACAGCCCCATCAGCGTCATTGAAAAGTCGCCACCGGGATGAAAGGAGGGATTTTTCACCATGTAAAGCCAGGCGATATCGCGCTGATCGGCAGGGTGCGGATTGCCCCATGGATCACTATCTTCCAAGGTATTCAGACATTCTTTGAAATCAAAATGCGGAATGTAAATATCGGCCGACACAACGACAAACGGATCATCGCCAATCAGCGGCAGCGCTTTGGCGATACCGCCGGCGGTTTCAAGCGCACTGGTTTCCGCTGAATATTGGATATGCACGCCGAATTGAGAGCCATCACCCAGTGCATCTTCTATCATGTGACCCAGGTGCGCATGGTTGATGACGATGTCGGTGATGCCTGCCTTAGCCAGATTCAGTAAGTGCCAGACGATCAGCGGCCTGCCACGCACCTTCAGTAAGGGTTTAGGGCAATCATCGGTCAGCGGGCGCATGCGTTCACCGCGTCCCGCTGCGAGTAACATGGCTTTCATTATCGTCGCCTCAGAATGTATAGCCAACTTGTGGCGCGGTATTTTCTAATTCATCAAGTAATCGCAACAGCGGCACCAGTTCTTTATAACGATGTGCGGTCTTGCGGATATATTCCATGACAGTTGGAATGTCTGCGAGATAAGTGTCTTTGCCATCGCGGTGCGACAAGCGGGTAAAAATGCCGAGAATTTTCAGATGACGTTGTAAGCCCATCCATTCAAAATCACGATAAAAATTGTCGATGTCGGTAGGAACCGGCAAGCCTGCACGTTTGGCCTTTTCCCAGTAACGGATGGCCCAATCGAGCACCATTTCTTCGTCCCATTGTACATACGCATCACGTAACAAGGACACCAGATCGTAAGTAAGAGGACCATATACGGCATCCTGGAAATCAACGATGCCGGGATTGCCTTTGTCCATCCACATCAGATTGCGCGAGTGAAAATCGCGGTGCACAAAGACTTGTGGTTGCGCCATTGCGCTGGCGAGCAGATGATCAAAAACCTTGTCCAGAGTTTTGGTTTGTGCTTCGGTGAGGGTGACGCCCAGATGTTTGCCGATATACCACTCAGTAAAAATATTCAGTTCACGCAACAGAAATGCGCGATCGTATTCAGGCAACACATCAGGCTGGCTCTGGGTTTGCAGCAAGACCAGGCTGTCTATCGCATCCAGATACAGTTTATGAGCGGTGTCATTATTCAGTACATGGGCATAGGTATGTTGCCCCATATCACTGACCAGCAGAAAGCCCTGAGTCAGATCTTGCGCAAAAATTTCCGGTACAGATAAATTCATTTGCCGGAACAGATCGGCAACCTTGATATAGGCCGCTGAATTTTCCGTGGCGGGTGGGGCATCGACGGCGATCAGGCTGTTGCCACTTTTTGTGTCAATTCGGTAGAACTGGCGAAAACTGGCATCAGCTGACGCCGGACGCATCGTTTCTATCAGCAATTCCTGATCCGGAAGATTTGTCAGCCATTCACGCAGAGCGAGGCGGCGTTCTTCTTTTTTATCCGGCAAAGCGGGATTTTGTGTCGGTGTTTGCGTCGGTGTAACGGTGGATGACATGGGTAAAATAATAAGAGAGTTAGTTTGTCTGCACTGTTCAGCTGGTTTTCTCAGCATTTCACCTATAATAGGCGACTGATTTCTGGCGGATTGTCTGAATGATACCGACCAGCATGCTTGCAAAACGCTTACTGACCTCTGAATACATGCGCAGGAAACCCGTATTATCTCACTCACCGCTGATGTTTCCTACTATCCCCGCGATTGTCGTGTCGGTGCTCGTACCGGCCTTCTTTGCGCAGGCGCAGGCGCAAACAACAGCTCCTCAGAGCTTTGAGGAAGATCTGGTACTACGCCAGAAAAATAATCAAACCAAAGCTGACGATAAAAACGCCCCGACGACCGTGCAGTCAGAACGTCTGTGGGGAAGGCCAGAGCGATTTATCCACTTTGAAAATGATGTTGAAGTGGTAAAAGGTGCGACGACCATGAACGCAGATAAGGCCACTTATCGCTTTCTTGAAGATGAGGTCGATGCTGAAGGGAAGGTCAGTTTGCAGCGTAATGGTGATTGTTACAAAGGGGATAGCGCTCGCATCCAGCTTGACTCAAGCTCCGGCAATGTGATCAACCCTGTGTACAAACTGTTGCGTAACAACGCGCAGGGCAAAGCGGAAAAAATCGATTTTATTGATGAAGAGCGTTCTCTCATTCATCAGGGAACTTACAGTACTTGTGATGGGCTTGATCCGGATTGGTATTTGCGCGCTGAAACACTGGACCTCGATACCGGTCTTGATAAAGGGATCGCAGGCAAATCCGTACTATACTTTCTGGGAACGCCAATTCTGGCGACGCCTTCGCTGACATTTCCGTTGTCAGGCGCGCGTCATTCAGGTTTCCTGCCACCGGTTTTCGGCGCTTCATCCAAGGGCGGTGCAGAATTTGCTTTACCCTATTATTTCAATATTGCACCGAATCGTGATCTGACTTTATATCCTAAGGTGATTTCACGTCGTGGCTTGCAGCTTGGTGCTGAAGGGCGCTATCTGGGCGAAACCTATCGTGGCGAAACCAGTCTTGAGGGGCTCAATAATGATCGCGTCACGAATACCAATCGCTATGCGCTGACGTCTGTTCATCAGCAACAACTGCTGCCAGAGCTGGCGCTGAACTGGAATCTGAATTACGCGTCAGACGATAATTATCCGTCGGATTTTTCAAATTCGATTACCAAGACTTCGCAGCGTTTATTATTGCGCGACATTAATTTCACGTATACCGGATCGTTCTGGAATCTGAATTTACGTGCCAGTAACTATCAGGTGCTGCAGGATTATGCAGCACCTATTGCCCGGCCGTATGATCGTTTACCGCAACTGCAATTTCATGCCGAACAGCATGATGTGAAAGGATTTGACTGGTCCGCAGATGCAATGCTGACGCGCTTCTGGCATCCCACGCAAGTCCGTGGTGACAGGCTGGTTCTGAATCCACAGGTCTCATTCCCTATGGTTGAACCTGGCTATTTTGTGGTGCCGAAAGTTTCTTTGCATGCGACCACTTATCAGTTGTCCAATATCGTTCCCGGTCAGGACCCGAATTTCCACCGTGTCGTTCCGACTTTTTCTGTTGACAGCGGTCTGGTGTTTGAACGGCAATCCACTTTGTTGGGGAAAGAAGTCACACAAACGCTGGAACCGCGCTTGTTCTATGTACGTACACCGTATCGCGAACAGTCTGCTTTCCCTAATTTTGACAGCGGTGTAGCTGATTTCAATTTTGCGCAGATTTTTAGTGAAAATCGTTTTACCGGCCAGGATCGTATCGGTGACGCCAATCAGATTACCGCCGCATTGGTCTCCCGCTATATCGAAATGGATGGTGAGGAAAGACTTAAACTTGCGTTGGGGCAGCGCTTTTATTTCAATACCCAGCGCGTGACGCTGGATAACGTGAACAGCCCGAGTCGTTCAGACTTATTACTGGCAGCATCTGGAAAAGTCTCACCGACTTTGTCGGCAGACGCCGCTTTGCAGTTGAATCAGAGTACCCATCAATCGGTGCAGGCAAGTTATGGTATACGCTGGCAACCTGAAGTAAAAAAAATCTTGAATCTGTCTTACCGCCTGCAACGGGATACATTGAAACAGCTCGATATTTCGGGACAATGGCCGATTGCGAATCGCTGGTATGCCGTCGGTCGCAGCAATTATTCTTTGATGGATAAGCGCGTTGTTGATGGTCTGGTTGGTTTCGAATACAAGGCCGATTGCTGGTCTTTACGCTTCCTCGCGCAGCGTTTTGCGGTGAACAGTACTAATAATAATTCAGGTTTTTCAATTCAGCTTGAACTGAACGGTTTAGCGCGATTGGGTATCGGTAATAACCCGATCGAGGCGTTAAAAAGGAATATCTCCGGTTATCAACCGATTAGTGAGCGTTAATTGACGTTCGTTTAGACGAGAAAAAAGCCATTGACGATTTTCTCTGCAGCAATGTCAGGATGTGGTTGTTTGTGAAATGAGAGCTAACGTGTATATTGCAACTTTTGCGCTCTCAGAACACGCTGCTCTGACGCCTTGCTTAACCAGATTTTTAGAACATTATGCGACATTTATTGCACATGAAACAACGCACTTTTATTTCTGTTTTGGCCGTTTCCGCAAGTTTGCTGATAAGTCAGTTCAGTCTGGCGCAACAGGCTTCAGCCCCTGCTAAACCACAAGCCATCAACAGCATTGCCGTGGTCGTGAATGATGAAGTGATCACGCAGCAAGAGGTTAATGAGCGCATAGTGTCCGTTGAGCGCCGGCTCAAAGCGCAGGGAACGGCATTGCCTGACCGCGCCGAATTAAAGAAGCAATTAATTGAACGTCTGATTGTTGACCGTGCCCAGTTACAGCTGGCCAAAGAAAATGGCATGCGGGTTGATGATGTGATGCTGGATCGTACCTTACAGCGCATGGCCGAGCAGAATAAAATGAATCTGCAGGAATTCCGCAATCAGATCGAACGTGAAGGCACTTCATTTGCGCGTTTCCGCGAAGAAATCCGCGACGACATCATGATGCAACGTATTCGCGAACGTGAAGTGGATAGCAAAATTTTGATTACTGAATCAGAAATTGATAATTTCCTGGCAGCAGAAGCCAGTGCCAAAGTCGGTAAACAAGAAATCAACTTACTGCATATTCTGGTTCGTATTCCTGAAAATGCTACTGCCGAGCAAATCGCTTTGCGCCGTAATCGTGCTGAAGAAGTCGTGCAGAAATTACGTTCTGGCGGTGATTTTGCCAAGCTGGCCGTGACTTATTCTGACAGCGCTGAAGCCTTGAAAGGTGGCGATATCGGTTGGCGTGAACAAGATCGTATTCCACAGTTGTTTATTGACGCGATCAATAAAATCAAGGTTGGCGAATTCTCTGAAATCGTCCGTAGCCCGAATGGCTTTCATATTTTAAAATTGGTCGGGAAGCGTGCCGCCAGTGAGGGCCAGCCTGCAGTTGCGGCGGTTCAGCAGACCCGCGTTCGCCACATCCTGATTAAAGCGAATCAGATCGTGACTGAAGCGGAAGCACGTCAGAAATTACTGGACCTGAAAAAGCAGATAGAAAATAAAACAGCGACATTTGAAGAGTTGGCTAAAACCAATTCTGCTGATGGCAGTGCGTCCAAAGGCGGTGATCTCGGCTGGATTTACCCAGGTGATACCGTGAAAGAGTTTGAAGATGCGATGAATAAGCTCGCCATCAATGAAGTCAGTGATCCTGTGCAGTCGCCGTTTGGTTTTCATCTGATTCAGGTGCTGGAACGTAAAACCGAGGATCAGTCTAAAGACCGCCAGCGTATGACCGCACGCCAGGCTTTACGCGAACGTAAATCGGATGAAGCGCTGCAGGACTGGCTGCGCGAATTGCGTGACCGTACCTATGTTGAATACCGGGAAGATCAATAATGCCTGAACCAAGATTGCCGGTCATTGCCCTGACGGTAGGAGAACCGGCAGGAATCGGACCGGAAATCTCGTTGCGTGCGGCCTGGTCTTTGCGTCACGAAGTCCGACCAGTACTGATAGGGGACGCTGCTTATCTGGCGATGCTGGCAAATGAGATTGATCCGGCCATTCGCCTGATGGCAGTCTCGATCGAAGCAGTCAGAAATTATGGCTTGTCCGCCATCCCCGCAGATCGAATGAGCGTCATTGATTGCCCGCTGAGTGCGCATGTCGTTGCCGGTCAGCTTGATCCGCGTAATGGCCGTGCGGTATTGCATACATTGGATGTTGCTATCGAAACGGTGGAGCAAGGCTGGTGTGATGCTGTCGTTACTGCCCCTTTGCAGAAAAGCACGATCAACGATGCTGGTGTCAAATTCAGTGGTCATACAGAATATTTCGCAGAAAAAACGCATACACCACAAGTTGTGATGATGCTCGCCTGCGAAGCCAACGCTCATTTGCCTCAAGCTTTACGCGTTGCGCTGGCAACCACGCATTTACCATTAAAAGACGTTCCGCAGGCGATACAGCCAGAACATTTGTTGCGCACGATACAGATCATCAATATTGACTTGCGAGACAAGTTCGGTCTGTTGCAACCACGCATTCTTGTCGCTGGTTTGAATCCCCATGCCGGTGAAAACGGTTATCTCGGAACTGAAGAGATCAACGTCATCACCCCCGTGATTCAGCAGGCGCAAAGCATGGGCGTCAATGTCAGCGGCCCTTATCCGGCGGATACTTTGTTTCAGCAAAAGTATCTGGCGGACGCGGATTGCGTGCTGGCGATGTATCACGATCAAGGCCTTGCGGTTCTCAAGCATGCGAGTTTTGGGCTGGGCGTCAATATCACTTTGGGATTGCCGCTGATCCGTACCTCCGTCGATCATGGCACGGCGCTCGACCTCGCTGCAAAAGGCGTGGGACACGCCGATATCCGCAGCATGCAGGTCGCGATACGCACCGCTGCTGTTATGGCAAAAAACAAAACATCATCATGAAACATATTCCACGTAAACGTTTCGGTCAGAATTTTCTGACCGATCAATTGGTATTGAGCCAGATTATCCGCTCTATCAATCCGCAGGCTGGTGA
The DNA here is from genome assembly GCF_014699135.1 of Cognatundibacterium aquatile. Lineage (GTDB taxonomy): Bacteria > Pseudomonadota > Gammaproteobacteria > Burkholderiales > Burkholderiaceae_D > Undibacterium > Undibacterium aquatile. Next base: position 225,475 of record NZ_JACOFT010000003.1, read on the forward strand.
TACGATGGTTGAGATCGGCCCAGGTCTCGCCGCGATGACGCGCTTGCTGCTCGAAGGTGTGCCGCAGATGCATGTGGTCGAGCTCGATCGCGATCTGGTCGCCCGTCTGAAGAAAAGTTTTTCTCCCGAAAAGCTGATCGTGCATGAAGGCGATGCGCTTAAATTTGATTTCTCCTCTATTCCTGTACCGGAAGGAAAGAAATTACGGGTCGTCGGTAATTTGCCGTACAACATTTCCAGCCCCTTGTTGTTCCGTCTCGCTGAAATTGCACCGCTGGTTCAGGATCAGCATTTTATGTTGCAAAAAGAAGTCGTTGAGCGCATGGTCGCAACGCCGGGTAGCAAAGCGTATGGACGTTTGTCGGTCATGTTGCAATGGCGTTATCACATGGACTTGTTATTCATCGTGCCGCCAGAGGCTTTTGATCCGCCGCCGAAAGTGGATTCGGCGATTGTGCGCATGATTCCTAAAGCTGAAATGCTGGCGTGCGAGCAAAAGAACCTGGAAGCCGTTGTGACCAAAGCATTTTCGCAGCGACGTAAAGTGGTGCGGAATTGCGTTGCCGGGATGTTTACTGAGCAACAGTTAATTGATGCCGGTATCGATCCGCAAGCGCGGCCTGAGACGATTGCGCTTGAACAATATGTCAATCTGGCCCGCCTTTTGCCTGCTGCATAATTTCTGCGTAACTGCGGATTAATTTTTCACTTTCTGTTCACATTGGTTTTGACGATATGAATATTACGCTGACACCGGAATGGTTATCCCTGTTAGAACATCAAAAGCGCCTGGAGAAGACGCATTTACGCGATCTGTTTGCACAGGATAGCCAGCGATTTCAGCGTTTTTCATCAGAGCTGGAAGGCTTGCTGGTCGATTATTCCAAGCAACGTCTGGATCAGCCTGCGCTCGATAGCCTGATGGCATTGGCGCGTTTAGCCGATGTCGAAGGCTGGCGAGATCGCATGTTTTCCGGTGAAAAAATCAACATCAGCGAAGACCGCGCTGTGTTGCACACCGCCTTGCGCCACATGGATTACAAGGCGTTTCCGGCAGTCGACAATGATGTGATGCCGCAAGTGCGTGCAGTGCGCAAACAGATGCGCGACATTGTTGAACGTGTGCGCAGCGGTTTATGGCGTGGCTTTAAAGGCGATGCGATACAGAATATTGTGAATATCGGTATCGGTGGTTCCGATCTGGGCCCCAAGCTGGCAACCCGTGCGTTGTCAGCATTGCAGCATCCGCATCTGAAATTTTATTACGTGTCGAATCTCGACAGTGCGCATCTGGCACCTTTACTCGAAGAGCTTGATCCGCGCACGACGCTGTTTGTTGTGGCATCCAAAACGTTCACCACGCAGGAAACCAGTATTAATGCGCATACCGCACGTACCTGGCTGATGGCAGCCGCAATGGAGGAATGGGCGATTGCCAAGCACTTTATTGCGGTCACTTCCAGCCCGGTCAAAGCGCATGAGTTCGGCATCCCCGATAGCAATATCCTTGAAATCTGGGATTGGGTCGGCGGTCGTTATTCTTTGTGGTCGGCCGTGGGATTATCGGTGGCGCTGGCGATAGGCATGAATGGTTTTGAGCGCCTGCTGATGGGGGCGGAAGCGATGGATACCCATTTCAGAACGACGCCGCTGGAACAAAATCTACCAGTCCTGATGGCGCTGATTTCGATCTGGAATACCAATTTCCTCGGCGCTGAAACCACAGCGATATTGCCGTACAACGAATCTATGCGCCATCTTCCGGCATTTTTACAGCAATTGGAAATGGAGTCGAATGGCAAAGCGGTTGATCGTGATGGTCAGGCGTTAACTTGTCATGCCAACCCCATCGTCTGGGGCGAGATTGGTGTGAACGGGCAACATGCTTTCTTCCAGTTATTGCATCAGGGAGGTTGGTTGATTCCTTGCGATTTTGTGGTGGCCGCTTCCAGTGATTTCCCTTTACCCGGCCATCAGGCGCCATTGCTGGCGAATTGTCTGGCACAAAGCGCGGCACTGGCATTTGGTAAAACCGAGGCGCAGGCACGTGAAGAGTTGACGCAGGCAGGGCTGAGTGAGGTGCAGATTGCGAAACTGCTACCGCATAAAGTGTTTGCCGGTAATCAGCCTTCGACCACGATACTGATGCCCGGTCTTGATCCTTTCCAGCTTGGGATGCTGCTGGCGCTGTATGAGCATAAAGTTTTTGTGCAGGGCGTAATCTGGAGCATTAATTCATTCGACCAATGGGGGGTTGAATTAGGTAAACAACTGGCGAACCGCTTGTTGCCGGCGATTTTAGGCGATCAGTCGAATGATGCACAGTTGGATACATCGACCAGCGGCCTGATTGCGTATTTCCGCCGCTACGGGCACGTCTGATTGTTGGCGTGCATTAGCGACATTGCTGTTAGCGAATTGGTTCAGTGCCTGATGCCGGGCTATCGTCTTACTGTTCATAAATCACGTCCAGGCATTAAAGGTTAAATAATGAAAAATACTTAATCAATGAATAATTGATTCAAGGAAACTTCATTGACCTCACAGGTCTTTTGTTGCTATAAAGAAAGACTTTCTTTTGTCTGAGTTTTGCACATGTGGACGGCCATTTTTACCGGTTTATTACTGCTGTTTATTCTGAGTATGCTGTTTCTGGCAAAAGCAATTAATCAGATGGTGAGTCGTCCGGACGAACAGGAAAAAGAACCTGAGCAAAGGTAGCGGAACCGCTGCTTGTTTTTTGACTCGCATAAAAAAAGCGCAGAATCTCTGAAAAAAAAGCGCAGAATCTCTGCGCTTTTTTATTTGATCTGGTTCGTACAGCAATAGGGCTTATTGCAGCGAACCTTACAGGCTAACCTCAGACATGCGCTGGATGAATTCAATTTTATAACCGTCAGGATCTTGTACAAACGCAATCACTGTACTGCCACCTTTCACCGGGCCAGCTTCACGTGTCACATTGCCGCCGCGTGCTTTGACGGCTTCGCAGGCCGCATACGCGTCAGCGACAGCAATCGCAATGTGTCCATACGCGGTACCCATGTCGTACTGCTCAACACCGTAGTTATAAGTCAGTTCCAGTTCCGCATGCTCAGGGTTGCTGCCGTAACCGAGAAACGCCAGCGTGTACTTGTATTCAGGATTATCCGACTGGCGGAGTAATTTCATACCAAGAACTTCGGTATAAAAAGCGATAGATCGTTGTAAGTTACCGACGCGTAACATGGTGTGCAGAATGCGCATGTGTTTTCCTTTATATACTGGGGGGAGTAAATCAAATTTATTCAAAAAGTCTTAGTGTTGATGCGGATAAAAGGGGGAATATTCAGGATACTCCCCCATTTTTCAAAAATCAGGCAGATCCGCGCTAGCGTGTTGGCGCAACTGATGGCGGGCAATTTCGAAGTCAGGGAAGACCGATTGTACCGTCGCCCAGAAGCGCGGACTATGGTTCATTTCCCGCAAATGCGCGAGCTCATGTGCGACCACATAATCAATAATCTGCGGCGAAAAATGGATCAGTCGCCAGTTCAGCCGTATCTTGCCTTGCGATGTGCATGATCCCCAGCGTGTCGTTGCTGCCGATAAGGCCATGCTGTGATAACGGACATTCAACTTCTCGGCGAAGATGGGTAAGCGCTGATTAAATTCGCGTCTGGCTTCTTGCTGCAACCACGCCTGCACCCGGTCTTTCAATTGCTGCTCGCTCGCGTCATGGGGCAGGCTGATTATCAGCTCGCTGGCATCGTGCCGGAAATGCGTATCGCTGGCAGAGGCCGGTGTGATGCGTAAGGTAATCTCATTGCCCAGGTAGGGCAGCCTGGCACCATCACACCATTGCATTACCGGTCGGGCGCGACGTGCTGTCAGCTCGCGCCGCTCTGCCAGTTTGCGCAATATCCAGGTTTGTTTTTCATGAATGGCTTTTTCAATGTCCGCAAGTGTGACCCAGCGTGGCGCGGTGATGCGCAGGCCATCTTCGTTAATCAGGAAGCCTATGCTGCGTCGCTTCGATCTTTGCAACTGATATGTCAGCCAAGTTCCTTGCAACTGTATGCGTCGCAGATCACCTGTTCGCCGCTCAATGTCGGTCTCTGCCGAAGGTAGCTGAGGTGGCGGTTGTAAGGTCGCAGGTGGTTGTGCTGTCTGGCTGCCAGGTTGTGGTGTCGGCGAACGCAGACGTTCCGACACCAGAAAGTCACTGAATAAATCCAGTTGCAAGGCGCGTTGTATCGCTTTACCTAAAGATGGGAGCGGGGATTTCATTTCAACCGAGACACACTGAGTACACTGAACTTGTTTTGCACGCTTTTATCCGGAACAACAAAAAAGAGATTAGCCAGTGCGCAATGTATACCAAGTTGAAAAAGTCCGCAGAAGTCGCCAGAAGTGGCGGCCGGTGGCGAGCCATATTGAATACCGTCGCCCGTGATACCGCGCCTGCCGATATATTCTGACGGCAGGCGAGGCTGGTATTTATTTCTGTTCGCTTTTATACACGTCAGGCGAAATCACGCGCATTTCTGCTTCTATCCAGGTTTCGACTTTTTGCATCAGTTCTGCTGCTGTGCAGCCATCCGGTGAGATCGGTTTCCCTACCGATACTGTGATCAGGCCGGGTTTTTTGATAAACGAATTTTTCGGCCAGCATTCACCTGAGTTCAATGCGATCGGAACTACTGGCGTATTGGTTTCTACCGCCAGACGGGCGCCACCACCTTTGTACGAGCCTTTTTTACCGACTGGAATACGGGTGCCTTCAGGGAACATAATGATCCACTGACCATCTGCCAGACGTTTCTTGCCCGTGCTGACGACCTGCGCAAACGCATCTTTACCTTTTTTTCTGTCGATAGGAATCATGCGCAACATGGAAATGGCCCAGCCAAAAAACGGGATATACGTAATCTCTTTTTTGAAGACAAAGACCAATGGTCTCGGTGTTGCCATCAGCAGAAAAATAGTTTCCCATGCCGACTGATGTTTAGACAAAATAATCGCTGGCGCATCCGGCAAATTTTCATAACCTTTGAATTCGTAGCGGATACCGCAAACGACTCTGGCGGCCCACACCACAAAGACATTCCAGCGCGCTGTAATGTAGTAACGCTGGTTATACGGCAGAAATGCGAACAACATGCTGATTGGCGACCAGATCACCGTGATAGCAATCATCAGCAACATGAAAATAAAAGAGCGGATAAAAAGAATAGCGCGATACATGAGATTTCCGTTCATTACGACTGACAGCAGAGTCAGATCGCAATATTAATGTCAGTTTTGATATCAGCCTGATTTGAAGCAAGCAAATTATCGACCATGGTTGCGAGGTCGGGATGAATTTGTGTGCCCGGTGGCAGCCCGCCTTTTTCCTGCGTTTTCTGGCCTTTACCCGTCAGCACCAGATGGGGAATGCAGCCGACCACAAAGCCGGATTGCAGATCGCGTAAAGAGTCACCGATGGTATGCACGCCTCTCAGATTGACTTCATAGCGGCGGGAGATTTCCTGCAACATTCCTGGTTTAGGTTTGCGGCAATCGCAATTTTCATCGGCCATGTGCGGGCAAAAAAAGACCGCATCAATCGTTGCCCCGACTTGTTGTGCTGCCGCATGCATCTTCTGGTGAATTGCATTGAGTGTGGCCATATCAAACAACTTACGCCCTATGCCAGACTGATTGGTTGCCACCACCACGCGATAACCCGCCTGATTCAGGCGTGCGATCGCTTGCAGCGAACCGGGGATAGGCACCCATTCATCCGGCGACTTGATGAAGGCATCGGAATCATGATTGATGACGCCATCGCGGTCGAGAATAATGAGTTTCATCGGCAAATCCTTAGACGTCATTCTTAAGCAGCGAGTTTAGAAATATCAGCAACCTGATTCAGCATGCCGTGCAGACTGGATAGCAGTGCTAAACGATTATTCCGCAACGCTGGGTCTTCAGCGTTTACCATCACGTCATTAAAGAAGCTGTCGACTTCAGCGCGCAAAGCGGCCAGTGTTTTCAGCGCAGCAGTAAAATCGCCTTTGGCAAAGGCAGCATCAACTTGTGGTTTCACATCAGCCATTGCTTTTGCCAGCGCCTGCTCAGCCGCTTCCTGCAATAGGGCTGCATTCACTGCACCCGGAGTGCCTTCGGCTTTTTTCAGGATATTGGTGATACGTTTATTCGCAGCGGCCAGCGAGACTGATTCCGGCAAAGCTGCGAATGCCTGAACTGCCTGCAAACGTTCGACGATGTTGTCCAGCGTATCCGGATTTTGCGCGACGACGGCTTCAACTTCATTTTGCGCAAAGCCACGTTCACGTAATTGGCCACGCAAACGGTCGAACAGGAAATTCAAGACATCGGCGCTCGGATCTTTGAACTGGCTATTGCCGGCAAATAAAGCGACTGCGTCCGCCAGTAAGGCAGATAAAGACAAGGGCAAACGTTTCTCAACCAGCATGCGCAAAACACCCAAGGCATGACGACGCAGCGCAAACGGATCACGGTCGCCGGTTGGTTGCAGACCTATGCCCCAGATACCGACCAAGGTTTCCAGTTTGTCGGCCAGTGCAACGGCGGTGCCGGTTGCAGTTGCTGGCAATGTATCGCCTGAAAAACGCGGCTGATAGTGTTCGGACGCTGCGGCAGCAACGTCGGCATGCTCGCCATCGTGCAGGGCGTAATAGGTGCCCATGATGCCTTGCAATTCAGGGAACTCACCGACCATGTCGGTCAGCAGATCGGTTTTTGCCAGCAAGGCCGCACGTTCTGCCAGTGCAACATCGCTATGCAACGCTGCAGCGATTTTTCCGGCCAGTGTTTTGACCCGTTCTGTGCGTTCGGCTTGCGAACCCAGCTTGTTGTGATACACCACATTCGCCAGCAGAGGCAGACGCGATGCCAGCGTTTTTTTCTTGTCTTGCTCAAAGAAAAATTTAGCATCCGACAAGCGTGGGCGCACCACGCGCTCATTGCCCTGGATGATGTGTTCCGGTGTTGCTGTTTCCAGATTCGAGACGATCAGAAAGCGTGAGCGCAGTTTGCCGTTGGCATCGGTCAGCGCAAAATATTTCTGATTGGTTTGCATCGTCAGAATCAGGCATTCCTGCGGAACTGCCAGAAATTCCTCTTCGAAATGGCATTCATAGACGACTGGCCATTCGACCAGCGCCGTGACTTCATCCAGCAGCGATTCCGGCATCAGCACCAGATCGTCGCCTGCCTTTGCCAACAGCGCGGTGCGGATTTGTTCTTTACGTTCGCTGACGCTGGCAATCACTTTGCCTTCGGTTTTCAGCGCAGCGGCGTAATCGTCGGCGTGGCTGATACTGACTTCGCCAGCGGACAGGAAACGATGGCCTTTGGTGATGCGATCACTGCTCAGACCAAGCAAGGATAAAGGGATGATGTCCGCACCGTGCAGAGTGATGATTTTATGTACCGGACGTACAAAATGCACAGTATCGCCATCGGTACGCTGATAACTCATCACTTTAGGAATCGGTAATTTGCTGATCGATTCTTCTATGGCAATTTGCAATGCTGGTGCCAGCGCGGAACCGGCTGCGGTATAGGTATAGAAAAAACTCTCTGCTTTACCGTCGGCCGCGCGCTCCAGATCGCTGATTTGCAAATCAGCGAAACCCATCGCTGCGAGTTTCTTCGCCAGTGGTGCGGTTGGCTGACCTGCGGCATCCATGGCGACAGAAACCGGCAGCACTTTTTCGCGGATTTGTTTATCCGGCGATGTGGCGCGCACACGCGTGATGCTGACGGCCAGACGGCGCGGTGAAGCATAGCTGGTGGCGACGGAATCCGCTTCTAAGAAATCACGTGATTTCAAGCCATTGACGATGCCAGCGGCAAACGCTTCGCCGAGTTTCGCCAGCGCTTTGGGTGGCAGTTCTTCTGTAAATAATTCAACTAACAGTGTTTGGTTCATGTTTATCTTTCCTGCATACCGGTCAGCAACCGGCATCCGAAATTATGTAAGGCGTCTGCGCGTTCAGGTTTCAGGCGACAACAGGTTTATGCTTATCGTCAGCGGCGCACATCGGGAAACCGAGTGCTTCGCGCGATGCGTAATAGGCGGCGGCAACAGCGCGCGACAGATTACGGATGCGGCCAATATAGGCGGCACGCTCTGTCACCGAAATAGCCCCGCGCGCATCGAGCAGATTGAATGTGTGTGCGGCTTTCAGGATCATTTCGTAAGCAGGCAACGCCAGCGATTTCTCTGTTACTTCGAGCAGGCGCTTGGCTTCTGCTTCGTAGTTGGTGAACAGAGAAAACAGGAAATCGGTATTTGAATATTCAAAGTTGAAGGTCGATTGCTCAACTTCATTCTGATGGAAGACATCGCCGTAGGACAGGCGCACGGTTTTGCCGTTTTCTTCGCGTTCGGTCCAGACCAGATCATAGACATTTTCCACGCCTTGCAGATACATCGCCAGACGTTCGATACCGTAAGTGATTTCACCGAGGATAGGTTTGCAATCAATGCCGCCGACTTGCTGGAAGTAAGTGAATTGCGTGACTTCCATACCGTTGAGCCAGACTTCCCAGCCCAGTCCCCAGGCGCCCAGCGTCGGGTTTTCCCAGTCATCTTCAACAAAGCGGATGTCGTTTTGCTGTAAATCCAGCCCCAGCGCCTTGAGTGAGCCAAGATACAAATCGAGAATGTTTTCCGGTGCCGGTTTCAATACCACCTGATACTGATAATAGTGTTGCAGACGATTCGGATTTTCACCATAGCGACCATCTTTCGGACGGCGTGATGGCTGGACGTATGCTGCACGCCAGGGTTCAGGCCCGATCGCACGTAAGAAGGTGCCAGTGTGCGATGTTCCTGCACCGACTTCCATATCGTAAGGTTGCAACAAGGCGCAGCCTTGTTTGTCCCAGTAATCTTGTAATGTCAGGATGATTTGTTGAAATGTGAGCATCGTGCTGTCTGCCTTTATCGCAGCCTGGGCGGCGCGAGGAATAATGTTTGCTAAACCTTCGATTTTAACCTAGAAATGCGGGTAGTAATGTCATCCACTCAGACTAGGCGACACATTGCCGCAACGTGAAACGCCGTCGTGCTCACTTTTCGTTCTTCACATCAACGTTTATATTGCGTTAATGTTTTTAACAAGGTATAAAAATCTTCTCGCAGATTTCACGACGATTGAGGGGAGCGATGTAGCTGATGGACATAACAGGCCGCACAAATTCTTTGGACGAAGAGTCGCAAAGATTGGAAAACTGGTATCTGCTGCTGGGAGAGCTGACGGATTGTCTTTGGTATCCGGATGATTTACCCGGATTGCTGGAAGGATTTTGCAAGATACTGGTGTTGCGGGCAGGCTATTCACATACTGAAATTTTTTTTGAAAACAATGGTGAAAAATCCCGTTTTGAAGCGACTTCTGCACGGGCACCGGATTTTTTGTTTAACTCCTCAGATGATGAGCACTATGGCACCCATGCGCTGACGCTGGATTTCAATGTCGCACCGCAGATGCATCTGACATTATCTGTCAGAGCATCATTTGAACTCAATGAAGCAGCAGAGCCAAGAAAAGTATTGACGCGTTTTGCGGAAGAGCTGGTCAGTGCAGTCCGCGCGCTGCTGACCACACAAGATCATCATGATCTGCAAAATAATCTGGAGTTGCTGGCGCTGTCAGTGCACCAAAGCCCGTACGCGATACTGATCACAAATGCTGTCGGTGAGCTTGAATACTGCAATGCCGCCTATACCCGTATCTCAGGTTTCAGCCTGAACGAAGTCAAGAAAACCCATGTGCTGTGGAATAACGGCGCTGCCAGTGATGCCGCGCATAGAAACGCGTTTCTGGCGTTGAAGAGTGGTGAACACTGGCATGGCGATGTACAGAGCCGACATCTTAATGGTCATCTGTACTGGGAGCGGCAGGTCGTCAGCCCTTTGTACAATGAAGCCGGACAGGTCACACATCTGGTGGCCGTGCGTCAGGATATTTCTGATAAGCAGTTTCAGTTACAGGAAGTGGAACAGGCATTGTTGTTGCGGGAACAGGCGCTGGTATCGAGCAGCAATGGCATCATGATCACCCGTAGTGACGAGACCGACCATTCCATTGTTTATGTGAATCCTGCGTTTGAACGGATCACCGGTTATCACGCCGACGAAGTGATCGGGCGTGAAGGGCGCTTTCTGGTGCGTGACGATCTGGCGCAGCCGGATCTGGAAGAAATCCGTTCTGCGCTGCGTGAGCGGCGCGAGGGGCGCGCTTTGCTGAGAAATTATCGCAAAGACGGCTCGCAGTTCTGGAATGAGTTGCGGATTTCCCCGGTCAAGGATGCTGCGGGTGCGGTGACGACCCATTTCGTCAGCGTGATCAATGATGTCAGCGAGCGCGTTAATTATCAGAAAGAACTCGAATATCAGGCGACGCATGACAGCCTGACCGGGCTGGCGAACCGCAATCTGCTGAATGACCGCATTTCTCAGGCGATTGCCTGGGCCAAACGTCAGAATCTGCATGTGGGTTTGCTGCTGCTGGATCTTGATCATTTCAAACTGATCAATGATGCTTCCGGTCATGGCGCCGGAGATGAAATGCTGAAACAAGTCGCGCAACGGCTGAATCTGTGTGTGCGTGACACTGATACGGTTGCGCGTCTCGGTGGTGATGAATTCGTGATCGTGTTGACGGATTTGCCTGAGAGCGATGACGTGGAAGCGATTTCAGAAAAAATCATGCATGCCCTGTCCCGCCCCATGCACATCAATGGCAGAGAAGTTTTTGTCACTGCCAGTATCGGCGTATCGGTGTATCCGCGTGATGGTGATCATGGCGAAATTCTGCTGCGTTATGCCGATATTGCGATGTACCGCGTCAAAGAGCACGGGCGTAACAGCGTGCGTCAGTTTATTCCAGAAATGGGCGTTACTGCGATCAGTCGCCTGAACATGGAAAGCGCGATGCGGCGTGGTCTGGAACGCGCCGAATTTGCCTTGCATTACCAGCCAAAAATTGATCTGAAAAGCGGGCTGGTCGTTGGCGCCGAGGCCTTGGTGCGCTGGTATCACCCGCAGATAGGTCTGATTCATCCTATAGAATTTATCCCGCTGGCTGAAGAAACCGGGCTGATTTTGCCGCTCGGCGAATGGGTCTTGAATGAAGCCTGCCGCCAGCAGGTTGCCTGGGTCAATAACGGGATGGGCGTGTTCAAGATTGCGATGAATATGTCTTCACGCCAGTTCCGCCAGGATGATCTTGCCGAGCGCGTTGCCAATATTATTCAACGAAGTGGCGTTGACCCTCACGCAGTCACACTGGAATTAACCGAGAGCATGGTGATGCAAGATGTCAGCAGCACCCTGATGACCTTGCGGTCACTGAAAAATCTGGGCTTATCGATTTCACTCGATGATTTCGGCACGGGCTATTCCAGTTTGTCTTATCTGCGGCGTTTCCCGATTGATGAGCTGAAGATCGATAAATCATTTATCAATGATATTCATGTGAATCCGGATGATGCCGCGATTGCCGGCGCGATCATTGCCATGGGATTGAGTCTGGGTCTGAATGTCGTGGCGGAAGGTGTCGAAAAAAATGAACAGGCAAGCTTGCTCAAAGAGATGCGCTGCACTCAGGTGCAGGGATATTATTTTTCTAAGCCAGTGGATGCGTCTGCTTTTGAAGCGTTCGTACTGAAAAATCAGGCGCGGCGTGTTGAGGAGTGAGTCATGAGCAAAGCGGCGACCAATCAACTGGTGTGGCACGTCGGCGCCGTTAATGCCCTGGCCGATATATTGGTCGATGCCGAGATTCAGAAATCGCTGGCGGTGGGCGATTTGACGATTTATCATTTTCAGCATAATGGCAGCGAAAAAATGGCGGTGACTTTGCCTGATGGTCAGTCTCTGATGATTTCACTCGCGGTGCGTGCCAGTCACCCCGCACGCCGCCGGCAGGATGTCAATGATTAGCCTTGTGCGTCGTTCATGCTGCATGCTGCCGGTACTGATAGACTGGCAGTCATTCCGTCATTCACCACACTTATTCCATGATGTCAGAACAGGAAACAACCCTGCCGCTTTACCCGGGGATCGCTGAAGCCAATATCCATATCGTTGCAGATGCCACCTCAGCTGCGTTTGCGCATTTGCATCTGTCGCAGGCGAGCGTGCTCGGTTTTGATACTGAAACCAAACCCGTTTTTCAAAAAGGCCAGCGCCATCAGGGGCCGCATCTGATACAACTGGCGACCGAAACCAAGGCCTTTCTTTTTCCTGTCGTGCAGGCCGTGAATATTGATGTCGTCAAAGCGGTACTGGAAGCGCAGCATATTCTGAAAGTCGGCTTCGGCTTGAGTGACGATTTGCGGCATTTGAAAAGCAAACTCGATATCACGACGACGAACGTACTCGATCTGGCCAAAGCGCTGCGTGAAAACCGGCATCAGGATATGGGCGCCAAAGCGGCGGTGGCAAAATTTTTCGGCATGCAGTTATCGAAATCAAAAAAGACCTCGACATCCAACTGGGCGCAGCAGCCGTTGACGGACAAGCAGATTGCCTACGCGGCGAATGATGCACATGTCGCCTTACTGGTGTATCAGCGCTGGCTGACCTTGCAGCCAGCAATCCGAAAAGCGACAGCACCTGCAAGCACGCCGGCAACGACGTCAACGACTCCGGCATCGGCGCTATCGCGCTAGCGTGCCAGATTTTTTCAGGGAAAACAGCATACTCCCCCCTTATTTTATAAAAACGCCGCTATTGTCGGCATAAACAAAGGGCGATTTAAGATACTGGGGGGAGTATTATTGAGGCTCGCAGAGCCTCTGCAGGCAGGCGTGACCGCGATAACGCGTTCGCCTTAGTCTTGTTATCATCTTGCACATGATGTCTGAAACGAATAAACCGATACAGCAAAACTGCCGTTTATGCGTGCATTACTACATTACGCATGATGTGAATTTCATGTATGGATGCCGCATGTTCGGTATTAAAAGTCAACGTCAGCCTTTGATGGAAATTGTCGAAGCGTCAGGCCAGCCTTGTGAGGGATTTGAATTGAAACAACGCTTGCCAGCGTCTGGTTCGTAAAATTTCCGGGCTACAAAAAACACCGGAAAAAAGAAAAAGCGACATCGTAGGTGATGTCGCTTTTTTATTTGCAGAGACGATCAGGTCAGCGCCTGATGATTTGTTCTGACGATGCCGGTCGGCTTATTTGACCGGGGCACCGTAACGGTTTTCTGTCTTTTGCCCTTCGCTCGCGAGGAATACTAACAGCACGATGGCACCGATCAAAGGAATCAGCGCGATCAGCATCCACCAGCCGCTGCGGTTCGTATCATGCAGACGGCGTATGGTAACTGCAATGGCAGGGATAAATGTGCCCAGCGTATAAAGACCGCCAAGAAATCCCATACCTGATGAAATGTTGATGCTACCTGTAATGCCATCGACCAAGGTTAAACCCGTGCTGATGAGTATGTTAAAAAGAAGAAAGAACCAGTATTCTTTGCGACGTGCGCGACCACTGAAGCCGGCATAATTTCTGAGTACAGCGACATACCAGTCGAACGCCTGAACTTCATCGCCAGCAATGTTCGCCGCTGGTGCTGGCGCCGTTTGCTGCGCACCACAATGCGGGCAGGTTGCAGCAGTTTCGTGAATTTCCTTACCGCAGCCGCGGCAAAATACCATGCTCATAGTTTTCCTTTTCAGATAATTTTTTCAGCACATTGACAGATCACTGGCCAACACCGCATCGTGCATACGTCGCAGGCTTGCCGGGTTTGCTCGTTGCTGTGATCTCAGGTCCAGAGGTTGATCGTATTGCCGTCTTTATCGGTGAAGCTGCCGACCACGATCATGATGAAATCGATCAGTGCCCAGATACCCAGACCGCCAAACGTCAGCAGCTGCAAAATACCGGTACCGATTTTTCCTACATAAAAACGGTGTATGCCAAAGACGCCTAAGAAAAAGCACAGCAATGCAGCAGGCAAAATCCGCTTGTCGGAATTGCTCGCTTCTTTTGGCGTTCCCTGTGGTGCGCCACAATTGGGGCAGGTCACAGCGGTTTCATGAATTTCCTTACCGCAGCCGCGGCAAAACACCATACTCATTTTTTCTCCTTGATTTGTACTGCGACGAAAGCGGCGAGCCAACGATGTGGCGCGGATACCGATGAATTATTGAAAAGGAAGACGCTATTCAACATGAACTTCAACTGCTTGTTGATGTGCGGACAATCTAATCATAAAAGCAATTCTAAGAGAGAAGTTGTTTGAATGAAATGAAAAAATTCAAATAAGACGGAACTTACGCAACATTGTCTGCGCCAGGCATCAATACAAACGCAGTGCAAAGGCAGCGCAAAACGATATGACGAGGATGCATCAGCTGAGCGAGAGGTTGGCAGGCTGGCTGCGCAAGAAGCTCGAATGGACTCAGTGTATAACGATGTTGTAAAAATGAACGAGCGTTGCTGATGGCAGACGAATGAAAAAAACGACATCGTAGGTGATGTCGCTTCAGGGGAATCTTTTGACCTTGCTGACGCTTGTGAGCCAGTGTTGGCAGACTTAATTTGACTGATGCTGCGCGGCGCTGTTCGCTTGCCAGACTGCACGCGGCATATCGTAGACGGCGACTTGCATGTCGTACCATGATTCGGTTGCTTTAAACTGCATACCCAGTTTTTTCATGACATGGGCAGACGCATGATTATCCGGATGACAGACGGCACACAACAGCGGCGCGTTCAGGGTGTCGAAAGCAAAGCCAGCCATCGCTCTGGCTGCTTCTGACGCATAGCCGTTGCCCCAGCGGTCACGGCGCAGCCGCCAGCCGGTCTCCAGCGGATTTGCCGGATCGCGCCCCAGATGCTGAATACAACCCGCACCGATTAATTGACCGCTGTCTTTTTCAAAAAACGACCACCAGGAAAATCCATATTCTTTCCAGCGCGCTTTGACGCGATCGATCATCGCTTGCGTGTCGGCGGGTGTATCCGGTTTTCCGGTGATGTAACGCATTACGTCGATATCGCTGTTCATCGCGAACAGCCCATCAAAATGACTATCGTCCATCGGGATTAATTGCAGGCGTGGGGTAAGCAAGATCGTCATTATCGGCATCCTTCTCAGGCATCAGAGTTAATCAGTAGGGCTGCTTTGCAGCAAGACGGACAGTGTATTTGTACAGGAACGCTTTCGCAATGCGCTTTGATACGTGCGCTCTAGTGGCGACGTCGCCACCACGCAGTGACTTTATCGTTGCCAAGTATAATCACAGGAATCATTGATTTTTATCGAAAAATCTCAACATGCTGAGTGGCCTATCCGTCACTGCTTTTCACTTCATTTCATTTAGACAGAGGCTAGTTCATGATCGGTCCGATCGCTACTTATTCCACCATCTTTGTTTTGATTAATCTGGCCATCGCTGTGGCGATAGGCGGATTGATGTACCGGCAACAGCGCAAGGAGGCAACGTTTACTGTGCGTGTGCTGACTGGCCTGGCGCTGGGCGTATTGCTGGGTGCAGCGATGCATCTGTTGTATAGCGGTGATGCCAGCACGGCAGCGATTATCACCACGACCAATGCTTATCTCGACATCGTTGGTACTGGTTACGTCAAGCTGTTGCAGATGATCGTGATGCCGCTGATTATGGTGTCGATCGTCGGCGCGATTCTGAAACTGAATGGTGCCATTGAACTCGGGAAAATCAGTGCTTTAACCATAGGCACCTTGCTGGCAACGACAGCGGTAGCAGCAGGCATCGGCATTATGATGGCCAAATTCTTTGGCCTGACTGCCGTTGGCTTGAGTTCAGCCGCGGCCGAAGTCGCGCGTGGCGAATATCTGCAAGGCACGCTGGCAAATGCAAAGGCAATCAGCCTGCCAAGTTTGCTCTTGAGTTTTATTCCGACGAATCCATTTCTGGATATCACCGGCGCACGTAAAACATCAACGATTGCAGTGGTGATTTTTTCGATTTTCATCGGTCTTTCTGCGACCGGCATCGCCACAGCCAACCCCTTACTGTTTGCCTCATTTACCCAGTTTGTCAATGTCGCCCACGCCATCATCATGCGCATGGTTTCCATGGTATTGCGTCTGACACCGTATGGCGTTTTTGCATTAATAGCGATGGTTGTGGCGGAATCGAGTTATGCCGATATTCTGAAGTTGATTAACTTTGTCGTCGCATCGTACAGCGCGCTGTTGCTGATGTTTGGCGTGCATTTATGCCTGATCGCCGGTGCTGGACTGAATCCGGTTAAGTTCGCTAAAAAGATCTTTCCGGTATTGGCATTTGCGTTTACTTCGCGCACCAGCATGGGTGCCATTCCTATGAATGTGCAGACTCAGACCCAGCGCCTGGGTACACCGGAAGGCATTGCGAATTTCGCTGCCTCATTTGGTGCAACGATAGGTCAGAACGGTTGTGCCGGAATTTATCCTGCGATGCTGGCGATCATGATCGCGCCAACGGTAGGCATAGATCCATTTACCTTCAGTTTTATCGCGCAGTTAATTGCGATTGTGACGATAGGTTCGATCGGTGTTGCCGGTGTCGGTGGTGGCGCAACCTTTGCTGCCCTGATTGTTCTTTCGACGATGAATCTGCCAGTCGCATTAGCGGGGCTGTTGATTTCCGTGGAACCCTTAATTGATATGGGGCGTACGGCATTGAATGTCAGCGGTGCGATTACAGCAGGGACGATCACCAGCCGGGTATTGGGTGAAACCGATATAAACGTGTTTAACAGCGATGCAGAATTCACGACGGACGAGGCTGAACAGCGAGTGTAATTTCCTTCCTGTTACTAAGCAGACCTCGCAAGCCGCCTGTATCCTTTTTCAGGCGGCTTCGTCATTTTTAACGCATGTATTTTTAATGCACACCGGAATGACAGATGGTGAAAATGCCGGGGTGCTGAGATTGCTCATTTTTCAAGTCCGTAGTTAAATGAATGCCGCTTGTTCTTTCAATGAAAAATAAGGTGATCGCATGGGGATAAAAAAACTGCTGTTTATTGTGAGCGGAGCTGTTTTGTTTTTCAGCGGATATTCATTTGCTTCTGCGCAAGTGAGCGCTCAGCTTGTATCAGCAACGCCGGTAGGTGCGGAGACGCAGGACAAGACGGCGTTATTAAGTACGGCGGAAACGCAATTAGCGAATAATATCCGCGCACTTCTTCAGGACAAATGTCAGCAGAATCAGTTTTCCGGAGCGATATTAATCGCGAAAGGAGAGCGCCTCATTGCCGATGGTGTGTGTGGACAGGCAAATAAGCGCTACCACTATGCGAATACGATAGACACTAAATTTAATATCGCGTCGATAGGAAAGATGTTGACCGCTGTGGCGATTGCGCAATTGGCGGACGCGGGAAAACTCAGTTACGACGATAAGTTGAGTCAATACGTGGATGCGAGCTGGTATCCCAAAAATGTACTGGATAAGGTCACGATACGGCAGTTGTTGTCACATCGTGCTGGCTTTGGTGACATGCTGTCGCAGCAGATAACGCACGCGCCCTATATCAGACTGCTGTTTTTGCGAGAGCTGGAGGATTACAAATCGTTATTGCAAGGCGACACGCTGAAAGCCGAACCGGGCAGCCGGTTTGCCTATAGCAATACAGGGTATTTTTTATTAGGTCTGGTGATCCAGAAGGCATCGGGAGAAAATTTTTTCAGCTATATCCGGGAGCATATTTATCAACCTGCAGGGATGCTGAACTCTGACAGTTATTTCCGGGATGAGCCTGTCGATAACATGGCGACCGGCTATTTTTCTACGCCGGAAGCGCCGGATTTTTCAAAAGAGAATAATTTTTATATTCCTTTGCGGGGGCTGCCATTCGGCGCAGGCTACTCGACCGTCCATGATTTATGGCGCTTCACTACCGCATTGCAGAGCGGGAAGTTAATTAAAAAAGCTACGCTGCAATTACATTTGACTGATAACAGCCTGGGACAAAACGCGGGCGGCAGACCATACGGTTTAGGCTTTCAGGTGTGGAATAGCGCATTAGGAAAAGTGGCGGGACATTCCGGTAGTCTGCGTGGTGTGTCCGGCGATGTTGCAATGTACCTCGACAGTGGATACACGATGATCGTGCTGTCGAACTATGATTCCGCCGGATCTTTACCCTCGCAACTGGAGGGCTTACTGCCTAAGTCTGCGGAAAAGTGAACTTTCACCTTTACGTGATGTGAGCTTGGCCGTGCGCTTTTTTTGATCCGTCCGCTGATAATGCAGATGTTAAGTAGATGTCGGTATTAAGCCCAGATGAAAAAAGCCACCTGACATGTTGTCCAGGTGGCTTTGCGATGACGGTATCAGTGCATCAGTATACCGTCAGCATGCTTAGTTTTTAAACTTCGCTTCCGCGATGCGATCAGCTACCACGCTGGTTGGCAAACCTTCTGCATCGGCGCGGGTGAATACTTCTGCCAGGGTGTCGCCGATACGGCGTACATGCGCTTCCATGCCGTCTTCAGGTGTATTCAGGTATTCGTAGCAGACTTTGATAATGCCGCCGGCATTAATGACGAAATCCGGTGCGTACAAAATACCTTTCTGGCGACAGGCTTCACCGATATCGGCGGTGGCTAACTGATTGTTGGCCGCACCCGCAACGATCTTTGCTTTCAGGCGGGAAAGCGTATCCGGATTCAGTGTCGCACCGAGAGCGCAAGGCGCATAAATGTCGGCCTGCACATCGTAGATCGCATCAATGCCGACAACTTCTGCACCCAGCTCGTCTTGCGCGCGTTGCAATGCAGCCTGATCGATATCGGCCACGACTAATTTTGCACCTGCTGCATGCAGACGGCGGGCATAGTCGTAACCGACATGCCCCAGGCCTTGCAGCGCAACGGTCAGACCATCAAAGCTATCGCGTTTGAGTTGATGTCTGATGGCAGCCTGTGCACCCACGAAGCAGCCGAGTGCCGTAAATGGTGACGGATCGCCACGGTCACCGAGACCAGCAACGTATTTTGTTTTGCTGGCGACATTGGCCATATCTGCCGGGCTGGTGCCGACGTCTTCTGCCGTGACATAGCGACCGCCGAGACGCTCAAGCGCTTCGCCGAGGGCTTCAAACAAAGCCGGTGTTTTATCTGTTTTCGGGTTACCGATGATGACGCTTTTACCGCCGCCGATAGGCAGGCCGGCAACCGCGTTTTTATAAGTCATGCCGCGTGACAGGCGTAGTACGTCGCGTACCGCTTCTGCTTCACTGGCATAGTTCCACATACGGCAGCCGCCCATTGCCGGGCCGAGATGCGTATTGTGAACAGCGATAATGGCTTTCAGGCCGGATTTTTCTTCTGAGGCAAAAACAACCTGTTCGTGGTTGTCGAAGTTGATTTCGTTAAATACAAAAGCGGTCATGCTTATGGCTCCGCGCGGCGTAATACTGTGAACCTGATAAGGCAACAGCGTCTGGCCGCAAAAAGTGAATGAAAAAGGACAAAACGGGTACAACAAATACTGGATAAAAAAAAGCTTCTGATTGCTGGTTGGTGCAATCAAAAGCGCAGGGCGGTGATTGTGTCACGCGGAAGGAAGTATAAGGGACGCCAGACATTTACTCAAATCCGGAGCTGTTCTGATACCCGCAGCAAATCAATACGGCACAAACCGGCATCCACAATGTCTGGCGCAGATTTGAATATGCCATTCATTTCATGCGGCGGCTTTATCTGACGCCGGATGCAGCAGGCCGAATAATTCTGCGGTATAACGGGTTTGCGATTTAACGCAGCATCCGCGGGAATACGCATTCATGAAACCATGCCGGGTTCCTTTGGCGAGTTCTGCAATATGACCGCGTTGGCGCAGATCGTTGACCAGTTTCGCGGGATCAAAAGCTGCTTCCTGTTCCGCAAAAATCAGGCGTACAGGGCAAACAGGAAGTACCTCTCGATAATCGCGTATCCGTGAGCCGTAAAACAGCACCATGTTCTGCAATGAACGCACGAATTCGTGCTGGCTGCTGATCCATAATGCACTGGCGCCGGCGCTGAATCCTATCGCATGAGTAAGCCCGGTGTGCTGTTGCAGGATAGTATCGAGCTTTTCTGTATAGCGGGCGACGCCGCCTTCGGCAATGAAGGCCTGGTATGCGTCTTGCTCTGAACGGAACTGGCGTTCAGTATCCTGAAACGGGCTGATGATGAGGGCGTTGACTGAGAGCTGACGTACCAGACTCTGTACCGCAGGGGTAATTCCAAAGACATCGGTGGCGATCAGTATGGTCGCAGCGAAGTTGGCTGATGCAGCAGTTACGGGGGCAGCAGGGGATGCAGTTTGAGCAGATTTGACAGAGGCTGGCACAACAAATACGGAAAAGCAAAGGAGGCCGGAGCCTACCGGACTTGCAGGGGAAAAGCAAGCCGTACAAAGGCTTGTGCCTGTCTTATTTAATACACGCAATGCCCGATTGACAAGAGCTTTGCGACTCATGGATACTGCCAGCTTCATTCCCTCACGACGCATTTAATTGAGTGCAAGTGTAATTCGCGGGATGCTGAAAAACTGACTGGCAATATTGAGTGTTTCCGGGATTTTTCCCGTGCCATTGTGTTGATGCTGACTGATGTAGGTTGAATCTGGTTCCTGTCTTTGACCTCGGTTTTACCTCACGTTTACCATTTTCAGGTCTGGTCAGCGTCATGTGTTGCGATGTTCAGCATGACAGGTTCGGTCGTTGAACCTTTTTTCTTTATTTTCAGTCCAAGCTGCCTTCTAAAAATTAAAGTATTCCGGAGATTCCTTATGTTGCGACCTAGTCTGATTGTATTAAGTATTGCACTTGCCTTCACCGGCTGTAGCAAGTTCAAAAAAAGTGATGACCAGACGAAGGCCAGCGCCTCTGCGACTGCCGATAAACCTTTGATGGTGACCAATGAGGATTTATCCACCGTACAGAGTAATGCACTCTCTTCTGGCCCCGTGATTACCGGCTCTATCCAGCCAGAACGAAAAGCCGATCTGCGATCAGAAATCTCCTCGGTTGTTTTGCAGGTGTTGAAAGAAAACGGCGAAACCGTGAAGCGCGGCGATACGCTGGTGCGGCTGGACGACACGTCGATCAAAGACAGTCTGCATTCCGCGCAGGAAGCGGAGCGCGCTGCGGTGCAGACGTTTGATCAGGCCGAGCGCCAGTTGCAGCGACTGAAGACGCTGCGCGCTTCCGGTATGGCATCCACTCAACAATTAGAAGATGCTGAAATCCGTCGCAACAACACGCAAAGCGATCTGGTTGCCGCAAAGGCGCGTACAGTGCAGGCACGTCAGCAATTGCAACGCACGGAAGTCCGCGCACCGTTTGACGGCGTGGTCAGCGAACGTAAAGTGTCGGCTGGTGATACCGCACAAATCGGTAAGGAACTGGTGAAAGTCATTGATCCGACCAGCATGCGTTTTGAAGGATTGGTATCGGCCGACAAAGTCACCAGCGTCAAGATCGGACAAGCAGTCTCTTTCCGCATCAATGGCTATGGCAATCAGGAATTCAGAGGAAAAGTGAAGCGCGTCGATTTAGCGGCAAACGCAACGACACGTCAGGTCGAAGTGCTGGTCACGTTAGGCGAGGGCACACAACCACGCGTATCCGGCCTGTTTGCCGAAGGCATGATAGAAGCAGCTTCCACAGAAACACTGATGATCCCCGGTTCGGCACTGGTGCGCGATGGTGATAAGGCTTACGCATGGCGCGTCAAGGATGGCGTGCTCAGTAAAGTCAGCGTCAGCATCGGTGAACGTGATCCGCGTCGGGGCGATTTTGTGGTACGCAGCGGCCTGCTGAATGGCGATAAGGTGGTCAGCAATCCGCTGTCCACGTTGAAAGACGGGCAAAAAGTGCAAATGGTGGCTTCTGTTCCTAAAAATACGCCCGTTGCAGTACCTGCACCGGCAGCAGCATCCGCTGCAGTAGCCTCAGCTACAGCTACAGCTACAGCTACAGCTACTGCGGCTGCGGGGAAATAAACTATGTTTTTATCCGACTTCAGTATCAAACGCCCGATAGCGATGATCGTCATCATCATCGCATTGATGGCGTTGGGCTTACTCGCCCTGAAAAAACTCAAGGTTAATCAGATTCCGGATGTCGATCAGCCCTTGCTGGTGGTCAGCGTGCCGTATCCCGGTGCCTCACCGGAAACCGTGGAAAGGGAAGTGATTAACCGCATAGAAAAATCTTTGCAGAGTATCACCGGTGTCGATAAATTGACCTCAACTGCTTATGAGGGCAGCGCTAGTATCGTCATCTTCTTCAACTTTAATAAGAACATGGTGGAAGCCTCGGATGAGGTGAGAAATGCGATTGCCGGTGTGCGCTACAAGCTGCCGGTGGAAATGCGTGAACCGGTGCTGCAAAGAATAGACCCGTCGGCGCAACCCATCATGCAGATTGCTTTGTCTTCCAGCACACTGACGCACGCTGAGATTTCACGCAAGGCCGAAGATGAATTTTCGGAAAAATTCCGGGGCATTGATGGCGTTGCGACAGTCACTGTCAATGGTTCGCTGAAACGCGAGCTGAGTGTCTTGCTGCATTCGCAGAAACTGCGTGAATACAATGTGTCGGTGGCGGAAGTCGTGAACGCCTTAAAAAGCCAGAACACCACAGCGCCGGTGGGTAAAGTTAAAGGTGAACTCAACGAACAAAGCATACGTCTGATCGGCAGGATAGAGTCGCCGGAGGATTTCAAGGCAATCGTCATCAAGCGCCGTGGTAATGAAATCATCCGCCTGGCACAGGTTGCTGATATCGCCGATGGCTTTGCTGAGATCAGCGGTTTCAGCGTCCGCAACGGCAATCCTAACGTCGGTATTTCTGTGACCCGTTCACGCGATGCGAGTACGGTGTCGGTGGCAAAACGCATTCGCAGCATGGTCGATGAGATCAACAAAACACTGCCTGCCGGTACTAAAATGGAAGTCACGCAGGATGGCGGTAAGGATGCTGAAAGCAGTCTGAATAACGTCATCGAATCGCTGATTTTCGGCGCGGTGCTGACGATTTTCGTGGTGTATGTTTTCCTTAATTCCTGGCGTTCAACTCTGATTACAGCGCTGAGTCTGCCGACCTCGGTTGTGGCCGCATTTATTGCGATCTGGTTATCCGGCTTTACCCTCAACTTCATGACCTTGCTGGGATTATCGCTGGCGATCGGTGTGCTGATTGATGATGCGATTGTGGTGCGCGAAAACATCGTCCGGCACATGGAAATGGGTGTGGACAGACGTACTGCTGCAAGTAACGGGACGAAAGAAATCGGGCTGGCAGTGGCGGCAACGACGTTTTCTATCATTGCTGTTTTCATTCCTGTCGCGTTTATGCCGGGCGTTTCCGGCGAGTGGTTCCGGCCGTTTGCGTTGACCGTGGCGTCTTCGGTGCTGGTCAGTCTGTTTATTTCCTTTACGCTCGATCCTATGCTGTCGGCTTACTGGGGTGATCCGCCGGGGCATCATGAATTGCCGAAAAAAGGCATTAGTCTGGTTTTGGTAAGGTTCAATCAATGGTTCGATCATCAGTCAGACCGTTACGGTAATGTGATTGCATGGGCGCTGCATCACCGCGTCTGGATGGCGGTGATTGCCGGTGTCTCATTTGTTGTGGCGATCGTCTTACATGCGACACTGGGCGGCTCCAGCTTTTTGCCAGCAGCCGATAACGGCATGCTGATCGTCAACGTGCGCACTCCTTCGAGTTCGAGTTTGGAATACTCTCGTCTGAAAGTTGAAAAATCAGCAGAGCTTGCGCGTACTATCAAAGAAACCAAGGCAACCAACAGCACGGTCAATCTGAGCGGTGGCCGCGTCTATGTTGATATTGGCAAAAGCACAGAACGTAAACGCTCGGCGGCAGAGATTGCCGTTGAATTGCGCAAGCTGGTCGGCAACATCATCGGTGCCGAATATGTGGTGCAGGATGATCTGAATAATGGCGGCGGTAAGCCGGTGCAGATACAGTTCTCTGGCCCGGATGCCCGCAAGCTGTTGTCGATTGCAAATGAATTCATGGATAAGCTCAGA
This sequence comes from Cognatundibacterium aquatile, assembly GCF_014699135.1. Classification (GTDB taxonomy): domain Bacteria; phylum Pseudomonadota; class Gammaproteobacteria; order Burkholderiales; family Burkholderiaceae_D; genus Undibacterium; species Undibacterium aquatile. The sequence goes on from NZ_JACOFT010000003.1 coordinate 249,539, forward strand.
AAAGTCGATGGCGCAGTTGATGTCGGCTTGTCTGAACAAGATCCTAAAGATGAATTGCAGATAGAAATGGATCGCGGGCTGGCGAATACCCTGGGCATTTCTGTGAATGACGCCGCACAAGCATTGCGGGTCGCGTTTGCCGGTGTGGAAGTTGGCGACTGGGTTGATCCTACCGGCGAAACGCGCGATGTATCTGTGCGTTTGCAACCGGGTGACCGCGTCAATCTGGAAAACATCGAACGTTTGCCGATCTCCGTGACCGGCAGCGATAAGATGGTGCCGCTGGAACAGATTGCGAAAATCACGATGGGCAAAGGGCCATCGCAGATTCAGCATTACGATGGCAAACGCATGATTGCGGTGTCAGCCAACGTGCAGGGACGTTCTGCCGGTGAAGTGACTTCCGATGCGCTGAAAATCGCCAAAGCGATGAGTTTTCCTACTGGTTATGCACTCGAACTCGGTGGTGCCGCCCGCTCGCAGAAAGAATTGTTCAGCGAGATGGGAATTGCATTGGTGATGGGCATCGGTCTGATGTATCTGATTCTCGTCATGCAGTTCGGTTCGTTCACGGCACCGATTGCGGTGATGCTGTCTTTGCCCTTGAGTCTGATCGGTGTGGTGGTGGCGCTGTTGCTGACCAAAGGCACACTCAATCTGATGAGCTTTATCGGCATCATCATGCTGATGGGGCTGGTGGCGAAGAATGCGATTTTGCTGCTGGACTGTGCGCGTGAACGTGAGCGTGAAGGTTTTGAGCGCGAAGAAGCGCTGATGTATGCCGGGCGCAAACGTCTGCGGCCGATTCTGATGACGACATTTGCATTGATTGCAGGTATGTTGCCAGTCGCAATCGGTCTCGGTGAAGGCGGCGAGTTTTACCGTCCTTTGGCAATTGCAATTATCGGTGGCACTATCACCTCGACTTTGCTGACCTTGCTCGTGGTGCCGACTTTCTATGACAGTATAGAAATCAACAGCGACCGCATGGTGGCGAAATTCCACCGTCGCGATGAACGCTGGAATACGGCTGTAGCATTTGTGCTGACCTTGCTGGAGGCAATATTCACCGTGACGTTTATACGCTTTATTTTCCGCCTGCCATTCCGGATCTGGCGCAAAATAAAAGGCAGAAAATAAAACGAAAAATCAATCCGCTATCGTCAGCAAGTCAAGGCTTTACCTGCTTGCTGGCGCTTCTGAAGCTTGACGTGATACCGGCAAATCAGGATACTTCGCCCACCATTTAGGGCGAAAAATACAGCAGGATAAAATGTTTTTTACAGACGGCCTTTACCAAGGGCCGTTTTCTTATTGTTCAACACAACAACAATGAAACTGGAGAGGTCGATGACGCAAAACACCGGGCACGCTGAACAAGCGAAAATGCCGCCACAAATTCCCTACATTATCGCGAATGAAGGCTGTGAACGTTTCAGCTTTTATGGCATGCGCAACATCCTGACCTCATTTCTGATTACCAGCCTGTTATTGTCGATGCCTGAAAACATGCGTGCAGGCATGGCGAAGGAAGTTTTTCATACCTTCGTGATCGGCGTCTATTTTTTTCCTTTGCTGGGTGGCTGGTTGGCCGACCGTTACTTTGGTAAATACAATACCGTGTTCTGGCTCAGTCTTGTGTATTGCGCAGGACATGCGTGTCTGGCGATATTCGAGGATAACCGCAATGGTTTTTATACCGGCCTGTTTCTGATCGCGCTCGGTTCCGGCGGGATTAAGCCACTGGTGACCTCGTTTGTCGGCGATCAGTTTGACCAGACCAATCGCAAGCTGGCACAAAAAGTATTCGATGGTTTTTACTGGATCATCAATTTCGGTTCCTTCTTTGCTTCCTTGCTGATGCCGCTGTTTCTCAAGCAACTGGGTGCCAGCGTCGCTTTTGGTATTCCTGGTGCGCTGATGTTCATCGCGACCATGATTTTCTGGTCTGGCCGCAAGAAATATGTGCATGTACCGCCGGTATCAAAAGACCCGCATTCTTTCCTGAATGTCGTGCGTACTGCGCTGACGACCAAAGTTGCCGGGCAATCGAATAGCGGCACGCTGATGGCATGGTTGGGCGCGGTGCTGGCAATTGGCTCGCTGTTTCTGATTCCGGCCATCGGCTTAGTCGCTGCTTTGTGTCTGGTGTTGGTGTTGATGCTGGGATTCGGTGGCATGGGTGCATGGATGCAGTTGGATCGCGCGCGTGGTGCCCATCCTGATGAGGCAGTCGATGGCGTGCGTTCTGTGTTGCGCATTCTGGTGGTGTTTGCGCTGGTGACGCCTTTCTGGTCTTTGTTTGATCAGAAAGCGTCAACCTGGGTATTGCAGGCCGATCTGATGACGAAACCATCGTGGTTCCAGTCCTCACAGATGCAGGCATTAAACCCTATGCTGGTGATGCTGCTGATTCCATTCAATAACCTGATTTTGTACCCTATGCTCAAGCGCATGGGCGTTGAGCTGACTGCCCTGCGTCGTATGGGGCTGGGCATCGCGTTTTCCGGCTTGGCATGGATCGTCGTCGGCTTTATGCAACTGGCGATTGACGGCGGCAATTCGATAGATATCACCTGGCAAATCTTGCCGTATGCTTTGCTGACTTTTGGTGAAGTGCTGGTATCGGCAACGGGTCTGGAATTCGCTTACAGTCAGGCACCGCTGGCAATGAAAGGCGTGATCATGAGTTTCTGGAATCTGTCCGTGACGATAGGTAACTTATGGGTCTTGCTTGCCAATTCCAGTGTCAAAAGCACGGCAGTGACGGAGCAGATCAAAACGACAGGCATCAGTGTGGCGGCGTTCCAGATGTTCTTCTTCGCCGGTTTTGCCTTACTCGCAGCCTTGTTGTTTGCGCTGTATGCAAAGAACTACAAAATGCTGAATAACTATCGCAAAGCCTGAAGCAACAAGTCAGGCCGCTGAAATAAAAAAAGCCGCATGATTTTTCATGCGGCTTTTTTCGTTTTCAATTACAGGTATCGAATATCAGGAATCAACAATTCGCTATCAGTGCAGGGCTTCTGTCAGTACCCGGCCTTCGGCGGCGGATGGTGGGCGCACGCGCAACAGATGCGCGAGTGTCGGTGCAATATCCATCACCTCTGCATACTGACCGTAAGCGCCTGCTTTAATCCACGGTTTGCCCATGATCATCAGCGGCACATTCGTGTCATACGAGTAAGGTGAACCATGCGAAGTACCTTGCTTTCCGCTGCTGAAATACCAGAAAGGTTTGACGACCACCATAATGTCACCGGATACCTGACGGTTCCACGCGCGTTGCATCAGGGTACCGATACGGGTAGCGGGCAGATTGCCATTTTCCAGTTGCGTGCGGGTGAAGGCATTGGCGACGCCGGGGTAATTCAACAAGAAACGTGCGGCGGTGTTTTCTACTTCTTCCCGTTTCAGACTCTTTTGCTCTATCAGTGTGTAATCAAGAATCACATTTGGCGGCGACCATTTTCTGACCAGGTTTTCCTGCCCGAATTTTTCTGCCAGATGTTTACTCAATGCTGCCGACATTTGCTTGCCATCAAGGCGCTGTGCATCGCGTTTGATCGATTGCGAGAATTCCGGCACATTCGGGAAACCATGATCAGCAGTCAGTACGACCATGGTGTTATCAAGGCCAACACGTTTATCCAGATAGCTGAAAAAATTCGCCAGCAGACGATCGAGTCTTTGCAAATGATCGTGCGACATCCGGCTTTCAGGGCCGAAACTATGATTCACATAATCATGGCTGGATAAGCTGACGCCCAGCACATCCGGCACACCGGCAGGATTGCGGCCCAGATTTTCGCCTTCCACCGCAGCACGTGCAAAGTCCAGTGTCATTTCATCGAGATAAGGACCGGTGTACAGCTTGCCGTAATATTCCGCATCCGGTTTGCCGGATTTGCTTTCATATTTAAACGGGAAGCGGTTTTTTTCGTCAGCGATCAGATCGTCGCTGGCATCACCGGCATACGACGCATCTGCAAGTAAGGGACGCCATTCTTTGCCATAGAATCTATCCTGTGGCTTGCTGGCATGGTATTGCTGCACCCACTGCGGGTGGCTTTGCATGTAATAGGTGCTGCTGGCGAAATTGCCGGATTTGCCCATATACATATACGCCGTCCCCGCTTTGCCTGCGAGCAGAATCGCGCCGCGATCCTTGCCGGATACCGTGATCACTTTCGCGCGGTTACCGGTTGCATAGCGCAATTCGTCGCCCACCGTGCTGGCGCGTAAATTTGCAGGCGAGGTTCCCGCACCGGGTTTGGTTTCATCGCCGATATAACTGTGCGCATTGTCTTGCGTACAGTACATGGATTCCAGCGTTTTCGTATCTGTCCAGTCGTTCGAGATGATGCCGTGCTGGTAAGGATACGCGCCCGTCAGTACGGCAGCGTGACCGACCGCGGTGACTGTTACGCCGTGCGCCTGATGCGCATTATTGAACCAGGCTCCCTGATCCAGCAGACGGCGGAATCCGCCCTGACCGAACTGATCACGATAACGCGTGACTTGCTCTTGCGGCAAACCATCGACCACCAGTACCACGACCAGTTTTGGTTGTGCAGGTTTGTCTGCCGCAATCGCCGGAAATGCTGCCAGGCTGCTGGTGGCAGCGAGACAAGTAAGTAAAAACAGCCTGCGCACAGGGCGCATACAAAGCAGGGAGGGCTTCATCGGTTTCATGTTCTGATGTTCAATGGAGGTTAACAAAACAGCCAGCCACAGGAGGCCGACTGGATGCGAGAGGAATAACAGCGTACAACAGAATTATTTCATGCCGATGATGCTTGTAGGGAGCTATTTGTGCTTTGATATGCATGAGGCCGGACATCTGCTGTTACCTAAAGCCCTGCATTGCTATCGCACACAGACGTGTGATAACGTAGACCAGAATATTCACCATACAGGTCAGATTTTTATATTCTTGTTTTAAGAACAGATTGGCGGCATCCGGATTGTGTTTTATCAAGACGGTTTTACTTTGATCAGAGTAATCTGGACACTTGGCAGGTCATCGATTTAAGGGAGAAAACATGAGTCTCAACAGTGCACAACAAAACAGCTTAAAAGAGAAACTGGATGGCTTGAAGCAAAGCATACAAGAGGAATTGCGGCAACATAATCCTGAAAGCTTGCAGATACAATCGGGCGAGGGCGACCGTCTCACGAATGATGCGCTCAATGCCGATGAGATGGCGCAATACCTGCATCATCATGCGGAGTGGCAGGCGTTGCAGCGGGCACAGGCCAGACTCAATGAAAACGTCGCCGATATTTGCAGCGAATGTGGCAGTACCATTCCTTTTGCGCGTTTAGAGGCAGAGCCGACAGCCGAACGTTGCATCGATTGTCAGGGCAAACTCGAAGCCAACGACCATCGTCTGCATTTGCATCCGCATTCCAGCATGTAAATTACCAGGCTGCCGTAAAAAAAGCCCCGCAATATATTTAAGCGGGGCTTTTTTCTTTTAAGAAAATACTGATACCGAAATATCCTATCCGTAAGTTAAGAAGTCAGAAGATAGATATTTAAACACTGACTGACAGCACAACAATCGCATAAAAAGACAGCGTGCATGTTGCAATAAAAAGTAATGCAAAGGTGCGCCAGAGTGCGCCTTTGACACTCAGCTGATACGCTTGTTTTAGCTGCGTATACATGTGCACCGGCGGTACAAATGCGAACAGCATCGCCGCAATTCCGCTGAAACCGAACCTGTTTAACAGCGCGGTGCACATCAGCAGTAAGCTCATGAAACATAATGAATACAGCGAAAAAACAGCATGGTCAAACATGACGTACTGACGTCGGAACATAAACAGCAACCACAAAAATGGCAGTGACATCGGCATCAGCAGAAAAGCAAATTTTGAGGCATTACTTTTCATTTTGTAGAGAATCAGCTCAGGATTTTTAACGGCCGTCCTAATTTTCTGTTCCAACCTTGGCAGGGCCGAAGACATTTTTTTGTTGTCAAACTGCCGGTCGACTTTTTTGATCAGTGTGCTGGCATCGACAACCTCATTATCAGTTGCCGCGTTCCCTGTCTCCATAGTGATAGCTGCGGGCTGGTCAGGCGCTGTCGGGTCTTTTTTCTGACTTTGCTCTTTGTCAGTTTTTTGCTGCGTGTCTGCGCCTTCGTTCAGTTCCTTGCGCAACTGTTTTAGTTCTTTATCTATGTCTGATTGAACAGTGTTGTCATCGGCCTGCGGTATTTTTTCTTTATTGCCGTCAGTGGTGGTGTTGATGCCGACCTTGCTTTTCGTTGCAGACGATAACTTTTCTTCCTGATGACTCGCCGTCATTGAAAAGACGAAAAACATCAGGAAAATCAGAAACAGAAATAGCGCCAGCGGTGACACATAGCGTGTCCGCTGTCCCTGAATATAATTGCGGGTTAATTGTCCGGGTTTAAAAATCAGTGCCGGGATAGTGCGCCAGGCTTTGGTTTCAAAGTGCAACAATCCGTGTAAAAGCTCTTCTGCCATATGCAGCAGAGAGCGATGAATGTGCGCTGACTGCCCACAGGCATGACAATAGGCACCGGTCAAAGGCGTGCCGCAATTGGCGCAGTTGCCGGTAGGCGCATGTACTTTGGCAGCATGGGAACCGCCCGCAGCCTTTTCTGCTTCATTGACGATCAACGCCTCGCTCACGACATCCGTGGCGACATCCATTTCCATGCTCATGCAGCATCTCTCCTTCATACACTGTGACGATGGGGGTGATGTTTCCCCTTCAGCCGGCAGACAATGCCAGATATTTCAAAAAAAGCATTGTACGGTTTTTCTGAGAGATACCCCAGTGCAACTGCGGGCTGCACTGGATATTTTTTCAGACTGTCGGCTATTGATTACGAAACTGTGTATGCAAGAGGTCAGGCACGGTTTTCCTTGCTTTTTTCCACCTTCCGTTGCAAGACGAAAATCGGCTGCGCCCATTCGGTATCTTTTTTCTTTTTGCTGGTGATCAGCGTCAGTTCTGACGGGTCATAGACGTCAGTGTTATGTGTCAATGGTGTCGTCATCAGATATTGCGCATCGGTATTTTTCAGGAACTCGCCGACCAGCTGAATATTGCGGATATCCAGATGGGCAAACGGTTCATCGATGAAAACGAAACCGCCGGAACCATCTTCAGATTTCAGCAGACCGATCAGCAGAATCAGTGATTTCATCACCTGCTGACCACCGGAGGCTTCACCGTCGTTCATACCGATAGGGCCTTTGCCATCGAATTTGAAACGCACATGCAAACCGGCCTGCGCCAGTTGAATATCATCGTTCTCCAGTTTGACCGGATCGGTATGCACTTCTATGCCAGCCAGTTCACCGAGTTGCCGGATATTTTTACTGTAAGCCTTGATGGTGTAACGCAGCCTGTCCATGTAGGCGGCGCGGGCATTGATAGTGGCTTCGATTGCGCGGTTATTCTGATAACGGCGTTCATCGGTTTCTGCCTGACGACCTTGCAGCAAGGCGTTCAGACGGGTGTACTGATCGACCACGGTGGCGTCAGTTTCCCAGTCATCGCGCGCCAGATTATTGCTCAGACTGCGGATGCGCAATTCGATCTGATGGACATTTTCATGTTCCGCCACCAGTTCACGCCGGTGCGAGGCACGCTTCCAGTTTGGCGGCAAGGTATGCCAGGTATCGCGCATGCTGCGCAGGGTTTCGTATTGGGCGGCGCGCTCTTCGGCGTGACGCTTTTCTGATACACGCAATTGCGCTTCCGCATCGGCGATCGCTGCCTTGGCCTGTTCCCATTTCAGATGCGCGACGGAACGCTGCTCTGTTGCTGCTTTCAGCAATGGGGCGATTTCACCTAAGCGGCTGCCGACTTCGATACGCTGTTGTTTCAGCGGTTGCGTATTGCGCTGTGCTTCTTCAAATTCAGCATGACGTGCACTGAGTTCTTTCGCTGCATCGACACCCGCCAGACGCGCTTTATACGCGCTGATTTCTCCGGCGAGTTTGCTGATATTCATGGTCAGCACATCTTCCTGCGATTGCAGGCGCGGCAGCGATTTCAGCAATGCTTCCAGACGCTGAGTGCGACCAGCATTGCCGAAACGGTAGCGTGATACTTCGACAAACAGAGAACGGCCGCCACGCCGTTCAAAATGATACGCGTCGGGCGTAATCCATTCTTGCGAGCGCGGCAGTTTCATGCCTGCTTCAATCGAGCCGACGGTGGAGACGCGTTGTAATTGTTCGATCAGCCAGGCCGGTGCCTGCGCGGTGAAATTCACGACCGATAGCAAACTCTGGTCTTTGACGACGGGTGCACTGATGCGCTCAGGCACGATGAAGTGGCTGTATTTCTGCTTTTCACCAATGCGGTAGGCGGCAGCGGCGTCGCTGGCTTTATCGAGCAGTATCACTGAGGTATAGCCGCGCAACATCCCCTCTACCGCGCCTTGCCATTGCGGGTCGGTGACTTCGACGATATCCGGCAACATGCAATGTGCGATGCCTGCATCGTTCAGGGCGCGGCGCATGTGACGCACGTTTTCCGGGTCGGGCAGGGCAGATTTTCCTTGCAGTGCGGCGATGGTATCCATCTCGCTGGCGATGCGCTGGCTGAGCGCGTCGCGATCGGCTTTCTGGCGCGAGAGTTCGGCTTCTTTTTTCTCTAAATCGTCGGCGACATTGGCGACATCGGCATCGGCTTCGGCGGCGAGTTTTTGCAGGCGGCTTTTTTGTTCCAGCAGGCTTTCCTGCGGTTTCAGCTTCGCATTGATTTGCTGCAGCTTTTCACGTAGCGCAGATTCTTCGGCTTCCAGCGCGGTTTCCACTTGCTTGGCTTCCGACACCTCATGCGCTTGCTGTGCCAGATGCTGACGGCGCCCGGATAAGGCTTCATCCTGCGTCTTCAGCAAGCGTTTGCTGTTGCGCAGCGACTGGCTGGTGGCTGCGGCTCTGGCTAGGTCTTCATGGTATTGCAGCGTTGGCAGAATTTCTTCCTGCAGATCACGTTTTTCTTTATGCAGACTTTCATACTGATGGTAATTCGCGACCTTCAGGCGCAAACCTTCCAGATTGGCTTTTGCCCCTTCGAGTTCAGTTTCAAAGCGCTGCAATTCGACTTCGGTATCATGCTGATGGCGCTTCGCATCGTCGTAAGCATCCAGCACTTCTTTATCGCCAAAGACCTGAAACACCAGATCGAGCAACTGGCGTGGGGCGTATTCGCACAGCTTGTCGGTTTCGCCCTGTTCGAGCGCCAGCACCTTGCCCATCGCATTCGATAAACCCGCATGGGATAAGCGTTTGCGGTAACTTTCCACACCCAGCCAGTCGTGTGCTTCGGTGACTTCTTCAATCTCAACTTTACCGCCGCGCATCAGATACTGACGCTTCCAGTCGCCGCCGTTTTTTTCTATTTTGCAGAACAGCGTGACTTCATCTTCATACAGCCCCGACATGCGGAAAGGGCGATTAGAAATCTGCGGCCCGACCGCACTGTTATCGACAACCGCACGTATCCATGCAGTTTGCTGGCCGGAATGGCGGGCATAGTGTTTGTAAGAGCGGCCCATAGAACATTCGAGCCCAAACAAGGTGCGCAGAGCATCGAGCAAGGTGGTTTTGCCGGAACCATTTTGTCCGGCAATCGTAATGATCTTGGCGTCGAGAGGAATATTTTTGATGCGCTGCCAGTAATCCCAGTGCACCAGTTCCAGCGATTTAATATGAAACATAAGTCTTATTCTTTTCCGGTGTTGAGGGGCGCGTCTGCCTGGATATCGGCATCGCTGGTGTTATCTCTGGTGTCGTCGCTGATGTCATCACTTGTCGTCGTCTCCGCGGCATCAGGTTCATCGTTGGCCGGTGTCAGGATAGCAGGCGTGCGTACAGCAGGAATCTGGAAAATATCCGACAGTGCACCATTGATGATGCGGTCTTTCAGTGTGTCGGTATCCATCAGCAGATCAAGCAGCGGGCCTTCCAGAATCAGATCGCCTTTGCGTTCGATAAAGCCAACGCGCGCCAGCTGACCGAGGTTCATATCCATACGCGTTTTTTTACCTAGTTTGTCACCGAAATCGGCCAGCAGCGCACGGTATGAAATGCCGATCGAGGTATCTTCGGCGCGTGGCAAAGGTTTCTCTTTGCCGAACATATCGTTCTGATCTTCTTCTGCAAGTTGATGTGCTTCCTGACGTTCGCGTTTTGGCAAAATAATCAGCGACCACAACACTACCAACAGGGCCACGCCATCGCGGGCGAGACCAAAATTATTGTTCTGCCAGGTTTCTTTGGTGCCGAACACTTTCGATTCGCTGTCGCGTGTCAATGCCAGCGTGACGTAATCGGCATACACGTTATCAACGAATTTCATGCCACAGGCTTTGAGCCTCGCATCGAGTTCGGTGCGGAAAATTTCATCGGATAAAGCGCGTTTGACCAGCTTGTCTTCACGGCGCAGGGTTTGATGCGCGAGCAGGCGCGCAATCAGAATTTGTGCATCTTCGGTCATGGTGTTTCTCTGTTTTTACCTACGTCAGTGCCGGCGTTTTTGCCAGCATTGTCGGCACTGGAAATCGTGTGAATAGTGGCAGCAGGTGCAGCGCTGATGCTGGCGACGGAAAGTGCAGCGATATGGGGATCTTGCACCTTTTGCATTTTGTCTTTGGACTGAAAGACCAGCGGCAAGCGCGCTAAATTCGCCGTCGCGCCTTGCAGTGCGGATTCATTGGCGTCGCCCAGCAAAGGCAGCATCGACGCACGATACGACGCAATCGCAAAACTGGCGGGCAGTAAAAGATCTTGCAGCGCGATCGGTTTTTCAGTCGGGTCTGATTTACTCAGCAGCGCGAGCCAGTGGTCGAGTTCATGCAGCGCGTCGCTGTCGTCATTGGCGATGGAGACGGCATTTTCACCGGCAGGCAAAGCACCGGCGACGGCGGATACGCGATGGCTCAGCAATTCGCTTTCGGCCACGTCTATCATTTCAGATGGTGTGATAAATAACGGTGTGACCGGGTTCGCCAGCGCATCGTCAGCCAGCGCGGCGAGGTCTTCTTTTTGCAGCAACCAGGTTTTGATATCGGTCGTCGATAAACCCGACTGACCGAGATGCACGCGTTGCCGTTCGATCTGATTCAGCGCACGTGAAAACATGCCCTGCATATTCAGCAGCGCACTCTGAGCGCGGCCTATTGCCTGCGCTGCACGATGAGTGGCTGAATCTGCCCGCTCATCATGGGTAATGGCGTGAATGATTTGCGAGCCTTTTTCCACCCAGTCGCAGGCCGTATGCCATTTCTGCTGCGCTGCACGTAACTGGAATTCAGAGCCGGACGCAATCGCATCTGAAAATTCTTCGGTCAGCTCGATCAGACGGCCCAGCAGATGGTGCAATTGCTCGACAGAGACACCGCCAACCGCTTGCGCACCGGCGACCTGCGTCAGCATGTAGCTCATCTCAGCCTGATCGTTATTTTCTTCCACATGCAGCAGCGATTCTATGGCGGCCAGCACATTGCGTGCGGTTGGCGTGATGCGATACACCGACTGGCTCGCATCCCACACCAGCAGGCCGGTTGAACGCAGGCGCGACAGCACGGTTTCGAGCGCATCCGGCTCCAGATAACCGAGTTTGGCATTGATGTCGGCACGACTTAGCGACGGTGTTTCGACATCCGCCGTCAGCTCGCGCAAGACCAGCAGACGCAACAAGACGCCGTTGAAGCCGCCATGAAACAGCGCCGTGAATGCCTGCAATACAGGCTGGGCGCGCTTTAAGGGGAAAACGGCGGAAACGTCGTCGGGAGAAATACCAGTTTTGAAATACGTCTGCAGAGCGAGGTCTTCCTCAGTCTGGACGTGAGCGTCGTCACTAAAATTTTGCATACGGCATTTTACCCGCTTGCAAGGGGCTTGAGTATTGTCTGAAAGCTATTTTGAAACGGGGAAATGAGGCGATGATTGATGGTTTTCACGCTATCCGGCGCTGGTCGCAGAATCCAGAATCAGGCTGAAATGGCCGCAGAATCGATCCTGGAGCCAAAATAATACTGGGGGGAGTATATTTTGAAGCCCTTTGTTTATGTAGAGATCTATGCATTTTTGGCACATACTCCCCAATTTTTGTATTTTTATAGGAAAAATGGCAGCGCAATGAGGCATTTTTCCGTGCGCTAAGCCTGCCGAACCCGTTTGCCGTTGGCGGCTGGCGCTAGTAGTGACTTGTTGTGACTTGTTGCGGCTTGTTGCGGCGAAGTCGTGGTTTGCCCTTGCTTATTCCAGCCTTTTTTTATCGTATTTGTGTTCGACGATGCGCTGATGCACAAATTCACGCTCATCCGGCGTGGCATGCAGCAGACGCGTAACGGCAGAGCGCGGCACCCGGTAATAGCGACGACGGTTCTGGCGCGATTCAAGCGTGCGCCAGCCGCGTAAAGTCAGCCATTCCCATTGTTCATAATCGATAGGCAAAAACAGCTGCATCTTCAGCCTGTCGAGAGTGATGGTGCTGCCGAATGCCGGTTTCGCGCCGGGCGGCGGCAGCAGGCGCTGACGGCGTACATGGAATACGGTGCGTAGCTGATCCCTGAGTTTGCTGATGGCCTGATAAAGCATGGTGAGCACTCCTGCCAGAAAATATTGATCGCAAATTTTAAGCGCAAGAGGAACAAACAACGTGTAATGAATTGTAATTTTAATTACATAAGGCTGACGCAACATTGTTCCGCAGTAAGCGGGTCCGAAGCGCACACAAGATCGTCCACCCTCTGTGATCAAGACGCTGAGCGCCACTGCAACAGCTTCGGCCTTGCATACGGTATGTCCTAAGCTGCCTGGGGTCAAACCTGTAAAGCCGTTCATGCTTGTATATACTCACACAAGGCCGCAAATGTAGCGATGGTCAGAAATTCAGTAGTCTGCGAAAGAGAATGCTTTTGTTCTGACCCTCTTTGTTTAACGTAACCAGGAATATGCTATGACGAATCCCGGCACAGAGATTGCCACCCTGGGTGGCGGTTGTTTTTGGTGCACTGAAGCGGTGTTTCAACAAATTCGCGGGGTGCTGAAAGTGGAATCCGGTTATACCGGCGGCAGTGTGCATCAGCCCAGCTATGAGCAGATCTGCACCGGTCAGACTGGTCACGCAGAAGTGGTGCGGTTGACGTTTGACCCGGCTCTCGTTTCTTATCGTGAATTACTGGAAGTTTTTTTTACGATACATGATCCGACGACGCTGAATCGTCAGGGTAACGATGTCGGAGCGCAGTATCGTTCCGCGATTTTTTATCATGGCGAACAACAGAAAAAAATAGCGCATGAAGTGGTCGCGGCGATGGCTGCGGTATGGGATGCACCGATCGTGACGGAAATCACGATGGCACCGATGTTTTATATTGCCGAAGACTACCACCAGAATTACTATCGCCAGCACCCTGAGCAAGGCTATTGCGCTTTCGTGGTGGCGCCTAAAGTGGCAAAAGCGTGTCAGGTTTTTGCTGAAAAATTAATTGATTGACATATTTATTTGATACTATTCTTCCAGAACCTGTTGCATAGGTTTTACGCAAAATTGTTCCCGGTTATCGTTCGTAGCGATCGTGACGCCGCAGGCCGAAGCGCTGCAACACACGGCAAGACACGGCAACACCACCGGGGCGGTTGACATCAGTCCTGCTATATAGATACGGATGACGATATCAGGGCTCCGCACCGATGTATTCTGTTCTGGAGGCTGCAATGGCACTGCGCGATGTGAATCAGGCGACGGTAGACCTGGTCAAACAATACGAAGGGATACCGGACGGTAATCCCGCAACAGACAATATTGATCCCTATCTGGATCCGGTTGGTATCTGGACTATAGGATGGGGTCATGCGATCACCTATCAGGGGCGCTTCCTGAAAGGGGCTGCGGATAAGGCGCAGGTGCAAAGCCTGTATCCCGGTGGCATTACACTCGCTCAGGCCGAAGCCTTGTTGCATACGGATCTGATGAATGCAGGCGCGATGTGTCGTCGGTAGTGCTGGTGTCCCTGAATGACAATGAATTCGGTGCGCTGACCAGCTTTACCTTCAATCTGGGCATCGGTAATTTGCGCAGTTCAACGTTGCTGAAGATGCTCAATGCGAATAACCGTGCCGGTGCTGCAGATCAGTTCGGGCGCTGGGTCATGGCGGATGGCAAACCCTTACCGGGACTGGTCAAACGTCGTGCCGCCGAACGGGATTTATTTCTGACCCCGGTAGTGACGCCAGCCGGAGCACCCGCATCCTTTACACCTATCATACCAGTTGCACAATCCGCTTGAGGAGAAAACAATGAGAGCGCCTTCATTTCTGTGTGCTGTGCTGCAACGATGTTTTGTCGCTGTTTTTCTTCTTTGTGGTTTGTCTTCGATTACTGCTGATGCTGCCGATGCTGCCCGCTCCGCCGATATTGTGGCGGTTGAAATCAATCATCGCTTTGTGATTGCCAGCCCCGGTATTTGTGACCGTGTCAGCAGCGATCAGTACGCCGGAGTGGAATTGCGCATACAGGGACAACTGACGCCACTGAAACCGATGGATTGCAATCCGGCTGCGACCGGATATGGTTTGCAATTTTTTATGCCGCAGCTCGATGGCAGCGATCTCGGCGCCATGCACGAATTGCTGGTCGGCTCCCCATGGAAAGATGCAAAACACGGCTTTCGGCGTGATCTGCCTTACAGTCTGACCTTGAACACCGCTGTTGGCGGTGGTGTGCTGGTGAGCGGAATGTTGCGCCTGCAGGTATTGCGTCCTGCTTATCTGTTGCTTGGCTTCGGCTTTATTCTGGGTGTCGGCTTTGCATTGTTGCGCCTCGGGCGTGATTCGGGTTTATTGCGGGATGTCACCGATCTCGCCGTACGTAGTCGCAGTTTCAGCCTGTCGCGGGTACAGATGGCATGGTGGTTTTTTATCGTCTTTGCTTCTTATATGTGGTTGTGGCTGGTTGGAGAGGGAATACCGACCTTATCGAGTCAGGCGCTGGGCTTGCTTGGTATCGGAAGTGCCACGTATTTTGCCGCCGCCAGTGTGGATGCGACCAAGCCACCGGTTAATAGCGAGAGTCAGGGATTCTGGAGCGATATTCTGAGTGATGCTCAGGGATTGGCTTTGTACCGTTTTCAGATGCTGGTGTTCAATTTGTTGTTTGGCGTCCTGTTCATTTTGTATGTTGTACAGCATGTCAGTATGCCTGAATTTGACGGCAATATTCTGACCTTAATGGGCATGAGCGCCGGCACTTATGCGGGTTTTAAAATTCCCGAAAAAACGCAGAATGCACCGGTTGCCGTGACGTCGACAGCATCGGGGGCGGACGTCAGCGATGATCCTAAAAAAGCCTACAGCGCAGGTGCCTGAGGCACAAAGACGTTGTACCGCTGATGCAGTTTTTCTGCCTCAGCGGACTTTTTCTTTTTTGTAGGAATAGCAAAGCAACAGGATGGCGACTACTCCGCCTATCCAGTAATCTATGGGTGTTCCCCATAGCCAGTGGCGATGCCAGGGAACCAGCACGGGGTTAAAACTGCTGATGCCATAGGCGGGATTCATCACGAACCACAGGCAATCTTCCGTGATCCAGAAAATGATAATGCATGCGGCTATGCGCGCTTGTATTTTCCAGCTCCATTGCGACATCCAGATGATGGGGAAATGGAAAAAGATGGCGATAAACGGAAATACCCAGGCGTGATAGCCGGTCATGGCGCGACCACCCCAGAACAAGTCAAGCAACCAATGGTTTTTTATGCGCCAGGTTGGCAGACTACCGCCCCAGCCATTCGCACCTTCGATCTGAATTTCCACCTGCGCAAAAAATACAGCCAGCACAAAGACCCATAACAGGGTTAAAAATAAGTTTTTGAAGGATGAATTCATACGCTTGAAGTAAGTGTGAATGACGTGCTGGTCAGGGGGTTGTTGCTTGATTGCTCAACATTAGCTTGCTGTCTGCATTGTGTTTGCCTCTTGCCGTCCGAATACTTGTGTTAAGACATCGGCCGCAGCATGTGGCTTACCTAAGGCGAGCGCTTTGCGGCGCATCTCATGTAATTTTTCGGGCTGACTGAGTAGTACGTTCAGACGGTAGGCAAGGCTGATATGGTCGTGGGCTTTCAGTGCGACACCTTGTTCGAGTAAGAAGTCGGCATTCCTTTCTTCCTGCCCGGGAATCGGGGATGTCACGATCATCGCCACGCCACTGGCAAGACATTCCGAGGTGGTTAGACCACCAGGTTTGGTAATGACCAGATCCGCACAAGCCATCAGACGTTCAACTTTGTTACTGAATCCGAGTGGCAGCAGCTTGCCAGGATAATGCTGTGCCAGCGCCTGCATTTTATGCAGCATCTGCGTGTTATTTCCTGCCAGTGTTATCAGTTGAAACGGCGTCTCTAAGCGCAATAAGTGCGCAGCCAGTTTGTCGAGATCGCCGACACCGGCACCGCCGCCCATCAGCAAAACCGTTGGTTTGTGCGGGTCCAGTCCATACTCCGCGGCACAGCTGCGGCGATCATGCCGTTGCGTGAATCCGGGCATCACAGGAATGCCGGTGACATGTATTTTTTGCGCAGGAATGCCATTCTGGCGCATGCGTTCAGCGACTTCGGCATTAGCGGCGAAATAGCCTGCCATATTGTCATGCACCCACATGCGATGTAAGTCGAAATCGGTGACTTGTACCCACACCGGGCAGTTGAGTTCCGATTTTCGTATCAGGTGCGACAGCATTTCTGCCGGCAGGAAATGTGTGCAGATAATCGCATCAGGCTGAAATCCGGTCAGCATTTTTTTCAGCGGGCGGGCATTCAGTCTTTCCACGCCGCGGCGTAGTTTTTCGAGGAAGCCGTTGGCCTGCGCGCTATTACTTGCGTGATACAGATAGCCCCATAGCAGCGGAGCGCGGTTGACGAGTCGGATATAAAAATCGGTATAGATCTTGCGAAATCCGGCGGTAACAAAATCCATCACATCCAGATGGCGTATTTCCGCTTCTTCGTCGCCGGCCAAGGCACAGGCGAGCAGCGCTTCTGCGGCCCGTTTATGCCCGCTCCCCGCAGAAACGCTGAGCAACAAGATTTTTTTTCGCATGAATTTGAACTGATCGGAAACGATCATTCAGCATAACAGTGCAGTGTGATGACTTGATGACGTGATCTGAGGCAGCAGTCTACGGGTTTTTTGAATGCTGGCGCGAGATAAAGAAAATCCCCCGGCCAGGCAAATCGTGACGGGGGATTTGTACGCGCCATATAAGACGGCGCAGCAGAAAGCGAGAGAGCTGATTAAGGCTGCAAGCGGCCTATACTCCATCTGCCATCGGCATTACGGGTGTAGACGATACGATCATGCAGACGCGAACTGCGGCCTTGCCAGAATTCGATTTTTTCCGGTACCAGACGGTAACCGCCCCAATGTTCTGGGCGCGGTGGTTGGTCGCCAAATGTACCGACAACGCTGGCTAACTGCTGTTCCAGCAGATCGCGATTGGCAATCGTCTGGCTCTGGGCTGATGCATTGGCGCTCTGGCGGCTGCCTAATGGGCGACTATAAAAATACGCATCGTTTTCTTCGGAAGACACTTTTTCTATGCGACCTTCAATGCGAACCTGACGTTCCAGAGCAGACCAGAAAAATAACAAGGCCGCGTAGGGATTAGCTGCCAGATCCTTACCTTTCGCACTGTCATAATTGGTGAACCAGCAAAAACCACGTTGATCAAATTCCTTGATCAGTACGATGCGGGACGTTGGGCGTCCGTCATCATTGACAGTGGATAAGCTCATGGCGTTTGCTTCGGCAGCATCCGCTTTTAATGCCTGGTCAAACCAGATGCCAAACTGTTCAATCGGATCAGCGGCGACGTCTGATTCGGTCAGGCTGGCTTGTTGATAATCCTTGCGGAGATGGGCGATAGACATACGATTCCTTTAAAAACAAAATGGGGTTGTCTGTATTTACGGCTGACGTTATGGCGGCACAGTCGGGGTTCTGGCGCTAGGCGCTGATGCCCCGGCGCGCCTGCATCGCCGCACCTAATTTCTGCATTTGTGCAGCACTGAATAAACGCTGCGCCATCGGTGCGATCTGGCCTTCTTCAATTTGCATATGTTTGGCATACAGCGCTGCAAAATCCTCAACCTCGGCAGCCGATAAATCAGTTCCTGTGCCATCTTCAATTGCCTGCAACTGAGCGCCCAGTACTTTCCACTGCGCTGCCATTTGCTGATGCTGCTGCAAGATGTCTGTCAGTAATACGGCCAACAGACTCGCATCCTCACCGGTGGCGGTCGCTTGCAACTCTGGCAGTAAATCAATTTCTTCATCTTCGTGATGCAGAGGCGCTGCTTTATTGAAGTACCGCAAAACAGCTTTTGCCGCTTGCTGCGCATTTTCATCAATACCAACATCATTCAGATGCACTACCAGTTTATCCATCGTTGCAAGTTGCTTGCGGATACGGTCGTGGCAATGTTTAAGAACGGCGAGTGGCTGATCAAAGCCCGGCGCACTGTCAAATAAGTTGTTCATGCAGACTCCTTCTGGAGATGTTGATCATCATTATGCAATACCCATTGTAGACCTGCTTGCGACACATCAACCGTGGTCTTGTAAAATGGCGCCTGAATTTAAATTTCTTCTTATTATGCAACAAGATTCTGACATTGATTTTGATCGTCGTTTTGGCGGTATCGCACGGCTTTATGGCAGCAATGCCTTGGCACGTTTTACGACCGCTCACGTCTGCGTGATCGGCGTTGGCGGTGTCGGTTCATGGGTTGTGGAAGCGCTTGCCCGCAGTGCTATCGGGCGTATTACGATGATCGATCTCGATAACGTTGCCGAATCCAATGTTAATCGCCAGATACAGGCGACCAGTGACACTCTGGGGAAAGCCAAAGTGACCGCCTTAGCGGAGCGGATAGCCTTAATCAATCCTTTTTGTCAGGTGACCGAGGTTGAAGATTTTGTGACGTCGGACAACCTTGATGCGATGCTGGGACAGCATGGTTTTGATTATGTGATTGATGCAATTGACAACGTTAAGGCAAAAACGGCCTTGATCGCTTATTGTCGTCAGCACGCGATTCCTTTGATTACGATAGGCGCAGCCGGCGGACAGACTGATCCAGGCAAGATAGAAATCCGAGATTTATCGCGTACCGAGCAGGAACCCTTGCTGGCGCTGGTGCGCAAACGCTTACGACAGAATCACGGTTTTCCGCGTGGAACAAAAAGTAAATTCGGTATCGACGCGGTGTTTTCTATGGAAGCATTGACGATGCCGGAAACGGCCGAGGCGTGTGAGGTTGATGCCAGCAGTACTGGCAGCGCTGGTAGCACCAATGGTATAAGCGGCCTGAACTGCGCTGGTTTTGGCTCTTCTGTAGTGGTGACGGCATCGTTCGGTTTAATGGCGGCAGCGCATGTTCTGCGTCAATTAGCGCAGCTTGAAAAATAAGTTAAAAGCCGCTTGAGCAAGCATAAATCAAGTAAAATTAGTGCCTTAAGGAAAT
Source organism: Cognatundibacterium aquatile (assembly GCF_014699135.1). Lineage (GTDB taxonomy): Bacteria > Pseudomonadota > Gammaproteobacteria > Burkholderiales > Burkholderiaceae_D > Undibacterium > Undibacterium aquatile. The sequence goes on from NZ_JACOFT010000003.1 coordinate 269,071, forward strand.
ATTTTGACGACAGTGGTGTGCGGCGATACATCACATCGTCTTAAACTCATCTGAATTTAATCTCATCAGAACGCAGGCAGATAAACACCTTTGCGTCTTTTGTTTTAAATTTTTTTTAAGGAACAGAACAATGAGCGTTGCTGAACTTAGCGCAACAAAAGCAGATTCTGATGATCGTCAGGCGATCCAGAAAGATCAGGAATTTCTTGCTTTTCGACTGGGCTCCGAGGAATACGGTATTCCGATTTTACTGACCCAGGAAATTCGTAATTTTGAAGCGCTGACGCGGATTGCAAATGCGCCGGAATACCTGAAAGGCGTAATGAATTTACGCGGTGTCATTGTCCCCGTGATAGACATGCGTTTGCGTTTCGCGACCGGAGAGGCGACGTTTGACGCTTCGACTGTGGTGATCGTGCTCAACATCGACGGGCATGTCATAGGAATGATCGTTGACAGTGTGTCTGACGTTGTGACCTTGCCAGCCTCGGCAATCAAACCGCCGCCAGATATGGGGACAACGTTTTCCTCAGATTATCTGGTTGGTCTGGGCGACATTGATGACCGTATGATTATTTTGCTGGATATTGAAAAACTGATGTCTGGTCCTGAACTGGGTCTGGTCAGCAAGCAGTAATCACAAGCAATAATCCATCTTTATCATCCAACATCAAAAAGCCCTGATCAGCGCGAAGCGATCAGGGCTTTTTAATATTTAGCAGAGCGGTTTAGCGGAGCGGCATATTTGCAGTGCAGAGGCCTAGTCTATTTTGAAATTAAACTCGGTGACCGTTGTCTGCGCTCTCGATATCGGCGCGTATTTCCACTGCATCACTGTAGCAATGACTTCTTTATCAAAATGCCTGGGCGGGCGTGCTTTCAAAATCTCCACCTGTGACACTTTGCCATCCGGTTCGACATGAATTTTGGCGCTGACCACACCTTCAGTCACGCCGGCGCGTGCCGCACTTGCGGGGTATTTCGGTTGAACACTGTTCAGCAGTTTTAATACGATGCGCTCTGGCTCTGCTGCTTTTGCAACAACCGGAGCCGGGGCTGCAGCGACAACCGGGGCTGCTTCTACCGGTTTCGTCACGACAGGTGTCGGCGCGGGAGCCGGGGTCGAGGCTGCGGCCAAGACTTCCCGTGCAACAGGTGAAGGTTTAGCTGGCGGTGTTTTACTTTCCTGCGCGCGTTTTGCTTCCAGTGCCTGCTTCTCTTTTTCTTTTTCTTTGGCTTCTTTCAGCAGTTTTTCTTCCTGCGCGATTTGTGCCGCCGTTTTGTTGGATGCCTGATCCATCCATTTTGTTACGTCTGCGACATGCCCGTGATTGACGGGATTTTTGACCAGACCTGTCGGCATTTCACCTGAGGCGGCGGATGCAGCGGTTTCCTTGGGCGGTTCTTCTGGTGGCGGTGTCTTGGAACACGCCGTAATCAATACACCGGTACAAAGTATGGCGAACGCAGACGTGCGGCGCTTATTCGCTGGTTGTTGAACTACCTTATTCATATTTCTCCCTATACAAATCGGTTGCTGCATCAATATCTTTTAGTGCTTTGTGCCGATATCACCCGGCTTTTTATATTTTTCGCAAAAGAAAATTCAGTTCAATTGGAAGTTAATTGTATAAAAGATATATTCCTATCCTGACATGGAATAATTTCTATAGCAATATTTTTGTGATGACTTCTTTCAATGTCACTATTGTTTTGAAAAAAATCACAGCAGGAATTGTGCCAGCGGACATCTTTTAAAAATCAGGCTGTTTCCAGACTTGAATAGGATGTTTACCGGTAACCATCATCAGCGGACGCGGGTGTTATGCACTTGATTAGTGCTGAATTGCTGCAGTTGTGCGCTATAAATCAGCGTGGATGACGCTTCTCTTGCCTTGCAGTGTTGCGTGGCAAGAGAAGGTGAGGCAGGTATCAGGATTTACCGAATACTTCGTTGAGTTGCTGAGTGACCCGGATAAAGGTGGTGCGTTTAGTCAGCTCTTTGAGTTTATGTGCGCCGACATAGGTGCAGGCAGAGCGTACGCCGCCAAGGATATCCTGCAGGCTGGCTTCTACCGGGCCACGGTAGGGAATCAATACTTCTTTTCCTTCCGATGCACGATATTTGGCAACGCCGCCCGCATACTTGTCCATCGCAGCGCGACTGCTCATGCCGTAGAAGCGTTTAAATTGCTGGCCGTCCCGCTCGACCATATCACCGCTGCATTCATCGTGGCCGGCCAGCATGCCTCCCAGCATGATGAAATCGGCACCGCCGCCGAACGCTTTTGCCAGATCACCGGGAACAACGCAGCCGCCATCGGCACAAATTTGCCCACCCAGACCATGTGCGGCATCGGCACATTCGATAATCGCCGATAGTTGCGGATAACCAACACCTGTCATTTTACGGGTGGTGCAAACGGAGCCTGGGCCTATGCCCACTTTAACAATATCAGCGCCGGCAAGGATTAATTCTTCGGTGATATCACCTGTCACCACATTGCCCGCCATGATGGTCAGATGAGGGTAGGTGGCGCGTACCTTTTTAACGAAATTAATGAAACCTTCGGTATAGCCATTCGCCACATCGATGCAGACGTATTCAATCGCATTTTTTGCGCGAGCCATGACCGCTGAAAATTTTTCAAAGTCAGCTTGTGTAATGCCCATCGAATAAAACGCGGTCGATTTTTTTTCCAGCGTCGAGAAATAGCTGACCAGTGTGTCCTCGTCGTAGTGCTTGTGCAGGGCGGCTGATAACTGATGGCCTTCCAGTGCCCGCGCCATTTCTATCGTGCCGGTGGAATCCATGTTGGCAGCGATAATCGGAATACCGTTGTAGGTTTTGCCGGAATGGTGAAAGACGAATTCCCGGTTTAAATCAACTTGGGCGCGGGATGTAAGGGTAGAGCGCTTGGGACGGATCAACACGTCTTTAAAATCAAGTCTCAGTGTTTCTTCAATATGCATGACGACTCCGTAATGCGTCTGGCGGACGCGGGAAGGGACAACCCGGGCGATGAATCAGATAAAACGCACCAAGTCGTTGAGCCGTAGTTAAGTATAGTCCTAAAAAAATGCCGCTTCGGAATTGATTTTGAAATGAGGAATATCACCGCTGACGTATACGCGGGATCACGGCAGAGCAGTAATCATTCAATTCGTTTGCAAGACTTAATAACAATGCGGCTTAGCAGGCAGAATACCTCGCTAAGCCGCATTATTGTTGAGACTAAGTGTGAAATCTTAGTGGCAGCTTCCCTTGCCTTTGTCGCTGAAGTTGCTCCCCTGTACTGGCAGAAATTCCCACTCATAGGATTTTTCCTGCAGCGTCAGTTTCAACACGCCATGCGTATTGTTGTCGCGGATTTCGGTTGCCGCTTTTGGCAGAAACATCGGTGTCAGTTTAGCGCCACCAGTACCTACGACGAAACTGCGGATACCATTTTTATCGTCCCTGTCGCCGTTGCTATCAAGTGGTGCAAATCGTTCGTAATCGTGATCGTGAGACGTCAGTACGATGTCTGCTTTGGCTGCCGCCAGGATTTTCCAGATGCTGTGCATGTGCGGGTTGTTGCCGTGTCCGCCAGAGCTGTAGGCAGGGTGATGCCAGAACGCCAGTGTGCACGTTTGTTTGCTATGACTGAGTTCTTCTTTCAGCCAACTCACCTGCTTCTCCATCTGTGCAGGATCAAGATTACTGTTGAGCGAGAGTATCTGCCATGCACCTGCGTGCTTCGCATAATAGCCGCGTCGTTCTGGCCCGGCGATTTCGCCGAAATAATTGTAATAGCCCAGTGCTTTCGGCATGCCATATTCATGATTGCCCGGCGATGGCAGCGTGCGCTCTTTAAAGCGTCCCCAGGTCGGGTCATAACAATCGCTGAATTCCTCCGGTTTACCGATAGGATAAGTATTGTCGCCGAGCGTGATCACGATGGCATTGCTGTCTTTTTCCAACGCACTGGCGATCATATCTGAGGTGCGTGCGGCGACTGATTCCGCAGCCGGTTTTTTCCGGCAATCGGCAATGTCACCGGCGGCATAAATGGTGACGGCTGTGGGAACAGAATTTTTTTGATTTCCTTTTTTTGTCGCCGGACTCTGGTGAGCAGGCTGAGCGAGTGCAGATGAAATCAGAAGTGGCAACAACAGAGAGAGGCACAAACGCATAAATATGTCCGGACAACAAAAGGCAATAACAGAGGCACGTATTTTACCTGTTCGCGAGCCTGTGCTGTGATGCTTTTGCTATGCTGTGCGCGTTGCTTGTTGCATAGATAAACACCCCGTAGCCGGTGTACCAGATACGGGGCGTTGAATAAAGCTATCTGCTGAGAGCGGACAGCCGGGTCAAAGCGTCAATCAGATCTTGCCGCTGACAGTCACGAATAACTGACGCGGTGCGCCGGACAGCAAGGTCTGTGCAGTGCCGGTTGGATCAAAGGTCTGGAAGCCATTCGAACCTATAGTGCTGAAGTATTGTTTGTTGAGCAGGTTTTCAACATTCAGCTGAATCGAGAAATCTTTAATGCCGCCCAGATTTTTCTGTTTGTAACCGGTTGACAGATTCATGACCCAGTATGCAGGAACGCTGGCGTCGTTGCTGTAGGTGTAGAAACGCTTGTCTGTATATTTTCCACCGACGCGGCCAAACCATTGTGGCGTTTCATAAGACAGTTCAGTTTTGAACATCAGCTTCGGTGAATCAACAACCTGTTTTCCAGCGATATCGACCAGCGTTTTGCGGTCCATATAGTTGGATTTATATTGTGCATCGTTATACGTCAGCGAGTTGAACAGAGACCAGTCTTTCGCCAGCGTCCACATTGCCGCCGCCTCGATACCTTTGGCTTCTACCTTACCAACGTTGACGAATGTGCTTGGACAACCAACAATGCCCGCGCAAGTAGCGACTGCCATCAGGCGGTCATCGAAACGTGTGAAATAGGCTGCGACGGAACCCACCAGACTATCAGTTTTGAAGCGATAACCGGCATCGATAGTTTTCGATGTTTCTGGTTTGATTGTGCCGGCACTCAGATTAAATGCAGTCTGTGTCTGAGAAAAAGGACCACTGACACCCGGTTGATAGGCGCGCATATTTTCCGATAAGCTGAGGAACAGTTCATCGGATTTCGTCAGTGCGTAATTCAGACCCAATTGCGGCAGGAAGTTTTTAGAGGCGGTCAGATCACCGGCAGCACGGGTACCGACCACGTTGACGGCATTGATTTTGACGTTCGGAGATTTGAAGCCGACATTCAGTTTCAGCTTATCCGCCATCAGGGAAATCGTATCCTGTGCGTAGAACTGAGTGGTGGTGGTCGTGAAATTTTGTTTGAAGCCAGTTGATGTGGGATTGGTCAGGAACTCGTTGGTATCCTGTCCGCCAGTGGCATTATAAAAATTACGTGTCAGTGTGTGCAGGCTGCTCTCTGCCCAGAAGCCGCCATTGAATGTGTGCTGGCCAAGTTCGGCTGTCAGGTCGGCAATCACACCGTTGCGGCTGATCGAATATTCTGTGGTGCGGATGGAGATCGGTAAGCCATTTGTCGATGGTGTATAAGGCGTGTACCAGTGACCCTGACCTTCATTGCTGTGATGGTAAGCGGTTGTTTTCAGATAGACGTCATCACCAAAACGGTTGTCCAGTGTTGCACCGAGCAGGCTGTCTTTACGCAAGCCGCTGCCTTGGTAGTAGGCGTCGTCCAGACTGTTAACTTTGCCGGTATACACACCTTTGGCGGCATTGACGGCACGCTGCCAGTCCGGTGCATAGTTATCCCAGTCGTAGCCGAGACGGTTTGCCATTTCTACCGACAAATCCTGATAGTCGACTTCTTTACGGTCAGAATAATTAAAGAAAGCAGTCAGTTTGCTGTTGCCCAGTTTTTGCACCAGCTTGGAGTTAAAAATATCCTGATCTTGTGCGCCTGCGCCTTTCCATTTTTCTGCACGTTGACGCGTCACGCTCAGATAGGCTTTAGTGCCTGAAGACAGCAAACCGGTATCAACGCGTGCGAAGGTGCGATAGGTTTTGTCGCTGCCAATAGTTTGTGAGCCCGTGATGCCGAATTCATCTGTCGGTACAGATGAGAAGAATTGCACTGTACCGCCCAGATTGCTGGTCGATGCCGTACCAACTGCGCCTGCACCTTGAGACAAGGTCACGCGACCAATGTTTTCAGATGAAATTGCACGGCTGATGTGCAGACCGTTGTTGTTGCCGTAGCTCATGTCGCCGAGTGGCACATTGTCCAGCGTGAAGCCCATTTGACTCTGATTGAAACCGCGTGCGCTGAAACGTGTAGACCATTCATAGGCACCGAAAGGATCAGCAGACTGGAAGCTGACGCCAGGTAGTTTTTCCAGGACTTTCAGTGGGCTGCTGCCAGGTAAAGCCAGCGCCAGGTCTTTTTTGGAAACGTCTTGTACCTGGCGTGTATTGCCTTGGCCGAAGATAACGACGTTGACAATGTCTGCAGGTGCTTCTTCTGCGAATGCGGGAGCAGCAAAAGCCTGCAGCAAAATCAGATACAGCGGGGAACGACGAAGTTTGGGTGCCATGATTGGGTTCCTGAGTCGATGATGAATAAGAATGCGAAGATGTTGTGTGCCTTCAGGCGGTTCTGCAGAGCGGGTATCAGTTAATCTGATACTTATCTGAAGAAGCGCGGAAGCAATGTGCTTTTAATGCGTTGAAAAGCAGAAGTTTCCGGACGTCAACGCGGCAAAGTGTAGTCAGCCAATATGACAGGAAAGTGAATTTAAACTGGAAGAAATACTCGCTACATTTCAGCAACAACATCATTAATAAGGTCATCACGAGGACATATTTACGACCTGTTATCCAGTCTTGAACGTAATATCTGAGGCTATTTTTTTGAAAGCCCATCATTTGAAAGACAATAAAAAAAACAGGCAAACAGCAATCGCTGCATACCTGTTTTTTTACGCGGATGATGACGGTTGTGCCTGCGCTTACGGTTTCTGTTTGAAATCAAACATGCCCATCAGGTCACCCAGTGCAGGGCGGTTCAGCGGTACATACGGATTCTTCTTATCGGTCACCGGATTTGGCAAATTGTCGCGGCTGCGTTTCGACAGTGGTGCCAGCTTCCAGTTGCGCTGTATGAATTTCAGTATCGATGCGTGATCGTAATAAGTATGATCGACATGCCCTTTTTTCGCATATGGTGACACTGCAACCAGCGGGATACGTGTGCCGTCGCCGAAGAAATCAATCAGTTGCACATAGCCGGAATCGTAATAGCCACCGCCTTCATCGAAGGTGATCAGGATCGCGGTTTTTTTCCATAGTTCCGGATTGGCTTTGACGCGGGCGATCACATCGGCAGCCAGCTCATCAAAACTGGATTCCGAGGCATAGCCGGGATGACCGGACAGGCTGTCGTAAGGCGCGATGTAGGAGACAGCAGGGAAGGATTTCTCCTCTTTTTTTACATCGACATAAAACTGATGCATATCTTGTAATTTGTTTTTATCCGGCCCGGTCATGGTTGACGTGAAGAACGACGGTGTATCGCACATGGCGCAATACTCTTTGTCCACATTCTTACCGTCATTACGACCGCCGCTGTACCATTTCCATGAAATACCGGCAGCAGTCAGCGCATCGCCGATGTGAGGAATCGTTTGTGGCGGCAGCAAAAATTTATCCGCACCCAGTGCCAGCGGTTCACCCAGTGGCGAGTAGGCCGGGTCCATATTGTTGACCATGTAGTAGGTGTCCGGCGCGCAATTGCCCTGATTGAATGCCTGATACGGCAGTTTTTTCAGAAAGGCTTGAATACCGGCAGCGCCAGGCTGCGCCAGATCGGCGCATTGAATATAGGTGCCGCCACGGTAGCCGTCTTCGGTGTACCAGTTATTGGTATTCGGCTGTGGATCAGGGTTCTCTATCATCTTCGCAGGAGGCACCCCAGGCTTGCCCTGATCCGTATAGAAGGTCACGTCACCTGTTGCCAGCGCCAGATAGTTAACGGTGGTGCCGCCCATGACAGGCTGGTGATAGTTATCGGCAATCGCGTAGTTGTCGGCCAGTTTTTTGAAGGTCGGCGCATCGCCGGTGGACATATTGTAAAAGCCCATCGCAATACCACCCTGATAGGTGCGACCAGGGGCGAAAGGAATGGGGGCGTTGCTTGGACCAACACCCGTCATTTCAGCAACCCAGACAAACAGGTCATTATTACCGCCGTTAATCTGTTGCCACATCTGGAAAAAACGGTGCACCGGATCGCCGGTATGTGCACCGTAGCTGACGTGCTTGGTAATCTGATAGGGGCCATTAGGCATGTCTGCCGGAAAACGCGCATCCGGTACGTCATGACGCTGGCCGAAAGCACCGGCAGCATACGGCTGGGGCAGGCTGGCATAAGGGGTTTTGACAGTTGGCGTCGGGGTATAGGTCGTAAAATTTTCCGCTGTCTTTTGCGCTGCCAGATGGTAGTTCGGCCCTGGCGAACCATCAGCTTTGACGATGCCTTTAGACCACAGGTTAGAGATGGTCTGTTTCTTTTTTGGCTGATACACGCCGTACAGATTGTCAAACGTCCGGTTTTCACCCACCAATACAATCACATGCTCAATCGGTGTGGTGGTGGCAGTTTGGGCATAGCTGCTGTGGGCGTACAAAGCGCTGAGTAAAAGCACTGACAGGGGAGTTTTTTTCATCATGGGTCAGCAAAGGTTAGTGAAGTATTCGATACATTGCGGCGATCGCCCGGCTAGCTGATGGATGTCGTTGGCAGGTTTTCCTGCTACGGTCAGAAACGATAACGGTACCGACAGATGTCCAGGGAGTGTGAGTGTCGGAGAGTGATGCTAGCAGCGGCAGATGACGTTGATGTGACAAGGACTTGCGTCCTGATGAGGGTTGCTGATCTTGCTGCAAATAGCAAAACAGGAAGTGCATTGTGCACTTCCTGTTCCTGATTGATGATGCCTGAACGGCAGTGAATTACTGTGAATTATGCTTGATTTAGAGGCGGGTATAACGCAGCCGCAGGGCATTGCTGATGACCGAGACCGAACTGAGGCTCATCGCTGCGCTGGCAATCATCGGGCTTAACAGGATACCGAACCAGGGGAATAGCACGCCAGCAGCAACTGGCACGCCGATGAAATTATAGGCAAACGCAAAAAACAGATTCTGACGAATATTGCGCATGACATTCCTGCTCAGCGTGCGGGCCTTGGCAATGCCGCGCAGATCCCCTTTGACCAGCACCACATGTGCACTGTGCATGGCGACATCGGTGCCGGTACCCATAGCAATGCCGACATTCGCCTGTGCCAGTGCTGGCGCATCGTTGATGCCATCACCTGCCATCGCAACCATGCATCCCTGTTGCTGCAATTGCTGAATGAAACGGAATTTGTCTTCCGGCAGCACATCCGCATGTACCTCGTTTAATCCCAATTGGGTTGCAACCGCCTGTGCTGTTTGTGCGTTGTCGCCAGTCAGTACAATCACGCGGATTCCTTGTTGCTGTAACTGCTGCACGGCTTGCAGGCTGCTGGCTTTGATGCTATCGGCCACGCTGATCAGCGCAGCTGCTTTGGCGTTGACTGCCATCACCATGACCGTGTGACCACGCTGCTGCAACTCAAGTATACGAGGGCTGAATTCCTGCAAGCTGACATGGTTTTCTTCCATTAGCGCAGGTTTGCCGAGCAATATCTGCTGTCCGTTGAACGTTGCCTGCACACCCTTGCCGCTGATGGCTTTAAAGTCGCTGATGCTGGCTGCGGTAATATTTTTTTTGCGGATAAAATCCACCACTGCCTGCGCCAGAGGATGTTCACTTTGCTGTTCTGTCGCCAGCGCGATTGCTGATAATTCATCTTCATTTTCACCATCTGCCACGATGAATTCCTGCAGCGTTGGTTTGCCTTCGGTGAGGGTGCCGGTTTTATCAATGACGAGCGTGTCGATTTTTTCCAGACGTTCAAGTGCTTCGGCATCTTTGATCAATATGCCTTCGACCGCGCCACGCCCGATACCGACGGTGACCGAAATCGGCGTTGCCAGACCGAGTGCGCAAGGGCAGGCAATGATCAGCACGGATACGGCTGCCATCAAGCCATTCGCCAGTGCCGGGGCGGGGCCGAAGACGGCCCATAATATAAACGCCAGTATCGCCGCCGCGATGACTGCAGGCACAAACCAACCGGCCACTTTATCGGCGAGTTTTTGTATCGGTGCGCGCGAACGGCCAGCCTGATTCACCATATCGATGATCTTCGCGATCAGCGTATCTCTGCCGATTTTTTCGGCCCGCAGGCTGAAGCTGCCTTGTTGATTGATGGTCCCGGCGCTGAGTTTATCTCCGGCCTGTTTGCCAACCGGAATCGGTTCGCCGGTAATCATCGACTCATCAACATGCGAATGTCCGTCGACCAGCAGCCCGTCGACCGGAATGTGGGCGCCGGGTTTGACGCGCAGCAGATCGCCGACCTGAACTTTGTCGAGTGGGATTTCAGTTTCGTTGCCGTCGCCGGCAATGCGTATGGCTGTTGCCGGAGTCAGTGCCAGCAAAGATTTGATGGCCTGATTTGTTTGCGAGCGAGCGCGTAACTCCAGCACCTGGCCCAGAATAACGAGACAGATAATGACGGCGGCGGCTTCAAAATACAGTGGTGCCATGCCATCCATCTTGAATGCATCTGGCAAGGCCTGCGGAAACAGCAGCGCAAACAGGCTGAACAGATACGCCGCCGCAGTGCCGACGCCGATCAGGCTGAACATATTCAGATTGCCGCTTTTGAAGGAGGCGATCGCCCGTTCAAAAAATGGCCGCCCCAGCCATACGACAACAGGTGTTGCCAATGCAAACTGCAGCCAGTCGAAGATACGCATGCCCAGTAAATCATGGAAAGAAATACCGGGCAGCATGTCGCCCATCGTCAGCAGTAACAAGGGCAGACTGAGAGCAATGCTGATTTTCAAGCGCCTGCTCATATCGAGAAGTTCGCTGTTATCTTCCTCGATAATGGCTTCTTTCGGCTCCAGTGCCATACCGCAGATAGGGCAGATACCAGGGCCGATTTGCTCAATTTCCGGGTCCATCGGACAGATGTAAATCGCATCTTTGGCAACCGGTTTTGCCGCAGGTGCCTGCTCCGGATTTAAATATGTTTGCGGATTTTTACTGAACTTCTGTTTGCACGAGTCGCAGCAGAAATAATAGGTTTGACCAGCGTGCACGAACTGATGCGGGCTATTTTCATTGACCGTCATCCCGCAGACCGGATCTTTATGCGCGCCTTGCGGGTCGTGTTGCATACTATTTGTTGCAACATGACTGCCGCCGCAACAGGAATTGCCAGTCGTTGGTTTAACACGGCTGACTTCACGTACCACCGGGTCTGACGCCGCCGCAACATTTGCAGTAGTTACAGGCGCAGATGTAGAAGCAGCAGATGCTGCCGGAACGCTGCCCATACCGATGACGCGTTTGGCTTTGACATAATTTTCAGGTGCTGCCGTGAATTTGCTCACGCATGACTGGCTGCAGAAATAATAGGCGACGCCCTGGAAGCGCGCCGTTTTTTCAGTATTCTTCGCCACCTGCATGCCACATACGGGATCGGTATATTTTTTTTCTTCCGGCGCTGGTGCTGACGACGGTGACGACGCAGGCGTTGATGCAGATTGTCCGCAGCAATTGCCGCTATGTTGATGTTTGTCGGTCATGACTATTCTCCTTAATCGACTATCCGCTGTATCATAGACTCCGTACCTGAGAACAGAGTCAAGGACTTTTTATTTATGTCTGCTTCAGATCAATACACCATAGGACAATTGGCCAAAGCCGCCAGCGTGGGCGTCGAGACTATACGCTACTACCAGCGCCGGGGCTTGCTGGCAGTACCCGATGTGAGCTCTGGATTTCGCACCTATCCTGTGGCGGATGCCGAGCGCATCCGCTTCATCAAACGGGCGCAGGAACTGGGGTTTTCGCTGGAGGAAATTTCGCATTTGCTGATGCTGGAAGACAGTAACGATAAACCAGCGATACGGGATATTGCCAGTGAGCGCCTTGATCAGGTGCGCGCCAAGCTGGCGGATTTGCAAAAAATGGAAACGATGCTGGCGCAACTGATTGATGCCTGTGCGTCGGCGCCGAAGCAGGCTCAGTGCCCGATTATCAAGGCTTTGGGTCATTCCAGTCATTGCCATAAAACTTCAGGTACATAAGCAGCCTGAACGTCCGCGAGGTGTCCGGTCACTTTATTTTATTGTCCGGACTATCACTTTTATTCAGGTCCGTTGAATTAAATCTGAATAAAATCAAGGGCTTAAAGTTTTCTATATTGTGGCACGCTTTCTGCAATACCTCTGGCAACACAGAGGAGGAAGGTGATCATGAGAGACACAGCGAAAACAAATGTCAGGCCGCAACGCTGGCTCTGGTTGTGCCAGAGATCGACAGAGTTGGTGTGTGCGATCGCTTTGTTATTGTTGTCGCTGGTATTGCTGAGCCCCGATCAGCGAGAGAGTATCCGCCGCGTCGAATTTAAAGAGATCACCAGTCTGCATGCCGCAGACGTTTGCCGTGTTTGTGGTGTGCAAGCCGAGCTGTCGTTGGATCACTTTCAATTTCAAATTCAATTTCAAATTCGTATACAGCCGTGGGCCGGACTGACCCTGGATTACCGCACCAGCGGGCTCTGGTCATTCGGTCTGCTGGATTGGGTGAAGACACTGTCCGCGCTGCCGCTGCCGGACAAACAATGGACAGTCGCCGGACACTTCCCGGACACTCATTATATTTCCGCTTCATGCAGGCACTTGCCGCTACTGCAAACGGCCGACAACAGCCACCCGATAGACCGTGAAATCTTCAGCAAGACAATAAGCTGATTCCTCGCTGAGGAGATGCACGTCATTTCCTTGATATTCACATTCGTCTTAACGTTGTTCATCCGTTGTCAATCCGTTGTTTGTTCACGTTTCACTCTTCAAAAATATACCGACTATGTCTATACGCGACACATCACAACAAGATACGCCGATTGCTGCCTTACCGTTCTGGCGGCAGTCCAGATGGCTCTGGCGCATTCTTGCCGCGCTATTGCTGATCATTGCCGCTGTTTATGCATTATTGCTGTGGATGGGAAGCAGCCAGTCTGTATCAATGTCCAGACTGAGTATGGCGACGGTTGCCAAAGGAACGCTGGTGCGGGATGCGGCAGTGAATGGCAGGCTGGTTGCTGCCAACAGCCCCAGCCTGTATTCCAGTACCGCCAGCACCGTCAGTTTTTTGGTGAAAGCCGGAGATAAAGTAAAGAAAGGCGATGTCGTCGCAGAGCTGGACTCACCCGATCTGGTGTCAGAGTTGAAGCGTGAACAAGCCTTGCTTGAGCAATTGGAAGCGGAAATTGCCAGACAACAGATTCTGGCGCGCAAGCAAAAAATGCTGGCAGTCCGTGACGCCGAGCAAGCTGAAATTGAACGTGTATCAGCCGAACGCGCATATCAACGCATAGAAAAAGCTGGCGTCAGCGGCGTGGTGCAGAAAAACGAATTCTTACGTGTTCAGGATGCCTTGAAAAGCGCCGAAATACGTGCCCGTCATGCTTTACAGGCCAGTTCGCTGGAAAGCGAAGATGTTGATCTGGGGTTGAAATCGAAGTTGGCGCAACTGCAGCAACAACGTCTGCTCAAAGATAATTTGCAAAGGCGGGTGGATGAATTGCGTTTGCGTGCCCCAGTGGATGGCGTCGTTGGCACGCTGGCAGTGGCGAACCGTACGGTGGTTGCACCGAACACGGCACTGATGACACTGGTCGATTTATCGCAACTGGAAGTCGAGCTGGAAATTCCGGAAAGTTATGTCGCAGAGCTGGGATTGGGAATGGCTGTTGATCTGGAAATCAATGGCGTCAAGGCACGCGGTATTTTGTCAGCGATGTCGCCTGAAGTCGTCAGAAATCAAGTGCTGGCGCGGGTGCGCTTTGACGGCAAGGTGCCCGCTGGATTGCGGCAGAGCCAGCGTGTCTCAGCGCGTATGCTGATCGAAGAAAAGCCGGATGTTTTGCTGGTGCAGCGCGGCCCCTTTGTTGAAAGCGATGGCGGGCATGTCGCTTACCTTCTGCGCGACGGCATTGCTGTGCGGACACCTATCGTCCTTGGTGCAACAAGTTTACATGCGGTTGAAATCAGAAGTGGCTTAAAAGCCGGAGACAAAATCATTATCTCTGGGACTGAACTGTTTGAAAAAAACGAACGGATCACCATCAATCAATAGGAGTTTGTGATGTTAAGAATGCAGAATTTAAATAAAGTCTATCGCACGCATTTAATCGAAACCCATGCATTGCGGCGATTTGAAATTCACGTCAGAGAAGGTGAATTCGTGACGGTAACCGGCCCTTCTGGTTCAGGTAAAACCACGTTTCTGAATATCGCCGGTTTGCTTGAAGAACTGACTGATGGTGATTATTTTCTTGATGGCGTGAATGTCAAAGGACTGGACGATAACGCCCGCACGCGTTTGCGCAATGAAAAGCTGGGTTTTATTTTTCAGGGATTTAATCTGATCCCAGATCTGAATCTGTTTGATAACGTTGACGTTCCACTGCGTTATCGTGGCTTGCCTGCGAAAGAACGCAAGGAGCGGATTGAAGATGCGCTGGCTCAGGTTGGGTTGGCCGCACGCATGAAACATTATCCTGCAGAACTATCTGGCGGACAACAACAGCGGGTCGCGATTGCGCGCGCGCTGGCAGGCTCGCCCAAGTTGTTGCTGGCGGATGAACCGACCGGGAATCTCGATACCCAGATGGCGCGCAGCGTCATGGAATTGCTGGAAGAAATCAATGCACGAGGTACGACGATTTTAATGGTGACACATGATCCTGAACTGGCGATCCGCGCACAGCGCAACGTGCACATCATCGACGGACAAGTATCGGATCTGGTGCGTCAGACACCATCGCTGGCGACGACGACAGCTCATTACGCCTGAACGGGAGCGCTTATGTTTTCTTACTATTCATGGCTGGGCTTTCGCAGCCTGCGCAGAAATCCATGGCTGACGGGACTGATGATATTGATTTTATCGGTCGGCGTGGCCGCAAGTGTGTCCACACTGACGATACTGCACATGATGTCCGCAGATCCTATCCCTGAAAAGAGTACGAAACTTTTTATTCCTATTTTGGATAATGGCTCGGCTAATGACTATAAGCCTGGTGACCGCTATATCGACGAGCAGATGAGTTACCGCGATGTGCATGCCTTACTCAATAGCGCGATAGGAAAGCACCGTACCGGCTTGTATGGCATTTCTGCACTGATAGAAATGCCGCGTAAAGACCTTGGGGTGATAGAGGTGGAGGGCATGGCTGCGTCACGCGACTTTTTCCCTATGATGCAGGTGCCGATGTTGTATGGCGAACGCTGGTCAGTGGCGGATGACAAAAATGGTGCTGATGTGGTTGTTCTGAGCCGCAAAACATCAGAAAAAATGTTTGGTAAAGAAAATCCGGTAGGTCGCATGGCAACGATGTGGGGACGCAGTTATCTGATCGCCGGGGTGATGGACACCTGGCGCCCGCTACCGCGGTTTTATCGCTTCAATGGACGTGGCGGCGCGTTCATGAGTGAAGAGAGTTTTATCGTTCCATTTGAAAGCGCGATACGCAATCAGACACCGCATTCCGGTGGAATGAGCTGCACAGAGCGAAGCGGCCCCGGCTGGCAGGCGCTGCTTGATTCCGAATGTACCTGGCTGACTTTCTGGGTTGAGATGAACCGCGCTTCAGAACGCGCACAGTTAGCGTCGTATCTGGATGCATACGTGAGCGAGCAGCAAAAAATGGGACGTTTTCAGCGGCGCGCTCCTAATCTTTTGTTTGATGTACATGGCTGGTTGCAGGAACTGAAGATTGTAGGAAATGACGAAAAAATGTCGGTCTGGCTGGCGTTGGGATTTCTGATGCTTTGTATGGTGAATACGATAGGTTTGCTGCTGGCAAAATTTTCCGGGCGGGCGGCAGAAATCGGTGTGCGCCGCGCACTGGGTGCTTCGCGTCGGCAGATATTTTTTCAAGCCTTGGTTGAAACTGGCGTTGTCGGTATGGTCGGCGCGTTCAGCGGCATCTTGCTGTCGGTATTGTTTCTGAAGCTGATCAGTTTGCAGGCGGGTTATCTGAAAGCGGTTGCCCGCATGGATTGGGAAATGCTGTTGCTGACCGTTGTCATGTCGGTTGTCGCAGCATTGTTGGCCGGCTTATTGCCAACCTGGCGCGCCTGCCAGATTACACCTGCTATACAGTTGAAATCACAGTGAGGATGTATGACACAGCTATTTCCTTTTAAGCCGGTGTTACTGGCGATGTTGAAAAATAAAACGGGGCCTTTGCTGGTGGCTTTGCAAATTGCCCTGAGCCTGGCGATATTGTCGAACGCCGTCTATCTGGTGAATCAGCGACTCAGCAGCTCGGAGCGTTCCAGTGGCATCGGACACGAGGAGCAGGTGTTCAGCCTGTTTGTAAAAAATCAAAAATCCGGCGGGCATGAAGAGCAGCTTACTGCACAAAAGAGACAAGAGCAGGTGATGAAATCGGTGCCGGGTCTGGTGAGTCTGGCGCGCGTGAATTCGATACCGATGTCGCAGTCTGGCTGGAACCGAAGCATTGCTGCAGATCGCAAACAAATATCGCCAACCGGCAACGCTGCGATTTATATTTCTGCCGGTTCACTGGTAAAGGTCTGGGAGCTGCAATTGCTTGAGGGCCGCGATTTTACGCCAGAGGAGTTTCTGGAAATAGATCAGAGCACGGCGCGGAATAGTCCTGACGTTGCGATCGTTAGCAAAGCCATGGCGCGTGCTTTGTTTCCCGATGCCAGCAGTTATGGCGGACGCGAGTTTTACTTTGGCACCGGGGATGGTGCGGAGTCGGTACGCATTGTTGGTGTCGTCGATACTTTACAGAGCGCCGGTGCGCAGGATGGAGTGCGTGGCGAGATGTCAGTAATGCAGCCTGCACGGATGACGAATGATGCTTATTCCGGATACACCCTGCGTGCCGCAGCCGGTAAGCGCGAGCAGGTGATGCAAGACGTGGAAAAAGCCTTGCGCGCGGCTTCTCCTGAGCCTTTAAACATCCGGATGCAGGCGCAGACAAGTATCCGGGAAGATCGCTACCGTAATGACAAAGGCTTGTCCTGGATGTTGCTGACGGTGTGCGGATTGCTGATCATGATTACGGCCAGCGGCATCGTCGGCATGTGTAGCCTGTGGGTGACACAACGTACCAAGCAAGTCGGCATACGCCGCGCGTTAGGGGCGACACGATTGCATATTCTGATGCATTTTCTGACTGAAAATCTGTTGATTTCTACGCTGGGTATCGTGCTGGGATGCGTGCTCGCGCTGGGCTTGAATCAATTGCTCGTGACGCAGTTTGATATGCGCAAATTGCCGCTGTCTTATTTGCTGTGGTCGCCGTTGTTGTTCTGTTTGCTGGGTATGGCGGCCGCGCTGGCACCTGCTTGGCGGGCGGCCAGAATTGCTCCGGCAACTGCGACCCGCAGCGTCTGATGAAATGGTTTGCCGCAGGGTGTCTGTTTATCTGATAATGCAGGCACCCTGTCTCTGGCCAATACCGACGTTGCTTTTGCGCCTGAGCGCCAACAGCCTTGAATTAATTGGTTTGCAGCCCTGTGAACAAGAATGAGAAATTAATACGGACATGCCTAAAGTCTTAATCATTGACGATAATCCCGCTGTTGCTCTCGCACTCGAAGTGCTGTTGTCGCTGCATGATATTGAGAGTGTGACCGCGACTACACCGGACATCGGGCTGACGTTGTTATCGCAGCAGGCGATTGATCTGGTGATACAGGATATGAATTTCAGTGCGGATACGACTTCTGGTGAAGAGGGCATGGAATTATTTCGTCAGATTCGCCAGCGTTGTCCTGATATGCCGGTGATCTTACTGACCGCATGGACACATCTGGACGCTGCCGTCGGTTTGATCAAAGCCGGGGCGGCAGATTACATGGGAAAACCCTGGAACGACCAGCGTCTGCTTACTGTGGTACGTAACCTGATCGAATTAGGGCAGGCCAACCGCGCCTTGCAACGTCGCCTGCAGCGCGAACGCCAGCGTAAGCAAGCACTGGAAGCACAATTTAATCTGTGTGGCCTGGTGTGGCAAGATAGCGCGACTGAAAAAGTGTTGGAAATTGCGTGTCAGGTTGCGCGTTCGGATGCGTCAGTCCTGATCACCGGGCCGAATGGCGCGGGCAAAGAACGTATCGCAGAAATTGTACAAAAAAATTCCAGCGTAAAAGAGGGACCTTTCATCGTCCTCAATTGCGGCGCGATTCCGGCCGAGCTGATCGAGGCTGAATTATTCGGCGCTGAAGCTGGTGCCTATACTGGTGCCGGAAAATCGCGCGAAGGTAAATTTGAAGCGGCCGATGGCGGCACCTTATTTTTGGATGAAATCGGCAATCTGCCATTGGCCGGGCAGGTGAAGCTGCTACGCGTGCTGGAAACCGGGCGTTTTCAGCGACTGGGATCAAACCGCGAAAAACAGGTGAAAGTGCGGATCATCAGCGCGACCAATGCCGATCTTCCAGCCATGATACGGGTTGGGCAGTTCCGCGAAGATTTGTATTATCGGCTGAATGTCATACAACTGAATTTGCCAGCGCTGGCAGATCGCCCTGAAGATATTTTGCCGCTGGCGCAGGCGTTTCTGGATAAGGACAAACAACTGGATGCAAACGCCAAAGCCGCATTGCTGGCGCATACCTGGCCGGGCAATGTCCGTGAATTAAAAAACCTGATGCACAGGGCACAGTTACTCGCGCGCGGTGAGCAGATCGGTATCGGCGATCTTGGGTTGCCTGCAGCAACGGCTTTGCGTCTGAGCAGCGATGCGGAACCGGATAAAGCAGCAGTCGAGTCCGCCTTGCTGCGGGCGCATGGCGTTATCGCGCAGGCCGCATCGGCATTGGGCCTGAGCCGCCAATCACTGTACCGGCGCATGGACAGGTTTGGCATTGCCAGACCGGGTCAGGAATGAGCGTGCCGGCAAGCAGGCGCATTTCTTTGCTATGGCGATTCTGCCTGCTGGCAGGGGCGCTTATCTTGGGCGGTGTGCTCGGCAGTGTGTGGCTGATGCGCTTGCCGGGCGCTTATCGTGCGTGGGCGTTGGTGGCATTCACGTTGATGATGCTATTGCTGAGTGCATGGCTGATGTATCGCCAACTGGCACCCATGCTGGCCTTATTCCGCGCCGTGAATGGCACCGTCATTGGTTATCAGGATGGGGATTATTCTTTCAGTCTGCACTGGCCAGACAAGGATGAGCTGGCCGAACTGGCTGAGGTGCACAATGCACTCGGCAATACGTTGCGTGAACAGCGACTGAATCTGGTACAGCGCGAGCTCTTGCTCGATACCATGGTGCAAAACACGCCGGTCGCAATGTTGCTGGTCGCCGATAATAAAACCATCGTGTTCGCGAATATCGCGGCCCGTCAACTTCTGCATCATGGGCGTCAACTCGAAGGTTTCAGCTTGCAGGACATTTTGCAAGGTCTGTCACCGGCAGTAAAGGAAGCGATAGAAAAAGGGGGCGATGGATTGTTCACTGTTGCTGCTGGCAGCCAAAGGCAAGCCGCTGTTGCTGACATCGGTGTCGCGACGGCGCAGAGCCAGCCTGAGGAGGATGACGGTGACGAGGTTTATCATCTGGCGCGGCGCAGTTTCAGCCTGAACGGGAAATTGCACACCCTATTTTTATTGCGGCATCTGACGACCGAGCTGCGCAGGCAGGAAGTGCAGACCTGGAAGAAGGTGATACGTGTCATCAGCCACGAGCTGAATAATTCACTGGCACCTCTAACTTCGCTGGCGCATTCCGGTCAGGAACTGCTCAAACGTGGAGATGCCACACGTTTGCCGCAAATTCTGGAAACAATCGCGGATCGCAGTCGTCATCTTGAAAGTTTTATTCACGGTTATGCACGTTTTGCCAAATTGCCTGCTCCTCTTTACACCACAGTAAGCTGGCACGATTTGCTGACCGCTTTACAAGCGCAGATACCGTTTCAACTCGCGGTGGCGGAACATGATACGGTGTTGCAGAAAGAGGCGCGGATGGATCGTGCGCAAATGGAACAGGCCTTACTGAATTTACTCAAAAATGCGCATGAATCCGGTGCCAGTGAGGATGGCGTCAGCTTGCAAGTGCGGGCAATTCATGATGGCTGGCGTCTGGACGTAACCGATAATGGTAGCGGGATGAGCGATACCGTGATGGCGAATGCACTAGTACCTTTTTATTCGACAAAACGACACGGTACCGGACTTGGGCTGGCGCTTGCCAGAGAGATTATCGAGGCGCACGGTGGACGTATTTTGCTTAGCAATCGTCAGGAAGGCGGCCTGCAAGTGACACTGATCTTACCTGCGTGAAGAATGGCTTGATATCTTAAGCATCTGATATAAAAAGCAGAGTAAAGAGACAAAAAAAAAGGCAGAAAAAAAGGCAGACGACGGTCTGCCTTTTTTGATGAGTCACCGGAACCCTCGGTCACCATCCGGATACGACGGCAACTGATCTGGTACAGCAATATTACAAAGTCGGATAATCGGTATAACCTTTTTCTTCGCCACCGTAGAATGTGCTGCGGTCTGGTGTATTCAATTCTGCGCCGGCTGCAAAACGCTCAACCAGATCCGGGTTCGCAATATAAGGGCGGCCAAATGCCACCGCATCTGCGAGACCGCTGCTGATCAGCGCATTGGCTTCCGCTGCGCTGTAGCCACCGCAGCAAATCAGCGTTCCCGGGAAAGCCGCGCGTAATTCTTCGCGGAAGCTTTGTGTCAGTTCGGCGCCACCGGCCCAGTCTGGTTCCGCAATATGCAGATAAGCAATACCACGGGCGGTAAATGCTTTTGCTAAATACAGTGCCATTGCTTCCGCTTCGGTATCAGCAATCCCATGTGCCACAAAATTTGGTGAGATACGCACACCGACACGATCCGCACCCATTTCAGCGATGGCCGCATCGACTGCTTCCAGTGTCAGGCGAGCGCGGTTTTCCAGGCTGCCGCCGTAAGCATCGGTACGCAGATTGCTATTGGTGGACATGAACTGTTGCAGCAAATAGCCGTTTGCCGCATGCACTTCGACCAGGTCAAAGCCCGCGCGTTTGGCGCGTATGCTGGCTTGACGATACTGATCGACGATGCCGGGAATTTCTTCGGTGCTCAATGCGCGTGGTTCTGCTGTCGGTACATTCGCAGGAGTGCCATCCGGCTGGACAACGAAACACTGGCTGTTGGCGGCTTGCAGTGCTGACGCTGATACTGGCGCTGCGCCGTTTTCCTGCAGCAGATTATGCGAGATGCGGCCAACATGCCACAGTTGCAGGGAAATTTTTCCATTCTTCGCATGTACTGCATCGACGACATTTTTCCAACCGGCTTCCTGCGCATCGGTATAAATTCCCGGTGTCCATGCATAGCCCTGACCCTGACGTGAGATCTGGCTCGCTTCGGTGACGATCAGTCCGGCACTGGCGCGCTGCGCATAGTATTCGACGTTCAGTGCGCGTGGCACGTCACCGGGTTGGCCGGCACGTGAGCGTGTCAGTGGCGCCATGACGACGCGATTTTTCAGTAAGGCGCTACCAGCCTGCAAGGGGGAGAGCAATTTTTCCAGCATACGATTTCCTTTTAAGATTAGACCGGTCGTCTAGTTGTTGCTTCAAAAAAATGGGCAAATGCCCACGTTAAGAATCTAATAATCAGGACTTACTCAATTTGCCCCAGCAAGGCACGGCAACGAAGGCAGTACGAATAGTGCAGCCATGAGCCATAACGCCCTGGGGCAGTTTTGCGTAAGTTCTAATACTAATGTCTGCATTACCTTGTCGCTGGTAGCAGAAGTTCAGTTTGCTTCAATGCCTGTGTCAGCGGTTGTAACTCGTGATGCACTTTCGCCAGTAACGAAGCCCCTACCCACATGCTGTACAAGGATGTGGCAGACTCCTCTGCATTGAGTGTAGCAGAGACGCTGCCTTCTGCCTGCGCCAGCCGTATCGTTTCCGCAATTTGCGTGCAGATGCCACGCATACCGACCGACAGCACGGCACGCATAGGCTCTGACAAATCGGAAACCTCGGCTGCCAGCTTGACCGCCAGACAAAACTTGTGACATCCGCCATTTTCTGCGGTTTCTTGCCAACTGGCGAAATACATCAGCAAGCGCTCACGTGCTGAATGACTCTGATCAGAGAACTGCGATGTCAGCCGCTGCTGATAGTCGGTGAAGTAGCGTTCCAGCATCGCAACGCCAAAACCTTCTTTCGATTGAAAATAATGATAGAACGAGCCTTTCGGTACGGCTGCCGCTGCCAGAATTTCACTTAATCCCAAAGCGCTGAAACCCCGACCCAGTATCAATTGCTCGCCAGTCGCCAGAATGCGCTCGCGGGTATCTTGATAAGTATGTGGACGTTCTTCATATTTTTGCATGGAATGGATTCTAATAGACCAGTCGTCTAATGTCAAATAAGTGGAAAGCGCAAGGTGATAGCAAGGTCAATGTGTTTCTTTTGTGAAATAATTGTAACAGTTGCTGTTGAGTAAGTTTGGATTATGAGAAAATCACTCTTTGCGCTTGAAAATTTATTTTCATTTTTCTTGATTTATCCTTACTTTCCAGATTGTTGACGATGATGTTTCGCTGGCTGTTCCCAAATGAGAATGCTCTCACGCCCGCTGAAAACGCCGCCTGGAAACTGAGCGCATTACGCATCATCCTGGTTTCAGGCTTTTTACTCGAAATCTGGATAGCCGTACACACCTCCGCGTCCGCTTTCGCCAGCGGTAACTACAAAGTTATTTGGGTGGTCGGTCTGTCGTATGTGATCAAGTCAGTTGCCATTTATTATTCCACCCGTTCCGTCAGAGCTAGTGCAGGTTTGCTGATTCTGAATATTTACGGCGTCACCCTGGCGGTTGTCACTCTGATTCAGGATCATCAGATCGCCGCGCTCGGTTATATTCTGGTCTATGCAGCGCCCTTAATTGCCAGATTATTTCTGGGACTGAGGCTGGCTTTGTGGCTGATGTTTTTTAATATTTTCCCGTTTTTATTTCTGATTTCCCGGCCTGATCAATACGGCTGGCCCGATCTGCAGGTTTCTCTGTCCAGTGTTCAGACTGATGTACATGCATTAATTTTTCTGTTTTTCAATTTTTGCCTGCCTCTCGCCGTGTTCCGGGTGTTGCATGAGCTTGATTCGACGCTGACCCAGTTCACCCGCGCCAGCAAGGCGCTGAAGTTAAGTCATGCGCAATATCAGGAAATTTTCGAAAATGCGGGAACCGCGTTGATCCTGACAGATCCTGCCGGACAAATATTACAAGCGAACAATCAGGCAAACACCTTGCTTGGCAGGCACTCGCACGGCGAGCAATCTCGCGATCTGTTCAGTTGGTTGTTGATGGAGAATAGTGTTCGCCTGCAAGACAAATACGGTCAGGATACAGATGAACTGCGCCTGTCCGCGTACCAGACTCGCGACGGGAAAATGGTTGTGATGAACAATATTTCGCAGACTTCAACCGGCGAATTTATTGTTGCACTGAGCGATGTTTCGTCTTTTTACGCAATGCATAATGCATTGCAACTCAGTATTGAACGTGAAGATTACCTGAGTAGTCATGATTTGCTGACCAATCTTCCTAACCGGGACATGTTGCGCCAGCATCTGACTTCTGTGCTGGCGAATCAGGACGGGATTCATGTGACGGCACTGGTATCGTTCCGGCTCAATAGTATACGTCACGCCAACCAGCAATTTGGCGCACCTGCCGGCGATACCTTATTGCGGCGCTTTGCGGACGAACTAGGTGCTGTTCTGCCGGAAAACAGTTTTTGCACACGGCTGCGGAGCATCGTATTTTCGTTTGTACTCGAACGCTTTCAGACGCCGGGTGATGTGGTGCTGTTCGTTGAGCAGATCCGCGAAAAAATGCCGAAGGAAATCGAGATTAATGGCGAAATGCTGCAGGTGCAGTTCTCTGCCGGAATTGCTCTGCTGCGCAACGGCGAAAGCGAGCCGGACGACCTTATCCGCCGCAGTGAGATGGCACTAGATGCAGCCCGGAAATCGAGTGACCAGAGCACCAGCTTGTTTGATGACGCTGAAGCCCAGGAAATCCGGCGGAATATTGAAATTGAGGTCGGTATTATCAGCGGCCTCAAACACAACGAATTTCATTTGATGTATCAGCCCAAGATCTGCCATCAAGGCAAGCTCGCAGGTGTTGAGGCGCTGTTGCGCTGGGATTCAGCGAGTCTGGGCAGAGTCTCTCCGGCAGAGTTTATTCCGGTGGCCGAACATTCGGGTCTGATACACCATATCAGTGATTTTATCCTCGACGCGGTGTGCGCACAAATCCGCTTATGGCTGGATACGCATGGCGAGAGCCCGGTGGTCGCGCTGAATCTGTCAGTGATTGATCTTGCCCGTACCGATCTGATTGAACTGATTGAAGAGCGTTGCCAGCACTACCGGATCGAAACCCGTTATCTGGAGTTGGAAATCACAGAAACCGGCCTGATCGCGAACGAGGCCATATCGATTCAGCATTTGAATGCACTCAAAAAGCGTGGCTTCAGTATTGCGATTGATGATTTCGGCACGGGTTATTCCTCATTGTCCAAGCTCAGTCATTTCCCTGCACATACGGTCAAAATTGATCGCTCATTTGTCGCCCAGATCGGCTACAACGCCAAGAGTGAAATGATCATCAAAGCGATCATTTCACTGGCAGAGATTTTGTCCTGTAAAACAGTCGCGGAAGGTGTTGAAAACGAAGATCAGGAAAGCTTCCTGAAACAGGTCGGCTGTGATTTCTTTCAGGGATATTATTTCTACCATCCGCTGAACCGGCGCGATATGAGTGATTTGCTGGTCAGTAATCTACCGCTGTTGCAACAGGCAAGTTAGTCATCACTCGTCATACAAATACCACGTCGTCAATGGTTTTTGCGGCAAACTGTCGTGCGGGGCGGACTGCCGGAGGGGAAAGTGTAGCCGCGCTATCCGGCTTCAGATAGAATCAGATGAAGACTACTCTGATGGAGACTGCATATGTATCTGGATCACCCAAAAATTTCTGCAACGAACAGCGAAACTGAACCAGACCGGATCGAGCGTCTGAGCCGTGTCTACGGCTATGCGATGGGGCTGGCGGACATCGATCGTAATACTGCCTGCATTACCAAGCTGGCAAAAATCCATGACCACAAGGGAACCCTGATGGTGATCTGGCATGAAACGCCAACGCCGACAGAGAAAAATTACTTTATGCGCGCCTGGCAAAGTCGCATCGGTGACGAATCCGATCAGGTCGAGCACGCATTGATACTCAATGAGCCAGTCGGCGAGACAGCTCAGACATCCTTACCTGCATAACGGGATAGCCGCACACCATTGAGCACCACCAGCAGGCTGGTGCCGGTGTCGGCAAAGACCGCCATCCATAAACTCGCATGTCCGCTCAGCGCGAGTGCAAAAAATATCAGTTTGACTGCCAGTGCAAAGCCGATGTTTTGCCATAAAACCTGACTGGTTTTGTGCGAAATACGGATGAATTCTGGCAATTTTCGTAAATCATTCTGCATTAAAGCGACGTCTGCGGTTTCTAATGCGGTGTCGCTGCCGGTGGCCATCGCAAATCCTATATGGGCGGTGGCGATGGCCGGTGCGTCGTTAATACCATCGCCAGTCATGCCAGTGACGCCTTGTGCACGCAGAGTTCTGATCACATTGAGTTTATCTTCCGGCAGCAACTGGCTGCGTACATCGCTGATGCCGGTTTGTGCCGCAATTGCCTGTGCGGTCGCGGCATTATCTCCGGTCAGCATCAGGGTGGTAACGCCAAGCGCGTGTAACTCGGCAATCGCCGCCTGACTGCTTGCCCGAACCTGATCTGAGATTGCAATCAATCCGAGCAATTGCTGTTGGCGACACAGAAAAATAACGGTGTTTCCCTGTTGTTCGAGTGCCTGCACTTGCGCATCCAGATTTTGCCAGCCAACGCCAGGTGCGACGATGCTCAGTGCCTCAAGCATCGCGCGGTTGCCGAGGTAGCAGCGCTGGCCATCGATTTCGCCACTGACACCGCGGCCACGCTGTACTTCGTATAACTGGGCATTCGTGACGCCGGATAATGCTTCGTTGCAGGCAGCGGTGAGCGCCATTGCCAGCGGATGGCTGGAACCTGCATCCAGGCTGGCGGCAAGGCGCAAAATTTCTTTTTCATCCAGATCGCTGAAGCTGCGTATCAGATTGACGTCGGGTTTTCCTTCTGTGAGCGTACCGGTTTTGTCGAAGGCCAGTGTTTTCAGCAGTTTGCCTTGCTCCAGAAACAGCCCGCCTTTGACAACGATACCGTGGCGCGCAGCCAGTGCCAGGCCGCTGACGACAGTGACGGGAGTTGAGATCACCAGCGCACAAGGGCAGGCAATCACCAGCAGCACCAACGCCCGATACAGGTTTTCATGCCAGTCTTGTTGTAGAAACAGCGGCGGCAGGACCGCTGTCAGCAAGGCCAGCACAAACACCACTGGTGTGTAGATGGCGGCAAAGCGATCAACGAAACTTTGCGTCGGCGCGCGCTGGCTTTGTGCTTCCTGCACCGAATGGGCAATGCGTGCCAGCATGCTCGCATTCGCCGGAGCCGAAACGCGTATCTGCAAAGTGCCGGATTGATTCAGCGTGCCGGCATAAACGACATCGCCTTGCTGTTTGTCGACTGGCATGCTTTCACCGGTGATGGCGGCCTGATTGACGCTCGATTGTCCGGATTCAATGATCCCATCCAGCGCAATTCTGTCACCTGGACGACACTGCACCAATGCGCCGATGGCGATGTCACGGGTACTGACTGCCAACCAGTTGCCGTCGGCCTGCTGCACCTGTGCCGTTTCTGGCGCTTGTTCCAGCAAGCCGCTGATCGCATTGCGGGCGTGGATCAGGCTGGCTGCTTCTATCATTTCAGCGACGGCGAACAGAAAAATCACCATCGCGGCTTCCGGCCACTGACCGATGGCGATTGCACCGGCCACAGCCGCCGTCATCAGCAGATGAATGTTGAGGGTGAAATGGCGCAGCGCGATCCAGCCTTTTTTGAGAGTTGGGATGCCGCAAATCAGTATCGCAAACAGCGCCAGTGCACCTATCATCACGGAGTCTTCTTTGCCGCTGATCCAGGCGATGACTTCTGCACTGAAAGCCGCGATGCCGCCCAGCGCCATTTTCCAGTATTGGCTGCGCGATGGCTTTTCGCTGAGTGCCGCATGCGACTGCCCGACATCCAGCGGCGTGCCGGACATGCCGACGGCTTTCAGTTTGCTGTGAATATCGGCAATATTTTGCTGGTGGTGATGGACGGTCAGAATCCGGTTCAGTAAATCAAAATCCAGTCGCAATACATCAGGCAAGCCTGACAGCGAACGACGGATCAGCGCTTCTTCGGTCGGGCAATCCATCTGTGCGATATGCAAACGCAGACGTTGCGCATCCTCCGGCAGATCTGGCTGAGGTTCTGCTGCCACTGATTCTGCCGCTGCTGTACATTTCTGATGCCCGTGCCCGCACTCACTTTGTTTGCCTTCATGGGCGTGCGCGTGTGCATGCGGCTCTGGCTGAGCGGATTTTTCCGGTGTGTGGTCGTGGCCACAACAAGCAATTTTTTCTGCCATATCACATCCTGATGTTTTCATTTATGTTTAGTGTAGACTCTGGAGTGGCTACGGGGTCAAGAATTTTTTTGAGGATATTATTCCGCACTTGTTCCGATAGGGATATTGCATGGAAAACATGGTGGCAGCGACTGAAAATCAGCATCAGAAAAGACGTCAATACAGGCCGATATTCATATACTCCCCCCTGTTTTTAATGAAATCACTCTATTGTCAGCATAAACAAAGGGGCTTTTTATATACCCGGGGGAGTATTAATTAATCATGAATACCTCTTCATCAATCCATCATCATTCAACGTGAGTGAAAAAATGCGTATCAGTGAACTGGCGAAAGCGACCGGAGTGGATCTGGAAACCATCCGGTATTACGAAAAACAAGGATTGTTACCGGCACCAGAGCGAGAGGAAAACGGTTATCGCAGCTACACCGGCGAGCATCTGGAGCGGCTGTCGTTTATCCGTCATTGCCGGGCGCTGGATATTCCGCTGGCCGATGTGCGCAGGCTGGTCGCCTTCATCGCCAGTCCGGCGGAAGATTGTGGCGATATTAATCTGCTCATCGATCAGCAGATTGCACGCGTCAAAGCCAGGTTGAAAAGCATGCGGGCGCTGGAGAAGCAACTCAGTCAGTTACGTGCGCGTTGTGACGACCGACATCATGGAAAAGAGTGCGGTATCTTGCACGAGTTGGTGGCGGCAGCGCATGGCGAAGCGTGTGCCTGCCATGCGGAGAACCAATAAAATAAATGTCGCCTGAAGAATCAGCGCAGGCGCATATCTGCCATCAGATCAGAGACACCGGCCCAGCCGATTTCTATGCCGATACAGAGCAGAATAAACGCGGATAAACGCATCAGCACCGTGGCACCGATATCGCCGAGGAAACGTTCCATATTCCGCGCAAAGCGGTAGCACAGATACACCACGAGCGTTGTTAGTAACACGCCCATCGCAGAGGCGAGACTGGTCAGCAGCCAGTCGATAGGCTTGTGCGGCATTTGCGTACCGAGCGTGACGGAGGCCGCAATCGTGCCGGGGCCGACGGTTAATGGAAAGCTGAACGGATAAAAACTGCGGCGGCGTAATTCTTCACGGCTCCACTGTCCGCCATGCGAAGCAGCGACAGAATTCAGCAATTTGTCCTGACTCTGGTCATTCAGTAATTTCCAGCCGGCCATGCCGACCACGATGCCCCCGGCAACGCGCACAATAGGCAGCGAAATGCCGAAAAAATCCAGCACATAAGAGCCGATAAAAATCGCGCCCATCAGCAGGAAAAAACAATTGATCGCAATGCGTTTCGCCAACCGGTTAGCGATTTCCGGTTCTATCGGCCCTGTCATCGACAGAAAGATAGGCGCAATCGCAATCGGATTTAAAATTGGCAATAAAGTGATAGGCACCACCAGCAACGCCTTGAAGAAGACGATCATCGCCATACTCATAAAAACTCCTGAAAAAATAGAGTGCCCGATTATGCAACAGAATATCTAGGAAATATCCGGTTTCTGGTTTTAAATGATGGAACTTAGTTGCTGTATGTTAAATGTATATAAATATGTGCGTAGGTGCGTGCGTAGGTGTGTGCACAAATAATTTTGATTATGTCAGAAAAATCTCCATTTCCCCTGATTCAGACCCCGCACTTTTTGTTACGACAAATTGTCGCCACGGATCTGACGCAGATTTTTCGCGGCATGTCTGATCCGCGTGTTACCGAGTATTACGGTATCAGTTATGAAACGCTGGAATTAACGCAGGCGCAACTGGACTGGTTTGAATTGATTTACGAAACCGGCACCGGAATCTGGTGGGGCATCTGCCATCGCGACGAACCGCAGCATTTGATCGGCACTTGCGGTATCAATGAGTGGGAACAGGATGATCATTGCGCCGAAGCCGGATTCTGGATTTTTCCTGAATACTGGGGCAAAGGCGTGATGCTTGAATGTCTGTCGGCCATGCTCGATTATTGTTTTACGAAACTCAGTCTGCATCGCATGCAATCGATGGTCGAACCCGATAATCCGGCAAGCTGGAAGCTGATTGAAAAACTCGGCTTTCAACTCGAAGGAATTTTGCGCGAATGTGAACGCAAGGACGATCGTTATGTCGATCTGCGATGCTATTCTTTACTCGCGCGCGAATGGCGGAACAGAGTGCAGCCACAAGCGACCACCGTTCATTTGCCCGCTTCCACTTAGTGGTACGAAATATGCTCTGTGAAATGGTGTTTTACACACAGCAATGCACCCAAATTTTTACTTCCTCCCTATCCTGATATGAATATTTTTTCTTATGCTGTAACGCTGGGCTTACTCGGACTGACCACCTTTAATGCGAGTGCGCAGACCGCAACACCTGCCAGAGTGATCAGTGAACCTGTGCTGCGCTCACATCTTTCTTTTCTCGCCGATGATCTGTTGGAAGGACGTGGCACCGGACAGCGCGGTGGTGATCTGGCAGTCCGCTATCTCGAAACCCAGGCCGCCATTATTGGCTTGCAGCCGCTGAAGTCGCCAGCAGTTGCTGGCTACCGGCAGTCAGTGCGGATTATCGGCAGCCAGACGCTGCCTGAGAGTCGCATCAGTTTTCAGATAAACGGCCGTACGATAACGCCGACGCTGGGCAGCGAGATCGTGTTCGGCTCTTCCGGTGGCAAGGAGAAAGTTGCACTGGATACGCCCGTGGTATTTGTTGGCTACGGTATCCGCGCACCGGAAGAACAATGGGATGATTTTAAAGGCGTCGACCTTAAAGGCAAGTTGCTCATCATGATGGTGAATGATCCTCATCCGACGAAAGAAGAACCGCAGCGCTTTGCTGGTGAAGCGCTGACGTATTACGGCCGCTGGACATACAAGTTTGAAGAAGCGATGCGGCAGGGAGCCGCAGGTGTATTGCTGATACACACCACGCCATCGGCCAGTTATGGATGGAATGTACCGCAGACCAGCTTTAGTCACGAACGTTTCAGTTTGCCGGGAATGGGGAATGCAGTCGAAGGCTGGTTACAGGAAGAAAATGCCCGCACTTTGTTTGCTGCTGCCGGTTTTGATCTTGATCGTTTGCGTGCGAGTGCCGAACAGCGTGATTTCAAACCTGTCGATTTGCACATCAAGGCTCAGGTCAACATACAGAATCAGGTAAGACAGGTCGAGCAGTTTAATGTGCTGGGGATGGTGCCTGGAACCGATCCCAAACTGGCGACAGAGGCCGTGATTTATTCTGCGCACTGGGATCATCTTGGCATGGAAAAAACTGCTGACGGCAAAACCCATATCTGGAACGGTGCAGTGGATAATGCTTCTGGCAGCGCAGCCTTGCTGGCAATGGCGCAGGCAGCAGTCAGGCAACCGGCAAAGCGCACGCAGATATTTTTGTGGCCTTGTGCAGAAGAACAGTATTTACTGGGCAGCCAGAGTTACGTCAGCAATCCACCCTGGCCGTTGGCAAAAACGGCGGCAGACTTGAATCTCGACAGCATGAATTTTGTTGCCGCCACACATGATATCGGCGTGGCTGGCAGCGAACGCAGCAGTTTGTATGAAAGTGCGGCAAAAGTCGCCGCGCAAATGCATTTGCAACTGGCGCCGGCAGTACCCGATCTGGGCGGCGCGTATTTCCGCGCAGATCATTTTAATTTTGCACGGGCAGGCGTGCCTGCATTCAATGTTGGTTCAGCCGTGTTTTCCGGTGATGGGCATTTCCATTTTGCGAAGCAACCGGAACAGGCGCTGAAAGAGCAGATGAAGAGTTTCAAAGCGGACTACCACACCGAACGCGATATCTATCATGCGCAATGGGATTTAAGTGGTATGGTGCAGCAGGCACAGTTTACGTTGAACCTCGGATATGAGATCGCGAATACAGATGCGATGCCGGTCTGGAAAAAAGGCGAGGCGTTTGCGAACGTGAAGCGTCACTGATATTTTTCTGTGTCGTCGGTCTCTCTGATGATCCGCCGGTGATTACATCTGAATAATGACGTTTGTCTGATCAGAGGCAATAGTCCGTCACAAAGCGATACACACGTATCGCTTTATTAACGCCAGCGTAGCGCTACAATTTGTGCTGACATGACTATCAGGTTTGATGGCTTAATGAAACACAAGAAAAATGCTATGAAGCGCAAAATTTGCCTGCTGTTCCTGCTGTCACCTCTGGCCGCATGCGTCTCTTCCGGCGCACCGTCATCGACAAGCACGATCACCGGCGTTGAGGTTCCTGCCGCGTGGTCTGGTGGCATGCGGGTTGTCAGTGCAAAAGGCGCTGTGCCATCGGCGAGTGTACCGCACGCCGATATCTCAGTCTGGTGGCAGCGCTTTCAGGACCCGCAGCTAAATCAGCTGATCACACAATCACTGCAAGCCAATACCAGCGTTCAGAATGCGCAGGCGGCTTTACGACAGGCGCGTGCTTTGCGTGATGTCAGTGCGGCTGCTTTATCTCCAAAAATCAATGCTTCTGCTTCGGGGCAGCGCAGTAAATCGGGCGACATAGCGACTGCAAATTCGTTCTCGACGGGATTTGATGCCAGCTGGGAGCCAGATATTTTTGGTGCCAACCATCAGGCACTGGCGGCCAGTGAAGCAACTGCCCGCGCCAGTGCCGCCAGTCTGGGCGACGTGCAGATATCCGTTGCTGCCGAAGTCGCGGCGAACTACATACAATTGCGGACGACTCAGGTTCGTCTGGCAATCGCGCGGGCGAACGTCGCGAGTCAGGCTGAGACTTTGCAAATTACGAATTGGCGTGTACAGGCTGGCTTGTTGACATCACTCGAAGGTGAACAGGGGCGTGCCGCCAGCGAACAGGCGCAGGCACAAATTCCGTTACTGGAAACCACGGAAGCGCAGAATTTGCACAGCCTAGAGGTGTTGTGTGGGCAGACGCCGGAATCTCTGCGTCAACAACTGCAGAGCCGCGCTGCGAAGACTGGCGACATGATGAGCGCTGCCAATATTCCTCAGACCGACGACAATCTGGCGCTGAGCCTGCCCGCTGAAACTTTGCGCCAACGTCCTGATATCCGCGCGGCTGAATATCAGATCAATGCCGCACTGGCGCGGGTGCGGCAGGCCGACGTCGCGAATTATCCCAGCTTTAATCTGAGTGGCTCTCTCGGTCTGCGTGCGCTGACAGTCGGTGCGCTTGGTGGCAGTGGCACTTTGCTCAGTAGCGTATTGGCGAGTGTTTCGCTACCGGTGTTGGATGGTGGTGCGAACCGGGCGCAGTTGCAGGCGCAGCAGGCCGCACTTGAGCAGGCGCAGCTCGCTTATAAAGCCGCTGTGCTGACGGCCTTACAAGATGTGGAAAATGCGCTGGTCGCACTGAAGAACGACAGGGAGCGTCTGCAACGTCTGCGCAACGCTGCCGATGCTGCCAACAATGCAGCTTTGTTGGCTCGTCAACGCTTTGCCAGTGGTCTCATCGATTTCCAGACCATCCTTGAAACACAGCGTACTTTGTATAGCGCGCAGGATGCCGTGGCCAGTACCAGCAACGATCTGGCCGCAGATTACGTGCGCCTGTACAAAGCGCTGGGCGGCGGCTGGCAGGCCGATCAGGATGAATCCGGCAGCACGCGCGACAGCCGTAACCAGAGCTAACCAGAACAGTAATTAAACTAAAAAAAATGATGACTACACCTCCCGTGATGACGACGAAAACCGGAGCGGAAGCGCTCAATTTGCTTGACGACCCGCATGCCCGCGTCTGGTGGCGCCGGCCTGCGTTTTGGCTGATTGTTGTGCTGACGACTGTGCTGCTGGCAGCCTGGTTTTTCTGGAGTAAAAATCAGGCGAATCAGGCCGCGCCCGTGTTTGTCACCACGCCGCTGGCACGTGGCAACCTGACGTTATCCGTGATGGCGAATGGCACTCTGCAACCGACACGCTCGGTCAGCATAGGCAGTGAATTGTCCGGTACAGTCAGCCGTGTGCTGGTTGATGTGAATGACAAAGTCAAAAAAGGGCAGGTGCTGGTGGAGCTTGATACTGCCAAGTTAAATGATCAGATTGTCCGTTCGCGGGCGGCGCTGGATGCTGCCAGAGCAGCTTTGGCACAGGCCAATGCGACGGTTAAAGAATCGCAGGCGAATTTCGATCGCTTGCAGGAAGTAGCGCGTTTATCTGGCGGCAAAGTCCCATCGAAAGCCGAACTCGACACAGCTGCTGCGACGCTGGATAGGGCGAAAGCGACGGTCCTCAGTGCAGATGCGAATGTGCTCAGTGCGAAGGCCAGCTTATCGACCGATGAAACCAACTTAGCGCGCGCCTCTATCCGCTCGCCTATCGATGGCGTGATTCTGACCCGTTCGGTTGATCCCGGGAATGCGGTAGCGGCATCACTGCAAGCTGTCACCTTATTTACGATAGCAGAAGATTTGACGCATTTGCGTTTGCAGGTGAATGTCGACGAGGCCGATGTCGGTGCCGTGCAGCTGGGACAGAAATCCAGTTTCACCGTCAGCGCTTATGCGAATCGCCAGTATCCGGCCACGATTACCCGCGTCGCGTATGGCTCTACGATTACCGACAATGTGGTGACTTACATCACTTATCTGGATGTGGATAACAGCGATCTTAGTCTGCGTCCCGGAATGACGGCGTCGGCCACGATCACTGCGAAAGAAAGAAACGATGTATTGATCGTACCGAACACGGCTTTACGTTTCACTCCATCACATGGCGGCACAGCTGCGGCGCCGGGTAAGAGCGGTCTGATGACGAGTCTGATGCCACGCCCGCCTGGTCAGGCAGCACGTAAGTCGGCCACAGAATCGGCGAATGGGAAAAAAGTGCAGCAGATATGGATATTACGTGACAATGCGCCGGTCGCGATTGCGGTGACGCGCGGTATCAGCGACGGCAAAATGACCGAAGTCAGTGCGCCGGAATTGCAGGCGGGGATGCAGGTCATTACTGAACAACGTCAGATTGCCGCAAAATGAGTTCTGAAATGAGTTCGGATATCCCTGCTATAACGAAGGCGGCACCAGTGCCTGAGACGAAGATCACCGACGCGGACGCTGATGCACTGCCCTTGATACGCTTGCGTGGCGTCACGAAACAATATGGCAGTGGGCAAGCGGCATTGATGGCACTCAAAGGCGTCGATATTGACATTCATGCCGGTGAGTTTGTCGCGATTATGGGGCCCAGCGGATCGGGTAAATCGACTGCGATGAATATCATTGGTTGTCTCGATACGCCATCCGGCGGTGAGTATTTATTTCAGGGCATGCATGTTGAAGCCTTGTCGCGCGATCAGCGCGCCCGCTTACGGCGGCGTTATCTCGGCTTCGTGTTTCAGGGATTTAATTTGCTGGCGCGTACCTCGGCGCAGGAAAATGTTGAATTGCCGTTGTTGTATCGCGGCGAAAGCCCCGCGAATCGTCATCGGCTCGCAGCGAAGGCCTTGGCATCGGTTGGTCTGGCCGGGTGGGAACACCATACACCGGCAGAATTATCGGGTGGTCAGCAGCAACGTGTCGCTATCGCGCGTGCCATTGTGACCGAACCGGCGGTGTTGCTGGCGGATGAGCCGACCGGCAATCTCGATTCTCAGCGCAGCCGTGAAATTATGGAACTGCTGTCGCGTCTGAATCAGGAACATGGCATCACTATCATGATGGTCACACATGAACCGGATATGGCTTTGTATGCCAAACGTATCGTCCGCTTTGTTGATGGCCTGCTCGATACCGATACCATCAATCCGCATCCGGTCGCGATATTGTCAGCAGACGCAGCAGATACAGTAGCCAATGCGGCGGCAGCGGTGGCAGAAGGAGGCGCAGCATGTTCCTGAATACGATATTGCTGGCACTGCGTTCGATACGCCGTAATCTGCTGCGCTCATTTCTGACCATCCTCGGTATTGTGATCGGTGTCAGCGCAGTGATCACCATGGTGACTTTAGGTAACGGTGCGACCGCTGCGGTACAGGCGCAGATATCCAGTCTCGGGACGAATTTATTGCAGATTCGCCCCGGTCAGCGTATGAGCTTTGGCGGTGGTGGCGGTGCCGGCACTGCTTCGTTTAAAGAAGCCGATGCCGAAGCGATCGCCTCGCAAATCGGCGGTGTGCAAGCCGTGGCACCCGAAGGCCGCGCCAGTGCTGTCGTCGTGGCGAATGGACGTAACTGGTCGAGCAGCGTGACTGGCAGTACCAATGCGTGGCTGCGTACGAATAACTGGACGCTGGCGGCAGGACGTCAGTTTGAAGAAGGCGAATTGCAGGCTGGTTCAGCCGTCTGCATTATCGGTGAAACAGTGAGAAGGGAATTGTTCGACACACGCAATGCGGTTGGAGAACATTTGCGCGTCAAGCAGTTTTCCTGTGAGGTTGTCGGTGTGCTGGGGTCGAAAGGGCAGGCGGCCATGGGCAATGATCAGGATGATGTGGTGCTGATTCCTTTGCATACATTGCAGCGTCGTGTGACCGGCAATCGCCGCGTTGCCACTTTGCTGGTCTCGATGAAAGACGACGCCGACAGTGAAACCCTGAAAGCCAGTCTGACACAATTGCTGCGTGAACGTCGCAAACTGGCCGATACCGATGAAGACAACTTCAATGTGCTCGATACCAAGCAGTTGGCTGAAACTATGTCTGGTACGACCAAGGTCATGACAACCTTGCTTGGTGCGGTCGCTGCTGTGAGTTTGCTGGTCGGCGGCATCGGCATCATGAATATCATGCTGGTCAGCGTCACAGAACGCACCCGCGAGATCGGCTTGCGACTGGCGATAGGTGCATTGGAGCGTGAAGTGCTATTGCAGTTTCTGATTGAAGCCACTGTCTTATCGACACTCGGCGGCATCATTGGTATCGTGCTGGCAGCGGGTGCCTCTATCCTGCTCGCGCAGATCATGCAGGTGCCTTATATGTTCAATACGTCGATTAACCTGATGTCGTTTTTCTTTTCAGCTGGCATCGGCATGTTGTTCGGTTATTTCCCGGCGCGTCGTGCCGCCCAGCTTGATCCGATTGAAGCCTTGCGACACGAGTAAGCTCACAATAATCGTGGTGATGGATGTTGGTCTGTGACCACGATTACTGATGATGCCGATAATCTTTTTCTTCAAGCCTGTTTATCACCTTTCCTCCGGGTTTTACCTCCTTATTCCATAAGCCCTGCAAGTGAGAATTGCTCCAGAAGGCGCATTAATACTGAGAGATCGGCTTTCAGTTATTTGCTAAATACGCCTGTTTGACATATCACTGCGTTGTTGCCCGGATGTGTGCTTGTAATTTCTACCACGCGATCGTACTACACCGATTGATTAAACAATGCGGCAAATCCTGGGCAATTCTTGCCTTTGAAGTTTGATGATTTTTTGTAAACTACGTGGAGTATCAGCAGAGAATAAACCGTTATTTCATTCAGCAGGAGAGACATACCATGAATATTCAAGGCATCAGCGGCGCGAGTGCATGGTTTGACGTAGCGAAGAAAACGGGTACTTTTTCCACTACCGTTCCGGCTCAAACACCCGCTTCGGCACGCAGCAGTGATACTGCCAGTATTTCCGGGGCAGCACGTGACAGACTGATGCAAGAAATAACATCGCAGAGCGCCAGATCTGCTACGGCAGCAGCAACGCCATCAACCCCTGCGGTCGCCAGCTTCGACACCGACAAAGGAAGCGTGGAGCTGAACATCGACGATTATTTTTCCGCCAGCCCACAAAAACCGTTTGCTGAATTACCGCCCTTACTCATGCCTTCCCAGCGAAATATTGACGCGCTGAGTACGCATATTTCAAATGTGTTTCCCAAATTTTTATCTGACCATGGGATATCGTCTGCGCCTGCCAGTATCTCGTATGACAGTATGGGACAGGCGGTATTTCCGGCAGACTACCCTTATACGGAACAATTAAAAAAGGCACTCGATGAGACACCATCGATGGCGCGAAAACTCATGACTGTGGTTGGCATGACCGATGCAAAAAATGCGCTGGATGAAGGTGTGAAATTCCAGCGCGAGTACACCGATGCTCAAAGTCCGAACGCGTTGGGGGCCGTGATTGCAAAATATGGCAGCCTGCTTTCAGGGCAGTCCTCTACGTCTCCGGTTTCTTTGCTTTTTTCTGAGGATGGACGCATGCAAAACACCCGCAATGTGTAATCTTCTTTTTGTCCGCTTTCTGAACTGCGCTGCCCGCTGAGATAAGCCGGGCAGCATGGTGTTAAGGCGTAAGCCCGAAGGACGCCTTTGATATGCGTTACTGCATCAGAACTTCAGCGTGACACCAGCATACACCGAGCGTCCACTACCCGGAACCTGCGTATCATGCGCGACGCCAGCACCCATCGTAGCGCCTTGTCCCAGATACGCGCCACCCAGCGGTAAGCGGTAAAAGCGGTTCAGCACGTTGTCGATACCGACATCAAAACGCGCCTGTTTCCAGGTATAGCTGCTGCGCAGATTGAGTAAGGTGTAGCCAGCGGTACGTAGTTCTTTGCGAATGTCCGAAAGATCGGTTTTCGCATCGACCATCTGTACTTCCAGCGTATTTTCCCAGTGATCCTTTTTCTGCGTCAGCGACAGGCGCGTGTTCAGCGGCATGATGTTATACAAACCGCTGTCGGTCACGGTGTTTTTAGCGTTGACATAATTCAGTAATCCACTGAACGAAACACTGCCGATATCACTGGTTTTGATCAACTGCTTGTGACCGGAAATATCGAGCCCGTACAGCCTTGCTTTCTGGTTGCTGAGGCTCAGGTTCTGAAAGCCATCTTTGCGTGTGCCACAGGTTTTACCGACCGCCGCACAGCTGGTGGCGTCAATGTAGTCGCGCACTTGCGTGTAGTACGGCGATACTTTGAATTCCCAGTCGGATAGCTCCGCATCATGCCAGTTCAGCGTCGCGCTCAAAGTATGCGCGACTTCAGGCTTTAACTGGAGATTGCCGACATAGCCATTACCATCGCCAAACCAGTTGTTCATGTTCATGACCATGGTGTTGTTGCTGGCCCATGTGTAACGCTCATACAGATTCGGCGAGCGCGATTTCATCGCATAGCCACCATCCATACTGAACGTGGCATTGGGCGTGTAGCGGGCAGTGGCTGTGAGGTCGATGTTGTTATCTTTGCGCTGACGGTCTGCGGCATTGAATGCGCCAGGGACAGAGCTTGGCAGCGCCGGATTGCCATACATGCTGCTATAGCCAGCGACATTGCCGCTGTTCATTTTCACGCTTTCGTAGCGCAAACCCAGTTGCGTCATCCATTGCGGAGTCCAGTTGGCATCCCACTCAGCAAACACACCCAGACGATCACGCTGACCATCGGCAATATTCACAAACGTATTTGGTGCCATCATCATGCCGGTGCCGGAAGCGATCCACCAGTCATTCATGCGGTAACGCTGATATTCCGTGCCGACGCTGAGCTTGTCGCGCTCTGATAACATCAGATCAGCCTTGATCAGCGCGCCGGTATTCTTGCCTTCGGTATCCATAGGCATGCCGGGGGCGTTACCGTACCAGAACTGTTTATCATCGCCGAAATTCATGCGATGCCGTGTGTGTTCGTTATACAGGCGTGCTTCCAATGTGCCCCAGTCATACTGGCTCTTGTAGCGCAGATTGACCTGTTCACTGTTATTGCCTGTCATATCCATGCGCTGATTCGGAAAACCCTGATAGGGAATATTCTGCGTGCCGATACGCAGTTCCAGTAGTTGACCGGCGTTACGCATCGCGACAGACAGCGATTGATTTTCAGATTTGTAACGTGATGAACCAACCTCGTCACCAGCAATCCAGGCTTTGTCTGCCGCCGCTAATTTTGCTGCTTTGAAATCGTTGGCGGCATGGTAGTTACCGCTTTCGGCAATCGCACCGGTGTAATTCAGGCTCCATATTTCTGTGGCATAAGTCGCTGCAAAATTGACGCCTTTGGCATTGCCATTGCTGCGATAAAAGCTGCCTGCCTGGCCTTTGAGCAGGGTGCTTTGACCAGCTGCCGCGAATTCCGGCTCAGGCGAATTTACCTTAATAGTGCCGCCTATGCTGTCGCCGCCAGTGCTGACGGGGGCGATGCCAGTCAATACCTGAATACTGCCAACCTGCATAGGATCGATATATGACAACGGCGGATTCATATGATTGGCACATGCTGAGATCAGATTCATGCCATCAACCTGTATCCGCAAGCGATCATCGGCGAGGCCGTGGATCGCCGGCAGACTTGAGACGCCTCCAGCTAAATACAGGCTGACACCGGGAACGTCGCGCAACAGCGTTGCGACATCGCTGGTAGCAGCGAGCGCTGACTTCTGAGTGCCCCCATCGATGTTCGGTGCCGGAATTTTTTCGGCATGAATGACGACTTCCGATGGTTTTTGTAATGGTAATTCCTGCGCCTGAACCGCCGCGCAAGGAAGCAGAGCAGCGATGGACGTCGCCAGAATATGTTGTTTGAATTGGGTTTGCATGAAATATGGTCTCTCTTATGTGGTGCGTTACCGCAGCCGGGAACAAGACTGAAGCAGCCATGCTCAGAAAAATGATGGGGTTCCGGCGATGGTCGGTGATCGTATGGTGCGCAGAAAGTTGCTGCACCAAGGCTGAAAGGCATATCCGGTCAGTTATCGCAAGTTTCCGCGCACGTAATTCAAGGCAACTCAACGCAATTAAACGTAACTAACGTAATTAACGTAATCAATTGCCGCGTGCATGTAGCGCACACATGTCGGTCAGACGCGTACAGGAGAAAACAGAACCGGATAGGGTCTTCAGATTACCGGCGGACCCCGAGCTGGGAGAGGGGCTGAGACGGTAGCCGCAAGCCGTGCAGCCGGAATCGACTGCGTGGCATACGACAAAGCATGCGGAGGTTCGCAAACACTATTTGACGCAACAGCAGGAGGGAGTGTCGTTGCAACACATAAAGGGCAATCGAGTAAATGCGTCTGCGCGCTGCTTTTGCCCTGGCCTGCATCCGAGGTGTTGCCGACCAGTTTATATCCGGTGCTGGAACAGATCAGATTCATGGCATTTGGCTTCATCAGCGGCGAGGCCATCGCAACGCCGAGCGTCAGTACATACATCAGTAATACTGTGCGCACCAGATGGTGAAATGTCAGCAGGGAAATTCTTGGCATAGGCATAAGTTTGGAATGCTAACATCACCAGTGGTTTTTACCATGATGTATCACAAACTCTGCAAATTACGGTAGTTGACGTTGTGCCGGAGGGATTTGCCGCTATCATTGCGTTTTTCGTGTAATCGTCATGAAACAAACGGAATTGAGTTGGTCAGCCTACCTGGATGTTATGTGCGTACAGTTTTTGCTTATAGACATTGTCCGTAGCTGACCGGCGAGTTCTGCGTTCAACTGCACTTTTACACGCCGTGCCAGATCTGAGTGTCTGGTCTTTGCTATTTCATCAGATGCGCAGCAGTTTCTGAAAACAAGGAATGATCTTGAGCTTTATATCATTAGCCCGCCAATTAACCCGCACGAAACCTATCGATGCTCATGAAGTGATCATTGAGGAACAGCATCAGCATAGCCTGCATCGCTCTTTGGGATTGTTTTCGCTGACGATGATCGGTGTCGGTGCCACCATAGGAACAGGCATCTTTTTCACCATGGTCGAAGCGGTACCTAAAGCCGGGCCATCGGTTATTTTGTCGTTTCTGATTGCGGCACTGACTGCCGGGCTGACGGCGCTTTGCTATTCTGAATTATCGGCGCGGATTCCGGCTTCCGGTTCTTCGTATTCATTTGCATATGCTACTGTCGGTGAATTCGCAGCGTTTGTGGTTGCCGCCTGTCTGTTACTGGAATATGGACTGGCGGCTAGTGCGACAGCAATAGGATGGTCGGCTTATCTGAACAATTTTCTACACAATGCGCTGGGTTGGCAGATTCCCGAGATGCTACGCACGCCGATGATCGTTGCCGGTGCCAATGGTGTTGAAATTCATCCCGGGCAATTCAATCTGCCGCCGGTGGTACTGGTGATCATTTGTTGTTTCTTGCTGTTGCGCGGCGCGAAAGAGTCGGCGACAGTGAATGCGATCATGGTCATGATCAAACTGGCGATACTGGTATTTTTTGCAGTGATTGCCTTTTCCAGTTTTCACGCTGAACATTTCACGCCGTTTTTTAATACCGACAATAGCAAAGGGCTGGCGGGCATGGCGGGTGTGAGAGCTGCTGCCGGCACGGTCTTTTTCTCTTTTATCGGGCTCGATACGGTGGCGACTGCGGGTGCCGAAGTCAACAATCCCAAGCGTAATGTCCCGCTGGGAATCATGGCGGCGCTGATTGTTGTCACCGTGTTTTACATGCTGGTCGCGATTGCTGCCGTCGGCGCTCAACCTGCACATATGTTTGAGGGGCAAGAGGCAGGTCTCGCCGTGATTTTGCAGAATGTGACAGGCAAGGCGTGGCCAGCTTTGGTGCTTTCCGCAGGGGCGGTGATTTCTGTATTCAGTGTCACATTGGTGACGATTTATGGACAAAGCCGGATTTTGTATGCGATCAGTAAAGATGGTCTGATTCCTGCTTCATTTCAGAAAGTGCATCAACGCACACGCGCTCCGGTGATTAATACCGTGTTGGTTTGTCTGCTGGTCGGTATCGTTGCAGGTCTGGTGGACGCGACATTTTTGTGGGATATGGTCAGCATGGGAACGCTGGTGGCTTTCATCGTCGTTTCCGCATCCATTCCTGTGATACGTAAAAAAGGAATCGGGCATGGCGTGCAGGGTTTCCGCGTACCGTTTGGTCCGTACCTGATTCCGGCGCTGAGTATTTTTGCCTGTTTATATATTCTGAAAGACTTGTCGGGAACGACATTTAAAGTATTTTTTATCTGGATGTTCATTGCGATCAGTATCTATTTCGCATACAGCAAGCGTCACTCGGCGTTGAATAAATGATGTCTGGCAGCGGATGCCGGATATGAATGAAAAATGAATGGAAGGCGAACAACATGAAACATCAGATTCTGGCATGTGCAGCACTGGCTTTATTTTCAACAACCGTCTGCGCTGAACATATCGGCAGCGTGGATACGGCTTTTAAACTGATCGGTCCCGATCATAAGGTGGTGGTGGAAGCCTATGATGATCCTAAAGTTGCGGGCGTAACTTGTTATGTATCCCGCGCCAAGACTGGCGGCATTTCAGGTGGCTTGGGATTGGCGGAAGATAAAGCTGAAGCGTCGATTGCCTGTCGTCAGGTCGGGCCGGTCAGTTTTCCGGCGCCGTTAAAGCAACAGGAAGAAGTGTTCAATCAAAGTTTATCTATTCTTTTCAAAAAGTTACGCATTGTCCGCATGGTCGATCAGAAAAGAAATGCTCTGGTTTACCTGACCTATTCGGATAAGCTGATTGATGGTTCGCCGCAGAATAGTGTCACAGCTGTGCCAGTGGACAGAAATACCCTGATTCCAGTGAAAAAATAAGGTGAATCAGTGCCAACCAGAACCTGAAAACACGCGCCATACAGTTCTTTCTACGCGGTAATATGCGTTAAAATGGGCGTTGCACAATATTACTCAATTGCTGTTTTGATATGACTCCTCCAAGCACTGCACACGTCGCCAGCGATCAATCCGTTGACGCCCTGATCAAAACCATACGCATACCGCCACGTCCGAGCATGCTATTGGATTTGCAGACGGAGTTAGCCAGCAAAGAGCCTGATCCGGGACGGCTGGCAGCCATCATTTCGAATGATGTGTCCTTGTCGGCATCTTTACTCAAAGTCACCAATTCGTCTTTTTTTGGCTTGCGCCTGAAGGCCACTTCCGTTGCGCATGCCGTGAAACTATTGGGCATACAGCAATGCGGTTTGCTGATGACGGGAATTATTGCGCGTCAGGCAGTGCAGACAGAAAAAATTCCGCTCGCTAAATTCTGGGATTTCTCGTCTAAACGGGCGCAGGCAATGGCGCATCTGGCGAGCCGTATGCGCATTTGCTCAGCAGATATTGCACACACATTCGGCTTGTTCTGTGACATTGGTATTCCATTGTTGCTGGAACGTTTTCCTGATTATCAGGAAACGCTGGTGTTAGCCGGTAATGACGTCAACGAAAAATTTACCGCAATAGAACAGAAGCGACACAGCACCAGTCATACGTCCATTGGTGCTTTGATGGCGCGGACCTGGGGATTACCGGAAGAAGTGTCGAACGCAATATTGTTGCACCACGATTATCTCGTGCTAACGGATTCTGCGACCAATGACCGTGTGCGGGCTTTGGTG
This sequence comes from Cognatundibacterium aquatile, assembly GCF_014699135.1. Classification (GTDB taxonomy): domain Bacteria; phylum Pseudomonadota; class Gammaproteobacteria; order Burkholderiales; family Burkholderiaceae_D; genus Undibacterium; species Undibacterium aquatile. Next base: position 313,114 of record NZ_JACOFT010000003.1, read on the forward strand.
GCGCTGGCGCTGGTGTCGGAATATGGCATATACCGTTACCACGGTCAGGAAAACTGGGCTGAGTGGGACAAAGGCGGGCAACTAGCCTGCGATTTTCTTGGCCTGGCGAACGACGAAGTTGAAGATCGTTTTGAAGAGTTGCACGACTTATTCAACAGCGTACATTAATTCTCGCGGCGCTTGTTCAGCGCCCACCCAGCAAACGTGCTGGCAACATGACAATCGCACGCAGTAATTCGAAAACGCCATCAACGGCAATCCCGAGTATTCTGAATGGCAGTAACAGCAGCCAGAATAAGGGATACAGCAACAGCGCCATGATTGCCAGCGGCCAGCACAATACAAATAAAATTATCCAGATCAGCAAGGTCAGCATGATGCTCAGGCCAGTAACTGGTGAATCAGATTGCTCAGCATGACCAGCGCGATCGCGGCGATGACGATACCATCCATATTTGCAGTGAGTTTCATACCATTTCCTTTCCATATCGTGTGGGAGTAATGCCACTGTAATTGGCACGATAAGGGAAGGCGAATTGTTTGCGATAAAGCGTCATTTGGCGGGAACAGAGTGTTTTTATCCGCGACGAACACCCCTGTTTTCAGACCGAAACCGATATTGCGATATTGTGATTTCAGCCTCAGGTCTGACGTGGTTCAGTGTTGAAAACACCAGTGCCATGGTTCGTATTGATATCCACTGTGATTTCCTGGCGGGTAAGACATGTCAAAACCAAATTCGTGGGCATGTTGTTGCAGCCACCGGAATGCTGTTGTGGTGTCAAATGAAATTTCCAGTTCAGGATCTTCCGGCGTGGCGATGTCGATAGCCCGGCCAGTGTGATGTTCGCTATATCCCGGCGGGGCACACACTTGCAAGATGTCATGAATTTCCTGCCCTGCCGCAAGTTTGGCCTGGATGATTTCAGCCTGACGGGCGACGCTGCGAAAGGCTGAAATCATCAGCAGGGCAATACCGTCACCAGCCGCGGTATTTTTCATCGCTTGCCAGGCCTGATTGGCGGCGGGTGTCAGCCAATACTCGCGCCCATCCTCTCCCACCTCAGCAAGCACCAGAGACGTCGCTTCAGATACCGCAACGAAGCCGCGCTGCTGCAATATCTCCGCGCTTATTCCCAGTGCATCCAGCATTTATCGTGTCTTCGTGTTTGCCGTCAGGACGTCCAGCATGGCCGCTGTCTGAGCATCGGGGACGCCATCAAATTTTTCCTGACGATATTTACTTTGAAATGCGATCAGTACATTTTTGGTTGCCTCATCCAACACGCCGGTTTGCGGTGTGTTGTAGCCATGTTGTGCCAGTTTTTTCTGATACCAGTTGACATCTGGTAATTGCTCTTCATAGAGCGGCATACGTTGGGCCACTTGTGTTGCGTCCGGCCAAGGAATCAGGCCTGCATCAGCTAATTGTTTCCACGGAAACAGCGGGCCCGGATCAGACTTACGTTGTGGGGCGATGTCGGAATGGCCAAGAATGTATTCTGGACGTATCTGATGGCGTGCAACGATGTCCTTCACCAGCGCAATGACACGGTCGATCTGTGCCTGTGGGAAAGGGAAGTAGGTGCGGCCTTCCGGCGCATCGCGGAAACCCAGATTAACAATTTCGATGCCGATAGAGCTGGCGTTCAGGCGGCTATAACCTTTCCAGTCGCTGAGTCCGGCGTGATACGACATTTTACTTTCATCAACGAGTTGCCAGACTTTGACCGGCATCTGATCGCCGACCAGATAGTGACTGCTGACACCTTGCTGGCTCAATACCTTGAGTGAAGTCGGCTCATCAATCGCGGTGTAATGCAGAATCAGAAATTGCACGCGGTCTTCCTGACTTTTCGCCGAGATGCTGGAATCGATGTGTGATGTAGCGCAGCCGGTGAGGAAGGCGGCGAGGAATCCGAGTAAGAGTAATTTTTTCATGTGAGTGATTTAAGTTGTCTGGCAGCGAGCCGGGCTGCCGAAAAATGTGCCTGGCAAATACTGGTACGTAAGCTGATGTCTGAAGGTAAATGGGTACGACAAGATGCTGCAATCAATGGATGGAGTTCAAGTACCCGCCCGCTGAGAACCACAGGCTTGTTGCCGAAGCGTTTGCACATTGCCATTCCCAGTCGCGCCAGTTCTTGTCCGGCTCTTTTTAAAATATCAGCTGCGACGTCATCCGTATTCGCGCAGGCTGCTACAGCCAACGCCAGTTTACCGATGTCACCGCGGCTGTGGTGATACATGAAATCTTTGGATTTGTCCCAATCATCGCCGCCGATGGTTTTGAATATTTCTTGCGCAAGCAGCGAATTGCGCGATGCTCCCGGGCATTCGTCTTCTGCACGCCAGATATGGCGTACTGCTTCGCGGGCGATCCAGAAGCCGCTGCCGCCATCGTCAAGCAAATAGCCGCGCCCACCAGCGCGATGAAATTGTCCGGCTTCGTCAATATAGGCGGCGATAGAACCGGTACCCGCATAAACCAGATAGCCTGTTCCCGGCTTGAAACTATCCAGATACGCAATTTCGATGTCAGTACCGAGGCGAATGCATGGTTCCGGCATTTGCAGAATACTGGTCAACATCTCCAGAATGACGACACGCATATCGTCACTGAAACCGGTAATGCCGACTCTGACTGTCTGTAAGTTGCCGTGGCTGCGTGCAGCAGCAGCGAGGTCGGAAAACACTTGTGCGAATTCCTGTTTTCCCTGCTGCGCCTTGAGTTGCAGAGCCGTCAATCCTGCCGCGGTGCCGCTGGCGATGATGTCTTCGTTGGCCGTTGCCAGCGCCCAGCGCGTCTGCGTTCCGCCCGTATCTATCCCCAAAGCCAGCGCTGATGCGTTGTCTTTTATACCGGGAAAAACGAAATCTGCTGGGTTCATATAGGGATGATCTGTTCTGTCATATTTTCGGATAAAACCCGCTGCCTTGCTGCCACTTTAATTCTTTACGAAACATCAGAGTTTTTTAACGACTATGCTCTATCAGTGTTTGCTTCGTTTATCATAGGTCGCTTTTGCGACACGCAGAAAATGAAAAGATAGCGTCAGCGTATAACTTTACTCTATGAGCAAAGCGTAAAAATTCAATCGTCTTCCGGTGTTTTTGTTGGGAAGATGTATTCGTAGAACTCATCTCTATTAATGAAATGAGTTCTGGCATTTCACCAGGAAAAACTCACACGATGACAAGAGACGTCACAACTGCCAACGATACTGAGCAAACACCGGCAACCGGTGTATGGCGCTGGATACCATCATTGTATTTCAGTCAGGGCATTCCCTATGTGGTTGTGATGACCTTGTCCGTCATTATGTACAAGAACATGGGTATTTCCAATGCCGATATTGCGCTGTACACCAGCTGGTTGTATCTGCCATTTGTGATTAAGCCTTTATGGTCGCCGTTTGTGGACATGTTTAAGACCAAACGTTTCTGGGTGATTACGCTGGAACTGGTGATCGGTGCGTTATTTGGGCTGGTCGCATTCACGATACCGATGAGCAGTTTTTTTCAGATGACCTTGCTGGTGTTCTGGCTGTTGGCATTCGGTGCCGCCACGCATGACATCAGCAGTGATGGCTTTTACATGCTGGCACTGGAGCAGCATCAGCAGGCCGCGTTTGTCGGTGTACGCAGCATGTTTTTCCGGATGTCGATGCTGACGGGGCAGGGCGCGTTGGTCTATCTTGCCGGAACGCTGAAAGATCTGACCGGAAATGTGGCATTTGGCTGGATGGTTGTGTTCGGCGTGCTGGCGGCGATGTTTGTGAGTCTGTCGCTGTATCACAAATGGGCTTTGCCCAGACCCGACAGCGATCACGCGCAAGGTGATCCGAATCAGGTCGTCGCGACGTTTTTTACGATTTTCGGCAAATTCATCAGGAAGAAAAATATTCTGCTGACGATTGCTTTTTTGTTGCTGTATCGCTTTGGCGAAGCGCAGTTAGTCAAAATGGCGCCACCATTTTTGCTGGATAGTCTGGATAAAGGCGGGCTGGGTTTATCGACGCAGGCGGTTGGCATCGTCTACGGTACCGGTGGCATGATTGCACTGACGCTGGGCGGCCTCGCCGGCGGCGCGCTGATTTCAATTTATGGTCTGAAGCGTTGCCTGTGGCCGATGGCGCTGGCGATCAATGTGCCGCACATCGTGTATGTGTATCTGGCATTCGTACAACCGCAAAATATTTACCTGGTCGGTGCCGCCGTGGCCATTGAGCAGATGGGATATGGCTTCGGCTTCACGGCTTACGTGCTGTACATGATTATGGTTGCCGATGGCGAACACAAGACTGCGCATTACGCGATCTGCACCGGTTTCATGGCGATGAGCATGATGCTGCCAGGTATGTTCAGCGGCTGGTTGCAGGCAACGCTGGGCTACGCGCATTTCTTTGTATGGATTTGCCTCGCCGCGATTCCGACCTTTATTGTGACAGCCTTGATTACGGTCGATCCCGAGTTTGGCAAGAAGTGATAAGTGAGGGACTGACGCAAAACCGCCCCGGCGGCGTTATGGCTCCTGGCCGTACTATTCGTACTGTCTTCGTCGCCATGCCTTGCCGGGACAATTTTGCGTCAGTCCTATAAGTAAGAAGTGATCAACAAGAGGTCGGTTACGTTTTAGTCTGGAATGAGTATAAGTATGAGTTCGCAACATTTGTTTTTTAACAGCCAACGCTATCAGTCAACGCTTGCCGGATCGCGCATCATCATTACCGGTGCGGTGCATGGCAACGAGATTTGCGGCACGCTGGCGATACGACGCGTGATTGCTGAAATCGACGCCGGCATCATTCAGATCGTATCCGGTTGTGTGACTTTCGTACCGGTGACGAATCCACTGGCTTATCAGCGCGGCGAAAGACAGGGCGACCGTAATCTGAACCGCCGCTTGTTGCCAACGGCAACGCCAGTGGAGTTTGAGGATCATGTTGCCAACTGGTTGTGCCCTTTACTGGCGGAGCACGATGTTTTACTCGACCTGCATTCTTTCCGCGGCGAAGGCGAGGCTTTTGTTCTGGTCGGACCGGAAAATAACGATGGCGATATCGAACCCTTCAGCCACGCAGAAGCCGAGCTGGCGATGGCACTGCGTCTGGGCGTACATCGCATGGTGGATGGCTGGCTGAGCACGTATGCGCGTGGCGTCGCCCGCCGTCAGCAAAGACTGGGGCCGAATGCAGATGCCAGAATGCTGGCGAATGCGAATACCCAGTTCGGTGTCGGTACTACAGAGTACATGCGTTCCGTCGGCGGTTATGCGGTCACGCTGGAATGCGGTCAGCATCTCGACCCGCAAGCACCGGAAGTCGCGTACCGGGCGATCATCAATACTCTGACGCATCTCGGCATCATTGCCGGAACAGCACCTGCTGCCGTCAAAGAAATTGAAAGCCTGCGCATCTATGATGTGATCGACAAGCTGCACGACGACGATCATTTCATTCGCGACTGGCGCAGTTTTGACGAAGTAAAAAAAGGCGATCTGATCGGCTTGCGCCACGATGGCAGCGAGGTCAGGGCAGAAATGGATGGCCGCATGATATTCCCCGATGCCGGTGCGCATTGTGGCGAAGAATGGTTTTATATCACTCGTTACAGCGACAGAATTCAAGAGGGAAACGCATGAAGCAAGCAATGCCATGGCTGCGTCGTTTGTGTGCCTTGCTGGCGCTGTCGCTATTTGCGTTGAGTGTTCAGGGTGTTCAGACAGGCACAGGCAAAACCTTGAATGTTTTGCTGACGACGCCAGAAAGCGCTCTCGATCCGGCGGTGGCTTCCGATATTGCGACGCTCAGCATTAATGAGAATATTTTTGAACCTATGCTGCGCTACGATTATCTGGCGCGTCCGGTCAAATTGAAGCCGAATACCCTGAAGGCGATGCCGGAAATCAGCGATGGCGGCAAGACATATACACTGCATTTGCAACCCGGCATCCATTTCACACCCGACCCAGCATTCAAAGGAAAAGTACGCGAATTAACCGCCGATGATTATGTGTACAGCGTACGGCGCTTGTACGATCCTGCGCTGAAATCGCCGTGGTTATTTATGTTTGAAGGCAAGTTGCTGGGCGACGAAAAACTGCGCAATGTACAAGCGGCACCCGGCTGGAAATTCGACAGCGCCTCCACCATTCCCGGCCTGCAGGCATTGGATCGTTACACCTTACGCATACGGCTGAATGCGCCGGATAACAATTTCTTGTTTATTCTGGCGACCACGGCCACGTCTGCCGTTGCCAGAGAAGTGATAGAGAGCTACGGCAATCAGGCTGGCAATCACCCTGTCGGCACCGGCCCGTTTATGCTGGGTGAATGGCAGCGCAGTTTTCGTCTGGTACTGAATGCGAATCCTGATTATCGCAAAGTGGTGTTTGATGGCGAGGCTGGGAAAGATGCCGTCTCACTGCAGATCGCGGCAGACTTGAAAGGCCGGACTATTCCCCTAGTATCGCGCGTTACGATTGCTATCGTCGAAGAGCAGCAGGCGCGCGTGCTCGGTTTCCTGAACCGTGAATTTGATACGCTGGAACAGGTGCCACCGCCATTGGCAGACATGGTCATGAAAGACGGCAAACTGAAGCCGGATCTGCAACAGCAAGGTGTGCAACTGTCCTTATTTTCTCCACTGCAGACCTATTATGTCTGGATGAATATGGAAGATCCTGTCATCGGTGGATATAGTCAGGAAAAAATTGCCCTACGCCGCGCAATTGCGATGAGTTATAACAGCCGCGAAGATATCAGCCTGATGGAAAAAGGTCTGGCGATTCCGGCACAGTCACCGTTGCCACCGAATGTACTTGGCTACGATGCCAGCTTCAAGAGCCCTGTGCCTTACGATCCTGCGCTGGCGAATGCTTTGCTTGATCGCTTTTCTTATCTGCGTGGTGCAGACGGTTATCGTCGCTTACCGGATGGACAGCCCTTGCATCTGGTGATGCACAGTCAGGCTAATACCACCGGGCGTCTGCGCGATGAAGTCTGGCGCAAGACGATGGATGCGATCGGCATACGCATCAGTTTTAAAACCGATAAACATTCAGAAATTTTGCGTGCATCACGTCTGGGGCAGGTGCAGATGACAGAAGCAAACTGGGTTGCTGATTTTCCCGATGGTGAGAATTTTTACCAGTTACTGTATGGCGCAAATATCGGGCGGGCGAATTATGCACGTTTTAATTTGCCTGCATTTAATCAGTTGTATGAAAAATCGTTGACGATGACAGACACACCTGAACGGCGCGCTTTGTATCGTCAAATGGCATTGCTGATGCATGCTTATAACCCGTGGATACCGCGGGTGCATCCCTTGTCTGCGGATATCCGCCAGCCCTGGGTGCTGCATTATCAGCGGCATCCGGTGGATTTCACAAATTGGCGCTATCTCGATATCGCTCCGGATGCAAAGCAAAACGCGAAGCGATAAAAATAAGTGGATGCGCCACTGTTCAACATCGCGCATCAAATAATGAGTTACGGTTATACGTGACAAGTAAAGTTTCATTGGAAGACAGCAAGAGCAAACTCTATTCTGACAAGCTGAAATGAGTTCTGGTTGTTTTCTGATTTATCTGGAGAAGTCGTACATGCGTTGTGAATTCATTGCTGATCACCCTGACTTCCGTCGCCTTGCGGCGATTGATTGCATTACTGTTGATCTGCGTTATGTCGGCACCGATAATTTCGTCGGACGTGACTTGTATGGCGATCTCGATTGCGCATGGTTGCACAGAGAAGCCGCAGCAGCGCTGGAGCAGGCGGCGTACTATCTCGCAGAGCAGCATCCGGGTTATCGCATCATTGTGCTGGACGCCTTGCGCCCGCACCGCGTACAGGAAATGCTGTGGGCGCATCTGGATGGCACACCTTTACAGATGTATGTAGCTGATCCTGCGCGCGGTTCTATTCATTCGTTTGGCATGGCGGTCGATGTGACAGTCATTGATCCGCAAGGCGTAGAAATTGATATGGGCAGCGGCTTCGACGAGATGGTGGAAAAATCACATCCGGCACTGGAAGAAAAAATGCTGGCTGCCGGACAAATTACCGCGCAGCAGCGCAGCAATCGCGAGATATTGCGGCAAGCCATGTTTCATGCGGGTTTCAGAGGGATTAACAGCGAATGGTGGCATTTCAATTTTGGTGATCCTGCTGTCGTTCGCCAGACCTATCTGCGGATAGACTGAATATGTTGATACAGCGCGTTTCCTTCGCAGCAGTAAGTATGTCGGCGGTGTTATTTTTTTCTGGTATTTTCGCTGGTATCGTGGAGGCAGCAAGCCCGCCTGCTGAAGTAAAAGCGGCAGATGTAAAAGCGGCAGAAGTAAAAATGGCAGAGACGGCGACAGTTCCGATCACACGCGCATCAATGAAAACGACCACCGATCAGCAATTGCAGGCCATCGTCAGCCAGCCGCAACGGCTATTGGCGAGCTTGTCTGTGATCGCGATACGCGCTGGTGAGATCGTCTATGAAAAGCAGTTCGGCGAGCGCTTTATCCCGACTACTGCCGCCGTTGGTTTGCCAGCGAATGCAGATACCTTATTCCGTATTGCGTCTGTCTCTAAAATGGTGACAGCGCTTGGCGTAATGCGTCTGGTTGAACAGGGCAAACTCGCGCTCGATACCGATATCAGCCGCTATCTCGGCTATACCCTCAGAAATCCTTTTTATCCTGATGCCGCGATCACATTGCGTATGCTGCTGAGTCATACCTCGTCGTTGCGCGATGATGGTGGCTATAATTTTCCGGCGAATACGTCCCTGCAAAGTGTTTTGCAAGCGGCGGAAAAAAACGCAGTATCAGCATTATTCTGGGCCAGACCGGATGCCAGTAACAAAAACTATGCTCCGGGAAAATACTTCAGTTACGTGAATCTGAACTGGGGTGTGATCGGTGCCGTGATGGAATCCGTATCAGGAAAACGTTTTGATGTGCTGATGCAGGAATTGATTTTGCAACCGCTGCAGATCAGCGGCAGTTTTCATCCGGAAAATCTGAGTCCGTCAGAACTGAATAATCTGGCCACCTTGTATCGCAAACAGAAAAACGATGTCTGGGATACAGCAGGTGCTTGGCAGCCACAGGTCGATGATTATCACCAGCAAGCGGTGCCAAAGCGTACTTATCTGGCGACGTATCAACCAGGCTGGAATGCCACCTTATTCAGCCCGCAGGGTGGCTTGCGCATCAGCGCGCGCGGCCTCAGTCGTCTGATGCAGATGCTGATGTGCGAGGGCGAGTTTGACGGTGTGCGTCTGTTGCAGCCAGCCAGCGTGCGGGCTTTGTTAACGCCTCAGTGGCGTTACGATGCTGCGCTGCAGAATGGCGACGATTATCAGGGCATGTTTCAGTCATGGGCGCTGGGGTTTCAGGTATTCACTGATATCAGCGCCGCACATCATGGCGATCGCCTGACGCCTCCTGTCACGCCCGGTGGACATGGATTTACCGGTGTCGGTCATCTGGGATTTGCGTATGGTCTGGAATCAGGTTTTGTGTTTGATCCGCAGACCCGCAACGGCATGATCTATCTGATTGGCGGCACTGGTGCCGATCCGGATAAAAATACCGGTGAGTATTCCAGCCTGAGTATATGGCAAGAGCAAATCATGACCGCGCTGGCCGCACAATTACGTTAAGGACTTACGCAGAACTGCCCCAGCGTTGTTGTTGTCGCCTAGCCGTGCTAAAGCACTGTCTTCGGCGACACGGTGTAGTCGGGGTTTCAGACAACATGTTGTCTGCCGACGCAACGAACCTCCTTTACAAAGGAGGTTACCTTCGGCTGTAAGCCTAGCTGGAACAATTCTGCGTAAGTCCTAATGCTGAACTATTCCTTGCTGGTTCTGGCAATAAATTCGGCAGCAGCTGTCTGTACACATTCGACAAATGCACGTGCTGAGCGTGACAATGGCGTCGATTTTTTTGTCAGCAAATATAAGTCCACCGGTACATTCGGTAACAAGGGGCGGCACTGCACTTTGTCGTGATTGGCTGTGGCTGCCGTAAATGGGTCGATCACCGCAGCACCCGCGCCGAATTCAACCAGCGTGCGCGCCAGCACATACGTCTGGACTTCGGTGTAAGAAGTAAAGCTGATGCCGAGTTCTTCGCACGCATCCATCACGCGGCTGACCAGATGATCATCCAGATCCAGTGCGATCAGATTTTTCGGCAAATCAGCGACGGACAAGGGCGTGTTGTCGAGCTTTTTTGTCCAACTGCCTATCGGCGCAATCGCCGTCATACTGCCGCGCACCAGCGGCTCGGATGCCAGATTCGGATGGCAGGGGTCATATAAAGATAAAGCGAAATCAACGTCGCCGAGCAACAAGGCGCTCACCATATCGCTGGTATGGTGGGTCGATAAAGTGCAGTGCACTTGCGGAAATTTCTTGCGCCAGGCGGCCAGTGCGGCTGGTACGACCGTGATCGATAAGGTGGGAGTTGAAGCCAGCCTGACGGCTTCATCCGGATGGTTTTTCAGATTATTTGCGAGGCGGCGTACCGATTGCAGGTCGCGGTTCAGTTTGTCGACTTCGGAAAACAGCTTGTGCGCTTCCGGTGTCGGATGCAATTTTCCTTTGATGCGCTCGAACAATTTCAGGCCAAGCTGCAATTCACAATGTTGCAAGACTTTAGTCGCGGCTGGCTGGGAAATGCTGAGTAATTGTGCGGCACCGCTGATCGTGCCGGCCTGCATAATCGCATGAAAAACTTCTATGTGACGCAATCGCATGAGTGTTACCTGTTACCGTTACTCGTTTGTACCCTGCGATTGTAACCGCAGAAGGCGCTTATTCGACAGCTTCCAGGGCTTTTCGTACATCGCCCTGATATAAGGTCAGCAGTTTTTCAGCCGTAACGACGCTGATGTTGTTTTGTAGCGCCACGATCGCGGTCTTCACGTGGAAGTCGCATTCTTCCAGCACTTTGCGGCAAGTCTGTTCATCCTTGTCGGTCGCATGCATGGTCAGGCTGACCGTACGCCGCAGCAGTTTGATATTGGTCGGTTTCACATCCACCATCAGGTTGCCGTAGACCTTGTGCAGTTTCACCATCAGTGCGCTGGAAAACGTATTCAGCGCAATTTTTTGCGAGGTGCCCGCTTTCAGGCGCGTGCTGCCGGAAATGATTTCACTGCCGGTGTTGAGTGTGATGCCGACGTCTGCGCATCGGGTCACCGGCGCATCGGGATTATTCGCGAAACCCACCGTTAATGCGCCACTGGCACGCGCCGCTTGCAACGCGCCCAGCACATACGGTGTGGCACCGGAGGCGGCGATCAGCAACACGACATCATGCTGATTCAGATGCAGCTCACGAATGTCGATCGCGCCTTGTTCGGTATCATCTTCGGCACCTTCGACGGCGACGAACATCGCCTGTTTGCCACCGGCAATCAGCGAAATTGCCCGTTCATTCGGCCACGAAAAGGTCGGTAATAATTCGACGCCATCAAGCACACCCAGCCGACCCGATGTGCCGGCACCAACATACACCAGACGCCCGCCCGCTTTGATCCGTGGCAGTGCCGCATCAATTGCTGCCGCAATTTGTGGCGCTGCTGCCCGCACCGCTTGCACTGCGATGAACTGATCATCGATCAATGCGGCGGCCAGCTCTGCCGTCGCATAGGTATCGAGCTCGGTATGTAAGACATTCGGTGTTTCGGTGTTCAACATGATCATTTCTCCGCGATGCTATTGAACTTACAGAGGAGTCGCGCCACTCACAAATGAAAGCTGATCGCGCAGTCATAACCGCAGGTAATGTGTCGCTGGTGAACAAGTATTTGCCATCATCGCTGGCTGTGCTTATTCTGCCATTGATGCTATCTGTTCCCTGCGCCACAATCTGGCCTCGTTGCAGCGAGCCCTGACACCACATCTGAAATCTCTGCCACATGAAAAATCGACTTTTCGCCCTCTTTTTTTTGCTGCTGACCTTATTCTTATCTGGCTGCCAGTCTGTGCTGACTCCCGCATTCGTACCCAAAGACACGCAACACCGCATCGTCGTTTCTGTGCCGGAACAGAAAATGCGCTTATTCGATAACGGCAAAGTGATCGCCACTTATACCATTTCAACCGCGAAGCGGGGCATTGGCGATTTACCCGATAGCTACATGACACCCGGCGGCAAAATGGAAATCGCTGAAAAATTCGGCGCCGGTATGCCGGTCGGCACCGCGTTCAAAGATCGCGTGCCGACTGGTGAAATCGTTGCGATAGACGCGCCGGGGCGCGACCCGGTGGTGACCCGCATACTATGGTTGCGCGGCACCGAAGAGCGCAATCAGCATGCGTATCAGCGCTACATCTACATCCACGGCACGCCGCAAGAAAGCCTGCTCGGCAACCCGGCCAGTTACGGTTGCATACGCATGCGCTCTGCCGATATCGTTGAATTGTTCGACAAGGTGGATATAGGCGCGGAAGTATTTGTCGCTGAAACCGAAGCGGACTTGCTGCCGCAAAAATAAGCACAGACGAAGAGCATTCATCTGGTAGGAAGTCGGGTGCTAAAGAGGCTGAAAAAGTCGATTTTCGTGCCTCTGAGGGCATAAATATACTGGGGGGAGTATTTTTTAAAGCCCTTTATTTATAAGGACATAAAGGCAAAATCGCCAGATACTCCCCGAAAAGTGCTTATTTGAGACCTGTTTTCACGGTTTTTTTCAAGGCGGATATTGGCTACGTTGGCCGATACGTACCATTGTTGACTGAGCTGTCGGTTTTGCACACGCAGGACATGAGGAATCACAAATTTCTGTTGCCAAAATTCCGCTTTCCTTTCTATAATTCGATAATTGTCGAAATATAGAAATAAGCCTGAACCGGAGTCTGCCCATGGAAAATAAACAAGCAATCAGCGCATTAGCGGCGCTGGCGCAAGAATCGCGGCTGGCGGTGTTTCGTCTGCTGGTGCGGGTCGGCCCCGAAGGGTTGGCAGCCAGCAAAATCGCGGAAGAGCTTGCGATTCCGGCTTCGTCATTGTCATTTCATCTCAAAGAACTCAGTAATGCCGATCTGATTTCGGCGCGTCAGGATGGGCGTTTTATTATTTACGCCGCCAATTTCAGCACCATGAATGATTTGCTGGCATTTCTGAGTGACAGTTGCTGCAACGGTCAGGCCTGTCTGCCCGCGCTGCAGGCGAGCAATCTGCCAGCGAATAAAGCTGCCGATAAAGTTACTGATAAAGCTGAAATTTAACGCGCAGCATAGGCTGATGCAAACCACATAGTTTCGTTGTAATTCCTTACCCTTCTAATCCCTTACCCTGAAATGAATCGAGAGAAAAATGACTGAAAAAACGTACAACGTACTGTTCCTTTGCACTGGCAACTCTGCGCGCAGCGTCATGGCGGAAGCCCTGATCACGACTATGGGGCAGGGGCGTTTTAAAGGTTTTTCTGCCGGTAGTTTTCCCGCTGGTACGGTCAATCCGCTGGCGATAGAGCAGATTCAGACGACCGCGTATCCACTGACTGCTTTACGCAGCAAAAGCTGGGACGAGTTCGCGGCGGCGGATGCGCCGGTGATGGATTTCATCATTACCGTTTGCGATAACGCCGCAGGTGAAGTCTGCCCGGTCTGGCCCGGTCATCCGGTGACGACGCATTGGGGTTTTGAAGATCCGGCCGCAGTCACTGGCAGCGATGAAGCAAAGCGCGCGGCGTTCCGCAAGGTGTTCCGCGAAATTATGTCTTGCGTCAATAGCTTCGTTTCGTTGCCTGCACACATCCTGGAAAAAAATACCATTCATCAGGAACTCAAAGCGATCAGAGAGCAGCTCAACTGATGCGTCCATCTGATGATCTCGCTGTACATCAAATTCATTTCTGAAATGGGGCGCATGTCGTGCTGATTGCTATCCTGATTTTTTTGCTGACGCTGACCTTTGTCATCTGGCAGCCGCGTGGCCTGGGCATAGGCTGGAGCGCGGCTGGCGGCGCGTTGCTGGCCTTACTGGCCGGTGTGATTCAGTTATCGGATATTCCGCTGGTGTGGCATATCGTCTGGAATGCAACGGCCACATTTATCGCTGTCATCATCATCAGCCTGTTGCTGGATAAAGCGGGCTTTTTTGAATGGGCGGCATTGCATGTGGCGCGCTGGGGCGGTGGCAGCGGCTGCAAATTATTCGTGTTGCTGTTGTTACTCGGGGCCGTGGTCGCCGCTTTGTTTGCGAATGATGGTGCGGCGCTGATCCTGACGCCGATAGTGATTGCGATGCTACTGGAACTACGGTTTTCACCGAAAGGCACGCTGGCCTTCGTGATGGCGGCGGGCTTCATCGCCGACACCGGCAGCCTGCCGCTGGTGGTATCGAATCTGGTCAACATTGTCTCGGCTGATTATTTCAAGCTGGGCTTTGCTGCCTATTCATCGGTGATGCTGCCGGTGAATCTGGTGTCGGTAGCTGCCACGATAGCGGTGTTGCTGCTGTTTTTCCGGCGCGACTTGCCCGCCGATTACGACGTGCAACAACTGCGCCAACCTACGCTGGCGATTCGTGACCGCGCCACATTCAATGCGGGCTGGTGGGTGCTGGGTTGGCTGTTGCTCGGCTTTTTCTGGCTGGATGGCATGGGTGTTCCCGTCAGTGTGGTCGCGGCAGCGGGGGCGGCGGTGTTGCTGGCCGTCGCCACGCGCGCCGGAGTGATCAACACCCGTGACGTCGTCAGAAATGCGCCGTGGCAGATCGTGATTTTTTCGCTGGGCATGTATCTGGTGGTGTACGGCTTGCGCAATGCCGGGTTGACGAATCAACTCAGTGGCGTGCTCAATTATTTTGCCGAACATGGTGTCTGGGGCGCGGCGCTGGGCACAGGATTACTCAGCGCATTTCTGTCGTCGATTATGAACAATATGCCGACCGTGCTGATCGGCGCTTTGTCGATTGATGCCGCCGTGGCAAACAACGCGGTGCGTGAAGCCATGATTTATGCGAACGTGATCGGCTGCGATCTCGGGCCAAAAATCACGCCTATCGGCAGCCTCGCCACATTGTTGTGGTTACACGTGCTGGCAAAAAAAAATATCACGATTTCCTGGGGCTATTATTTCAGGCTGGGTATCGTTCTGACCTTGCCGGTGCTGTTGCTGACACTGGCCGCGCTGGCGCTGCGTTTAAGCTGACACCGGTGCTATCAACTAAAGGAGTTACGCATGACTGATGTGGCAGGAAAATTCGTCACTGTATCAGACCAAGAAATGCCGAACTTAAAGGCGGAACACATGGATATTCCTGATGCCGCGAAACTCGCACCGGTGGCGGGTTTTGAGCATCCGCCACGGATACTGCTGATGTATGGCTCGCTGCGCGAGCGCTCATTCAGTCGCTTGCTGGTCGAGGAAGCGGCGCGCCTGCTGCAACACATGGGCGCGGAAGTCAGAATTTTTAATCCGCATGATTTGCCTATGGTTGGCAGTGTGCCGGAAACACATCCCAAGGTGGTGGAATTGCGCGAGAGCTGTTTGTGGTCGGAAGGTCAGGTCTGGTGCAGCCCTGAACGTCATGGCGCGATCACGGCGGTGCTGAAAAATCAGATCGACTGGATTCCTCTCGAACAAGGCGCGATACGTCCCAGCCAGGGGCGTACACTGGCAGTGATGCAGGTGTGTGGCGGCTCGCAATCGTTTAATACCGTCAACACGCTACGCCTGTTGGGACGCTGGATGCGCATGTTCACGATACCGAATCAGTCATCGGTGCCGAAAGCCTATGAAGAATTTGATGAGGCCGGACGCATGAAACCATCGCCGTATTACGACCGGCTGGTGGATGTGATGGAGGAATTATTTAAGTTCACCTTGCTGTTGCGTGGTCGCAGCGATTATCTGACCAGCCGTTACAGTGAACGCAAACAGGATGCACTGAACGCCGCCAACAAGATCATCGCCAAAGCCTGATTCGTGCTTAACTGAGTCGTTGCCGGGTGACAGCCTTAAACCGTTTTTATAAAAGGAATGAATATGCTTTTTCTGGACAATACGCCGAAATTTTTATTCTTCACCGGTAAAGGCGGCGTCGGCAAAACCTCGGTCGCTTGCGCCACTGCCGTCTGGCTTGCCGATCAGGGACGACGCGTATTGCTGGTCAGCACCGACCCGGCATCGAATGTCGGTCAGGTATTCGGCATCCGTATCGGTAACAGCATCAAAGCGGTGGAGTCGGTTGCCAATCTGTTTGCACTGGAAATTGATCCGCAAGCGGCTGCACAACTGTACCGCGACCGCATCGTCACACCTGCGCGCGGCACCCTGCCCGAGGTGGTGATCAAAGCGATGGAGGAACAATTATCCGGTGCCTGCACCACAGAAATCGCCGCATTTGATGAGTTCACCGGGCTGCTGACTAATCCGCAGATGCTGCACGATTACGATCACATCATTTTTGATACCGCGCCAACCGGGCACACAATACGCATGTTGCAACTGCCCGGTGCCTGGTCGGGCTTTCTGGAAGAGGGTAAAGGCGATGCCTCTTGCCTCGGGCCGCTGGCAGGTCTGGGCAAGCAGCGTGAAAAATACCATGAAGCCGTGCAGACCTTAGCCGACCCCGCACGTACCCGCATGGTGCTGGTGGCACGTGCCCAGCATTCCAGCCTGAAGGAAGCCGCCCGCACACATGACGAGCTGGCTGCCATCGGCTTTCATCAACAATATCTGATCATCAATGGCGTGTTGCCGGAAGCAGAAACACTACACGATGCGCTGGCGCGCGCCGTCTGGAAACGCGAGCAGGCGGCATTGGCTGCTATGCCCGAGGTATTACGCGGCTTGCCGACCGATCATATTCCGTTGCGGGCATTCAATCTGGTCGGGCTTGATTCCTTGCGCCATTTGCTGACGGCGTCTACCGCAGTGAATGTCGCTGATTCATCCGCAGCGCAGGCATTGCCTGCTCTGACTGATGCGCCATCGCTGGCGACGCTGGTCGATGGGCTGGCAGGCAGCGGGCATGGCCTGATCATGACGATGGGCAAAGGCGGCGTCGGTAAAACCACAGTTGCTGCGGCGATCGCCATCGCCCTCGCGCAACGCGGCTTTCCGGTTCATCTGACGACCTCTGACCCTGCTGCGCATCTGCTTGAAACACTGGAAGGCAACTTGCTGAATCTGAGCGTCAGCCGGATTGACCCTGTTGCTGAAACCTTGCGCTATCGTCAGGAAGTGATGGCGAGCAAAGGCAAGCATCTTGATGCACAGGGAAAAGCCTTGCTGGAAGAAGATTTGCGCTCACCATGCACCGAAGAGATCGCTGTGTTCCAGGCATTCTCACGCGTCATCCGCGAAGCCGGGAAAAAGTTCGTGGTGATGGATACCGCACCGACCGGGCATACCTTATTACTGCTCGATACCACCGGGGCCTATCATCGCGAAATTGAGCGGCAGATGGCGCATACCGGCGTACATTACACAACACCGATGATGCAATTGCAGGACCCGCAACAAACGAAAATCGTGATCGTGACACTGGCAGAAACCACACCAGTGCTGGAAGCCGCTGGCCTGCAAAATGACTTACGCCGCGCCGGTATTGAGCCGTGGGCATGGGTCATCAACAACAGCCTGGCGATGGCGCAGCCGCAATCGCGCTTGTTGCAGCAAAGGGCAAAAAATGAATTGCAACAAATCCGCCTGGTCGCAGATCAACACAGTCAGCGTTGGGCCATCATTCCTTTGCAGGCAGAAGAGCCGGTCGGCATCGACAAACTGACAAAGCTGTTGAATGCAAAGTGATGTATTTCTGACGCTGAATAAAAAATCCCCGACGTCGCTGCCGGGGATTTTTTTTTCATTAAAACCGGGATTACTCGTTGCATCAGAAAAAGTAATTCTGGTTTTATTTTTTTAACCAAAGCGCAACTGCTTGTTTGAACGTCTGGAAATTGACTTCATTACCGTGTCCATAAGGGAAAGTCCATATCTCCGCTTTCCCTCCTTCTTTGATAATCGCCTTGTACACATCCACTGCCGACTCCTGAATCGGAGGTTCAAAATATCCAGCGCTCAAAAAAAACTTTGGCCCAATCGGATATTGATACGCCAAATGTCCAGACATGGGAGGGGACATCGCGATAACTTGAGAAAACAAGTCTGGGTGTCGTACGGCCATTGCTATCGCCCAATCGGCACCGCTCGAAAATCCGCTGATTGACCTCATCGCACTAGATTTTTCACAGCTAAATTCTTTCTCAATGAATGGTATGACATCTTCAAGAAAAAACCTTTCGTGGTTCTCAAAAGATTGTCTGTTTCCACGTTGTTTTTCTGGCGCGGGTACATACTCCTCATAGCGGCACCAAGGTTTACCGGACTTGGCTCCACCACAATTGTCGATTCCAACCGTAATAAAAGGAGCTATCTGATCTGTACTGATTTCTCTTCCTAACAAATTCCCGAATTGAGCTGATCCATCCCCGATATACACGACTGGGTAAGAGTGTTCTGGATTATAGGACGGGGGAAGCCATACTCTGACTACTCTCACGGCATTAAGAAACTTGCTCTCAATAGGAAATTCTTTGAACTGTGAGCCTGGAATTAAATTTGAGGAGTAGTCGGCTTTTGGTGCGTCCGCACCGCGAATATCGACGGGGATTTTTTTTGTTTCGCCGATCGCATTTCGAATTTCGAATCTTACTTTCGCGACAGCTTGTGCAAGCTCAGGTACATGCAAGCGGATTTGCCAAAGATCCTTTGCAACCATTGGAACCTCGACACCTGGCTCCAGATTGACTCTGACTGATGAGGCCTGGCCTTTAAAAGAGAGAGTCAGATTGTTGCCTTCAATTCGTGCTTTGGCACCATCAGAAATTTCCTCTGTCGCTGCTTCTGAATTGGAAAGCTGGCAGATTCTTCTTTCAAATACCTTGTCGGCGGAACATTTTGGAAGTTCTAATGTTGGCTGACCGGTCATCGCAAATGCGGAAGATGTGCTGAATATAAATACGATCAGAGCAAGGCCGAATAAGATTTGAATAGAACTTAGCGATGGAGAGCATTCTCTCGTAATGCGAGCTTGTGATGATGGATGAATAAAATTGAATTTCATAATGCAACCAAGTTTTGACGTGATTTTAGCAATTCATTAATATGCCGTATTTTCAGGAAAAATCAGATGTTTTATTAAAAAATAAAATCACGTGTTCTTCTGAACATGGCTTCTTATGCCCGAATATTGCCATCTTCAGTCGATAAGTGTTGTGCTTGTCAGAGCGTTGGTCGCAAAGCGATGTATTTCTTACGCTGAATAAAAAAATCCCTGACATCGCTGCCGGGGATTTTTTTGTCAGTACAACCGGGATTACTTAAACTTGTAATTCGCCAGCAAGGTGAAAGAGCGGCCGCGTGGATCGGTTACGCTTGCTTGCAGGAGGTTACAGCACGAACGGAATTGTGGATCAGCGAAACAAGAAGCAATTCCCACCCGATTCACTCAACGGCATGACACCGTTGAATATCGATTATTTCATTAATCTCAAAACGCTAATAACACTTGGCAATGATTGGGGGAGGTTTACAGCACGCTTACACATAGGTTGAAATTTGTTTAAATAAATTCTTTTGTAAGAACGTAGTAAATAATTAAGCCATAACTCGAGAGCAAAAGTATTATTCCAAAGCGTCGTTTTTTCCTATTTCTTAGTAAACTAAACCCAAATATTAAGGGAATACAAAAAAACATCATTTTTGGAAAAACGTCGGTAAAAACCAAAAGGTATGCCAACCCAGTTAACTCGCTAGAACTTTGATTTGCCCACCTATATCCAGCATACAACGTAACAAAAAAGGCGCTAAGCAGAGATAAAAAAATTGCTAACCAAACTATGCCTGAATTCTTATTTTTTTCAGAGTCATTATCCGATAACGCTTTTTTTGTGTTGTTCAATTTTTACTCCTTGAATAGCAACCTCAATATTGAGTTTGTTTGGCAAGCGTCGCATGCGTACCCCGTAGAGTGCGTCATACGCACCATTTTTCTCATTCAAACAGCACACGTCCTATTCTCACGCCATACGAACTGAAATCTCGCCACGAGGCGCATAGTGATTGCTTGTCTTAAACAGGTGGCAACTAACGTCAACCGACGAGCACAAGCACAAGCTAATGAATCGTTCTGTGTGTGTAAGCCTCTGCGCTTGCTTGCCTCAAATGGGTGTCAGTGCACGATCCAGCAAGGTTTTGAGTGGTTCTAAGCGACAATGATAGGCTTCAATGTTGGCCTCGACCCATTCAATCCGTCCAATCGGCTCCCAGCGTAACGCATAGCCGGCATTAATGCTGATAGTCTCAAACAGCAAACGCTGGGCGCGTCCATTGCCATCGCGGAATGGGTGAATCACATTGAGTTCGCCGTAGTAGTGAGCCAAACGGGCAAGGAATTGTTCGCGCGGCAAATCGATCAGATGGCCTTCTTGCGCCAGAAGCCCAAAGAGCTTATTCGCTTCAGGTTCTATCCTGCTGACGTTGGCGAATCGGGTACTACCTTTGCTGATGTCAACGGTACGTAATTCTCCGGCCCAGTCGTAGATATCTTGAAATATATGGAAGTGGATTGCGCGCAGAGCCGACATAGAAATATCGTCGAAGTCGGGCACAAACTGTTCAATGCGCGCCTGAGTGTGCTCGATTTCAGCCGCTTCCAGGCTATCGGCGTCTTTTAAGCCGAGCTTATTGATTAAGACAGCGGAGTTGGGATAGCAGTATTGCTTATCCTGACCCGTTCCGTACTTATCGGACATGCTTGGCTTTGAGCTCCACTGGTTTTGCCGTCGACTTATTGGTCTTGACTGGGCGTGGCTCCAGCCCTTCCAGGCGCAAGCTGGCGCGGTAGTTTTCGGTGCGCAGCTTCAGGAATGCCTGGCGCTTCATTTCAGTTGTCAGCATCGTGATACTCCACATGATAAATGAGACTGTGATCTACATTGTAACGCATCTCACTTGCTCTCCAGCTTACTGTGATGTTCATTCTGACTCTGAATAAAAAAAATCCCCGACATCACTGCCGGGGATTTTTTTGTCAGTACAACCGGAATTACTTGAACTTGTAATTCGCCAGCAAGGTGAAGGAGCGGCCGCGTGGGTCGGCGACGCGTGGTTCCCATGAGCTGCCGGCGCCAGAGTTGCTGTCGTAAGTGATGGCAAATGGTGGGTCGGTGTTCAGGATGTTTTTGATCCCTGCGGTCAGCGTCATGTTTTTGATGCCGCTGTAGGTCGCACTCAGGTTAAAGGTGGAATAGCTTTTTACATCAGGATTGTAATCCGATGGGGAAACCAGACCATTGAGTACGCCAGGCAAGACCTGATCTTTATAACCAGAGCGGAAGATTTGCGAGAACATGGTTGTCCAGTTGCCTTCTGTGTAGGTCACATAAGCAGTGTGCTTCCAACGCAGACCTAAATCACCGGTGTAAGTGAAACGGCCGACTTCGCTTTCGCCATAAGGTGCATTCGCGGTTGGGCGGGATTTTTTCTCCAGCAGATAAGAGCCATCAATCGCTGCTGTCCATTTGCCGTTCCAGATTGTGCCATTCGCATTGGCACCGACTTCCAGACCACGGGTGATACTTGAACCTGCATTCACCCAGCGCTGGTCGATTTGTACAATCGCGCCGCTCGCGTCACGGATAAACTGTGCGCTGAACAGATTATAGTTTTGCAGCATGGTGGTTAAGTCCAGCGAGGTAATGGTGTTTTCCTTGCGGATTTCCCACAAATCCATATTCGCGCTGAAATTTTTACTTGGTGCCCAGACTACGCCGACAGTCGCTTGCTTTGCTGTTTCCGGTCCCAGATTGGCTTTGCCGCCGGTCAGGGTATTTGGTGTGATGATGCCGCAGCCGGATTTAGTGCTGTCTGCTTTCAGGCCAGGGCACGTCGCTGGATCGACCAGATCTTTACCAGCGTATGGCGACTCAGTAATGCCGTTAAACAACTGATTGAACGAAGGTGCGCGGAAGCCGGTGTTATACGAACCACGGAACAATACCTGTTCGACCGGTGTGTAACGGAACGCGACTTTCGGGTTGAAGGTATTGCCGAAACCGGTGTAATGATCCTGACGACCAGCGAGCGTGACTTCTATGTTTTTAAACACCGGTACCAGGAACTCTGCGTAGATCGCACGGATATCGCGGCTGACTTTAGGCAAGGCATTTGCATCATCAAACGGTGCATTCAGAATCGCAGGGCGGGTATTGGCGGCGCGTGCATCGCCGTTAAACGTATATTCTTCTTTACGCAGATCAGTACCAACCGCAGCCATGACTGCACCGGCAGGGAGTTTAAAAATTTCACCGGAAATCGCTGCATCCGCTTGCGTCAATGTGGTTTTACCGCCGTATAGCACAACGCCTTTGGCTGAGGTGCTGGCGATCAGATCCAGCGCGGCCTGTGATTGCTTCTGGCCTGGCAACAGGAAAGGATTAATGATGCCGGTGCCGAGCGCGTTCGCCAGCGCGACCGTGTAGTTATAACCGTTGCCCAGTGTGGATTGTGATTCGCTGTAGGCACGTGACAGGCCGACGCGGTAATCCCAGTTACCGATCTGACCATCGGCGCCGATTTGCAGGCGGGCGGCATCCGTGCGGGTGCTGATTTCACGGTTGCCGCATTCCATACAACGCCAGCGATAAGCAATAGGCGCGCCGTAGTTGGATTTAATGCTAGGCAAAACGGCGGCGATGGAATTGAATACCATGTCATACGCAGCACCGGTCTTAGGATAGAAAGACGAGACCGGGAAATTGCTGCCTGGCGACACCTGATTTGGTGAAAAGCTTTTTGATACATCGACGCGGGAACCGACCAGTTCAGCGAATACCTGATGTTCACCGACTTTGAATGTGGCACGCGAAACGAAATTATCGTTTGTTACCGGTTGTTGTAAAACAGCGGCGCGACCGGTATCCCAGGCGCAGGCATATTTGGAAGAAGCGACATCCCAGATTTTGTAATCATAAGCAGCCATGCCATCGATGGAGTTACAACCCGCGCCACCCGGCAGATTCAGCACGTTGACCGCGTTCATCGATTGGTTTGTGCCAGGCAGGATAGGGCCGGTATTGCTCTTGTTACTCATGATGGTGTTTGCCAGCGACGTGGCAAACACGGTCGCAAACGGGGTACCGCGTGTATCGACCGACAAACCACGATTCGGCTGGAAGGTATTCACAAACGAACGCTGATCGCCGCGCAATGCCTGATTCTCGCTGTGGGTGCCGGTGATCAACACGTTGTAGCCATCGGTATCAAGATTACCGAAACCGCCGACCATCGATACACGATGAATGTCGGCGCCGCCTTGTTGCGTCAGATCAGTGAATGCCTGTGCTTCAATCCCGTTGTAATTTTTGCGCAGGATGAAGTTAATCACACCGCCGATCGCATCGGTACCGTAAGTTGACGACGCACCGTCTTTCAGAATTTCAACACGTTCAACCGCCGCCATAGGAATCGAATTCAGATCGACTGCGGAGCCTTTCATACCGTGTGTGGCAATACGGCGGCCATTCAGCAAGACCAGCGTGCTGTCAGAACCCTGACCACGCAAGTTGGCGGAAGTGGCACCGTTATTGCCGCGCTGCGCGCCGGAGGTGACGTCGGCGTTACTTGCCAGATTATCGGAACCATTGCCATTGATATTGAGCGTTGAGATCAACTGCTCGGCCGTCACGATGCCTGAGGCTTCGAGCTGTTTGCGGGTGATGACTTCGACGGGTAACGCACCTTCGGCGGCGATACGCTTGATGCTGCTACCGGTAATTTCGATACGTTGCGTGACATCGGCAGGTTTTTCCTGCGCCACCGCAGATGTCGCAGAAACGCCAGTCACGCCAATAATGGCGATGCAATGGGCAATGGTTTTCAATTTCACGGGTCTCTCCTCAAATAATTCTGTTCAATGTGCGGTCAGGATGTGGGGCAATCGTCACGGGTTCAGAATGACAAATACCTTTAGCTGCAACATCCGGAAACAAGGCTCTTTTCTTTTTGCACCAATTTGGCTTCATGGTGTCAGGCAAAATCGTTATAACGATATACGCGTTGAGATTCAGACTAGGGTTTTCACTTTGCCGGTGACAAATGAAAAATTCTACGCGGGTAATAACTAAAAGATATAGATCAAAATACTGTTCAATCAGCCTGTATGGCACAGGCTGATTGAAGGGGGGTGATACTGAAAAATAATTTTTTATGTGCGTAAAAAAACAGCAGTCTGAGGTTCAAAAAAACCACATTCCGCGCTGCTTTTTTGCTGCTTTATCAGGGGAACTGCACGCTTGCTTGCTGGCTTTCCTGTCCTGAGCGACTGATCGCCATCACGGTAATTTGCCGGATTGCACCAGCCTGGGGATCGGCGCTGGTATCGATGCTCAGTTTTGTCGCAGGTTGGACTGAGAATAGCCATTGCTGATCGGTGCGTTTCCAGATCGCCAGCAGCTTCGTGTTGGCGACATCGGCGAGCGCGACTTGCAGCGTTTTTCTGTCATCGGATAATTGCAACTGCGGCGCGGTGATATTGCTGCTGTTGAGCCACGGCATCGCCGGGATCAGTGCCTGCGAGGTATATTTCTCAGCCATCAGACGCTTGCGTATGTCTTTGCGGTTCTGATTCAGGCTGATGACGCTGAAATGGATATGGCCGTTACCGCCGCGCTCACGCACAGCATCAATCTGATTCAGAATTTCTTCGGCAGGCCAGGATTTCTCGCTGTGATCAATGCGGCTGGTATATAAGCCAGGCCAGATCTGACGGCGTTGTACGTTCTGTGCAATCCAGTAATCATGCAACACCTTGAATGCCTGTGGCGTCTGATTGATAGGCCAATACAACTGCGGTGCCAGATAATCAAACCAGCCTTTTGCCATCCAGAGTTCCACGTCGGCATACAGTTTGTCGTACTGGCTGAAACCGGCGATGCCCGCTGGTAAACGATCAGGGCGACCGATGCCAAATGGGCTGATGCCAAATTTCACCCAGCTTTTTTCCTGATGCACGGTGGTGTAAATCGCTTCCACCAGATGGTTGACGTTGGCACGTCGCCAGTCAGCGCGCATCAGATTGCCGCCGCTCTGCAAATACTTGATCCAGGCTTTGTCATCCGGGAATTCGACTTCGCTACCGTTCGCGGCTTTGATCGGATACGGATAAAAATAATCATCAATATGAACGCCATCCACATCGTAGCGTCGCACGACATCGCTGATCACATTCAGCGTTTGCTGCATGGCGATGGGTTCCGCCGGGTCCATCCATAACTGATCGCCATACTGTTTCACTGCGTCAGGCGCGGTTTTGCTTATGTGGTTTTTTGCGGCGATGGTTTTCGCTTGCGCGGTGCGGGCGCGGTAAGGATTAAACCAGGCGTGCAGTTCCAGCCCGCGTTCATGCGCCTGTTCTATCCAGAATTGCAGCGGATCGTAATACGGCGAAGGTGGGCGGCCTTGTTCGCCGGTCAGAAATTCCGACCACGGCTCTATCGCCGACGGATAAATCGCATCAGCGGCCGGGCGCACCTGCAGCACGATGGCGTTGAGCTTCATCTGTACCGCATTGTCGAGAATGGTAATGATCTCCGCTTTTTGTTTATCGCTGCTGAGGTCGCGGCGGCTCGGCCAGTCGATGTTGGCGACGGTGGAAACCCAGGTGGCGCGGAATTCACGCGGTGTCGGCGGCGTTTCGCGACTCAGGGGCAGCGAAGGCGGTGGTGCGTTGGCAATGATCGCTGACGGTGCTGGCGGAGTTTTAACGCTGACGGGCGGCGAGCTGCAGGCGCTCAGTACAGCGATGAGCACGCCTGCCAGCAAAGCGCGCACGATGTCCTGATGATTGCTTTTGAAAAAAGAGGATGAGGCTTGAAGCGAGATCATGCGTCGATAACGGCGAAAACGAAAAGAGCTGTGATGCTACTGCATTCGCCCTGCACAAACCAGCGTTTATCCGCTGTATATGCATACTCCCCCCTGTTTTTTGAAAAACCAGTGAAATGCCTTAATAAAATAAAGGGTGTTTTTACATACTCCGGGGAGTATATAAATGTCCCTGAGATGTCCCTGAGATGCCACTGAGATGCTGCCGGAATACCGTTCAGCGGTAGCGGCTGGTATGGCGGCAATCCAGATGGGGCATTGTGGCAGACTGGCTGGGGCGTGAGGCACAGGATGGGGTTAATCTCAGCGGCACCATTGTTGCGACAGCACCAGTATCAGCACCAGCGAAATCACAGCAGCCGATGCGCTGATAATCAGGCTGATATGTTCTATCGGCAGACCGCGGCGGCGTTTATCGGCGAAGATCATTAACTCGCCGATGGTCGTCAGGCAGCTGACTGCAGCGATAAAGATCGTCATCAGCATCGCAAACGCTTCTTTGTCGCTGAGCTCGCGACAATGCGTCGAATACAAATGCGCCAGCTTAAAAATTCTGTCGTAGCTGACCAATTCAAACAGCAGACCTGCCACGAACAGGGCAATAACCATCAACGGAATAAACCAGGTCAGGAAATACTTATCGCAGACAGCATCGATCACAATTTGGATACGGCGCTTGATGAAAGCAATCATGAGAGTCTCGTTGTTGACCGGGCTGGTTCGGATCGGAGTAGTTTTACGCGTTCTTTATTTGTCTTCTTTATTCATCTTTTTTATTCATTGTTGACGATGCTAACATTTTTCAGTCAGCGCCTAATGTTTCTATGGTGAAATGATCATCTTCGCGCTATGTTTGTCGCCGTTGCAACAACACATGCGCATGGCGATAAAGAAGTGTTGCCGTCAGCGGAATAGAAATTCTATTAAGATAGGCGACTGAGCAATGGATTCAGACAAGAAATTCATACAGGAAATCACGATGTTAACGACGGAACAAATCACCCAATTTACACAAGACGGCTACGTCATCGTCCCGGATTTTAAAACTGCAGCCGAGATCGCTGCGCTGCGTGAACGTGCGGCGCAGATTGTCTATGCGTTCGACCCGGCGCAATCCCGTTCCATCTTCACGACCAAAGAACAGGAACAACATATCGATCACTATTTCTTAAATTCAGCGAATAACATCAGCTGTTTTTTTGAAGAAGAAGCGTTCGATGTACAAGGCAATCTGCGTCAGGATAAATCGCTGTCGATTAATAAAATCGGCCATGCGATGCACGATCTGGACCCGGTGTTCAGCGCCTTTTCGCGCGGCCCGGCGCTGGCAAAGGTGGCGCAGCAACTGGGTTTGCAGCAGCCACAAATCTGGCAGTCGATGTATATTTTCAAGCAGCCCGGCATAGGCGGCGAAGTGCGCTGGCATCAGGATGCAACGTATTTTGAAACCGACCCGGTCAGTGTCACGACTTTCTGGTTTGCGCTCGAAGACGCAACGCTGGACAACAGCTGCCTGTGGGCCGAACCGGGCGGTCATCGCACGGCGATGCGCGAGCGTTTTGTACGCGAAGGCGATCTGGTGCGCGTGGAAAAACTCGATGCCACGCCGTGGCCGGATGACAGCACCGCTGTGCCGCTCGAAGTCAAAGCGGGTAGTCTGGTCTGTTTTCACGGGCTGCTGCCGCATTACAGCGCGCCGAATCGCTCGCCGGTATCGCGCCATGCGTATACCTTGCATGTCACCGATGGCGCAACGCATTATTCGCCGCAGAACTGGATACAGCGCGATGCCAGCTTTCCGGTGCGCGGCTTCTGATCAACATCAGCAGCGACAATAAATAATCACATTCAACAACGTTCAACAATAATCAAAACGAGAGACCATGACGACCGCGAACACGATGCACCCGTTTGACGAAGCAATACAACTGACGCCACAGGGCGATCATTACCGTGGCCAGACTTCTGCGAAATACGCGAATATGGTCGGCCCGTTTGGCGGCGTCACGGCGGCGACCTTGCTGCGCGCCGTGATGGATCATCCAAAATGCCAGGGCGAGCCGCTGGCGCTGACCGTGAATTTTGCCGCACCTGTCGCCGACGGTGCATTTGATCTGGTGCCCAAGCTGATCCGCACCAACCGTTCGACGCAACACTGGAGTATGGAATTGCTGCAAAACGACCAGATCGCCGCGACTGCTACTGCCTTGTTTGCGACGCGTCGTGAAACCTGGTCGGCGACCGAAGCGCAGTTCCCCGATCTCAGTAATCTTGGTGAGGGCGTGGCGATGCCTGCAACCGGGTTGCCGGTCTGGGTGAATCGCTACGATGTTCGCACGCTGCGCGGCCATCTTGGGCTGAGCGCGACGGCGCAGGAAACGGCCAGCGACACGGTGACACAGCAATGGATACGTGATGAACCGCCACGCGTGATGGATTTCTGTTCGCTGACGGCGATTGCCGACGCGTTTTTCCCACGTATTTTTATCAAACGCAAACAAGCGGTGCCAGCCGGAACGGTTTCACTGACCGTGTATTTTCATGCGGATGCGGCGACGCTGACTGCGCATGGTACGCAGCCTGTGCTGGGTTATGCGCGGGCGAATCGTTTTTATAATAATTATTTCGATCAGATCGCGGAACTCTGGACGCCGGACGGCGCATTACTGGCAACGACAACGCAGGTCGTGTATTACAAAGAGTAATTCTGCATTGCATAAAAAAGGCAGTGCCGCGAGAAATCCGGCGCTGCCTTTTTTATGGCGGTGTTGATTGTTGATGCTGAAATCAGTGCCGTCGTTGGCGTCTCAGGGGCGGCCAGCGGCAACCCAGTTCAGTAATTCATCCAGTGCCGATTTGGCTTTTGCGGCGTCGTCATGGTTAATCATCGCAACAACGATCCACTGCTGATCACGGATATCGCGCACATAACCAGCAATCGCCGTGGTGTTTTTAAGCGTGCCGGTTTTGATACGGGCGCGCAGCTCGCCAGCGCTGCCTTTCAGGCGTTTGCGCATGGTGCCATCGAGTGCCGCGACCGGCATGCTGGAGCTGAATTCAGGGTTCCATAAACTGCGCGCACCGACCGCTAAAATCGCCGCCATCTGATTCGCGCTGATACGTTCGGTGCGCGACAAGCCTGAGCCGTTTTCGAGCACCAGTCCGGCATCATTGATCCCTTGCTTCGCCAGCCAGTTTCTGACCCGGGCATCAGCGGTTTGCAAGGTGTTGCCGTTGGTTTTATCGGGGGATTCTGCGCCCAGCGTCAGAAATAAAATCTTTGCCATCGCATTATCGGATTGCTTGTTCACGATGCGCAACGTGTCAGCCAGCGTTTCCGATGCACGTTCATGCAAGAGCGTGGCGTTCGCCGGTACCAGCCCGTCGCGCACCTGGCCTTGCCAGCTGCCGCCCATTTCCTGCCACAGCGTGCGGAACATGTGTGCAATGTATTGATTGCGCTCGATGATGTTCAGGTGCGTGGTGATTTTGCAGCGACGTGGAAAACCGCCGCTGAGCATGATCTCGATCTGGTCTTTACGCTGAAATTCGATAACTGGCGATTTCCATTCGCTTTCCCATTCGGCGCAGGATTTTTCATTGAAATGCAGATGATTCGAAAATTTGATTTTGTCGAGAGGCGTCAGTAAGCGGGTATCGATTTTTTCTGTGGTCGATTCGATGGCGAATGAGAGCAGATTACTGTGGATCAGCAAAGCATCGGGAATCACGTTGTAATACGCATCGGGATGCTCATCAAACGGTGGCGTGCCGATATCGAGGCGTTCAGGTTGAAAATAACTGCGATCCAGAATCAGGTCGCCATTGATTTTGCGTATGCCTTGTGTGCGTAAAGCGCGCAGCATGACGCTGAATTTTTCCCAGGTCAGATTCGGGTCGCCGCCACCGCGCAAATACAGATTACCGTTCAGTACCTCTTTTTTGAGCGGCTTATCGGCAAGAAATTGCGTCTTCCAGCGAAACGTCGGCCCCAGTTCTTCGAGGGCAATCAGGGTCGTCAGCAGCTTCATCGTCGATGCCGGGCTGAAGCTGGCATCCGCATTTTGCTGTAACACCGGCGTCGCAGCTGCCGAATTCAGCGGTATCACCACCGCACTCATCGCCGCAGACGGAACCGGCGAATTGCGGAAAGCGTCTTCCACTTTCAGCGGCAGCGCCGTTTGTGCCAGCAGGCTGGCTGAATACAGCGTTGAAGATATTATTCCCAGCAAGCACGTCGTCAGTTTCAGCATGGTGATCCTCTTTCTTCGATGCTGCATTGTAGAGGAATGCAGCAGGCAGCAACAGTCTGCGGACGGCCTGCAAGCTATGACAGATTCGCTCTGACCTATGCCAATTCCTTATTCGCTCCTGTAAAAAACGCTGCTTCAGGACATAAGCCCTTGATTTCGTTATAATTTCGCCCTTCCTTCGTCACCGGTCACCGCCATGAGCTTGCTCGTTAATCAAACTGAACTTTTATCCCCCGCCAAGAATGTTGATATCGGGCGCGAGGCGATCCTGCATGGCGCAGATGCGGTGTATATCGGCGGCCCGTCGTTTGGTGCGCGCCACAATGCAAGTAATGAACTCAGTGATATCGCCGGACTGGTGCAATTTGCCCATCGCTACCATGCGCGTATTTTTGTGACCATGAATACGATATTGCATGAATCCGAACTCGAACCGGCGCGCAAACAAATCCATCAATTGTACGAAGCGGGTGTCGATGCGCTGATCGTGCAGGACATGGGCATACTCGAACTTGATATTCCACCGATACAGTTACACGCGAGTACCCAGTGCGATATCCGTGGCGTGGAGAAAGCAAAATTTCTCGGCGATGTCGGTTTCTCGCAATTGGTGCTGGCGCGTGAACTGACGATAGAACAGATCAAGGCGATCAAAGCCGAAGTGAAAACGCCGCTGGAATATTTTGTCCACGGCGCTTTGTGCGTCGCTTTTTCCGGCCAGTGTTATATCTCGCATGCCGACAATGGCCGTAGCGCGAATCGTGGCGATTGTTCGCAAGCCTGTCGTTTGCCTTATACCCTGACCGATGGCGAGGGCAGGGTGGTCGCGTATGAAAAACATTTATTGTCGATGAAAGACAATGACCAGAGCCGCAATCTGGAAGCGCTGCTGGATGCGGGTGTGCAATCGCTGAAGATTGAAGGCCGCTACAAAGACATGGGCTATGTCAAAAATATCACGGCGCATTATCGTGTCTTGCTCGATGAAATTTTAGAACGCCGCCCGGAATTTACCCGCGCCTCCAGCGGTCATAGCCAGATCGCGTTTACACCGGATGTTGATAAAAATTTCCATCGTGGTCACACCGATTATTTTGCCAACGGTCGCCTCGATAATATCGGCGCGTTTGATTCGCCGAAATATGTCGGCCTGCATCTCGGTTACGTGACGAAGATAGGCACGACCTGGTTTGAGATCGAAGCGAATGAGCCTATGGCGAACGGCGATGGCCTGAACTACATGCACAAACGCGAAGTCATGGGCATACAAGCGAACACCGTCGAGCACATGGGCAAGAACGAGAATGGCGACGTCTGGCGCATTTCTCCGAATGAAAAAGTCAGCGAATTGATCGGGCTGAAAGTCGGCATGCTGATCAATCGCAATCGCGATCAGCGCTGGGAACAGGCACTGACCAAAAAATCGGCAGAGCGCCGCGTGCCGGTCTGGCTGACGCTCAACGATGATGCGGATGGCTTGACGCTGACCACGCATGATGAAGATGGTGTCACTTCATCAGTGCACACGGTGCTGGCGCTGGAACCGGCGCAGCAGTCCGATAAAGCTGAAGCATCGCTGCGCGACAGCCTCGCCAAATTGGGCAACACCATGTTTGAAGCGGCGAATGTTGATCTGCGTTTGCGCCAGCCGTGGTTTGTTCCTTCCTCTGTCATCAATGCCTTGCGCCGTGATGCGGTTGCTGCGCATGAGGCGGCGCGGGTGGCGGCATGGCCACGCCAGCCGCGCACACCGGCAGTCGAACCGCCAGTCACTTATCCTGAAACAACGCTTAGTTATCTGGCGAATGTGTATAACAGCAAGGCGACGGCATTCTATAAAAAGCATGGTGTACAACTGATCGCCGCCGCGTATGAAGCACATGAAGAAGCGGGCGAGGTATCGCTGATGATCACCAAACATTGCCTGCGTTTTTCGTTTAATCTGTGCCCGAAACAGGCGAAAGGCGTGAAGGGCGTGCAGGGTCAGGTTAAAGCCGAACCGATGACGCTGGTGACGGGCGATGAAAAATACACGCTCAAATTTGATTGCAAGCCCTGCGAAATGCACATCATAGGCGCAATGAAAAAACACATCCTGCAATCGCCGCCACCATCGTCTGTGCCTTACAGCCCTATGGTGTTTCACAAAACCAGACCGGCGGCAAACTGATCCGTTTCGCAAAAGCTATCTGATAAGCGTTAAAAAAGGCTGAACATGTTCAGCCTTTTTTTATACCTTGGCGGGATCAGCGCATATCAAATAATTCCTGATGAAAGTCATTGCCAGACAGGCCTTTTGCCAGCATATCCTGACGCAGCGCTTTACCGAAATTTTTCGGTCCGCAGAACCAGATGCTGGCGGATGACCACGCTGGCACGGCAGCGCAAATCCTATCCGCGTTCAGTTTGCCATCGGTATCCGAACGTAAGACATGCAAATGCACGCCAGCTTTGTCGGCACTGGCCTGCACCTTGGCAATGAAGCTTTCATCCGGTGCTGCCGTGCTGTAAAACAAATCGATCTCACGCGCGTCGGCCTGCTCTGCCAGCGCCTGCATGCGCGCGATGAACGGGGTGATGCCGATGCCACCGGCAACCCAGATCTGGCGCGATTTATTATCGTCAAAGGCGAAGCGTCCATACGGACCTTCCACTTTGACCAGATCGCCGGTTTTCAATGTTGCCGGTAAGCTTGCGGTGTAATCGCCTATGCCTTTAATCAGAAACGTCAGCCTGCCATCGTCATTCCAGGCCGAAGAAATCGTGAACGGATGCGGGCCTTCGCTCGTGTTAAACGTCAGGAACGCAAACTGACCGGCGGCGTGACCGCTCCAGCGGTCTTTCAGATTGATCACCACTTTCAGGACGCGATTATCGGTGTGATACTGAATCTCTTCGATCGCACCGACTGCCTGCCGTTGTGCGCCAACTTTACGGAACAGCGACATCAACGCTGCGATGGTGCCACCCGCCATCAGCACCGCCATCAGCGGCGCGATCAGGTGATCCCAATAGGTGTACTTCATCAATACCGTGGAATGGAATACCAGCACCAGATATGCAATCGCCAGCAAGCGATGCGTTTTAAAGAAATAGCGATACGGAAAACGTTTGATCAGTGCCAGAGCAATCAGCAGCACCATCGCGTAAAACGCCCATTCGCCGATCTCTTCGGCAAAGTGACGCTGGCTTTGAAAAAACTGAAACAAGGGCACGGTTTGCTCTGCAGCCGGTTTGCGCGCTGGCCGCGTCAGCCAGCCCCAGCCGACCATCCATTTCGGCCCCTTTGCCCACAGCCAGTGGATAACGGCAATCACCAACGCCGTGATGCCCAGCCATTTATGCAGGCGATACGATTTATCCAGGCCGCCCAGCAGGTTTTCCGCAATCGCCGGTCGTATCGCCAACAGCATGCCTATACTCATCACACCGATGCCGATAATGCCGGTGTAATTCATGACAGAAGTACGTAAGGCGAAGAAATTATAAGGGTCGCTCAGCACCGTATCGGCGAGCAGCCACAAGACGCTCAACAGCGCGATGAGCAGCAGATATATCCTTTGAATATTTTTCATTGTTAACTTTCAGCATCAGAATTTCAGCCAGCCCTGCTTCATAGAAAAGCCAAGAATCATCAGCAACATTGCGCTGTAATACATGGCTTTCCAGAGCAGGCCGGGCTTCTCTTGCGATGCGTCACCGGCACGGGTTGAAAACTGGAAAATGCCGCGATGCCTGAACGTGCAAATGGCAAACAGGATAAAGGCGGCACCGGTGAGCGCCTGCGGCAGTAACTGCATTTTCCAGGCATTGTACAAATCGTAAGCGCCGAGCAGGCCGAAAAAAATAAGCCAGACCCACGCATACGGTGAGCCATTTTTTTTTGCTTGAGGTGTAGCCATGAAGAGTGCCTTGAATTCTTTTAATACCAGTGGCGACGCCGCCAAAGCGGGCTGAAGGTCGCCGGATTTTGCCGGACATTGATGCCTTCGTTGATGCACGACGCTGAGCATTCCAGCATCTCGCCAACGACATCGTCTGCGGCATGGTTGGCGCCAGCAGCGGCGGTTGTTACTGCAGATTGTTGCTTCAATATACTACCGGGGAGTATATTTTAAACCCCTTATTCTACGCTGAGAATAAGGGTAAAACCGAAGATACTCCCCCATTTTTACTCTATGTCGGGCATTTGGCGCGACATATTTATGGCATTTTTTATCTGATGCCGTTTGTGTTCTGTTTCACTTTTTCCACGGCAGCATACGCAGCATCGTGCCATCTTTGACGATGAAGTGATGCCACAATGCCGCCAGAACGTGGAAGCCGACCACAAAATAAATCGCTTCGCCCACAGTTTCATGGATTTCCTTGATGCTGCTTTTCAGTTCAGGATTCGGTGCGATCAGTTGCGGCAACAGCATGCCGAAGAAACTGACATCGCGTCCGCCCGCCTGATAAAACAGCACACCACTCAAAGGCAAACCCAGCATCATCAGATACAGCACCAGATGCACCAGATGCGCACTACCGGTTTGCCAACGCGGCCCCGGTAAAGCGGCCGGTGCTTTGAAGGTGAATCGCAGCGCCAGACGAACCAGTACAAATAAAAACACCAGTTGTCCTGCCAGCATGTGTACTGACTTCAACGTGTCGCGCAAAGGCTCGCCTTTCGGAATATCTTCCCTGACCTGAATTGCTGCGAGCGCGACAGCGATCAGAATGAACATCAGCCAATGTAAGGCTGCCGATAGTGGGTGATAACGTGAAGTTTGCATATTCTTTGTACCTGGTGAAACACTGTGAAAACACAGCGGGTTAGGGAAAAGAAATGGAATGAAAGCATAGCGCATGGCATCCAGTCAACCCGGCATCATGCGGCGGTGATTCATACTAACCGACCCGTCAGCGGTATGACCAGTACAAAGCGATGATCTGCATCAATACATGCGGAGTAAAAAGCCCTTGATGAATGAGAAGTATTCGCGTAGCCAATCGTTATAACGTATGTAAAGCGGCGTCGTTGCGCCGGCAGTCTGCACCGACGACCAACCCAGCCGACGCGCAATCATGCGTGTCCGCAGCACATGAAAATCACTGCTGACGATGAGTATTCCATCGTGCGGTGTCACCGCATTTTTTCCCAGCAATGGCTGGCTGAACAACAGATTTTCATACGTCGTGGTGCTGCGTTCTTCCTGAATGATACGTTCAGCCGCCAGCCCATGCGCGCGCAGATAATCGCCCATGATCTGCGCTTCGGCGCACGGCAGCGTCCAGTTTTTTCCACCCGTGACCAGTACCTTCGCCGCAGGCAAACGCCGCGCCCATTCCAGCCCCAGATCCAGCCGCGCCACCAGCGTTGGCGATGCACTGCATTTCAATGAACCTGAGCCCAGAATCATGATGGCTTTGACCGCCGCCGTATTTTTGTCGGTCAGCACGGCGGCATCATTGCTGCGTTGTAAGAAAATGAAAAACAGAACCAGACTCAGCAACCACGCACCAGCCAGCAACTGCGCCAGCGTCCAGACTTTCTGTCGCCACACTCTTTGCGAACGCCAGCGCCCGAATTGCTGCCATTTCCAGCGTAAGACCATCAGCCCGCAACCGATGCACAGCGGCAGCACCACGCCGAAATTCACCAGCCCGGTGGACATCAGAAAAACCGCATCAACGACGAGCAGCGCGGCTATTAATAAAGTGAATATGGAAAATAACTGACGTAGAACACTGGCAGGCATGGCGTATTTAAAAAGGAAGACAGCAGAGGTGCAAGACCTTAGCACGCCGCGTCGGTAATTTCATACGGAATAAACGCGGTGTTGATTTGTCGTTTGCGCTGGGTGGCGAGATACACTTCAGTTCAACAAAAAATAAAAAGCAATCCGGGATTTATAAATCAGCATCAATAAACCTTCCGTTTTTTATGAGTAGTATTTGTATGTGATTTGACCTGAATTTATTTTTGTTACCGTCACCGGTAATATTTTCTCTAACGTCAATATTAGTTTTCATACGAAGGAACCACCATGATTTCCCGGCGGGCATTTACACTTTCGGCGCTGGCTGCGGTTGGTGGGTTGACGACGTTAACATCGTGTTCGTCGGGAGCAGAGGGGCGTTACGACGTTGCGAGTCGCCAGCTCTGGCGGCACAGTGCGGCGATGTCGAATGAAAAAGCGTCGCTCTTGCGTGAGCTGGTGCGCTATGCGACGCTGGCACCGTCGAGTCACAATACGCAATGCTGGAAATTTCATATCGACGACAACGCGATTTCTGTACTGCCGGATTTTTCGCGCCGATGTCCGGCAGTTGATCCGGATGATCATCATCTTTTCGTCTCGCTTGGTTGTGCCGCAGAAAACCTGGCGCAGGCAGCGCTGGCGCATGGGTTGATGGCGCACAGCAGCGTTGATGCAGCGGCGGGGAACGCACTGTGCTTATCGCTGGAACCGACGCGTGCGCTGGCGTCACCGCTGTTTCAGGCAATTCCTGTGCGTCAGAGTACCCGTGCTGATTACGATGGCAAACCCTTGACGACATACGAACTCGATTTATTGCAGCGCGCTGGCAGTGGCAACGGTGTGCGCCTGATCTTGCTGACGCAACGTGCGGCAATCGAGAATGTGCTGGAATACGTTGTTCAGGGCAATACCGCGCAGATGCAGGATCGTGCTTTCATTGCAGAGCTGAAGAAGTGGATGCGTTTTAATGCGGACGATGCGATGCAAATGGGCGATGGGCTGTACTCGGCTTTGTCCGGCAATCCATCGTTGCCTTCGTCGTTGGGCAGCGTTTTATTTGATTTGTTTTTTACGCCCAAAAGCGAGAACGATAAATATGCGAAACAGGTGCGCAGTTCAGCGGGGATTGCGGTGTTCGTTGCCGATGGCAGCAGCCCTGCTGATTGGCTGGAGGTGGGGCGTTGCTATGAACGCTTTGCGCTGCAATCTGCGGCGCTGGATATACGTAATGCATTTTTAAATCAGCCGGTCGAGGTGTCTGCATTGCGTCCCCAGTTTGCCAATTTCCTTGGTATCGCGCCGCGCAGACCTGATCTGGTGGTGCGCTTTGGCCACGGCCCCAGAACGGCATCGGCTATGCGGCGACCAGTGCAATCGGTGCTGGTCTGAGATAATTGAATGCCGTGAATGGCATCATTTCATGACGATGGCACGTTTTTCAAGGACTTGTTTTTTTGATTGCTCAGCGTTCAATTCGCCGCCTATGAAAAATCTCTGCCTCATATTTCTTATACTGTTCCCCCCCGTTCTGACTACACGCGTCAGCGTCGATGATGAGGGTGTTTTGTGCGAACATCACAGTTACTTTTGAAGTTCGCTTGCTCCCCTTTTTTGAAAGATTGCCTCAACATGATCAAACGTATTGTGCTCGTGATTGCTGGTCTCAGTGTTTCTGTTTCTGCGCTGGCGATGTGTGAATCCGAAGAGAAATCTGCTAAATATCATGGTGCCTTGTTTGATGCGATGGCGCAGATTGATCGTGGAATGTACGATCAGGTATTGGCGAAGATGGACAAGTCGGGTGTGCAGGGGATGGCACTGTTCGGGCGTCTGACTCATAAAAGTAATGGCGATGCCGATGTTCTGGCGCTGAAGAAAAATTTTCCGCAGAAATTTATTATCGGTACACCCAAATGGTTTGATTTGAGGGGCGATGTGTCAGCGATGTATCTGCGTCAGACTTTGTCCGGGTTACGGGACGGGCCTTATCAGTTTGTCGGCGAAATCATGTTTGCGCATGGCGATAAATCTCATGGTGAACAAACCGCCAGCGGGGAGCGTTTTGTGTCCGCTGACAAACCGAATGTCTTGCAACTGATGCAGGAGCTGCAAGCATTGCAGGCACCGGTGATGACGCATTGGGAAGTGTATAACTGGAACCGCGACTGGCCTGCGTTTCATGCCTTATACGGAAAATTTCCACAACTGACATTCATCTGGCCGCACGCTGGCTTTGGCTCGGCGGCGCAGGTAGAAACGGTGTTGTCACAACATGAGAACGTCATCATCAGCTTGTCGAAAACTGAAAAGGACCAGCGCAGCCTCAGCAGCGAAGAAAAATCTGTGCAACTTGGCGGCGCGATGATTGATGACTGTGGCGTGATTCTTCCTGAATGGCGCGCCTTGCTTGATCGTTTTCCGACACGCTTTATGTTTGCCACCGATGCCCACAAAGATTTTCGCTGGGATAAATACGGCCACATCGTCAGTCGCTGGCGTCGTATTCTCGGACAACTGCCAGATGAACAGGCGCAGATGATCGCCTGGAAAAATGCGGAACGCGTTTATGGCAAGCCGCGCTGAGCGGCGCGTTCGTACCGACGGACGGAAGCGACCGAGCGCAAATCAAAGAGTGTAAATTAAGAGTCCAAATCAAAGAGCCCAAACAACAGGCCGGTCAGCATCTGTGATGAACCCACATGTTCACCGGAATCAGTTCCAGGTTAAAAATATACCCCAGGGAGTATATTTAAAGCCCCTTGTTTTACGATGACAATAAGGCGAAAAACGCAGATACTCCCCTGAAAATGCTGATTACGGAAGTATCACCAGCCCAGAATGCTGATGGGAATTGCGGTCGCCGCGACGGTAGCTGCGATATAGAAATTTGCCATCGGTGTGGCTGCTGCACAGTGTGCAGGAATGGCCTTTGTCGATATGCTGCAAACCAGCCTTTTGTAATTCGATGACGGCAATCGCATTCAGATCCAGATGCCGGTACGACGGCGTGATCAGTTCTGCCGGATGGTCTGCAAACGCGCTGACAAATTCCTGTGCGAGTTCTGCGCTGACTTCAAAACAGCAGGCGTTGATATGTGAGCCGATGGCCGCAACCCAGTCTGCCGGGTCTTCCCCTTCGGCGCGCAGTCGTTGCCACAACGCGCCAATCACACCATAACGCAGACCGCGCCAGCCCGCATGCACAGCGGCAATCGCTTTACCGTCGCGCCGCGCAAACAGCACGGGAACACAATCGGCGGTAATCACGGTGACGGGAATGCCCGGCTGGCGGGTATAAAAACCGTCAGCCCCGCCGCACATTTGTTGTTCGCTGGTGATCTCGACAATCTGTGTTCCGTGTACCTGCGTTTTCTCCGGCACGCGATGCCAATAGGGGCTGAGCGCGCTGGGCACCAGATGGCGCGCCGTGCCGAAACCATATTGAATACCGGGAATAGCAGTGAGCAGCGGAGAGGTCAGGGACATGATCTAGGGGAATAAAAAGTACGACGCAATTCAGCGAATTCGGTTCTGTGCACGGTGATATATCAGAGATAAGGCAATTGTCGTGGCGAATTCACGCATTGCCTGTTTGTGAGTTTGCTGGTCGCTGCTATTTTAATCCAGGCACAGCATTTTCAGACGCCCGTTATTTTTTTATGTGGCTACGCGTGCGCAAAAAAAATCTGGTTGCGCATCACATGCCCCTGAAACGGAATTGATAACGCTGGCTTACCGGCAGACGGGCGCTGTGCTCACGCAAACTGAGCCATAGTGCATCATTCACATCGCGGTTAACGCTGGCAATGCGTTTCACGGCGACGAGATAGCCACGATGAATTTGCCAGAATCCGGCATCTTCCAGCATGCTTGCGAGCTCTTTCAAAGGAGTGCGTATGTGCGCCTCGATAGTGTCTGTCACCACGCGGGTATATTTCAACTCGGCACAAAAATAGATGACGTCGCTCAGATCGATGAAATGGATCGTATTGCCGACCGCTGCCTGCAACCAAGCTGGCGGTGCTGACTTGTGCTGCTGACGTTCCTGAATGTTTTGCATGACACGGCTGATGTCTGGTGGCGGTGTCGTCAGGCGTTCGCGTACTCTGGCAATGGTGCGTGCCAGTCGTGCCGGACTGCTGGGTTTGACGACGTAATCGAGTGCGCCTTCTTCAAAGGCGGCAATCGCATGTTCCTGAAATGCAGTGACGAATACCACGTGCGTGCGGTTCGCAAACGTCTTTGCAACGTCTAACCCGTTCAGGCCAGGCATACGAATATCCAGAAAGGCGACATCCGGCAACATTTCTCTTGCCATGTGCAGAGCTTCAAATCCATCGGCAGCTTCAGCGACGATCTCCGCTTCCGGCCATAGCAATGCAAGCGACTCGCGCAATTCTGCCCTGAGCAGCGGTTCGTCATCCGCGATCAGCACACGTGGTTTTTTCTCAGAATTGTTGGGACTATTCATGATTTATTTTTGCTTACAGACATAAGAACGCTATTAAACCATTCGCAATGCCGGCGCTCATGTTATGGATGAAACGCATGGCACGATCAGTTCCGCCACCGTGCGCTGCTCAGGTGTCATGCGTAATTCAAATTGTGCATGGTCGGCGTATAGAGCATGCAGACGTTCACGCAAATTACGTAAGCCTACACCATGTCCCATGATGGCTTGTTCCAGTCCTGCGCCACTATCGCTGACGATCACGTGCAGGTAGCCGTTCTTTTGATGTGCTTGCAGCAGAATGTCGACTTGCCCGGGCTGGCGTTCGACACCATGCTGCACGGCATTTTCCACCAGTGACATCAGCATCATCGGAGGCAAGGCGATGTCATTGAGCTCTGGCACATAATCGAGTTGAAAACGCATGCGCTCACCAAAGCGTATTGCCATCAGTGCCAGATAGTTTTCAGCCAGTTTAAATTCTCTGCCGACGGTTGACATCGGTTGGCGTAAATCGGGAAGTGCGCTTTGCAGATAGGCGATCAGATGATCCAGCATCTGCACCGCCTTATCCGGATCGTGGCGAGCCAGATAGCGGCTATTCGCCAGCGTATTATAAAGAAAGTGTGGTTCCACCTGCGCCTGCAAAGCTTTCAGTTCAGCGGCTAAAGCTAATTGTTTTAAATTGGCGATCTGAACGTCACGCGATTGTGTCTGGGTTCTCCATAAAGGCAGACCGAGTAACAGGCAGGTGAACATCTGAGCGCTGACGAATGCCTGAAGGGAAGTCAACCCTTCGGACTCATTCATATTGACCCGCCATTCATAGGCTTGTACCGCTACCCATGATGTCAAGCAGGACAGTGACAGCAGCCCGAACCATACCAGCAGCCAGTTACGTCTTTTTTTTAACAGCCGCATACTGAGCAACAGTGTCCACGCCGTTAAACACAGGGGAAACGTCAGCAATCCGAATAATCCCAGCCAGGCCTGCGCATGCCATTGTATCGCCAGCAAAATCACGGCAGCCAACATCAAGATACTCAGAATTAGCTGTGGTAACGAAAAACCCAGTAGCGCTACTACTGCCGATCCAGCGTCGTCAGCAATGCGCTGGGCGCGTCTTTTGGATGGGCTGTGCCACAGCAGGCGCTTGCCTGCTGTGGCCAGAGTTGAGAACGATGTTAACTTCACAGCA
This sequence comes from Cognatundibacterium aquatile, assembly GCF_014699135.1. Lineage (GTDB taxonomy): Bacteria > Pseudomonadota > Gammaproteobacteria > Burkholderiales > Burkholderiaceae_D > Undibacterium > Undibacterium aquatile. Next base: position 354,676 of record NZ_JACOFT010000003.1, read on the forward strand.
CAGGCTTGGTTGGCAATGATTTGACTGGCTTCATTTTATCTACAGGTATATCAGCACTGACGATTTCCAGTTGTAAATCGTCTAACCAGACCTGACCTTTTCCTTCATCAATGACGCCAAACGCAATCGCTTTTGCATCGGCTGGCACATCCAGCACCACGCTGCGTAATTGCCAATCGGTTGTGCCTTTGATGGGTTTATCCTGGCTATTGTAAAAAGGAGAATCTTCTCTTGACGTTGTATCGATACGCATCCACAAGCCAGCCCAGTTATCGACATCTTTTGTTTTTATTCTTGCCTGAAAACGTATCCGCTTGCCACGATACTGATCAGCCGCAATCATTTGCATCAGCGTTCCCCAACTGCTTTCATCGCCGCTGACATAGCGGATAAATTTACTGCCTTTACCAGAGATGGTCTGGTTATGGTCGATTCCTATCTGGTAGGATTTCGGCGTCTTACCAGCTAAGTCCCAGGGGGCTGCCAATTTTTCCACTGATTCTGCTGCCAGCGCATACAAAGATGTGGCGGCGAGCACTGACAAAATAATATATCCGGGTTTCATGTTTTCTCCTTTTCATGACGACATGTCATGGAGTGACTGTGCCAGAGCTAAGTACAGTCATGGCGGGCTTGCGACAGGCGCATGATTTTAACGATAAACGCGGTCACTGGACGATAAATGAACTCCGGGTAATCTCATCTATTCTTATTTGCCCATTATTTTTTCTTTATCACGGTCATCAGATCGCTGGAATAAGTCTGGTTCGCTTCTTGCATGTCCTTTTTCCGTTTAGTTTTTTTAACGCATTCCGCTGACCATGCCATTTTCTAAGTCTGATCCCTTGCCAGAACACAGCAGCCTGAAGATCGTGGTCGTCAATACTGTGAATTTGCAGGATGACGCGCATCAGCCGGATGCGGATGCACGCGCGGCGCTGGAGGCTCAGCAGGCGCGGTCGCGGGCGCTGCGGATAGGTTTGCTGCAGGCGGGCTACAACATTATTGCCTCGATCCCGGGTGATATTTACATGATAGAGCGCATTGCGCAGTTGCAGCCGGACATGATCATCATCGATGCCGAATCCGATGCCCGCGATGTGCTGGAACACATGGTCTTTGCGACGCGCGATGCGCCGCGTCCTATCGTCTTGTTTACCGAAGACGGCAATCCTTCGCAACTGGCGGCGGCGATGGAAGCGGGCGTGTCGGCGTATGTGGTGGCGGGTTTGCAGACGGAGCGCGTGAAGCCGGTGCTCGACGTGGCGATGGCGCGGTTTCATGCAGATCAGAAGCTGCGTACCGAATTATCCGACACCAAAGCCCGGCTGGCGGAGCGTAAAACCATAGAGCGTGCCAAAGGTTATCTGATGGAGCGCCATCATTTATCCGAGAACGATGCTTACCAGCGTTTGCGTAAGCAGGCGATGGAAAAAAACATGAAACTGGTTGATCTTGCCCAGCGTCTGCTGGATGCCTCGGATTTGTTGGGATAGTGCTGCAAGGATGTTCTGCTTTGGTGCGCCGCACAACTAAAGTGCGTTGGGCGTTGCTGGCAACCTTGCTTTTTCACCGTATTTCACTCTGGGCGCTTGCTGGCACAGCAATTGCTCATACAAAGTCAAGCGCCAACGATGGCGTCAGTAAAATGCAGGACCAATCAACCGGCGAACGAAATTGCCGGGAATACAGCGTTCACCGCTAACGGCGGCGGTGTCGTTCAGACAAAGGTGTCTTTCCATCTGTTTTTTTAAAACGGATGGCAGGCACCTTTTTTGTTTTTTTGGGATTAATTTTTATTCGCTGGAGTGCACATGACTAAGCCGCAACAACCTCAGAATCAGGAAGCCCACCATGATGAAGCAACGATTAATTTGCCGCGTCGCAGCTTGTTGCAAAGCGCGGGCGTGTTTGCGGGAGCCAGCATGATGGGCTTATCGACCGGCGGTGTCTGGGCGGCGGGCTCGGATAAACCAGAAAAAACAGAAGTGCGCATAGGCTTTATTCCGCTCACGGATTGCGCTTCCGTGGTGATGGCATCGGTGCTGGGCTTTGATAAAAAGTATGGCATCAAGATCGTGCCGACCAAGGAATCATCCTGGGCGAGTGTGCGCGATAAGCTGGTCAATGGCGAGCTTGATGCGGCGCATGTTTTATACGGTTTGCTGTATGGCGTGCAGATGGGCATAGGCGGTGCGAAAAAAGATATGTCGGTGCTGATGACGCTGAATAACAATGGTCAGGCGATCACTTTGTCGAAAAAGCTCGCGGATCAGGGGGCGGTGGATGGCGCTGGTCTGGCCAAACTGATGGCACGCGAAAAACGTGAATACACGTTTGCCCAGACTTTCCCGACCGGTACGCATGCGATGTGGCTGTATTACTGGATGGCAGCCAATGGCATTCATCCCTTGAAAGATGCCAAGGTCATTACCGTACCGCCGCCGCAGATGGTAGCGAATATGCGGGTTGGCAATATGGATGGCTATTGTGTCGGCGAACCGTGGAATCATCGCGCGATTGCCGATGGCATCGGCATCACGGCGGCAACCACGCAGGATATCTGGAAAGATCATCCGGAAAAAGTGCTCGGCACCACCGATGAATTCACCAAAAAATATCCGAACACAGCGCGCGCGATGACGGCGGCGATACTGGAAGCGAGCCGCTGGATCGATGCGTCCTTATCGAACAAAACCAAAATGGCAGAAACGATCGCCGACAAATCCTATGTGAACACCTCGGTCGATGTGATTAATCAGCGCATTTTAGGCCGCTATCAGAATGGTCTGGGTAAAACCTGGGACGACCCGAATTACATGAAATTCTTTAACGATGGTGCGGTGAATTTCCCGTATCTGTCGGATGCGATGTGGTTCATGACTCAGCATAAACGCTGGGGCTTGCTGAAGACTGATCCGGATTATCTGGCGGTGGCAAAAGCAGTGAACCGGATTGATATCTACAAAGATGCAGCGGCGATGGCGAAAGTGAATGTGCCTAAAGACGTGATGCGCAGCAGCAAGCTGATGGATGGCACGGTGTGGGATGGTAAGAATCCTGCAGCGTATGCCGCCTCGTTCAAAATCAAAGCCTGACACGCTGTTTCGGGAGGGATGTATGACTACCTTAGTTCATGATGCAATCGGTTCCACAGAAAAACTGACTACCGCTGAGATCAGCAACGGCACTTCAGCAAGCGCAGCAACAGCGGTAACAGCCACAACAACGGTAGCAGTGGTAACCGCAGGCACAGTCGTAAACACAGCAGCAGCGCCGGTAAAGCAGGTGCAGCGGTCGTTCCGGCCTTTGTTACTCAAAGTATTACCGCCTTTGTTTGGCATCGCACTGATGGTGTTGATCTGGTCGATTATCGCGGTGAAAGATTCTTCTTTTCCTTCGCCGTGGGTGACTTTGCAGGAAGCGATCAAAGTTTTTTCTGATCCGTTTTATCAAAACGGGCCGAATGATCAGGGCATAGGCTGGAATATTTATGCCTCGCTGAAACGCGTCGCGGTGGGCTTCGGGCTGGCAGCGATTGTCGGTATTCCGCTGGGTTTTCTGATCGGGCGCTTTCCATTTTTATCCGGCATGTTTAACCCTGTCATCAGCCTGCTGAAACCTGTCTCGCCGCTGGCTTGGTTACCTATCGGTTTGCTGGTATTCAAGTCGGCGCATCCGGCAGCGATCTGGTCGATTTTCATCTGCTCGATCTGGCCTATGGTGATCAACACCGCGATCGGTGTGCAACGTGTGCCGCAGGATTATATGAACGTGGCGCGGGTACTGAATCTGTCGGAATGGAAAATCGTCACCCGCATTTTGTTGCCGAGTGTCTTGCCTTACATGCTGACCGGTGTGCGGCTCGCGATCGGCACTGCATGGCTGGTGATCGTGGCGGCAGAAATGCTGACCGGCGGCGTCGGTATCGGCTTCTGGGTCTGGGATGAATGGAATAACCTGAATGTACCGCACATCATTATTGCCATCATCGTCATCGGCCTGGTTGGTCTGATACTCGAACAGATACTGGTTGCTGCGGCACGCGCATTCACCTACGAAGATACGGGAGCATGAACATGGAAACGATGAGCAATGTCGCAGGCAATAAAATGCGTGAAATCGATCAGAAGTACATAGAAGTCAATCAGGTCGAGATGCGTTTCGATACGCGCAAAGGCAGCTTTCATGCACTGCGCGAGATTAATCTGAACGTCGCCAAAGGTGAGTTTGTGACCCTGATTGGTCACTCCGGTTGCGGTAAATCGACCCTGCTGAATCTGATAGCCGGCCTGACCAAAGCCAGCTCCGGCACCTTGCTGTGTGCGCACCGTGAGATTGCCGGGCCTTCTCCAGAACGCGGCGTGGTGTTCCAGAATCATTCGCTGCTGCCGTGGCTGACCTGTTTTGAAAATATTTATCTGGCGGTCGAACGTGTATTCGGCGCGTCTGAAAATAAGAACAAGCTGATCAAACGCACTATGCATGCCTTGTCGCTGGTAGGGCTGACGCATGCGGAGAAAAAACGTCCGAATGAGATTTCCGGCGGCATGAAGCAACGCGTCGGCATCGCCCGTGCGCTCGCCATCGAGCCGAAAGTCTTGCTGATGGATGAGCCTTTCGGTGCGCTCGATGCGCTGACCCGTGCGCATTTGCAGGATGAATTGCTGAAGATCGTCGCCAAGACTGAATCTACGGTTGTGATGGTGACGCACGATGTAGACGAAGCGGTGCTGCTGTCGGATCGCATCGTCATGCTGACCAACGGCCCGGCGGCAACGATAGGCGAAATTCTGCATGTCGATCTGCCACGCCCGCGCGATCGTGTGGCGCTGTCACAGAATCCGCAATATGCCGCGTATCGCAGCGAAGTGCTGGAATTTTTGTATCACCGTCAGTCGCATCCTGCCAAAGATGTGGCGTAAGCCCAGCAATCAAAACAAAACAGGGACATACAATGAAAAAGCTCAAACTGGTGATGGTCGGGAATGGCATGGCGGGTGTACGCACGCTCGAAGAATTGCTGAAGATCGCCCCCGATCTGTATGACGTCACGGTCTTCGGTGCCGAACCTTACGCCAATTACAACCGGATTTTATTGTCGCCGGTACTGGCCGGTGAGCAGACCATCAAAGACATTATGCTCAATGATGTGGATTGGTATGAAGAAAACCATATCACGCTGCATCTGGGGAAAAAAGTCGTTCGTATCGATCGTGTGAAACGGCTGGTGATTGCGGACGACGGTACGCAGACCGAATACGACAGACTCTTGCTGGCAACTGGCTCCACGCCGTTTATGCTGCCAGTGCCGGGGAAGGATTTACAAGGCGTGATCGCCTATCGCGATATCCATGACACGAATGCGATGATCGCCGCTGCCGAGCAGCATACGCATGCAGTCGTCATCGGCGGCGGATTGCTCGGGCTGGAAGCGGCGAATGGCCTGAAAATGCGCGGCATGCAGGTGTCGGTCGTACATTTGCCGGGCTGGCTGATGGAAAGGCAGCTCGACCCGGTAGCAGGCAAGATGCTGCAAAAGTCACTCGAAGATCGTGGCCTGAATTTTTTACTCGAAAAAAATACCGAAGCCATACTCGGTGATGAACAGGGTCAGGTCAAAGCGATACGTTTTACTGACGGGCTGGAAATTCCGGCGCAACTGATCGTGATGGCGGTGGGTATACGTCCGAATACGGCGCTGGCTGAATCCGCAGGCTTGTACTGCAATCGCGGCATCATCGTCAACGACACCATGCAAACCTATGATCCGCGTATCTATGCCGTCGGTGAATGCGTGAATCATCGTGGCACGGTGTATGGGCTGGTCGCCCCTTTGTTTGAAATGGCCAAGGTGTGCGCAAATCATCTGGCAAATTTCGGCATCGGTCGTTATCAAGGATCGGTGACATCCACCAAACTTAAAGTCACTGGCATTGATCTGTTTTCTGCCGGTGAATTCATGGGTGGCAACGATACCGAAGAAATCATTTTGTCCGACCCGATAGGCGGCGTTTACAAAAAGCTGGTGCTCAAAGATGACAAACTGATCGGCGCTTGTTTGTATGGCGATACGGTGGATGGCAGCTGGTATTTCAAACTGCTGCGCGAAGGAAAAAATATTGCAGAGATTCGCGACACGCTGATGTTTGGCGAATCGAATACCGGCGATGTCGGCCATGAAGGACATACCAAAGCCGCAGCGATGCCGGATAACGCTGAGGTCTGCGGCTGCAATGGCGTGTGCAAAGGCACTATCGTCAAGGCGATCAAAGAAAAAGGTTTATTCACGCTGGAAGATGTGCGCAAACACACGAAAGCCTCGGCTTCCTGCGGTTCGTGCACCGGGCTGGTCGAGCAGATCATTATGTTCACGGTGGGCGGCGATTATTCATCAACGCCGAAAGCCAAGGCGATGTGCAGTTGCACCGATCATTCACACGCTGTGGTACGGCAAACGATTAAAGAGCAGCATTTACTGACGGTGGCAGCCGTGCAGCAATTCATGAACTGGCGCACGCCGAATGGTTGTGCTAGCTGTCGCCCAGCGCTGAATTATTATCTGATTTCCACCTGGCCGCGCGAAGCGATTGATGATCCGCAATCGCGATTCATCAATGAACGCTCGCATGCGAATATTCAGAAAGACGGTACTTACTCTGTGATTCCGCGCATGTGGGGCGGCGAAACCAATGCGTCCGAATTGCGCCGGATCGCGGACGTGGTCGATAAATATCAGATACCGACAGTGAAAGTCACCGGCGGTCAGCGTATCGATTTACTCGGTGTAAAAAAGCAGGATTTACCGGCGGTATGGAGCGATCTTGGCATGCCGTGCGGCCTAGCGTATGCCAAAGGTTTGCGTACTGTGAAGACCTGCGTCGGCAGCGAATGGTGTCGCTTTGGCACGCAGAATTCCACCCTCATGGGACAACAACTGGAACGCGAACTGGCACGCATGTATGCGCCGCATAAGGTCAAGCTGGCGGTGTCCGGCTGCCCGCGTAACTGTGCAGAGGCGGGGATTAAAGACGTTGGCGTGATCGGCGTCGATTCCGGTTGGGAAGTGTATGTCGGCGGCAATGGCGGTATCAAAACCGAGGTTGCGCAATTCTTTGTGAAGCTGAAAACGCATGAAGAAGTGATGGAATACACCGGTGCGTTTTTGCAGCTGTATCGTGAGGAAGGCTGGTATCTGGAACGCACCGTGCATTATCTGGCGCGGGTCGGTCTCGACTATGTGAAGAAGATCATTCTGGAAGATGAAGAGCGTCGTCAGGAACTTTACCAGCGCTTGCTGTTTTCGCTGGAAGGCGAGAGCGATCCGTGGCATGCACCTGAAAAAGCGCAAGTCGATACGCGCCAGTTCACCGCATTGACGGTGTGATTTTTTCGTCGTTGCCAGCAAAAAAAATTAAAGGAAACAGCATGTCAGAACAATGGAAAATGGTGTGCCGGGTTGAGGATATTCCTGTGCTTGGTGCGCGTGTGGTTGAGCGTCAGATCAAACCGGATGTGGCGATTTTCAGAAACAGTGAAAACAAGATTTTTGCTTTGCTGGATCGCTGCCCGCATAAAGGCGGCCCTTTGTCGCAAGGGATAGTTTTCGGGGAGCGGGTTGCCTGCCCTTTGCATAACTGGAATATCGAATTGCCGACCGGCTGTGCGGTATCGCCGGATGAAGGGTGCACCCAGCGCTTTCGTCTGAAAGTTGAAAATGAGCAGGTATTTCTGGACGCCGAAGAGTTGCGCACGGCAGCGTCAGAATAAAGAAATACAGATACTCCCCCCTATTTTTTAATATTTATGCTTAATGTCCTTATAAATAAAGGGCGTTAAAAAATACTCCGGGGGAGTATATTTATAGAGTGCAGGCAGCAAGGGGCAAGCATGACGGAAATAAAATCGACCTGTTGCTATTGTGGCGTCGGCTGCGGCGTGCTGATTGCGACCGATGGCGCGCAGATCACCGGTGTTCGCGGCGACCCCGAACATCCGGCGAATGCAGGAAAATTATGCAGCAAGGGCAGCACGTTGCACTTGTCGGCACAGCCTGTGATTCAGCAGCAAGTGCGGGCGCTGTATCCTGAAATCCGTACCCAAAAAAATTTACCGCGCGTGCGCAGCGATTGGGACAGTACGCTGAATCTGATGGCAGAAAAATTCGCCGCGACGATACGCGAGCATGGGCCGGACAGCGTCGGCTTTTATATCTCGGGACAACTGCTGACGGAAGATTATTACGTCTTCAATAAGCTCGCTAAAGGCTTGATCGGTACGAATAATATCGACAGCAATTCACGCCTGTGTATGTCGAGCGCCGTTGCAGGGTACAAGCAAACGCTGGGTGCCGACGCGCCGCCGTGCAGTTATGAAGATATCGATCACGCCGAAGTGATTTTTATCGCCGGTTCTAACACGGCTTTTGCGCATCCGGTGTTGTACCGCCGCATAGAAGAAGCACGCAAAAATAATCCGCAGCTTAAAGTTATCGTTGCTGATCCGCGCCGCACCGATACTGCGCGTGACGCCGATCTGCATCTGGCGATTTTGCCGGGCACCGATGTGGCGCTGTTCAACGGCATGTTGCATCTGTGTTTGTGGGAAGAATTGACCGATACCGCGTTTATCGCAGCGCATACCGAAGGCTTTGCCGAGCTGCGGCAAACCGTGCGCGATTACACCCCTGCGATGGTCGCGCAAACCTGCGGCATCAAGGAAGCCGATTTGCTGCAGGCGGCACGCTGGTTTGGCGGTTCGGCAGCATCCTTGTCTTTGTATTGTCAGGGCTTGAATCAGTCCTCATCCGGCACTGCAAAAAATGCCGCGCTGATCAATTTGCATCTGGCAACGCGTCAGATAGGCAAACCCGGAGCCGGGCCGTTTTCGCTGACCGGACAACCGAATGCGATGGGCGGGCGTGAAGTCGGCGGTATGGCGAATCTGATGTCAGCGCATCGCGATCTGAGCAATGCCGCTGACCGTGCCGAGGTCGCGCAATACTGGGGTGTGGATGAGGTGCCGGCAGCGCCGGGGAAAACGGCCGTTGAATTATTTGAAGCTGTGCGGGCAGGGCAGATCCGCCTGCTCTGGATCGTCTGTACCAATCCCGCGCAATCCATGCCCGAGCAAAATCTGATTCGTGAAGCGCTGTTAAAAGCCGACATGGTGATCGTGCAGGAAGCCTATACAACGACGGCGACGGTGCCTTATGCCGATGTGTTGTTACCGGCGACCAGCTGGGGCGAAAAATCCGGCACGGTCACGAATTCTGAACGACGTATTTCGCGCGTGAATGCGGCGCTGGCGGCACCGGCAGAAACGAAACACGACTGGCAAATTGCGACTTTGTTTGCGCAAAAACTGGCGCTGTTGCTGGATAAAAACAAGCCGGATTTTGCTTATGAAACGCCGGAACAAATCTGGAATGAACACCGCGACAGCACGCGTGGCCGCGACCTCGATATCACGGGCTTATCGTATGCCTTGTTAGAAGAACAAGGGCCGCAGCAGTGGCCATATCCACAAGGTGCCAGCGCCGGTAAAGCAAGACTGTATGAAGATTATATTTTCGCGACGCCGAATGGCCGCGCGCGTTTTGTGAATACAGCGTATCAGGCGACTGCCGATAAAGTGGACCCACGCCATCCGTTTGCGTTGACGACAGGGCGGCTGCGCGATCAGTGGCATGGCATGAGTCGCACAGGCACTGTGCCGCAACTATTTGCCCATGCCGCTGAACCCGTGATCAATATGCATCCGCAGGATATGCAGCGGCGCTTCTTGAAAAACGGCGATCTGGTGCATGTCAGCAATCGTCGCGGCACGCAGATTTTTGCCGTCAGCGAGAGCGATGATCTGCGCGCCGGGCAGACCTTTATCGCCATGCATTGGGGCGAGGAATTTATTTCCGGTCGCGGGCATGGACAACATGTGGCGTATGGCGTGAATGCCCTGATGTCGCCAGCGACAGATCCTGTGTCGCGCCAGCCGGAACTCAAACATGCCGCAGTGAAAATTATCAAAGCCGAATTGCCGTGGCGCTTTGTGGTGTTTGGCTGGATGGATGCGACGCAGATATACGCGGTGCAACAAGCACTGCGCCCGTATCTGCGGCAATTCACCTATGCGAGTTGCGTGCCTTTCGGGCGTGAAAAAAGCGGTTTGCTGTTTCGTGCGGCAGATGATGTCGTGCCTACTGCTGAACTGGTACAGGAAATCGAAAAATTATTCGGCATCGCTGGCGCTGCCGTGCTGCGTTATGACGATCAGCGGCGCGGCACCGGGCGACATATTGCGATTCGTGACGGACAGTTGCAGGCCGTCGCATTGACAGGCGATGTCTCTGCCGAAAGCTGGCTGAAACCTTATCTGATGGAGCAGGAGCCGGTGGCAAAACTGGGGCGTTTGCTGCTGATGCCAGGCGCGAATACACCACAAGGTTTTCAGGCAAAAGGCAAAGTGATCTGCACTTGTCTGAATGTCGCTGAAATCCAGATTGAGGATGCTCTGAATGGCGAGTTAACACAGTCCGCCACGACGCCTGCCGATGTCTTGGCTGGACTGCAAAGCCGCCTGCGCTGCGGCACCAGTTGCGGCTCCTGCGTACCGGAAATCCGCCGCATGATTGCATTGAAAAAAGCGGAAGTGCTTAGCGTATAAAAAACACCGCGTGACGATGGAGTGCGTCATGCGATGTTTTTAAAACTAATGAACAGATGAATAGCGTGCTGTTGTTAGCGGAAACGGCGTGTCGTTTCGCGTACGATGAGTTCCACCGGTGGCAGTTCGACATCGACTGGTTTGCCGCCGATCAGGCCGAGCAGGGCGGTGGTGGCGATCAGACCCATATCGTACAAAGGCTGGCGTATCGTTGTCAGCGGCGGCGTGGTGTAGAGCGAGCCGGGTAAATCATCGAAACCGATTAAGGAAATGTCTTCTGGTACGCGTATGCCTTTGCGGTACAGGCTCAGGCGCACACCGTAAGCGATCAGATCGTTACCGGCGAAAATTGCGCTGAATTGTTGTTGCGTATCAAACAGGCGATTGACGGCCATCAGACCGCTGGCTTCATGGAAATCGCCTTCGACCACGAGGCCCGGTTCAAACGGAATATCTGCACTTTCCAGCGCTTGTTTGTAACCGGTAAGACGTTCATTCGCATCGGTATTATTCGAGGGGCCGGTCACAAAGGCGATGCGACGATGACCCAGTTCAATCAGATGGCGTACTGCCTGATAGGCGCCGTTCTGGTTATCGAGTTTAAAACCAATAGCGGTCGGGCTTTTCAGGGAGCGCCCGGTCGCCACGATGGGGCGTTGGGTCGCAAATTGCAGCACAGCTTTGTCTTCGATACGGCCGGATAACAGGATCAGGCCATCGACTTTGCGCGCCAGCAGCAATTTGATGCGTGCCGCTTCTTCACTCGCGTTCCAGTGTCCGCTGACGATCACAGAGGCATAGCCTGTGCTGTTCAGACCGTCATCAACCCCGCGCAGAATTTCAGAGAAAAACGGGCTGGAAATATCCTGCACCACAATGCCGACGGTCATGGAGCGGCCGCTTTTCAGGCTTTGTGCGAGAGGGTTGGGTTCAAAGCCCATCTTTTTGATCGCATCTTCGACCGCTTTACGTTTTACGGCAGAAACCGTTGCGGTGCCATTTAAAATGCGTGATACCGTGCTTGGCGAGACGCCAGCTTCGCGTGCAACATCGAGCAGGGTAACGGGATTGCTGCTAGTTTCATTCTCAGGCACTACTGATTTCTCCATCCTAAAAAAACGACAACTGAAACGACAAGCTGAAACAACAAGTGAAACGACAAGCTTAGTGATGATCGCAAGCCGGTTAACACTGTACCGGCTGGTCTGACTTCACGCCAGAAACAGCCTTGATCAGCCACATTATCATCTGAAATGCGCCGCAGATAGTGAAGTTTTCTGAGGGTACTGTCAATGTGGTTTCAGGCGACTTTGCTATGCGGCGTTGCCATCGTATTCTTGTTGCACAAATGTTCAACCAGCATGCGATGGTCTGGCAGGTTGCTCAATGCCCGTTCCGCCATTTGGGCGATGGTATGAAATTCCCTGCGTGCTTCTTCAAAGCGCGGATGCGACACGGGGTTGGCGTACATCTGTGTCTGAAATTCCATGCCGTACAACACATATTGCCAGCTCGAAGGCGGATACATTTCAAGATCGGTGATGAAGTCCATTCTGCCTGGTGGGCGGCATTTCCACATCGCCAGTTTTTCCTGCAGGCTTTCCGGTATCGATGCTGCGGCAGCGTTGTCACGCCAGAAAGCGTGATCCTGACGTTGGGTCAGACAATAATGCATCTTGATGAAGTCGACGATGCGTTCGTAACGCGTTTTCATATGTGCGTTAAATGTCTTTGCCACCGGCGCGAGATCGCCGTTAAACGGAAACAGATAGCCGATCAGATAAGCGGCGGTTTCTATCAGCCCGACACCGGACGATTCCAGTGGCTCCAGAAAGCCACCGGACAAACCAACCGCAACGCAATTTTTTATCCATTGTGTTTCGCGATAACCGACATTCAGCTTTAACAGGCGCGGCTCCAGATTGTCGGATGCCGCCCCTAAATAATTGCGCAGGATGTGTTCTGCCCGCTCTTCGCTGGTGTGGCGGCTGGAAAAAACATAACCGGTGCCACGTCTTTGTTGCAGGCCGATATCCCAGGTCCAACCCGCTTCATGCGCAGTGGAAATGGTGTAGGACGGAATTGGTGTGGTTTTCGTTGCATACGGAATCTGCATCGCAAGCGCGCGGTCAACAAACAGCACGTCGCTGAGTGAGCGAAACGGGGAACCCAGCGCATCACCGATCAGGCTGGCGCTGAAACCGGTGCAGTCAATATACAGATCCGCGCTCAGGCGCTGGGCATCGGTGGTGACAATGGCGGCGATCGCGCCATCAGCATCGAGCTCGGTATTCTTGACGGTTGCCAGCACATGTCTGACGCCAAGTGAACGAGCGTGTTCACCGAGCAAACGGGCAAAACTGCCAGCGTCAAAATGATAGGCGTAATTCATCGGGCCGAGGAAATCTTCATCGCTGAAACGCTTCGGTGCGCGGAAGGCATCGGCAACCCGTTTTTGCATACTGACCGCCTGCGCAAATGGAATGTCGCTGCCAGCAGCGCCTTGCAACCAGTAGCTTAATAATTCAGGCCCGCCGGGGCGCTGACTCGGACTATTAAATGGATGAAAATAATGATCGTGTCCGGGAGTTCCATGCGGGCGTACCCAGTCTACGAATTTGACACCTTGCTTGAACGTCGCATTGCATTCGCGCACAAAACGCGCTTCATCGATACCGATGGCGGCAAGCGTGCCGCGTATCGAGGGAAAACTGCCTTCGCCGACACCAATGATGCCGATTTCCCTGGATTCGATCAGTGTGATCTGTATGCCGTTCTGTGCCTGACTACCCAGCGTGCGTGCGAGAAATGCTGCAGTGAGCCAGCCTGCCGTGCCACCGCCGACGATGAGGACATTTTTGATTGGTTTCATCCTTGTCTCCTGTAAATTTATTCACGCACTGCTGCGCATTATTGTTGTAATAACGTCATACTGAATTGATTTTACGGTATTTTTGAAAACGTTACCATTTTTGATTTGACACGGATTTAAAACGGTAGGTATTATGAAAACGATTTCAAATTAATTCAGCTTAACTAGAAATCACGGCCGGATAAATTACATCGATCGACGAGTTCATCGCGACAAACATTAATATCAGGAGACATATGAAAAACCGCATCCATCAAGCCCCGATGCCCGTGGGCAGTCCTATCCAATTGGCGATCCTTACCCTGATAGCGAGCATAGGCTCGGCACAGGCGCAAGAACAAACGCCAAGCGCTGCAGAGAAAAAGGCAGCCAGCGACAGTACGGCAATTTCTGAAGTGATCGTGACAGGCACCAAGCGCGCCACATCCTTGCAGCGCACGCCAGTGGCAATTACCGCCATCGGTGCGGCAGCGCTGGATGATGCGCACGTACAGACGATTCAGGACGTGGTCAATCTGGTGCCTGGCTTTCAGGCAACCTCGCAGGGTGACCATGGTGTGATTACGATGACTTTGCGTGGCGTCGGTAACGACAGCGCAAAGACAGAGTATGCAGATCCTGAAGTCGCATCCTTCGTCAACGGCGTGTATTCACCACGTCCGGAAGGAGCAACTTCTTTGTTGTTTGATCTGGAAGGTATTGAAGTGTTGCGCGGCCCACAGGGTACTTTGTGGGGACGGAATGCGACTGTTGGTGCGGTCAATATGCAAACAGCAAAACCGGTTATCGGGCAGTCTTCCGGGACTTTTGAAGGCGGTCTGGGTAGCTACAAACGCACAGGTGTGCGTGGCGCGTTCAACGTGCCGGTCAGCGACACCATGGCGTTGCGCTTTGCTTTCGTGAATGAAAAGCATGATGGTTATGTCGATTATCAAGGTGTGCCAAATATTCCGCTGGCAAGCCAGCAGGCCGCATTTCTGGCGGGCGGCGGAAAGTTAGCCGATTTCAAACCTATCGATCCTAATCTGTTTGTACAAGATGGCGCCAAATATGGTGCACAGGATCAGAGTGCAGCGCGGATCAGCGTATTGTGGAAACCGACGCCAGCGCTGAAAATCGACGCGTCTTATGAGAAGTTTATGGATCGCGGCACGCCATCCATGAATCTGCTGCAAACGCCACGCGCAGGTTACTCATTGTGGTCGGCGTTGATCGACACTGCGCCGGCGCTGAAACGTGATACCGACGCGGTGCGCGGCCGTATCGAATATGCGCTGAATGATTCTATGAATGTGGTCTATGTCGGTGGCTATTCGAAATTCAGCGGCTCGTCGAAATTCGATCAGGATGGCGGCGCGAAAGTACCGACCAGCTTCACCACCAACGGCGTGTATCAGGCGAATAACACGGTGTCGTCCAACTACACCAATTACAGCCATGAACTGAATCTGCAATCGGTCGGCAAACGCGATATCGATTGGCAGCTTGGTTTGTACTATGGTTCAGAAACGAACGACATGCGCTTCGACATTCCTATCATGAATGGTACGCAACAGGGTACTGTCAGCTGGCAAGGTTCCTTCATCCAACCAAAAGAAACCGTGGAATCTTCTGCGGCATTTGGTCAGGCAACATGGAATGTTTCCGATGCGCTGCATCTGACTGGCGGACTGCGTTACACCTCTGACAAGCGTGCAAACATTGGCGGCCGTGGTTATGGCTGGACTGGTAATGCTGCGCTGACACAGGCAGCGATCACGCCGAATGTTGATCCACGTGATCCTAACAGCAACTTCGCTGTCAGCTCTCTGAACGACGGTAATTACAGCAGCAACAAAGTCACTGGTTTGTTACGTGCAGCTTACGATGTCAATCAGGATCACATGATTTATGGCAGCATTTCGACTGGCTATAAATCTGGTGGCCTGCAAGACGGTGGCAAACCTTATGGCCCTGAGACACTGACCAGCTATGAATTCGGTAGTAAGAGTTCGTTCCTGGGTGGCAGCGTGAAATGGAATAACGCACTCTACTATCAGGATTTCAAAGACTTCCAGTTCAGCGCACCGATCACGAATCCGGATGGTTCGCATGGCCTGGCAACCAGCAATGCAGAAGGGGCGAAGATTTACGGTTTCGAATCTGAATTGGCTGCCAAGCTGACGAAAGAAGATAAGCTGCAGATTTCGCTGGCTATCACCAAGGCAAAACTGGGTAATCTGATCGGTGGTTCTAACGACTACTCTTTGCCAGTGTGTAAAGTGCCAGGCATCAGCAACTGTCTGGACGTCAGCAACAATACCATGCCGCATGCACCGACTTTTTCAGCGCAGGTCATGTATCAGCACACATTTAATCTGAGTCATGGCACTCTGACACCACGCATCAGCCTGCATTATGAAACCAGCAGCTGGCTCAGCGTGTTTAATCTGGGTGAAGGCGACAAGCAAAATGCTTACACTCGCACCGATCTGGGATTGCGCTACGCCGCATCTGGCAAAACCGCATGGTATGTCGATGCGTTTGTCCGCAATGCTGGCGACGGCAACGTCAAGACCAGTGCATTGAATGGCTTTGGCCCATGGATGGCGCAGTATTTGCCACCACGTACTTACGGTATCAATGTCGGGCTTGATTTCTGATTGATTTCTGATCAGTGAAAATCTGGGAAAACCTCGCAAGTACTGGCGAGGTTTTCTTTTTTTATTTATGTAAAAATAGCGCTCTTTTACGTATTGAACGGCGTTTTTTCTGACGGGAACTGGTTCCCGCCCGCAATACCCCATCGCTGGGATCACAAATGAAACCCGGCCAGGCTTCAAAGTAAGCTCGCCATAGCAAAGATAATTTCGCAGATGACTTCGCAGATAACATCACCAACCCCATCATCTTTCCCAGCTTCATCCTCAGCAGAAAAATCAACCCGTATCGCATTTTTTATCGCAGGCTTTGGCACTTCCGCCTGGGCACCGATGGTGCCCTTTGTGAAAGAGCGTCTGGCGATTCATGAAGGATATCTGGGCCTGTTATTGCTGTGCCTGGGCGCGGGTTCTATTCTGACGATGCCAGTCGCGGGTGCGCTGACATCACGCATAGGCTGTCGCAAAGTGCTGCTATTCGCGACACTGGTGATGTGTGCTGCCTTGCCTTTGCTGACGCAGATGGCATCCGCCATCGGCTTGGGATTGATCTTGTTTATTTTCGGCGCCGGTGTCGGTGCCCTCGATTGTGCGGTGAATATTCAGGCGACGATACTGGAACGTGGCAGCAGTCGCCCACTGATGTCAGGCTTTCACGGTTTATTCAGTCTTGGCGGCCTGATTGGGGCGGGCAGTGTCAGTGCTTTGTTGAGCCTGGGCTGGTCTTTGTTCAACGTGACCGTGGCCGTTGTGGCAGTGATGGCGGTGTTGTTGAGCATCAGCGTCAGACATTGCTTGCCGTATGGCGGAAGGAAGAGCGGTGCTGCCTTCGGATTGCCGAAAGGCGTCGTGTTTTATATCGGTGTTGTCTGCTTTATTTTATTTCTAACTGAAGGTGCAGTGCTGGACTGGAGCGCCGTATTTCTGACCGATGTCCGCGAGATGTCGCCAGCGCATGCGGGACTTGGGTACGCCGCGTTCGCGGCGACGATGACGGTAGGGCGCCTGACCGGTGATCGTCTGGTTCAATTTCTGGGAGCCAGGTTTACGGTGGTGGCTGGCGCTTTGCTCGCCGCAGCAGGCCTGATCTGCGCCACAGTGTTGCCATCGTGGGAGTTTGCTTTGCTGGGTTATGCCTTGCTGGGAATAGGTTGTGCGAATATCGTTCCGGTGATGTTTTCTCTTGCAGGCAAACAGAGCGTCATGCCTGAGAGCGTTGCTGTACCGGCTGTCTCGAGTATGGGCTATGCCGGCATATTAATGGGGCCAGCCTTTATCGGTTTCGTCGCACAAGGGATCAGCCTGTCGGTTGCTTTGCTGGCATTGTCTGTTTTGCTCATCGGTGTTGCTGCTGGCATTCGCATGTTGCGTATGTTGCCGTAACGGCTTTATAACGGCAGAGAAAAAAGGCAGGGCATCTGAATTCAGCGCAGCGCAGATGTTCATCAAAAAAAAAAAGCATCAGATACCAATTTTCCGGGGCGGTATCTGATGCTAAAAGTCAGCATCGTTGCAGTGAGTAATTTGCTGCGACTGGAGTGCTCGCTCAGGTAAGCTTACTCAGTTTTCCGCAACTGTTGACTCACAAAATTCCGATACCAGTGGGCGCTGGCTTTGAGGGTGCGTTGCTGTGTCGCGTAATCGACATAGACCAACCCGAAGCGTTTCGCGTAACCGGAATTCCACTCGAAATTATCCAGCAGACTCCAATAAAAATAGCCTTTGACGTTGACGCCTTGTTCTATTGCTGCATGGATTGCATCCAGATGCGCATGAACATAGGCAATGCGAGGCTGATCATCGATCTCGCCATCGATGAGTTTGTCCGCGACTGCCATACCATTTTCAGTGATATAGATCGGTGGCAAATTCGTATAATCATTCTTATGGCGCAGCAGTATGTCCGTCAGCCCCAATGGGTAAATCTCCCAGCCCATATCCGTGACACCCATCGCCGCTTGTGGCTTTTTTGGTGGAGAATCGGTGCTGATAAATTCCCGTGTGTAGTAATTCACTCCCAGAAAATCGATAGGCTGGTGAATGATATTCATATCCTCTGCTTCGGTATGAAATTGCGACATGTCCATGCGATCCAGCGCTTTTTGCGGATAGCGACCTTTAAATATCGGATCCATGAACCATTGCACTGAGCGTGCGTATTCCCATTCTGCCTCCGCTACATCGCGTGCAGAATCGGTCGCCGGCATGGCTGGCCATTGATTCAGCACGATGCCTAGTTTTGCAGAGCTAGCCACGCGACGCATGGCTTTTATCGCCAAACCATGTGACAGTAATAAGTGGTGGGACACCTGTATAGAGAGGGCTTTATCCGCAACGCCCGGCGCAAATTGCGCATTGCCAAAACCCAGATTTGCGGTACACCACGGTTCATTATGCGTGGCAATCGAAGCGACTCTGTTACCAAAACGACGGGCGATTTCTGCTGCATAGTTAGCAAAATGAGCGGTCGTATCGCGATTCAGCCAGCCACCCTGATCTTGCAACGCTTGTGGTAAATCCCAGTGATACAAAGTCAGATGGGGCGTGATGTTTTTTTCGGCCAGCTTATCTAATAAATTGGAATAGAACTCAAAGCCCTTTTCATTCCATGCGCCATAACCCAAGGGCTGCACACGAGGCCATGAGACCGAGAATCGATAGGCTTTCACCCCGAGTGAGGCGATGATGTCCACATCTTCGGGATAGCGATGGTAGTGATCACAGGCGATGTCGCCATTGCTGCCGTCAATAATTTTTCCGGGAGTATGCGAAAACGTATCCCAGATCGATGGGCCGCGACCATCTGCTGATGCTGCGCCTTCAATCTGGTAAGCACTGGTCGCCACGCCCCATTCAAAGTCATGGGGAAAGTGATTCATTGGATGGGCGTTTGTCATATAAGTGTGTAGATAGATCGGTTATTTGAAAACGTTTTCTTTTGCTTGTCTGCATGGGTGAAACGTAGAACCTACATGCGTTTTTCATCGTAAAACCGGAGAAATGTATCGATATGCGGTGTATTTACCGTCGGGTGATTGTAATTGAAAACGATTTCAAGTCAAATAAATTTTTCGCAAAACGATATTGAACGCGGTGCGCGCTCTGGTGACAGGTCTCTGAACGAAGAAAGTAAGGTATTTGAGTTGAAACAGGGATCTGTACGACCCATTGTTGAAAAGATGTTCAATTTAGCATCTGCTCAGAAACGGGCTTCAAACATGCGGATATGCAAGATTTGCGGTCAGAATATCGATGAAATGGCCGTGATGCGGGACGTTAGAACGGTTTTTCATCTGCATGAGGAGATCCGTGATTATTTCGTGCTGTTGTCAGCTCTTAAAAAAACTTGAATGATGCCGCGTGCTAAAAATGGTTTTAAAAATAAAAAATTATGTTATTCTGTTTATGAAAAGGTTTTCATAGAATTGAATTTCCTTTTTAAAATATAAGAAAACTGCAGCAATTTCTCGTTCCAAACGGTTGTCCGACAGAGCTACTGCACGGTATCAGATGAAATTGGTGACAAGTGAATAAAATGAGAAAGCAGACATGCTAGAGACAAAGTCAAAAAAATCCCCTTTGCTGTGGGTGCCAACGACGTATTTCACGATGGCACTGACCTACATGACGCTGACCAGCGTTACTGCCATCATGTTCAAAAACATGGGCATGGACAATGGCAGAGCGGCTGAATATGCGAGTTACCTGATTCTCGCTTACACCATCAAGCCGCTGTTTGCCTCATTCGTCGAGATGTACCGCACCAAAAAGGCTTTTGTGATACTGACTGAAATCGCGATATTTTTTGGCTTTCTGGCGGTTGCACTGGCGATGGCATTACCGAACTATATGGTGTTGCTGATGGGTTTATTCTGGGTCATCTCGTTTCTTGGCGCGACCCAGGATATTGCCGCTGACGGCGTATACGTCACTTCTCTCGATAGCAAAGCCCAGTCTTTATATTGCGGCGTGCAGAGCCTCAGTTGGAATCTTGGTCCTATTATTGCATCCGGTGGCCTGGTGTATCTCAGTGGCAAATTGCATGCAGAATATTTCCATCATGATTCTGCGGTTTTTGGTGCCGATTGGGTGGATGCCTGGCGTGTGATTTTCTTCATCGTTGCTGCGATCACTGTTTTGATGGCGCTGTGGCACTGGCGGGTGATGCCGGATGGCGCACGGGCTGAAAATACTCTCACCAATTTTTCTTCCGCAATGAATATCCTGAAGGATTCTTTCGTCAGTTTCTTTCAGAAAAAAGATGTCTGGCTGATGATTGCCTTCGCTTTTTTATTTCGCCTCAGCATAGGTTTTCTGGAAAAAATCGGGCCTTTTTTCATGGTTGATCCTGTCGCCAAAGGCGGGCTAGGGCTCAGTAACGAGCTGCTTGGCATCATCTACGGAACGTATGGCTTACTCGCTGTATTGCTTGGATCGTTGTTAGGTGGCTGGTTTGTAGCGCGTCGCGGTTTGCAGCCGACCTTGTTCCTGTTGTGTTGTGCCGTGAATATCCCGAACGTGACTTTCCTGCTCATGAGTATTTATCAACCAGAGAGCTTACTGGTCGTTACTGCAGGTGTCGCGATAGAGAAATTCTTTTTTGGCTTTGGCTCTGTCGGCTTCATGATTTATCTGATGCAGCAATTAGCACCAGGAAAATACACCACAACGCACTACGCATTCGGCACTGGCCTGATGGGACTTTGCATGATGTTTACCGGTGTGATCAGCGGTCATTTACAGCAAATGCTTGGATACAAGAGTTACTTTGTTTTTGTAATGCTGGCGACGATTCCTTCGTTTATTGTCTGCTGGCTGGCACCTTTTCATCAGAAAGAGAGCGGTGCTACCGATTGAATAAAGCGTCGTATGCAGGTTGTTCGGCGCTGTTAATGAAGTTTCAGAGATTATAAAAAATGAAAAACGTCTCGTCCCAACCGGGTCGTTTTAACGCTTCAATATCCCCTCTTTAAGCCGCCTCTGAGCGGCTATTTTTTTTGACCGATGCCTGCCAGGCAACGATCACTTTACTCTTTAAAGATCACTGATTTAAATTGCTTCAGCTTTGGGTGAACCATGGGCACAGTCAGCATCGTACTGCCTATGGCCATCAGTAACAGTGCGGTAAATGTTTCATTGGTGATGATGTTTTTATCCAGCAGGATGTTGGCGAAGATAATCATGATCAGCGCTTTGGTTTGCAGCAGCCACCCAATAATGGAAGCCTCTCCTTTTTCCCAGCGGAGTATTTTTCCCGCAAGGTGAATACCAGCTAGTTTACCGCCAACCGATGCCAGCAATAACAATGCTGCCGCAATGAAGACCGCTGTTCCGCCAAGATCCCAATTGGTGCGTAGACCCGTACTCAGGAAAAATACTGGCATGATGGTCAGTAACACATGCTCACGCAACAGATCCATCTTCCTTTGATCAAACCAGTGTGCATCCATGACCGCACCGGAAAGAAATGCGCCGACCATGAAATGCAAACCTGCCCAATCCGCGGCAAAACTACAAGCGGCGAGCCAGATCAGGCTGACATACCAGCGATCACGTTCAGATAGCTTCACCATCAATTTGCGGAAGCCGATCGTGGCCAAGGCAAACAGCAATAGAAACCCAAGTTGGCGGCCGACGCGCGTCCAGTCCATAAGAATAATCGCGAGGACAGCCCAGATCGCAATATCGTCCAGACTGGCGTAACGCAAGATGCGCTGACCGATCGCTTGCCGCAAAATCGTTAACTTTTCCATGAGCAGAATCAGTATCGGTAGCGCTGTTACCGCGCAAGCCATTCCGATACCCAGAACAAATTGCCATGAATGTGCATTTGCGCCTTGCCAACCATCAAACTTGAGTAAGCAGATGGCTGCAATGCTGCCAAATAAGAGTGGCATACCGAGTGCCAGACTGCCGGTAACGAAGCTTTCCCGTCTGTGTTCCCAGACTTTCTTCAGATCGAGTTCGATACCGGCGATCATGACAAAAATCATCACCGCCCACCACGCAATGCCGTTCAGCGACTGAATGATTTGTGCGTTAAAAACGAATTGATAATAGTCGGGAAAAATCCGACCAAGAACACCCGGCCCCATCAGTATGCCGGCGATGATTTGTATGACGACCAGCGGTGCAAAGTAATCTGTTTTGCCAAGACGCCAGATTAAATATGGAAGGCTGAAAATGAGCAATATCGCGATTAAAAAAATCTCTGTCATGCTCATAGGTGTATTCATTTTTATCCTGAAATTGAACGGTGTCGGAGATTTGACGTAGCGTATTTTAATCGTGAAAAAATATTAATAAATTGTACTGGAAAAAAACAAGAAAGCCGCAGTCTCATAAAGAGAACTGCGACTTTCTATATTCCTTTGGCCTACTTAAAACAATTTGTTGGAGGACTTGGCAGAGTTGACCATCCTGCTTGGCGTATGTGCTAACAGGTTCGCCGCATGCGGCTGGAAACTCCCGTTCTCTCCGCACCGAGCGAACTAACCTACACAAAAAGGGTAGTTAAGACGACGTATCGAGACATTGGCGGCATCCTGACTATTGCACTGGTGCGACTGAAAATGCGATCTGGAGTAAGACATACGCAAAAGACGAATGCAAAGCCGAGCTCGATAAAGATCTTGCACGACATGCTGAGAGCGTGATGCCGCGCATTCACGTTCCGCTGATAGACGGACGTAAAATTGTATTTGTCGATGCTGCTACAACATCGGTATTAGTGCGTTTTGGGGTTCCAGCATGGCAGCACGGTAGAGTCTTAAGTACGTCCGGCAAATTCAGGATTTTTGCATGATGGCCAGTCGCCATAATCGCTTTGGTGAACGACGACCAGTGAACGTTTTTCGTCTCCGGGCTTAAGAAAGCGTGTAAATATGCTGTTATCCGCAGTTTAATGTTTGACGGGATCTCATGATGTCTTGAGTTTGCCGCTTCGTCGTATCTTGAGCATAGGCTGTGCAAGATAATAGTGGGCACATGACTTCGGGACTGAATGTGTGCACTAACGTTAAAACTCCAAGAAGCACCAATTTTTCAAAATCGAGAGAATCGAAATCTTCGCTAAGTTCACGTAGATCAAGCCAAGTCTCTGAATTGAGAAGGCCGCTAGGCATAGGTATTCCAAGGTAGTAACCAGGATATGGGGTTCCGTGATAGCAGACGGGATCTGTAGGTCTGCTATTCTGTCGGCTGGTCAGTAAACGATACACAATATCTCCATCAGTACGAACTGAAAGAACTAATAAATATTTGGGTAGCGGCTTTCCAGTGTCCTTGTCTTTATAGTAGTCTGAATGACGCCACACATCACCGATATTTAGCATTGAGTTAGTATGCCTGGGGTTCTAGAGCTTTTGAAAGACCTTTTGATTCTGACGCAGATTCTAATATATATTCTTTATCATTTGCATCATCAGGTATAGCCAAATCATAAGGAATACGTTGTTGAGCGCCCAGCCCATTCGCC
Organism: Cognatundibacterium aquatile; assembly: GCF_014699135.1. GTDB lineage: Bacteria > Pseudomonadota > Gammaproteobacteria > Burkholderiales > Burkholderiaceae_D > Undibacterium > Undibacterium aquatile. The sequence goes on from NZ_JACOFT010000003.1 coordinate 378,326, forward strand.
CAAATTTTGTCCCAAGCTCCATTTTGCACATGTGTAACGTCGATCATTTTTGGCGACAACGTTTCCCGATACTTTTCAGCTAGTTCTTGCATGATGCAGGTTTGTCTCAGTGTGAAATCATCATCACAAAACTCGACATTGGGTTTAACCTTAACTGTTTCGCGGGTGTAGTCAATGACTCGCTCAGGGACAATTTCAATCGTGTCAGCTAAATCTTCCTCTAGATCTTCCCATTCCTGCATAAGCGATACTGGAACCGGTCCAAATTTCCACGCTTCATAGTCGAAGCCAGTCACACTCTTGCCTGTTTGGCGAAAGTGTTCAAAGTCAAGCAAATACAGTAATTTAAAAAGTTTGATCTTTCCACAAGCTTTTGTATTTTGTGCAAAAAACACAACAGCATTGCGGATTCTAGATCTGGCGATTGATGTTTTCATATGACCACTATATTCGCCTAATATGCTTGGCGATAGCAAACAATTGCGAAACTATTGTGCAGTTAATACTGTCATTTTGTTGTCATTCTGGAGCCTAAATCACCCCAAAACACCCCATTTAATGACAGCTATAAAATCGTAAGTCTTTGATTTTATTAAATATTCTGGTGGAGTCGGCGGGAATCGAACCCGCGTCCAGAAGCACTCTACAGACAGTTCTACATACTTAGTGCTGCCATTTAATTTAATCCAGACGACGCGGACGCACACGCTGCGGCTGGACGAGTTACCTTTGATTTAATCCCGAGCCAAGTAACCCGATTCAGGACGATTCCCTATGAATGACTCTACTGCTGTTGCCAGCCCGCCCTAGGGAAGAGGCGGTGTAGAGTTAGCAAGCAATTAAGCTGCTAATGCGTACGAGTTATCGTTTGCAGTTATATAGTTCAGATTGTATTTACGAGGTAGTCTGGCCTCGGTATGCCCTGCGCTGCTTTGCAACCCCTGTCGAAACCAGGTCGACCCCAAAGCTTTGCTAGTATAACCTATATGCGGTGTCGCACGAAAAATTCAAGAGGGGATGACTTGTAAATGTTTAGCTCTGATTAATTCCAGTAATTCGAGCGGACTGTCGATGATGGCATCTGCTTTCCATTGCTTCGGCTCGGTGGCACCACAATATCCCCAGGCAGCGGCGATACTGGTCATACCAGCGGCTTCAGCAGCCTGAATATCCCGCAAATCATCACCGATGTACCAGCAATGTTCTGAGCGTATGCCTAGTCGTCTTGCACCTTCCAGTAAGGGAGCCGGATGTGGTTTCGCATGAGGCGTCGTATCCCCGGAAATCACGCAGCGGGCTTCCTGAAGGTCAAGCAAAGAGATCAACGGTTTGGTAAAACGCGTCGCTTTATTTGTCACTATGCCCCATGTCAGGCTCAGGGCGTTCAACCCATGCAGCAGCGTCGTGACATGTTCAAATAAGCGGCTGTGTACCGCCATTGCACATTCATATTGATTCAAAAATTCAATGCGCATCGATTCATAATTCGCATCTTCAGGCGTGATATTAAAACCCGCTGCCAGTAAGCCACGGGCGCCGGCAGAAGCAAATGGTCTTAGGCTGAGATAATGTACGGGAGCTAAGCTGCGGCGTACGCGCATAGCATTAATGGCAGCAGCCAGATCTGGCGCGGTATCGGCTAAGGTACCATCGAGATCGAATAAAATTGCTTGAGGATTGTGCATAGGCGAATTGGTAAACGTACAAACGGAACTCGGTGTCCGTTTGTACATGATCAGATTTAGGCTGGCTTGGTGCAGGCAATCATGTAGTTGACGCTGGTATCGTTATTCAATGAATAGATTTTTGTCAGCGGATTGTAGCTCAAACCTTTCATGGCATTTAATTCAAGACCCGCATTGCGAACATCTTGCGAAAGTTCTGCCGGAGTGATGAATTTTGCATAGTCGTGCGTACCTTTTGGCAATAATTGCAAAACGTACTCAGCACCAAGAATTGCGAACAGATACGATTTGACATTACGGTTCAAGGTGGAGAAAAAGACATGCCCACCTGGTTTCAATAGTTTTGTGCAGGCCCGAATGATGGATGATGGATCAGGGACGTGTTCCAGCATTTCCATGCAAGTGACAACGTCGTACTGACCAGCTTCCGCTTCGGCCATCTCTTCGGCGGGGATATTTTTATAACGTACGCTGACGCCTGATTCTAAACCGTGCAAGTCGGCCACTTTCAGTGCTTTTTCTGAAAGATCGATGCCAGTAACAATGGCTCCCTTTTTTGCCATCGATTCGGCGAGTATGCCGCCACCACAGCCGACATCAATGACATTTTTACCTGATAGCGGAACCCGTTGATTAATCCATTCCAGACGCAGCGGGTTGATTTCATGTAAAGGGCGGAACTCTGAACTTGGATCCCACCAGCGATGAGCTAGGTCACTGAATTTCTGAATTTCTGCTGGATCTGCATTTAGTGTCGGCATGATGTGTGCGGATATTTCTGTGTTGATAGGGGATAGATTAATGTCGTATTGTAGGCGATCCGGGTATTTATCGCACTTAGTCAGATCAAGACAAGTCCAGTTTCAGAATCTTCTTCGGTAGCTGTGTTTGTTGCAGGGGTATTGAGTTTCTATTTAATCTATTCTTATGGCGTATTTTTGCGGGGTAAGTGCAGATTTGGTACGAGAAACAAAAAGTAAAAACCCCGCCGAAGCGGGGTTTTTACATAATTAAAACGGAGCTTAATTATTTGTTGCGTGTACCAACAACTTCGATTTCTACGCGACGGTTTTTAGCGCGGCCTTCTGCTGTTTTGTTATCAGCAACTGGTTGTTTTTCGCCTTTGCCTTCAGTGTAAACACGGTTAGCTTCAATACCTTTGCTTACCAGGTAAGCTTTAACTGCTTCTGCGCGGCGGATAGACAGTTTTTGGTTGTATGCATCTGTACCAACGGAGTCAGTATGACCAACAGCGATAACAACTTCCAGATTGATCGATTTCAATTTAGAAACCATATCGTCGAGCTGAGTTTTACCTTCAGCTTTCAATACTGATTTGTCGAAGTCAAACAATGCGCTGGCAGCGAAAGTAACTTTTTCAGATGTTGGAGCAACAGGAGCAACAACAGGAGCTGGTGCAGGAGCAGCAACAGGAGCTGGAGCAGCAACAGGAGCTGGAGCTGCTTCTTTTACCAATGGAGCGTCGCAACCTGGCACTGCATCAGCAGGTGTCCAGTAGCCAGTACGCCAGCACAGACCAAATGCGTCACGAACAATGACGCCACGACCATCTTGTACATAAGCACTGTGTGGTGTGTTCGCTTTGATGTCTTGTTGTGCGGATGCAGAAAAGGAAGCAACTGCGGACGCTGCGATAACGAGCTTAACTAGAATTTTCATATTTATCCTCTCGACTGAGATTTAATTATCGCAGATAAACTGCGCAAATTACTGCTTAAAACCTGATGATACCACGCGCTTGATGACATTACTATTTCGTCAAACGAACAACGCTGTTATTAATCAATATTTTGCCATAGATAACGTCAATCCGGCATGACTTGTTAAATCGCTAAAGTAACACTTCGTTAAATATGTCGTGCATGGGCAACAATTGCACAGCGGTTTTCAGGTGAAATTCACTTAAGAAATTGCAAAAAAATAACTTGCTTTGATGAGTTCACTTATTGAATTTATCGATTTTTGGGTGTTTTTGATTGTCAGAGTCAGTTTGTTGACTTCTTGTTGATAGTCGAGATGGCGAAAATTATTCAAGTAATTTGCCTTGTGTTGCTGTCAGGTTGTTTATTGGTAATGAATCCTTAATCTCATGCGAATATTTTCTCGGACACGATCTGACGCCAGAGCTTAGGCTCCGCAATTGCTTGGGGGTATTTGTGTTTTGCTATTTTGTGACGTTTGGCCTGTTGAGCATGGTAAAATCAAGAGCTAAACATTCGAAAAAACGTGCCGCTGCCTTTCGTATTGCTTCTGTGAAAGCGATGTTTTGCTGACATGGTGCATTACGGCACTAAGATTAGCAGCGACTGTTTTTCGCGATGTTATCATTTAACCAAGCTCTAATTTGCCGGCATGCCAATGGATCAATTCGCAAAAGAAACACTCCCGATTTCCCTTGAAGAAGAAATGCGCAAGAGCTACCTCGATTACGCGATGAGCGTGATTGTTGGTCGAGCCTTGCCGGATGTGCGTGATGGCTTGAAGCCTGTGCATCGACGCGTTTTATTCGCGATGCATGAGATGAACAATGTCTATAACCGCCCATTCGTCAAATGCGCGCGCGTTGTCGGTGAGGTCATGGGTAAATACCATCCGCACGGTGATGCTTCTATTTATGACACATTGGTACGTATGGCGCAGGATTTTTCCTTGCGCTACACGTTGGTCGATGGTCAGGGTAACTTCGGTTCCATTGATGGCGACAGTGCCGCTGCGATGCGTTACACCGAATGTCGCTTAGATAAAATTGCTAACGAAATCCTGGCGGATATCGAAAAAGAAACGGTCGATTTCGTACCGAACTATGACGGTAAAGAAAAAGAACCGTCGGTTTTGCCTACCCGTATTCCTAACTTACTGATCAACGGTGCCTCTGGTATCGCGGTCGGTATGGCGACCAATATTCCGCCGCACAACATCACTGAAATTATCAATGGTGCCCTGCACTTGTTGCGGAATGATGATTGCACGATAGATGAGTTGATAGAGATTATCCCCGCACCGGATTTCCCGACCGGCGGCATTATCTATGGTGTTTCCGGTGTGCGTGACGGTTATCGCACTGGTCGCGGTCGTGTCGTGATGCGTGCGAAAACGCATTTTGAAGAATTTGGCAAAGAGAATCGTACCGCGCTGATCATTGATGAGCTGCCGTACCAGGTCAATAAGAAATCTTTGCTTGAGCGTATTGCGGAATTAGTGCGCGATAAAAAACTCGACGGCATTTCAGATATCCGCGACGAATCCGATAAATCCGGCATGCGCGTGGTGATTGAGCTCAAACGTGGTGAAGTGCCGGATGTTGTGCTGAATAATCTGTATAAGCAGACACAATTGCAGGACACTTTCGGTATGAATATGGTGGCGCTGGTCAATGGCCAGCCTAAGCTGCTGAACCTGAAAGAAATGTTGTCGTGCTTCCTGTCACATCGCCGCGAAGTTGTTACGCGTCGTACCGTGTTTGAACTGCGCAAAGCGCGCGAACGCGGTCATGTGCTCGAAGGCCTGGCAGTAGCATTGGCGAATATCGACGACTTCATCGCTATCATCAAAGCGGCGCCAACACCGCCACTGGCGAAACAGGAATTGATGACGCGTGCCTGGGATAGTTCCATGGTACGTGAGATGCTGACACGCACTGCTGCTGATAATCCGGGTGGTATTGACGCTTTCCGTCCTGAGAGTTTGCCTAAACATTACGGTATTCAGCCGGATGGCCTGTACAAATTGTCCGATGATCAGGCGCAGGAAATTCTGCAAATGCGTTTGCAACGTCTGACTGGTCTGGAGCAGGATAAGATCGTCAACGAATACAAAGACGTGATGGCTGAAATCGCCGATTTGCTTGATATTCTGTCTAAGCCTGAACGTGTCACAACGATTATTACGGATGAACTGACACTCGCCAGAAATGAGTATGGCGAAGGAAATAAAGACGTTCGCCGTTCTGAAATTACACACAACGCGACCGACCTTGAAACCGAAGATCTGATCACGCCGGTCGATATGGTGGTGACCTTGTCGCACACCGGCTATATGAAGTCGCAACCCTTGTCTGAATACCGCGCGCAGAAACGTGGCGGCCGTGGCAAACAAGCGACTGCAACGAAGGATGATGACTGGATTGAGCAATTATTTGTCGCCAATACCCACGATTACATCCTGTGCTTCAGTAACCGTGGCCGTCTCTACTGGCTCAAAGTATGGGAAGTACCGCAAGGTTCGCGCAGTTCGCGCGGCAAGCCTATCGTGAATATGTTCCCGTTGCAGGATGGTGAAAAAATTACTGTCATTCTGCCTTTGTCGGGTGACAACCGCAGCTTCCCTGAAGACCGTTATATTTTCATGGCAACCAGCCTTGGCACTGTGAAGAAAACACCGCTGGCCGATTTCAGTAATCCACGTAAAGCCGGCATTATCGCGGTGGATCTGGACGACGGCGACTTCCTGATCGGTGCTGCGCTGACCGATGGCAAGCATGATGTGATGTTGTTCTCCGATGCAGGTAAGGCGGTTCGTTTCGACGAAAATGATGTGCGTCCTATGGGGCGTACGGCACGCGGTGTGCGCGGCATGAATCTCGATGAAACGCAACAAGTCATCGCCTTGCTGGTGGCGGAAAACGAGCAGCAATCGGTATTAACTGCTACCGAAAATGGCTTTGGCAAACGTACACCGATTACTGAATATACCCGTCATGGTCGCGGTACCAAAGGTATGATCGCAATTCAGACTTCTGAGCGTAACGGCAAAGTCGTTGCTGCGACTCTGGTTGAAACGACCGATGAAATCATGCTGATCACGACTGGTGGTGTCTTGATCAGGACCCGTGTTTCTGAGATTCGTGAAATGGGACGCGCAACACAAGGCGTCACACTGATCGCGGTTGAAGACGGAACTACCTTGTCCGGCTTGCAGCGTATCGTTGAAACGGATGCTGATCAGGATGAAACTGAATCAGGCGCAATGTCTGTCGATGGCGACACGAATGCCGCTGATGGCGCGACTGGCGATGTAGCGGAGTAAAACCATGACCACCATCTACAATTTTTCGGCGGGCCCGGCAGTTTTGCCTAAAGAGGTTTTGCAGCAGGCCGCTGCAGAAATGCTGGATTGGCATGGCAGCGGTATGTCGGTCATGGAGATGAGTCATCGCGGCGCGGAATTCATGTCCATCATGGATGCCGCCCAGCGTGATTTACGTGATTTGCTGGCGATTCCGGAAAATTACAAAATCTTGTTTTTACAAGGTGGTGGTCTCGGTGAAAATGCCATCGTTCCCATGAACCTGATGGGGCGTCGTCCCGATGCGCCGGTGGATTTCATTCATACCGGTTCATGGAGCGGTAAGTCAATTAAAGAAGCGCAAAAATACGCCACAGTGAATGTGGCGGCATCCGCTGCCAGCAATGGTTTTACGGCAGTTCCGGCAAGAGAAAGCTGGCAGTTGTCGAAAGACGCGGCCTATGTACATCTCTGCACCAATGAAACGATAGACGGTGTTGAATATCATTTCGTGCCAGATGTAGCGGAACAGACCGGTGGCGCACCGATAGTGGCGGATATGTCTTCGCATATTTTGTCGCGCGTTATTGATGTGTCTGCCTATGGTGTGATTTTTGGCGGCGCGCAAAAGAATATTGGCCCGGCTGGCTTGACGCTGGTGATCGTGCGCGAAGATTTGCTTGGACATGCTTTGCCTGTATGCCCGTCCGCCTTTGACTGGAAAATTGTTGCCGACAACGGCTCCATGTACAACACGCCACCAACCTATGCGATCTATATCGCTGGTCTGGTATTTCAATGGTTGAAACGCCAGGGCGGCGTGGCAGCGATGGAAGCGCAAAACATTGCGAAGGCAACGTTGTTGTACGATTACCTTGATTCCACTGATTTTTATGAAAATCGTGTGGCGAAAGAATGCCGTTCGCGTATGAACGTACCATTTTTTCTGAAAGACGAATCTCTGAATGCAGAATTTTTGACTGCTGCAAAAGCGCAGGGTTTGTTGCAATTGAAGGGGCATAAATCGGTTGGTGGTATGCGTGCTTCGATTTACAACGCGATGCCTCTCGCCGGTGTGCAGGCACTGGTTGGTTTCATGCACGAGTTTGCCAGCGCGCATTCCTGAGTGTAAAAGTAATAGCGTGTAGTCTTCTCCTCAAGCGGCAGCCCTTTCTGAACATGGCATAACCCATCACCTGGAAACCGTGGCGCTGTCGAACCAGATCAAAAGCCTGGTGAGGAATCAAATAATGCAAAGCGGCAGGCGCGACTATTCACTGTCGTGCACCGCTGTCACAGTGTACAAAAACGGTTTTTAGGTTAGTTATGAGCGACAACAAATTACTTCCCCTGCGCATTAAGATTGATACGATCGATGCCCAGATTCTCGATTTACTGAATCAACGTGCCCGTGTGGCTGAAGAAGTCGGTCACGTCAAAGCAGAAACCAATGCACCGGTGTTTCGCCCTGAGCGCGAGGCGCAGGTATTGCGCGGAGTCGCTGAACGCAATCCTGGTCCTTTGCTGAACGAAGATATCCAGTTGATTTTCCGCGAAATCATGTCCGCCTGCCGCGCATTGGAACGACGCGTGGTGGTGGCATTTCTCGGGCCGGTCGGCACCTTCAGCGAACAAGCCGTGTACAAGCAGTTTGGTCATGCGATTCAGGCTTTGCCTTGCGTTTCAATTGACGAGGTTTTCCGCGCGACGGAAGCGGGCACGGCTGATTTTGGCGTCGTGCCGATTGAAAATTCTTCCGAAGGTGCGATCAATCGCACACTCGATTTATTGCTGCAAACCAGTCTGGCGATCAGTGGCGAACTGGCGATTCCGGTGCAACACAGCCTGATGAGCAAGTCCGGCAACATGGAAGGCGTGAGCCGCATCTGCGCTCACTCGCAGGCATTGGCGCAATGCCAAGCCTGGCTGAATCAACATTATCCGCACATCGAACGGCAGGCTGTCGCATCCAATGCTGAAGCGGCGCGCATGGCCAGTGGTGATTACACCGTTGCTGCGATTGCCAGTGAAATCGCTGGCACCCAATATAACCTCGGCATCGTCAGCGCACATATTCAGGATGATCCGCATAACCGTACGCGCTTTGCTGTGATTGGCCGTCTGCATACCACACCGAGCGGTAAAGACCAGACCTCGATTGTGCTGGCGACGCCGAATAAAGCCGGTGCTGTTTACGATTTGCTCGCGCCCTTATCCAAACACGGCGTTTCGATGACCCGTTTTGAATCGCGCCCCGCCCGTACCGGTAACTGGGAATATTACTTCTATGTCGATGTCGAAGGACACGTCATGGATGAAAGAGTCGCAGCCGCGATGGCAGAGCTCGATGCAAAAGCGGCTTTCTTCAAAGTCCTGGGTTCTTATCCTTGTACGCTGTGAGATCGTGATGCCGAACGTGTCAAATGTTTTTAAACGTGTTGCGATTTTTGGCGTTGGTCTGATCGGTGGCTCATTTGCGCTGGCATTGAAAAAAGCTGGCGCTGTGCAGCACATCGTTGGTGTCGGGCGTAGTCAGGCGTCGTTAGAACGAGCATTGCAACTCGGTATTATCGACAGCATCGCGACCTCACCTGAAGCCGCGGTCAAGGATGCCGATCTGGTGTTGATTGCCGCGCCGGTCGCGCAAACCAAAGCGATTCTGGATTCGATACAGCCACATTTATCACCAACCACCATCGTCACCGATGCTGGCAGTACCAAATCTGATGTCGTTGATGCCGCAAAAGAAGCGCTGGGTGCAAAGTTGCGCCAGTTTGTCCCTGCGCATCCGATTGCCGGACGTGAGTTGAATGGGCCAGAAGCGGCACTCGTTGATTTATATGTCGGTAAAAAAGCGGTCATCACACGCCTGCCGGAAAACAACGATGCGGATGTGGCGCGCGTTGCCTGGGCATGGCAACAATGCGGCGCGATAATTCATTATCTTGATCCGGCTGGGCATGACGCGGTGTTTGCGGCAGTCAGTCATTTACCGCATCTGCTTGCTTATGCACTGGTGGATGATATCGCCCGCAAAGAACATGCTGACACGCTGTTTCAATACGCAGCGAGCGGCTTTCGCGATTTCACCCGGATTGCCGGTTCGTCGCCGGAGATGTGGCGCGATATCACGCTGGCAAACCGGCATGCGATGTTGCAGGAACTGGATTCCTATACCGCGCGTCTGGCTGTGTTGCGCCAGCATTTAGTCAATGCTGATACAGCGGGCATCGAAGGCATTTATGCGAACGCACAACGCGCCCGCCACAACTGGATTTCCGCGATTGAAGCCGCAGAAAAACAGCAACGTGAAGGTGGCGATTAACATCGGCTCTGTTCTCTGTTTCATCCCGGATGACGACGGACGAATTCTGATCTGTTTAGATTGCCACTGATCTAATCTGTCAGTCGTCTGTTATTCTTTTAGGATGAATGCAAAGTTGTCCCGGCAAGGCATGGCGACGAAGACAGTACGAATAGTACGGCGAGGAGCCATAACGCCACTGGGGCGGTTTTGCATCAATCCTGTCTTTGTCGAAAATAAATTATCTGCATTCCGGATCAGGTTCCGGATGTTTTCCGAATAAGTTCATCACTATGACCCAACAAAGCAAACACTATCCGCCATACATTGATTTGCAGCCAATAATGCAGGTGCAGGGCACGGTGCGCTTGCCCGGCTCCAAGAGTATTTCCAATCGCACCTTGCTGCTCGCAGCACTGGCGCAGGGGACGACGGAAATCAAAGATTTACTGGCATCCGACGACACGCTGGTAATGCTGAATGCTTTGCAACAACTGGGCGTGCACTGGGAACAGGAAGGTGATAGCCAGAACTACACGGTCCGCGGTGTTAACGGTCAGCTTCCCCGCCATCAGGCCGATTTGTTCATGGGAAATGCAGGCACTGCGATTCGCCCATTGGTCGCAACGCTGGCAGTGCTGGGCGGTGATTATACTGTGCATGGCGTGGCGCGTATGCATGAGCGGCCGATTGGCGATCTGGTCGATGCCCTGAATGCCGCTGGTGCGCAGGTCGAGTACACCGGCAATCCTGGCTATCCGCCTTTACACATTCGTCGTGGCCATATTCATGCGCAGCGTTTACAAGTCAAAGGCAATGTCTCCAGCCAGTTTCTGACGGCCTTGCTGATGGCGGCGCCATTAATGGCGAAAGAGCATGACATCGTGATTGATGTCGTTGGTGAATTAATTTCCAAGCCGTATATTGAAATCACGCTGAATCTGATGCAGCGTTTTGGCGTTGCCGTCGAACGCGATGGCTGGCAGGCGTTCACCGTCAAACGTGGGCAGCATTATGTGTCGCCGGGCGTGGTGCATGTTGAAGGGGACGCTTCGTCTGCTTCCTACTTTCTGGCCGCTGGCGCTATTGCAGGCGGGCAGGTGCGGGTGGAAGGCGTCGGGCGCGACAGCATACAGGGCGATGTTCGCTTTGCCGAAGCGCTGGAAAAAATGGGGGCAACCATCACCCGTGGCGATAACTGGATAGAAGCCACGTCGAATGGCGCATTGCAGGCGATAGACATGGATTTCAACCACATCCCTGACGCCGCGATGACGATCGCAATGGCGGCCTTGTATGCAAATGGCACCACGACGCTGCGCAATATTGCGAGTTGGCGCGTCAAAGAGACTGATCGTCTGTCGGCGATGGCGACAGAATTAAGGAAACTCGGCGCAACCGTGGAAGAGGGCGCGGATTACATGCGTGTCACGCCACCGGCGCAGATCTTGCCCGCGACCATCGATACCTATGATGATCACCGTATGGCGATGTGCTTTTCGCTTGCCAGTCTGGATGGCAAGGCGCGGCGCGGCGCAGCGATGCGGATTAACGAACCGCATTGCGTCGCCAAGACTTTCCCTGATTATTTTGAGGTTTTTGCCAAAATCAACCATCAGGAGCTGTTTTAATACTCCCCCCAGTATATAAAAACGGCCTTTGTTTATGCCGACAATAGAGCAAAATTGAAGGATACTCCCCCAAAATGACAAATAAGTATGCCGTAATTACGATTGATGGACCGACTGCTTCCGGTAAAGGAACCGTCGCCCATCGCGTTGCCAAACATCTGGGTTTTCATTATCTCGATTCTGGCGCGTTGTACCGCTTAACTGCTCTGATGGTGCAACGCAAAAATGTCTCGTTTGACGATGAAACCAGCATTGCTGCATTGGCACGCGCCTTGCCCTGTCGTTTCGTCCACGGCCACGTCATGCTGGAAGACGACGATGTGACTGACGATGTGCGCGCCGAAGCGATAGGCGTTGCCGCATCACGCATAGCGGTGCTGCCGGAAGTGCGCAAAGCTTTGGTGGACTTGCAATTGTCGTTCCGCAATGCTCCCGGCCTGGTGGCGGACGGGCGTGATATGGGTAGTGTGATTTTCCCCGATGCCAGTCTCAAAATTTTCCTGACAGCAAGTGCAGAGGCGCGCGCGAGTCGTCGATATAAGCAATTGATTGAAAAGGGAATTTCTGCTAATATGGAAGACTTGGTAAAAGATTTGATGGAACGTGATGCGAGAGACAGTACCCGCGCAGCCGCTCCACTCAAACCTGCATCAGGTGCAATTATTCTGGATACCTCAGAAATTACTGCTGAACAAGCGGTGAATCAGGTGCTGGAATGGTATGCAGAAGCACAGGAAAGCAAGTCGTCTCAATAGTAAGACTGTTTGATTGCTGAATGTGCGAGTAAGTCCCTTTGATAAAGCAAGTTTATTAAAGGGTTGTTCAACCTAACCCGGTAAACAGCGCCTTTGTTCTGTTCCGGCTAACTCAAAAATATTATGTCTACTGTATTCATGTCCCAAGATTTCGCAACCGGTGCAGACAGCTTCGCAGCTTTGTTCGAAGAGTCCCTGTCACGTCAGGATATGCGTTCCGGTGAAGTGATTTCTGCTGAAGTCGTTCGTATCGACCACAACTTCGTGATCGTGAACGCAGGCTTGAAGTCTGAAGCCTTCATCCCTGTTGAAGAATTCAAAAACGACCAGGGCGACCTGGAAGTTAATATCGGCGATTTCGTTTCCGTAGCGATTGATTCGCTGGAAAACGGTTTCGGCGACACTATCCTGTCCCGTGATAAAGCAAAACGTCTGGCATCCTGGCTCGCGCTCGAAAAAGCGCTGGAGTCTGGCGAGATCGTTACTGGTACAGTTAACGGCAAAGTTAAAGGTGGTCTGACTGTTCTGACTAACGGCATCCGCGCTTTCTTGCCAGGTTCTTTGGTTGATACACGCCCAGTGAAGGATACAACTCCTTACGAAGGCAAAACCATGGAATTCAAAGTGATCAAGCTCGACCGCAAGCGTAACAACGTTGTGCTGTCCCGCCGCGCTGTTGTTGAAGCGTCTATGGGCGAAGAGCGTCAAAAACTGATGGAAACCCTGAAAGAAGGCACAGTAGTTACTGGTATCGTTAAAAATATCACTGACTACGGCGCGTTCGTTGATCTGGGCGGCATCGATGGCTTGTTGCACATCACGGATCTGGCATGGCGTCGTGTACGTCACCCTTCCGAGGTGTTGACAGTTGGTCAGGAAATCACTGCAAAAGTATTGAAATTCGACCAAGAGAAAAACCGTGTGTCTCTGGGCGTAAAACAATTGGGCGACGACCCATGGACAGGCTTGTCCCGTCGTTACCCAGCGAACACACGTCTGTTCGGTAAAGTAACTAACCTGACCGACTACGGTGCGTTCGTTGAAGTCGAACAAGGTATCGAAGGTCTGGTTCACGTTTCCGAAATGGACTGGACAAACAAAAACGTTGCACCAAACAAAGTTGTTCAATTGGGCGACGAAGTTGAAGTTATGGTTCTGGAAATCGACGAAGAACGTCGTCGTATCAGCCTGGGCATGAAACAGTGCAAAGCTAATCCTTGGGATGATTTCGCGATCAACCACAAGAAAGGTGACAAAGTTCGCGGCGCGATCAAGTCCATCACTGATTTTGGCGTATTTATCGGTTTGTCTGGCAACATCGACGGTCTGGTACATTTGTCTGATCTGTCCTGGAACGAAACAGGCGAAGAAGCAGTACGTCGCTTCAAAAAAGGTGACGAACTGGAAGCCATCGTTCTGGCGATCGACGTTGAACGTGAGCGCGTTTCCCTGGGTGTTAAACAACTCGAAGGCGACCCATTCAATAACTACTGCGCAATGAACGACAAAGGCGCAATCGTTACTGGTACAGTGAAATCTGTTGAGCCAAAAGGCGCAGTGATCCAACTGGCTGACGATGTTGAAGGCTATCTGCGTGCATCCGAAATCTCCCGCGACCGCGTGGAAGATGCTGGTACACATCTGAAAGTCGGCGACAGTGTTGAAGCGTTGGTGTTGAACATCGACCGTAAAGCACGTGGTATCCAGTTGTCTATCAAAGCAAAAGACAGCGCTGAAACACAAGAAGCAATGCAAAAAATGTCTACTGCTGTAGATTCCAATGCAGCTTCTGGTACTACCAGCCTGGGCGCGTTGTTGAAAGCTAAACTCGACAACAAAAACTAAGCTCAATCTCAGTCATAAGGTTTTATAAATATGACGAAGTCGGAGCTGATAGCTCGTCTGGCGGAGCGATATCCACAACTGGTTGCAAAAGATGTGGATGTCGCTGTCAAAACCATCTTAGATGCAATGACCGATGCTCTGGCAACAGGGCAGCGGATAGAGATCAGAGGTTTTGGCAGTTTTTCTCTGAACAGTCGTCCACCACGGATAGGTCGTAATCCTAAATCTGGTGACAAAGTGATGGTGCCTGAAAAACGGGTGCCGCATTTCAAACCGGGTAAAGAATTGCGCGAACGTGTCGATGCCATGGTAGGGCAGCCGATACACGATGACTAGACGGGTCATCGGGCCTCGCGATTGATGCAAATTAAAAAACGGTATATCGGTTTTTCCGGTATGCCGTTTTTTTTCAGTACAATGGTCGCTTTGCAGACACAGTAAAGCAACAGCGTTCGTTAATGCCGCTTTTACTCATTAGGATGTAACCATGAAATATATTTCCAGATTGCTTGCTGCGATACTTTTCATCATCTTTTTTGGCTTTGCCTTAAAGAATGATCAGATCGTCACGCTTCAGTATTTCTTCGGTTATCAACAATCAGCACCTCTGGTGATTATGCTGTTGGTTTTTTTCGTAGCGGGTGCCGTGTTGGGCGCTCTGGCGATGGTTCCTATGGTGTTCAGACACCGTCGTGATCTCTCTCGTCACAAGAAAACGCTGGCGGAAATTGAGAAAGAGCGTCTACTTGCCGAGCAGGCAAGTATGCAGGCACCACAACCAGATAGTGTCCGGAACGATTAGTCTTCACGTGCCGGCTTTACCCTGAAATGTGAATGCAGAGATGAACGAAACTTGTCTCTCGCTGACATCATTCAGGCAGATACTTACTATCTTGAAAAACATTACAGAAAATAAGAAAAATGGAATTTGAAATTTGGTGGTTGCTTGGCATCCCCTTGTTTTTTACTCTTGGCTGGCTGGCTGCCCGGGTTGATATCCGCCAGTTGCTTTCCGAGTCGCGCAGCCTGCCGCGTGGCTATTTTAAGGGGCTTAATTTTTTACTCAACGAACAGCCCGATAAAGCAATTGATGCGTTTATCGATATTGTTCGTCTTGATCCTGAAGCTGTTGAATTGCATTTTGCGTTGGGAAATTTATTTCGCCGCCGTGGTGAAACCGAGCGAGCTATCCGGGTGCATCAAAACCTTGTCCAGCGCCCTGATTTGCCTTCCGATCAAAAGACGCAGGCAATGTTCGAGCTGGGGCAGGATTACTTAAAAGCAGGCTTATTAGATCGTGCTGAGGAAACATTTAATCAGCTTGTTTCCGGACCTTTTGAAGTTCAGGCTCGCCGTGCTTTGCTCGAAATATATCAGCGTGAAAAAGAATGGGCGCGTGCGATCGATGCCGCATACGCGTTGCAAGAAGCAGGTGCCGGTGGCAGACAAAAAGAGATCGCGCAGTTTTATTGTGAAATTGCGCAGGATGAGCTGGCGCGCTGCAATACTGAGGCAGCGCTTGCCGTATTAGAAAAAGCGCTGGCGATAGATCGTTTAAGTGTCCGAGCCGTGATATTGATGGGCGACGTCTATCAGTCAATAGGTGAAACAGAAAAAGCCGTTACTGCCTGGTTGCGTGTGGAGCAGCAAAGTGTGCCGCACGTGGCGCTGGTTGCGCAACGCCTGATGGATGCATATCGTAAGCTGGAGCGCCCGCAGGAAGGCCTGAATCTGTTGAAAAATTACCTCGAAGAAGCACCGTCAGTGGATCTGCTCGAGGTGGTCTTTAAAGCGACGATAGATCTTGATACGGTAGCGGCAGCAAATCAACTGGTTAGTGACGAATTACGCAGAACACCAACTTTGCTCGGGCTGGAAAAATTACTGGACGCCCGTTTGATTGAGGTTTCTCCGGAGTTCCGGCCTGAACTGTCGCTGGTCAAAAATCTGGTACATGGTTATGCGCAGAAATTATCACGCTATCAGTGTTCTCATTGTGGCTTTAAGACGAGGCAGTTTTACTGGCATTGTCCAGGTTGCAGTCGCTGGGAGACTTATCCGCCGCGACGTACAGAAGAGTTAAATGTAATGAATTAATTGTATTCCTCTGCATGCGGCATCTTGTTCGTATCAAGGAACGATGGCTCTCGCAGGAATACGGCACTATTTATTTGGGACTGAGATCGCAAAATGAAAATTACTATTATTGGTACTGGTTATGTTGGCCTCGTGACGGGTGCCTGTCTCGCGGAATTGGGAAACGATGTATTTTGTCTTGATGTTGATCAGCGCAAAATCGACATCCTGAACAATGGGGAAATTCCTATCCATGAACCGGGACTGGAAGAAGTGGTAGCGCGTAACCGCGCGGCTGGACGCATCCGTTTTTCGACTGATGTCGAGGCAAGCGTAGCGCATGGCGATATTCAGTTCATTGCGGTCGGCACACCTCCCGATGAAGACGGCTCCGCTGATTTGCAATATGTGCTGGCAGCGGCACGTAATATCGGTAAATACATGACCGGCTTTAAAGTCATTGTCGATAAATCGACCGTTCCTGTTGGTACCGCTGATCGCGTCAGCGTTGCTGTGCAAGAGGAGTTGGCTGCGCGCGCAGCAACTGCAACTTTTTCGGTTGTGTCCAATCCTGAGTTCCTGAAAGAAGGAGCCGCAGTTGAGGATTTTATGCGTCCAGATCGTATTGTGATTGGTTGCGACGCGACACCTCAGGGTGAAAAAGCGCGCGATATGATGAAAAAGTTGTACACACCATTTAATCGCAATCGCGAACGCACTTACTGGATGGATGTCCGTTCTGCTGAATTCACGAAATATGCAGCAAATGCGATGCTGGCGACGCGTATTTCGTTTATGAATGAACTCGCCAATCTGGCTGATCATGTCGGTGCTGATATCGAAGCCGTACGTCACGGGATAGGCTCTGACCCCCGTATCGGCCATAGTTTTTTATATGCGGGCTGTGGTTATGGCGGATCTTGCTTTCCAAAAGACGTACAGGCACTGGAACGTACCGCGCAGGACTATGGTCTGAACCTGTTGATTTTGCAGGCGGTTGAAGAAGTGAATGCGCGCCAGAAGCAAATTCTTGGTGCCAAGATTATGCAGCGCTTTGACAATCAGATTGTTGGTAAACATTTTGCAATCTGGGGTCTCGCATTTAAGCCAAACACGGATGATATGCGTGCTGCCTCATCGCGCGTGTTAATCGGCGAATTGCTGCGCAATGGCGCGACGGTGGCTGTTTATGATCCGGTTTCTATGGAAGAAGCTAAACGCGTGTTTGAACTTGATTTTTATGACGCACCGGAATTACTCGCGTCGATCCGTTACGCTGAAAACCCTATGGATGCGCTGAATGGTGCAGATGCCCTGGCGATCGTTACGGAATGGAAGGCTTTCCGTAGCCCTGATTTTGATCAGGTTAAGCAGCGTTTGAAACAGGCAGTGATTTTTGATGGCAGAAATCTGTTTGAACCCGCGGTGATGACTGAACTGGGTATTGAATATCACGGCATTGGCCGCTCTGTACTCACGCGTAAGTGAGGTCGTTTTTGATGAGTGAGCAAGTGAAAAAGCAAATTCTGATCGCTGGCGATGTCATGCTCGATCGTTACTGGTTTGGTGAGGTGAACCGGATATCTCCCGAAGCTCCGGTTCCCATCGTTCGCGTCGAGCGTCGTGAAGAACGTCTTGGTGGTGCTGCAAATGTGGCTTTAAATGCAGTTGCTCTTGGCGTGAACGCAGGACTGATGGGCATCATCGGTGATGATGAGGCGGGCAACAGTATTGAAAATCTGTTGAAAAAAGCCGGTATTTCCAGTTACCTCAGCCGCGACAAACAAATATCAACGATCATCAAATTACGTGTGATCGGTCGCCAGCAACAACTGATACGTATTGATTTTGAGGAAAAGCCGACAGAAATTGTTCTCAGAGACAAACTGAATCGTTTCAATGCCTTGCTGAGTGCGTATGACGTCGTCATTTTTTCCGATTATGCCAAAGGCGGTCTGATGAATGTGAAGGCGATGATACAAGCCGCAAAGGACGCTGGTAAGCCTGTTCTTGTAGATCCTAAAGGCAGTGATTTCGCCCGCTATGCAGGAGCAACATTATTAACGCCGAATAAATCAGAACTGAAACTGATTATCGGCGAATGGGCGAACGAGGCTGAACTGACTGAAAAAGCACAAAATTTACGGCGTAAATTAGATTTGCAAGGTTTGTTATTGACGCGTTCTGAAGAGGGAATGACCCTATTTACCGAAGAAGATGTCACGCACGTGCCTGCAATGGCTCGCGAAGTCTTTGATGTTTCCGGCGCCGGAGATACCGTCATCGCGACGATGGCAGTGATGATGGCGAATGGTATGCGTATGCAGGATGCCGTAGTGATCGCTAACAGGGCTGGTGGAATTGTGGTTGGCAAACTGGGTACTGCGACCGTGACAAAAGAAGAATTATTCTCAAAGGTGTAGTTTTCTCTCAATCTGGTGAAAATAAGTCAACCCTTATGTGCTTTTACCGTTAATAATCATGTTTCGTTTTCTGGCATTTTAGAAAATGAAACATGATCATTAAAGTTCATCACTTTTTGGGGAGTCTTCATATGTTCAAGAAATTATTATTGGCAGTGGCTGCAATGGTTGCCACCATGGGTTTTGCGTTTGCCGACGTTGATGTCAATAAAGGCGATCAGGCTGCTCTGGATGGAATTAAAGGCATAGGTCCTGCCAAATCCAAGGCGATAATCGAAGAGCGCACAAAAAATGGCAGTTTCAAAGACTGGGCTGATTTCGAAGCACGTGTGAAGGGAATTGGCGATAAAAATTCTACCAAGCTGTCCGAAGCTGGGCTGACCGTGAATGGGCAGGCAAAGCCAGGCGCACCAGCTAAACCAGCTGCTGCAGACAAGTCAGCAAGCAAACCTGCAAAAGCAGCAAAAGACCCTAAAGCGGATGCTAAGCCTGCGGATGTACCTGCTAAAGCAACAAAAGCCGATGATAAGGCGACAGAAAAAACACCGGAAAAACCAGTAAAAGCATCAAAAGCAGAGAAAAAAGCAGCGAAAGCAGAAAAAGCGGATGCTGCTGAGAAAGCGGCCGCCAGTGCTAAAGAAGGCAAAGCAAAATAATCTGATTAAATAGTCTTATTTTCAGGTCTCGATCTTCACCGTCATCGCCTGTGTTTTACGTAAAAGCCTCCGATTTTGAATCATCGGAGGCTTTTTTATTAGCTTATGCGAATTATGTATAAGGAATATATCTGTTTCTGAATGCTGTCAGCTGCGATATTTACCTGTGAAAACAGTGAGATAGCGCTGTTTTCTGATCTGACACGCCGCAATAAGCGCCATGCGGCAGAATTCAAGTGCGTTTAGAATAAGCTTGTGTTTCACGACTATTGATAACTATGTCTTACCTGACTATTGAAGACACGATTGGTAACACCCCTTTAGTACGTTTACAAAGAATACCGGGTGAGGAAAATCGGCGTCGCAACAACATTATATTAGGCAAACTGGAGGGTAATAATCCAGCTGGCTCAGTCAAAGACAGACCCGCATTAATGATGATCAGGCGCGCTGAAGAGCGGGGCCAACTGAAACCTGGTGACACCCTGATTGAGGCGACCAGTGGCAATACTGGTATTGCACTGGCGATGGTAGCCGCCATGCGTGGTTACAAAATGATTTTACTGATGCCGGAAAATCTGAGTATCGAGCGTCGTCAGAGTATGGCTGCATACGGTGCCGAGATCATACTGACACCAAAAACCGGCGGCATGGAGTATGCGCGGGATCTGGCCGAACAAATGCAAAAAGAAGGCAAGGGTTTGATTCTGGATCAGTTCGCGAATCCGGATAATCCTCTTGCGCATGTTGAAGGTACCGGACCGGAAATCTGGCGGGATACAAAGGGAAAAGTCACTCATTTTGTCAGCGCAATGGGGACGACCGGAACGATCATGGGAGTTTCTGCTTATCTGAAGCAGCAAAATCCGCAGATTCAGATTATTGGCGCACAACCAGAAGAGGGTTCGCAAATCCCCGGCATTCGCAAATGGCCGGAAGCGTACATGCCTAAAATTTTCGATAAAGCCAAAGTTGACCAGGTGGAATCAGTAAGCCAGGGGGATGCCGAGCACATGGCACGCAGACTCGCTGCGGAAGAGGGAATTTTTTGCGGTATTTCAGCGGCGGGTGCCTGTGAAATTGCACTGAGAATTGCGGAGACAGTAGAAAACGCAACAATCGTGTTTATCGTATGTGACCGCGGCGATCGCTATTTATCGACTGGTGTCTTCCCGGCCTGAGTCTCCGGCAAGTCTGGGTGCAGATACGCTCGGTTAATTTTGTCACACCCCAAAAAAAATACCGAAATTACTCTCACAAGTAGTTTCGGTATTTTGCTTTATCTGTCGCCGGGGATTGGCCGGAAAGCATTTAAGCTGCGTCTTTTGGCTTGAATTGCTTGTCGCTGATGCGGAATTTCGCACGACGGTCACCCATCAGTTCGCGTAATTCTTTGATGCTGATATCGCTGATTTCATGCATGCGGATCAACAACGAAGCGCCTACAGGCAGACGACGATGTCTGATTTTGCTGATGACCGGTGGTGCAACTTCTAACGCTCTTGAGAGTGCTGCGTCATTTTTCAAATGCAATTGCTTGATCAGAGTATCTAAAAGATTGTTGGGATCGTAGTCGATCTCATCCGATTCAAGCTGGGTTAAATTTGCCATAATTACCTCGCTGTCTAGTCTATTGATGCTGGATTTAATTGCTTCAATGAGAATTAATCAAACGGTAACATTGTAACTTTAAAATAGAATTTGCTTTTAGCAAGAATAGCAAACCATTGTTAAATCCCTATTCACACTTAGCATCAAACATGCATTAGTATTAATAAGACAATATCACTGTAGATTAATTTACAATTAATCGCAACGCTTGTTTTTAAAAAAGCACGCAATGGATGGTTATTTCCGTCTTTTGCATGCTAGCAATTACTTACGAATATAGTATTGGGTAAAAAGTACCTTAAATCAATTGGTGAAAACGAAACATATTGTTAAAAAGTTTTGTTCAAGCTGACATATACCTATTTTTCTTTTGCCGCACTGATGATTCGCCCCAGATCAAACACCGACATGGCATAAAAATAACTCCGGTTATATTGCGTAATCGCGAAGAAATTATCAGTTGCCAGCCAGTATTCGGTGGCTTCGTCACCATTCTGCAGGTCGATAACGCCATACTGTATGTTGCTCGGTGCATCACTGCTTGCCGTGCTGATAAAGGTTTTTAATTCCGCCAGAGAATAGCTGGCACGCAATCCCTGGCTCAGCGCTGTCTGTAATAACGCCGGGTTTGCTTCGCTTGAAATCAGGGTAGCCGGGAAGGTGACCGGGAGATTTCTTTTCCAGCCATGCATCGCCAGGTAGTGAGCGACGCTGCCGATGGCATCGACGGGGGAATCGGTCAGATTGATGCTGCCATCGCCGTCAAAATCGACCGCAAATTTACGTATGCTGCCTGGCATGAATTGCGGCCAGCCTATCGCACCTGCGTAAGAGCCTTTAAATGCAAAGGGGTCGACGCCAGATTCTCTTGCCATCAGCAGCATGTTTTCCAGCTCATTGCGGAAGAACTGCATGCGGGCATCTCTGGTCGGCGTGTCCGGATAGTCAAAGGCCAGTGTTGTCAGCGCATCCATGACCCGGAATTTTCCGGTATTTTTTCCAAAAATGGTTTCCACACCGATCAGACCGACGATGATCTCTGGTGGTACACCGTATTGCTGGCGTGCGCGCTCCAGCGCATCTGCATATTTATTCCAGAATGCGACGCCTGCCTCTATCCTGTAGGGTTCCACAAAACGGGCGCGATAGGCTTTCCAGTTTTTCGGTTTCCCTGCAGGAGCAGGTCTCATCAGTTGCCTTGCGCTTTCAACGTAGCGCACTTGTTCAAATACGGTTTGTAACTGCGCTTTGTCAAACTGATGTTTATCCACCATTTCCGTAATGAATGCGGAGACTTCTTTCCATTCATTGAAGCGAACATTTTCTTGCATCACGGGTGTCGCAGAGGCCGCCTTAGCACCGTGCTTGGCAGACGTTTTGTTTGCTGAAGGTGTCGCGCTTAATGCGGGCAGAGCGATGCTGCTGACGATCGCAGCACAGAAGCAACTGCGGACGAGGTATTGAATAGATTTCACAATGGTCGATGTCAAGTGCTTGTTCAGTAAATTAGCGACAGGCTGCTAACAGGATTTTCAGTTGGCGTATACGCTGGCTTTCCGGAACGGTGGTTTGTCCATATTTCGCATTGATATAGGTGCGCAGGAATTTTTCCACCGGGGGAATATCTTTTGCTGGCAATGTTTTTTTCAATCTGTGCAGATACGCATATGGCCCTTCATCCACTGCGCGGGGCGGTGTTTTCTTTGCCATTTTTTTGCAGAACGCCAAGTATACTCTATCCATTGCCGGGATCGAAGGTCTGTTCAGCATCAACGGCAGGGCAATTGCGCCGATAATGAGGCTGCCCGTGATAAAAAACAGCAAACTGATGCGCGACCAGTCTATGTCTTTAAAGCCTAAGGAACTGAGAAAGTTTTTCTGCGTTTGCTGGTTGTAATTGAGTACCCACTGATTCCAGGAGTTATTGATGGCGTCGAGGCGCATGCGCATAGCTTGGCTCCATGAATTGCCGGACAAGGCAAAATTCATCAGCCCCGCAAAGCCGCGTTTGGGAATTGCCTGATTCAGATTTTGCATAACCCGTTCTGGCGCGACGGCGGCCGTCGGGTCGACGCGCACCCAGCCCTGGCCTTCGAGCCATACTTCTGTCCATGCATGGGCATCAGATTGGCGGACTTCAAAATAGCCGTCGACTTCATTCAGTGTTCCACCCTGATAACCCGTCACGATTCTTGCCGGAATACCGGCCAGCCGCATCAGATTCACAAACGCACTCGCATAAGGTTCGCAAAACCCGGCTCTGCTCTTGAACAAGAAATCGTCAATACTATTGATGCCGAGCAGCGGTGGTTCCAGCGTGTAAGTAAATGCTTCCTTGCGAAAATACTGCAATACGGCGTTGATTAGCGCGCTGTCATCGCCGTATTGACGCCGTAATGTGTCCGCAAAGGCCGCGCTGCGCGGATTGTAACCGGCAGGTATTTCCAATGCCCGGTGTAAATCTCTCAGATTGTTTTCGACGAGGTAACGATATTGCGGATAAGACGTCACCTGATAACGCAGACGCTGGCTGATGATATCGTTGCTGCGCAATTCCATTTGCCGGTTGATCGTGGCGATAGTGTTGCCATCTGTCTGCGGTGCTGCCGCTGGTAAATCCAGAGCAAACAACCAGCGCTGGCTCTGTGGTTCCAGGATAATTTCCTGCGTGATCGGTGTTCCAGCGTACTGCGCAATATCGCCGCTATTTTTTTGCAAAAAGCGGGATGGCGACCAGGTTTTGCCATCGAATTCCGTCATTACAATCCCGCGCCAGTACAGCAGTGATTTATTCGGTAGCGGCTGCGAAAATTTCACCCTGAACGCAATCTCTTCTGACAACACCAGATCACTGATGCCGCCCGGTGACATCGTTTCCGATAAGCCTGAGCGTCCGCTATGTGCATCACCCGGCAAACCCCAGAGCGGGCCTTGTATTCTGGGGAAAAGAAAGAACGCACACAAGGTCAGCGGAATTGCCAGTGCCATCATGCCGAAGCCTAATTTCAGGCGTTGTTTCAGGGATGGGAAAAGACCGGTGTAGTGGAATGACAATTGTGCTGTGAGCAGCAGACTCACTGAGACTAGTGTCATGACTGCTGCTGCGATGGTTTGCTGATAAAAAAAGCTGGTCAGCAGTAAAAAGAAACCCAGAAAAAGTACGACAAACAGATCCCGCTTTGCGTGCATCTCTAATAATTTACAGGTCAGCAGCAGCACCAGCATGGTGACGCCAGCCTCACGTCCAAAGAAGGTTTTATGATTCAGATAGACGCCCAGCATCATCAGCGCCGACACCGGAATCAGTATCCATCCTGGAGGCAGGCGGCGACCTGTCAGCGTCAGCCAGCCACGCCACATTAGCAGCCCAACGCAACTGACACTGACCCATGTTCCCAGATGCGAAAAATGCGGCAGCAATACACTCAGGCAGGCGATGATTAACAGCAGTGTATCTGCTTTATCGCGACTGAAAACGGGCATGGAAAAAGGCCGGCGCATAGTCACCTGATCACAATTCGTAAAGCGCTAAGGCGCGCAGGCACGCATCGCGATGTGCCGGTCCCTGCGCCGGGGCGTAATCTTCCTGCCCGAGCTTAAAACCGTACTGCAACCCGGCCTGATCTGCTTCCAGCACCCATCGGGTCATGCGCGAGAGTTTGAGTTCCAGATTCATCGTTCTTGGCAGGGCAGAAAAATCCAGCAAAATATCGTTGCCAGCACCACCGGTGAATTGTTTGGTCACCAGTTGCCCGCCGAGCGCAGGATCGACGCGGGCGATTTGTTTCCACGCCAGATGTTTGAGTGCGTCGCCCGGCTGATACGCCCGCACGCCTGAGAAATCCTCGTTGCCACCCTGGCCTTCTAGTTCATTCGATGGTGCGCCAGAAGTCGGTAGCGGCGGCGCATGTTCTTCCGGCTCCGGATACACCAGCGCCCGTGCGTCTGGCAGCCAGGTGCTCCAGGCGCGTAACAAGCCAAGTGGGAACCAGGTTTGCAGGCGCACCCGTGGAATCGCCTGCCAGCCGCGGCTGCGCGTCGGATAGTTCAGGTGTATGCTGGTTCGGCTGTCCGGGGCAATATCCACCGCTTTTTCCGGTGCATTTTTTTCGTTGAAGCCGATCCAGATCGCGTAGCGCTGATATTTGCGCCGATTGATCAGAAAAATGGTGAAGTGCGTTTCTTCGCCAGCAAACACGGCTTGCGCCGGGCCGGTATCGAGATGCAGGTAGGCGAGATTTCTGAAGCAAAAGAAAACATTCACCAGCGCGACGCTGCCGAGCACAAACGTCAATGCAAAACCGAGGCTGAGACTGTAATTAGTCGCAGAAATAAACAAGATCAGCAGCATCAGCAAAAACATCCAGCCTGCCTTGCTTGGCAACGTGAAGACGCGGCGTTGTTTCAGAAAAACTTCACCACTCTCAGGTTGATGCTCAAGAAAAATGATCTTGTGCAGGCGGGCTTTCCAGCGTTCAGATAAAGCGGTCAGCATTGCATCCGGTTCCCGGTTCAGTACACATCAGACGGCAACGCGCTTGATCACTTGCGCCAGTAAATCTGCGCTGGCGCTGGCTTTACCATTGACTGATTTAAGCGGGCGCAGGCGATGAGCAATCACCGGAATCATGATGGCCTGCACGTCTTCCGGCAGTACATGATCACGCCCCTCAAGTGCCGCCCAGGCACGCGCCGCCTGCAACAAGGCGAGCGATGCGCGCGGGCTCATGCCTTCGGCAAAGACATCGCCCTGGCGGGTAGCCTGTGCCAGCGCCTGCACAAAATCAACCAACGACGGCGAGGTGTGTATTTGTTTGAGCTGCTGCTGCGCCTGCAATAACTCGCTGGCCTGCATCAATGCTGGCAGCTTTGACAGCAAAGCGCGACGGTCTTCACCTAATAACAGCGCACGTTCTGCCGCCGCATCCGGATAACCGAGTGACAGACACATCAGAAAACGGTCCAGCTGTGATTCCGGTAACGGAAAGGTGCCGACCTGATGCGCAGGATTTTGCGTTGCGATCACGAAAAATGGGGCAGGCAGTTTGCGCGTCTGGCCTTCGGCTGAGACCTGATGCTCTTCCATCGCTTCGAGCAGGGAAGACTGTGTTTTTGGTGTGGCGCGGTTAATTTCATCGGCCAGCAAGACCTGAGTGAATACCGGGCCGGGGTGAAAAATAAACTGATTTTTTTCGCGGTCAAAAATCGACACACCAATGACATCGGCGGGTAGTAAATCGCTGGTGAATTGCAGACGGTTAAATTTCAGACCCAGCGAAATCGCGAGAGCGTGCGCGAGTGTAGTTTTACCAACGCCGGGCAAATCTTCGATTAACAAATGACCGCCAGCGAGCAAACAGGCCAGCGCCTGACGGATTTGCAGCTCTTTACCGATAATGACGTTATTGACTTGTTTTGCAACTTTATGCAATTGGGAAAACATGTATTTCCTCGCGTAAAAATCAGCGCACAGTGTAGCCGAATTAAACCGGCTTGTTGTAATCCCTGCACTGGCCGGACAGGCGCATTTGCAAAAGCCGCTAAATAAGGTGAAACTGATAGCTAAATCTACAAAAATCCGAGACATGACAACCGCGTATTACACCCATGCAGATTGCAAACGCCATGAAATGGGATCATGGCATCCGGAATCACCAGAACGTTTGCAGGCGATAGAAGACCAACTGATCGCCAGCCGCATCAGCACCTTGCTGGATCACCGCGATGCGCCGTCGGCAGAAGAAAGTGACTTAGCGCGGGTGCACACAGCGGACGCGATTTACCGGATACGCGAAAATTGTCCGTCCGAACATTCCGAATACGATCACTTTCCACTCGATGCCGACACTGCTTTAAATAGCTACACCTGGCGTGCCTGTCTGCGCGCGGCAGGGGCGGCGATCGCCGCAACTGATGCGGTGATCGATGCCGAAATCGAAAATGCTTTTTGCGCGGTACGGCCACCGGGACATCATGCCAGCCGCAAAGAATCGATGGGATTCTGTATGTTTAACAACGTCGCGATTGCTGCCCGTCATGCGCTCGATGTGCGCGGCTTGCAGCGTGTTGCCATCGTTGATTTCGACGTGCATCACGGCAATGGCACCGAAGATATTTTCCGTGATGACCCGCAAGTGCTGATGGTGAGTTTTTTTCAGCATCCTTTTTATCCGTATTCCGGCGATAGCGAACCGGCCAGTAATATGGTCAACGTGCCCGTCCCGGCGCACAGCTATGGCGATGTGATCCGCACGCTGGTCACTGAAAAATGGTTGCCAGCCTTGCGCGCATTTCAGCCGGAAATGATTTTTATCTCGGCCGGGTTTGATGCGCACCGCGAAGACGATATGGGGCAACTGGGGCTGACGGAAGCCGATTTCGCCTGGCTGACCAGGCAGGTGATGGCGGTCGCGAAAGACTATTCCAAAGGCCGCATCGTCAGTTGTCTGGAAGGCGGCTACAACCTCTCGGCGCTCGCCCGCAGCGTGACTGCGCATTTGAAAGTTCTTGCTGATCTTGAATAAATGACGGCAAGCCATCGTTTTTCTGCTGTTTTGCCTCTTTAAATACTGGGGGGAGTATTCTGCAAAGCCCTTTGTTTGTAAGGACAATTGAGCAAAAACGGCAGATACTCCCCTTTTTTCTTTAAAAAGATAGTTTTTCCGGCAGTTTTTCAGTAACTGATAAAAAACGCCGGTGGCTTTCTGAATGGCGTTGTGCCCGTGCTGTTATCTGCAAATTGGTTTCGTTGCAGGTTGGCGACAAAATGATGTCAATGACGATATCGTTTCAAACTTCTTTAACATTTGTACGCTGTTATTCCGCCGGCATACTCCTTACACTCAGCATCGTTTACTTTATTCGTATGTATTCGTATCGCATTTGCGGTGCGACGATTCTGAGGGCAAATCTGTCGAAAGGCAGAGACGCAAAGCCTCCGGCCTACAGCGCTGACGCGCCACGGTAGCGGGGTTGCTGACTATCCTGTGATGTCATCAGGTATTTCGCGTGGCCCTCGCTAACAACAGAGAGCTGAGCCCATGCCTGTCACCAAACCTGTCCCCCGGATTCTTACTGCCAGTCTGCTTGCCTTGCTGAGTGCCTGTGGCAGTAATTCTGATAATGCGTCGCTGAATCAGGCACCTGCCGCGATTGCGACTGCGACCACGACACTCAGTGCGGATGTTGTCCAATTGCCGGAAACGGCAGCGTCGCAGATAGCACAACCGACATTTCACGTTGCCCCTGTGTTGCTCGATACGCCAACCGATATCGATGCGTTGAACAGCAGCGCGTCGGCACTGATGGGGCCGCGTCAACAGGCGATACCGGAAGAATTTCAGCAATTATCCGATCGTGGCCTGACCGTGACTGCGATGCAGGAAGTGCAGGCGCAACAGGGCGCGCAGGGGGCACGTGTGCGCTCTTTACCGGGTAACAGCGTGATACAACCGCAAGCCACGTCCAGCGTGGTATCGACTTATACGCCGGCGCAAATCCGTGCGGCATACGGTCTTGCAGCTCTGCCTGCAAGCATGACCGGGCTGACAGCCGCACAGGCCGCGCAACTTGGCGCAGGACAAACGATTTATATCGTCGATGCGTATCACGATCCGAATGTTGCCGCCGAACTGGCGGCGTTTAATCAAAAATTCGGTTTGCCTGGTTGTACTGCGAAAACTCTGGCGGCCACCAGCGCCTTGCCGTTGGCAGCACCGGCGACCAACGCTTGTGAATTAGTGCTTGCCTACAACACCGCAAGCGGTACACTGACTGGCACTGCTCCAGCATACAACTCTGGCTGGGCGACTGAGATCACACTCGATGTGCAGTGGGCGCATGCAACTGCACCGCTGGCACGCATCGTTCTGATCGAGGCCGCCGATGCTTCGCTGAATAGCTTACTCGGTGCGGTCAAACTGGCGAACGCGATGGGGCCGGGCGTGGTGTCGATGAGTTTCGGCGCGGCAGAAGGTAACTGGACAGCGTCGGTCGATGCTGCTTTCAGTGCCGCCAAAATGACGTATCTGGCAGCGACCGGTGATTCCGGTGCTGCCGTCAGCTGGCCTTCGGTTTCGCCTTATGTGGTGGCGGTTGGCGGCACTTCACTGACGTATTCCGGCAGCGGCGCGCGGGTTGAAAGCGGCTGGTCAGGTACTGGTGGCGGCACTAGCGCCTACACGGCTTTGCCGGCTTATCAGAACAGCAGCGTTCCCGGCATGGGCACGCTTGCCCGTCGCACTGTCGCCGACGTAGCGTTCAATGCGGACCCATCGACTGGTCAGTATGTGGCTGTCATCAACCCAGGTAGCGCAACGGTCAACTGGATCAGCGCCGGTGGCACCAGCTTATCGACGCCACAATGGGCGGGTATCGTCGCGGTGGCAAATGCGACCCGCGCGCAACTGGCAAAAGCCCCGCTGGGCCAGCCACACAGCCTGTTGTATGGTCAGATTTCTACCGTGCCGGGAACGTATGCCAGCACGTTTGCTGACATTACCAAAGGCTCAGACGGAACCTGTGCCAGCTGCTACGCGAAGACGGGTTACGATCAACTGACGGGTCTGGGGACGCCGAACATCGGTAATCTGATCAGCACGCTGACAGGAACTGCAATCGCGCCGACTGCACCGGTGGTGACTGGCGCTGCGATCAGCGGGCAGGTTGGTACAGCATTGACTTTCACTGTTTCGGCAACGGCAACAAATCCGCTGACGTATGCGCTGAGCGGTGCACCGTCGGGTATGACGATTGCCAGCACAGGCGTCGTGACATGGACGACACCTGTCGCGGGAACCTATGCGGTGACGGTCACTGCAACCGATAGCAAAACAGCGCTGAGTGGCAAAGCGGTTTACAACATCACGATTGCTGCGGCGAAGGCACCGGTGGTGACGGGCGGCACGATCAGTGCGAAAGCAGGCACACCGTTGTCATTCTCTGTCGTGCTGACTGCTGCTAACCCTGTGACGTATAGCCTCAGTGGCGCACCGGCCGGTATGGCGGTCAGCACCAGCGGTGTCGTCAGCTGGGCAGCGCCAGTAGTCGGTACATATAACGTGACTGCGATCGCCAAGGACAGCAAAACAGGACTCAGCGGTCAGGCGGTATACACCATTGTTGTGTCGGCAGCGGTAGTCAGTGGTCCTGTGATTACGGCTCCAGCGATGACCGGTGTGGCAGGTAAAGCGCTGACAGGGCAGATCAGTATTTCTGATCCGGGCGTCAGCTGGGTATCGATATCGATTTCCGGCGTGCCTCTGGGGATGAGTTTTTCCATGAGCAGTAGTCTGGCGATCACCGCCAGCTGGCCAGCGCCAGTTACCGGCAGCTATACCCTGAAAGTCGTGGTGACCGATTCCGCCGGACGCACGGCACAGGCATCGGTGCCAGTCACGATTACAGCGAAGTAAAACAACACGGCTGCGCATCGTCACGATGCCAGCCGATGAGATTGATACAAAAAACGCCCATGTGATTCAGACATGGGCGTTTTTTTATTTCACTCTTTGATGAGTTGAACTATGCATTGAGTTCAACGATATTTCCCGGCAAATTTATAGCCAGCGCGCCTCTGCATCAAGGATGTGGCGCGACCACCATCGCCGTCATTTTTCTGACCACGGGCAGAATCAGCAGCAAGACGGGAAAGGCAACGAGCCATGAAATTCCCCATGAACCCATCCACATCGCGACGAAATTATTCGCCAGACCGACGCTGCGCAAAGTGCTGATGGCAGAGACGATGCAGGTCATGATGACAGACAAAAAGAAGGGCATGACGATGCCGGCATAACGTGCCGGTAGTCTGGGTAAACCGGATGGCTTGCTTGGTGATGTTGAGGGCATAAAAAATCCAAAATTCGGGCGATGCTCTGGCAACAAAGTCAGATCATCACAGCGTTTGTTTTCAGGGTATTGCGGCGGACGTACTGCTGACAGTTTTTCCACCTGATGCAGAGTGCGCTTATGTTACAAGAGCACAGAAAAAGACGCAGACATTTACTTTTCGCCGCTGCCTTCCTGTTGGCACAGACGATCAACCGGTATCGGGCCGAATACTTTTTGCAGGCCGCCGATACCGCCGACCTGTTTGATGAATACTTGCTGGCGTGACTGGTGCACGGCCAGTGTGTAATGGTAGCTGTCTGAAATTCTCGGGCCGGTCGTTGGCATCGCAGTCACCACGATGAGTTCACTGTCCGGCGGCAAGGCGGCGCTTTGCGGAAATGCATGGGCCGCTGCCTGCGTCACACCGACAGTCTGAAAGCAAGGCGATAAATTGCGGATGATTTTTTCTGTCAGCTGGCGATCGCTGGAATTCGCAGGCTCTTTCATCATGGTCTCGGCATAGATATTGGTGGATAGCAGCGCGGCGCACAGCAACGCCGCAAGGTGTTTAAGCATGCGTGTCAGCAGAGAGGTGGTGGACGGCATCATTTTTCCTGGCGATGTGATGAAGACAGGTTCAGCCGGATGTTGACCAGCAATATCACAATATAAACGAAAAACCGCCAACGCATTGCCGCATCATTGCCACATAACAGCGATCAGCGTACCGGTTGCGCTCAGCGGCTCAGAATAGCGTTATTCCAGCCGTATAAGGCCAAAAAATACTGGGGGGAGTATATTTTAAAGCCCTTTATTTACTTAGAGATTAAGGCAAAAATCGCATATACCCCCCTATTTATGCAGATTATTGGGGCAAAACACAAACTTCTGCGCAGATTCTGCGTGGAGCAGGGCAGAGTTCCGTACAATATCGCTTTGTTTTTGCTGATAAGAAGAATACGCATGTCGATACAATGGTTCCCCGGCCACATGAACGCTGCCCGCAAGAAGGCGGCGGAAACCATGGAAAACACCGATCTGGTGATAGAAGTGCTGGATGCCCGCATTCCGCAGGCGAGTTGCAATCCTATGGTGGAGCAACTGCGCGTTTTCCGCCAACGCCCTTGCCTGAAAATTTTAAACAAAGCCGATCTGGCTGATCCGAATGCCACTAAATTCTGGCTGGATTACTACAACGCCCAGAAAGACGTGTTTGCGGTCGCCATGAGCTGCAAAAAACCGGCAGACGTTGCCAAGGTGCCCGGTTTTGCACTGAAGCTCGCGCCGCATCGTGGCGTGCCGACCAAGCCTTTGCGCATGATGATCATGGGCATTCCTAACGTCGGTAAATCGACGCTGATGAATGCCTTGCTGAAAAAACGCGTCGCCAACGTCGGTGATGAACCTGCGGTGACCAAGACGCAGCAACGCCTGTATCTCGGTAAAAACATGATATTGACCGATACGCCGGGTATGTTGTGGCCGAAGATCGAACATCCTACCGACGGCCTGATGCTGGCAGCCAGCCATGCGATCGGTATCAATGCGCTGATCGAAGAAGAGATCGCCACTTTCCTCGCCGAGCAATTGCTGATTCATTATCCGAAGTCATTAGTGACACGCTACGGCTTTAATCTGGAAGGCATGGATGCGGTAGCCGTGATCGAAGGCATCGCACAAAAACGCGGTTATAAACTCAAGGGCGGCGACTGGGATTTTGAAAAAGCCTCGCATACCTTGCTGCTCGATTACCGCAGCGGTGCTTTGGGCCGTATCAGTCTGGAAACGCCCGCCAGCCGCGAACATTTGCTGGCGACCTATGTGCCGCCAGTCTTGCTGGGACAGGGCAAGAGCGTACAAACCGGCATGGAGCCGGAAGCCGACGAGCAAGAGTAAGCCAGGCCATCGTTAGCAGTAACGATGGCAGACCATTCAGACTACGCCGCGTCCGCAAGTGTCAGCGGCGTATTTTTTTATCCAGCTTAAACACCGCCAGGGCCTGTACGACTTTGATGGTTTGCTCCTGCAAACTGTTGGCGGCAGCAGCAGCTTCTTCGACCAGTGCGGCATTTTGTATGGTCACATCATCCATGTGACGGACGGCGGCATTCACCTTGGCGATACCGGCACTCTGTTCGCGTGATGCCGAAGCAATTTCACCCATGACATTGCGGACATTTTGTACTGAGCTGATGATGTCGCGCATGGTATCGCCGGCGGCTCCGGCCAATGACGTTCCTGCATCAATTTTTTCGGCGGAAAGCTGAATCAGATCTTTGATTTCTTTTGCAGCGTTCGCACTGCGTTGTGCCAGATGCCGCACTTCGGTGGCAACCACGGCAAAGCCACGCCCTTGTTCGCCTGCGCGCGCCGCTTCAACGGCCGCATTGAGCGCCAGAATATTTGTCTGGAATGCGATACCCTCAATCAGGCTGATGATATCGACCACTTTTTTGGAAGACGTATTAATGTCATTCATGGTCGAGACAACCTGTGACACGATGGCGCCGCCTTTGTCAGCGACCTGAGAGGCATCGCCTGCCATCTGGTTCGCCTGTACCGCGTGCGCCGTATTGTGATCGACGGTCGTGGCCAGTTGATTCATGCTGGAAGCCGTCTCTTCCAGTGCCGCGGCCTGCGATTCGGTACGTTCCGATAAATCCATATTGCCAGCGGCGATTTCGCTGGTGGCGATACGGGTTTGGTCTGAGCTGCGGCGCACATCACCGACAATCGAATACAGATTGATATTTAACTGGCGCAAGGCGCGCAGCAATTGACCCATATCGTCTTTACCGTGGCTGTCTATCTCCTGCGTCAGATCACCGCCCGCCATGATCTGACTGGCTTTCAGCGCCTGATGCAAAGGCACGATCACGGCGCGATGCAAGGCGTGCCAGAAATTGAACGCGGTGACAATGCCAATCGCTGACAAGGCTGTCAGCCAGCCCGAGGGCTCAGAATTAAAAAACAGATTCTGTACCAGCATGGCACTCATCAGCAGAATCAGAAAGCCAAGATTCCAGTTGGCGCGCTGTTGCAGTGACAGATAGCGCAATGTATTCCACACACCAGCGATGCCAGTCAGTTTGACGCTGCCGCGACTGATTTTAACTTTACGTGGATTGCCCGCTTTGATTTCTTTATACAAGGCCGCGGTTTGCTGCACCAGTTCACGTCCCGGTTTCGTTCGCACCGACATGTAGCCGACCGGACGGCCATTTTCGACGACGGGCGTAACATTCGCCAGCACCCAGTAAAAATCACCGTTTTTGCAGCGGTTTTTGACCATGCCGGTCCACGGCTGCCCGCTTTTGATGGTGGCCCATAAATCGGCAAATGCTTCGGCTGGCATATCCGGATGGCGCAGAATATTTTGCGGCTGACCGATTAATTCATCTTCGGTATAACCGCTGACCTGAACGAAATAAGGGTTGGCGTAGGTGATGTTGCCTTGCAGATCGGTAGTGGAGACAATGGTTTCAGTATCGCTGAGTATGTACTCGTGATTGGTGACAGGCGTGTTAAGACGCATAGTATTTTATTCTGAATGTAAAGGGGAGACGGATAGCCGGATACTAAGCCCGACCGTTTTTTTAGTTCACGCGATGTCCGTTGAACATCGCAGCCAACGTGAGGCAAATATTGGCGCAGGTTCAGGGCGACCAAAGTAATATCCCTGCGCGTGATCGCAATCGAGCTCGAGCAAGCTTGTTGCCTGCTCCGGAGTTTCTACTCCTTCGGCGATCGCTTTGAGGCCGAGGTTGCGCGCCATACCAATGATGGTGGTAACAATGGTATGGTCATGATGCTCATTGAGCATGTCACGAATAAAAGAGATATCAATTTTTAATGTGTCCACAGGGAAACATTTTAAATAGGAAAGAGAAGAATAGCCAGTGCCAAAATCATCGATCGATAAAGCAAATCCCATTATCTTCAGCGATTTCATGATATCGATAGACTGCGCTACGTTATGCATCAGGCTGCTTTCTGTCAGTTCCAGCTCTATGCATGCCGGACTGAGACCTGCGTTCCGCACGGTTTGCAGGATTTTGTCGGCCAGTTCCGGGTCGCTGAGTTGCTGGGCTGACAGATTGATCGCCAATCGGCCATGAAAATGGTAGCCCGCCGTTCGCCACGCACAAATCTGACGACAGGCTCGTTCGAGTACCCATAAGCCTAACTGCGCCATCATGCCGCGCGCTTCTGCAATCGGAATAAATTGCGCCGGGCTGATCCAGCCGCGCTCTGCATCGTTCCAGCGCAACAAGGCTTCCGCGCCGTCAATCTCGCCAGTCTTCAGATTGATTTTGGGTTGGTAATACAACTCTAATTTATCCGCATTCATTGCCTGATTCAGATTTCTGGCAATGTGCATCTGCTCATTCAGGTCGGCACTCATTTTCGCCTGATAAGCGATATAACCTGCGCCTGTCGTTTTCGCTTTATACATGGCAATGTCGGCGCACTTCATCAGGTCATCGGCATTGTCGCTGTCTTCAGGATAAAACGATAAACCTATGCTGACCCCGACTGAAAAATGATCATTGCCGAGGCGCAGCGGCGCCAGCAGCGTCTGTTGCAGACGCTCGGCTATCATCGCTGCGGCAACCTGATCTTCAACTTCGGTGACGATGATGAATTCATCACCACCCAGCCGCGCCAGTGTTTTTTCGCCGCGTAGCGTTGCTTCAAAACGCTGTGCGACTTGTATCAATACCTGATCACCAACATCGTGGCCTTGCGTATCATTAATTTCTTTAAAGCGGTTCAGGTCCAGGAACAGGATCGCCAATCGTCGTTGATAACGGCTGGCATTACTGATCGCTTGCCTCAGCCTGTCCATGAACAGCATGCGGTTTGGCAGTCTGGTCAGGCTGTCGTATAAAGCCAGATGACGGATTTTTTCTTCAGTCGCTTTGCGCTCGGTGATATCGGTATTAATAATAAGAATCGATTTTGGCCGCTTGTTTTCATCCCTGACCAGCGTGCGCTGGCTTTCCACAACGAATGGTGTGCCATCTTTGTGTCGCTGTGAAATTTCACCGCGCCATTCACCGTCTTCTATCGTTAGACGTGTTACTTCATTAAACGCTGCTTCATCATCCCACAATAAATTTTCCGGGGAATTACCAAGCGCTTCGTTGCACGTCCAGCCATATAGCTTTTCTGCCGCCTTATTCCAATACGAAATATGATGATTGATACCAATGACAATAATCGCGTCGCTGGCTTTATCGAGCAGCGATGCCTGATTGCGGTGGTGGGCGGCATTAGCCAGAGTCTCTTCACGTAAGCGGTGCTCTTCGGTGATGTCTTCGATTGTGATCAGTGAGTGTTGTTGCGCATGGTCGCCGACGATATCTGTAAGGGTGATGCGCAACTGGCTTTTTTCGTGAGGAATACTCAGATAGCGTTTTCCTGTTTTACCCGACAGAAACGGATGTAACACCTGTGGAGATTCAAGAGCCGGTAACAGTGTGCGCAAATGCTGGCCTGCCATCTGATTGGCATGATCAAGTCCGAGGATTTTGCAGACGCCATCATTCACGCTCAACACCAGCAGAGCTTCATCGATAATGATGAGCCCCACATTCAGGCTGGCGACGATACTGTCTGCATACGGTTGCAGCAAACTGCCTGGCCTTGTATTTTCCGGTTTGTTGATGGCGTGCGAGGGCAGTGATGCTGGCGCTGATGATGTCGTATCAGCGACAGGTATTTTCTTGAGCAGTCTGGCTATCATGATCAGCTTCTGTTCTGTCCGGCCATCACATTCACCTCGTATAGTTTATTTCTTCATGCGATACGATTGAACCGGAGGGGGGCG
This sequence comes from Cognatundibacterium aquatile, assembly GCF_014699135.1. Lineage (GTDB taxonomy): Bacteria > Pseudomonadota > Gammaproteobacteria > Burkholderiales > Burkholderiaceae_D > Undibacterium > Undibacterium aquatile. Next base: position 415,001 of record NZ_JACOFT010000003.1, read on the forward strand.
CTGTCATGCTGCGTTTCTCCGGAGTTCCGTTATGATCAGTTGCGGAGCATCGCGTGTGAAGGGCGAGCCCCGGCCAGGATAGTTAAGTGTTAGTCAGACGTTTTGCCGGATTCTGCATCATAGTACGCCGGACTGCTGTAGCGGCTTTTTGCGTGTGCGATGCCACCGTGCTGGCTGAGCTGGCTGTGTTTGCCACGATCTGTGTGCTGTCTATCCGGAATACATCGACTAATTCTGACAGATTGCTTGCCTGATCTTCGAGGCTGGCCGCTGCTGCCGCCGCTTCTTCAACCAGCGCCGCATTTTGTTGCGTCACTTCATCCATCTGTGCGATGGCCTGATTGACCTGTTCTATGCCTGTGCTTTGTTCATGGCTCGCTGCGGTAATTTCCGCCATGATGTCGGTGACGCGGCGAACGCTGCTGACGACCTCGCTCATCGTGGTGCCGGCTTTATTGACCAGCAGCGTACCTGCCGACACCTGATCGACAGAATCACCGATCAGCACCGTAATTTCTTTCGCGGCAGCAGCACTGCGCTGAGCCAGATTGCGGACTTCGCTGGCAACGACGGCGAAGCCACGGCCTTGTTCGCCAGCACGCGCTGCTTCGACAGCGGCATTGAGCGCCAGAATGTTGGTCTGGAATGCGATGCCATCAATGACGCTGATGATATCAACGATTTTTTTCGACGAATTATTGATGGATGACATGGTGCTGACGACTTCAGAGACCACATCGCCGCCTTTGATCGCCACATCAGACGCTTCTGCTGCGAGTTGATTTGCCTGACGCGCATTATCTGCATTCTGCTTGACGGTACTGGTCAGCTCTTCCATCGATGCGGCGGTTTCTTCTAATGAACTGGCCTGTTCCTCGGTGCGCGATGACAGATCCAGATTACCGGCAGCAATCTGTGTTGAAGCGGAAGCGATAGTGTCGGTTCCTGTTCTGACCTGCGCCACGATTCTGACCAGGCTGCTATTCATGTCTTTCAGCGCCTGCAACAACTGCCCAGTTTCATCGCTGGATTCGACTTGAATCTTGCTGGTGAGATCCCCATCGGCAATCGTGCGGGCAATCTGCACCGCCTGATTCAAGGGCAGGGTAATGCTGCGTGTTGTCCAGTAAGCGAAGCCGCACGCCAGCAGGATCGCGATGATCGCGATGCCCGACAGCATATTTCTGCTGTTCTGATAATTTTTCTCGGCATCTTCACCACTTTTGACCATGATGGTGCCAATCAGCGCGATCAGGTTTTGTACCTGAGAAAAATATGCAGTCTGAGCCTGTACGACAGACGACAACAGATATTCACCCGCTTCCTGTTTTTTTCCTTCGCTGATTAATTTCAGATATTCGTTTTGAGTCACTACATATTTACTGCGAGCTTCTTTCACCTCATTGAAAACCTGCTTACCCTTTTCAGTTGAAATCGTTTTGTCGAGCTGGGCAATTTTTTCGCCGACACGGGTAACGTTAGATTTAATTTCGCTGAGCGCTGCTTTAATTTTTTCAGGATCTTCAGTGATCAGTAAATTTCGCATTGCAAGTGCATTGAAATTAATTCCATCAAGTATTTCATTGGCGAGCACCACTTTAGGGTAACGGTCGTTGACCAGTAGACTGGTGCCGTCGTTGAGTGAACTCATGCGATTAACGCCAAACAAGGTCATACCGATCAACAGCATCACGACGATACCAAAACCTATGCCTAATCTTGTGCCGACTTTCATATTCATGTTCATTTGTATTCTCTTCTGGTGAGTGAGGTGATACGGGCTCGTCTGTCTTCATCCGGTGGCGAAGATTATTCAGAGAGCTGTTCTATTAAACCCATGTCACCGCTGGAAATGAGTTTGTCTATGTCGATCAGAATCAGCATGCGGTCATCTAATGTGCCGACGCCAATTAAATGGCCGGTATTGAGCGAGCCGATATCGGGTGCTGGCTTGACTTGTTCTTGCACCAGATTGATGACGTCGGAAACACTGTCGACGACCATGCCTATCACACGCTGGCAGACGTGAAGAATAATGACAACGGTGAATTCATCGTAGGCCGGATTGTCCAGATTGAATTTGATGCGCATATCGACGATGGGCACTATCACCCCGCGCAGATTTATCACGCCTTTGATAAAGTCCGGCGCATTGGCAATCCGTGTCACCGCCTCGTAGCCGCGAATTTCCTGCACCCGCTGAATGTTAATACCGTATTCTTCTTTGCCCAGTGTGAATGCCAGAAACTCCAGTGAACTCAGCCCGGCGACGGGATTCGGGGTGGCATTGTTATTGTCTGTCAGTTGCATCACTATCCTTCGCATTCATTGAAAGGGATTTCTTTTTTATCTGATCAGCGTTCTCGCGGCAAAAGCAGGTTACTCACCTGAGACAAAGAGGCGTTTCGCTGGCAGACCTGTTGAGAAAATATCGGATCAGAATCGCACCATCAATGTGATGAGAGCGCGGAAATTATTTCCAGGTGGAAATGTTAATCTGATTAATTATATCGAGTCAATCGAATTTATCGATTTGTTGTTTGCAAGTGGACAGAGGATTGCAAAGTGTGCATTGTTTTACATCAATGTTTCTTGTGATTGTGCGCGAAAATATCGGCAATTGTTTTCAGTAAGTCCGCCGCGGCAACCGGCTTGGTGAAGTAATGCTTTATTCCTTTGCGAAGGGCTTCATTGCGGTCTAAGCCATCACTGTATCCAGTGCACAGTATCACTGGTAAATCGGGTTGCATGCTGTGCAGGTAGCGGGCCAGGGTCACGCCAGTGATGCCTGGCATAGTCTGATCGGTGATCAGTAAGTCGATGGCAATCTCTTCGTTGGCAAGTGCATTCATCACCTTGTACGGATCGGTAAATAGTTCCACCTGATAACCGGCACCTTCGAGCAATTCCCGCAGAAATCCGCCGACGGCGGGTTCGTCATCCACGACCCAGATGCGTTGTCCGGTTCCGGTGACACCGACTGCACTGGAATTTTTTGCGGCTGGCGATTTGCATTCTGACGCCGGAACGATGGAAAACAGAAGCCGGAAGCGGCTTCCGAGGTTAGCACCGGACTCCACCAAAATATGGGCATCCGAGCGCCGCAGTATGCCCTGTACCATAGACAAACCCAGCCCGGTTCCTTTGCCCACTTCCTTGGTCGTAAAAAAAGGATCGAACAAGCGTGACATGTGTTCCGGTGAGATACCTGCACCATTATCAGAGACATCAATTGCCAGATAAGTCCCGGACAGCCGTTGCTGGCTGATGGCACAGATTTCTCCGTGTAACTCTGTCTGATGCAGATGAATGTCAATCACGCCATGGGTATCAATCGCATCGCGCGCATTGATGACGAGATTCAACAGGATCTGGCTTAATTCTCCTGCGTCCATACGGATGCACAGATCATCTTCGATATGACTCTGTAACTGTATGCTGGAAGGCAGCGACGGTAACATCATCGCCACAACTTCCTGTATGACCGCGGCGGGAGACATCAGATTCACGCTGCTGCTGGCCTGCGTACGGGTGAAGGTCAGCATTTTTGCGATCAGATCGCGTGCACGTTCGCTGGCCGTGATGATTTCTTTCAGATAGATCGCCAGTTTGCTTTGTTTATCCGGCACGAAGCGTTCCAGCGCCAGATTGGAATAGCCAAGAATAGCGGCCAGAATATTATTGAAATCATGCGCAATGCCGCCCGTCAATTGCCCCAGCGCCTGCATCTTTTGCGACTGCTGCAATTGCCGTTCCAGTTCCTGCTTGACGCATTCCGCCTTCTCTCTTTCAGAGATGTCGCGCGTGAAAATAAAGAAATGCCTGGATTCCGGATCGTAAGTTACGGAAACTTCAACACGGAAAATATGACCGTCTTTATGGCGATGATGTGTTTCAAACTGATCGCGATATTGTGTCCTGATTTTTTGCAGATGATTTTGGGCGTTTTCAGCACTCTGCATAACATGTAACTGACTGATGCTCATCGTCAGCAATTCCTCCATGGAATAGCCGGACATTTTTACGTAGGCTTCATTGACTTCCAGCAGATCTCCTTTGGTATCAACGATGACGAAGCCATCAATCGCGGTATCGAGCACGCGCTTGTGCCGCAATAAAGCTTTCGTGCTTTCTGTCACATTTTCACCAACCGAAACATAACCCTCAATGATCCCATTGTCGTTCAGCAGCGGCGTGACGGTGCGATTGATGATGAAGCTTTCGCCGTTACTTCGGGTAATGGTGATCGCGCCGCGCCAGATACGCCCCGCTTCTACGGTTTTTCTTAATTCTGCTGCGATCCTGGGGTCTGGTGTGATCGGTGCTGAAAATAAACAGGCCTGCCCAGCGACTTCCGATGCATCCGGGGGAAGAATGGCGCGTGACGCCGGATTTCTCCAGCGCAGTAAGCCATTTTCGTCGGTAAGAAAAATCGGCGTTGCGGAGGATTCCAGTGCCATTGCCTGTGAACGCAAGGTTTCATTGATTTTTTGTACTGTTTCCGCATGCATCGCCAGCGTCTGATATGGCTTGCGCACAATCACTACAAACATCGCGCGGTAAATCAGCGCATAACTGACGACCTTGTAAAAATGTCCGATGACATTCGATGTGTCACTGATGACGACGTAGTCTGCAAAAAAAAATTCACTCATCGCCGCGATGGCAATCGCCGCGAACATCAGTGTTGAAAATTCCTGACCAGATGCGCGCGCGAGACGATAGTAACGGAAGGCTGCGACGGACAGTGCTGCGGTGATCAGCCATTCAGTGACGATCTTGAACTGACTTAATCCGGTGTTTTCATTGTATGTAATGACCAGGCTGCTTTCCTGAAAAAAGACCAGCCACAAAATCCCCAGGTTAATGACGCTGAATGCGACCAGTACGGTATATCTGAAGCGCCGTCCGGGCGGATGCAGATTGGGGAAAAAGCTGATGAACAAAATAATGCCAGCAAACAGTATCCGCGCAAAAAGCCAGAAAGCAATCGACTTTTGTGGCGAGGATGGCGTGATCAGATCAGGCATTCCTTTGTAGGACATGACATGCGCAAAATCGAGCCAGCCAGCGGCGAGTAAAGTGACGGCGATCAGCAGAAGGGAAGTGGAGACTTCTTTTTCCGGTGTGTGCCAGACTGCCGCAAAAATCAGAAATGCAAACAGAATGGCCGCAAATTCCAGCAAGGTATGCAGAGGAAGATAATACTGGTGCGGAATATGAATATCCGTCAGAGGCAAAAACATCGCCAGCAAAAATAAGGCGGCAAAGACCGCGACCAGATATAGCTGCCGCCTTAACAGCTGGCGCTTTGCGTCGACTCCAGAGATGAGCATGATGTCATTCATTCAGCGTCCATTCAACGTTCATCGTGGCATCAGTTTTATTCATCGTCGGTATGACCGTAAGAATAATTCAAGCGAAGCAGAAAGAAGATCATCGATGGCGAGTGTATCGATGTATGAAGCCTATTCTGACATGGTCAGATGTTGAAGCCTATGACCTGAAACAAACGTGCAGTATCGATAGGTTTTGAAAAGCAGCATTCGACACCGACGGAGAGAAGCTCCGCTTCGTTTTCCGGGCTCAGATATCCGCTCATGGCGATAATTCTGACATTGGCTTGCCCCGGTATTTCTTTGATCTGGCGGCAGACCTCGGTACCTTTGATGCCCGGCATCATCAGGTCGAGCAAGACAATATCCGGGGAAAAAGTATGCACTTTACGGCCTGCATCAAAGCCATCGTAGGCGGCTTCGACCACCATAGGCTGTTCGCCTTCACCAAGTAATTCCATCAGGAAGCCAGCGAAAGCCTTATTGTCATCGACGATCAGAATTCGCTGTGGCCCCTTGTTTCCGGCGGGATTCCATTGACGGGCAAAGCGTTCGACTTCTTCCAGACGAAAACGACGATGTCCACCCGGCGTGACTTCGGCCTGCAATAAACCTCTTTGTGCCCAGCTACGTACAGTAATTGGCGACACCATCATCCATTGCGCGACTTCATTCGGCGTCAGGTAAGGTTTCTTTTTGTAGTCTTCAGTCATAAAAACGATTAATTCGATAATTTACAGATGTGCCCAATTATGTCACTTTATTGATTTTGGAAAATAAAAATAATGTTTAAGTAGGCCTCTGTCAGCGTGCTTTGAATGCAATGATCAAACGTATCAGCGTATGCCCCAGACAAACGGATCTTCCTCATTCAGCAGTATGTCTGCCTCCATGTTGACAAAGGCCATTCCACGTAAGCTCGGCAATATCTGTCCGCTTGCCTGACGCTCAGGCGAGGCTGGCAACTGGTACGACGCTTCGAAGACGCTGCCGATAATACTCTCCTGACGCCACACTTCGCCCGGAGCCAGTTTATTGTCTGCCGCGAGGCAAGCCAGCTTGGCACTGGTGCCGGTGCCGCAAGGCGAACGGTCATAGGCTTTGCCGGGGCAGAGCACAAAGTTTTGGCTATGATTATTCTCTTTGGTCGCGGCGCCAAACAATTCAATATGATCGATGAGCGCATTGTTCTCGCCCGTAATCTGGCTGGCTTCCAATGCTTGTCTCACGCGCCATGCATAGTCGGTCAGGCGCTCGACGTTCGACAGATGCAATTCTTGCCCATGCTGATTGATCAGGAAGAACCAGTTGCCACCCCACGCGATATCGCCGCAGACTTTGCCTATCCCCGGCACATCTACGCTGACAGCGTTTTTGTAGCGATAAGCAGGAACATTGTGGACGGTAACGCTGTGATCGTCATGTAACTCAACATTCACGATACCGACCGGTGTTTCTATGCGATGCTGTCCGGCCTGGATTTTTCCCTGGTGGGCCAGAGTTGCGACAAAACCGATCATGCCATGACCGCACATGCCGAGATAGCCGACATTATTAAAGAAAATTATCCCTGCCACACAAGACGGATCTGCCGGTGTGCAGGCCAGTCCACCGACGACGACATCTGAGCCACGCGGTTCGCAGGCGGTGGCGCTGCGATAGTGGTCAAACTTGTCGCGAAAAACTTGCAGACGTTCAGTGAGTGAACCGCTGCCTAAGTCGGGGCCGCCACCGACGATAATGCGGGTGGGTTCGCCACCGGTGTGAGAATCAATGAGGGAGATTTTTTTCAACATGCGTTTCTTTCTGCGTGCGGATATCAGTGATGGTATGGTGCCATAGTATAAATGCCTGACGTTTGTTTTATCCGGGACGTTAATTTTTTTTCCGGCAAACGCCTGCAATTCTCAGGTCAGAATCTGCAACAATATGGATTGCTGAGCATGCGATAATGAGGCTTGGCGACGAGCGCATCATAAGACAGCATCGCCAGTTCCCGGTTTTTGATTAACTTGCAATTTAGCCGAATTTTCCACTATCTGCTGCATGAATCTGTTTCCAGCCAAAACTGAACATCAATTGCCTGATGAGATTAAAAAACGCCTGACTGGCGGCTTGTTGATTTCTTTGTTGGTGCATGCATTCATCCTGTCGTTGCAGTTTGGCTTACCGGGTGTCGGCTTACCGGGTCTCGAAGTACCCTGGGATAAACGCCGGGCAGAAACACCTGAACTCAGTGTGCAAATCGCGGATGTTGTTCCTGCGGCAGCCACGACAGCCTCACCTGCTGGGGTGACCAGTTCTGACCCTGTAGCAAGTGCAAACCTAAAAGCTGAAACGAACACCGTTTCGCCATCAAAGGAGCCCGCGGTCTCTGCGGCTCCGCTTGCTTCTCCGCCGGCCCCGGCAATGACTGACGCGCCGAAATCAACGGCGCCGCGGGGCATACAGTTGCTGGCACCGTCGATTGCTGTTGCCAGCGTCGCTGCACCGGAGAAAAAAACGCGCACCAAAGCCGCGAAAGCGAAAAAATCGGTGACCCGGACACCTGTTGCTATGTCACGTCCGCCACGGGTTGTCGCGGTTGATGTGCCTGACATTATTACTCAGAATAATTTCAGAAACGACACTTTCAGCGTCGCGGTTCGTGATCCGGAAGAAAGTAAAAAAGAACTTACGCAGAATGAAGAGCAGAAAATGTTTCCTGACCCAGTAAGCCAGTCAGTTGAAGAGCTGACTGATCTGCCGCCGGTCGCGGTCAGTCGCTTTGAGCCGGACGCGCAGCAGCGTGAACGGCGCGAACAAAAAATACTGCAGGCGACGAAAGAATTGTTGCAAGAAAAAATTGCAGCACCTGCATCCACGCAGCAAAGTGTGAAGCAGATGGAAGAGGCCAGCCGCAAACAAATAGCTGAAGCAGTGCGCACGGAGGCTGATGCTGCGTTGGCGCTGAAACAGCAAGAAGCACAGCAACAGCATGAAGCCGAGCAGCAACAGCAACGTATTTTGCAAGAAGCCAGCAAAGCCAATGCCAGTGCCCTGGCGGCAACCGCGTTGCAACGTATCGATAATATGAAACTTGTCGATGACAGCCTGAAGCAGCAAATGCAGGCTGAGCTTGTTCAGCGCGAACAACAACGCAAAGAGCGCCAGACCGCCATGCTCACTGCGCGTCAGCAGGCAGAGGAGCGCGAGGAAGAATTGAAGCGGCAACGCGAAGAGGCGTTGCGCAAACAACAGCAGATGGAAAGGCAAATTGCTCAGGCAAAAAATGAGGAATTGCTGGAACGCCAGAAAATGGAAAAACTGGCAGAACAACGGGCGCAGCAACAAGTGCAGCAACAAGCGCAAGAGGCTCAACAAAAAGCGCAACAAGAGCGCCTTGAAAAACAGCGCGCCGAGTCCGCTCGCCAACAGGCTGAACAGGCGCTGGCGCAGCAACGTGAGCGCGAACAGGCTGCCATCACCGCGGCAAAAGCTGATGGTACGAATAAGCTGGCGAATGCAAATGATCATCCGCTCACCGCTGGCAAGGCGGATGGCAATAGTGCCGTTGGCAAGTCCAGCGTGTCCGGTAGCCACAGTAATTCTGCAGGATCAACTGCCAGCAATGCTGCGGGAAGTGGCGACAAGACTGCTGCTTTTGTTTTGCCGCAAAGCTTACTCAGCAGCGATCTGGCGAACCGTTCGCGCGAACAGGCGCGTGGCTTAGATTTGTTGCGTGGCACGCCGCCATTGCCGCGTGCCGACACTGAAGAACGGCCACGCCGTCGCAGTGTGTTAGGCAGTGCGGAAAAAGATATCCAACTGCGTATGTACATCGATAGCTGGAAGCAAAAAATCGAGAGAAACGGGAATCTGAATTTTTCTCAGACATCACGCGATAAAGCGCGCGGCGATCCTGTCGTCACCGTGGCGATCCGCAGCGACGGCAGTGTTGAGGAAATTACGATACACCGATCAAGCGGGCGAGCTGATCTGGATCAGGCTGTGCGCAATATTGTTCGCATCAACGCCAAGTACGCTGCATTTCCACCGAATATCGCTGCACAATATGACGTGATAGAAGTGCGTCGTGTATGGAATTTTGATGATGGTTTGCGCATACTCGAAGAGTTGCGCTGATCGCCGACGAAGCTGATTCTTTGACGCACTTTTGTTTCATCACTGCCATTGCTGTTTGCAGTTATTCCGTTCGGCGCTGATTGTTCAGCGCTGTGAACTGAGAACGGTGATGGAAAAGTGATGCAAGGTCTTCTGATGAAAAATATTTAACGAGGCTGATATGCGTATTCTGATCACAGGTGGTACCGGGTTAATCGGCCGCCGTTTATGCTCGTCCTTACTTGATCACGGACATGTGCTGACTGTGTTCAGCCGCCATCCCGAAACGGTCAGATCTTTGTGTGGTAATGCCGTCCATGCGATGCAATCGCTGGATGAATATCATGTCGATACCGAGTTTGATGCCATCATTAATCTTGCTGGCGAACCTATCGTCGATAAACGCTGGACCTCCGCCCGGCAAAAAGTTTTACGTGACAGCCGGATCGCCCTGACTGAAAAGCTGCTGCAAAAAATTTCTGCCGCCAATTTCAAGCCTGAAGTTTTTCTGAGTGGTTCTGCGGTGGGCATTTATGGAAATGGCGGTGATCAGTTGTTCAGTGAGCAGGCCGCTGTGGCTAAAGATTTCGGCGCTCATCTGTGTGCCGACTGGGAAGCGGCTGCAAACAGGGCGGCAGACATGGGAATCCGCGTTTGCATCTTACGTACAGGACTGGTGCTGGACGCTGCCGGTGGCATACTGAAGAAAATGCATCTGCCATTCAGTCTCGCTCTGGGCGCGCGCATTGCTGATGGCAAACAATGGATGAGCTGGATTCATGTGCAGGATTACGTGGCCATCGTGCGCTATTTACTGGACGATAAAAATGCAGCTGGACCCTACAATATGGTGGCACCGCATCCGGTAACGAACCGCGAATTCACCCAGACCCTGGCCGCTGCTTTACACCGCCCCGCGCTGTTTGTTGCGCCGGCATTTCTGCTCAAACTGGCGATGGGCGACATGGCAGAGTTACTGACCGGCGGGCAACGCGTGCAGCCCATGCACGTTGCTGAGTTGGGTTACGAATTTCAGTATCCGTATCTGGCGGAAGCGCTGCATGATTTACTTTGAGCGATATCTCGCATCGATCAGTTCAGTCTGTAGCGCATTGACATGAACAGTCTTATTGCATGAATTTTTCTGCGATTTCCACAGCATCAAGTAAACGTGCGATTTGTCTGCGCTGCCTCCGTCCGCAATCAGCTTGTATCTGCAACTGGATAGTACCTGTGAATAACGGGGTAGAAGTATTGATACTGCAGCATCCTCTGGAAGTGAATAACGCGAAAGGCAGCATACGTCTGCTGGATTTATGTTTGCAGCATTCACGTGTTCTGACGGGCGAGATTTTCGCCGGAGATGTCTTGATGCGGGCATTGTATGCGCCCGCCGATGCACCAGCCAATACGACGACAGATGCGATGGCGGATGTCTCAATCGATACGTGGCCTGTAGCGGCAATTCGGCCTGTGTTGCTCTATCCTGATACGTCTCTCATCGAAGCCGCAGATCTGGCCTTGCCTGTGGCAGAAAAATATCAGGAGAGTGAGCAAATACAAGGACTACGCCTGGTCATTATCGATGCGACCTGGCGTAAAAGCCGCAAAATGCTGTACCTGAATCCTTTACTGCAAGCGCTGCCACGTCTGAGTCTGGAGCAGATGCCTGCATCGCATTACCGGATACGTAAAGCGCACAAAGCAGATCAATTATCGAGTCTGGAAGCCTGTGCTTATGCGCTGATGCGTCTGGAAAACGACGAAGACAAATATCAATGTTTGCTGCAGGCATTTGATGGTTTCGTTGATCAGCAGCTCGGCAGTATTCCGGCAAACCTCAGATAAAAAAAGCCCCGCATCGTGCGGGGCTTTTTTAATATATCAATACTTCAGTTATTACATCAGCACATTGATGATCGCATTACCGATCCCCATCAATGCCGCACCTGAAATCAGGCCGGCACAGATAGGCTCGCAGCCTTCGACCCAGAATTGATGACCAGTCGTACCTTTCTCGGTATGCTTGCGCCCCATCCACCAGAATACGGCTGCACCTATCCACATCGCCAGACAGGCATCCGGTGGTAAGACAACGCCAAGACCAATCGCTACTGCTGACAATGGAACTTTACCCTTGGTGATGATTTTAGCGCCTTCGATGACCACCGCAGCGATAGCGGCGATCACCATCGCAATGACGGCTGACGTCGGCAAACTGCTGATGCCTTTGGCAATCAGTTCGGCCATGCCTTTCCACTGCATTGCGGATGGATGCGAAAACTGGTCGCTGACGATGCTTGCCGTGTCGCGCACACCCTGAGCATCCGCAGGTAAGAACAGCAGGTAGTAAATCGGCACACAAGCGAGTGCGCCAGAGATAATGCCGATGATGTGACCAATCGCCTGTTGGCGAGGTTTTGCACCCAGCATGTAACCCGGTGTAATGTCGGATAACAGGTTAGAAGCATTCGATGCTACTTCGGCGGTCATCCCGGCAGGGATCATGTTGCTTGCTGGGTTGACTCTGTCGATCGCGCCCATGGTGATTTGGGTGATTTTTGAGAGCGCGCCGGTTGGTGTCCAGGATGTCAGTGCCATCGAGTTTGCACAAATCACAGACAGCAGAAGAACTAAGGGTAAAGCAGCAAACGTCAATACCATAGGCACGCCGAAAAAGCTGAAATTCAGCCATGCGCCGAGCATACTGAAAGCAGGAATGCCGACATAGGAAATCATCAGCGGCAATTCGATATTTTTCAGCAAATCGTTGTTGCTGCTGATCCCTTTCTTTTTACCGAAAGATTTAAATAAGCTGGTAAAAATTTCAGGCTTCGCTGCCAGCGTGACGATAGAACCGACGACCATGATCGATACCGCCCACCACAGACCCCATTGATTCAGAATTTCGACGCGGGAAATCGGTACGACTTTACCACTGGGAGCGATACGCGCGACGATATCGCCTTTTTGTATCATCAAGGGGCCAAGTAAAGCAAAATTCAGCAAGCTGCCGAACAACAAACTGCTGGCAACCCGGATACCCATCAAACCACCGACACCAAACATCGCGGCATCGACGGTAAAGCGCAAACCCAGTGTGCGGAAATCGATTCCCAGGATTTTTGGTATCCATAAATCAAATTTCACCGCTGCCATGTAATAGTATTCATCAAATCTTTCCTGCAGATGCCAGGCTTCTTTCATACCAGCCCATTTATCCATTTGCAGCAGTTTGAATTGCAGCAGTTTCATCCAGCCGTCGCTGATGAGGAACTGATAGGCGCCAGCAAACAGCGTCGTCAGACCCAGCAGTTTGGCCTGACGCATGCCTTCTTTGCCATCGCCGGAATATAAAGTGTCGAGCACCACGCCGCAGGCGCGGCCTTCTGGAAACGGCAACTGATCTTCGTTAATGAAGCGGCGTTTCAATGGAAAAGCGACAAGCACACCCAGTACCGAACAGACCACCATCCAGATCATCATGTGCCACCAGGGAATAATTTTCCCTGTCACTAGCATGTACGCGGTAATCGGGGCCACCATCGGCATGGTCATATAGCCTGCGGCAGTAGCGATTGATTGCGCACAGTTATTTTCGAGAACGGTAAAGTCTTTGGCGATACCGGTTTTGGACAAAATCCGGAACAGGGCAAAGGCCAGGATCACAGAAGTCAGGCCAACGCCGATATTCACACCGGATTTAGCGGCGATATACAGCGCTGTCGCGGCCAGAATGCCGCCTAATAAAAAGCCAGTCAGTGCTGAACGAAATGTCAGCTGTGGCATGTCGCCACGATAAATATTGTTGAACCACCACTCGTCTTTCTGAGCTCGGGTCCAGGTGCGTACCTGCTCTTCAGATAATTGTTGCAGCGCCATTATGTCTCCGGGATGAAATAGGATACCAACCGCATCAGCGTGCAGATGACGGGCATAGGTATTTGCCAGTTTTATCAACGCTGATGTCGAAATAATGAAAATAATTTTTCAGATGCCGCAGTATCTGAGTCATCAATCTTGCTGTCAAGATGTGTGACGACAAATATCGTTGAACGTAGATTGCCTTCACGGTGATTCTTGACGTAACGCAGCAGAGCGGATGCCAGAGGTATCAGCAGCAGGATGTTGGCGGGGGAGACGAGTGAAAGGAAGAGGGAATGAAAGCAGTACTGAAAGCAGAATTGACATTCGCAACGAAGAAGGAAATTCTGGTTATTTATTTTCCCCAAAAATATGCTGCACGCTGAAATGAAAAAAGCTCTGCAAAATGATTGCAGAGCTTTTTAGTATGCAGCTCAAACTGAGCAGCAAGCGGTATTACATCATGCCGCCCATACCACCCATGCCGCCCATACCACCCATGTCGCCCATGCCACCAGCTGGTTTGTCTTCAGCCAGTTCAGCAACCAGAGCGTCAGTAGTCAGGATCAGGCCAGCAACAGACGCTGCATTTTGCAATGCAGAGCGTGTTACTTTTGCTGGATCCAGAATACCCATTTCGATCATGTCGCCGTAGGTGTCATTCGCAGCATTGAAACCGTAGTTGCCAGAACCGTTGATGATCGCGTTAACCACAACAGATGGTTCGCCACCAGCATTTGCAACGATTTCACGCAATGGTGCTTCGATTGCTTTCAACACCAGCTTGATACCAGCTTCTTGATCTGCATTGTCGCCTTTGATCACGCCAGCTGCTGCACGAGCGCGCAACAGAGCAACGCCACCGCCAGGAACGACGCCTTCTTCAACCGCAGCACGAGTTGCATGCAGAGCATCTTCAACGCGCGCTTTTTTCTCTTTCATTTCAACTTCAGTTGCAGCACCGACTTTGATCACAGCAACGCCGCCTGCCAGTTTGGCAACGCGTTCTTGCAGTTTTTCACGGTCGTAGTCAGAAGTTGCTTCTTCGATTTGCGCGCGGATTTGTTTTACGCGTGCTTCGATAGCGATAGCCTGACCAGCGCCGTCAATCACTGTCGTGTTTTCTTTACCGATTTCAACACGTTTCGCCTGACCCAGATCTGTCAGAGTTGCTTTTTCCAGTGTCAGACCGACTTCTTCAGCGATCACGTTACCACCAGTCAGGATAGCGATATCTTCCAACATCGCTTTACGACGATCACCAAAGCCTGGAGCCTTAACAGCAGCAGTTTTCAGGATGCCACGGATGTTGTTAACCACCAGAGTTGCCAGTGCTTCACCGTCAACATCTTCAGCGATGATCAACAGTGGGCGGCCGGATTTAGCCACTTGTTCCAATACTGGGAGCAGATCGCGGATGTTCGAGATTTTTTTGTCGAACAACAGGATGAATGGATTTTCCAGAATCACGGATTGTTTTTCTGGGTTATTGATGAAGTATGGTGACAGGTAGCCACGGTCAAACTGCATACCTTCAACGATGTCGAGTTCGTTGTTGAGGGATTTGCCATCTTCAACAGTGATCACGCCTTCTTTGCCCACTTTATCCATTGCGTTTGCAATGATGTCGCCGATGTCAGCATCAGAGTTTGCAGAGATAGAACCAACCTGAGCGATTTCTTTATTGGTTGTCGTTGGG
Organism: Cognatundibacterium aquatile; assembly: GCF_014699135.1. Lineage (GTDB taxonomy): Bacteria > Pseudomonadota > Gammaproteobacteria > Burkholderiales > Burkholderiaceae_D > Undibacterium > Undibacterium aquatile. The sequence continues at coordinate 430,004 of NZ_JACOFT010000003.1, forward strand.
CGGGACAGTGTTTTGACTTCAGCAACCAAAGCGGTTACTGCTTTGTCGATACCGCGTTTCAAGTCTGTTGGGTTGAAACCCGCTGCAACGTATTTGAAACCTTCGCGAACGATGGCTTGTGCCAGCACGGTCGCTGTTGTTGTACCGTCACCAGCATTGTCGGAAGTGCGGGAAGCCACTTCTTTCACGAGCTGCGCGCCCATGTTTTCCAGCTTGTCTTTCAGTTCGATTTCTTTAGCAACAGAAACGCCGTCTTTAGTTACTGTTGGCGCGCCGAAAGAGCGTTCCAGAACAACGTTACGGCCTTTAGGGCCCAGAGTGACTTTTACTGCATTTGCCAGAATATTTACGCCATTAACGATTTTCGCACGTGCGTCATCGCCAAAAATTACTTGTTTAGCTGCCATGTTATTTTCTCCAGAATCTTGTGGATTTCTATAGTGCTACAGGGAAAGAATTACTTCTGTACGATCGCGAAGATATCTTCTTCACGCATGACCAGCACTTCGTTGCCGTCAACTTTGACAGCCTGGCCAGAGTATTTGCCGAACAAAACGCGGTCGCCGACTTTCACTTCCAGTGCGCGGATCGAACCGTTATCCAACTGCTTGCCAGCGCCAACGGCCAATACTTCACCTTGATCTGGTTTTTCAGCTGCTGCGTCAGGCAGAACGATACCGGATGCAGTTTTTGTTTCTTGATCCAGACGTTTGACGATAATGCGATCGTGCAGGGGACGAAGATTCATATTAACTCCTAAAATAATTACAAAAGTAAAACTACCGAAGTAAAACGGGGCTCATCACAAATTCAGACAGAATGACATTGAAGCATCACCTGATTTGCATAAGTCCCATCAGCAAACAAACAAAAATGTGCGCCGTAGATGGTGTCAGTGTTCGCCACTTTCAAGCCCCTTACGTCACACATACATGTGCTGCACAAGAGCCGCGACGCTAACAGCGGCTAAGTTGCCTGCAATGCTGAAACCAGTCGATTTTAACATTGTTAGCACTCTCTTGTGTGGAGTGCTAATTGTATGGACGAGGTTAAGTTTTTTCAAGGAAGAATGTTGAAAAAGCAGTTTTATTTTAAAAATCATAGGCTTAGCAACGCTTTTGGCTGGTTATCATTTTCAACGTCCACATAACAAGCCCGGCAAGCTCTTGCCAACAGTCTGATAGGCGATTAGGGCAGGTGCATCCGCGCGGCAAACCTATTCCATGTTTTGATTTCCCCTTCTTCACGCACTGACCGCTTTAAGCAGATGGGCGCGATGTATTTTTGTGCCCGGCGGTGTCAGGCAGCCTTAGGCGTGTTCCATGCCCTCAAAACCCGGAAAATATACTCCCCGGAGTATGTATACAAGCCCAATGTTTCTGCTGAGATTTGGGGTGTTTTGCTAAAAACAGGGGGGAGTATGCGGATTTTCGCTTTTTCTTTACCATGCTGTTTGCCCATACAGGCTTGCTGTGTTGCGGCTGGTGTGATGGCTTCGGGCGTTGTTGTGGTCGCGAACGATAAAACCTGCGTTGGAGGGCGCGGCGTCATCTGTCAGTGTATGATGGGCTGGCGCTATCGGTGTATGCCGTAGTTTTGGCTGCAACCAGTGTCTGGAATGTGGATAGGCATGTGCATGAAAACGCGTCAAAGGCGACATCAGGAAGAGTCATGCGAATCGTGAAATGTTGTCACGTGGAAATTAATTGTCTAGTATACGCACGCTTTGAAATACGCACGCTTTGAAACTAAGGTACTTTTTAATATCAGGCTTTTCCGCTCGCCAGCTTCATTTTCCGGTTGACTTCTGACAATATGGGGGCAAGAGCCTTCAATGCACGAACATGCGCCGGGAAAATTCAGAAAGCTCATTTTCTGATCAAACACAGTTCGGATATTTCTTGTGGTAACAAGACCGGTTTTACGTTCTGTCAATTGCTGCTTACTACAATGAAATGCACAGAGAGACGTGGATACTCAGACATTTATTATTTTTTCACTGGTGGTCGATGTCATTCTGATCATCACCATGATTCTGCCGTGGCTACATGAGCGCGATGACTGGCATGCGCTGTTCTGGGCCGCAGGTCAGGCTGGCATTACCTGTGGCAGTGGGCTGGCATTTCAGCAATTGCCGCAACAGCTGAATCCTTTGCTTTCTGCCGGTTTGCTGACCATCAGTATCAGCGGATTCTGGGCAGGCACCGAATATTTCATCGGCAATCTGCGCCGTAAGCATGTCATGCCTATCGCGGCTGTATCTGCACTTTTTTGTCTTCTTCTCACACTGTTTTTTTTCAACGTGCCAGCCATGAGAGAGGCAACAACGAAGATGTTGCTTGGCACCGTGATTTTGTGGTCCGGCATCCGTGTGTTGTACATGCAGCGTCACTTTCGTCTTTTGGGGATGATTTTAATCATTCGCGGTGGCTACAATTTGCTCACGGTGCTGAACCTGATCCCCGACCGTTTGGACGTCTGGTTCATGTTTGGATTAATCGTCAAAACATCGTCAACGCTTTGTCTGATTTATGCGGTACTCGAAAAAATACGTGAACGTTACGCCAGTACCATTGATTGTCTGAGTAATGGCCTGTTGATACTGAACATGGATGGCATCATTCATGTCATTAACGAACGCGGCGCGCGTTTGCTTGGATATTCCTCAACGAAAGGCATGGCCGGCTCGCCGGTGGTGAACCACGTGAACGGGCTGGATGCTCATGCGGTCAAGAGCTATTTCAAACGATTCACCGCTGCGGCCGGCAATTATCCTTTGGTCGAGAATATTGTTGTTTTGTTGCCAGACAAAGGACAAGTACCCTTAGAGCTGATTTCCTCGCCCTATTATGAACGTGGGCGTCCTTACTGCATGGTGCAGATGATGGATATCAGCGAGCGCAAACAAAAAGAGGCGATACTGCACAAGGCTGCGCACTACGATGATCTGACTGGGCTATTCAATCGTCATGGCTTTTCCCAGGAGCTGGCGCGGGTGATCGCACAATCGCAGGAAAAGGGGCAAGAGTGCGCTGTGTTGCTGGTGGACATCGACAGGTTTAAACGAATCAATGATTCCTTCGGGCACCTCGCCGGTGAACAGTTGCTGCGGGAAATCGGGGGGCGATTACAGCGCGCGTTACCAGATAACAGCCTGGCCGCCCGTTTCGGCGGCGACGAGTTTGCAATTGCGATGTATGGCCTGGAGCCCGGTTCCGCAGCACAGACAGCAGCCCTCTGCGGCGACGATCTGTTTCAGATACTGACCAGCGGAATACCTTTGTTGCAGCAAAACATACAGTTCTCGGCAAGTATTGGCGTTACATGTATTCCTGAACATGGTACCGATACCGACACCGTTATTCAGCACGCCTATATCGCGATGTATGACGGAAAAAAAGCGGGGCGGAATCAACTGCGCTTTTTTTCTTCCAGCATGATTTCTCATGCGCGGGAGGCGGTCATTGATACCGCGTTGCGCAGCGCTATTTCTTCCGATGAACTCTATCTTTTATATCAACCGGTCGCGAACGCGAAAACGGGCAGAATTGATAAGGTGGAAGCTTTACTCCGTTGGAACAGCCGCACACTTAATAATGTTTCGCCGGATCATTTCATTCCGATTGCAGAGGAAAGCGGCATCATAGTCGAAATCGGCACCTGGGTACTCAATCAGGCATGTCGGCAACTGGCGGAATGGCAGGGCAGTGGCGGGCATCTGACCATGTGTGTCAATGTATCGGCGAGTCAGTTGCTCGACACACGATTCATTACCTATGTGGAGCGCGCGCTGCAAATAAATCAGTTAAATCCGGCGCAGCTTGAACTGGAACTGACCGAGCGTGTGCTGATCGACGATGGCGCTCATGTGAGAACGACCTTAAATCATCTTCGCGCGATGGGGGTGCGATTGTCGTTGGATGACTTTGGCACCGGATATTCATCGCTCAGTTATCTGACACAGTTTCATTTAAATACGCTGAAAATCGATCGGTCATTTGTGATGGCGCTGGAAAGCAGTGCGCGACACCAAAGCCTGGTTTCCATCATTATTGCGATGGGACACAATCTGGATCTGGAACTGGTTGCCGAAGGGGTCGAGACAGAACAGCAAATCAGTATGCTACAGAAAATGGGATGCCACTATTTGCAGGGGTATTACATTTCCAGACCCGTCGCTGCGGAAAACATACCATTGATCTGTTCGTCACCAGTGAAAATTCATTGATGTCAGCGGAAGAAATATCCTACCGTCGATAGTCCGCCATCGATCATTTTCTGGCACGTCGTTGGCATGCATAACGTCGATGTTGCTCGGACTACTCCGCTTTGAGCCGCGGAAGTGTTTTATAATCTCAGCTTTCAGCAGTCAACTTCAGCATTCCACCGCCATCGTCAGTTTATCGATCACCGGATCAACAACCCGGCACCGGCCAGATGCTTCCACATAATAATCCAGAGAACTTGCACCGCCGCTTTCACCAGCGGTGAATACGGTGACGAGGAAAGTTCCGGCAACCGGGCATATCGTCCGGTTTTTGAATCGCTTTGAATAATGCTGAAGCTAAGACTTGCGGCGCGTTCGCGTGCAACTGACATAGCTTCTTCAGAGGAACAGGTCAGGGGAGTGATATGGCGGGTGAAACAACTGGCGCAGTGCGCTGGATTCTGCGGCTGGAAGGGATATGCGTGCTCGCTGCCGCCATCTTTTTTTATCCAGCACCTGATTTTAGCTGGGGATGTTTCGCACTGTACTTTCTTGCGCCCGATCTTTCTCTGCTTGGATATGCGTTCGGATCACGTGTTGGTGCCGTCGCTTACAACGCGGCGCATTCTTATGCCGGCGCTATTGTTTGCCTCGTCGCCGGGTTCTTGTTCGCGTTACCAGTGTTCTCTTGTGCGGGTGTGATTTGGTGCGCACACATAGGTTTTGACCGGGCGTTGGGCTATGGTCTTAAATATCCGGGTGATTTCAACATGACGCACTTAGGCAGAATTGGTTTTCAATCTGATCCGAGGTGAAAGGTCGGCATGTTCGCAAATGATCGCCTATGAAATTTTTTGTGTTGTGTTCAATTATCTGCGACGCACAACGGACACAAGAGGCGGCAGACTTTGCTTTTCTATGCAACGGTGTCTGCACAGCAAAGCATTGTGCAATAGAGGTTTGGAAGCATGATGATCGCCCGCTTTTGTGCCGATATTTTGTGCAGATAGGCATTGACTAGGTTTTATTTCGGGAGAAGATATGTGTTGGCTTCGCAGCGTGATCATTTTTAGTCTCAGTCTGGGATATTTCCTTTGCTGTGACGCCGCTGCGATGTCGGTTACATTTCTGAATCCCGGGAAGCCGGATGAAATCTACTGGCTGACGGCAAGCAATAGTATGTTGGCCGCAGCGAAAGATCTGGATGTCAGGCTGGAAGTGCTGTACGCCAACCGTAATCACCTCAATACTTTGACGCAGGCAAAACAGCTGGCAGCCCGTGAGGTGAAAGACCGGCCGGACTATGTCATTCTGTCGAATGATCATGCCGTGGGATTTGAAGTCATCCGCATTCTGGATGCAGCCAATATCAAGACTTTCCTGGCATTCAGCGGTTTGCGCGAACAAAGTGAGCGTCTGCTTGCCACTGTTCCGCGACTACACTTTCCGGGATGGCTGGGTTCACTTGAACCACGCGCAGAAGAGGCTGGCTATCTGACAGCGCGGGCGCTGATTCAACACGGGCAGCAAAATCAACTGCTGGGATCAGACGGTCGTCTGCACATGCTGGCGATTGCCGGAGATCGTTCTACGCCGGCTTCACTTAAACGCAATGAAGGTATGCGCCGTGCGGTCGCCGAAGCAAAAGATGTGGTGGTTGATCAGGAAGTGTATGCAGAGTGGAGTCGCGCCAAAGCGCAGGAACAGAGTGAGTGGCTTTTTCAGCGCCACCCCCAGGCAAGGCTGATCTGGGCAGGAAGTGATCTGATGGCATTCGGTGCGATGGACAGCTGGAAAAATAAAGGCGGGCAACCAGGCAAGGATGCTTACTTCAGTGCTGTCAATACTTCATCTGAGGCATTGGCTGCGCTGGAATCGGGTAGTCTGACTGCTCTGGCTGGCGGGCATTTTATCGCTGGTGCCTTTGGTCTTGTAATGCTGTATGACTATCATCATGGTAAAGATTTCAAAGATGAAGGTTTGGAACTGGATCGTTCTATGTTTATTCTTTTTAGCAAGGATGAGGCGCGCAGATTTCAGCGTCATTTTGGCAGACTCGATTTTAGCCAGGTTGATTTTAAAAAATTTAGTAAAGTGCTGAATCCGAAGTTAAAAAAATACGACTTTAATTTTCGGCAGATATTAACGCAGGTCGAAAAACATCAATGAAACTCCGATTGTCACAACCTATTGCAAGCCTGCTGTTCCGGCGGGTGTTTAAATGGGTCATTCTGTGTATTTTGCTGTTCAGCAGTTTGCAAGCCTATTTGAATTACAGAGCGATAGAGCGTAACTTTGATATGACCATCAGGGACGTTGCCAACACGCATATCCCCTTGTTATCTCTGGCGATTTGGGACATCGAATTACAGGCAATACACAAGCAGATTTCTTTGCTGACGAAAAACACGAATATTGCTTATGTTGTTATCAAGGCCAGCACTGGGCAACAGTTTGTCGGTGGAAATGGTGGGCAATCAATTTCAGATGAACATCTGATGTTTGATATTCCGGCGCCGGACGGTGTTGGTCCGCGTGTCGGAACGATGGAATTAGTTGTTGATCGCAGCGTATTACGTCATGAGGTGATGCGCAGCTTTTTTATTGTCCTCGCTGAAGTGCTCTTACTTACGGTATTTATTTTTGCTGCTGTCTTCACAATCTTACGACGTGATCTTGAACGTCCTATGCGTCAATTAGCCGATTTCGTCAAAAATCTTCAGGCAAATAAAATAGCTACGCGCCTTGATTTAGAGCTCGGGCCGCGGCACGTCTACAATGAAATTGATCTGGTTGTGGATGGTTTCCGCACTATGCAGGATCGTTTGCAGAAACACATAGAAAATCAGGATGCTCTGGTGTCAGAGCGGACTACCCAGCTACAACAGGCGATGGACAGATTAAAAAAACTATCGGTGACGGATGTTCTGACCGGCTGTTATAACCGTTTGTTTTTCAACGAACGCATGCCCGGCGAAATGCACAGAGCGATACGCTATGAGCGGGATTTGGCTGTGGTGTTTTGCGACATCGATTTTTTCAAGTCGGTGAATGATCAATATGGCCATGCTGTCGGTGATGATGTGCTGATCGTTTTCGTGGAGTCCTTGCAAAGAGAGTTGCGCGCGGAAATCGACTGGCTGGTACGGTATGGTGGCGAAGAATTTCTGATTATCTTGCCTGAGACTTCGCTTCCGGCTGCCATTGAGGTCGCCGAGAGAATGCGCCTGAACGTCGAACGCGATCTGAAGGTGCCTTTGCCGGATGGGCAGTATCTGAATATCACCGCCAGTTTCGGTGTTGCCGAAAGATTGGCAGATGACACGCTGGAGACACTGGTTCAACGTGCTGATCAATGGCTTTATTTTTCAAAATCGCTGGGCCGCAATCAGGTGCAGCCGGTGAGTGGCCGTGTGACGCGGGATGTGGAGTCACTTTGATGTCGTCGGTGGTCGCGCAGACTGAATTATGGTAAGTTCTCATTCATGAAATCTGGTTCCTGGCGTTTTCTGTTGATTTGTCTGATGCTGGTGCTGCTGCCTTTGCAAGGCTTTGCAGCCACTGGCATGTGGGCATTTGTGCATGGAAATAGTACGCAAACGGCATCAGGTACAGAGACAAACGATACTGTGAGTCGTCCTGTGCATTGCGATACGATGAAGCAAAGCCAGCAGGTATCTGCGCAGGATGCACACATAGTGAAGCCCGATACCCAGAATCATTGCAAAGGGGCGTCACCTTGCTGCATTGGCATCGCCTTACTACTGCAGCAAGCGGATCAATGCTGTTCACCCGGCACGATCACGGTGTTTCCGCTTGATTTTCACTCATTTTCATCAGCTCCTGCGCGTGCGCTGGAACGTCCGCCTAAACATTTTCCCGTTTAAATTGTTTTTGTAACTCAGTTGATTGCTGCCAGACTTCATGTTTTAGGCACGACAATACTGAGTTCAACTATGCCTGAGAGTATCAGGTCAGATTTGACTTTTTAACGAGGACGACATGTCGCCACCTTTACCAAGTTCTTTTGGTGTTGTACTTCCATTCGTGTCAGCCATGTTGCTGGCTGGCTGCACCAGTTTTGAACCGGAACAATCTGTTGATCAAATCAATCAGCAGTTTTCTGCGTTCACACAATCATCGCTGAAACCAGCGTTTAATTCCGAACAAAAATCCCGTTTGCAAGCGACGGCGGATCGTTTGCTTCAAGAACCGATTTCACAAAACGAAGCAGTGCAGATTGCACTGACGAATAGCCCGGCATTCCAGGCCATGCTTGCGCAATACTGGGCAAGCGGGGCGAATGCCGCACAGCAAGGGCGAATTGCTAACCCGCTCTTCAGTATCGAGCGTAGCCGTTTTGTCGATGAACTTGAAATTGTGCGCATGATCAGTTTTGGCTTGCTTGACGTACTGACCTTACCGCGCCGAAACGCGATTGCACAAAGCAAAATAGAGGCGGCGCAATGGCAGTTCAGCAGTGAGGTGATTGATCGGATCACGCAGGTGCGGGCAGCGTGGGTAAAGGCAGTCGCTGCGCAGCAAATCCTGAGTTATGCGATGCAAGTCAGTGACGCGGCTGAGGCCGGTGCTGAACTGGCGCAACGTATGCGCAGCGCAGGTAATTTCAATCAGTTGCAAGCCGCCAGACAGCGCGCTTTCTATGCGGATGCTGTCGCACAACTGGCTGCAGCGCGCCACAACAATACAGCGGCTCGCGAGGGATTGGTGCGCTTGCTGGGACTGACAAGCGATCAGCTGGCACGTTTGCGTTTGCCCGAGCGTCTGCCCGATTTGCCGGCAGCCGTTTATCCAGCTGAAAAAATCGCTGCAGTTGCGACTGAAAATCGCCTCGATGTCCGTATGGCGCAAGCCTTACTGGATACCGTCGCAAAGCAGCAAGGTTTGACGCTGGCGACCAGCTTGACGGATATCGAACTCACGGTAAAGCGTAATACGATTTTTGATAATGCAAGTAAAACCAGCGATGTAAAACGAGGCGTGGAAATCGGCGTGCGTCTGCCTGTGTTTGACAGCGGACAATTGCAACGTGATGCGATGAATGCAGCGACGCTGGCAGCCAGTTATCGTCTCGAAAATATTGTGCGTAACGCGGCCTCTGAGTTGCGTGAAAGTTATTCGGCGTATCGCACCAGTTACGATATTGCACATCACTATCAACATGAAATTCTGCCTTTGCGCAAACGCATTTCTCAGGAAAATCAACTCCGCTACAACGGCATGTTCATCAGTGTTTTTGATCTGTTGGCGGATAGCCGAGAGCAGATCAGTAGTGTGATGGCGGCGATTAACGCTGAACAGCAATTCTGGCTCGCAGATGCCGCTTTGCAGGCATCGCTGATCGGGCGGCCCGAACGTATCAGCGTGAGTGGCACTAACAACGTCAATGAATCAGCCGCTGCGCACTGATAACGGAATTGAGAAGGAATAAAAATGAACTCAAGAAGAAACTTTTTCAAATTTGCCGGCATCGCCGGTGGCGCACTGGCAGCCAGCGCTGTGAGTAAAGTCGCGTTGGCCGCATTGCCAGAAATTACGACACAAACCAGCCCGGATACCATGCCGCCTTTAGTGCCAGGTAATGGACGTCCATATAATCCTGTTGTCACTTTGAATGGCTGGACGCTGCCTTGGCGAATGAAAAATGGGGTGAAGGAATTTCATCTGGTTGCTGAGCCTGTCGTGCGGGAAATGGCACCCGGAATGAAAGCACATTTATGGGGTTATAACGGTCAGAGCCCGGGGCCGACGATAGAGGTGGTGGAAGGCGATCATGTCCGTATTTTTGTGACGAATCGCTTGCCGGAACACACCAGTGTGCATTGGCATGGGCAACGTGTACCGAATGGCATGGACGGCGTCAGCGGTTTGACACAACCCGCGATTCAACCAGGTAAAACCTTTGTGTATGAATTTGTCGCCCGTCGTCCGGGCACATTCATGTATCACCCGCATGCGGATGAAATGACGCAGATGGCAATGGGTATGATGGGTTCGTGGATCACGCATCCAAAAAATAAACATCCACTGATCGCAGATGTGGACAGGGATTTCGTCTTTTTGCTCAATGCCTATGACGTCGAACCGGGCGCATCGCGACCCAACATTATGACGATGACGGAATTTAATTTGTGGTCTTGGAATAGTCGTGTCTTTCCCGGCATCGATACCCTGAACGTCCGCAAAAATGACAGAGTCAGAATCCGTGTCGGTAATCTGACGATGACGAATCATCCGATTCATCTTCATGGACATGAGTTCACGGTCACCGGTACCGACGGTGGTGCGATTCCCAAAACTGCGCGCTGGCCGGAAGTGACGACCGATATCGGCGTCGGGCAAATGCGTCAGATCGAATTTATTGCGGATGAAGAGGGTGACTGGGCATTACACTGCCATAAAAGCCATCACACGATGAATGCGATGGGACATAGTGTGCCGAGCATGATAGGCGTTGATCATAAAGATGTTGCCGACAAGATCAATCGCTTGATCCCGGCATATATGACGATGGGCGATAAAGGTATGGCGGATATGGGCATGATGGAAATGCCTTTACCGGAAAATACCCTGCCGATGATGACAGGCGAGGGCCCGTTTGGTGGAGTAGAAATGGGCGGCATGTTCAGCGTTCTGAAAGTACGCAAGGATCAGAAGCCGGGTGATTACAAAGATCCGGGTTGGTATGTGCATCCGAAAGGAACTGCTGCGTATGAATACCAGGGAGATGCCGCGGGATTAGGTGAACCAGTCAGACCTGCTGCTGCCGATCATGCCGGTATGCACCATCATCACGCGCCAGCATCTGCGGAAAAAGAAATCGAGGTGCAGGTCGTGAAACCCAAGGGGCACGCCGGACACTGATATGCGCAAGCTTGGTCGTGAATCCATATTTTGATCATGCAGAACAGGATCAATGCGCTTCCCAAAACGTCAGTCAGCTTTGCTGGTCTGAGGTTTTTTTTCTTCGAGCTCGGCCACCTTGGAGAGTAACTGTTCTATCGTCCAGTGTCTGCTCAGCCATATCGTCAGCGCACCGCCGGATAGCTGCTGCCACATGACACCCTCGTGTGCATGATGCTGGCGTTGATACGAGGAAGCGACACGCCACGCAAACAAAGTCACCGGCGGCGGCGCGTCTTGTCCCGCTGCAGACAAAATATACGATACCGGATTTAATGCGACTGATTCAGGCTGCCCCTCATAGCCGGACTCGGCCCAGATTTTTTGCTGCATGTCACCGGAGATCATGTGTGCCGGTAAGTCTGGCTTACCGTCGATATCTTTCAGACCAAGATAATACAAGCCCCATGGAATACTGAAAACAAGAGCGAGAATGAACAGAACGATGGCGATCAGACTGCGTTGCAGGATGCTTAATGTGGGCATGGTGGATGAGTCAACAGAGGTGGATATGGGTGAATAAGGGAGCGCAAAATACAGTGCTGAATCTATGCGATATGCAGTTTTTTTGCCCAAAGCATCGCTGCCTGCTGCCAGAATTCATGCAGATTACTTGCAGGGCTGAGCTGCAAGCCCAGAAAACGCGCGGCGGGCAGTAACGCTTCATGTAATAAGTCATTATCGCCGCGATCAAATGCCAGTGCGCCGGTTTGTTTCGATAATTTTTCACCGTTGGCATTGGTGACCACGGCAACGTGCAGGTAACTGGGTGTCGGTAAACCCAACAAGCCTTGCAAATATATCTGACGCGCAGTGGAGTCGATCAGATCGGCACCGCGCACAATTTGGTTGATTCCTTGCGCCGCATCATCAACGACAACGGCGAGCTGATACGCCCAGAAACCATCGGCGCGCTTTAAAACGAAATCGCCGACTTCCGTTGCCAGGTTCTGACTTTGCGAACCGCATAAACGATCTTCAAAACAGATGATGCCTAGTTCCGGTTCAGGCACACGCAGGCGCCATGCGCGCGCCGTTTTTCCCGGAGCGATGCCATGTCTGCATGTGCCCGGATAGATCTGACTGGCGGTATCGCCGAGACGCAGGCGTGAGTCAGCGATTTCCTTGCGTGAACAGGCACAGGGATAAACATAGTCGCCCAACTGTCGTAATGCCGCCTCATACAAATCCTGACGCTGGCTTTGCCAGACGACCTCTCCATCCCATTGCATACCGCAACGTTGCAGTGATTGCAGAATCTGCTGATCTGCACCGGCGACATTTCTGTCGAAATCCAGATCTTCTATACGTAACAGCCATGTGCCCTGATGCGCTTTAGCGTCGAGGTAACTCGCCATGGCGGCGACCAGTGAGCCCATGTGCAGCGGGCCTGTCGGGGAGGGCGCAAAACGCCCGATGTAATCAGTCGTAGCAGACATGTTCGGTCTAATTCATTTTGTAGTATGGCTCAGCGCAACGTCAGTTACCCATCAACATTTTCTGCACTATCGGGTCATTCAGTTTTTGTAAAAACCATTGCAGAGCTTTACCTTTATTTGTACTGCGCCATACGATGCGGTTGTTACCCAGCAGGCGATTGGCGTTGGTTTTCTTTTCAATCAGCATGCCCGACTGCAAATAAGGTTGAGCAATTCTTCGCGGTAAGTGCCCGCAACCCAAGCCTGCCAGTTGCGCGGACAGTTTTGCTTGTATTGACGGCACGGTCAGTGTGTCCTGTCCACTCAATAAGCCCGCTGTCATTGATGGCAGTGTCAGGCTGGTATCGCCAACCGCAACGGCGCGGTGCTCCAAGATTACTGCATGGCTGAGTGGCTCCGTCGCGTTGGCTAAAGGGTGCTCGGGTGCAACCGCAAACACCCAATCAATGTTGCCAAGTGAGCGGGTCTGAAACTCTCCCTGCATGCGGATGGCATCGGGGCCATCGTATGCGGCACCGATGGCCAGATCGGCGCGCCCGGTGATGAGACTTTCCCAGACGCCGGATAAAATTTCCTGTGAAATACGGATGCGGGTGCCGCAGCCTTGTTGTTCAAATTCTTTAATTAAGGGGATCAGATCTTCAAAGCGGATGATGCCATCGATCACAATATGAAAGTCTGCTTCCCAGCCGCTCGCTGCGCGTTTGACGCGATTTTCAAGATCCTGTGCCGCATGCAATAAGTTTCTGCCCTGAGTTAACAACTCTTCGCCAGCGCTGGTCAGTTTTGCTCTGTGTCCCCGCCGGTCGTACAGCAAGACATCCAGATCTTCTTCGAGTTTGCGTATGCTGTAAGTAATTGCCGACGGCACTTTATCCAGCGCAGCTGCAGCTGCGGCAAAGCTGCCTTTGCGAGCGATGGCATCGAGAATTTGTAAGGCTTCCAGCGTCAGATTCATTTTATTCAATTAATTTGAATGATGTGTAGAAAATTTTACCCTTATCTTGCTTACCCTGCATGTATATAGTGCAGGTGCGGCATCAATTATTTTGAATAAGACAGATTTATCCGGGCTGGCTTTGTGTGTGCTTGCTTGATGCTGATCGGCCATGTGCTGACGATGGTTTGAACATCGGAATAAAAGATTGTTGACGAGCTTCATCGGTTGTCATGGATGCGGATGATTTTTAATGAACCTAATGAACCAAAAGGAATATGACATGAAAAAAGTAGCGATTGTTTATCACTCAGGTTACGGACACACCACCAAAGCAGCTGAAGCGGTGCAGGCGGGCGTTGCCGCCAATGGCGCGGCAGCAGAATTGATACTGATTGATGCCGAGGGCAATATCACCGAAGCACAATGGGCCAGCCTTGCTGCGGCAGATGCGATAGTGTTTGGCTCGCCGACATACATGGGCACCGTTTCGTGGCAATTCAAGAAATTTGCCGATGCGTCATCCAAGCCTTGGTATCACCAGCAATGGAAAAACAAGATTGCAGCGGGTTTCACTAACTCCGCAACGATGAATGGCGACAAACTAAGCACGTTGCAATATCTGTTCACGTTCTCACAGCAGCATTCTATGATCTGGGTGGGTACTGGTCTGATGCCGTCGAACAGTAAAGCTGCGCAACGCAACGATGTTAATTATGTCGGTAGTTTCAGTGGTCTGATGACGCAATCTCCATCAGACTCTTCACCGGAAGAAGGTCCATTGCCAGGTGATCTGGAAACGGCAAAATTGTTTGGTCAGCGTATTGCCGAAGTGGCGAAAAAATTTAGTTAATCGCTCATTTTTATTTGATCGTATATGAAAAAGTCCGCTGCAACAGCGGACTTTTTTTGTTTCTCAGTTACCAGATCAGTTGCCAGATTCAGTTACCAGATACTGACGCGCTTGTTTTCCGGCAGGTACATGCCGTCACCCGGTTTCACGTTAAATGCGTCATAGAATGTTGTGTTATTTCTGAGGCTGCCATTGACGCGGAATTCACCCGGAGAATGCGGGTCAGTCTTAATCAGGGCGAGCGCACGTTGTTCGCGGGATTTGCTCCGGCGCGCCTGTGCAAGACCGAGGAACAGACGTTGTTCGCCTGACCAACCATCCAGAATTGGCGATGGCTTTCCTTCCAGTGACAGACGGTAAGCTTTTAAGGCCATCACGATACCGACGTTATCCGCAATGTTTTCACCCAGCGTCAGTTCGCCATTCAGGAAATGACCTGGAACCGGGCTGTAGCCATTGTATTGTTCAACCAGAACCTTGGTTTTGCGGTTGAATTTTTCACGGTCTTCTTTGGTCCACCAATCACGCAAGTTGCCGTCACCATCGTATTGTGATCCGGCATCGTCAAAGGCATGGCTGATTTCATGACCAATTGAAATACCGAGCGCGCCATAGTTAACCGCATCTTCTGCCTCGACGTTAAACAACGGTGCTTGCAAACGCGCTGCCGGGAACACGATTTCATTCATTTCCGGGCTGTAATAGGCATTCACGGTTTGTGGTGTCATATGCCATTCGCTGCGATCAACCGGGGTACCCAATCGCTTCACGTTTTTTTCGAAATCCGCGCTGCGGATACGTTTCAGATTACCAGCCAGATCATCTTTACTGATTTGTATTGCGGAGTAATCTTTCCACTTCTCAGGATAGCCAATCTTGACGCTGATTTTTGAGAGTTTTATCTGTGCCTGTTTTTTTGTTTCGGCGCTCATCCAATCCAGAGAGTCTATGCTGTCTTTGAATGCTGCCAGAAAATATTTCACCATTTTTTCCGTGCGGACTTTGGTTTCTGGGGCGAAATATTTTTCAACGTACAGCTTGCCAACGGCTTCGCCCAGCATCTGATCTGTCAATGCAACGGCGCGTTGTTCGCGTGTGCGGTTGACTTTGATACCAGCCAGCGTGGTGCCACGGAAGGCAAAATTTTCATTCGCAAATGCGCTGGACAAGTAGGGGCTGTAGGCACTCAGCAGTTGCCATTCGGCATAACTTTTCCAGGCAGATAAAGGAAAACTTTTCAGTGCATGGCTGAATCCGCTCAGATAACTTGGTTGCTGTACCAGAACCTGATCTGCTTTTCCGGCGATACCGTTAGTCTGGAAATAGGATTTCCACTGATAGCCCGGCGCAAGCGTATCGAGTTTTGATACGGTCATTTTGTTATAGGTCTTGAGCGGATCGCGGTTTTCCACATTCGTCCATTGTGCTTTAGCGAGTTCCGTTTCTATCGCCAGTACCTGCTTCGCATTTACTGCAGCATCTTTATCGCCTGCCAGTGTCAGTATTTTTTCCACATGCGTCAGATAAGCAGCGCGGATATCGCTCATTTTCTTGTCGTCGGTTTTCAGATAATAATCGCGATTCGGTAAGCCTAATCCTGATTGTGCGATATCGACGATGTATTGACTGGATTGCTTGCTGTCTTGTTCAACACGCACCCGGAACGGGGTAGTGACACCGATTTTCTGAAGCTGAGCAAAAAGTACGGCAAGCCCCTCTTTATTTTTCACTGCTGCAATGGTGTCGAGTTCAGATTTCAGTGCCGCTGCACCCAGCGTTTCCAACTTTTCTTCATTCATGAAGCTGTTGAAAAGATCAGCAATTTTCTGTTTTTCTGTGCCGGCAGGATTTTTATCGTCCTTAGCGACATCGCTGATCAGCGCGTGCAATTGTCGCTGTACGTTTTCACGGGCTTCCATGAAGGAACCCCAGTCTGATTTGTCGGCTGGGATTTCATTGGCTCTTAACCAGCCACCTTGCGCATGTCTGAAAAAATTATCCTGGCCACGAGTCGTTGGTTCAAAATTACGCGGAATGATCCCGGAACCGAGTGTAAATGCGACGGCAGTTGTTGGTGCAGCGGCTGGTTCGGCGGCGTAAACGGCGTTAGACAACAGGCTAAGGGCGAGAGTACTCAGTAAAAAACGTTTCATGGATTAGTCTCGTTTGTATTGTGGATAGATGAAAAGAATGTAGCGCGATTGTGACATGGTGTGACGCCGGAAGTTCAGACCCGGAATGAAAAAAACTCATTTAACGGACTTGCGTCAAATGAGTTTTTATGAAGAAAAACGGAATTATCAAGCTTGGGTCTGCGCTGATTCTTTTTTGCAGTGAGGGCAGGATTTACCGGGGACGTACCACGGCGACAGTTGTTCACGCGGTGTGACGACGGCACGGCAGGCAAAGCATTGCTTGGTATCTGTAGCCTCTAACTGCGGATTCAGTGCGGTACGATAGTCAAACACAAAGCAATCGCCGTGATAATGATCGCCACCGACTTCTTCGAAATACTTGAGAATGCCGCCTTCCAGCTGATACACGCTTTCAAAGCCAACGTTTTGCATGTGAATTGCCGCTTTCTCGCAACGGATACCACCAGTGCAGAAGGTCACAACGGTTTTGTCATTCAACACGTCACGATTGGCAGCGATGACTTCCGGGAATTCCGTGAACTTGGTGATGCGATAATCGATCGTATTATCAAAACTGCCTACATCGACTTCAAAATCATTACGGGTATCGACCATCACGACCGGCTTGCCGTTATCGTCATGGCCCTGATCCAGCCAGCGTTTCAGAGTTTGCGCATCGACTGAGGGCGCCCGGCCTTCTTCGGGCTTGATTAGCGGCATGCGCATGGTAATGATTTCTGCTTTCAGCTTGACCAGCAATTTGGTAAACGGCTGACGATCAGAGTAACTTTCTTTGGCAACGATGTCGGCGAATCTTGGATCACTATGCAACCAGTCCATGTAAGCGTCGATCTCATGGCGCAGCCCTGCGAGGAACATATTGATGCCTTCCGGCGTCAGCAGAATGGTACCCTTGAGATTGAGTTCCTGGCATTTATCAATAAACGCCTGCCGCTTTTCAGCGGTGTCGTTGAAGGTGATAAATTTGTAAGCAGAGATATTGACGTAAGGTGTTTCTGGGGATAACTGTGCGACCGGCATAATAGAAGAATTCACTCATTTTCAGTAAGTCATTGATTTATCTCAATTATAGTTGAATTCAGTGGTCGCTTGCTGGCAGCAACATGATCAGGTGCGGAATCTCGTCTTCGAGGTAGATATCGGAAACTGTCTGAAAGCCGAAGCTGGCATAAAATTTCTCAAGATAGGCTTGCGCACCGATACGCACAGAGGCAGCTGGATAAAGCTGGCGCAGTGCCTTGATGCCGTTCGCAATCAATTCTTTTCCTACACCAGTCCCGCGCGATGTCTGCGTACTCAGAACACGACCCAGCGATGGTTCTGCATAGCTGATGCCGGGAGGAACTATGCGTAAATAGGCGGCAATGTCACCGTTGTCATCCCAGGCTACAAGATGATGGGATTGCGGATCTTTACCGTCAATATCCTGATACGGGCAATTTTGTTCAACGATAAATACGGCGCACCTGGCCTGATACACCTTGTGTAACTGCTCAGGGTTGAATTCTGAAAAAGCTGATAATTGCCAGCGTAGTTGAGTGAGTTGATTAGTCATGTGTGTTAGGGAATTAGGCAAAGTTGAAGTATTGCGATGGCGATTACATTTGCCTGAATAAATGTGAATAAACTCTGCTGACGGTCAGCTTATCATCGCTATCCCTCAATTTCAGTGTCATTTTTCCGCTTTCATCTTTGTGGGCGGCGAGAATTTTTTTACTGTTAACCACGGTGCTGCGATGGATCTGCCAGAACACATCGGAATCAATTTGCGGCAATAATTCGCGCAAGCTGCTGCGGATCAGTGATGAATGTTCTTTGGTGACAACGTTAATGTATTTGTCTGTCGCTTCAAAATATAAAACGTCTTCGACCGGAATCATGCGGATCTGATTACCAACGGCGGCACGTATCATATGCAAAGGTTTGTGCACAGCAGAGCCACTGGCGGTCATGTGATCTGGCATTAAGCTGCGCAATTGTCCCAGCACGCGTTCGAGTTCTGTGCCGCTTTGCGACTGGTCAGTCAGACGCATCTGCAGACGCTGCACTGTTTTACTGAGACGTTCTTCACTGACTGGTTTGAGTACATAATCTGACGCCGAATGTTCAAATGCCTGAATCGCAAATTCGTCGTAAGCGGTCACATAGACGATCAAAGGGAACGCGCGGTTTTCCGGCCATTCTTCTGCCAGTTCCTGTGCGACTTCCAAGCCGGTTTTACCTGGCATTTTAATATCCAGAAATAGAATGTCCGGTGCGTGATGCAAGGCTTCCCGCACGGCTTCAACACCATTTTCCACTACGCTGCACAATACTAATTCTGGCCAGAGTTTTTCCAGCATTTTTTGCAGGGTGAGTGAGAGTATGACTTCATCTTCAGCAATCAGGGCGCGTATATTCATAATGATGTATGTAGGATTAAAGGGATAGAAATCCGTGCAATCGCGCCTTCCGGCTGATTTGCTTCTAATGTGAATGCGGCTGATGGGCCAAAGAGTGCTTGCAGGCGTTCACGGAGATTGATATTGCCAAGCCCCAGCCCGGCGTGATGTGTTTCTGGCGACGCCGCATGAGGCGCAGATAATCCAAGACCGGTATCCTTAACGGTCAGATACAGAAAATGCGCATCATTTTCTGCTGCAACATGAATGTTTCCACCGTTGATTTTTGGCTCCAGCCCATGTTTGATCGCGTTTTCTACCAGCGGTTGTAAAAGCATGGGTGGGATGGTTTGTTCCCGCAACTCTGATGGCAGAGATAAGGTATAAGTCAGACGTTTTCCCATACGTATCGCGAGCAGCTCCAGATAGGCTTCGATCAGAGAAAATTCCTGTTGTAAGGTGGTTTTTTCTGCTCTGGAAGCACTCAGTGTATTGCGCAGATACACAATCAACTGCGACAGCATATGTTGCGCGCGTGGTGGGTCAAGTGCGATCAGTCCTTGCAGATTAGCCAGTGTGTTAAACAGCATATGCGGTTCTATTTGAGCCTGCAGCATTTGCAGTTGCGCTTGCAAGGCCTGTCGCTCTATCGCGGAAGATTTCGCTTTTTCTGCCTCCGCTTCCGCGGCCAGTTCTGATATTTTTGCTTTATTCCAGAACGACCAGACCGAAATCAGACTGATGACCATGGTCAGCCCGATGAAACTGCTGAAGTATGCCCATTGCATTGAAAAAATACTCAGCAGCGGATAGGAAAAAATAGCGGCAGCAAGCGTTGATCCTGCGACAAATCCCAGTGGGGTAATGAGCAAGCAGACCAGGAAAAAAAAGAATGGCTGCGGTTTGCGTGTACGCCAGAATAAATGCTGGATGATTCGTACCAGCGCATAGCAACTGAATCCTATGCAATTGGAAAATACCCAACTTTGCAGCAAGGGACTGTGTGTCCGCATCACATAGGTGACGATCAGTGTGCAGATGGCATTGATGAGCAGTAGCCGTGGCAGATCCTGCAGAAATTTCCGTAGCTGCGTTTCTGCGCAAGGCTTCTGGTCAGGTGAGTTGCTGTTCTTTGGCTTAGGAATTGATGGCGTTATCATTTTTGCGCTGAGTATCTGATGCAATATTTTGTCCGGAGTTGATGTTAGCGCGCACAAGCGGGGTCGGACATCTGATTGCGATGGAGAGTACAGAATCTGTCGTCAAGCCCGCTTTATCTGGCGCGAAATACCGCACGGATTCTCGCCTCATGTCAGGTCATCTGCTTCAGATAATGCCGCGCTGCCTAAGTTGACTCAATTGTTCATCGTCATATCCAAGCACGGATTTTAAAATCTGATCCGTGTGTTGCCCTAGCAATGGCGGCGGCGACTGATAATCCGGTGGCGTGGCCGATAGTTTCATTGGGCTACCAACTAACTTCACGCTGCCGGCGCTTGGATGCGGCAAGGTAATCTGCATACCGCGCGCTTTTACCTGAGGGTCATTAAACACATCGTCCAGCCGGTTAATCGGTCCACACGGAACACCGGCGTCCTCCAGCAGCGCTATCCACTCTTGTCTGGATTTGCGTTTCACCATGTCCGCCAGCAATGGAATCAGTACCTCACGGTTTGCCACGCGCGCTGGATTCGTGCAGAAGCGCTCATCAGTCGCAAGCTGTTCTTCGCCACCTGCCGCGACAAATTTTTTGTATTGGCCGTCATTGCCGGCTGCGACAATAATATGCCCATCGGACGTAGCGAATGTCTGATAGGGAACGATGTTGGGATGGGCATTGCCCCAGCGTACCGGCGGTTTGCCGCTGGCCAGATAATTCGTATTCATGTTTGCCAGCATGGCGACCTGCACATCAAGCAAAGCCATATCGATGTACTGACCTTCACCGGTGCGGTCCCGATGTGTCAGTGCTGCCATCACCGCGATAGTGGCGTACATGCCGGTCATCAGATCGGCAATTGCAACGCCGGCTTTTTGTGGGCCGCCACCGGGCAGATCGTCGCGCTCCCCGGTCAGCGACATAAACCCCCCCATGCCCTGAACGATAAAATCATAGCCAGCGCGATGAGCGTAGGGGCCGTCCTGACCGAAGCCGGTAATCGAACAGTAAATCAGATCCGGTTTGATTTCTTTCAGGGACGCGTAATCAAGCCCATATTTTTTTAACTGACCGACTTTGTAGTTTTCTAGAACTACGTCGGATTGTGCCGCCAGTTTTCTGATAATTTCCTGACCTTCAGGGGTGGAAATATCCACTGTGATGGCTTGCTTTCCACGGTTGGCGGCGAGATAGTAGGCGGCTTCCGTCGTATTGGCACCATTCTCGTCACGCAGATAAGGAGGGCCCCAGGAACGCGTATCATCGCCATTCCCTGGACGTTCGACCTTAATGACTTCGGCTCCCAGGTCGGCGAAATTCTGCGCACACCAGGGGCCAGCCAGCACACGCGTCAGATCAAGAATGCGTATATGGCCGAGTGCTTTTTTTTGTAGCGACGTCGCTGTCATCCTGGATTATCCTTTTGTCTGCAATATTTTTCTGGAGATCAATATGTGGTCGTATCCCAAAGTTCTTGCGCACCGGGGGGGCGGGGTACTTGCGCCCGAGAACACGCTGGCGGCAATGAAGTATGGAGCTGCGCACGGTTTCACTGCGGTGGAATTTGATGTCATGTTATCAAAGGATGGGGTTCCTGTGCTGATGCACGACCCTGAATTTGGCCGGACCATCATCGGTCGCGGGCATGTGGCGGATACGCTTGCCGCTGATTTGCAAAAAATGGATGCAGGCGCGTGGTTTAACTCCTGCTACAAAGGGGAACCGGTGCCGCTGTATTCTGATGTCGTCCGTTTCTGCCGTCAGCATGACATCTGGATGAACGTGGAAATCAAGCCAGCCCCGGGCTTTGAAGAGGAAACCGGGCATATCGTTGCCGACCGGAGTTCTGAACTATTTGCAGATGTAGCTGTGAGCGATGTAACGCACCTGCCTTTGTTTTCCTCGTTTTCTTTTGTTGCCCTGATGGCCGCCAAACGTGCCGCTCCCACTATTCCACGTGGTTTGCTGATGGATGAGATTGCATCGGATTGGAAATCGAAATTGCAGGAAGTAGGTGCTGTATCCCTACACACGAATCACAAGTATCTGAGTCCATCGCTGGCAAAAAATGTGAAAGATGCTGGATACGGATTATTTTGCTATACCGTCAACAGTGCCGAGCGCGCAGCGGAAATTTTACGTTGGGGCGTCGATGGATTCTGCACTGACAGGATTGATCTGATACCTGCCGGATTCTGAGATTCATGTCTGCTTACCGCTTGTTACATGACTATACAAATACTTGTCATCGCTGAAGGTTTGCGCTTCGTTGTGGAGTCTATGGGAACAACCCATTGATTTCACTCCCCGGAAACATGCTTCTATATTGAAAGGTACAACATGAAAACGATACAGATGACGGCATTCATTCTTGCCACTGCTTTTGTTGCGCCAGTGTTTGCGCAGACTGCAACACCGAATATCGATAAACGTCAGGCTCGTCAGCAGGAACGGATCGCCAAAGGCATCAGCAATGGCGAATTGACTGCGAAAGAAAGCGCAAATCTGGAAAAACGCGAAGCGAAGATTGAAGCAAACAAAGAGGCTGCCGCGGCTGATGGTGTTGTGACCAAACAGGAACGCGCAAAGCTTGAACATCAGGAAAATGTTGCCAGCAAACGTATTTATACAAAAAAACATAACGCCAGAAAAGTTGAAACCAGTCAGTAAGATCATCCTTATCAGAAAAAACCGTCAATGCATTCAGCGTTGACGGTTTTTTCTTTTAAAGTCTGCGAACAGCTTTAGTCGTTTTGTGTGCTGGCGCAATGGCAATCACCGATCGCTATTTTATTGACGAATCTTCGGATTTCACAGCGCTGACTCCTGTTATAAGGCAGAATTTATACCGTATAATCAGAAGTTAACTCATTTTCAGCTTTGGCCTATCTCTCTATGAACTCGTCAGAAATCCGCGATAAATTCCTCAGTTTTTTCGAATCTAAAGGCCACACCCGTGTGCGTTCATCCAGCCTGATTCCCGGCAATGACCCGACTTTATTGTTCACCAATTCTGGAATGGTGCAATTTAAAGACGTGTTTCTGGGGCAAGACAAGCGTAGTTATACGCGTGCCACAACGGCGCAACGCAGTGTTCGTGCGGGTGGTAAGCACAATGATCTGGAAAACGTTGGCTATACGGCGCGTCACCATACTTTCTTTGAAATGCTGGGCAATTTCTCTTTTGGCGATTATTTCAAAAAAGATGCAATTCACTATGCGTGGGAATTGCTGACCTCGGTTTATGGATTGCCAAAAGACAAGCTGACCGTCACTGTTTATCAGGAAGACGACGAAGCTTACGAAATCTGGAAAAACGAGATCGGCGTACCGGTAGAACGCATCATCCGCATCGGTGATAACAAAGGTGCGCGCTACGCATCTGATAACTTCTGGCAGATGGCGGATACTGGTCCTTGCGGCCCGTGTACCGAAATTTTCTATGACCATGGCCCTGAAATCTGGGGTGGTCCACCAGGATCGCCAGATGAAGACGGTGATCGTTTCATCGAAATCTGGAATCTGGTGTTCATGCAGTTCAACAAAGATGAAGCCGGTGTTCTGCATCCATTGCCTAAACCATGCGTGGATACGGGCATGGGTCTGGAACGTTTGTCAGCAGTGTTACAGCACGTGCATTCCAACTATGAAATCGATACTTTCCAAAACCTGATCAAGGCGGCTGCGCGTGAAACTGGTTGTACCGATCTGGAAAACAATTCCCTGCGTGTGATTGCCGATCATATCCGTTGCGCTGGTTTCCTGATTGTTGATGGCATCATTCCTGGTAATGAAGGCCGTGGCTATGTGCTGCGCCGTATTACCCGCCGGGCTTTGCGTCATGGCCATAAACTGGGGCAAAGCCAGCCTTTCTTCTACAAGCTGGTGGCGGATCTGGTCAAGGAAATGGGTGGCGCTTATCCCGAGCTGGCCGAGGTTGCAGAGCGTGTCGCACAAGTCCTGAAGACGGAAGAAGAACGTTTCGGCGAGACGCTGGAACACGGTATGAAAATTCTGGAAGCAGCACTCGTCAAAGACGGTAAAAACCTTGACGGTGAAACTGCGTTCACCTTGTATGACACTTATGGTTTCCCACTCGATCTGACCGCAGATATCTGTCGTGAGCGTAATGTCGTGTTGGATGAGGCTGGTTTCAATGCCGCGATGGAAAGACAAAGACAGACTGCGCGCGCTGCCGGTAAATTCAAAATGGCGACTGCCATTGAATACAGCGGCGATAAGACCAAGTTCGTCGGCTACGATCAGTTGCAACACGAAGCGAAGGTTGTTGCGTTATATGTTGATGGCAGTGCTGTTAATGAAATCAACGCAGGTCAACAAGCGATCGTTGTGCTTGACACGACCCCTTTCTATGCTGAATCCGGCGGTCAGTGCGGTGACTCAGGTGTATTGATGGGCTTGGATGGCGCGGTATTTGAAGTTGCAGACACTCAAAAAATTCAGGCTGACGTTTTCGGTCATCACGGTGTATTGAAATCAGGTAGCCTGACGATCGTACAAAACGTCAAGGCTGAAGTGAATGCGGAAATTCGTGCGCAAACCATGCGGAATCACTCAGCCACGCATCTGATGCACAAGGCATTGCGTGAAGTGTTGGGTAGCCATGTC
The DNA here is from genome assembly GCF_014699135.1 of Cognatundibacterium aquatile. Lineage (GTDB taxonomy): Bacteria > Pseudomonadota > Gammaproteobacteria > Burkholderiales > Burkholderiaceae_D > Undibacterium > Undibacterium aquatile. Next base: position 454,689 of record NZ_JACOFT010000003.1, read on the forward strand.
GCGCAAAAAGGTTCTTTGGTTGACGTTGAAAAAACCCGTTTTGACTTCAGTCACAACGGCCCTATGACTGCTGATGAAATCCGTCAGGTAGAGTCCATTGTTAATCGTGAAATTCTGGCGAATGCTGCTACCCGGGCGCAAGTGATGGGTTACGACGATGCCGTCAAACATGGTGCGATGGCATTGTTCGGCGAAAAATATGGCGATGAAGTCCGCGTATTGGATATCGGTTCTTCCCGCGAGTTGTGCGGTGGTACGCATGTTTCCCGTACCGGTGATATCGGCCTGTTCAAGATCGTTGCAGAGAGTGGTGTGGCGGCAGGCATTCGCCGTGTTGAGGCAGTGACGGGTGAAGTTGCGCTGGCGCTGGTACAGAGTCTGAACAGCCGTATCAATGAAGCGGCTGCAGCCTTGAAAGCACAGCCAGAAGAATTGACGCAGCGGATCGGACAAGTACAAGATCACGTCAAAGCTTTGGAAAAAGAACTGGCGACGCTGAAATCCAAAATGGCATCGAGTCAGGGCGATGATCTGGTCGGTAAAGCGGTTGATGTTAAAGGTATTAAAGTGTTGGCAGCGACACTGGAAGGTGCCGACGTCACAGCTTTGCGTGAGACTATGGACAAGCTGAAAGATAAATTGAAAACTGCTGCGATTGTATTGGCCGCCGTGAACGACGGTAAGGTCAGTCTGATCGCTGGTGTGACAGCAGATAGCACATCTAAAGTGAAAGCCGGTGATCTGGTTAACTTTGTGGCGCAGCAAGTTGGCGGCAAAGGTGGTGGCCGCCCAGACATGGCGCAAGCCGGTGGTACTGATCCTTCAGGCTTGCCAAATGCGCTCGCAGGTGTAGCGGAGTGGATCAGCGCCAAGCTGGGTTGATCGTCGAGATCGCTACAGTTATTGCTACAGATGTAAAAGTAGATTTTAGTCAATAAAAAAAGCCGGCATGTGTGCCGGTTTTTTTATTTTCAATGCGTGAACCTGACGCTTACTTTCGTTTATCAATAACGGTAAATAACAGTAATGATATGGGCGCTGCTTCACCAGATTATTTTCTAAAAAATATCTGAATTTCACCTATGATGAAACATTAAGTTAGCTATTGGATTCTAATATTCTAGTTAACGTTGATATCACCTGATTTTCTTCTTCACCTTGTTTTTGCCAAGATGTTTTTTTGAAAATAGAACAAATTTAAAAAAGCAATTTGCCATATTTTGGTGCATAACTTGAGTAAATAAACAGGGTAAATGTTGTTAGTGTGCTGCATCGCACCATGCCAATGAAAATTCCGGTAGAATTGGTGCGTCAAATGTTTTGCAAATGAGCTACATCGTTTGCTGCTACAGGAAAAATCATGCAATTCAATAAAGAACTTGACGCTCGTGGACTGAATTGTCCTTTGCCTATTTTGAAGACGAAAAAGGCACTTGCTGAAATGATTACCGGTGAGGTCTTGCACGTACTTGCAACTGATCCCGGATCTGTTCGTGACTTCAAAGCATTTTCAAAACAAACAGGAAATGAATTATTGTCGCATCAGGAAAGTAGTAACGAATTTGAGTATTTTATTAAGCGCAAATAAATCTCAAGTTTCAAAAAAACCCGCAAATTTTGCGGGTTTTTTTATATTCTGAGCTTCTTCACTTTTTTAAAGTGACTGCTTATTTTCATTTTAAGTAGTGCATCAGCGATAGCAAGGCAACCTGACTGCCCAATTAAAAAAAATTGTGAGGTGTATGCGCATAAAAAGTCATGAAAGGTGTTGATTAGATACTCTGCTCTAGTATCAATACAAACAAAAAAGGAACGATCGTGCTAAATTGTGCGAAATCTTCTCATTTCGATTTATAATCAAACGGATTTACTTTACGTATACGTCAATCAGCATTAAATCAGCTTTAAAAGTACGTGTCGCGCAAAAAGTCGGCGCAGCGATTTGGTTAACCTGATTGTTCAGCATGACTTAGCATTAATTAGCAATAAATCCGATAGAAGTAAGTACATCTGTATTTCCAATTAGCTCACAAAAAGGCAGAACTATGAAAGTCCTGGTACCAGTCAAACGAGTAGTCGATTACAACGTCAAAGTACGTGTCAAATCTGATGGCACAGGCGTTGATATTGCCAACGTCAAAATGTCGATGAACCCATTCGATGAAATTGCCGTCGAAGAAGCAACGCGCCTGAAAGAAGCTGGTGCTGTTACTGAGATTGTTGCCGTGTCCTGCGGCGTTGCACAATGTCAGGAAACATTGCGGACAGCAATGGCAATCGGTGCGGATCGCGGCATTCTGGTCGAAACTGATGCCGAGCTGCAGCCACTGGCAGTGGCAAAACTGCTCAAGGCGCTGGCCGACAAAGAGCAGCCACAATTAATCATTCTGGGTAAGCAAGCCATTGATGATGACTGTAATCAGACAGGTCAGATGCTGGCAGCTTTGCTGGGCTGGCCACAGGCAACTTTCGCATCCAAAGTAACTGTTGCAGACGGTAAGGCAACAGTCACTCGCGAAGTGGATGGCGGTCTGGAAACTGTTGCCCTGACCTTGCCAGCGATCGTAACAACGGATTTGCGCCTGAATGAGCCACGTTATGTGACTTTGCCTAACATTATGAAAGCGAAGAAAAAGCAGTTGGATAACGTCAAACCAGCTGATCTGGGTGTCGATGTTGCGTCCCGCGTCAAGACGCTGAAAGTGGTTGAACCAGCAAAACGCAGCGCGGGCATTATTGTTCCTGACGTGGCGACATTGGTTTCCAAACTGAAAAACGAAGCAAAAGTCATCGGTTGATCAACTGCTTGCAGCTGATTCACCGACAGTTTGCTTTATCGCATCTTATTTACAAATTTTTTCACCAGAGTGCATTCTGGTGATTTATTAAGTGGAAAACATCATGACTACACTCGTCATCGCTGAACACGACAATGCTGGCCTCAAGGGCAGCACTTTGAATACCGTTACTGCCGCGACTCAATGCGGCGGTGATGTTCATGTACTGGTTGCTGGTTCGAATGCCGGTACTGCAGCTGCAGAAGCAGCGAAAATCGCTGGCGTCAGCAAGGTTTTGCACGCTGACGCAGCACATTTTGCTGATGGCCTGGCGGAGAACGTCGCTGAGCAGGTATTGGCTGTTGCTGCTGGTTACAGTCATATTCTGGCTCCGGCAACCGCTTACGGCAAAAATATCCTGCCACGCGTCGCCGCTAAACTGGACGTTTCTCAGATTTCTGAAATTACCAAAGTCGATGCTCCTGACACATTTGAGCGCCCGATTTATGCAGGTAATGCAATCGCAACCGTGCAATCCACCGATGCTGTGAAAGTGATTACTGTCCGCACAACCGGCTTTGACGCTGCTGCAGCAACTGGTGGTTCAGCGGCTGTTGAGACTATCTCGGCAGTTGCTGATTCTGGTAAATCAGTTTTTGTTTCGCGTGAAGTTGCCAAGTCTGATCGTCCTGAACTGACCGCTGCGAAAATCATCGTTTCCGGTGGTCGCGGTATGGGTTCTGCGGATGCATTCAAAGTGCTGGAACCATTGGCAGACAAACTCGGCGCAGCGATGGGTGCATCTCGCGCTGCAGTCGATGCGGGCTTCGTCCCTAACGACTGGCAGGTTGGTCAGACCGGTAAGATCGTTGCGCCTCAACTGTATATCGCCGTTGGTATCTCTGGCGCGATCCAGCATCTGGCGGGTATGAAAGATTCCAAGACGATTGTCGCAATCAACAAAGATCCGGAAGCACCGATTTTCTCTGTCGCTGATTACGGTATCGTTGGCGATCTGTTTGAAATCGTGCCACAACTGGTTGCTGAATTAGGCTGATTTTAATGAATTCGCGGGCCGTTAATTTGTTAACCGGCCCAGACTGGACAGAATGAGTGGTTTGTCGCGCCATTGACAGCAGTGTTTTTGTTGTTGTGACACATTGCTGATTCTGTCCTTTTTTCTTTTCTATCTTTAGGAAATGTTATGACTTATGTCGCACCTGTGAAAGACATGCTGTTCGCGATGAACGAACTTGCGGGCTTGTCGGAAGTGAATGCTTTACCCGGTTGTGAAGATGCAACATCTGAAACTGTAGAAGCGGTACTGGAAGAGAATGCAAAATTCGCTGGCGAGGTCGTTGCACCGCTGAATTGGGAAGGCGACAAAGCGCCGAGTTACTGGCAGGACGGACAGGTTTTTACCACTAAAGGTTTTAAAGAAGCATTCAAGATGTTCGGCGAAGCAGGTTGGCAGGGCGTGCAGCATCCACAGGAATTTGGTGGTCAGGGCTTGCCTAAGCTGGTCGCTACACCATGCATAGAAATGCTGAACTCGGCCAGCATTTCGTTTGCACTGTGTCCATTGTTGACTGACGGCGCGATTGAAGCACTGCTGACTGCGGGCAGTGATGAGCAAAAAGCAATTTATCTGGAAAATCTGATTTCAGGCAAATGGACTGGCACCATGAACCTGACTGAGCCGCAGGCGGGTTCAGATCTGGCGATGGTTCGCAGCCGTGCAGTTCCTCAAGGTGACGGCACATACAAAATTTTTGGCACCAAAATTTTCATCACTTATGGTGAGCACGATATGGCCGAAAATATCGTCCATCTGGTGCTGGCTCGCACGCCGGATGCACCGGAAGGTGTGAAAGGTATCTCCCTGTTTATCGTACCGAAATTCTTGGTCAATGCTGATGGCAGTCTGGGTGCTCGCAATGACGCACACTGTGTCTCGATCGAGCATAAGCTGGGCATTAAAGCCAGCCCGACGGCAGTGTTGCAATTCGGCGACCATGGCGGTGCGATTGGTACGCTGGTCGGCGAAGAAAACCGCGGTCTGGAATACATGTTCATCATGATGAATGCGGCACGTTTCGGCGTGGGCATGCAAGGTATCGGTGTGGCAGAGCGTGCGTATCAAAAAGCGGTGCAGTACGCCAAAGACCGCGTCCAATCGCGTGATCTGGCTGGCTCCGCTGGTCCAGTAGCGATTATCAATCATCCGGATGTGCGTCGTATGCTGATGTCTATGCGTGCACAGACCGAAGGTGCGCGTGCGTTGGCGTATGTGGCGGCCGGGTTGAGTGATATTGCGCATCACCATGCAGACGAAGCGACTCGCAAAGCCAATCAGGCTGTGTATGAATATCTGGTTCCTATCGTCAAGGGCTGGTCGACAGAAATGTCGCTGGACGTGACATCAACAGGTGTGCAGGTGCATGGCGGCATGGGCTTTATTGAAGAAACCGGTGCGGCACAGCATTACCGTGATGCCAAAATCCTCACGATTTACGAAGGTACGACGGCAATTCAGGCCAACGATCTGGTTGGTCGTAAAACGGCGCGTGATGGCGGTGCGACAGCGAAAGCGTTAATTGCTCGTATTCGTGAAACGGAAGTTGCATTAGCTGCTACCAATCAGCCTGAGTTGTTGGCGATTCAAAAGCAATTGGCGGCTGGTTCTGCTGCGCTGGAGGACGTCGTTGCTTATGTTGTTGCCAATTTCAAGCAAGACATCAAAGGCGTATTTGCGGGTAGTGTGCCGTACCTGAAGCTGGCCGGTATCGTGCTGGGTGGCTGGCAGATGGCGCGTGCCGCATTGATCGCACAGCAGAAGCTGCAATCAGCGTCCGGTGACGCGGCTTTTTATCAGGCAAAAATCGCTACTGCCAGATTCTTCGCTGACCATATCCTGTCTGCTGCTCAAGGATTACGGTCTGCTATCGTTGATGGTAGTGCCGGAGTGCTCGCCTTGAATGAAGATCAGTTCTGATTTCATCTGACGCAGAACCCAAAAAAAGGACTCATTTCTGAGTCCTTTTTTTATTGCTGATCTGACTTAGCCGTAGGCCCCACCTGTATATAGCAGATCAAATGCACGGGCAATGACACCTATCAGAGCGATAGCGCCGATGCCTGTGGTTAAGACCAGTATTAGTGCCAGTGGCCAGGATGATGCGCTAGTTTTCGTTGAATTCTGGTTATGTCTGGCATCCCATTTTTCATCGGGTGTCAGTCCTGTCACCAGTGCTTCGAGTAAAGCAATTAAGAATGACAAAATAAACAGGCTGTAAGTCAGTAGCGGTTGTGAGCCGAAGTACAAATGACTGATCAGGATTGAAATGGGTAAACTGACGAGATGTGCCCATCCCAAGTAATCGCTTTTGCCAAACAAATAAAATCTGTGCGCACCAACGCTGCCAGCCAGTGCTGCCAGTAACGTAGTGAACGTTTTGTTCTTGTGTGCCGTTATCATCAGGTTTTTCTTAAATCTTATGAGATGAATGATTGTAGCTGACGTGGTGACTGGTATCCTAATCAACACGTTTATGGCACATATCTCTGATAGTCCTTGCTTGTTTTGTTTTGGACGGGCTATAATCTACAGCTTTTTCCGCGTTTAGAACAATTTTTTTGGAAATATTATGGTCGTTATTCGTTTAGCTCGTGGTGGCGCAAAAAAGCGTCCTTTTTACAATATCGTTGCAACTGATTCCCGTAATCGTCGCGATGGCCGCTTTATCGAGCGTATCGGTTTTTACAATCCAGTAGCAACTGGCAATGCAGAAACAGTACGTGTTGCTGCTGATCGTCTGGCTTACTGGCAAGGCGTTGGCGCACAATTGTCTCCGGCAGTTGCTCGTCTGGTAGCTCAGTCTGGCAAAGCAGCAGCTTAATAGTTTGCTCTCAATGTCAGTTGAAGTTCATGTTCCTGAAGATCTGGTCCTGGTGGGCTATATCTCGGGAGCATTTGGTATTCATGGGTGGGTAAAGATTCGTCCTTATTCGCCAGATGCTGATGCCATGTTGTCTGCTAAAACCTGGTGGATAGATAAACCAGATTTACACGATGTTAGTCGCCTTGAAGCAAAAATTCATGGCGAAGATGTAGTTGCAAGACTGGTGGGCGTTCCAGACAGGAATGCTGCTGAGGCACTGAAAGGTGCGACCATCAAAATATCACGTAAACACTTCCCAGCTTTGTCTGAGGGAGAGTTTTACTGGCAGGATTTGATGGGCTTGGCGGTCGAGAATTTGCAGGGTGAAAGTCTCGGCGTGGTTCGTGATCTGATGGATAATGGTGCTCACCCTATCCTACGGGTTGCTGCTGCCGATGTGCCGGAATCTGAATTGCAAAAGCATGAAAAGTTGATCCCTTTTGTCGATAATTTTGTCAAAGAGGTCGATCAGGCTGCTCGCAAAATTCAGGTTGATTGGGGTACAGATTATTAATACGATGCAATCAGAAGGCATTTGCATGCAGTTTGATGTCATCACGCTGTTTCCCGAAATGTTTGGCGCCATTACACAATCGGGCGTCACACGACGGGCATTTGAGCAGCACAAGTGCGAGTTGAAACTGTGGAATCCGCGTGATTTCACGACTGACCGTCACCGTACTGTAGATGATCGTCCGTATGGTGGTGGCCCGGGTATGGTTATGCTGGCTAAGCCGTTGCAGTCGGCGATTGAAGCCGCAAAAGCGCGTCAGATGGCACTAGCCAAACCAGCTCCTAAGGTGATTTATCTGTCACCGCAAGGTTCGCGTCTGACTCATCAGCGGGTTATGCAGATATCTGAGTTGTCCGGTGTTGTCTTACTGTGTGGCCGCTATGAAGCGGTTGATCAGCGACTGCTGGATGCTTGCGTTGATGAAGAGATCAGCCTCGGCGATTTTGTATTATCGGGTGGAGAATTGCCCGCGATGGCGTTAATGGACGCTGTGATTCGCCAAATTCCGGGTGTTTTGCACGATGATGATTCTGCTGTGCAAGATAGTTTCGTGAATGGTTTGCTGGATTGTCCACACTACACCAGACCTGAGATATTTGAGCAGCAAACTGTACCGACTGTGTTGATGAGCGGCAATCATGCTGAAATTGAAAAATGGCGACGCCAGCGAGCGCTTGAAGCAAGTGCCTTGAAACGTCCTGATTTGATTTTAGCCGCGCGGCAAGCAGGTTTGCTCAGTCGGGCAGATGAAAAATTTTTGAGTAGTTTGTAAGTTTCCTTGCGTATGCAGGGATGTAAAAGAGCGTTCCTATTGGGTTCGCATGTTAAACCCCATCCTCTACCGGGCAGAAGTCAGACTATGTCTGCAGCGTCGGCAAGATGGTTATCGGAGTATAAAAATGGATCTGATCCAAAAATTAGAGCAAGAAGAAATTGCTCGTCTCGGTAAAAGTATTCCTGACTTTGCGCCAGGTGATACTGTTGTTGTCAGCGTTAACGTTGTTGAAGGTACACGTAAACGTACACAGGCTTACGAGGGTGTTGTTATTTCCCGCCGTAACCGTGGTTTGAATTCCAACTTCATCGTTCGTAAAATTTCTTCTGGTGAAGGCGTTGAGCGTACATTCCAGTTGTATTCTCCACTGATCGCTTCTATCGAAGTCAAACGTCGCGGTGACGTACGTCGCGCTAAGTTGTACTACCTGCGTGAACGTTCAGGCAAATCTGCTCGTATTAAAGAGAAATTGCCAGCACGTAAAGTTGCAGCAGCGAAAGCAGAGTAATATCTGTTTATGCCGTAACAAAAAAGGGATGCCTTCGGCGTCCCTTTTTTTATGTTGTATTGAAAAATAAAATCTAAGCGAATAAGAGTTTATTTCCGTGACTAAATTGATTTTGACTCCCGAGCATTTACCGATTCATTCGATTGCTGATGAGGCTGCGATCGAAGCGGATAGGCTGACACCAGAGTGGTTAAGGCAGCGTTTTTCCAGTCCTCCGATATGGACTCCGGAATCCAATAACGAAGAGTTGATGGCGGTAGGACGGATATTTCGTCCGGCATCAGTACTGATACCCATCGTGATGCGTGAAAAAGAACTGACGTTGTTATTGACCGAACGTGCCGCACATTTGCAGCAACATGCCGGGCAGATCAGTTTTCCGGGCGGGCGTTTTGAAATCGCTGATGGCAGTGCTGCTGAAACCGCTTTGCGTGAAACTGAAGAGGAAGTTGGATTGCCGCGTTCCCATATTGATATTCTGGGGGCTTTACCCGACTATAAAACTGGTACGGGTTATCAGGTAAGCCCCATCGTTTCTTTAGTCAAGCCGCCTTTTGACACGGTCACTGATCCCGGTGAAGTTGCTTCTGTATTTGAGGTGCCGTTGGCATTTCTGATGAATGCGCGTCACCACCAGCGACGTGTATTTCAAATGCCGGATGGAAGCGGGAGCAGAATGTTTTATGCGATGCCTTATCAGGACAGATTTATCTGGGGGGCGACTGCTGGCATGTTGCGTAATCTGTTTCATTTTCTGCGAGCATGACGAGAACGCATTTCTCGGAGGAACAAAGCTTCATAATCTGGGGAAATCGGTTTACACTTGCCGCACCGGTAAATTCTTCTAAGACAGTCGCCTGACTGCGAATCTAGTTCAGCCTATCATGACATTTATTTCTATTTTGTTTGCCCTCCTTTTTGAGCAACTCAAACCCTTGCGTGCAGATAATCCTATCTATGCACAGATACAGGCGCTGGCAAATAAAATTGAAGCCTCGTTCAATGCTGGTAAGGTTGCCCATGGCCGACTGGGCTGGTGGATTGTGGTCGGCTCGCTGACAATTCCGACCGCCTTGATCTACTGGCTTTGTCTGCGTCTGAGCCCGTTTGCCGCATTTGCATGGAATGTGGTGATTGTTTATCTGACGCTGGGATTCCGTCGTTACAGCCATTACTTTACCTCGATACAACTGGCCCTCAGCGCGGGCGACGAGGATGCTGCCAGACGTCATCTGGCGGACTGGATACACCGCGATACCAGTGATCTTGATGTATCGGAGATTTCCCGCCTTGCGGTTGAGCGTTCACTCATCGCCACGCACCGTAATGTATTCGGGGTGTTTTTCTGGTTTCTGATGCCTGTCGGGCCGGCTTGTGCTGTGATGTACCGCGTTGCCGAATATCTTGCACATGCCTGGACAGAGCCTGAGCATATGAAAAATGAAGAGTTCGGTGTTTATGCTGCAAAAGTATTCTATTGGATAGACTGGGTTCCAGCTCGTTTGACTGCCGTCGCATTTGCCATTGTCGGCAATTTTGAAGACGCGGTGTATTCGTGGCGCAATTATGCTGATCGCTGGTCGGATGAGGCGGTTGGTATTATTTTGTCCGCAGGCGGTGGTGCGCTGGGTTTGCGATTAGGTGAGCCCGAAGAAAAAGCCATGGTGTTGCAAGCAGATGCAACGGCGGTGGACGTTGACAGCCTCGAGCTGGAAAGTCAGCCGGGAAGCGAAGCAACGCCACGTGCGCTGCAAAGCGTCGTCGGTCTGGTCTGGCGTGCGCTATTGTTGTGGATGTTGCTGCTGGCATTATTGTCGTTTTCAGTCTGGGTCTGATTGCCATTTTGTGGTCACATCTGTTCGCGACGGATGAAACAATGAAACATGCCTGATATCTTCTTACGCGCATTGGAAAAAAATGATGCGGCCGCATTTGCCGCCATTGCACGAGAATCTGCGATCAATGCAGATCCATGGATGGGATGGTGTGACCGTCAATACACAGAAGAGCAAGCGTTGGAATGGTTCGCGGTCTGCGCGCAAGAGCGGGCATTTCAGACTGGCTATGAATTTGGTGTGTTCGATAAAGAGTCAGGCCAACTGTTAGGCGCGGCAGGCGTCAATATGATAGACCGCATCCACCAGCGCGGTAATCTCAGTTACTGGGTAGCACCTCGCTGGCAAGGGCAGGGCATTGCCACAACGGTAGCGTCCTTTCTTACCCAATACGCTTTTACAGAATTACGACTGCTCAGAGTTTAATTGGTGATTGCCATCGCTAATCTGGCGAGTCGTCGTGTTGCCGATAAGGTCGGTGCGCAACTTGAGTGTCTGGCGCGCAACCGCCTGCATCTGAACGGAAATAGTGTTGATGCGGCAGTATATTCATTAATTCCCGGCGAAGTACGTGCGGCCTCTTGCCTGATCCAAGCCTAGCCACGCACCTGCACACTTTCTGTCGTTCTGACGTCGTTTTTAAGTGTGACACCAAATTTCTGACATGTTTTTGTTTTCCTGTTTAGCATGAAGTCTGGATTTAATGAGGGTCTGTTGTCCTTTTATTCCAGACGGTGTTGCAGCCTTGTTAATGCCGATACGCAAAAAGAATATGCCCGGAATCTGGTTGCTTTTTACAATAAATGGCCGCGGTGCTAATAAAACGTTACACCCTGACGACGTGACTGTATCTATTTGTAAAGTTTACATCGCTGAAAATGCACTATATTGAGAGGTGATGTGATCATGGTTGGCCTGTTTGGATATTTATCTGACGCTCAGGTTTCGATCCAAGTCTTCTATAAGATATAATACTCATGTATTTTGAAAGCTTAGTGTCACATAATGGCATTGATGCTTTTTTATTTTGCTTCATAGCGAGCCGAGCACATGGCCGATTCAAAAAAAACTCATCATAAGCCCGTACGCGAGTTTTTCATCCAGGGAATCACCAGCGATGGAAAACAATTTCGCCCCAGCGATTGGGCGGAGCGTCTTTGCGGCGCCATGTCCTGTTTCAGCCCGGACGGTGGACGGCATTCGCATCTGCAATACTCACCTTATGTTCGCCCGATTCTTTTAAATGGCGTGCGTTCTGTTGTGGTGAACGAAGCGATTCGTGATATTGAACCGTTGGCATATCATTTCGTGGTGAATTTTGCGAAAGACAATGATTTGCAAATCATCGATGCCTGTTTGTTACCTGATGAGCCGCCAGCCGGCAAATAAGTTATCAGTGCTATACATCGATCTGTGACGCCACCGCGTCGTCTTTTTTTCTTCTGTTTTCCCCCTGCCATTGTCCGTGGTATCGTGAACGTGGTGCTTGTGTGATCGGCATTGCGTACGACACTGCTCAGTAGTCCTACTCTGTTGTGACTCTTTTAAGGTGCAAAGTTTTCTTTGCTGTCTTGCTCTTCATTCCTTTCCAATTTTTATTTTCTCGTTTCTCGCAGTTCGTCATTGTCCTGAGCCTCTTTGTATTTTGATGGCATTCAGGATTTTGTTACCGGACGATACCGCTTCCGCCGAGCTTTCACTCTCTGTCTGCGTCATAACATTGTTTCCTTGTAATTATTGGTTACAAAGTATCAATTATGTATAAAAATATAACTAGATAAAATGTAGTGGTTTCTTTCAGGTGACTCTTGGCAATCGCATGTCCGTATTGCATCAGCCCTGCAAGGATTTGATCAAGTCATTTAATGAAAGTAACTATATGCTGAGTCGTGTAATGAAAATGCTGAAAGTCGCAATGATCGCGCCACTGCTCTTGAGCGCGGGTTTAGCTGGCGCTACTCCGCCGGAAAATGGCTGGTGGTGGAATCCTGCGGAAAGTGGTCGCGGTTTTGCGATTGAAGTGCAAAATGGCTCCATGTTTATGGCTGGATTTATGTATGACAATGCCGGCACACCAGTCTGGTACGTCTCAGGTCCAGCCCCGATGACGTCTGACACTTTATATCAGGGTAAGTGGATTTCGTACGGCGGTGGTCAGACTTTAAATGGGCAGTACAAAAGTGCGGTAGTGACTAACGATGCGGTAGGTTCAGTGGTGATTAACTTTACCAGTACGACGACTGCCACTTTGCAATTGCCAAATGGGACGGTCATGCCATTGGTGCGTTTTGGTTTTACGCCACAGCAACCGGGTACGGTTTCAGCAACCTGCACGTCTGCGAATATCAATCTCGACAGATACAATCGTATTACCGTTGGTATGACGATGGCGCAAGTTAACCAGACCTTAGGTTGTACTTACCTGCCGGGCTCAACCAAGCGGGGCGCGACTTATACGCTCAACTCCTGGATGTCGTATGACAATGGCATCAGAGGCATACTGATTTACTTTGATACGACAAATTCCGTTGTCACCGCACAGGGTGGTAGTGTGTTTAAAAGTGCGTCTGGATTTTAATGTCAGTATCTTCAAATTGATATCCTGAGGCTAGATAAGCTGCTCTTTGCTGTTGCCGACTCATCGCAGATTGTTTACGGTGCGTCGGCATCTGTTTTATGTTTTGCCTGATCACTAAAATCAGTACGTCAAGCACAAAAACATATCTCATTTCCCCGATACCGACTGGATCACCTGCTCGCGTAACCAGCGGTTGGCGGGATCATGTTCCACATTCTGATGCCAGTACAGATAGACATCCCACGACGGCATGCTGACGGGCAATGGCAGAATCTGATTGCCAAATTGCTGATTCGCAATACGCGCATAACCCTCTGGCATGGTCAGTAATAAATCGGTCTGACTGACAACCCGGCAAGCAGCAAAATAATGCTGACAGCGCAGCCGTATTCTTCTTTGCAATCCCAAGCGACTGAGCTCGAAATCCTCCAACCCCATTCCTTTGCGACGCGAGCTGGCGAGGATATGTTCGGCCTGCAAATAGGTATCCAGATCCAGCTTACCTTTGATGAGCGGATGATCATGGCGCGCCAGCACGACGGTCGTGTCGCGTGAAATTTGCTGGCGCCGGATTTCATTCGGCAAGGGCAGCAGCATATCGATTGCCAGATCTAATGTGCCTGCTGCCAGCTCACTCACCAGCTCACGTCGTTCGACCTGGATTGCGGCCAGATTGATTTCAGGTGCCTGCTGTGTAATGCGTTCCAGTAGCGGCGGTAAAACCGTCGATTCAAGCACATCGCGTAAAGCCAGATTGAACAGCTTCACCGCTTGCGCCGGATCGAAATTGCCATTGTCGGTCAGTGTCATCTCTAAGCCGCGCAAGGCCTGTCGCACCGGTTCGATGATGCTGCGCGCCAGTGGCGTCGAGACCATGGTTTGTCCTTGCCGCACAAACAGCGGGTCATCAAACATCTGCCGCAGACGATTCAGCGCATGGCTGATCGCGGGCTGGGTCAGATGCAGTTGCTGGCTGGCGCGAGTTACGCTGCCCTCGCTGTAAATCGCTTCAAAAACGGTAAACAGATTCAGATCAACTCTGGATATATGCATGATATTAATAGTGTTTGATAATAACTATTCATTTGATCAATTATATCCGTCGTCTTACACTCAGTGCTCAGATAGTTGGCACAACGAGGAAACAATGGCACAGATTTACCTGGTACGTCACGGGCAGGCATCGTTTGGCAGTCAGAACTACGATCAGCTTTCTGATCTGGGGCAGCAACAGGCGCAACATCTGGGACGCTGGTGGGCGCAGCGTGAGTTGAACATAGGCCGCATCGTTACCGGCGGCATGCAACGTCATCAGCAAACGGCACTCGCTTGTATATCCACGCTGCAATCGCAAGAGGCGAGCCAGACCGACACCTCAGCATGGCACACCGACGCTGATTTTAATGAGTACAACCACCATGAAGTGTTGGCGCGTCATGTGCCGGAGTTCGATGATCCGGCCGCAGTCAAACATTTTCTGATGCATACGCCGAACGGCAAGCAAGCGTTTCAGGATATTTTTTCGCAAGCCGTCGCACGCTGGGTTTCCGGGCACCACGATGCCGATTACAGCGAAACCTGGCGGGCGTTTCAAACACGCTGTGTGCAGGCCTTGCAACGGCAACTAGCGCTGGACGACGGCGCCAAAAACATTGCGATTTTCACTTCCGGCGGTACGATTTCTGCGATTTGCCAGCATGTGCTGGGTTTTCCCGATCCCCGTTTTGCCGAACTCAACTGGTCGCTGGTCAACAGCGCCGTAACCCGGCTGCACGTACAGACTGCAACGCCGGAGCGGCCAGTGCGTCTGGCGCTCGCGTATCTGAATAATTTTTCTCATCTCGAAGTCTTGAATAACCCGAAAAGCATTACCTACGTTTAGGAGTAAAGAATGACAGACATGTTTGATCTGAGTGGCAAAGTCGCACTGGTCACCGGTGCCAGCCGGGGGATTGGTGAATCGATTGCAAAAACGCTGGCCGCACGCGGGGCGCATGTGATTGTGTCCAGTCGCAAGGCGGAAGCCTGTGAGTCCGTCGTGGCGGCGATTGTGGCTGCTGGCGGCACGGCAGAGGTACGTGCTTGTCACATCGGTGAAATGGCGCAGATCGATGCCTTGTTTGCTGACATCACTGCGGCGCATGGACGTCTCGATATTCTGGTGAACAATGCGGCGACCAATCCGCATTTCGGCCACATCACGGAAACCGATGTCGGTGCATTTCAAAAAACGGTGGATGTGAATATCCGCGGCTATTTCTTTATGTGCAGCGCGGGCGCGAAGTTGATGGCAAAAAATGGCGGCGGCAGCATCATCAACGTCGCCTCTGTGAATGGCGTTATTCCGGGCGCGATGCAGGGTATTTATTCGATTACCAAAGCAGCGGTGATTGCGATGACCAAATCCTTTGCGCAGGAATGTGCGCCGATGGGCGTGCGTGTGAACGCATTGCTGCCGGGTGCGACCGATACTAAATTTGCTTCCGCTTTATTCCACAATCCGGCGATTCTGGAAAAAGCCCTGACCCGGATTCCTATGAAACGCATTGCCGAACCGGATGAAATGGCGGGAACCGTGTTGTATCTCGCTTCCAACGCGTCAAGCTATACGACGGGTGCCTGCATCAATGTCGATGGCGGTTACTTAGTCAGCTGAAGTCATCAGTTAATCAAATCGGATGCTTCAGGCATCGCAGATTTTCTTTATATCAGAGGATCATCATGGATTTCCAGTACAGCCCTAAAGTCAAAGAGTTGCAAGCACGTCTGATCGCGTTTATGGACGAGCACATCTATCCGAATGAAAAAGTATTTTTCGGTGAAATCGCCGCGAACCGTCAGGCGGGCGACGTGTGGATACCGACAAAAATTGTCGAACAACTGAAAGCCAAAGCCCGCGCTGCTGGTTTATGGAATTTGTTTCTGCCGGAATCTGATCAGGGCGCGGGTCTGACGAATCTGGAATACGCACCATTGTGCGAAATCATGGGACGCTCCTTGTGGTCAGCAGAAGTGTTTAACTGCTCAGCACCCGATACCGGCAATATGGAAGTGCTGGCGCGTTACGGCACGCCTGCGCAACAGCAGCAATGGCTGACACCGTTATTGAACGGCGAAATCCGTTCTTGCTTCGCAATGACCGAGCCGGGTGTTGCTTCATCCGATGCGACTAATATCGAATCTTCTATCGTCCGCGATGGTGACGATTACGTGATCAACGGTCGCAAATGGTGGTCGTCCGGTGCCAATGATCCACGCTGCAAAGTGTTTATTTTCATGGGCAAAAGCGATCCGCAGAATGAAAACCGGCACAAGCAGCAATCGATGATCATCGTGCCGCGCGATACGCCGGGCGTGACGATATTGCGCGCCTTGCCGGTGTTCGGTTACGACGATGCGCCGCATGGTCATGGCGAAGTCTTGTTTGAAAATGTGCGCGTACCGGCATCGAATATGTTGCTAGGTGAAGGCCGTGGATTTGAAATCGCGCAAGGGCGTCTTGGCCCTGGCCGCATACATCACTGCATGCGCCTGATCGGTCTGGCAGAGCGCGCGTTGGAAGACATGTGCAAACGTTCGCTGAGCCGGGTTGCTTTCGGTAAGCGGGTGGCCGAGCAGGGTGTGACGCTGGAGCGCATCGCCAATGCCCGCATCCTGATTGATCAGGCACGGTTTCTGGTGCTGAATGCCGCACAGATGATGGATACCGTTGGTAATAAAGCGGCAGCCAAAGAAATCGCGATGATTAAAGTCGCTGCGCCGAATATGGCTTGTCAGGTGATCGACTGGGCGATACAGGCGCATGGCGGTGGCGGTGTGTCGGATGATTTCGGTGTGGCGTATGCGTATGCGCAGGCGCGTACCTTGCGCCTTGCCGATGGCCCGGACGAAGTACATCGTAACCAGATCGGCAAAATGGAATTGAAAAAATATATGCCTGCGAAGTGACGATATTCCGCTGCCACTGCGAAGGTTGGAGCGCAGCGGTGGCGGAATTTTTTTCTGCATTGATCGTTGCATTTGTCGTTACTTTTGCGGCAGTGACACAGACCGGTTTTTCCGGTCTTTTGTCGTTCATAGCGTCGCCTGCAAAAATCCGGCATCTATCGGTAGCCGATCTGTATTGAAACTGTATTCAAACCGTATTTTTATGAATTTTAGGGGAGTATCTTTAAAAAACAGCTTATTCTCAGCATAAATAAAGGGGTTTAAAAAATACTCCCCGGGAGTATTTTTCATGCCTCCGACGATCTGTTGTGCTTAATTTTCCAAAAAAACCATTATTCAGGAGACAAAAATGAGCGACACACCTTGGATCAATTCTTACCCTGCGGGCGTACACTGGGATGCCGCATTAACACTCAGCAGCGTGCCGCAATTGCTGCATGATGCAGTTGCCCGCTGGCCGGATTTACCCGCACTGGAATTCATGGGCAAGAAAACCAGCTACCGTGAATTGCAGACACTGGTCGATCAGGCGACCAAAGGATTTCAGCAGCTTGGCGTTAAGCCAGGCGTGCATGTCGGTTTGTTTTTGCCGAATACGCCGCATTATGTGATCAGCTTTTTTGCGATTCTGCAGGCTGGCGGCACGGTCGTGAATTACTCGCCGCTCGACGCCGAAAAAGTGCTGGAACATAAAATAGAAGACAGCCATACCGATATGCTGGTGACGCTGGACATGAGCATGCTGTATCCACAGATGGCGAAAATGCTGACACATACGCGCCTGCAAAAACTCATCGTCGGCAATATCGCTGAAATGACACCGTATCCTGAAGCGGTGCGCGCTAACCTCGATAAAGCTGCGCAGCTGTGCACGATTCCGCAGGATGCACAACATGTGTTGTTTGCTGATTTGCTGGCGAATGATGGCCAGTACACGGCCGTGGCTGCGACCGATCCTGTCGAGACGATCGCGGTCTTGCAATACACCGGCGGCACCACCGGGCTGGCGAAAGGCGCGATGCTGACCCATGCGAATCTGACCGCTGCCTGCAGCCAGATCGTAGAAACCACGCAGACCGAGCCACGCTTGTTAGAAGAAGGCAAAGAGCGTTTGCTGGCGGTGTTACCGCTGTTCCATATTTATGCGCTGACGGTGGATATGTTGTTCGGTATCCGCCTCGGGGCAGAAATTGTGCTGCATACCCGCTTTGATGTGGAAGCCGTGGTCAAGGATCTGGCAGCCAAAAAAATTACGGTATTTCCCGGGGTGCCGACGATGTATACCGCCATCATTCATTATCCGCAGATCAAAGACTTCGATCTGCGTTCGCTCAAATTCTGTAATTCCGGCGGCGCCCCTTTACCTGCCGAGGTGTTGCAGCAATTCCAGAGTATTACCGGCTGCACTTTGCTGGAAGGCTGGGGCATGACTGAGACCTCACCGACTGGCACTTTCACGCCTGTTTCCGGTGTGCGTAAAGCAGGTTCCTGCGGTTTGCCGACACCGGGCATACGCTTTAAATTTGCCAGCATCGATGACCCGCGCACGTTTGTGGCGAGAGGTGAACGCGGCGAAATCTGCGTTGCCGGAGCGAACGTCATGAAAGGCTATTGGAACAAGCCAGATGCAACCCGCGATGCGTTTACCGCCGACGGCTATTTCCGTACCGGCGACGTTGGCTATATGGATGAAGACGGTTTCATCTACATCGTGGACCGCACCAAAGATATGATTTTATCGGGCGGCTACAATGTCTATCCGCGCAATATCGAGGAAGCGATTTACCAGCATCCGGCGGTCGCGGAAGTCAGTGTGATCGGTATTCCCGATGAATATCGTGGTCAGGCAGCGAAAGCGTTTATCAAACTCAAAGCAGGACAGACGCCGTTTAGTTTCGATGTGTTGAAAGAGTTTTTGAAAGACAAACTCGGCAAACATGAAATGCCGCAGGCGATGGAAATTCGCCCGGAATTGCCGAAAACGCCGGTCGGCAAATTGTCGAAAAAAGAGCTCTACGATGAAGAAGCGAAGAAACGCGTTGCCGCATAAAACTGCGATGTAAAGCGACATAAAAAAAGGGAGCGATTGCTCCCTTTTTTATATGCTCTGTCGCTTAGCCCTAGCCTTAGATTAAGGATTCGTACACAGACAATGCGTCAGTGCCGTATAGCCTTTGCCGTCTTTATTGATGTCGGCGAGCCAGCTCAGTTCGGATGCCATTTGCAATGCTGCTGCCGGTGGTACGCCGGTCGGTACCAGTGCGACTTTGAATTGCTGTTGCAGTACTTTGGTCGTTTGTGAGCCGAGCAAATCAAAAATACGGTCAACTTTCGACATTTCCGGTTCTACATAACTGACGCGGAAATCGCTGCCGAGTTTGGCGCGATTCGCAGCCGATTTTAAGGCATCGGAATAGCTGCCAACGGTATCGACCAGATTGCGTTCTTTTGCCTGCGCACCAGTCCAGACACGTCCCTGCGCGACAGCATCAATTTTCTCTGGAGTCGTTTTACGGGCGGCTGCGGCTTTACCGGTAAATTCCGAGTAAATGTGATTGATACTGCTCTGTACCAGTTCACCGAATTTCGGACTCAGCGGACGCAAAGGATTAAAACCGTCGCCCAGCCAAGTGGTCGTGGTGCCGCCTGTGTGCACGCCGAGTTTATCGAGCGCTTTTTCTGCGGTCGGCAGAATCGCAAACACGCCGATAGAACCGGTGACAGTCGCTTCATCAGCGATCACTTCGTCGGCCGCCATGGAAATCCAGTAACCGCCTGATGCAGCAACGTTACCCATGGAAACGACAACCGGCTTACCAGCCTTGCGCGTCAGCTCGAGCTCGCGACGGATTAACTCGGAACCGAAAGCACTGCCGCCAGGCGAATCAACACGCAAGACGATGGCTTTGATACTGTCATCTTCCCGCGCTTTGCGGATCAGTTTCGATGTCGACAAACCACCGATAGAACCCGCGGTCGCATTTCCTTCGCTGATTTCACCGGAAGCCACCACAACGCCAACCGCGTTACCGAATAGCTGTGGTTTCTGACGAGCGAGATAATCGTCAAAGGCAATCTGACGGAATGTTTTACCTTGTTCGTCTCTGGCACCGTTTTTCAGCATCAGATCACGCAATTCATCGCGGGTTTTCAAGCCATCGACAAGCTTCAGATTTAACGCCAGTTTGGCGCTGTCGTCGCCTGCGGCCTTCATTTGTTCAGGCAGTTCATTAATGCCCTGCATGATGCTGCCGGCAGGCAGTTTGCGTGCTTTCTCTACATTGTCGGTATAGGTTTTCCACATCGCGTTGTAGAGGAAAGTATCGGCTTCCATTGCGGCTGGCGATGGCTCGTTCGCAATGTAAGGCTCGGCAAAGCTTTTGTAGGTACCGACCTTGAGCAGATTGACGGTCACACCGACTTTATCGAGCGCATCGCGGTAGTAGTTACGATAGCGGCCGAAGCCCGTCATCATCACGGAACCCATAGGGTGCAGATAAACTTGATTCGCATGTGCCGCCAGAAAATACTGACGCTGATCGAAATTTGAACCCCATGCAATCACGGGCTTGCCGGACGCTTTGAAGCGGTCAATCGCCGCTGCGACTTCACGCAACATCGGCAAGCCAGCGCCACCCATATCGTCAAGCAGCAGAACGGCGCTGTGTATCTTGTCGTCCTTGGCGGCGCTATCAAGCACGCTCAGTATATCGCGCAATTGCGTACTCTTTTTAGCGTTACCCTGTGCTTCAGCGAGCAAAGCTTCGCGGGCATTGCCCGAGTGTTGTTCAACCAGCGCCCCTTTGAAATCCAGAATCAGGGCGGTCTTGTCTTCCAGCTTTTTGACTCCACCGGAAAAAATGCCGATCAGCAGCGCGATGAAAAATACCAGCAGCAGCAAATTCAACAAAACCCGGCGGCTGAAATCCAGCGCGCGCCACAGATATCGGAAGCCCTGGCCTATCCAGCGAAATGGAGAGAAACTCATAGTAGTCCTTTGGTAGCGGAGTGATTATTCTGGCCAGACAGTTTGTAAGATCTGCGCCAGATGTGCACCTGCACGCACTAAGGCATCTTCTTTCATGCTGACCATGGTTTTTTCATATTCCAGCGGCAGCGCGATAGACCAGCTGTTGCCGCGCTGATTCGGTGTGCTTTTGCTGAACTGTGTTCCTGCAAATAATTTTTTGGCGTCACTGACGGCATCATCTGCCCACAAGGCAGGTAATTGTTCCAGCGGTGCTTTTGCCACGTTCAGCGTGCGCGCTTTTTTGGTTAATGCTTCATTCATGCGGCCGCGTTTAAATTGCTGCGGCAAATCATCCCATAAAGAATGCAGATTGCCGCAAGGGCACTGCAAAGCATTGCCGCCGACGGTATTGCTGCCACGGTCGTACTCGCCTTCATCCGGATTGACGATCTTGCCTTCCGCGTTCAGAAATACCGAACCTACGTGCAGCGGTTGATGAATATCGCCGACATAGTGCGTCAGTAAGGCCAGTGCTTCCTGCTTATCTTTAAATGCAAATGGCTTAGGCTGCGGTTTCCCCTGCAAGACCAGCGCAGCGGCACGAATCGCATTCACGACATCATGATCGCTGGTGCCGACATAGCCGGTTTTGTAATGATCGTGCTGCAGAGCGACATCGGCATAGTGATATTGCTTATGGCAGTTTTCTTCATCAAAAGCCGGGTTGCAATTCGTATTGTTGCGACGGACATAATCGGCCATTGCGGCGATGCCGGCTGGATTTTCAAACGGTGCGCATTCCGGATAGCGCCCGGCTGATGTGTACGCATAATCCTTTTCAGGCGAAATGCCTTTAACGCAGTCGCCCCAGACCGACATTTTTTCCAGCGTGTTGTCACCGAGCAGAGCTTTGACCTGGGCACCGGCTTTGGTGCCGCTCAGTAATTGATCAGCAATCGCCCCGACCGTCTGGTGACCATCGGCACCCCAGGCAAAACTGAGTTGCGGCAGGCTGGTCGCGCATAACATCATGGCTGAAATGAATATCTTTTTCATAGAGGTTCAGATAGGGTTGGGAAAATAGCATCAATGGTAGTACACAAAGATGACGAGGGTATAGCAAACTGCAAAAATTTTATTCAGATCACGGCTGTTGTTTGCTGCGTGAACTTTCTTTTTTTGTTTTTCTGTTGGACCGGGAATGCGGTTTTACCCCTGATGTGGGTAATAAAAAATATCAAAATATCTACCAGCCTTTGCATTGATGATTGACACAAGTCAGCATCGCCCGACTACACTGGAGCATCATCTCTGGGGTGCAGACGGCGGGCAGCCTTACTGTGTTCGTGTTGAAAAATAATTGCTGTTCCTGGTTTTTGCTAAAGAAAGCAGACAAGCATGAAACAACGTTGTTTATTTCTGTTGTCATGGATATCTACGATAGCGCTACTGATCCTGAACCTGTTTCTGGCGATACCGCTTGCCAGTGCGGCAGATGCGGCGAAAAAAACAGCATTGATCCGCTACCCTCTGGTCTCACTCAATGCCGACCCGCATGCAGACTATGTGTTGGAAATTCTCCGGCATGCTGTGAAGGCGAGCGGTCAGCCGTACCAGTTGCAGGCGAGTGAGGTCGCGATGCAGCAGGCCCGGGCTATTTATGAACTGACGTCGCCAAATGGAATCGTTGATATCCTGTGGACGATGAGCACGGATGAGAGAGAAGCACAACTGATCCCTATCCGCATCCCTATCGACAAAGGTTTGCTGGGATGGCGTCTGGCGCTGGTCAGAGCGGCGGATGCAGAGATTTTTCGCGAAGTGAGAACATTGAAAGATCTGAGTGCTTTCAGCGCCGGGCAGGAAATGGACTGGCCCGATGTCGCGATTCTGAGAAATAATGGTTTGCCAGTCAAAACATCTGCTTCCTATGACCCTTTATTTACGATGCTGAAGGCCGGACGTTTTGATTATTTTCCACGCGCTGTTTTTGAAATTCAGAATGAGCTTGATCAGCGGCCCTTTCTCGACCTGGTGATTGATAAGCACATCGTTTTGTATTACCCATCCGCCTTGTATTTTTTTGTCAGTCCACGCGAGCCAAAAATGGCTCAGGATATACAACGCGGGTTGGAAGAGCTGATTAAAAACGGCACTTTTGAAAAAATTTTTCAGCGGGCCAATCAGGATGCGATTAAAAATGCAAATTTGAAGTCCCGTACTGTCATCACCTTGCGTAATCCGTTTCTGAGTCTGGAAAAAATGCCTTTACATCGACCCGGCTTATGGTTCCGGCCATGAGTTGCAGGACTGCTACCGCAGCTGTGCTGGTGTAAGTCTGGCAAAACTAAGGCGATTCTGATCTGCAAAGCGGATGCGTATTCGACTTCATTCTCAATACCAGCTAAACTTGCGTGTTTTTCTTCCATTTTTGCGGCATCTGCAATGACTACCAACCACGAATCCACAGACGACATCCCAGAATCCGCATCGGCAACAGCGGCGGACACAACGCAAGGCCATGCTGCGTCAAAAGATCTGATCAGCCGCGAAGTTAAGCGTCGTCGCACTTTCGGCATTATTTCCCATCCGGATGCGGGTAAAACGACGCTGACAGAAAAACTGCTGATGTTTTCCGGCGCGATTCAACTCGCTGGTACGGTCAAGGCGCGTAAGAGCGGTCGCCATGCGACTTCGGACTGGATGGAAATCGAAAAGCAACGTGGTATTTCGGTTGCTTCGTCCGTCATGCAGTTTGAATACCGCGATCACGTTGTGAATCTGCTCGATACGCCGGGTCACCAGGATTTTTCTGAAGATACCTATCGCGTGTTGACGGCAGTGGACTCTGCGCTGATGGTGATTGATGCGGCGAAAGGTGTGGAAGAACAAACGATCAAACTGCTGAACGTTTGCCGTATGCGCAATACGCCGATTATCAGTTTCGTCAACAAGATGGACCGGGAAACCCGCGATCCTCTGGAATTGCTGGATGAGCTGGAATCGGTTTTAAAGATTCAATGTTCACCGGTCACCTGGCCTATCGGCATGGGAAAAACCTTCCGCGGTGTGTACCATATTCTACGCGATGAAATTCTGTTGTTCACGCCGGGCAGCGAGCGTGCGGATCAGGAATTTGAAGTTATCAAAGGCATCGATAATCCACGTCTGGCGGAGATGTTCCCGCTGGAAATCGAACAATTGAAGATGGAAGTGGAACTGGTGCATGGCGCATCGCATCCGTTCAGCTTGGAAGATTTCCTGGCCGGTGTGCAGACGCCGGTGTTCTTCGGTTCCGCGATTAATAACTTCGGTGTGCGTGAAATTCTGAATGCCTTGCTGGACTGGGCACCGCCGCCACGCGAACGTGATGCCACCGTGCGTTCTGTCGAGCCGACCGAGCAGGCGTTTTCCGGTTTTGTATTCAAGATTCAGGCGAATATGGATCCGGCGCATCGTGACCGTATTGCGTTTTTGCGTGTGTGTTCCGGCCGCTTCGAGCGCGGTATGAAGCTCAAGCATTTGCGCCTGAACCGTGAGATTAAAGTGTCGTCGGTCGTGACCTTCATGGCGTCCTCGCGTGAACAAGTGGAAGAGGCGTATGCGGGCGATATCATCGGCTTACCGAATCACGGCAACATGCAGATCGGTGACAGTTTTTCTGAAGGCGAACTGTTGCAATTTACCGGTATTCCATATTTCGCACCGGATTTTTTCCGCACTGCACGTATTCTGAATCCGCTGAAAATCAAGCAACTACAAAAAGGTTTGCAGCAACTTGGTGAAGAAGGCGCGGTACAGGTATTCAAGCCGGTCGTCAGCAGTGATCTTGTGCTGGGCGCGGTCGGTGTCTTGCAGTTTGAGGTTGTTGCCAGCCGCCTTAAAAATGAATACGGCGTGGATGCTGTATTTGAAGGCACCAGCATCAGCAGCGCGCGCTGGATTACTTGTGACGACAAAAAAATGCTGGCTGATTTTGAACGCTCATCTGCCGGTGCGAACATCGCGTTTGATGCGGCAGGTAACATGGCGTATCTGGCGACTTCTGGTGTGAATCTGAAACTCACACAAGAACGCTGGCCTGGTGTCACGTTCCACGCGACCCGCGAACATGCGGCGAAGCTGGGTTAAAGCGACGGCTTGCTATTTGGTGAGCAGATAAAAATTCGATACAAAGTAAACACAGATCAATAGCAAAGACTCAATTCTGATGCGGCTCGTAAAGGTTTTTTCCTTTGCGAGCCGCTTTGTTATTGAGACTGATAACGAGAGTTGAAATCGCGTTTTTATTTGCTACTATTCCACCTGCATATCGCAAACGGTATGCCTGCGGCAGAGTATGCTGCGGACGACCCTTCTGAAATATCGAATTGACTTCCGTTTTTTGATTCATCGTCAGGGAGATTCATCATGGCATTATTCTTTATTGAAGCAGTCAGGTTTGATGACAGTGGCAAGCGTATTGAAAAAGTGCGCTGGGGACGAAGTAAAGGCGGGCAGGTGATGCCACCGGCGATCGTGGATGATCCACAGGAGGTTGATGTCGGTGTGGTCTGGGATACCATTGCCAATGGCGATGAGGTGGTGACGAAATTCCATGGCGATCATGGCATCGTGTTGGGCGAGAAAGTGACCGGTGTGCTGTACGAAGATGGTATGCGCGGGCTATGCGGTGATGCAAATGGCAGTGATGGCATCCGCTTGCAGGATTTGCCGTCTTTTTAAGCACAACAATTCATACTCTTCTGCTTTGAAAAGTAAAATTGTTTGGATCACCTAATTCGTCTAATGTTTTTCTGCTCTTTGCTCTGCAAAAGATGCGGTACCAGATGTCATCTGATGCAGAGCAAAGGCAGTTGTTTACTAATGGTTCGGTTATTGTTTGTATGTGTTTTTCACCTGTATCGTTCAGACTTAGCTGCGACGTCGTAGCCACAACCATATTCCGCTGAGCATAAACAGCAGCGGCATTATCCCGGTAAGACTGATAAAAATTCTGCCCGCAATTCCAAATGCTTCTCCTGTATGTAAGGGGAAAAACCAGTTCAATACTAAGTTCCCGCCTTGTAGTCGCTCCGCATCTGTGATTTGTAATATGCTGGCGTCACGCATGTCGATAGCGATGCGGGTAGACCCTGCCCCTTTTCTGACTTCGTTGGGTTGGCGCATCCGCACTTCCAGCACGTTTGCGGATTTTGCCGGAAAAGTCAGACGGGTCATTTTTGCTGCAGGGAATTGTTGTTGTGCGACCGATAAAACTTGGTGAAGGGGGAGTGCTCGATTTTCTGCAGATGTCTGCTCAGTTTTTTTGACTTGCGTCGAGATGGGCATGATCTGCGCGATCAGCGGCGTTATCCATTGGGGAAAGTTAAAGTAGATTCCCGTTATTGCAAGAGTAAGAAACACAGGTGCAAAGTAAAACCCTGCCGCCCGGTGCAGCCGGAAATTCAGTGCGCGCCAACTGACGAATTTACCTGTGGTTAATGCTTGTCGCAGCGCTTGCCAGCGTGCTTTGGGCCACCAGAGCAGAATGCCCGATAAACTCAGCATAACGATGATGATGGCTGCGATCGATAAAATGAATTTCCCAGTTTCCCCTGCCAGCAAATAATGATGCAAATGAAAAATTGTTGGCATGATTTGCTCACGGCTGAAGCCGCTCTTACCCCAATATCGCTCACCCAGAATGGCGCCGGTATCAGGATTCAGCATGAGTTGACGAGATACCCCTTTTTCTTTGTCAGCGCTTAATTTATACCAGACGACCATCGCATGCTGGTTATCTTCCGGCAATTCGATACGGCTCGGTGCGGACGCTTGTGTTTCCGAAAGTTTTGCCAGCAAACGTTGCAGGTCGTCAGGACGTTGTGCGAGCGGCGCTTTCTGAGTATTTGCCGATACAGTCAGTAATCCGGGGTTGAGCCACTGATCAATTTCATGCCGCCAGCTGAGTACGCTGCCGGTTAGTCCCAACAGCACAAAGAAGAGGCCTGCCGTCATTGCAAAGCATAAGTGCAGACGTCGGAAAATTTTTTTATACGACATGGCTATGTAATAAATAAAAAAGCACCGCAAGGTTGCGGTGCGTTTGATTGGGGGAGATTATTTCAACGCGTCTGCGTGTTAAAAGCGGTAGCGTGTCGTCATATACAGACCCCGGCTTTCACCCGGCATATTGTAGTCATTCGCGCCACTGTGAGCGGCGACAAAATAACGGCGATTGAACAGATTACGCAGGCTGACATTGAATTCCAGTTTTCCGGCCTGATAACCGGTTGCCAGGTTAATAACGGTGTAGCCCGGTAAGGTAACGAGATTGTCCGGCGACGCATAACGTGCCGATTCTGCACGTCCGCCACCGGCAACATACCATGCCGGATTGATTGTATATTTCAGCCACAGGTTGGCGCTATGTTTCGGCGTAAGTGCTGAGGTATTGCCTTTGAACGGTGTGCCGGCACTGGTGAGTTCTGTGGATTCGAGAATCTCACCGCGCATGTAGGCATAACCGGCGAGTATGTCCCAGCCTTTGGCGATCTCGCCTGTGTACTGCAGTTCTACACCTTTCGTGCCTTGTTTGCCGACAGGCAGAGAAGCATTTTTATTCAGCGGATCCTGTACCTGTACGTTATTCTGGCGCATGTCGAATACGGCGAGTGTCAGACTTGCTTTGGCATCGATGTCGAGCTTTAAGCCTATCTCGTTATTCGTCGTTTTCGTTGGCTCTAGCTTGTCGGTGTTGGTACGTATCGTAAAGGTGTCGGCCAGTGGCTGGAATGAGGTGCTATTGCTGGCGTAAAAGCTTAACGCATCGCTGGCGTGATAGACAAAGCCAAGTCGGGGCGCGAAATTATTATCCTGGCGAGATTGATCCAGATTCTTTGAAGTGCGGTCATCGCGATTCTGGCGCAAACTGTCGTAGCGCAGACCTGCCAGAATTTTCCATTGTGGCGTCAGGCTGATCAAATCCTGCACATACGCCGCAGCAAACTCGTAGCGGTTCAATGTATTGGTTCCCGGAACAAGTGTCGTCGGCATTGCCGCTAAATTGACTCTGACCGGCTGGAATAAATTGTAGGTCGCGACGTTATTCCGGCTCCAGAGAATTTCTTCTTTGTCTTGTGCCCCTAATTCCACGCCGTACATCAACTGATGGCGCGTGTCACCCCATTGCGCTTTTTGAGATAACTCGGTTTGCCAGTAAGTGCCGTTCTCATTACGTAATCGCTTGGATTGGCCGATGGATACCGTCGGTGTTGCGCCGTCTTTAATGTCACCGATACCGGTGTAATTTCTGTCAAGTTTGAAATCATAAGAGCGGATCGCGCTGTGTAGCGAGAGGCTCTCGTTAATTGTATGGTCGAGGGTAATTGTGCCGCTGACGACATCTGATTGCACATAGCCAACATCACTCGCATTTGCTGCACCATAAAAGGTATTGACAGGGACATCTACGGGACGGCCACGGTAGGCTGGTAAGCCCTGATCTGCGATGCGTTTGTCTTTCAGATAGTCGGCTTGAGCCGTGATGCGTGTTGCAGGACTCAGCTGCCAGGTTACAGAAGGTGCAACAGCCTGACGCTTGAGTGAAAACTGATCGCGGAAATTACTGCTGTCTTCCAGCGCGCCGTTAATACGGAAATTCAGTTGTTCACTGGCGCCGCCCACATCGAAGCTAGTGCGCTTCTGACCTTGTGAACTCAGACTCAGTGCAACCTCAGATTCCGGATGCGCTTGCGGCTTTTTGGTGATGCGATTGATCAGCCCGCCGGCAGAACCACGGCCATACAACACCGATGCAGGGCCTTTCAGCACTTCAATACGTTCAATATTCGATAAATCGCGGAAGTACATCGCGTCATCGCGGATACCGTCGATGTACTGATCGTAAATGGCGGTAAAGCCGCGAATGGCGACCTGATCGCGCTGACCATCACCAACGCTGAAGCTGAGCCCGACCACATTTTGCAAGGCGTCCTGAACCGAGCTGGCATTTTGTTCGCGCATGACGATGTCTGGCACGACGTTAACAATTTGTGGAATATTGCGCAGAGCAATTTTTTGTCTGGTTGCGCTGCTGGCTTCAGTAACATCGTATTGCTCTGTTTTTTCGGCTTTAACCTTTACCTGAATTTCCGGCAGTTGATTGTCTGCTTGCACATAGCTTGAAAATAGCCCACCAGCCAGAATGCCGGCAATCGTTTTTAATTGAAAGTTCTTCATATCGGAATTGAGAGAGATCGTCGTTACACAGTTGCTGCTTCTTACATTGCGTTGGCGAATAAACGCGACGTAGCCGGGAATCGACCTGATGGGGTATTCAGCAAGAGCAAGTGCTGAATATATTAACGCAAATGAGAATGATTCGCAATAATGATTGTGTGCGTGTTGTTTTATTGATTCAGGCGTGGAATTGTTGGTGGCAGGAAATTTTTAGGTAGGATGGGAGTGGCTTTTATAGCGTTTGTCAGTGTGCGCATCTCATTTTTTTATACACTTTTTTGCGCACTTCTTCTCTGACTTTTTATCTCATTTTTTTTGTATTCAAGCTACTGAACATTCCTGGATATATGTCTGGCGTGAGGGGGGCTTTAGTTAATGACTTCATCATTGCTTCAGCTGTTCTTTGATATTCGGTGCCAGGGATAAGATGATCAGCGCGATGGCCAGTGGCACGGTAGAAATAAAACCGACATGTTTAAAACCGGTTGCGCCGAGAATGCCGCCGATAAAAAATGCGATGACCAAGCGCAAGTGCAGGCGCAGTTTTTGCAGATTCGCGTTGATTTCCTGCTCGGGATGCAGCTCGTCTTTATTTTTATTCCAGTAAATCAGTTTCCCCATTTCTATACCGATGTCAGTCACCAGACCAGTCACATGCGTGGTGCGGATTTCGGCCCGTGAAATTTTGGTAATCAAGGCGTTTTGCAAGCCCATCAGATAACACAGCAGCACTGTTGTGAAAGAAACCGTCACGACCGCGTGTTCCTGTAATTCTGTGCCGACCAGACCGAACACCAGCAACAATACCGATTCCAGCAGCAGCACCGGGGTGTACATATAACGCATGTGATTACGTTTTGCATAGTTCACCATCAGCGAGGTGCAGGCAGCGCCCCAGCCAAATGCAATCAGCATAAAGATAGACGCAAACGCCGGAATAAATTTTCCCAATACCAGATCGTCGGCGGCGCTCGAAATCATGCCTGACATGTGCGACGTGTATTGGCCGACGGCTAGAAAGCCACCAGCATTCACCGCACCGGCAATACAGGCGAGGGTAATGCCCAGATGCATATTCGAGCGCGGCGTTCTTTTGGGAGATGTCAGTTTGGCGAGGTAATTAATCGGAATGGAGATGGGCATCGCAGACGGCCTTAAGTGATGAAAACCTGGTCTTAGTGTAACCGACACAGGGGCGTGCTGTGAATGTTCTGGCACGGTGTGTGCATTGCTAATAGAAAAAGATGATGCTTAGCTTGTGCTTAATTGAAATACCACTTAAATACCTATTGACGACCACTATGAAAATAATTACATTCGTACCTTGTTTTTCAGTGGAGCAATCTCAGCCCGGAATTTCTGCATACGCGCAATACGGATCGGCTGAAGGAACCCGTTTCTCAGCGTGCCGCAAAAAAGGATGAACAAACTCTTGATGACACAAGCGAAGACAAAAGCGCAGACAAAACCGTGCTGTGACACAGCACCTGCAATCGCTTACCTGATCGGCGTCGATGGTGGCGGTACTGGTACGCGGGTCGTGCTGGCAGACCCAGATGGAAAGCCACTGGCACGCGGCATAGCAGGGCCTTCAGCGCTTGCGCATGGCCGTCAACAGGCATGGGATGCGATTCTGCTGGCCATCGATTATGCATTTGCACAGGCAAATCTGGCGCTCCCGGCCTTGTCTGTAATCGCTATAGCATGCGGCCTTTCTGGCGTGAATAATGCGCAATGGGCCGCCGAGCTGAAGACGCTTAATCCCGGCTTTGCGCTGTTGCTGACAGAAACCGATGCTGGTACAACCTTGATTGGTGCGCATCAGGGTGCGCCGGGCGCTGTGATTGCACTCGGTACCGGCAGTGTCGGTGAGGTTTTGCAAAGCGATGGACAACGGCGTGAAGTCGGCGGCTGGGGTTTTCCTGTCAGCGATGAAGCCAGCGGGGCGTGGCTGGGAATGCGAGCCGTTAATTATCTGCAACGCGTGCTGGACGGCCGTGCCGCCACTAGCCGCTTTGCCGATGCGCTATACGCCCACTGCGGCGGCGACAAAGATGCCGTCTTTCGATGGCTGGCACAGGCGAACCAGACCCGTTATGCCGAAGTGGCACCGCTGGTCTTTCAACACGCGGCAGAATCAGCGTTCGCCCGCAGCATGTTGCTTGATGCCGGGCGCGAAGTAGAGGCGATTGCGGATGCGCTTGATCCCACACATACATTGCCGCTGGCGCTGTGCGGCGGGCTGGCCGCTGCGCTGATGCCGTTTCTGCCGGATACCTTGCGGCAAAGGGTACGCGCGCCTCTGGGCGATTCTGCCAGCGGTGCACTGATTTTGCTGCAACAACATTTACGTTCAACCTGAATCCATACTGAAAAGATCGAGGCGACATGCTGTCTTCCCTGCGCGATTTCAAACCTGATAGCGACAATGCCACGCCCTTGTATCTGCAACTGGCGAACAAGCTGGCACAAGGCATACAAAGCGGGCGCTGGCAGCCAGATGAGGCTTTGCCATCCGAGCGCCTGCTGGCAGAGACGCTGGAAATTTCGCGTGTCACCGCACGCAAGGCGCTGGCGATGTTATGCGAGCGTGGGTTGTTGAGCCGCAGACATGGTTCCGGCACCTACATCACCCCGAAACTGGAACAACCTTTATCCCGCCTCACCAGCTTCAGCGAGGAATTGCGTCAGCGTGGTTTTGTGCCCGGTTCGCGCTGGATACAACGTGAAAGCGGCATCGCTTCACCGGAGGAAATTTTGTCGCTGGGTTTATCGCCGAATACCGCGGTCTCGCGCCTGAAGCGCTTACGCACCGCAGACAATGTGGTTATGGCGATAGAAACCACCACTATTCCGGCGGCGTATATGCCGCAGCCGCAACTGGTGACGGACAGTTTATACGGCTATCTCGATGCCCATCATTGCGCCCCGACACGCGCCTTGCAGCATATCCGCGCCATCAATGCGACCGCGGAACAGGCACACCTCGCAGATATCAAACCCGGCGCAGCGATGTTGTTCATTACCCGCATCGGTTATCTGCAAGATGGCACCGCAATCGAACTCACGCATTCGTATTGCCGCAGTGATTATTACGATTTTGTCGCGGAGTTATTCAGATGAGCGATCAGCAATTACACGGACAGATACTCACGCCGGATGGCTGGGTACACGGCACGATCAATTTCAGCGAAAAGATACAGCGTATCCAGAGCGCACCGCTGCGCGAAACCGCGCATTACATCCTGCCCGGATTCATTGATCTGCACGTGCATGGTGCCGGTGGCAAAGACACGATGGAAGCGGGAAATGCAGTCGAAACCATCGCCCGCCTGCATGCGCAACACGGCACCACCAGTTTGCTGGCAACCACCATGACCGCACCGCTGAGCGATATTGAGGCAGCGTTGAGTGCAATACAACCGCTGATACAGCAGCGTCCCGCCGGTACCGCACGCGTGCTGGGTGTGCATCTGGAAGGGCCGTATATCAATCCGGGCAAACTCGGTGCCCAGCCTGCCTTTGCGGGCATAGGTTCGGTAGCGCAGGTGCAGGCGCTTGATGCGATTGCGGCCATCAAACTGATTACCTTAGCGCCTGAAATGGAAGGCCATCTGGCGCTGGTGCGCGAGTTAACGGCGCTGGGCATACGGGTGCAGCTCGGTCACAGCACCGGCAGTTATGAAGAAGGGGTCGCCGCGCTGGAGAACGGTGCCAGTGGCTTTACGCATTTGTACAACGCCATGTCACGGCTTGATCACCGCGCGCCCGGCATGGTCGGCGCAGCGCTCGCGCATGCGCAGTTTTCAGAAATTATTCCCGACCTGCTGCATGTGCATCCGGGCGCGATTAAAGCCGCATTAAGAGCGATACCGTATTTGTATTGCGTGACTGATTCAACCGCCGCCACCGGCATGCCTGATGGCGAATACATGCTGGGGCGGCAACGTGTGCATAAATGTCTGGGCGGTGTGCGTCTGGCCGATGGTTCGCTGGCGGGTAGTGCGCTGACGATGGATCAGGCTCTGCGCAATCTGGTCAGCATAGGCCTGACGCTGGATGACGCTGCACGCCGGGTTTCCACCTATGCCGCTGATTATCTCGGGCTGCCTGAACGTGGCCGCTTAGCGCCGGGCGCATTTGCCGATATCGTCGTACTTGATCAGGACTTGCAACTGCTGGCCGTTTATACCGAAGGAGAAAAGATTGAATTCGCAAATGCTTAAAGAAGCCTGTGCTTCAGCAGAACAGGTCGCCATACAACTGACGCACGATGGCGATCGTTATGCACAGCTGGGGGCGCATTTGCGGGCGCAGCCACCGTCGTCGGTGCTGACGATTGCGCGCGGCAGTTCTGATCATGCCAGCAATTACGCGGCGTATCTGATCATGGCGCGTCTGGGTCGTATCGTCGCATCGTTGCCGCTGTCACTGGTGACCTTGAATCATGCGCCTTTGCAGGTCAACGATGCGCTGGCGATTGCGATTTCACAATCGGGACAAAGCCCCGATGTGGTTGAACCCATGCGCTATTTCCGTGATGCCGGGGCGACCACGGTGGCGCTGGTGAATGATGCCAGCTCACCATTAGCGGCGGCAGCAGAATGGACGATGCCTTTGCATGCAGGGCCGGAACGCAGCGTGGCCGCCACCAAAAGTTTCATCACCTCGCTGGTGGCGGCAGCCCGTCTGGTCGCGCATTGGCAAAACGATGCGGTATTGCTGAACGCGATAGAACAATTACCCGCCGCGCTTGATGCTGCCAGCAAAACAGACTGGTCGGCAGCGCTGGATGTGCTGGTACCGACGCAACGCATGATGGTGGTCGGCCGCGGTATCAGTTTTTCGGTGGCGCTTGAAGCAGCGTTGAAATTCAAGGAAACTTCGGCCATACAGGCAGAAGCGTTCAGTGGCGCAGAAATCAAACATGGCCCGATGGCCTTGATCGATGAAGGTTATCCATTGCTGATATTGGCGACCCGCGGCCCGGCACAGGAAAGTTTGATCCGGCTCGCAGAAGACATGCGTGGCCGCGGCGCCGATGTGTTGCTGGCCGCGCCAGATAATGTACGCGAACGCAACCTGACTCTGCCCGTGGGAGCGACGCCGGATCTTGATCCCATCGTCGCGATTCAGGCGTTTTATGTGATGGCGGCGCAACTGGCGGTTGCGCGTGGGTTGGATCCTGATCAGCCGCGCCATTTGAGCAAAGTGACCAGAACCAGTTAAATCAGCGAAATCATCGGATTAGAGCCATATATATACTCCCCCCAGTATGTTTTAAGCCCCTTATTCTATGCTGACAATAGGGGTGTTTTGTATAAAAACAGGGGGAGTATCCATCTTCAGGCGCATGTGCCGGGTCGGAACAAGACCGGCAATAGCAGTAACATCAGCAATATCAGCAATATCAGCAACATCAGCAACATCAGCAACATCAGCAACATCAGCAACATCAGTAACACCAGCCACCAGATACCTATGACAAATACCAATCCTGCCCTGCCTGTTGATCAGCAACATCCTCATACCGCGCCGCTGAGTCTGGACCAAGCAATGCGTCTGGCCGGGCAACTGGTGATGGTGCGCATCAGCGTCACCAATATGGATGAGAGTCTGGCGCAATTTTTGCGCGAGCATCATATCCGTGCGGTTTGCCTGTTCCGCAATAATATGACGGACGAAGCGCAACTCAAAAAGCTGACATCCGATCTGCGCGCTGTGATGGGGCCGGAAGCGCTGATCGCGCTCGATCAGGAAGGCGGCGCAGTCGTGCGGCCAACCTGGGTGCCACAGCCACCATCAGCCATGGCGCTGGGGGCCAGTGACGATGCTGATCTGTGCTATCAGGTTGGTGCAGCGGTTGCCCGTGGCATTAAGGCGCTGGGCTTCAACTGGAATTTCGCACCGGTGCTGGACTTGAATAATAACGTCGATAATCCAGTGATTGCCGAGCGCTCATTCGGCGCCAATCCGCAGCGTGCCAGCACGCTGGCGCTGGCGTGGATGGATGGCAGCCTGTCCGAAGGCGTGGCGTGTTGTGTCAAACATTTTCCCGGGCATGGCGACACCAATGTTGATTCCCACCGTGCGCTGCCGACTGTCAATAAATCGCTGGCCGAATTGCAGGCAATGGAGTTCGCGCCATTCCAGATCGCTGTCAGCCGCAACGCACCGGCGATGATGACGGCGCATATTGTTTATCCGGCGCTGGATGCCGACAATCCGGCGACCATGTCGCCGACGATACTGACGGATTTATTGCGCGAGCAGTGGCAGTATCGCGGCGTCGTGATTACCGATGGCATGGATATGCAGGCGATTGCCGGGCGCTACGGCGTCGGCAATGCGGCGGTGAAAGCATTGCTGGCCGGTGCCGATATGGTGATGGCGATCGGCAGCCGCGAGGCGCAAACCGAAACGCTGGCAGCACTGACTGAAGTCATACTGTCGGGGCAGATTTCTTACCAGGCAGTACAGCAGAAACTGCAGCGCATACGGCAACTGACTGACGCTTATCCGTGTATCGACACGGACTATCAGACCGATGCTGCCGATCGCTTGTTGATGGCGCATGCGTGGCAGCGCGGCCTGACCAGCACCGGTGATCCGCAGCCGCCCGCAAAGGGCAGCCGGGTGCGTCTGGTGATTCGTGCCGATGCGGTCAGCGATGGCGTTTCTGAATCGGGTATCCGTGCCGACAAAGTGGCGACCATGCTGGCCGGTTTATATGATGTCGAGACCGTGACTTTCAGCGACGCAGCGCACTTTGACTGGCACAGTCTGCCGCAGGATGATCGCTTCGTCATCCTCGCTTCCACTGTGCGCATACGCTATGGTGAGTCAGCGCGCAAGTCGTGGCAGCCGGATCTGCATCTGGTGTTGTGGAATCCATTTCACATGCTCGATATTCAGGCTCCTGCGCTGATCACTTACGGTTTCGCATCACCTGCAATCGAAGCTGTGCGCGCGTGGCTGGCTGGTGACGTCAGTGCGCAAGGACGCATTCCTGTGGATATTGCTGGCAAGCGACACTGAACATAGACTTAGTTCAGATCGGAGTAAGCATTGTGGAATATCAATGCAAAAAGCCGGTATTCCGCAAATCATTTGGTCTGAATATTCGATCTGAAATTCACCGTATGCTGACGCTAAACTTACGGATAGCAGGTGGTTTGTTGCATCAGGAACACCGCATGTGAACGAATGTCATTTTTCCCCTGCGCTGATCGGCAAAAGCGAACTGCTATCGGATAATATGCAGCAATACCTGCAAATAAATGTGCTG
This sequence comes from Cognatundibacterium aquatile, assembly GCF_014699135.1. GTDB lineage: Bacteria > Pseudomonadota > Gammaproteobacteria > Burkholderiales > Burkholderiaceae_D > Undibacterium > Undibacterium aquatile. The sequence continues at coordinate 491,046 of NZ_JACOFT010000003.1, forward strand.
TTCGCTTCCTGACGAATTGACCTCTGACTCAGATCAGAGGGGGCTGGCATAGCGGGCAGACAAAGGAGACAAGGTCTTAATGATGTCGATGGAATTCCACACGCCGCTGATGCCGGTATCTAAATGCACGCCAGTCAGTCATGCTGTTTTTTTCGCGTTGTCGTTTTGCTTGCAAGCGGGCGCGCCTGACACCCGTGTGGAGCAGGCGAGGTAATGTTGAAGCTGTCTTTGCGCTGGAAGCTGATTCTCGTCAGCGTGCTCGTCGAAGTTGTGATGCTGTCTATCCTTGTCGGAAACAGCTTGCGGTTCAATGAAAGAAATTTATCGCAACTGACAGACATGCGGGCGCGGGAAATGTCGCATTTACTCAGCACAGCAATCCCACCATCGCTGGCGCAAAAAGATTACGGCGCCATCCGAGATATTTTCCGTACACATGAACATGGCGTCGATTATTTTTTGTTGTTCGGTCAGGAACATCAGTTGATACTGCATTCAGGCTGGACTAAATCCTTGCCCGCCACCAGCGATGCATTGCAATTGCCCGTTGCCAGCGACCGGCAGGATGTGCGCGTTCCCATCGTGTCTGGCGGCATCAATCATGGTGAACTGGTATTTGGATTATCAACCCGGTTTGTCCAGGACGCACAAAAAAAATTATTTGAAGAATCCGTTCTGATCTCTTTTTTCGAAGTCGTACTCTCGACGATTTTCCTGTTTTTACTGGGGTTGTGGCTGACCCGCCATTTACGACAACTGGAAGCCGCTGCCAATGCTATTTCGGCCGGAGAGTTTGATACAAAAGTTCAGTACACGGGTCAGGATGAAATCGGTGTCGTCGGTCATGCACTGAATGTAATGAGTGATCAACTGGCGAACGAAATTGCTGCACTCCGGCATAGCGAGCAGCAGCAGCGCGAAACGGCTAATCGCCTGCTGGCGGTGTTCGAAGCCGTGCCTGACTATATGACGTTGAGTCAGTTTGATACTGGCCGCATACTCTATGCGAATGCCGGATTTGAAAGACTCACAGGTCATAGCAAGCAAGATGCAATAGGAAAAACGTCACTGGAATTGGGTATCTGGTCAGATCCGGAACAGCGAAAAATCTGGACCAGTATGATCGCCGTGCAAGGAATGGTGAGTGATTTTCAGGGGAAAATGCAGACCAAGGACGGCCAATTCAAATCTGGATTGCTGTCTGCTGCTATCGTTGAGGTTGACGGTGCCAGACACATCGTTGCGATCTGTAAGGATATCACCGATCGTCTGGAGGCTGAAACTAAGGTGGAAGCCGCACGACGCGATCTGCAGTCCGTACTCGATGCGGCCTCAGAAATTTCAATTATCGCGACGAATAAAGAAGGGCTGGTCACGATCTTTAATCGTGGCGCGGAAAAAATGCTGGGTTACCGTGCTTACGAAAGTGTCGGCCAGTTACATGCGGCAGATTTTCATGATGCCGATGAATTGGAACAGCGCGGCCGTGAATTATCACAAAAATTCGGGCGTGAGATTTCCGGTATCGATATTTTTTCAACCATTGCCACTATGTATGGCATGGAGACACGCAACTGGATTTACATTACCAAGTACGGTAAAAAAATTCATGTATCTCTGAGCGTGACGGCGCTGACCAATGCCGATCAGGAAATTACCGGTTACCTTGGTATTGCCCGCGACATCACGCCGCAGATTGAAGCGCGCGCAGCCTTAAATCAGTTGAACAGTGAACTCGAATCACGGGTACAACAACGAACCGCAGAGCTGGAATTGGCGAATCATGAACTCGCTTCGACGATGGGACATTTGCAAATGGCGCAAACCGAGTTATTGCGCTCGGAAAAATTGCGCGCGCTTGGCGATGTCGTCGCTGTTGTCGCGCACGAACTGAACACACCGATCGGTAATTGCCTGACGGTTGCCAGCACGCTGATGGAAAAGTCCCGCGAGATTACCAGCGCTTTTGATGATGGCAGCTTAAAGCGTTCTTTACTCGCAGCATACTTGCAGGACACTGAGCAAGGCATGGGGATACTGTTACGCGGACTTAACCGTTCGAGCGAATTGGTGATTAATTTCAAGCAAGTGGCTGCTGATCAGGTATCTGATCAACGTCGTCCTTTTGATTTACGGGCAGTGGTTCACGATGTCACCAGTTTATTGCAACCGATGCTGCGTAAGACACCGTTTGTACTCCATGTCGACATTCCGGAAAAACTGAAGATGGACAGTTTTCCCGGTGCGCTCGAACAGATTGTCACGAATCTGATTAATAACGCAGTCACACACGCTTTCGAGGGACGATCATCTGGCACGATGACTATTCATGCCGAACTGATCGGGCCGGATAAGGTAAAAATTATTTTTGCTGACGATGGTATAGGCATAGAAACGGCGCATATGTCGCGTGTTTTTGATCCTTTTTATACGACAAAAATGGGGCGTGGCGGCACTGGCCTTGGCTTAAATATCGTTCACAATATCGTCATAAAAATGTTGGGTGGAAAGCTGGAAGTCGAGAGCATCGTTGGCACAGGCACACGTTTCATCATTTATCTGCCACTCACCGCACCCCATACGGATACGGTACCGGGTGATACGAACAATGCCTTGTTTACGGCGCGATAATACAAACCGTCGGCATCATCTGCACATCTAGCAAATGCCGCACATGCCGAAAAGCCAGCATGTTCTGTCGAATCAGGAGTTCACTTTTTTTGACGTAGTCCCTCCATGTGTGTTTCACTGAGCGGCGTTCTGTTTTCAGCGCACGCACAAAGTGACACTGACCAGAAATTAGCTCGCGTTATTCATCTGAAGTCCATCGAAGGAGAAATAATTTTGCGTACACTGATCCCCTTATGTATCGTCGGTTTGCTTTGTTGTTCTTTGAATGGCGCTCTGACCGGCACGATATACAAATCGGTGACACCTGACGGGCGAGTTGTATTCAGTGACCAGCAGCCGAGAGAAGGGCGGCTGGAGAAAGTGATGCAATTTAAGGATCAGCCTGCCAGTGATATTCCTGCATCGACTCTATCTGAGATTGAACGCCTGAAAAAAGCAGGAATAAATCCTGCGACAGATTCTGCTCTCGCGAGTAAAGACTTGATTCTGTATTCGGCCTCCTGGTGTGGATATTGTAAAAAAGCGAAGTCCTATTTGGCAGGAAAAGGCATTTCTTATCGGGAAGTGGATATCGACACCAACTATGGCAAGGTCGCATTTGCAGAGGTTCGTGGTGGTCGGGGCGTGCCGCTCATGTTGTCCGGCACTAAGCGTATGCAGGGCTTTTCGAAGGAAGGCTACGACGCATTCTTCGCAAACCGGGATTAGTCAGACGGCAGTGCAGACGCTCGTTGTGCTGTTTTTTTCATGACAATAAACAGAATGTCGCACCTGAGAAACGTTGTCTGTAAGCCGTTCTGATTTTCCTGTCGGGTCAACGCAAGGCACGTTACTATGCTCTCTCTGTGCCATCGCTCAGCAGGTCAGGCTTGAGCTGATTGCGCAGATTTTTAAGCGGCCTCTCATTACTATTTTTATTTTCGACAGATTATTCATGAATATCCATCTTTCTCTTATGCCCGTACTGGCGCTGGTTGCAGGTCTTTGTATTCTGGTTAAACCGAAATTAGTCAGCTTTATTGTCGCCTTGTACCTGATTATTGTCGGCTTGGTCGGCATACTGGGTCTGGGGCGCTTTCATCTGTTCTGAAGAACATCATTCACACGAATACTAAATAAAAAAATCCCCGTTTGCCGCGAAGCAAACGGGGATACTGAATAGTCAGTCTTAGTTAAAGCTGGCCGAGCTGGTATTACTGTTTGTCAGTGTCTGGGTTTTGAAATTGACAGTGAAGTGATCACTTGGCTTTCCTGATCCCAGGCCTTTGAGAATACTGAATACTTGCTTGAATTGATTTTGGAACGGCACGTTGACAGCGTTCTGGTCTGATGGCTTACTTAACATGGTGATTGCCGTCGGATTGGCAGGGAAGGCATTCATCAAGACCTTGTACTGTTTGACCCGGTCTGTTCCCATATCACGCAAGGCCAGCTCACCGGCGTACACGGTACGGTGGAAGTCGCCATAGAATTCATACGCCGTGATTTTGGCAAAATCATCCAGTTTATAACCGGCCGCGGTTGCCAATGCGGCCGCTTTGGTCGTCGCCACCGCCCAGTCAGCAGTCAACTGGCTGGCGGATACCGGCGTGCCGCTGACACTGCCTTTCGCCATACAGTTTGCTGTCAATGGCAGAACTCCCGGTACATCTTTCAATTGGGCGAAAGTAACCTGAGTCTGCAACTGCGACAGAATCAACATCTGCTTTGCGTCAAGCGTCGTCGCTGCTTCTTTCATTTCGCACGGCCAGTAATCATCCATGAAGCGCAGACGTGACAGCTCACCAAAATAGTAGCGCGTAAATTCGCCATAGGATTTGGTGTTGAGAATATCCTTGCTCCAGCGTTTGCTGATATCAGAAGCAAGGTTGCTGTTTTGCAGATAATCGTATTCGGTCTGGTAATACTTGAAGAGCTCGTTGTAGCGCGCCACATTGTTCAGGGACACTGTTTCAATGTCCACTATGTCCTGATCTTTGTATTTGACGACCTTGTACGACGCACCAAATACCGCTAAGGATGGCGACTGCACGTTGACGAAATAATTGCCGGCCGCATCTTTGTAATCATTGGTGCCATTGAAATGCATATGACCGCCCATGTGCAACTGCATACCGGTGGCTGCCAGCGCCGTTGTTGTGGCTGCATCTGGCACGCGCGTGACCTGGAAGGCACCGGATTTGAAGACGGCTTTCATGGCGTCGGTTTGGTTTGCGTAGAAATCCATGGTTGGATAATGCGAGAACGCAATCAGGCGTTTGCCTTGCGATTTGGCGCGGGCGGTGACGGTTTTGATCCACGCCAGCAAATGCTTTTTATGCGTCAGTACTTTGTTCCAGCCCGCATTACCTGCGCCATCAAAGCCTTTGAATGCTTTGGCGTTGACCGGATCAAACGCGCTGTTAGGGATATGCACATTCGCGTCTATCGACAATAACCAGACACCTTTAACCGGCTCCACCAGATAGCTGGAATCAATAATGCTGGTGCATCGGGTAAAAGCTTTACCAAGATTTTTTTCACCATCTGCCTTATAACTGCCGCCTTCACCTTCAGCGCAAATTTCAAACTGGCGGTTTTTGACGTCAGCACTGGTGAGCGCTGCATCATAACTGTAGGCTGTGTTGCCATAGTTGGAAAACGGGGTTTCCCAATACACGTCAGCCTTGTTCGGCATATAGCCAAATTCACCGAGTTGCGCGATCAATTTTTCGTAGCCCAGTTCCATTAACTGATTGGTACAGGCGACGCTGGCATCCTGAGATTTACAGCCGGAATAATTGACGGCATACACTTTTTGTTCTTTACCTTCCGCCGTCAGAAAATCGCTTTTGCCAGCTTCGTCATTATCAAACGGCTCGTTAGGATCGTGATTGCCGGGTGCGATGAAGAAGCGCATGCCTTTTGCCTGGTATTCCTTCAGTATCGCGGCGATGCCATCAATGTTGACTGGTTGGGCATCATCGGAATAGTCGCCGGATAAAGCGACAAGTCGTATGCCGCGCGCATACGCATCATCCAGCGCACCACGGAAGGCGAAATAGTTTTCGTTGAAAAGACGGGTCGAAGTCAATTGCGCATACATGGTACGGATAGTCGCAAACTTGCCGTCAGCGGTAGGGATGCCGGAAAACTTGGGATTTTTAAGATCGCCGTAGACATTTTCAAAATGCACGTCCGACATTACAGCCACGGCCGGTGTGTCCGCTTCAGCAGGTGCCGGTACTGCGGCATCCTTGCTGTCACCGCAAGCGATCAGTGCCAACGGCAAACAGAATGAAAGCAAATGCTTTGCAGCTTTGCCTTCATTTAAAAAATGAAGAGCCATGATAATTCCTGTTAAATTTTTTGAGTGACGCATCAGGACGGATCAGATGCCAGAAGAAAAACTGAAAGCGGTCCGTAAGAAAGGAAAAAACAGAGTAATTTCAGTCATCCGATTGTAAAGTTGCTTAATGACAAGCCTGTGACTCATCCGTCAGGCACAGGGTGAATTGCAACAGTCAAAGCGGATGGCTGAGGTCAGATACTCCCGGGTGAGTGGATGGTTGTGGCAATCGTTGCGGAAATAATTGTTGAGATCGTTTCCATATTCAGTCTTCCAGATGCAAGCGGTCAGCGATTGATTCCCAGCGAACGTATTTGAAGTTCTGCGGCCCATCCGGCAAACGTTTGTAGCCGTCCTGTACGACCAGCATGCCTTTGGGAAAATGTGATCCGAGGTAGGCAGAACTGACTTCAATGCCGTCAGTCTCCGAAGTGCCGTCGATACCAGCGCTCAGATTGGTACCGATACGGAATTTTCCTCGCAGTTGGTATGGCGGTTGCGCATTGAGCACCAGATAGCTGTTATCTCCCTGGCTTGATACCAGTAAATACGACGATTTTTTCCCCTGATACAGCGCCAGACCCTCGACATCAGCAACCAGCTGCTTCCCGACCGGCATCACCAGATCTAATATCGCCGCTTGCTCTGCGTCGGCTGAGGTGACCCAGATGCCATGTTTTTCCTCGCCGATAAAAATACGTGCACGCTGATCGTCGACGACACAGCCTTCAGGTTGTGTCGCGAGTTTAAAACTCCGTACTAACTGACTGCTGAAATTTCCGTCGATGTATCTGATCCGGTATTGCTGATAACGTCCATCTTTGTCATTGACGAATGCTTCCAGTCCTCCGCTTTGCGGACGGTACAGACAAAACCCATATATTTTTTCCAGCGTAGTTGGTAGACGTGCCGCTTCACGTACTTCGCCATCGTTTGCAATTGTGTACAACGCCAGGCTGTTGTCATCGCGTTGTGTTGCCAGCGCGAGATCGAAACGCTGCTGTTCATCGGTGTTTTCGAAGTGGATATTCTGGCGTACGTCAACATTGTTCAGGCGTCCGCTTTCCAGCGACTGCAATTGCTTTCCTTGCAGGTTATAGACCAGCAAACCTTGCTTTTTATTCGTGCCAAGAATGCGTGACTGCGCCGGGTCTGAGGGGTGTACCCAAATCGCCGGATCATCAGCCGCGTCGCCGTAGCGGGCGACAACCTCAGTTTGTGCATCGGCTGCAATAATGATGCTGTTATCGGTTGTTGAAGGGGTTTTATTCCAGGAAATGGTGTGCATCTGCCAAGCCTTGGTTGCACTGTTTTTTCTCAGCAAAAGAGGCAACTCAGATGAGGTAGTCGTTGTAATTTTCTTCGTTGAGGTCGCCCGTGCCAGCTTGCTGAGATTGCTTTGTTGGAGCGGCTGGGATGCTAATTTTTCCCAATGCGTTCCTTGTTGATGGTAGCGATGCAGTTGCTGCGTTTGTTCGTCCACGATTGCGACGCCGCCCGCTAAGGCAACGATTGTCGACGCACCTTCGGAGATTTTTACTGCGGTACGCTGTGTTTCAACAGGCCAGTGATGCAATAAATTTTCGGCATCCGCGCTGACTGCCCATACACCTGTTTCTGCGGTACTGACATACAGGGTATGTTGGGTGTCATCGCTGCGGCAATGACGAATATGTGGTGGCAACGCAAGTCTGCGTAGCAGTTGAAAGCTGCTGCCGTAGCGTATCCATTGTTCACTGATTCCTTCTTTACCGATCAAAAATACGTGATCCTGTTGTTGCGCATCACGATACAGGCAGCTACTTTCGAGGGCGAATGCCGGCGATGGCAGTGCTGGTTGGGCGAGCAATTCGCCGGTATGTGTATCAACGATAAAAGGCAGGCTGCGTTGAGTCTCTGCTTCCAGCAACATCGCATATGCGCCTTGTGGATGCGGGCGGGTATCGAGATGCTTTGCCCGCACGGGAAAGCGTGCTCGTTCCGTGCCGTCGGCACTCATCAGGCGCAGGCTGTTTTTATCCAGCATCAGCCAGCCGCCATCCGGCAATCTCACCAGTTCCTGTGCCCGCTGAAGTGCTACCGGCACATCTTTCGCGTATGTATGGAGTGACGGAGCCGGCGACGCAGCATTGCTCAACGGTGACAGTGTAAGTAAGCTCAAAGCCAGCAGCAGATGAGCTTGTAGAGAAAGAGTACGCATAAATAAAATGAAAAAATAAAAAGGAATGCCGCGTTCACAGACTGCGTAAAAGCACGGAAAGGAGATGTCTGGCGAGTGCGCTGCGCGGACTTCTCCGGCGGGCACACCCGGAGAAGTCCCGCCACAGAAGCCCTCAGGCATGCTGTGTTGCTGAGCCTTAAAAGACGCTGGCTTTCAGGCTGACTTTATAGGTGCGTCCGTATTGTTCGTATTGCGCGTTGTATTGTGGCGACCCTTGATAAACATAGTATTTTTCATTGTTCAGATTGGTCGCTTCAAACACTAACTGGAAGCGTTTGTTTAACTGATATGACAAAGAAAAATCGAGCTGTTTTTGGGTTTCAACGATGCGATCCTGATCCGCCCGCAGAATATCGGAGCCGAGTTCCAGCAGATACGGTGACTTGTAATTCAACGCGAGGCGCGTACTGACGGCGCCATGTTCATAGCCCAGCATCAGATTCATCACGCGTTTCGACTGCCCTGGAAAACGTATGCTGCGTGCCAGCGTTTTACCACTGGCAACATCGAAGCGACTGATATTGGCGTCAGAATTGGTAAACGACGCATTGGCGCCTATCAGTACATATTTCCAGGGGGCGGGTAACATGCGCAGCGGTTGTGAATACGCGAGCTCTATTCCTTGAATGCTGGCCGTGTCACCGTTCGCGTATGAAGTTGCTGTCGTATAGTTTTTCCATTGACCTGTGCCAGCAAGGTTGGTTGTATAAGTGAAATTTTTAATATCTTTATGAAACAGGTAAGCGGATACGACGCCATCGTGCGCTAACTGACGCTCGATACCCAGATCAAGATTCGATGCTTTCAAGGCCGCCAGATCTGGATTGCCTATCGTCGCTTCTGTGTTGCTGGCGAGATTGATGCCGGGTGCCAGTTGGCTGAAATTCGCACGTACCACGGCACTTGTCCAGGCAGCGCGCACGCTGGTATGTTTGTCCAGATCATAGCGTGTATGCAGCGATGGTAACCAGTTGGTGTAGGAGCGCTCACGAGTAACAGGCTGGATGGTGCTGCCGCTGACCTGGCTTCCTGCTGCGTTAAATTTAGTACGCTCAACTCGCGCGCCGGCAAGAATATTCCAGTGACCAAAATCAAATGTATTCTGCAGATAGGCTGCATCGATATCTTCATTCAGCGTGAAGTCATTGATCGCGGACTCCAGCGCGAGTTTTGCATTCGCCCGGTTGAGTCCGGCAATACGGGCGCGGATCAGAGCTGGGCTGATAGCTGCACCAATGTTCGTAAATGGATATTCCAGCGTGCCCTGAACAAAACTGCTGAGAGAAGTAGAACCGGTACCCCAATAATTTCCGCTGGTGGTTTTGCTGCTGTTATAAGTCCATTGATCGGTATCATTGGTCTTTTCGCGACGACTGACTTTCGCGCCGAATTTTAAGGTGGATTCCAGCTGATCGAATGTCAGTTTGCGACTCATATCCAGCTGCGCATGCTGCTCGGTATCCTTTGAGTAGCGCTGCTGTAATGTGATCGCATTTAATCCGTAGCTGGCTGGATCAGACAGGCTTGCGGGTGCAATCAGTTTCGGTAACTGGCTATCCGTAAATCCCACGCCGGCAAAGTTAGCTGTACCTCTGAACCGTGCATCATTAATTGATTCCGGCGTATCGTCGGTTGCACGGCTAGACGCTGCGGCGGCCTCCATTTTCCAGCCTGAGATGTGTTGCTCTGTACCTGCAACCAAAGAACTGATCTGTTGCGTATATTTACGTTGCCGCAGGCGGCGCTCTGCGCGCGCAGTCGAGGTGTTGCTTTCGCTGATGCTGCCACCGCTGAAATTGCTGACAGTCAGACGGTCGCGTACCTCGTCATCGCTGAAATCACTGAGGAAACTGCGCAGATAATATTGCTGCTCTCTGGATGCGCGATAATCAAGATTAAGAGCATAAGCATGGCGTTCACGTTCCGGCAGATAATCGCGGAATTCAATGCCTCCGAGCCGGTTGTTATCCCATGCTCCGCCAGTTTCTACGTTGTCTGAACCAAAACTGCGTTTCTCAGCGCTGATGCCGGCAGCAATGCCCAGTTTCCCGTCCAGAAAGCGATCAGCCCACAATGCGCCCGCATTTGGGCTGGTTTTTCCGGTTACCTGATCGTAGCTTGCTCCGGTATTCACAGTCAGTGTTTTCCCCGGCATGTCGAATGCTGTCAGCGATTTGACTTCTACTGAACCGCCGAGTGAGTTGGCATCCTGATCGGGACGCAGGGTTTTAGTTACCTCCAGAGAGCGGATCAGACCCGATGGCAGCACATCCAGTGCGACAGCACGCCGGCTCGCTTCCGGCGAAGGCACCAGTGCACCATTGATCGTCACTGCATTTAAATCTGCACCGAGACCGCGCACAACCACATAGCGGCCTTCGCCCTGATCGCGCTGTACTGACACGCCCGGCAGGCGGGCAAGCGCTTCTGCTGCATTTTTATCCGGCAGACTGCCTATGTCGTCGCTGCTGATGACGCTGATGATGTTATTCGCTTTCTCTTGCGCCTCAATGGCTTTGCGCATGCTCACGCGTTGCCCGCTGATTACCACATCACTGGCAGCAGCGAGGGCGATGTCGTTCGCTTGCGCTGTGCTGATCAGGCCAAGAACGCCGATGGTGAGTGCCGACAGGCGGAAGATTGCCTGTACGTCAGGGTTGGAAAAGTATGCAGCAGGTCTTTGTCGGGTTTTCATTTCTTTGTCATTCATCAGTAAAAAGAATGAGCGGATTCTGGAGCCCGAATATGTCGTTTCGATGACAGGAATCAGACAGAAAGAGGCATAGTCCAGGAAACGATGCGACGACGAGGAAAAATGAGCTGAATTGACTTGCGTTGACGTTGTTAATCGCTGTCATTGCCGCTGTAACCGGGGACGGCAAAGAGTGTAGAGATGAATTCGCTGTTTTTTTGCTGTAATACGTGAGCTGTTTGCACCCCTGTTGTTTTTTGCTGCAGCAATGCTGGTCATTGATTTTGATGTCATGAATTTGTCATACAGGCCAGTTATTCTCGCGCCAGTTTTTATCCGGGGACTTGCATGCTGCACTTACATCGTAATCTGATTCTGGCGAGTATCGTCGCGCTGATCGCTTTGAGTGGCTTGTACGCTTATGTCGGTGTACTCAAACCGTTCTATAAATGGCATTGGATGGATATTGTCGGTGAAGGCGGCACTGCCATCATGGCGGGTGTCTGGCTGCTGATGACGCTTAGCAGCCGGCCTAAAGGGCGGGTCACGCTGCTGTTGGCGCTTGGCCTCGCCTCTATCATGTTGGGTTCCTGGGCTGATTGTATGGATGAGTTTTTTGCGATCCCCAAGGAGGATGTCTGGGATAACTGGCTGGAAGACACCCTGACTTTAGGCGGTATGCTGATTTTGACGGCGGGTATGTATTACTGGCGCATAGAGCAATTCAGTCTGAATGAACATTTACAAAAGCGTGAACGCTTATTTCGAGAACACAAACCGTACGACAGAGTGACGCAACTCAGTGATGCGGATTATCTGCGCTTGCAAATCCGTCTGGAAAAAGAAAATCACCCCGCGGCGGTTTGTTCCGTCGTCTTATTGGACATCAATTCCTTTCATCAGATTAATCGTCAGTTCGGCCAGCATGAAGGCGACCGCGTGCTGCAAGCGGTCAGTCACATGCTGCTGCTGAATTTAAGAAATGAAGATGTGCTGTGTCGTTATGCCGGTGATCGTTTTGCGATTGTCATGCCTGAAACGACTGTGGCAGATGCTGATGAGCTGGCAAAACATTTGTGCCAGATGGTGCAGGGAATGCGTCATTTCGCAAAACGCGAGTTGGTGCAGCTTGGTTTGCGCTATACCTGCGCTGCATCAGACGGAGATGCAGACAGTCTGTTGCAGGAACTCAGCCGTGGAATTGACTGTCCCGGGGCGACGCCTTCAGAACTGGCGACCGCTAATCACACCTGTGCAGCATGATTGCTTATCACCACATAAGTGATGCGCGTATCGCTATGCGTCAGCATCCGGCGATGCTGATCGAATTTGCCCGTAACCGGGAAGTAAGCGAAGCGAAGATATTGCTCGATACAGGCATCGATATCGCGGCAACCGAAGACGCACATAGGATGATCAGCCCGCAGCAATATTTACGCTTACTGATGAACGTGACTAAAGCCCTGGATGCCAACGACACCAGCTTTTTAATCGGTGAGCAGATGTTGCCGGGTCATATTGACGGTGTCAGTCATGCTTTATTACACGCCGGAAGTTTGCGTGAAGCACTCGAGATATTAATTGCATACGCAACGCAACTATCGCCCTTAATGTGCCCCAGACTCAAGCGTGGTAAAGGTTGGGTTGTCGTTTACTGGATGGACAGTTATGGAGCCCCGGCACAGCGTTCGGTATTAACGGAGATGCACATGGCCGCTTTGGTCGCTATGTGTCGCTGGCTGAGTGGGGAGCGCTTGCCATGGCGCTTTTGTTTTAACCGGAGGGCGCCGCGTTACATCGAACAATATGAAGTACATCTGGGATCGGAAATGAAATTCAATTGCCACTTTGATGCCATGCTGATTGAAGAAGACATGCTCGACCGACGATGGCCGCGCGGCAATCCGGTGGCGGTTAAGCTGGCGTTGCAAGCGAGTGTCGCAGAACAAAAACAGAATACGCCCAGTTTATTAAATGCACTGTACGACTATCTTTTAAAACACATACGCTGTGCACCGACGCTGGATCAGGCAGCACAGGAATTTTTCTGCAGCCCTGCGACGCTGAAACGCTATCTTGCAAAACACGGCACGCATTTTCAGGCGGAGTTAGACCAGGTGCGATCACATGCTGCTTTGCATTTGTTCTTAACGCAGCAAATCGACAATGAGGCGGTGGCACAGCATCTTGGCTTTCACGACGCGAATAATTTCCGTCGTTCGTTTAAACGCTGGACTGGCCTGACACCCAGCTTAATCCGGGAAGGTATGCATGCCGATCTGGCGAAATGGATTTAAGTCGTTATGGCGCCGTGTCGATTTTATTCATCCCGGCGCAGACGTTTGATGTAAATCCGTTGTTGCTGATAAGACTGAGATGTCTGCTGATCGTAAGTGTGATTTTGCTGCGGTGTTTTGAGCAGGCCGAGAAATACTCTCAGTAAAACAAACAGCACAAATAAGCTCAGTACAAATGGAATCAGACTGATCGCGAGAGCAATCGCGATACAGATGACGAAAATACGCGGCAGCGGTGTACGCAACATCGCCAGCGCACATTTCGATGCGAACTGGCGGAATTCCTGCGTTACCTGGCGCAGGACAGAATACATATATTGTGAAAAGGCGTTCATAGTGACTTTCTTATAGCGTCTTGTTCGAGAGTAAAGTGTAAGCGATTATTGCGTGTATCAGTGTCGTTCACAACGGTAATAATTTCTCCAATTTGCCGTAACGATATTGATCGTAAAAGCTCATTACAGATCAGCGTACGCTGTGTCTGGGAAGACATAGACACTTGGTACTTGCGAAAATGCAGTATGCGTTGCCCAATAAAAACTCCCGCATTGCGCGGGAGTACGAGAAAACAGAGTGACGATGCGTGTAACTGTCTCAGTCAACGTCACTCAGATTTATCTGTTTTATTTATTTCCTGAGCCTAAATGTTGCAAGAAAAAGGCTTCATATTTTTTGTGCCAAGCTTTGGCTTTGATTGCACCGCCCAGCGCATGTTCTCCATCCGGGTCGAGGAAAAGATCGACCAGCGTTTCTTTCCCATTTTCCAGTAGTGCGCGATAGACGTTCACCGTGTCCTGATACAGCACGTTAGGATCTTGCATGCCGTGTACCAGCAGCAGTGGCTTTTTCAACCCCGCTGTCAGTGGCAATAAAGAATATTTGCGCAGATTAGGCTTGCTGCGCTCAGTCTTGCCTATGGTGCGACCGCTGTACCAACTGTTGTAGTTTTCCCATTCGGTCGGACCTGCACCTGCAATCCCTGCAGCGAAGGTGTCCGGGCTGGTGTACATCGTGTATTGGGTCTGGAAACCGCCGAAACTCCATCCTGTCAGGCCGATACGATGGCCATCAACACCCAAGTTTTTTTGCATGAATTGCGCCAGATCTTCGAGGTCTTCGGTTTGCGGTTTGCCAGCCTGTTCCCAGTTTGCATCGCTGAATTTGCGACCGTAATTGGAATGTCCGCGCGGATCAACGGCAACCGTAACATAGCCATTTTTTGCCGACATATACATGCCAAACATATAGGCCGTTTGTTGGAAGCTGTCGGTTTCAATGATGTGTCTGTCATTCAACGGGCCGCCGTAGGTGTACACGATGGCGGGACGCAGATCGCTGGTTTTCCAGTTCGCTGGCTTGAAAACATACGCCTGTATCTGGTCGCCATGGCGGTTGGTGAAACTGAAACGTTCCGGTTGTTGTACATCAATCGCTTGCCACTGAGGATCGTGACTTTGCGTGAGGAGTGTGATTTTGCTGGTCTTCACGTCGATCAGTTTTAATTCCGGACGGTTTGACCACTGGCCTGCAACGCTGGCGAGTTTGTCGCCGCTGTCGGCAACATCGCTGGCACGATGGAAGTCGCGGGTTTGTCCCAGCGCTTTCATTTCTCCGCTGGCGATATCGACTTTGTATGCATTCATTGACGCGAAGTCGTCTTTATTTGCCAGCACGAACATCGATTTACTGTCGGGTGTAAAGCCGATAATCTGATGCGCTTCAAAATCACCTTTCAGAATGGCTTTAGCGCTGCCGCTGCCATTGCTGTTATCGGTACTGATGATGTAGGGCTGGCGATATCCCTGCTCGTCAAGTACCGCGATCAACTGTTTTCCGTCAGGAGTAAATTTTGGCTCCAGCACATTCACGACTTCATGGCCGACATTGCCGCGACGTTCAAACACCAGTGCTGGCTTGACACCTTCTTCTGCTTTACCTACATAAATGCGCAGCAGATTTTTTTCGCGTTCCCAGGTTGAAAATGTATAGCGACTGCCATCTTTCGCCCAGCTGACTTTACTCATTTCAAACCAGACATCGCCGCCGTTGTTAGTGAATACCGGTTGTGGCTGACGGACAGATGTATCGGTCACGCGGCGAATGTATAAGGCCGTTGCCGGGATTTTGCGCTTGTCATCCGAGACTTCGCGCGGCACTTTTTTTGCTGTCGCAAAGCGCTCGTTGTAATTCATGATTTCAACCTGACGCTCAGAAGATGGTTTCACTTTACCGGTTTCTTCGTCGACATCGGGTGCCACTGCGGAGATCGCCATCCATTGTTTATCTTCGCTCAGCACCGTGTTGGCGATGCTATATTTTTTCTCTGCATCATCGGGATGGATCAGTTCGCGATTCAACTGACGAATCGCACTGTTGTCAAAGGCGGCACTGTAGAGACTCGTGCTATCCATATAGATATAGCCTTTGTCGTCCGCGCGATAAGCAACGATGCGTTCTGCTTTATCGGTTTGCGTCAGCCTTTCTACCTTGCCGCTGGCTGCCTGCAGACGAAATAAATCGCCGCGATACTGGAATATCAGTTCATTCTTTTTATTTGCCCAGACCAGATAATCGACACCGGGATAGAGGTCACTGGGTTTCAGTTTTTCTTTGGCGATTTTCTTTTTCAGTTCATCGCGTAGTTCCCATAATTCTTTTTGTTTGTCGCTGTCTTTATCGGCTTTACTGTCTTTTTTGTCGTCCGCTTTCGCTACCGCAGTATCGGCCGTGCCACTGGTTTTTGCTGCTGCTTTTTCAGCCGCTTTTTCTTTTGCGGATTCGGCATCAGCTTCGGCTTTCTTCTTCGCATCGCGGGCTTTTTTATCGGCTAGCTCACGCTTCACTTCTTCTAAGCCAGCTTCTTCCCATTGTTGCAGATTGACTTTTTCGCCACGCAGATAAGCCGCGTGGGCTTCTGCTTTTGCCTGACGCTCTGTTTCTTCTTTTTCTTTTTGCTTCGCTTTCTTCTCGAATCGATCCCACACTTCCGGTGCATCGAAAGTCTTCATCAGTGCTGGAGAAGTGATCCGGCGGGTTTCACCTGTTTGTGTATCGTGCACATACAAATCAGAGCCGATTTCATTAAACGGATTCCAGACGTAAGCAAGGTAGCGGCCATCGTGGCTGAAGCTGATCACTTTCGCAGACTGCCCGGCGTAGGGCTTGGCACGAAAAACCTGTTCCAATGTCAGCTCGGCAGGGGCGGCTTTAGCAACGACATTGCTGGCCGGCGCAGCATGGGCGATTTGCTGCGGTAACAGCGCTGCGCCTGAGCATGCAAGGGCAATACTGAGGGGGATAAATTTCGGAAACATAGCACTTGCCTTCATTTTTTTATAGATTGGAACGGAGAGAGCAACTGATCAGTTGCTCTCTGATGCGAAAAATACAGGATGTATCTGCATTTTCCACATGCAAAAAGAGACATCTATTTTGCAGACGAACTGCATAGACTTGCACCTGTGGACAGAGTTCCTGGCAGATATAACTATTTTTATCTGGTTCCTTTCATTTGGCTTGGGATGCGCGAAATTGCTGAGAATAAAAGTTATCAAAAGTTCTTGATGCTTATTGTTTTGGTGTTATAGTTAACTACAACACTAATTCATGTCGAAGTGGAGTGTGAATGTAGCGATATATCGAAGCTGAATGGATGACGGCATCGCGTTTGGTGCAGTCAATGAAAATGAGGAGGGAATATGAGTGTCAACTGGCATGATCAGTCGCCGATCTATCGGCAACTGAAGGAGAAGGTGCAAGCCATGATACTGGACGGTGTTCTGAAACCAGGCGATGCCTTGCCTTCTGTCAGACAGATTGCTGCGGATTATCAGATTAATCCGATCACGGTATCGAAGGCGTATCAGGAACTGGTCGATGAATCTTTAGTGGAAAAACGCAGGGGAATAGGTATGTATGTGACGGAAGGTGCATCAGACAAATTGCTGGCGACCGAGCGGCAGCGTTTTATCGAAGAAGAATGGCCAGCCATGCTGGATCGAATCCGCCGTTTAGGGATAGGCGCAGATGAATTGCTGGCGCAAATGAAACGCGGCCAGACTAAAGGAGATGAATCATGAGCGTCGTGGTTTCCGCAAAAAATCTTTGTAAAAAATACGGTAAGCAGCGTGTTCTGGACAATATCAGTTTTGAGATTCCGGCTGGTCGCATCGTTGGTCTGATCGGGCCAAATGGTTCCGGCAAAACGACGACGCTCAAAGCCATACTTGGATTGACCCCGTTTGACGGTGAAATGCAGGTACTGGGGCTGAATCCGCGCAGTGAGCGTGACGCCTTAATGCAGGAAATCAGTTTTATTGCTGACGTGGCGATATTACCTTCGTGGCTGACCGTACGTCAGGCAATCGATTTTGTTGAGGGCGTGCATCCGAAATTCAATCGTACGAAAGCGGAGCGTTTTCTGGCAAAGACCAAATTGCAACCGCAACAGAAAGTTAAATCCATGTCGAAAGGTATGGTGGTGCAACTGCATCTGGCACTGGTGATGGCGATTGATGCGAAGCTGCTGGTGCTGGATGAGCCGACGCTGGGCTTGGATATTCTTTATCGCAAACAGTTCTATCAGGATTTACTGGAAGATTATTTTGATCAGAACAAAACCATCATCATCACCACGCACCAGGTCGAGGAAATCGAGCACGTACTCAGCGATGTCATGTTCGTCCAGGATGGGCAAATTCGCCTCTCATCCAGTATGGAGGAACTGGAGCGTCGTTTTATCGAATTGATTGTGCGTGATGAATTTGTCGATCGTGCGCAAGCCTTGCAGCCTATCGATCAACGGAAAACATTTGGGCAGACAACGATGTTGTTTGACGGTGTCAACCGTGAACAATTGGCTCAATTTGGAGAAACCAGACAACCGAGTGTTGCCGACTTATTTGTGGCGATGATGAAGGGGGGGAAAGTATGAAAACGATGAAGTTTTTATTATTGCGGGAATGGTGGGAGAGCCGTCAGTTATTTATCCGGACGGGTTTGATCCTGATAGCTTTATCTGTCGTATCCGCAATTATTTCTGCCATCGTGATGCAAGACCCTGGCGCATCCCGTATCTTGCCTGGTGCTGTACTGACAGCCGAGCAACTGAGTAACGAAGTGGATGGCATTGCCGGACATAGCCTGGCAGGGCGGATGTTTGGTTTTTGCGTTGCCATGATTTTTTTCATGTACTCGTATTTTTCCGGAGCCCTGAGTGAGGAAAGGAAAGACCACAGTATTCTGTTCTGGAAATCTTTGCCGGTCTCTGACGCGCAAACGGTGATGGCCAAAGTGTTGTTCGGAGTGCTGGCGATTCCTCTTTTCATGTTGGTCGCTTCAATCATTTCCAATATTCTGGCGTTAAGCATCTTATGCATCGGCCATGCTTTACAAGGGCGCTGGCTGTTTTTATCGGTATTCAGTCATGCAGGACTCTGGTCGCCGGTTCTTGATACCTTAAGAGTTTTTCCGGTGTTTATTTTGTGGTCATTACCAACGGTGGGCTGGTTGTTACTGGTCTCCAGCGTGCTGACCAAGCGGGTCGGTTTGTGGGCAGTACTGGGGCCGGTCGCCGTCTTTTTGTTGCTGGTTCTGCTCTGCAAATCGTTGAATATGACGCTCGATTCTTTTGTCTATTTGTGGCTGGGGCGCTTGCTATTTAGTCTTTTGCCATTCAGCTGGTTATTGAATGCTGAATTACTCAAGCAGCATAACGGGTTTAAAAATGCGCTGGATTCTATCGTGCGTTCAGCACCAACGGATAGCTGGGATACATTCCTGCATCTGAATATCTGGTGCGGAGTGCTGGTCGGTGCATTATTTATTTACGGTGCTATCCGTATGCGGACTTACCGCGAGTGATCGTTAAAAAGGCCTGAAATACATCGGTTTCAGGCCTTTTGATTTTTTAATCTTTTATGTCAGCGTGCCGGTCTGACGACCAAGGCCACGCCTGCCAGCGCAATACTCATTCCTGCTAACGCGGTCAGGGTGAATTGCTCACCAAACATCAGCCACGCCATCGCAGCGGTGACGGCCGGTACCAGATACATATAGCTGGTGACTTTGGTTGCTTCGCCGTGCCGTATCATGATGTACAAAACGGAGATACCAATACCGGATAGCACCAGAACAGACCATGCAAGTGCGCCGAAAAATTGTGGTGTCCATAATATAGTTTGCGTTTCCAGCATCCATGCAAATGGCGCGGTCACTAACAGCGACGCCGCAAATTGAATCACTTGCCCGGTGCGCACATCAAACGAAGGGCAGGTTTTTTTCTGATACAGCGTACCTATCGTCATCGCAAATAAGGCCATCACGGCCAGACTGACACTGGTCAGTGACAAAGCGACGACAGAAATTTTGTTCGCCACGACCAGACCCACGCCAGCGATACCGAAAGCCAGCCCCAGCCACTGTTTGCCACGGATGCGTTCGCCGATGAACGGCCCCATGACCGCTGTCAGAATAGGTTGGATATTAGCGATCAGCGCCGCCACACCAGCAGGCATGCCGAGTTTGACGGCACACCAGATACCGCCGAGATACAAGGCTTGCATCAGTATGCCCGCGATGGCAATCGGTAACAGGTCTTTGCGGGCGGGCCACGGTGCACGCATGAGTATGGCGAGCGTCAGCATCATAACGACCACGCCCAGATAGCGCATGCATAAAAACGTCAGCGGCTCTGCATAGGGCAGACCATACTTGGCGACCACGTAACCGGACGCCCAGATAAAGATGAAAATGGCGGGCAAAGATTTCAGTAACAAGCTCTGGTTTGATTGCATACGAGATTCATTCGTTCAGGGTGGATGTTTAATGGTTTTGCGTTGTTGTCCGGGTGTTGGATGCGAGCGTCGCTACCAGATATTGGCGACCATTTTTCTATATCTTCGCATAAAGCATTTTGGGCATAGATGAAAAAAAACCTGTGATGCCGAAACATGCACAGGTTTTTTTCATCTGTTCCGACTGATGTCAGAACAGACCCGGTAACACGGTAACTTACGCCAGGTTCGCTGCAGCGAAATCCCAGTTAACCAGCGCCCAGAATGCTTCCAGATATTTTGGACGGGCATTACGGTAGTCGATGTAGTAAGCGTGTTCCCACAGATCGCAAGTGATCAGTGGTTTGTCTGTTGTTGTCAGCGGTGTCGCTGCATTCGATGTGTTGACGATATCTAATGTACCGTCAGCTTTTTTCACCAGCCATGTCCATGAAGAACCGAAGTTGCCGACAGCTGATTTATTGAAGGCTTCTTTGAATGCATCGAAAGAACCCCATTTTGCGTTGATCGCGTCAGCCAGTGCACCAGTAGGAGCGCCACCACCATTAGGTTTCAGGCCATTCCAGTAGAAAGTGTGATTCCAGATTTGCGCAGCATTGTTGAATACGCCGGCGGAAGATTTTTTAACGATTTCTTCGAGCGTGGAATTTTCGAATTCCGTACCTTTGATCAGGTTGTTCAGGTTGGTCACATAAGTCTGGTGATGCTTGCCGTAGTGATATTCCAGTGTTTCTTTGGAAATGTGCGGAGCCAGAGCGTCCAATGCATAGGGCAATGCCGGTAAGGTATGTTCCATGATGTGTCCTTTTAGTTTTCTTCAGTGGGTTCCGTTTGAACGACGAACGGGTAAAACAGCCATTGTAAGCGTTTGTGCAAAAGCTTGCAGCGCCGCCGTGTGGTTTTCCGGATTACGTCTGTGCCGCCAGATAGCATGGGCCAGTTCAGACTATGCTATCAACTTCATCGGGTCGCCCGGTTTGCTCTCATTGATCCAGACTGGTCTGGACGCTGCTGATGCCCACGTCAGCACTGCCGTTTGCCAGACGGATGTTGACCAGACTCTGCGGGTGCAACTCGTGTGTTGAACGCAGGAGTTTGCCTTTGTGGTCGCGGATAATCGCGTATCCACGATCCAGCGTGCGTTGCGGATTCAGTAATTCCAGCTGTGTTTGCAGCGCGCTCAGTTGCTGGCGTTGCTGTGACAGCGTGTGGCGCTGGCATTGCTGCAAGCGATGCCGGAGTTCGTTTACCTGTGTACGTGCCGAATTCACATCAGGGCGCTGGTTTTTCAGTTGCGTGTTTAGTTGTGTCAGTGCGTGGCGCGAACGTTGCAAGGGAATTCCGCTGCTGTAACGCAAACTTTGCAGGCAATGCTGTAATTGCTGTCGTTTTAATGAAATCGCCGCTGCCGGGCTGAGCAGACGGCGTGAAAGCCAGTCCAGCGTCTGATTCTGGGTCGCGAGTTGTCTGTGCGTTGCTCTTTGCATGCGTTGTTGTTGCTGTTCTAACCCGGCGATCCAGTCGGCACGTGGTGTGGCCGCGAGCTCTGCCGCTGCCGTCGGCGTTGCTGCGCGCATATCGGCGGCGAAATCGGCAATCGTAAAATCGGTTTCATGGCCAATGCCCGCGATCACTGGCATGGGGCAGTTGGCGATGGTGCGTGCGACGATTTCTTCATTGAATGCCCATAAATCTTCTATGCTGCCACCGCCGCGGCAGACCAGCAGCACATCACATTCTTCGCGTGCGGCAGCGGTGGCTATCGCCTGCGCGATTTTGGCGCCAGACCCTTCGCCTTGTACCAGCGTCGGATACAGGATGACCTGAATATGTGGCACACGACGGCGCAATGTCGTCAGCACGTCGCGCAATGCGGCTGCCTGCGGGCTGGTGATGATGCCTATGGTTTTTGGAAACACCGGCAGCGGACGTTTGCGTTCCTGATCAAATAAGCCTTCCTGGCCCAGCTGCGCCTTCAGACGTAAAAAAGCTTCATACAGGTTGCCGACCCCGGCACGACGTATCGCTTCCACGCTTAGCTGGTAATCACCGCGCGGCGCATACAGCGTCACCAGCGCCCGCACCTCGACTTTATCGCCCTCGCGCGGCTGGAAATCGGCATATTGTGCACGACCCCGGAACATGACGGCACGCACCTGAGCCTCGCTGTCTTTGAGGGTGAAATACCAATGTCCAGAGCTGGCGCGGGTGAAATTCGATATTTCGCCGGAAACCCAGGTCAGCGGGATATTGCGTTCCAATAATTGCGCTACGGCGCTGTTAAGCGCCGAAACACTGATGACAGCGCTTGTCGCAATTGAGTTTGAAGGGCGGGAATCAGTGTTCATGAGGCATACAATCAAAAAAGCTGTCCACAGAAGCTTGTGGCGGTCACCAGCATGTCATTACGACAGTAATAAGTCAAAAGAAATGCAAATTCTGAATATAAGTCCTTGATTTTTATTATCAATCTCCCTGCAAATAAATCAGGCAATATGAAAAAATCCTTACAAATCAATGGAGTTACAGAACGATACAAGGCTTGTGCACAAACTTATCCACAGAATAAGTGCATAAACTGTGGGTATCTTCAACGCAGTGGCGGGAAGCAGGTTTTGCTTATATTTTATGCAGAACAGTATTTCTGAATAAAATCATGGAGTTAGTGCGTTTTCTTTTCCTTTTGCACAGTCTTGTCCACAAAAAATGTGAGAAAAATGGACTTATTCACAGAAAAACTTGCTTTGTAAGTAATTATTTCTTTGCGATCTCGTCTTTTTAGCGTGTGCTTAAAAAACAGGCTTTATAAAATAGTTGATATAAATCATGGAGTTAACATGATTCCCCAGTCTTTTTCACAATGTTGTCCACAAAAAATGTGCAAAAAGTCAGAGTTATCCTCTGCAGAGGCCGGATACTTTCGGTTTTGTGATCATAAAAAGCTAATGAACAGCCTCAAAACCTGATTTGCCCAATTTTTAAGCTGATTATATTTATCTATATAAATCAATTAATTGCAGCTCTTTTTCAGCATTCTGCACAAATTTGTCCACATAATTTGTGCAAAACAATGGAGTTGTCCACTGCGCGTACAGGCTTGCTGTTATTTTGAGCAAAATGGCTGAAAAAAAGCACTTTGCCTAAATAATTTGCAGAAGATTAATCTATTTATAAATCATGGACTTAACTTGTTTCGCAGCGCTTGTGCACAAGCTTGTCCACATAAAGTGTGCAGAAATAAGAAAAAATATGGCCGGGAAAACCCGGTATTTACCCTGATCAAGGTTGCCTAATTCTTGAGCGTTACCGGAAATCTTTTTTATTTCAAAGGCTTACGGTGCTATGCCATACTTATCCACAAGCTTGCGCACAGATTTTGTGTAAAACATGGGAGATATGCACAGACGTCGTTTTTTTCATCAGTGCCCTTGCCCGTCAGCACACAAAGCGCTACATTGCGGGGTTGGATTTCTGAACCTACTAGGAGTGCGCTTTGTTCGCCATCATTCAAGCTGCCGGCTGGCCTATTTATCTGTTGTTGATCTCTTCCGTGATCGCCTTAACGCTGATTATTGAGCGCAGTTTTTCCTTGCGCCGCAATAAAATTCTGCCATCGACCCTGCTCGATGAAGTGATACGGGTGTATCAGTCGGGTAAGGTAAAGCCGGAAGTAATACAGCAGCTCGCTGGCAATTCCCCTCTGGGTAAAGTACTGGCTGCGGGTTTGCGCAACGTCAGCGCGCCACGCGAAGTGATGAAAGAGTCCATCGAAGAAGCTGGTGCGGCGGTCGCACATGAGCTGGAGCGGTTCTTGACGACACTGGGCACGATTGCCTCATTGGCGCCATTGATGGGCTTGTTCGGCACAGTGGTCGGGATGATAGAAATTTTCGGTTCACAAACGGCGACGGGCGCGAATCCGGCGCAATTGGCGCATGGTATTTCGGTTGCCTTGTACAACACGGGTTTTGGTCTGCTGATCGCGATGCCGGCGCTGGTCGCTTATCGTCATTTCAGAGCCCTGGTGGACAGTCTCGTGGTCGATATGGAACAACAGGCAGTCAAATTCGTTGATGTCGTGCATAGCGCCAGAAAGTAAATATGAACTTTCGTAAAGGAAAGGGCAGGGACGAGCCTGAAATTAACCTGATCCCGTTTATTGACGTGCTGCTGGTCATCCTGATTTTTCTGATGGTGACGACAACGTATAGCCGTTTCACCGAATTACAGATCACACTGCCAACTGCAGACGCCGAAAAAGCACAGGAAAAGCCAAATCAGATTGATATCGGTATCGATGCGCAAGGGCGCTACAAGATCAATAATCAGGCGGTTTCTTTTCTGGATACTGCGACGCTGGCCGAGGATTTGCGGCATGCCAGTGCAGCGCTGGCCGAGGGCTCGACTGGCGCGCAGGCTGAGCCCGTTGTGATCATCAATGCAGATCGGGCGGCGACGCACCAATCGGTGATCGATGTGCTGGAAGCGGCGCGTATCGCCGGATTAGCCAAAGTGACATTCGCAGCCCAGGCTGGAAGCCGCAGCAAATAAGCCTCTCCGGGGTGCTGATTTTGGGGAGTATGTGAATACGATGCCCACAACCCCAATGTTTTAGCGGACAATTTCATTTTTGAATAGCATACTACCGGGGAGTATCTTACTCCCCGCTTGTTTTTTAGCAGAGGAAGAAAGATGCGGGTCTGGCTGGAATCCTGGCTGTTGCAGGCGTGGCAAAAGCGCGGCGTCGTGGCGTGCTTGTTGTGGCCGCTGTCCAGACTGTTTCAGCTGATTGTCACGTTCCGCTTCGGCTTGTTTGTGCTGGGTTACAAACCGCAAGCGAAACTCAGTGTGCCGGTGATTGTGGTTGGCAATATCTATGTCGGTGGCACTGGCAAAACCCCGTTGGTGATCTGGCTGGTGCAGCAATTGCAGGCGGCGGGTTATCGGCCCGGCGTTATTTCGCGTGGCTATGGGGCGCAAGCCGATAACGTGACGCTGCTGACGGCGGGCGCGCTTGCGTCCCAGGTCGGCGATGAGCCGCTGTTGATCGCGCAACGGACGGGTGTTCCGGTGGCTGTCGGGCGGGATCGCGTTGCTGCGGGGCGGGCATTGCTGGCATCGCATACGGACGTCGATATCCTGATTGCCGACGATGGCTTGCAGCATTATTTTCTGGCGCGCGATATCGAAATCATGTTGTTCGATCAGCGTGGTGCAGGTAATGGCTGGATGTTACCTGCGGGCCCTTTACGCGAACCGGTACAAAGAAGGCGTGATTTCACCGTCCTCAATGCGCCCGCAGAGATCAGCGCCGCAGCGGTGCCCGGTATTCCTGCTGACGCGGTTCGCATGCAATTACAGGCGCAACAGGCGTATCAATTGGCGGAGCCGGAATGTCGTCAGCCCCTCGCCAATTTTGCTGCAAAGCGTTTGTGCGCGGTTGCTGGCATCGGTCATCCGCAACGTTTTTTTACTACGCTGGTCAACGCGGGTCTGCAATGTGAAGGCGTGGCGTTGCCGGATCATTTCGCTTTCGATGCCGCGACTTTTCAGGCCATCGCTGCCGATTGCATTCTGATCACGGAAAAGGATGCAGTAAAATGTCGACAAATTCCTGCATTGCAAAACGATGCCCGCATCTGGGTTGTGCCTGTTGAGGCGCAACTCGGCGGCACATTTGCAGCAGATCTACTTCAAATGATTTCGGAGAAAAAGCATGGAAGCTCGCCTGCTTGATATTTTGGTTTGTCCTGTCTGCAAGGGACCATTGGTGTACAACAAAGCTGCGCAAGAATTAATTTGCTATGCCGATAAACTGGCGTTTCCTGTGCGTGACGATATTCCTGTCATGTGGACAGATCAGGCGCGCACCCTGACGCAAGAAGAAATCGACGCGCGCTGAACGGGGCGCCGTATGAGTTTTATCGCCATTATTCCGGCGCGACTGGCATCGAGTCGCCTGCCAAATAAACCGCTCGCGGATATCGCTGGTAAACCGATGGTGGTGCGCACTGCCGAACGTGCGCTGGCATCCGGTGCCAGTGCGATCATGGTGGCAACCGATCACGCCGATATTGTCGCTGCCTGCGAGGCGCACGGTGTGCCTGTGTGCATGACGCGCCCGGATCACCCATCTGGTACGGATAGGATTGCTGAGGTGGCCGCCAGCATGCAGTTGCCCGCGGACGCGGTAGTGGTGAATGTGCAGGGCGACGAGCCCTTAATCG
Organism: Cognatundibacterium aquatile; assembly: GCF_014699135.1. GTDB lineage: Bacteria > Pseudomonadota > Gammaproteobacteria > Burkholderiales > Burkholderiaceae_D > Undibacterium > Undibacterium aquatile. The sequence goes on from NZ_JACOFT010000003.1 coordinate 517,236, forward strand.
ACCCGGCGCTGATTGCAGCAACCGCTGCGCTGGTGAATGCGCAGGTACCGATGGCGACCGCCGCACATCCCTTGCACGAAGTGGCCGAAGTTTTTAATCCGAATGTGGTGAAAGTGGTGCTGGATAAATCTGGCCGCGCTTTGTATTTTTCGCGTGCAACAATCCCCTGGCATCGCGATGCGTTTGCCGCGAGTCGTGATCATTTGCCGGCTGGCTATACGCCGCTACGCCACATCGGTCTGTATGCGTACCGCAATGATTTTTTACAACAATACCCGCAACTCGATATCTCGCCTCTGGAGCAGATCGAGGCGCTGGAGCAGTTGCGCGTGCTGTGGCATGGATATCCGATTGCGGTGCACGTGACGCAGGATAGCCCGGCAGCCGGTGTGGATACGCAGGAAGATCTGGAACGGGTTCGTCGTATTTTTTCAGGAAAATGAGCTAAAACATTGATGAACTCTGGATTGATTTCATATTCAGACAGCAATAAGCCCTGAAATTGTGGTAAGTTTCGTGAAAAGATTCTGTGTTATTACTACTAAAAGAAAAACAATTCCGTAGTGTTACGCAGTAAATTAAAAAAGATTCCGCATGCTCCCTTGCGAGCGTGCAAGCAAATTCAAACTCGTCTTAGGAAATAAAATGCGTCTTATTTTGTTAGGAGCGCCAGGTGCTGGTAAAGGCACGCAGGCTAATTACATCAAAGAAAAATTCAATATTCCGCAAATCTCGACAGGCGATATGTTACGCGCCGCAGTCAAAGCCGGTACCGCACTCGGTCTGGAAGCAAAAAAAGTCATGGATGCAGGTGGTTTGGTTTCTGATGACATCATTATCGGTCTGGTCAAAGATCGTTTGAAAGAAAGCGATTGTGCAAACGGTTACTTGTTCGATGGCTTTCCGCGTACAACGCCACAAGCCGATGCGATGAAAGAAGCTGGTGTCGCGATTGATTATGTATTGGAAATCGATGTTCCTGATGAAGCGATTGTTGACCGCATGAGCGGCCGTCGTGTGCATCCGGGTTCAGGTCGTACTTATCATGTTAAATACAATCCGCCAAAAGTAGCAGGGAAAGATGACGTGACAGGTGAAGATCTGATACAGCGTGACGACGATAAAGAAGAAACCGTTAAAAAACGTTTGTCTGTCTATCACGAACAAACAGAAGTGCTGGTTGGCTATTATGGTGACTGGGCGAAATCAGGTCAGCCCGGCGCGCCTAAATACCGCAAGATTGCGGGAGTAGGGCCAGTCGAGACCATACGCGACAGCGCCTTCGCTGCATTAGCGGAATAAGAGGAGTAAGAGGAAGCGGACAATATGTCCGCTTTTTTTCGTCTCTGCTCCTGTTGTGCCTGAACTGGTCATGTACTGAGTTTTTCTGTCGTCTCTGAGCATACGCCTCAGATGACGCTGTCTGACAACTACAACAACAGGAGGAGTCACCATGGTAACGAGTCTCTGGTTTGTGATCGCATGCGGCATGATTGCCGTGCTATACGGTTTGCTGTCGCGCCGCTGGATATTAAAGCAGGACGCTGGCACACCGCGTATGCAGGAAATCGCGGCGGCGATACAGCAAGGTGCATCGGCTTATCTGGCACGACAATACCGCACGATAGCACTGGTGGGCGTGATCCTTTTCATTGCGATTGCCGCGATTCCCGGGCTAGGGCTGACAACTGCCTGCGGCTTTCTGATCGGTGCGGTATTGTCGGGTGCCTGTGGTTTTATCGGCATGAATGTATCGGTACGGGCGAACGTGCGTACCGCGCAGGCCGCGACCAAAGGGATGAATGAAGCGCTGGATGTCGCCTTCCGTGGTGGTGCGATTACCGGCATGCTGGTTGTAGGGCTGGGCTTGTTAGGCGTCACCGGTTTTTACTGGATACTCATACTCTCCGCGCCACATGGCATGGGACTGATGCTGAGTCAGCATGATGTGATTCAGCCCTTGATCGGACTCGCCTTCGGTGCTTCGCTGATTTCTATTTTTGCCCGGCTGGGTGGTGGTATTTTTACCAAAGGCGCCGATGTCGGTGCGGATCTGGTCGGTAAAGTCGAAGCAGGTATTCCTGAGGATGATCCGCGCAACCCTGCCGTGATTGCCGATAACGTTGGTGACAACGTCGGTGATTGTGCAGGTATGGCAGCAGATTTATTTGAAACTTATGTCGTGACGCTGATTGCGACGATGTTACTGGGTGCACTGGTCGTCACTAACGCTGTCACGCAAGCGATTGTTTATCCCTTGCTGCTCGGGGCGGTGTCGATACTCGCCTCGATTGTCGGTTGTTCTGCTGTCAAAGCCAGACCCGGTAAAAAAATCATGTCAGCGCTGTATACCGGCTTATGGTGGGCCGCCGGTTTGTCGCTGATCGGCTTTGCGATCGTTACCTGGCTGGTGTGGCCCGACGACGCAATGCGCTGGCGCATGATGGGCGCGACCGTGGTTGGTATCGTGCTGACTGGCCTGATGGTGCACATCACTGAATATTACACAGGAACCGATTTTAAGCCGGTGCAGCACGTTGCCCAGGCATCGACGACCGGCCACGGTACCAACATTATTGCCGGTCTGGGTGTGTCGATGAAATCGACCGCGTGGCCGGTGCTGGCGGTGTGCGCTGCCATTCTGAGTTCTTACAGCTTTGGCGGCTTATACGGTATTGCGATTGCTGCGACGGCGATGCTGTCGATGGCGGGCATCATCGTCGCTCTTGATGCGTATGGCCCGATTACAGATAACGCCGGTGGTATCGCTGAAATGTCAGAAATGCCAGCGTCTGTCAGGGCCATTACCGATCCGCTGGATGCGGTTGGCAACACCACCAAAGCGGTGACCAAGGGCTATGCGATAGGCTCAGCGGGTCTGGCTGCATTGGTATTGTTTGCCGACTACACCCATGCTTTAGATGCGGTCGGTAAATCGACCGCATTTGATTTGTCTAATCCTCAGGTCATTGTTGGGCTGTTTATAGGTGGATTGATTCCCTATTTGTTTGGTGCAATGGCAATGGAAGCCGTGGGGCGTGCCGCTGGTGCCGTGGTGGTGGAGGTGCGCCGCCAGTTCAGCGAAATCAAAGGCATCATGGATGGCACTGGCAAGCCAGAGTACGACAAGGCGGTCGATATGCTGACCACGTCAGCTATCCGGGAAATGATCTTGCCGTCGCTGTTGCCCGTGATTGTGCCAGTGCTCGTTGGTTTGCTGCTGGGACCAGCCGCTTTGGGTGGATTATTAATGGGAACGATAGTGACAGGATTATTCGTCGCCATTTCTATGACGACCGGTGGCGGTGCCTGGGATAATGCAAAGAAATATATTGAGGATGGTCATTACGGTGGCAAAGGCTCAGAGGCGCATAAGGCGGCTGTGACCGGTGATACGGTGGGCGACCCTTATAAAGACACCGCCGGACCAGCCGTGAATCCTTTGATCAAAATTATTAATATTGTTGCCTTGTTACTTGTGCCGCTGTTGCCGCATCCGCATCCAGTACTACAGTCGGCTGGCGGTAGCACAGCAAGTGTTTCTACCTCATCTGCCGCTGTCGTCCTCGTTCCTGCTGTACCTCCACTCGAGGGGATTCTGTCAGTGTCGGTACAGAAATAGATGCAAGATCAAATTAGAAAAAGACACAGATATAAACGGAATATTTGATTCAGATAAAAAAGATGCGTGCCAGAACAGCGGAGCATCTTTTTTCTTTTAGCGGTGCGGCAAACTTGGATACAATGCAGATATGACGTTTACGTAAACGTAATGCGTTTGCATTGCCCGTTTGAATGCAAGCCCAATATCTGGTCAGATTTTCACATCAATAGCATTAGTTTGCTATTTCTTAACCAAAACGAAAGAGACAGAACATGCAAATCCAACATGGTGTTTTTATTATTACTGGCGGTGCTTCCGGCTTGGGTGCCGCGACGGCAAAGATGATCGCTGCCAATGGCGGTAAAGTTGTGCTGGCAGATGTGCAGGTGGATGCTGGTGAGAAACTGGCGGCAGAATTGGGCGGCATCTTCGTGAAGTGTGATGTAACTTCAGAAGCCGATGGCAAAGCGGTTGTCGACGCCGCGACTGCTTTGGGTACTGTGCGTGGTCTGGTGAATTGCGCGGGCGTTGCGCCTGCGGTTAAAACTGTTGGTAAAGACGGACCACATCCGCTCGACGTATTTCAGCGTGTGGTGAATATTAACCTGATTGGCACGTTCAATATGTGTCGTCTGGCTGCTGATGCGATGGCAAAAACAGACGCGACAGAACAAGGCGAGCGTGGTGTGATTATTAATACCGCATCGGTTGCGGCGTATGATGGACAAATTGGTCAGGCAGCATATGCATCCTCTAAAGCAGCGGTTGTCGGGCTGACCTTACCGATGGCGCGTGATTTATCCCGCAGTGGGATTCGTGTCATGACAATTGCGCCGGGTATTTTTGAAACACCGATGTTGCTGGGCATGCCGCAAGAAGTGCAGGACGCGTTAGGAAAGATGGTGCCGTTCCCACCTCGTCTCGGCAAGCCGGAAGAATATGCGCATTTGTCCAAAACGATTATTGAAAACGTCATGCTGAACGGTGAAACTATCCGTCTGGATGGCGCTATCCGTATGCAGCCAAAATAACGTTGCGATATCGTTGATGTATCGTTGATGTTGTCAGAGAGCGCAGCGTCTGTGCCTGATCTGATGACAATTTCGTTACAGGCTAATACACTAGGGCGAACACTTGTTTGCCCTTTTTTTATTGTCGGAGTCTGATGAATTCTCATTCTGAAACTGGATTAATCCTGACCGGTGGTGGCGCTCGCGCTGCCTACCAGGTTGGCGTGCTGGATGAAATTGCCAGGATTCTGGTTGAGGAAGCATCCTGGTCTCCTGCCACTAACCCTTTCGGTATTATCTGCGGCACCTCTGCCGGTGCCATCAATGCGACGGCTCTGGCTTGTCGTGCCGATCATTTTGGCGAGTCGGTCGCGCATGTGCTCAAGGTGTGGGAAAACTTTGAAGCAGCACAGGTCTACCGGTCTGATTCTTTAGGTGTCATCCGGACAGGCGCTCGCTGGCTGACCTTGTGGTCATTTGGCTGGTTGCTGAATAAATGGCGTCAGTCGCCACCCAATTCTCTGCTGGATAGTTCACCACTTGCAGATTTGCTGAACCGGATGCTGGATTTGCCGCGATTAGACGCCGCACTGCAATCGGGCGCTTTGCGGGCTTTGGCGGTGACGGCCTCGTCGTACACGTCTGGTCATCACTTAACTTTTTATCAGACTCTGGCAGATATTGCACCATGGGTACGCAGTCAGCGTTTGTCGCAACGTGACTTTATCGCCGTCTCACATTTAATGGCATCGGCAGCAATTCCATTTATTTTTCCCGCCGTTCCATTGAATTGGGGAGGCCATCTTCAATATTGCGGTGACGGTTCTATGCGCCAGTTGGCACCGATTTCCCCGGCGATCCATCTGGGGGCGAAGAAAGTGCTGATCGTGGGTGCTGGCAGGCTGGCGGAACCACCTGCCGCAAGTGCGGATCATGCGCAATATCCCAGTCTTGCTCAAATTGCCGGCCATGCTCTTTCAAGTATTTTTCTCGATAGTCTCGCCGTTGATATTGAACGGTTGACGCGGATTAATAAAACCTTGTCCTTGTTGCCCAAAGAAGCCCTCGCAAATGCGCCGTTGCGCCCAGTAGAGTTACTGGTGATTGCACCTTCTGAACGTCTGGATGAAATTGCGAGTCGCCATACCGGCAGCTTACCTTTGCCTGTTCGAACCATGCTGGGAGGAGTAGGTGCAACCGAGGCACGTGGCGCGGCATTGGCGTCCTATCTTTTGTTTGAAGCAAGTTATACGCGCGAATTGATTGCGCTGGGCAGACGTGATACCAGGGCAAAGCAAGAAGATGTATTAAATTTTTTTCGTTCAGAAGACGACATTCTCAAACGATAACAGGCCGGTCAGCTATGAATGAAGGTTGATACATGGCGAGCAAACCGTTAATCTACGGTTTAGTTCACCGTTTGCATAATGCTAAATTAATGAGTAGTTAATGAGAAATTTTCGATTTTTTCGCCAGTACTTTCTCTTTTTGACGATTGCTTTACTTGCTTCTGTTGTATTTGCAAAAGATAATGTCGGCATCGTGTTCGTCAGCGAACTTCCGCGCGAGGCACAGACAACCCTTATGCTGATTAAGCAAGGTGGCCCGTTTCCATACGAAAAAGATGGCGTTGTTTTTGGTAATTACGAGTCCAGACTTCCAAAGCAAAAGCGTGGCTATTATCACGAATACACAGTCAAAACCCCGAGAGCCCGCAATCGCGGTGCTCGCCGCATTATCGCTGGCGGAATACCGGCGCAATCCGGGGAGTATTACTATACCGATGACCATTACGAAAGTTTTCGGCGTATCAGAGAATAATTATGATCTCATCACCTGAGGGAGAAATGGATTTATTAGTAACAGTGGCACCGAATGTCGTGCAGTCGATTCGGGCTTTTCGTGTTCCTGATCTGCAAGCAGAAGCGGCACATCTGGGGCAGCACTTTTTGTACGCATATTGTCTTGACACGACGACCAAGCAACAAGTTTTGGCTAAAATTGCTGCATCTTTCGGTTTTCCAAAACATTTCGGGAAAAATTTTGACGCTCTGTATGATTGCCTGACAGATATGATTCATCAGGCAGGCCTACAACCCGGCTTTGTCATTGTTCTGGAGCAATTACCAAATACACCGAAATTTGATAAGGAAGCGCGTGAAATTTTATTAGACGTGTTTCGTGATGCCGCCGATTTCTGGGCAGAAAAGAAAGTTGCTTTTCGGGTATTTTATTCGTTTGAATAACGATCTCAATGTGGCCAGACTAAAATGCCGGCGCTGATGACCGGCATTTTTATTTGGGAGTCAGTGCCTTACAGCGTTACAATGCCGCCATGAAAAAGATCGTTATTCTCATTTCTGGTCGTGGTAGTAATATGCGGGCAATCGTTGATGCCTGCATTTCACAAAAATGGCCAGCACAGATTGCTGCCGTAATCAGTAACAAAGCCGATGCCAGCGGTTTGGCTTACGCTGCCGCGCTTGGCATAGATACAGCCGTTGTCGTCAGCAAGGAATTTTCATCTCGCGAAGCATTCGATCATGTGCTGCAGCAGAAGATTGACGAATATTTGCCTGATCTTGTTGTCCTGGCGGGTTTTATGCGGATTCTCACACCTGCATTCGTAGAGCATTATGCCGGGCGTTTGCTGAATATACATCCATCATTGTTGCCGAGTTTTACTGGCCTTGCGACACACAGGCAGGCACTGGATGCTGGCGTCAAGGTGCATGGCGCGACGGTGCATTTTGTGACCGCGGAGCTTGATCACGGGCCGATTGTTGCTCAGGCAGTTGTTCCGGTCAAAGCGGATGATACCGAGGACAGTCTGGCTCTTCGCGTACTGGAGCAGGAGCATGTCATTTATCCACAGGCGGTACGCCTGTTTGTGGAAGACAAAATCAATATTACTGGCCATATCGTTACGGTCAGTGAATAAACAGGTCAACATTGACCGATATAGAATTTTAAGGAAGCAGCATGAGATTACCTCCAGCCATTACTGGCCACACAGAAGAAGTTTTACGCGAGATTTTACGTTTTACCGGTCCAGCCGATGGTACTTTATCCCGCTATTTCCGCGAACATCCGCGCCTTGGTTCGCGTGAACGCGGCGTGATCGCTGAAGCGATCTACGGCTTGTTGCGGAATAAATCGGTATATACCAATTTTGCTGAATCTGGTTCTGGTTCGCCGATGCGACGTCTGACCTTACTTGGTCTGGCAGATGCTGTTGGTGCTGAGTCACTTGGTGGGCTCACCGAAGAAGAAAGCAGCTGGTTAGAACGGGTAATGCAAATCGATCGCTCACATTTACCCGTCGTAATGAAGGCTAATTTACCTGCCTGGCTGTGGGAAAAATTAAGTGAGCGTTTTGGTGAAGAGAAGGCGCTGGCGCTGGCGGAATCATTGAATACACCTGCTTCTCTTGATTTACGAGTGAACTCGATGAAAGCTAATCGTGATGATGTGGCTGCGGCACTTGCGCAGGCACCGATTATCGCCGAGCCGACACCGTATTCCAGCACTTGTTTGCGGGTAAAGAAAAAGCCATCGATACAGAATTTGCCGTTATTTAAAGACGGCACGATAGAAGTTCAGGACGAAGGCAGTCAGTTACTCGCGCAACTGGTTGGCGCCCGACGTGGTGAAATGGTTGCCGATTTTTGCGCTGGTGCCGGTGGTAAGACATTGGCACTCGGTGCGACGATGCGCAACACAGGTCGTTTATACGCATTTGATATTTCTGAAAAGCGTCTGGCGAAGCTGAAGCCACGTCTCGCCCGCAGTGGCTTATCAAACGTGCATCCGGTTGTGATTGCGCATGAGAAGGACGCAAAAATTAAGCGCTTGGCAGGCAAGCTTGATCGTGTGCTGGTTGATGCACCATGCAGTGGCCTCGGGACTTTACGCCGCAATCCTGACGTCAAATGGCGCCAGACGGTCGAAGGTGTGGCGGAACTGAATGTAAAGCAAGCTTCTATTCTGGCGAGTGCCTCTCGCATGGTGAAAGCTGGTGGTCGTTTGGTATATGCGACATGCAGTATTCTGGATGAAGAGAATGAAGCGATTGTTCAGGCTTTCCTGGCGGAACATGCTGATTTCACTTTAGTGCCGGCATCAAAAGTCTTGGCTGAGCAAAAGATAGAACTGGAGATGGGCGACTATCTGAAGTTGTATCCACATATTCATCAGACTGACGGTTTCTTTGCTGCGATATTAGAACGCAATAAATAATTTGTTCCTTCTATAGTCCTCTTCGTTATGCGAAGAGGACATTTTTATTTTCCCGATTTATTTTCCCAATATGAGCGCACCATTACTCGCCAGTTTATTGTCAGATCTGGCCACCGATTTTCGTGAGCCTCAGTTTTTTTGGCAAGTGGGGACCGTGTTATGTTGTTTTGCGCTTGCCTGGGTCATTTCGCGCTTTCTTAAAAGTAGTGTCGCGGGTAGTCGTGAGCATGCCAGCTCAGGTGTTGTCCAATTAGGTGTCGGTAGTTTTTCACGTGTGCTGACGCCCGCGCTGACCTTATTGTTTTTACTGATCGGTAAAGCGATTTTGGGACAATGGCAGCATACCAATCTGATCCGGTTACTATTTCCAGTGATAGGTTCTCTGGCACTCATACGCTTTGGGTTTTATGTTGTACGTAAGACTTTTGCCAGGGATGGAAGCTTAGGTAAGTTTCTGGCTCTTTTTGAAAAGCTATTCGCAGGCTTGGTGTGGGTCGGTGTTGTCTTGCACTTCAGTGGTTTGTGGCCAGATTTATTGGAAGCAATGGATGACCTGGTCATTCCAGTTGGTAAGAATAAAATCTCCTTGCTGACGATTTTTCAGGCAAGTATTTCCGTCGCGATTACTTTAATTGTCGCATTGTGGGCCAGCGCCGCACTTGAAACCCGGCTGATGATGTTGCCAACGGTGCATACATCGTTGAAAGTTGTTCTCTCCCGTGTCGGACGCGCATTGCTTATTCTCGTCGCAATTCTGATGAGTCTCACCATTGTCGGGATCGACTTAACCGTCCTTTCCGTATTTGGCGGCGCACTTGGGGTTGGTTTAGGATTTGGTTTACAGAAAATTGCCAGTAGTTATGTTTCGGGATTCATTATTTTGCTCGACCGCAGCATGTCTATCGGAGATATGATTACCGTAGATAAATTCAGCGGAAAAGTCACTCAGATCAATACCCGGTACACCGTTGTGTTGGGACCTGATGGTTCCGAATCCGTGATTCCGAACGAAATGCTGGTATCAACGCCGGTACAAAATTATTCCTTAACCAATAGCAAGGTGGCGATGTCGACGGATCTGACGGTTTCCTATCAGACTGATCTGGATACGCTACTGGCTCTGTTAGCATCTGCGGTCGCTAAGGTTGCACGGGTTGCACAAGATCCCGCCCCGTCGGCATCTCTGATTAAGTTTGGCGCTGACGGTTTTGAGATCCGTGTTGGATTCTGGATATCTGATCCGGAGAATGGGCGTGTCGGCGTGCTGTCCGAGGTTAATCTGGCGATCTGGCAAGTCATTAAAGAGCACAACATAGATCTGCCGTTTCCACAAAGAGTGGTGACATTACTCAAAAACGAGCCATCGGAGGCTGCAAAGTTGAGCTGATGGACGCATATAAATTGGTGGAACCCCTCTAAAAACGCGTACAATACCCGCGCACGTGCCACTGAGGTTGTGCGTATATTTATACAACATAAGCTACGAAGCAAGCGATAACGACGGAGTACATGATATTTTGAGCACTTTTATTGAAACCGCAATAGATTTTCTTTCCAATGGCATTACCCGTGCCACTGGCTGGCAAGTTTTTGTATTCACCGCAATCGTTACTCATATTACGATTGCCAGCGTAACGATTTTTCTCCATCGTTGTCAGGCGCATCGCGCACTGGAATTGCACGCTATTCCTAGTCATTTTTTCCGTTTCTGGCTGTGGCTGACCACTGGTCAGGTCACGAAAGAATGGGCTGCTATCCATCGTAAACATCACGCAAAGTGTGAGACTGAAGAGGATCCGCACAGTCCGCAGACGCGTGGTATCAAGAAAGTGTTGTTCGAGGGCGCGGAATTGTATCGTAGTGAATGCAAGAACTTGGAAACCATGCAGAAATACGGCCATGGGACCCCGGACGATTGGCTGGAGAGGAATGTCTACACCCGCTTCAGCGGGCGAGGCATTGTCTTAATGCTGCTTATCGACTTTCTCCTGTTTGGCGTTATCGGTATTACTGTCTGGGCAGTGCAGATGGTATGGATTCCGATTACTGCCGCCGGAATAATTAACGGTATCGGTCATTACTGGGGCTATCGTAACTATGATTGTGTTGATGCTTCTACCAATATATTTCCGTTGGGAATATTGATTGGTGGTGAAGAGTTACACAATAACCACCACACGTTTGGCACTTCGGCGAAGTTGTCATCTAAGTGGTACGAGTTTGATATTGGTTGGATGTATATCCGCACCATGGAAATGGTTGGTTGGGCGACGGTGAAAAAAGTGGCGCCGGAACCAAAATTTGTCGAGTTGAAATCCGCAGTCGATATGGAAACTTTGCAGGCGGTGATCACTAATCGCTACGATGTCATGGCTAAGTACGCAAAATCTTTGCGTAAAACCTGGCATGATGAAGTTGTTTTATTGCGCGAGAAAGCCCAGTTTGAAGCGGCGCGTCTGAAAGTCACAAAAAAGCTGTTGCAGCGTGAACCGACCAAGCTGGAAGTATCTCAGAAACAAGAATTGTCAGAAGTGTTGGCTCACAGTACCGTCTTGCAGACGATGCACGATATGCGTGTTGAATTAGGACTGATCTGGGAGCGTTCGACAGTCAGCCGTGAACAACTGGTGCATCAACTGCAGGATTGGTGTCTGCGCGCTGAAGCGTCGGGTATTCAGGCTTTACACGATTTTTCCCGCAGGTTGCGCACCTACGCCTGATACGGCATAGCGTATAAGAAACGGCGTGAGTAGCGCCGTTTTTTTTATGGTTAATCGAGAACATTCAGGGAAACGAAAAACGAAAAAAAAACCTCGCAATGCGAGGTTTTTTTATTGCTACTAAAAACGCAAAATTATTTAATTTTGGTTTCTTTGTAGATTACATGCTTACGTGCCTTAGGATCAAATTTCATGATCTCCATTTTTTCAGGCATCGTGCGCTTGTTTTTAGATGTTGTGTAGAAGTGACCTGTACCAGCAGTCGATTCCAGTTTGATTTTGTCGCGACCAGATTTAGCCATGATGATTTCCTAACAATAGTTTAGCTTAAACTTTTTCGCCGCGAGCACGCAGGTCAGCCAAAACCGCATCAATACCGATTTTGTCAATGACGCGCAGACCAGCGTTAGATAAACGCAGAGAAACCCAACGGTTTTCTGATTCTACGAAAAAGCGACGGTTTTGCAGGTTAGGCAAAAAGCGACGTTTTGTTTTGTTATTAGCGTGGGAAACGTTGTTGCCAACCATCGGCCCTTTCCCAGTTACTTGGCAGACACGTGCCATATTTAACTCCTTGATAGTTTCCGAAATTGGAAAAAATGAGAGTATAAACAAAATCTCATGAATTATCAATGACTTGCGAAAAATAATTGTGTCTTAATTTAAAAATTAATTTAACAATTTAAAATTCAGAGTAAACCATGCTCTGCGAAGGAGTAGACATCTGGGTTTGCAATAATAAAATGATCCAGTACTCGTACATCGACCAGTGCCAGTGCCTGCTTCAGAGTTTGCGTTAGTCGCACATCTGCATCGCTGGGTTCGCAGGAGCCTGACGGGTGGTTGTGAGCAAGGATAATGGCCGCTGCGTTGTGTTGTAAGGCTGTTTTAACTACTTCTCTGGGGTACACGCTGGCGTGATTGAGGGTGCCCCGAAATAATTCTTCTGATGTAATCAGCCTGTTTTTCGTGTCGAGAAACAGAACCGCAAAGGATTCATGTGTTTTGTTTCCGATTAAGAGTTGCAGATAGTGCTTAACGGCTTGTGGTGAAGATAGGGAGGCGTTGATTTGCAACTCTTCGTAAATAGACCTTCTGGCCAATTCAAGCACAGCTTGCAATTGTGCGTATTTAGCATGCCCTAATCCGTGAATGGCAGAGAACTCGGTAATGGAGGCGTTAAATAACTTTGATAAAGAGCCAAAGCTATTGATCATCTCGCGCCCCAGGTCCACCGCGCTTTTCCCTGTAACGCCGGTTCGTAAAAACACAGCCAGGAGTTCAGCGTCCGATAACGCAGCCGCGCCAAATCTGATCAGTCTTTCCCTTGGCCTCTGATCTTCAGGCCAATCGTTAATTGCCATATTTACGTCACTCCGGAATTTTGAGAAAAGAATCGAAGTACAAAAGCTGGCTTACAATAGACACTTATTTGTTAAAGCCATTGATCATGACCACTTCCAACACCCCCATTGTTACTAAAGATGCTTATCTTACTTTGCATTACCGGCTCGCGACCTTAGATGGTGAAGACATTATCAGCACATTCAAAGAAAGCCCGGCAACATTGCAGATGGGAACCGGCCAGCTTGCTCCTGAGCTTGAACTGTCTCTGATTGGCTTGACAGAGGGAGCTCATGTAACGCAAGAATTATCGCCGGAAAAAGCGTTCGGTCCACGTAATCCTGACTTGGTTCAGCGTGTGTCTGTCACTACTTTAAAAGAAAATTCGGCATCTGGCGAACAATACGTCGTTGGAGATCTGGTTGATTTTGCCGCTCCTTCTGGTGGACGTTTTGCCGGAGTGTTACGTTCAGTGGATGAACAGGGATATATTTTTGATTTCAATCATCCCCTTGCCGGGCAGACCTTATTATTTGAAACAAAAATCATAGGGATTTTGTAAACACATGGAAAAAGAGATTTTATTGGCTCAGCCCCGTGGTTTTTGCGCCGGGGTAGATCGTGCAATTGAAATCGTGGAGAGGGCATTAGAGAAATTTGGTGCACCTATCTATGTCAGGCATGAAATCGTACACAACGCTTATGTTGTGAATGATTTGAAAGAAAAAGGGGCTATTTTTATCGAAGACCTGAACGATGTTCCTCGCGGAAATACCTTGGTTTTTTCTGCGCATGGTGTGTCTCAGGCCGTCCGTAAAGAAGCAGAAGAACGTGGCGTACAGATTTTTGATGCTACCTGTCCTTTGGTCTCAAAGGTTCATTCTGAAGTTGTTAAGATGCGTGATGAGGGCCGGGAAATTATCATGATCGGTCACCAGGGGCATCCGGAAGTCGAAGGTACGATGGGACAGGCAGAAAGCGGGATGTATTTGGTTGAGACAATTGAGGATGTAGATCGCTTGATCGTTTCGGATCCTGCGATGCTGGCTTATGTCTCGCAGACTACGCTGTCGGTTGATGATACTGCCGAAATTATCGCCGCTCTGAAGAGGCGCTTTCCATCCATCAGTGAACCCAAAAAGGGGGATATCTGTTACGCAACAACTAACCGTCAGGAGGCTGTAAAGTTCATGGCACCTCAAGTCGATCTGGTGTTGGTGGTTGGAAGTCCAAACAGTTCGAATTCAAATCGTCTACGTGAACTCGCCGAAAAAATTGGCGTGCCTGCATTTATGGTCGACAATGCGGCGCAGATCAATCCTGTCTGGCTGGAAAATGTCCTGCGCATCGGTGTTACTGCTGGCGCGTCTGCTCCAGAAGTATTGGTGGCTGAGGTGATTGCACGTTTGCGCGATCTTGGTGCACGCAGCGTCCGGGCTTTAGATGGTGTTCAGGAGCATGTGACGTTTCCTATGCCAAAAGGACTCAGTGCCAATAAGGAAATATCACACCAGGCAAACTCATCGACATAACAATTGAAAAATTTGTTTTCTATCGATATTCAATATTTTATTTTGCCAATTCGTATTTAAGATTGTTCCGCACATCAATGCGGATATTGACCAAATTGATCAAGTGTTGACAGTCGTCATTGATTTTTGTGGAAAATACGTAGCATCGGGTGGTTTTTTTACCACTCGTACAGTGTGTCGCATCTGTATAATTCCGCCCACTTCAATGGCGTAACAAAGAAGTCTAAATATTAGAAAAACTTTTACAAAAAGTTGCAGAGGAGAATTGATCATGTGCATTACACGTACTATTGGCACTCTCGATATGATGACGCGCCTTTTCGGATAGCAAATTGTTAAAACACGAGCGGCCCCCTGAGTAAAGGGAGCCGTTTTTTGTTAACAGGAATGATTTTTGCTGATTACGAACTAGCTTATCCAGTTCAAAGTTGTCGTTTAGCTGAAATTCCGATTCGTTTATAGAGAGAGATGCGAAATATGGATACCTTTATCCAACAAATTATTAATGGGCTTGTCTTAGGTAGTATGTATGCTCTGGTTGCCCTGGGGTACACCATGGTCTATGGGGTGCTGAATCTGATTAACTTCGCACACGGTGATGTGCTGATGGTGGGCGCGATGGCGGGGCTGAGTATCATCAAGCTTTTGCAGGTCTATGCGCCCGGACTTCCAGGTTTCGTCATGTTGCTGATTGCAATTCTTGGCGCAATTCCAGTCTGTATCGCTGTCAATCTGCTTATTGAGCGTGTGGCATATCGCCGTTTGCGCAATGCGCCTCGTCTGGCTCCATTGATCACGGCAATTGGTGTTTCACTTCTGGTGCAGACCTTTGCCATGATGATCTGGGGGCGTAGTCCTATCTCATTCCCGTCTGTCATGCCGACTATCCCTGTTGAGGTTGGCGGGGCAGTGATTTCTCAGGTGCAAATCTTACTGCTGGTACTGGCTACCGTGGCGATGATAGCGCTGGTGCTGCTGGTAGAAAAAACCAAGATGGGACGGGCAATGCGGGCGACGGCTGAAAACCCCCGTGTTGCAGGCTTAATGGGGGTTGATTCGAATAAGGTGATCGTCGCCACGTTTGCAATTGGTGCCGCACTTGCTGCCATTGCAGGCGTAATGTGGGCTGCCAATTATTCGTCTGCACAGTTCGCCATGGGATTTGTTCCCGGCTTAAAAGCCTTCTCTGCAGCTGTATTAGGCGGAATCGGTAATATTTATGGTGCGATGGTTGGTGGCATCATTCTTGGGTTGATCGAAAGTATGGGAGCAGGATATATCGGTGATTTAACCGGAGGTGTACTCGGTAGCCAATACCAGGATATTTTTGCTTTTATTGTTTTGATTATCGTGCTGACATTGCGACCATCCGGCATCATGGGTGAACGCGTTGCTGACCGTGCGTAAGGGGAAGATCAATGTCAACTATATTTGATGTCAAAGCAAATCCTGAAAAGGCCTACACGAGCTTTGCTGTGTTGGGGATAGTGCTGGTTCTTTTCCCGTTTGTTGCTGCAAATTTTGGTAATTCCTGGGTTCGTATTATCGACTTCGCGTTGCTCTATATCATGCTGGCGCTTGGTTTAAATATTGTGGTCGGTTTTGCCGGATTACTCGATCTTGGCTATATCGCGTTTTATGCGGTAGGTGCTTATCTGGCGGCTCTTTTCGGTTCACCACAGTTTGCGACTGTTCTGGCGTCGTTTGTTGAAAATTACCCGGCACTCGGGAATTTTCTGGTAACGCTGTTTGGCCCGGAAATCGCACAAAAGGGTATTCATCTTTCGGTCTGGATCATTATTCCTTTTGCGGCAGCCATTGCGGGCTTATTTGGTGCATTGCTTGGTGCGCCTACATTAAAGCTGCGCGGCGATTACCTTGCGATCGTGACGTTGGGTTTCGGTGAGATTATCCGCATTTTTATGAATAATATGAATGCGCCGGTCAATATTACGAACGGACCTCAGGGGATCAACATGATTGATCCGGTCAGTGTCTTAGGTGTTTCGCTGGCAGGTGAAGCGGGTTCCAATGCGACGATTAATCTGGCTGGTTTCAGCATGCCATCGGTGAATGCCTATTATTTCCTGTTTTTATTTTTGTGTATCGCCATCGTGATTGTATCGACACGTTTGCAGCACTCGCGTCTCGGAAGAGCCTGGGTAGCGATTCGGGAAGATGAAATCGCTGCAAAAGCGATGGGTATCAATACGCGTAACGTGAAATTGCTGGCGTTTTCCATGGGCGCATCATTTGGTGGTATTTCTGGTGCCATGTTCGCGTCGTTTCAGGGATTCGTTTCACCAGAGTCTTTTTCTCTGACCGAGTCTATGGTAATTCTCGCCATGGTCGTACTGGGAGGGATCGGTCATATTCCCGGCGTGATTCTCGGCGCGATTTTGATCGCGGCATTACCTGAAGTGTTACGTCACGTGGTTGAGCCAGTGCAGATGTTGATATTCGGAAAAATCTGGATTGATGCTGAGGTATTGCGCCAACTGTTGTACGGTCTGGCAATGGTGGTTGTCATGTTGAATCGTCCGGCCGGTTTATGGCCAGCGCCGAAACATGAAGACAGAATGGCCAAAACGAATGACGCAGCAGCATAAGGAAGATCAAGATGACTGAACAAACAATGTTGAAAATTGAGGGTGCGAACAAGCGTTTTGGTGGTTTGCAAGCATTGTCAAACGTAGGGATTGACATCAAGAAAGGTCAGATTTACGGTTTGATCGGCCCGAATGGCGCTGGTAAAACAACTTTTTTTAATGTGATCACCGGCTTGTATCAACCTGATACCGGCAGCTTCGAGCTGGATGGCAAGCCGTATTCGCCTTCGGCACCGCATGAGGTCGCTAAGGCGGGGATTGCCCGTACCTTCCAGAATATCCGTCTGTTTGGCGAAATGACTGCACTCGAAAACGTGATGGTGGGGCGTCATATCCGTACCAGGCAAGGTGTTTTTGGCGCTATATTTCAACACGCTGCTGCGCGTGAAGAAGAGGCGGCAATCCGTCGTCGCGCACAGGAATTGCTAGATTTTGTCGGTATTGGACAATTCGCCGGACGTACATCCAAGTTTCTTTCTTACGGTGATCAGCGCAGACTTGAAATTGCCCGCGCATTAGCAACTGATCCGAAATTACTTGCTCTTGATGAGCCAGCTGCTGGTATGAATGCGACTGAAAAACTTGCACTCAGAGAACTGCTGGTGAAAATCAAGGCCGAAGGAAAGACCGTACTCTTGATTGAACATGACGTGAAATTGATGATGGGCCTGTGTGACCGTATTACCGTATTGGATTATGGCAAACCGATTGCAGAAGGTGTTCCGGCTGATATTCAGAAAAATCCTGCGGTAATCGAAGCATATTTGGGAGGTGCTCATTAATGGCTGAGAACATTTTAAAGATCAGTAATCTGAAGGTTGCTTACGGTGGTATTAAGGCCGTTAAAGGCATAGACCTTGAGGTGAATAAGGGCGAATTGATCACGTTGATTGGTGCGAACGGCGCGGGGAAAACCACTACATTAAAAGCGGTCACCGGTACTTTGCCGAGCTGTACGGTGGAAGGTGATATCTTTTACTTAGGCAAATCCATCAGAGGAAAAAACTCTTTTGAACTGGTGACGAACCATCTGGCAATGGTACCTGAAGGACGAGGCGTATTTACCCGTATGACGATTCTTGAAAATCTGATGATGGGTGCTTTTACCAGAAATGATAAAGCCGGTATTGAAAGTGATATCGATAAATGGTTCTCGATTTTCCCCCGCTTGAAAGAACGCTCTGCTCAACTGGCAGGCACCCTTTCCGGTGGCGAGCAACAGATGCTGGCGATGGCAAGAGCATTGATGAGTCATCCTGAATTATTGTTGCTGGATGAGCCTTCAATGGGGTTGTCACCCATTATGGTTGAGAAGATTTTTGAAGTAATCAGAAATGTTTCAGCACAGGGTATTACGATTTTGCTGGTAGAACAAAATGCAAAATTAGCTCTGCAGGCCGCTCATCGTGGTTATGTGATGGAGTCAGGTACCATCACCATGAACGGTAACGCCAAAGACATGCTGGATGATCCAAAAGTTCAGGCGGCGTATTTAGGTGAAGTCTGATTATTTCCCTTCATAAAAAAAGCCCCGGAAACTTCCGGGGCTTTTTTTACAACTGAAGCCCCTGAATGTCGGGGCCATGTACGTTTATTTCTTTGTAGTACGAGGAGTCGCTTTTTCTGTTGCTTGGGAGATTTGTGCGACTGTGTTGTTCAGATTAGCTTCTATTGCGTCCACTGCTTGTTTAGTGGTTTTACTTAATTGCTCATATCCGGAATTCATATTCGTGATCGCTGTTTTAAAAAACGAAACGAATTGTTCTGATCCTGCAGGCGCATTTTTCGAAACTTCATCAAACAATGCCTGAAACTTGCGATTGCTTTCTGTTATTTGTGCTTCTGCAGCATGCGTGAGTTCTGCTTGTGCGGCAGATGCTATTGATGTCAGATGGCGACTGTAATCGAGTAATTTTTCTGCACTTGGCTGAGCGTGTGAACTGCTCAGAGCAAAAAATTCCTGAGGATCTTTTGCTGCCAGCAATTGTTTTGTGGTTGCGGCAGATGATTCGAATGAGCTTTTAATTGCATTCAGATTCAATTCAATTAATTTCTCAACACCTTCGAAGGTTTTACCGCTCAGGTTAGAAAATAACGCGAGTTGTGCGTCTAAGTTTGCTTTAGTTGCATTGGAAAGTTGTTCAGGTACGGAAAACATGATGATCTCCTGTTTAAAAGGGCGAATCAGATAGAGGGTGTTTTCAGCATTTATTGAAACAGAACAAATACAATCGATAAATGCAGTCGTTCGTTAAATTTGTGCATTGCAGTAATTATTATATTGCTTCATCGCGCTTAATCAAGCGTAATTATGCAATTAATGCAATATTTTAACGTCTTCATTTTTGATCAAACTCTGACCTTGCCTGCCGAGTCAGGAGAAATGTCGATTCTCAATGCGTAGTCTCGCTTTTCTGTATGACAGGATAATGAATTTGTAAGCTTATGTTAGACTTTTATTCCAGACTATAGCGGCACCGAGCCGATGTTAAAGGGGACTAATGAAGATGCAAGCGAAAAGCCGTAGCGACTTCCGCCATTTCCATGAAATAACCACGCGCTGGATGGATAACGATGCGTATGGTCATGTGAATAATGTGGTGTATTACAGCTGGTTTGATACCGTCGTCAATGAATTTCTGATCAGTCATCAGGTACTTGATGTTGAGAAAAGTAATGTGATTGGGCTCGTGATAGAAACTCAGTGTAATTATTTCGCTTCCGTCGCTTTTCCTGACAAAGTGACCGCCGGTGTTTCTGTGAGTAAATTGGGAAATTCCAGTGTGCGTTACGAACTGGGTATTTTTAAAGCAGATGAGACTGAAGCGTGCGCACAAGGTCATTTCGTCCACGTCTATGTGGATAGGGCGAGCCGCCGTCCGGTCCTGCTCCCAGACGCTTTGCGCTTACTTTTGCAATCAATAAAAAGTGATTCATGATGATAGCTTCCCCCTCCCAGAAAATTGTTGACCAGATTATTACTGAACGCCGTTCGGTTCGTGCATTTTTACCTGATTTAGTGGCGTCCGAAGACATACAGCGCATTCTTGAGGTGGCATCGCGCGCACCATCCGGGAGCAATACGCAGCCATGGAAAGTCTATGTATTGACGGGTGATAGTCTGACGCAGCTGTCTGAAAAAATTCTGCATGCCCATCAACATCCCTCTGCAGAAGAGCCGCATACTGAGGAATATAATTATTACCCCGTAAAATGGGTTAGTCCCTATCTGGAGCGGCGGCGTAAAGTTGGTTGGGACTTATATGCCTTGCTTGGACTTGCCCGCGAGAATAAGCAAGGGATGCATGCGCAACATGGCAGGAATTATGCTTTTTTTGATGCACCGGTGGGATTGATTTTCACCATTGATCGCGTAATGGAACAAGGCTCCTGGTTAGACTACGGCATGTTTTTACAAAATATCATGCTTGCAGCAAAAGCCCGTGGTCTGGATACTTGCCCACAGGCCGCTTTTACCCAGTATCATAAAATTATCCGTGAGCAACTACAGTTTTCTGAAAATGAAATGCTTGTTTGTGGCATGGCTTTGGGTTACGCAGATACGTCGAAAGTGGAAAATACGCTGGTCACTGAACGTGAGTCTGTATCTGCGTTCGTTAAATTTTTAACATGATGTATTGCTTCAAAAACTTACGCTAAGTTATTAATTATCTTGCGATTTTTTTGAGATTTGCTAAACTGCATCAAATTTTTTGGCATATTTTAATAGGAGTTAGTGACAGTGAAATTTGCCCGTCAAGCCTTAATCCTCTCTTTTGTTAGCCTGTTCCCCGCCACGATTTTATCGGCGCAGGCGACCGAACATAAACACACCTCGCATAAGAAACATATTGTCCACAAAAAAGTGGTCAAAACAGCCGCTGCAAAAACGACTAAACGTTATGCTGTTGTTAACGGTAAACGCAGGGTGATCACTGAACGTGTTGCGGCGGCGCCTGTGGTGCCAGAAAAGCCCAGTGTTGGCGATACTGTAGGACTCAATCATTCACACGATCCTTTAGCTTTACAGTCAAACGTTGCCTATGTGGTTGATCAGGCGAGTTCTAAGGTCTTGTTTGAAAAAAATTCCAATGTATCTTTGCCGATTGCCTCCATTACCAAACTCATGACGAGTCTGGTTGTCGTCGAAGCGAATCAGGATTTGAATGAGCTGATAGAAATTACGACAGATGACATCGATAAAGAAAAGGGAACAGGCTCCCGTCTGAAGATCGGTGCGAAGTTGTCGCGCTCAGATATGTTGCATATCGCTTTAATGAGTTCTGAGAATCGCGCTGCATCGGCGTTAGGGCGGAATTACCCAGGTGGATTGCCTGCCTTTGTCAACGCGATGAATGCGAAAGCGCACCAACTGGGAATGTCGGAAACGCACTATGTTGATTCCAGTGGCTTATCGAGCCAGAACCGTGCGAGTGCAAAAGATCTGGTCAAGCTGGTTAATGCTGCGTATCAGCATCCTGTCATTCGCGAGTATTCAACCGACTCTAAATATGTGGTCAATCCTGGCGGTCGTCAGCTTGAATACGGTACCTCGAATAAACTGGTCTCGAATCCTGCATGGGAAATCGGTTTACAAAAAACCGGTTACATTGCAGAGGCTGGTCGCTGCCTGGTAATGCAGGCGATGATAGAAGGTCGTGCAATTGTCATGGTATTCCTTGATTCCAAGGGAAAATACTCTCGCCTGGCAGACGCTGGCCGTATTAAAAAATGGCTGGAAAGCGCTAAACCACAAGTCTGATTCTGCGCTTGATCAATACTGATTTAACCGATATCAGCACGGATGGCATCACCATATTTTTGTCTGTGATGCCATCAAATAACTTCTGATTATCCCCACATCTTCCACGCATCTGCATTACTTCATCAATATGTTTGAGGCTCCGCTGTAGCTAGCTCTGATATACGAATCCCTTGTTCATTGTTCTTATAGTCCAGTTTTTAGGGCTGACGTGCCTATTGAGTCGTCACTCAATATCATCGTCACCAGCGGGCGTTTTCTTTCCTGTGAGCATGGCGGCGATCAGGTTTTCATGATGCTGCCAACTGGTAAATAAGACGCCGCTGATATGCAAAGCAATCAGTCCGATTAAGGCCCATGCGATGCTGGTGTGTAGCAGCACCGGCCACGCATAGCCCCACAATAAATCGGTGGTCGTGAGCCAGCCGCTGACAACGAGCAGGCCGACACAGCTCAGCAATGCAATGACCATCCATCCGCCCAAGGGATTATGTCCCAGATAGCGAGCTGCATGACCTTGCACCACTTCACGCAGATATTGCAGCGTCAGCGGGGCAGGGCGAACGAATTGCCGGAAGCGGGCATAACGGTTGCCAGTAAAACCCCACAGTAGCCGCAGGAAAACGATCATGCCGGCACCGTAGCCAATGTATTCGTG
This sequence comes from Cognatundibacterium aquatile, assembly GCF_014699135.1. Taxonomy (GTDB): domain Bacteria; phylum Pseudomonadota; class Gammaproteobacteria; order Burkholderiales; family Burkholderiaceae_D; genus Undibacterium; species Undibacterium aquatile. The sequence continues at coordinate 539,714 of NZ_JACOFT010000003.1, forward strand.
CGCTGAGCCAGTACGATGGCTGCTGATCCAGGCTGCTGTAATCGTTGCAACCAACAGCCAGTGCAGCAGGCGTACTGGCAAATCCCAGACTGACTGCTTAATTTTCTTCAACACGCTTGAATGTCACTGGATCAAAAAAAGCCTCGATGCGCTTGCCTTGCGGATCTTTGGCATAGACTTCGTAGCAGCTTGAAGTCATTTCCATGCGGCGTATAACCCAACCTTCCTTGGTCAGTTTCTGGTGTAATTCCGTGTGTGGTCGCCATTCCGATTTGGGCTGGCTCGTACACTTCACATCTCCGTGGGCTGACGCATAGCTTGCTGAAAAAGCGAGAAGCAGCGGCATAATTTTTTTGATTATCGATGTCATACAAACTCCTTGGTGAAGGTAATGCTCAATGGTGATTCAGGTAATCGACCAGCGGCGCAGCAGGTTATGGTAAATACCCGTGAGTTTCAGCAAACGAGGATCATTTGCGTCAATGGATGGTGTCAGTTTTTGTATGGTTTGATCGAGGTCGAACAGCATCGCACGTTCGCCTTCATCGCTGATCAGGCTTTCTATCCAAAAAAATGAAGCGACTCTGGCACCTTCGGTGACTGGCATGACCCGATGCAGACTGGATGATGGGTACAACACCATGTCGCCGGCTTCCAGTTTGACTGCCTGCACGCCGAATTCTGTTTCGATCTCCAGCTCGCCGCCTTCATATTCATCCGGCTCAGCCAGAAACAATGTGGCGGATAAGTCGGTGCGCAGGCTCAGATTTGTGCCGGGTATCTGCATGATCGCACTGTCCACATGCGTGCCGTAGGTGCCGCCGTCAGCATAGCGATTGAATTTTGGTGGATATATTTTGCGGGGTAACGCCGCCGAGACGAACAGAGGATTATTCCCGAGCGAACGCAGAATATGGTTGCCCAGGCTGATTGCGACTTCAGTGCTGTCGTCAATCTGTGCATTACGTTTGACGTTACGCGCCAGTGTTCCTGCTGTTTTGGTGCCGTCATTCCACTCAGCATTATCCAGATAGTGACGGAATTGTTTTACTTCATCCTTACTCAATACGTGATCTATAGTAATCAGCATAATTTCATCTCATTTATTCGTGACTGTTGTCGTGAGGTGGAAAATCAGTCGACGTGGCCGACGTGCCACATCGCACTAACGCGCCTCGATTGATTTCCTTCAGTGTCGCGCAACCTGCCAGCGACATACATATTTCGAGTTCTTCACACAGCAGCTTGATCATGTGGGCGACGCCCAGAGCACCAGCGACACTCAGTGCGTACATTTGCAGACGGCCTATGAGAACGGCATCTGCACCCAATGCCAGGGCTTTGAATATATCGCTGCCAGAGCGTATGCCACTGTCAAGTAATAAGGGGAAACTGGTACCGACGGCAGCACGAATGGCAGGCAGCGCATCGAGGCTGGCTGGAGCGCCATCCAGACTACGCCCGCCGTGATTCGAGACGATGATGCCAGCCACGCCCATGTTTTGCAGTGCGCGTGCATCGTCAGGATGTAACACACCTTTTACCCAGACTGGCAGCGATGTCTGGGTCATCAGCCACTCAAGATCTTTCCAGGTTGGCGCGTCGCGCATGATGCCCTGAAAGACGCGGCTTTCACCGGGGCTGAGAGTGATGTTTGCAGGTGCAGTATGATCGCGCAGATTGGCTGCCACACAGTCTTGTGGCATACGAAAGCCTGCGCGCTGGGCGCGTAAGCTGGCAGCCTGAATCGATGCATCTAAAGTGACGACAATGACACTGTAGCCTGTATTTACTGCTCTGTTGATGAGATCCAGTGTGTCATTTTGTTGGGGCTGAAAATACAGCTGGAACCAGCGCGGCGAGCCACCATTACTGGCGACAGCCGCAACGTCTTCCATGCGGACGGATGACAGCGTGCTGCTGACCATACAGCTCCGCATCGCCTGCGCAGCACGGGCAGTATCTATTTCTCCGGCCGGATGAGCGAGTTGCTGAAACGCGACCGGTGCCATAAAAACCGGGTGGGGGAATGCTTGCTGCCCCAGCGTCAGCCGGGTGTGACCAGCGGTGACATCTCGTAGCAGACGGGGATAAATGGCCCATAGCGCGAAGGCGTTCAGATTTGCCGCGACAGTAATGTCGCGACCACAACCACCGGCAACATATTCATAATGGGGGAGCACCATGAATTGTTGCGCCAGACGCTCGTAATCCTGTGCGCAGCGTATGTCCGGTGGAATAGTGCTGAGCGCAGCTTGCGCCGTTGCGGTGGTTGTATTAGTCATATCAGCAAATGTCGGGCAAGTGCCCGACATTGTATCGAACGTTATGAAGCGTTGATGATGGTTTTTGCAGCGAACTTACATTTCATAGTTCAGCGTTAACCGGACTGCACGGGCATCGCCTTTATACAAGAACGAGCCAGAACGATAAACTGCCGTGTAGTAGTCCTTGTTCGTAGCGTTTAATACGTTCACGCGCAGATCCAGCTTTTTGGAAAAACGATACGCTGCAAATACATCGTAGACAGCAAATGACGGCACCGGTTGCGAGCAATAGCCAGTCGCAGTGTAACCAGCCGCAGTGTCTGGCTGACCACCACAACGGTCGCTTTCGTAGCGGGCAGTAGCACCGAACGAGAATGCGTTTGTCAATTGATACTTAGCTTGTGCAGAGAATGATTTTTCAGCAAAGTTACTCAAAGGACGACCAATATTTGATGCCGTTGCAGAATCCAGCACTTTTGATCGCAAAATCGCCAGACCGACTTGTGCTGACAGTTTTTCAGTCACATCACCAGCGAGGCCAAACTCTATACCTTGTACACGATTTTTACCTGTGTTGAATGTACCGATGGTGTCGTAATTGGCGCCTTCCATCACATCAGATTTTTTGGTCTGGAATATCGCTGCCGTTGCGAGTAATTTGTCGTCAAACAGATTCCACTTGGCACCCAGTTCCAGATTGATCGAGGTTTCAGGTTTAGCACCCGCGATCTGATTTTGATACAAGACAGCGCCACCGTAACCGCTGCTGGTACCAGCATCGGCTTCACCGCCGTTGATATCCTGTGCACTTGCCATGCTGCCGTAGACGATCAGTTTTGGCGTGACTTTATAGCTCAGCCCAAGGTGACCGTTGACCAGTGTATCGTTGTAGCTGTAGTCGCCAGTGATAGCGGCTGTAGTATTGTTGCGGCGGATCAGTGACAGGTCAAAATAATCGGCACGCAAACCGCCAAATGCAGTGAAGCGATCGGTCAGATCAACGGTATCCATCGCTGTCAGTGCGATCGTTTTTACCTGCCAGTTCTGAGTCCAGCCCTGACGGATGCCGTTGCGACCTGCGAGTGTATTCAGGTTGCTGACTGGCACACCATTACTATCAGTAAAGCAATAGCCGTTATTTGCACCGATACCTGCGGTTGTTTTACAGTTAAAAGCGCCGCTGTTGCTGACAGCGAAGTTACCAGAAACGACTTTATGATCGGTGTATTCTGCGCCGAAGATGAATTCGTGTTTCAGACCCATCAATTCTTTATCCCAGCGCAGATTGCTTTGGTGCGCGAAATAGTCAACGTCCTGCCAGCCGGTATGGCCGTTATCAAGCACACCTGTCGTGTACGCTTTGCCTGTCGCACCATCGTAACGGGTTGCACTGGATGCGCCGGTCGTGACATAGGAATTACCGGATTTGCCGTAACGTGTCAGGCTGTTGAGCGTGAGCGCCGGTGCGATTTTCCACTTGACGCGTGCGGTCAGCGTATCGACATCAGATTTCAGGAAGTCATTGGCTTGCGCATAGACCGGAACATTTTTTGCCGGAACGCGGTCAGGTACGGTGCCAACCAGATAGTAACCAAGATCCGGTGCTTTATCTTCGGTACGCAAACCGTAGTAATCCAGCGTCACAAACAGATTTTCATTAGCTTCCCACAGACCGGACAGTGCCACCCCTTTACGATTGCGGTTTGATGGTGAGCGGTCTGGTATGCCTTCGTCACCGTAGAGAACGTTGGCACGCAGGGCAAAGTTATCACCAAAGCCTTTGTTAATATCGGCAGTCACACGTTTTTGATTGTCGGTACCTGCACCGATAGACACTTTGGAGAAATCTTTATCTAAAGTTGCCTGTTTCGTGATGGCATTCACCGCACCGCCAGCACTGCCGCGACCGGCAAAGCTGGAGCTCGGTCCTTTGGAAATTTCCAGCTGTTCAATTGCGAAACTTTCGCGTGTCGTCATTCCCGGGTCGCGCAGACCGTCAACGAATACGTCACTACGGGCTTCCTGGCCACGAATGATGTAACGGTCGCCAAAGGCGTTACCATTTTCGCCGGTACCGAGGGTAATGCCCGGCTGTGCGCTCAGAATCTGTTTCAGTTCAGTCAGGCCGGAATCATCAATAGCAGCTTTAGTAATGACAGAAATGGTTTGTGGTGTCTCGGCCAGCGGGCGGGTGTGACGGGAATCTCCAGATGTTTTTGCTTTGTAAGGCACGCCCGATTCTGCATTCGGGTTCGGATCCAGTGCTTTGCCATAAATTTGCACTTCTGGCAGTGCCTGCGTTTTGTCATCGGCAGGTTTTGCTGGTGTTGTCTGCGCCATCGCCACTAATGGAATAAACATCGCGGTGGAAATGCCCATGGCAATGCTGGTTTTATTCATAGAGATGAATGTCGTGTCATTGATGCGTAGGCTATTTGGCTGGCGCGTTTGCTTATTTCTCAAGGTGTGCTCCTGGTTGAAGTTAAAGGTTTGCGCGTAGTGTAAACAACATTTTAATTAATGTAAATAGGAATTAGTCTCATTTGCATTGTTGTTACTTATTCCCTTGATAGTGCACGGTTATGGTATTGGCACTTGTGTGTGAGGTTTGGGCGCTGACATAGAGCCGTTGGGGGTGAAAGGGCGGCGCGCGCCAACGCATGTCTGCTGCCACGATTAACTGAGCAGGCTGCATGCGTTGGGAATGACACTGGAGGAAATGCCAGCGGATAGTCGCCGGAGTCAGATACAGGCCAAAGCGTTGCGATGCCGGCTGTGCCCTGTATCTGGAAGATAAGCTTAGAGGAATCTATGCCGGTGTGATGTCGTCGCCAAACAGCGACGCCCATAATTGCCGCGTTGCTGCTACTTCCTGAGTAACTTTGGTGACGGCGATGCGTGCACGGTCTTCCCCTTGCAGGCGGATGCCATGTTGCAATTTGCGCAGCCAGCGGTAAGCTTTGGCGGTTTTCCCGGCAAGATCGGCATCAATCAGACCGAGTTCGCCACATAGTTTCAGCAAGGCGATATTGCCGATATTGGCTGTGAGTTGCGGATATTGATGGGCATGTCTGAGAACCAGATACTGCACCATAAATTCGATATCGATCATGCCGCCAGCATCATGCTTGAGGTCAAATAATTCGCTGCGGTTAATGTTCGCATCACGCATTTTTTTACGCATACTGACGACTTCCTGCGATAACCCGGCAACATCTCTGGGCTGACGCAATACCTGATCGCGGATGCGTTCAAATTCCTGCGCGATCATGCCATCTCCAGCACAAAAGCGGGCGCGGGTCAGCGCCTGATGTTCCCACAACCAGGCGGATTTTTCCTGATAGCGGGCGAAGGAACCCAGCGAAGACACCAATAAGCCACTCGCACCGTCGGGACGCAGCGCAATATCAATGTCGAACAGTATGCCCGCCGGTGTATGGCTGGTCATCCAGGTGATGAAGCGCTGTGCGAGTTTGGCGTAATTGCCGGGCGCTTCCTGATCGTCATCGTCATACAGAAAAATCACATCCAGATCCGACGCGTAACTGAGTTCTTTGCCACCCAGTTTGCCGTAGGCAATCACGGCAAAACGCGGTACCTCGCGATGCCGGCTGGCGATGGTTTCCCATGCGGCTTGTATGGTTGCCGCTACGATCAGATCAGCGAGTCTGGAGAGTTCATCGGCCAGATGTTCTACGCTGAGTTGGCCTTCCAGATCTTGTGCCAGTAAGCGGAACTGCATTGCATGGTGCAGCTCGCGCAGGGTTTCCATCTGGCGTTCCGTGTCACCCTGGTGCTGGCTGAGCTGTCGCTTCAAATCCTGCTCAAAACTGCCCCAATCAGGACGCTGGTGCAGCGATGACTCATCGAGCAGTTCATCTAGCAGGATGGGATGGCGGGTCAGGAACTTGGCTGCCCAGTCGCTGGCTTCCATCATGCGGATCACGCGTGCCAGCGCATGCGGATATTCGGTCAGTAAAGAAAGATAGGCCGAGCGGCGTGCAATGGTTTCGAGAAAATCGAGCAGGCGGTTCCAGCAAGCCAGTTGCATTTCTTCTTGTCTGGCAATCTGGGGCAGCGCATTGTTGATCAGCGCAATCATTTTGTTGCGGCTGGATTCTGACAAACTCTGAATTTTCCCCGACTGCCAGCTGGCGATCAGTCTGCGTGCGACATCGCCCGCCTCATGAAAGCCCGCGTTGCTTAATTGTGATGTCAGTAATTCTTCGCTGTCGCTGCTGCCGAGATTGGCTGTCAGCAGATATTGGGCGGCTTCTGTGCTGTCGTCTGCTTTATCTTTAAAAATGGCGTCGAATTGTTCCGCGACAAAGGCGCGATGCGGCTGCAATTGCGTCAGCAGTTCTTCCACACTCTGGCAACGCATCATTTGCGCGATGCGCAACTGGTCTTCTGTTTGCGCCGGGAAAGTATGGGTTTGCGCATCATCCAGATATTGCAAACGATGTTCGAGGTTGCGCAAAAAAGTGTAAGAAGTAATCAACTGTTGCACCATCCGGGTGTCGAGTATCCCTTTTTCGGCCAGCGTCAATAAGGTATTGCGGGTCGAGCGGTCACGCAGGCTGGTGTCGCGGCCGCCGCGTATCAGCTGAAATACCTGCGCCAGAAATTCCACTTCACGGATGCCGCCGCGTCCCAGTTTGACATTGTTGCTGCGTTCCGGATGTTTGCTTTCCTGGCGTATCACTTCGGCACGGATCTGCGCATGCATGGAACGCAGCGAATCAATCGAGCCGTAATCGAGATAGCGCCGATAGACAAATGGGCGGATAATTTTTTCCAGCGTGGTTATATCTTCCGCTGTACCAGTCATGGCGCGTGCTTTGACCCAGGCATAACGCTCCCATTCGCGGCCCTGAATCAGAAAATATTCTTCGACCATACCAAAGCTGGCGACCAGCGGCCCGGAGGCGCCGTTCGGGCGCAATGCCATATCGACGCGGAAACTGAAGCCGTCTTCGGTCACTTCAGAAATCGCCGCAATCAGCTTTTTGCCGAGGCGGGTGAAATATTCATGATTCGACAAGCTGCGTTGCGTGCTGTCGCTGGTAACGGTGTCGCCATCTTCGGCATAGCAAAAGATCAGATCGATATCCGACGACACATTGAGTTCATAGCCGCCGAGCTTGCCCATGCCGAGCACGATCATTTCCTGCACGCGGCCGCTGTCTTCCCCGGTCGGTGTGCCGTATAAACTCTGCATTTCAGCGCTGAGTGCGGCCAGATGCTGCTGCACGACGAAGTCGGCAAATTCACTGATGGTCGTCACCACTTCGTGCATGTCTGCGTCGCCGCACAGATCGCGTTTGATCAGGGTGCAGACGACGAGGTTGCGCAAACGACGCATGGCTTTGTTCAGCGTCGCACCAGATGAAATTTCTTTTTGTAAAATCTGAGCAAAAATTGCCGGGGTCAAGGATAATCTTGAAATCTCGTCCAACATTGTCTGACGGTCGCTGCCGCCTTGTAGCCAGCGTTGCAGGAAACGCGATGCATTCAGAATATCGGGGATGTCAGCTTGGTCGGGTGGCGTGAGAGTCATAGTCAGTCGTCGGGAAAGCGCGGTGTCGCAGTGTTGCTTCGATTCTAAGTCATCTTGATCGGCTGCGGGCGTCTTAATCAAAGAAGTGTGAAGTTCCTCCCGGAAGGCGTAAATATACTCCGGGGGAGTATTATTTAAAGCCCAATGTTTCTGCGGACAATTGGGCGAAATGAAGAAAAATATAGGGGAGTATGTTGAAAATAGCGGTATATCCAGTGACCAGCGCCTTGTCGGCAGAATAGTGTCATTGCTTAAATGAAAACGGATATCCCCGCCTCTCAGCCTTCTGCTGCGGAAGATCAGGAGCCAGTATTGCCAGCACGCTCGCGCTGGCGTCGGCTGTCGTCGCATACTTTTGCCGCTTGCGGTGGCAGCATCCGCTTTGTTCTCCGCGCTGCTTTATTGCTGTACTTTGTGTTCTGCATCCTCGTATTGGTGCTGCGCTATCTGGTGTTGCCACATGTTGCCGATTACAAGCCGGAAGTAGAAGCGATGGTCAGCCGGGCGATCGGACGCGAATTGCACATGGCATCTTTACAGGCATCCTGGCAAGGGTTTAATCCGCAACTGGTATTGCAGAACGTGGAGATGCTTGATCAGCATGGCAAAGCGGCCTTGCGTCTGCCCGAGGTCAGGACGACGCTGTCGTGGTGGAGTCTGGCGCTGCTTGATCTGCGCTTCGACAAGATAGAGCTGCATCAGCCGGTACTCGATATACAGCGCGACGCCGACGGCAAATTGTATATCGGTGGGTTTTTTATCGATCCGAAAAAGAAGAGCGATGGCAAGGGCCTCGATTGGGTGCTGGCGCAGCATCAGATTGTGATCAAACAAGGCTTGCTGCGCTGGAATGACCAGGCACGCAACGCACCGGAATTACAGCTCAAGGATGTCAGTCTGATTTTGCGCAATCGCTGGCAGCATCATCAGTTTGCACTGCGCGCAACGCCACCTGCGGCATTGACCGCACCGGTCGATATTCGCGGTGATTTGCAGCATCCGCCATTTAGCCGGCAAGTGTCTGATTTCTCCAACTGGAGCGGTGAGCTGTATGCCGATCTGCAAAGTACCGACCTGCACGCGTTGCGCGCATATATTGATTATCCTGCCGATATCAGTCAGGGCTATGGCGCAGTAAGATCATGGTTGCGGCTCGATCGCGGCCGAGTTGCTGATGTCAGCGCCGACCTGAAACTTGCAGATGTGCAGGGGAAATTTGCCAAAGACTTGCCTGAGCTGGATATGGCAGAAATTCGTGGTCGGGTGACCGCCAGTGAAAAAGCCGATCTGGGGAAAAAGTATCTGCCATCTTTGTTCGGCAAAGCAGGACACACGATTGCACTCACCGATTTTTACATGAAAGCCAGAGATGGCGCGGTCATGCCAGCGACCACCATCAGGGAAAGTTTTACCCCCGGCATAGGAAACCAGCCAGCGAAGGTCGAGTTGTATGCCAAATTTCTTGATTTGCAAATTCTGGCCAATTTTGCCGGACATTTGCCTTTACCTGCCGATCAGCGGCAGATGCTGGCGGATTTTGCACCCAAGGGGCAATTAAAAGAATTCTCCGCTTCCTGGCAAGGGACTTATCCGGATGTCGCAGCCTACAAAGTCAATGGCGAATTTATCAATTTGTCCATGCAGCCGCAGCCAGCTCAGTTAGCTCGCGCCAAAACCGCAAAAACTCCGGCGAAAGCAGCAGTTCCGGCGATTCCGGGCTTTGAAAATTTATCCGGCACCGTGGATGCCAGTGACCGTGGTGGGGCATTTTCGCTGGATTCAAAAGACTTGTCCTTGCGCCTTGCCAGCTACTTCATTGATCCTGTCATGCCGTTCAACCGCTTGCAAATGCAGGCCAACTGGAAATTTCAAGCCGACGATAAGCTGATGTTTCAGATTAATCGTATGGACATGACGCAAGAGAGTATGCATGCCACTTTATCCGGCAAACACATCATGTCTATGCGTGCGTCGGCGCAGCCGCAGCCCGGTGACGTCGATTTAACGGCGCATATAGATGGTTTCGACCTGAAACAGCTGGATCGTTATATTCCAACGGTCGCCGAGCCGGATTTACGACATTGGCTGACAAAAAGCATCCTTGATGGGCGCGCCGACGATGTCACCGTGCGCATTCGCGGCGACCTCGCGCATTTCCCATTTTCAGCCAGTGAGCCTCATTCCAAAAACAAAGGTGAATTTCTGGTCAGGGGTAATCTGACTGGCGGCAAACTGGATTTCACTGCCGGTGAGCTGGCGGAAGGTGGCAAAGCGCCTTTATGGCCAGTGATAGACGATATCAAAGGGAATTTCATCTTTGAGCGCGCCAGAATGGAAATTAACGGCGATACGGCGAAAACCCTGGGCGCTGATCTGCGTAAAGTCAAAGCGGTGATTCCCGATTTATTAAGTGCGGGATCTGTCCTGAATATCGATGGCAACGCCAGCGGTCAATTGCAAACCATGCTGGCTTACGTCAGCGCCAGTCCGGTGGATGGCTGGTTGGGGCATTTTCTGGCGGAATCGAAAGCCAGCGCGACTGCTGGTCTGACTTTAAAGCTGCAATTACCGTTACGACATATGATCGACGCAAAAGTCAACGGTGTGCTGCAGTTTGCCAATAATGACGTAGTGCTGCAACCCGGCATTCCGCTGGTGACCGGCGTCAACGGCAAGCTGGAATTTAATGAGCGCGGTGTCAATCTCGGAACGCTGAAGGGAACTGCGTTGGGCGGGCCAATTGTGATTAGCGGCGGCTCGCAAAAAGATAACAGTATTCGCGTCCGGCTTGATGGCAGCGTCACTGGCGAGGGCTTGCGGCAGATGCTGCCAGCGGCTAATCGCGAGCAAATCAAGATTGACGGTACCAGCCGCTACATCGCAACGATCGCCGTGAAAAAGCAATTACCGGAAATCGTGATTGAATCAAATTTACAGGGAATGGCGCTCAATTTTCCTGCACCGTTGAAAAAAGGCGCGACTGAAGCAATGCCCTTGCGCATCGAATTGGTGCCGCAGATAAACACTGACACCAGTGTTCTGCAGGATGAATTGCGCATTCATCTTGGCAATGCAGTGCATGCAAAATACGTACGACAGAAAAGTACAGATAAGCAGGCGAGCTGGCAGCTTCTGCGTGGCGGCATCGGTGTGAATGTGCCAGCGCCTGAGCCTTTGCGCGGAGTGGCGGTCAATATTGAATCGAATGTACTGCATGTCGATGAGTGGCGCAGCGTCTTGAACACAGGTTCTGCTGGCCCGGCAATGGCGAATAACAATACGGCGACTTCTGCGCTGAACGGCGCTGCTGGCAAAGTGGTGCAGGGTGTCACCGCTTTAAATATTGCACCGTATCTGGATGTCAGCACCCTGGCATTAAAAACCGGTCAGTTGCATATCATGGGTAAGCAACTGGATCATGTCGTGATGGGGGTTTCTCATCATAATGATCTCTGGCAGGCGAATATCGATGCCAATCAGGTCTCCGGCCATATCAGCTGGAATGACGGCAGCGCAAAAGCTGGCGCTGCGGTAGCCGGACCGGGCAGCGTGACGGCCCGTTTAAGCAAGCTGATTATCCAGCAATCGGCGGCAAGCGATACGGGTGATTTGTTCGATGAAAAGCGTAGCAGTACCCAGATACCGGGGCTCGATATCGTTGCGGATAATGTTGAATTATTCAACAAGAAGCTGGGCAGATTAGAGTTGCAAGCCAGTAATCAGATGAGTGGCGCTTCCAGTGAATGGCTGCTCAGTAAGGTACTGTTGAAAAATCCGGATGCGGAACTCAGGGCGACTGGACGCTGGGGAAGTCGCACTGGGAATAGCGCCGGAAATAGCGTGACCCAACTCAATTACGTGCTCGATATCGCGAATGCCGGGCAATTGCTGGACAGGCTTGGGTTTGCCAATGTCGTGCGCGGTGGACGCGGACGTCTGGACGGCGACGTGAAATGGAATGGCTTGCCGTATGCGATGGACATTCCCAGCATGAGCGGCAAGGTGCAGCTCGATCTGGCCGCCGGGCAGTTTTTAAAAGTCGATCCAGGCGCTGCGAAGTTACTCGGTGTGCTGAGTATGCAGTCGTTGCCGCGACGTCTGACTCTGGATTTCCGGGATATATTTTCTGAAGGATTCGCTTTTGATGCGATTACCGGCAGCGCACAAATTCTGCAGGGTGTGGCACGTACCGATAATCTGAAAATGCGCGGAGTGAATGCGACCGTGGTGATGGCTGGCAACGCGGACATCGTGAATGAATCTCAGCAATTGCATGTTGTGGTTATTCCTGTTATCAATGCGGGTGCAGCATCGGTTGTGTATGGGCTGGCGGTCAATCCCGTTATCGGCTTAGGTACTTTCCTGGCGCAATTATTCTTACGTGAACCGCTGGCAAAGGCTTTCACCTTCGAATATATGGTGAGCGGCCCGTGGAAAGATCCTCTGGTGAAAAAAATTGAACGTCAGGAAAATCAGGACGTTGCAGGTGAGCATCGCGTGCAAGATGCCAAGAAAGGTGAATGATGAAAGTTGCAGCTATACAGATGGTTTCTTCCAATGCTTTGGCCGACAATATGGCAACGGCAAAACGCCTGTTGATCGCGGCGGCAGGCGAGGGGGCTGGATTATTGTTGCTACCGGAATACTGGCCTTTAATGGGTTTGCAGGATACCGACAAACTGGCGATCGCCGAACCTGCCGGCAGCGGCATTATGCAGGAATTTTTAGCCGATATGGCGCGTTCACTAAAGGTCTGGATCATCGGCGGCACAATTCCGCTGCAGTCAGCTGAAGCCGGCAAAGTCATGAATTCGACCCTGGTATTTGACCCGCAGGGCGTGCAGCGCGTCCGCTACGACAAAATCCACTTATTTGGTTTTTCTAAAGGCGAGGAGTCTTACGAAGAGGCGCGTACCATTACTGCCGGCGAACAGGTAACCACCTTTGAAACTGAGGCCGGCCGGGTAGGCCTGTCTATTTGCTATGACTTACGCTTTCCGGAATTATTCCGTGCGATGGGACCTTGTTCCCTGATCGTTGTTCCTGCTGCTTTTACTTACACCACAGGTCAGGCGCACTGGGAAATTCTGTTGCGAGCCAGAGCGATAGAGAATCAGTGTTATGTTCTGGCATCGGGGCAGGGCGGCAAACATCTGAACGGGCGTCGCACCTGGGGACATAGTATGCTGATTGACCCTTGGGGTAAGATCGTCGCAGAATTGCCCGAAGGTGAAGGCTTTGTCAGCGGCGAAATAGATGCTGAACTGTTACATCAGATCCGCACCAGCCTGCCCGCGTTGCAACATCGGAAATTATAGTTGCCCTCCAGCTTACCTCTCAGGGCGGCTCAACTTCAAGTGTAAGTTATCAGCATACTGTTGTCGTCGCTGAGTTGTTTTACAATGCATATATTGCATTCTTTTGTATTGGTTAATCTACTTTATGAGTTCTTCAAATTCAGCCTTGAACCACCTTGCTATTGCTCGCGACATTTTATTGACGCCATTTGGTCTGGACGACCATAAATTGTCGAAAGTGCTTGGTTCTATGTTCACTCACCGTGTGGACTATGCTGATCTGTATTTTCAGTTCACTCGCAGCGAAGGCTGGAGTCTTGAGGAAGGTATAGTCAAAACCGGCAGTTTTTCGATTGATCAGGGTGTTGGTGTTCGCGCTGTTTCAGGTGATAAGACCGCCTTTGCTTACTCCGATGAAATTTCTGAAAAGGCTTTGTCTGATGCTGCCAAAGCAACCAGAACGATTGCAGTTCAGGGCGCTGGCAAAATTAAAGTGGCTTCCGCTTTACACGGAATTCAGGGGCGGGATTTATATTTGCGTGATGATCCTCTGCATTCTCTCGATGCCAATGAGAAAGTGCGTTTGCTTGAGCGTATAGAAAAAATGGCGCGGTCAAAAGATCCGCGCATCGTACAGGTGATGGCATCGCTGGCTGGCGAGTATGACGTTATTCTGGTTGCCCGCAGTGATGGTGCGCTGGCGGCAGATATACGCCCTCTGGTGCGCGTTTCCCTGACCGTGATTGCTGAGCAGAATGGTCGTCGTGAGATGGGTTCCAGCGGTGGCGGTGGTCGTTATGATTACTCTTATTTTTCCGATGTCTTGCTTGAACAGTATGCAGATGAAGCCGTGAAATCGGCGCTGGTGAATCTGGATGCCCGTCCTGCACCAGCAGGGCCGATGACGGTCGTGCTTGGGCCAGGCTGGCCTGGTGTGCTGCTGCACGAAGCGATAGGGCACGGTCTGGAAGGTGACTTCAATCGCAAAGGATCAAGTACGTTTTCTGGCCGTATCGGTGAGCGCGTTGCGGCAAAAGGTGTGACTGTCGTTGATGACGGCACGATGCAACATCGCCGCGGTTCGCTCAATATTGACGATGAAGGTAATCCTACGCAATGCAGTACGTTGATTGAAGACGGCATACTGAAGGGATACATGCAGGACACGATGAACGCGCGTCTGATGAAGATGGCCGTCACTGGTAATGCCCGGCGTGAATCGTTCGCGCATTTACCTATGCCGCGCATGACCAACACCTATATGCTGGCCGGAGATAAAGATCCGGCAGAGATTCTCGCTTCTGTGAAAAATGGCTTATATGCAGTGAATTTTGGCGGCGGTCAGGTTGACATCACCAATGGCAAATTTGTGTTCTCTGCCAGCGAAGCTTACATGATAGAAAACGGTAAGCTTAGTTATCCGGTCAAAGGCGCAACCCTGATCGGTAACGGACCTGAAGTACTTAACCACGTGTCTATGATAGGTAATGATTTACGCCTCGATTCCGGTATTGGTGTTTGCGGCAAGGAAGGACAGAGTTTGCCGGTTGGTGTTGGTCAGCCGAGTCTGCGTATTGATGGTCTGACAGTCGGGGGCACTGCGTAACGCTGATTATTATTTAACTAGTATTGATTGAGGGCGAGGTTCCATGTTTGTGATTGCTGTCGTGTCAGCAAAAGGTGGCGTAGGGAAGACTACCCTATCAGCCAACCTTGCGGTTGGGATTGCTCAGCGTGGACACCCCACTCTGGTGGTTGATCTCGATCCGCAAAATGCACTCCAATGGCATCTTGGCGGGTTGGATCAGAACGAATGCAAGGGGATCAGTGCATTGACCGGTACACGCACCAGACTTGCAGGTGTGACACATGCCAGCCCTTATCATGTTTATTTTTCTCCTTATGGACGAGGGGGAGAGGTGCAGCGTCAGCGTTTTGAGAGCATTCTGGAAAAACAAGATGATTGGTTACGTGGTAAGTTAAAAAAAGCGAATTTGTCAGAAAACGCGATTGTGCTATTGGATACCCCGCCTGGGCCTTCCGTATATCTGAAACAGGCAATTCATGCCGCAGATTATGTTCTTGCCGTGGTGCTGGCTGACGCGGCGTCGTACTCGACCTTGCCAGAAATGGAAGAACTGATCTCTGCCTATAGACCACCAAGTGCGCAGATTGCAGGATCCGCTTATGTGATTAATCAATCGGCAAAGCGGCAGTTGGCGCAAGATGTATTAGCACTGTTTCACACACAATTAGGTGAGCGTATGGTGCCTTGGGTCATACCGGAAGACGCTGAGGTTGAAGAGGCTTTGGCCTACGAGTGTCCACTTCTGCATTATCGCCCGGATAATCCGGCCACAAAGAAAATACAGTCTGTCGTCGATTGGCTACTTTTGCATGCCCCAAAATCTCATTGAATGAAAAAATTTCCTCCTCTTTTTTCCTCTGCTTGAGTGGACGGTTGGACGACATCCGCCCTGTATCTGTAGATCTGCCCCACGAAAAACCTTTTGCGTTTGCCAGCTTATATGGATAGTTACTCCATATAAGCGAGCTATCAGAAAATAAAAATCAATTAATTGCCAATGTAATAATGTTTTTTATCATGTGTCATGGTCAAATGTCGGGTAATTGTAAGCAAATGAAATGACTATTTACTTCTGACGGATTCTGATCTAACGCAAACTAATGTTTTTGCTTTGAAACTTATTGAGAAAAAATGACTCTGCATTGATGTTTGGATATTCCTAATTATAAATTGTTGACATTTGTTTACTGTGTATCGCTAGACGAGCAATTCTGCAGGGTGTTAAAGTTTCAGGCGATGAATCTGGCTTTGTTGCAGACGCCGGGTGCAGAAAGAACAGCAAAATAATGAATGGAAGTGTTTAGTATGTTGAAGAAAAATCTGCAGTATTACGAGTCTCAACAGTGCTCGAATCAATGGAGAACATTTCTTGCTGCGTTTTCTGCTGAGTTTGCCTCTAAAGGCGAGGTGTCTGATTTGCGGGCGTTTATGTATCAGATGGGACGGACCATGGCAGCCGCTTTTCCGGCGCTCAACGGCAGTAGTTTGCAAGTACTTGAGGATGGTATTAATTCTCACTGGTCGCAAATCGATTGGGGCTGGGTGGAACTGATAGAGCAAGCAGAGAGTCTCGTTGTTGAGCACCATGCTTCTCCGTTGAAAGTGGCTTTTGGTGAGGATGCGTTGGTATGGTCGTCCGCGCTACTCGAAGGTGTTTATGCACAATTGTTTGATAATCTTGGAATGGACAAATCACTTTGCTTAACGCAGCGCGGTGATGCTTTGGAAGATGGTCAGTTGTTTGTTTTTGAACTAAAGAAACAGCTCAATGAGCCGACATATTTCACGCGTCGTTGATTGTCGGATAAAGATGTATTAAGTATTGAAAAGGGCTGTAAAGATTATGGATGATGACGTTAAAAATCTTTTTCAAAAGTTTGGGCAACCAGCGACAGCATACCAAGAGATAAATCGAGACGTGGAGAGTGAGCAGGCTAAAAAGCGCTGGCCGCTTTTACGTGATGTCAGGGTGCATGCAATTCCTGACAACTCGATGCCCGAAGACATGGAGCCGCTCCCGGTGCCGCAAGCCTCGCCATCAATAAGGCCAGAAATTATGCCCGGAACTGATCGTAAGCCAGTGTTAAAAGAAAGTATTGGTAGCAGTTCTCATGGAGCGAGTGATATTTTCGGCAGAAAACAAGACCTTACACCGACAGAGTCGGTCGTTGCTGTTCCTGAAAAGATCAATGGTTCTGCAAGCTTATTCAGATCTGAGCGTCAGCAAAAAACCACTTTATTCCAGACGGATGAGCAGCTGCAACAAAACAGCAGTTTGTTTCGCCGTTTGCCTGTGGATGCAGTGAGCGCGCAAGGGAACGGATCGGGCTCTCAGGAAAAAGTAGCAGTTTTACCTGTTCATGCAGATAAACATCAAGCTGTCTCTGACATTTTTAAACGACTGGCTAAGCAGCCGGAGCCAGCTAAAACCGTCGATACGCCAGTGAATTCCTTTTTCAAAAAAATCTTCAAATCATGAGGATAGTTGCAGTCATTTCTCCCAAAGGAGGGGTAGGAAAGACAACGGTCACGGCGAACCTCGCGGCATCGCTTGCGCGCATGGGCGCTAAGGTAGTTGTGTTAGATTTGGATCCGCAGAATGCGCTGAGATTGCATTTCGGAATACCTTACGAGGATGCTTCCGGAATCGCGATCCGTAATCTGGCAGATGATCGCTGGTCGCACGTGTTGTACCAAAGTACTTATGGCGTTGACTTCTTACCATATGGAACGGTGGAAGAAGATCAGCGGGCGATATTTGAAGATGCGGTCAGAGAAAATCCGGATTGGTTGCTTTCTCATTTGCAGAATTTATTTCTGGAACCGGAGACCGTCGTTTTAATTGATACGCCGCCGGGTCCAAGCATTTATTTGCAGCAAGTGCTCAGTGTCGCGCATATCGGGCTGGTTGTGCTGAAGCCTGACGCTGCTTCATATTCGACTATCCCTTCGATTGAGTCCTTGATTCAATATTACACCGCAGGAAGAAAAGACTTTCTCGGCTACTGTTACGTCTTGAATCAAATGGATGCCTCAAGACAATTATGCCGTGATGTCCATGGCATGCTGCGGACAACGCTGGGAGACAAATTTGTTCCTTCCACGATACATAAGGATGAAGCCGTGAGTGAGGCGCTGGCGTGCCAGATGCCGGTTTCTTACTACGCACAACACAGTTCAGCGACACATGATGTGCAGCAACTTGCTGCATGGCTGCAGGAAAATTTTGGACTGATTGATTAATGCGCTCAATACTGAACTCCAGATATTTATACGGCCGGCTCAATGAGTTTGGGCGATTGATGGTTAACTGGTCCGGGTGGAATTCGAAGTTGCCCCGCGTGTTGGCGTTGATTGTTGCCGCCGTGCTGTTCTGGATTTCGATCAGTATTCCAATGGAATTGCCATATCAGACTTTTTTCTCGGCAGTGATATTTTCTACCGCGATGTATTTACGCCGGTACACAGGAACGCTGATTTCACTGATCATGGTGATGTTTTCCGTCAGCGCAACCAGCCGTTATATTTACTGGCGGGTCAATTACACGATAGATACTGAAAATCTGGTCGATTTGTTTTTTGCGCTGGTACTGATTCTGGCAGAAGTTTACGCGTGGCTGGTGTTGCTGTTGGGATATCTGCAAACTGCCTGGCCTCTGAGGCGCAAACCTGTCATCTTACCGACCGATACATCAAGCTGGCCAGTTGTTGATCTGTTTATTCCGACATATAACGAAGATTTGGCAGTCGTCAAACCGACCGTGATGGCGGCGATGGGCATAGACTGGCCAAAAGATAAATTGAATATCATTATTCTGGACGATGGGCGGCGTCCGGAATTTGCTGAGTTCGCTGAGACGATTGGTGTCCAGTGTTTTACGCGCTCGGATAATAACCACGCCAAAGCAGGCAACATTAACGCAGCGCTGAAGCGCACCACGGGTGAATTTGTCGCGATTTTTGACTGCGATCACATGCCGACCCGCTCGTTTTTGCAATACACGATGGGATGGTTTCTGGTCGATCCGAAACTGGCGATGATACAGACGCCCCATCATTTTTTGTCACCCGACCCGTTCGAGAGAAATCTGCATACGTTCCGACATGTACCCAACGAAGGCGAGCTGTTTTACGGCTTGATTCAGGATGGAAATGATTTATGGAACGCGACTTTCTTTTGTGGCTCCTGCGCTATTTTGCGGCGTACTTATCTGGAAGAGATTGGTGGTATCGCCGTTGAAACCGTGACTGAAGATGCGCACACCGCATTAAAAATGCAGCGGCTTGGATATAACACGGCGTATCTGGCACTGCCACAAGCGGCGGGACTGGCAACCGAAAGTTTGTCTGCACACGTGGGGCAACGCATACGCTGGGCGCGTGGAATGGCGCAGATTTTCAGGGTCGACAATCCTTTGTTCGGTAAGGGGCTGACTTTTGGTCAGCGACTTTGCTACAGCAATGCGATGCTACATTTCTTTTACGGTCTGCCGCGCATGGTTTTCCTGTTGGCACCCATCTCGTATCTGTTTTTTGAAGTTCACATCATCAAGGCATCAGCGATTTCTATTGCGGCATATTCGTTGCCACATTTGCTGCACGCCAACTTGACCAACTCTCGTATTCAGGGCGCTCACCGGCATTCATTCTGGGCTGAAGTCTATGAGGCAACGCTTGCCTGGTACATCTTCCGGCCAACGATGGTGGCGTTGATTAATCCAAAATTAGGTAAGTTCAACGTAACCGCCAAAGGTGGTTTAGTTGAAGAGGAGCACTTTGACTGGGTGATTTCCAAACCCTACCTGGTGATGCTGGCCTTGAATATTTTAGGTTTCATCGTCGGTATCGGACGGGCTATCTGGTGGAATAGCTATGAGCTCGACACAGTTTTGCTGAACATGTTATGGACGATTTATAACCTGATTATTCTTGGTGCGACTCTTGCCGTGGCAACCGAGTCCAAGCAGGTACGGCGCTCGCACCGCGTCCGTGCAGAGTTGAGCGCCACATTGCGTTTGCCAAACGGACACTCCTTTGTTTGTCAGACCGAGGATTTTTCTATGGGCGGAATGTCACTCAAAGTACCCGAAGGCTTCAAAATGGAGAAAGGCGAAGAGGCAATGATTTCGCTGTATGGTACGAATGGCGAATGTTTATTTCCATCGAAAGTTATTTTCTCAAAAGAGAATTTATTGAGTCTGCAATTTCTGGATCTGAGTTTACAGCAACAGATGGATCTGATCAGTTGCACAATTGGCCGGGCAGACGTTTGGTTGAATTGGTCCGAGGAACGCGATCTGGATCATCCTTTGAATGGTTTAAAAGAAATTGCCTTTCATAGTATGCGTGGTTTTATCCGGTTCGGAGCCGGATTGAGGCAATACTTAGGAAAAAGCGCTTAGCACATGAATACACTTACTGAAGCGAACATTGTGAAAAACATGAAATCAACATTGCCTTGGAAAAAAACTGTCAAAACCACGCTTGCCCTGGCAATTGCATTTGGCATGAGTGTGACGGCGCATGATGACGTTTTTGCGAAATCGAAGCGCGCAAAATCTGCTGAAGCGCAAACGGAAGAAACGGAAAAGACACTGACAAGTGATGCCTCTGCCGTTGCTTCAACGCCAGTTCTTGGCCAAAAAGTGTATACCATCAGCCTCAAGCAGATGGGGCAGGGCTCGAATATCGAATTGCGTGGTGTTGAAGGTGAGCGTACATTTCCTTTCACAGTCCGCAGTGACGAAGTGATTACTTCGGCAAAAATACGTTATGGCATTGCGTATTCGCCAGCGCTGTTGCCGGATTTATCCCATATCAAAGTTTCGGTTAACAATGAGCTGGTCAGCGTTGTGCCCCTGCCGAAAGATAATCCTAAGGGGATCGTCCGCGAAGATAATATCGACCCACGGTTTTTTGCAGACTTTAATCAGCTCAGTTTCAAACTGATAGGGCATTACACCAGAGAATGTGAAGACCCATATCATTCCAGTTTGTGGGCGAAAATCAGTAATACGACGCAATTGGAGCTGACCGTCAGCACAATCGATTTGGCGAATGATCTGGCGCTGTTGCCTGGGCCATTCTTTGACAAGCGCGATTCCAAATTGCTGGAGTTGCCGTTTGTGTTGCCCAATGGAGCATCATTGGAATTGTTGCGCAATGCCGGTGTTGTGGCTTCCTGGTTTGGTCAGTTGGCGTCCTATCGCGGTGCTCGTTTTCCGGTCGCTGATGGCATGCCAAAATCACATGCGATCGTATTCGCAACGACGAAAGAAGCACCTGCCGGTGTGCAATTACCTGTGATCAATGGCCCGACCTTGATGGTGGTACCAAATCCGCAAAACCCGAAAACAAAGTTGTTGTTAGTTTTAGGACGTGACAATGCAGAGCTGAAAATTGCGACGCAAGCTTTGACACTGGGACAAACGGCATTGGCAGGTCAGACGGCGATTATCCGTAACTTTAAAGAGCCCGCGCTGCGTAAAGCCTATGATGCGCCTAAATGGCTGCCAACTTCGCGGCCGGTTAAATTCGGCGAACTGACCCCGCTGCAAAGTTTGCAGGTGAATGGCCTGACGCCCGATCTGATCCGGATTAACATGCGGGTGGCACCTGACTTGTTCACCTGGCAGACCGAGGGCGTTCCTATGGATCTGCGCTATCGCTTTACGCCCAGACCAACGATTGACAAGTCGACGTTAAATATCGGTATTAATGATGGTTTTGTCCGCGCATTGTCTTTGTCTGGTGCAGAACCGGAAAAAGGCAAGATCAAAGAATCTGTGATGCTTTTCTTCAAGTCCGGTTTGCGTTACGCTCAGGAGGAGATACAAGTACCGACATTCAGAATCGGCGCTGAAAACCAACTGCAATTTCACTTCTTCTATGACTATCCTAAGCAAGGTGCTTGTAAAGATGTGTATCTGGATAACGTGCGGTCTACGATTGACCCAGATTCGACCATAGATTTTTCACACATGCCGCATTACGCGACATACCCCAACCTTGCCTACATTGCGAATGCCGGCTTCCCGTTTACCAAATTGGCAGATTTATCTGAAACGGCTGTCATTCTCCCTGAGCGCGCCAGTAATCAGGAGCTGGAAGTTTTTTTCAATCTGATGGGGCGTATGGGGGAATCAACCGGCTATCCTGTCACTAACAATACCGTGATCTACGGTAGCGATGTCGAAAAACACAGCAATAAAGATTTGCTCGTGATTGCGACTAACGGTAACCAGCCTCTTTTGAAACAATGGTCAAAATATATGCCACTGACCATTGATGAAACAGGGAACCGTTTGCAATTGCCGACCGGATTTTTACGTGTTCTGGCGCGCTGGGCTGGTAAAGATCTGGATGAACTCGAGCGTAAATCCGGCGAAATGTTAGCCAGCACCGGAAGTGCATTTGGCACCGTTATGCAGTTTGAATCGCCATTGTCTGGCGGTCACAGCGTTGTCGTCGTGACTTCTGGCAGCCCCCGCGGCTTACTGGATGTGACAGATGGTTTGAATAAAGCCGATCTTCGCAGCCAATTCCAGGGCGATCTGGTGTTGATTAAAGGTGATAAGGTCATCAATGCATTGATCGGTAACACCTATTATTCCGGTCATCTGCCGTTATGGACCTGGCTGAAGTGGAATCTGTCGACAAAACCTGTCTTGCTGATTGCTTTCCTGATGTTGGCGTCATTGATTGCCGCCGCTTTACTGTTCCGTTATTTACGGAAAAAGGCAGCCCAGCGCTTGAAGGCGAATGAGCCCAAAGATCAACATTGATACATCAAAAATAACTGAATAAAAGAGTAAATTTACGCAGGCAGACCACATGATTGTGGTCTGCCTGTTTATAATTTAATGCCAGTTTTAAAGCAGATTTCAAATTCTCCAATTGAGGTAGAGATCGCTTCATCAAAGTGTTGAATAGGGGATGGTAATGGTTTTCAAAAGAAAAGCGATGGCGTTGGCGCTTTTAGCGATGTGTGTCGAATGCAGCACTGCTTTTGCAAACTCTCCTCTGACCCAGAAATTAGTTGAGCAGGCACATTTTTGGGAGCAGCGCGGTCGTGACGATAACGCCGCCGATGCCTGGCGCAAGGTACTGAAAGTCGATGCGAATAATATTGAGGCATTGGTCGCACTGGGTATATTCGACGCTCACAGCGGCAATGCCGATCTCGCGAAAAATCATCTGGATAAGCTGAAAGAAGTGAAGGCGGCAAGCGCGCAAATTCGTCTGGTAGAAAAAGCGATCAGTCTCGGTACTGCCGGGGGCAAGTCTCAGCTTGAAAATGCCAGAAGACTGGCGCAGCAAGGCGATACTGAGGCAGCGGCCGACAGTTATCGCATGATCGGCGATGTGAAAGGTGATGCGGCGCTTGAATATTATCAGGTGCTGGCCGGTACTAAATCTGGTTATGCCGAGGCAAAACGCGGCCTTGAAAAACTGGCGAAAGAAAATCCCTCCAACCATAAATATGCTTTGGCTTATGCGCAAACGCTGACGTACCGCGATGCCAGCAGACCGGAAGGCCTAGCCTTGCTGGAGAGTCTGACCAGTAAAGCGGACGTATCCAGGCAGGCGGAAGAGGCATGGCGTCAGGCATTAACCTGGATGGGGCTGCAAAGCAGCAACAGTAAATATTTCCGGAACTATCTGGAAAAACACCCGCAGGATAAAACCATACAAGATAAACTTGCGAGCGTGAATCGTCCGGTCAGGAATGATGCGCCGGAAGAGCGCCGTCCCGTCAATAAGCCCAAGCCTGAGAGTCCTTTAGCAAAAGGATCTGCAATCGGGTTTAAAGCACTTGATGCCAATGATGTGCCGACGGCAGAGAAAGAATTCCAGTCACTGATCAAATCTCATCCTAAAGATCCTGTTGGTTATGGTGGCATGGGGCTGGTCAAAATGCGCCAGGAAGAATTTATTGAAGCGCGTAAATTCCTGCAAAAAGCCTTAGATTTTTCGTCCGCAAAAGCGAAATCGAATTGGAAGCAAGCATTTGACGGCGCCAATTATTGGGCACTGATCGAAGATGCACGCACCGCTTTTGAAGATGCTGACAGCGTAAAAGGGATCGCGTTATTGCGTAAAGCGGTTGAGATCAATGGCACCGAGCCATCCGGACTTTTACAACTCGCCGATGCGTTGCAGGCTGAAAACGATATGGCTGGCGCAGAAGAAAACTTTAAGCGTGTTTTTAATGCAGATAAAAAAGAAATGCGCGCGCTCGATGGTCTGATCGGCATCTATGTTTTGCAGAAGCGACTCAGTGATCTGGAGGCGCTCGGTGAATATTTATTACCTCGTCACCTGGCGATCGTCGCGAATCTGAAGTCTGAGCAAATGGCGGCTCAGGCCAAGCAACTTGAAGCAGCAGGCGATATCGTCGGCGCGCAAAGGGTGTTGGAAGACGCGATTCTGATCAAGCCGGAAGATGCCTGGTTAAGAATGTCGCTGGCCAAAATTTATCTGAAACGGGACATGGCACCGCAGGCGCAGGCATTGTTAGATGCACTGACCAATGTTGAAAAACCCGATGCAGAGGCGCTTTATGTCAGCGCCTTGCTCAGTCAGATGCAGCAGCTCTGGTGGGAGGGTTTGCAAACATTGGAGCGCGTCCCTGCCAACGCGCGCAAACCAGAAATGTTTGCCCTGCAAAAGCAATTATGGATACGCGTCCAGCTTGACCGGATTGATCTTCTGAACAAACGTGGCTATGTCGATCAGGTAAGGGAAATTCTGACACAGATTGAAGCGGCGGCAGGAACAGATAACGAGTACATCGGCACTCTTGCGGCCTTGTACATCAAGTTAGGCGATACCGAACGCGGTTTTGCCATGATACGGCAGGCGGTACAAAATACGCAGCAACCTTCCGCCAGCCTTTTGTTGCAATACGCCAGCACCTTGATGCAGGCGAATCAGGAAGCCGAGCTGGAAGCCGTGATGCGTAAAGTGGCGGCGATGCCGAAATTGCAGGAGGATGAAATTAAATCCTTTAAGCAATTACAAAAGGCATTGTCCATGCGTTACTCCGAGCGCGCCAGAGAAGCAAAAGACTACGCGGCGGCTTATGCTTATATCCAGCCTTATCTGATAGAGACGCCGGACGATAATTTATTGCTGCTGACGTTGGCGCGTATTTATTCGTCTGCTGGTGACAGCGAACCGGCAAAAGAGTTGTACACCAAAGTACTGGAAACCGATCCGGATAATCCCGAGGTATTACAAGGACTGGTCTTTGCGGCGATACAGATCAAAGATTTCAGTGGCGCTGAGAATTACCTTGATAAATTAATGCGCATGCAGCCAGAGAATCCGCGCTTTATTGCGCTGGCGGGGAATGTTGCACGGGCACAGGGGCATAACGGCAAAGCCTTAGGCTATTTCAAAAAAGCACTGGCACTGGAACAGGCACAGCGCCCATTGTCCGGCGCAGGTGTCGATGGTTTGCGTCTGGTCACACCAGGTTCGGTTGCTAACAACCTCAACAATTTCAAAGTCAATCCTTTTGCTGAACGTAAGGCTGACGTTGTTCCGGCAGTGACGCAAGTCGCAGCACCTGCGCCAGTGAGTGCGCCAGCGACGCCCATGCCACCGGTATTGAAAGAGGTGCCACAACTTGCACCGCAATATGCTGCCGCGGCGAAGCCTGCAAGCGCAACATCCGCAGCGGTCGCGCCGGTCTCTGCAACACCGCTGGTTGCGAATGGAGTTACCCCCGGTTCGACAAGTACATCAGGTACAACCAATACGATAGCTATACCCGCCGCCGTCAGTAACTCAACTGGCGTGGCTGTTGCTGGCAATGCCGGCAACAAAACAGTGAACGCGCCAGCATTGCTCAGCGTGCCTGCTGCGCCACCAGTATCTCAGGGTTCTGCTGTGATTCGCAGTAACCCTTTACCACTAGCGAAGCCTGTAGCAGGAAACGCAGTCAGCGGAGCCGAGGTAAAAAAAGTCTCACCGCTATCATCTGCCAAGTCAACGGCACCTGTCAGCGCGGAAGAGGCCGCACTGATCAAAGAGATTGATGCCCTGAATGAATTGAACCGCTCCGAAGTCACCGCCGGATTTGCTGCCCGCGCACGCAGCGGACAAAGCGGTTTATCTCAGTTGAAAGATCTGGAAACACCGATAGAAGCACATATCACTACCTTGGGTTATGGCCAGTTTGGCCTGAAGGTGATTCCGGTTGTGATTGATGCCGGTACCTTGCAACTGAATGATGCGAATATCGCAGGTCAGTTCGGTCGCAATACGATACTCAATGAACAGGCCAAATTCGCCAAAATCGCTTTTTCAACGCAGGCCAGAACGCGCGGTTTATCAGATGCATCTTCGATAGAGCAGGTGGCGAGAGGAGTTGCGCTGAATCTGAGTTATGAGTTAGCCGGAGTGAAGCTCGATGTCGGTTCCAGTCCTTTGAACTTCCCTATCCAGAATGTTGTCGGCGGGCTGCGCTGGAGCACGCAGTCGGACGGTCTGAATTTCAGTGCAGAAGTGTCCCGTCGTTCTGTGACGGATAGTTATCTGTCGTATGCGGGAGCAAAAGACAGCCTGTACGGGTTGAGCTGGGGCGGCGTCACCAGAAACGGCTTGCGTCTGGATGCGTCCTACGACGGCGAGGATGGCGGTGTTTACGGTGCGCTTGGCCTGTATGGCATCAATGGTAAAAACGTCGTTAAAAACACGATGGTCGATGCAGGTGCCGGTATTTACTGGCGTGCTTACCGGACCAAAGACACCACAGTCACAACGGGGCTCGGCCTGAATTCGAGTTTCTATAAAAAGAATCTGCGTTACTTCACTTACGGCCACGGTGGGTATTTCAGCCCGCAATCGTATGTCGCTCTGAATGTGCCACTGGAAATCAGCGGACGTTATGGCAAGTTGTCGTATCAGGCCGGTGCTTCGGTTGGTGTCCAGCATTTCCGCGAAGATGCGGCGCCGTACTACCCGCTGATCAGCGCAGACCAGACTGAGCTGGAGTTATTTGCGGCGGCGAATCCTGCGTTGAATATTGCCAGCAGCTATGCCGGGCAGTCGCATACCGGATTGCAATACAAAATTTCAGGCGCATTAGAGTATTTGCTGTCGCCGCATTTTACTTTGGGCGGCAGGTTATCTGCCGATAATTCCGGTGACTTCACCGATGCCAGCGGCATGCTGTATATCCGTTACACCTTTGAGCCACGGCGAGGTCAGGTCTCGTTCCCGCCGATTGCGCCTAAGCCTTACTATCTGGGAAATTGACCGATGAAAACTATCATGAATACCTTGATCGTCGCGTCGGCAACGCTGCTGTTATCAACCCTGGTAAGCGCTGCGGATTTACAGGCAGAAGGGCGGGTACATCTGGCGGAAGGGGACGCCGCTGCAGCCAGTAAAAAATTTGCTGAAGCAGCGAAAGTAAATCCATTTGATGCATCTGCATTGAATAATCAGGCGGTGTCTCTTGCTGCGCAAGGCGATTATGAAAACGCGCTGAATTTGCTGGAGCGCGCCGTCCGGCTTAATCCTGAGCGTCGTGATATTGCGACCAATCTGACCAGCATGCGGCAATGGATGGGGCGCAACGTACCGCAAGTGAAATTGAAAGAGCAGAGCAAACCCATCATGAATGTGTATCCTGAAGGTGATATTCCGCCGGAACCACCAGCGCTCTGGAAAAAATAAATACGAATTGGCGGGATTTGGCTTGCCAATTGCTGATTTTTGATGCAATATCAATGCCGAACTTTTTAAGTTTTATCAAAATTTAATATAGCGATTCAAGCTAAACGCCTAATTTATGAAACTTGCGCACTTCTTTTTCTTTTTTTACTTTAGCTATTCCAAGCCACAGGCGGTCGGAAGAAGGTAAGCGCACAAAGAAAAAAAGCTCAACCAGATTTCTGAAAAAACCGCCAGTCATGGCGGTTTTTTTTTGCCACAAATTCAACCATTTGCACTTATTTATACTTGAAAGACACAGGAGAGAACATGCACCGTACCGATGATTTACGCATACGCGAAATGAAAGAACTGGTTCCACCTTCACATTTGATCCGTGAGTTTGCCTGTTCTGTCAAAGCCTCTGAAACTGCTGCGCACGCACGCACCGCCTTGCACAATATTCTGCACGGCAAAGATGATCGCCTGATGGTGGTGATAGGTCCTTGCTCGATTCACGATACCAAAGCTGCGATGGAATACGCACGTCGTCTGGCAGAGCAGCGCACGCGTTTTGCCGGTGAGTTAGAAATTGTCATGCGCGTGTATTTCGAGAAACCGCGCACCACCGTCGGCTGGAAGGGCTTGATTAACGATCCGTACATGGATAACAGCTTCCGCATCAATGATGGCCTGCGTATCGCACGTGAACTGCTGCTCAATATCAATGAACTCGGCTTGCCAGCTGGTACGGAATTTCTCGATGTGATCAGCCCGCAGTATATTGCTGACCTGATCAGCTGGGGGGCCATCGGTGCCCGCACCACAGAATCGCAGGTCCATCGCGAGCTGGCGTCTGGCTTGTCTTGCCCGGTCGGCTTTAAGAATGGCACCGATGGCAATGTCAAAATTGCGGTCGATGCGATTAAGGCATCTTCGCAGTCGCATCATTTTTTATCAGTGACAAAAGGCGGTCATTCAGCGATTGTTTCGACCAATGGTAACGAAGATTGCCACATTATTCTGCGCGGTGGAAAAACGCCGAATTACGATGCAGCGAGTGTCGATGCGGCCTGCAAGGATATTGCGAAAGCCGGTCTGGCTGCGCGCCTGATGATCGATGCATCGCATGCCAACAGCTCGAAAAATCCAGCGAACCAGATTCCGGTCTGTGCGGATATTGGCGCTCAGCTTGCTGCTGGTGACACGCGCATTGTCGGCGTGATGGTTGAGTCACATCTGGTGGCCGGACGTCAGGATCTGGTTCCGGGTCAGGAGCTGGTGTATGGTCAGTCTGTGACCGATGGTTGTATCGACTGGGATTCCAGTGTCAAGGTATTGGAAGGTCTGGCAGCGGCGGTCAGACAGCGTCGCGTCGTTGAGGCGCAACCAGCGTAAGTGCTGCCTTATTGGTGTCTGTGACCCTGATCAGAAACGTTTGCTCAGGGTCATCTGATCGCCTTCGCGACGCATTTCCATGCGGTTCAGAAACGACATGCCCAGCAAAGGCATCGTCAGGCCTGCTTCGATGACGGACGCATCCACCTGATGTAATTCGATGTCACCGATCTTGATCGTATCGAGCTTGATCAGATACGTATTGACGACGCCACCGGCCGTATTGGCCCGGCCCATGCGCCCCGCTTTGTAATTCAGGCCGATGCGCGTCGCATCAGTTGCAGGCAAAGCGATCAGGCTGGCACCGGTATCGACCATCATATTCACACTGACGCCGTTGATCATGGCAGGCGCCATAAAATGCCCGCGATCACCCGCTTTCAGAACCACACTGTTACCGCTGCTGGCGGCCGAGCGGTGGACGGTTTGCCCCATCACCAGCACGTAGCGTTTGCCGTTGCTGACGATGGTGGCGGATTCGCGATCTGCATCGACCAGTTTGGTGTCGCTGCTCAGCGCGCTGCCTACCGCATAAGCCTTGGGCGGCGCGCCATCGACAACCAGTATCGCCTTACCCGGGAATAAACCGACCACGCCGACATCCGTTGCGAAGGACGTCAGTGAACACAATAAAAGAGGCAGCAGGGCAAGGCGTTTCATGGTGACTTTCGGTGTGAGGTCGGAAGGCGGAACGAAGCGGATATCATGGGGCATCGTGCAATATGGCTCAAGATTGCGCGATATTGCACGATATCCGCGTCAGCAATCAATCGCGGAAGTTATTGAATTCCAGCGGCAAATCTTTGATTTCCTTGCGCAGTAAAGCCATCGCTGCTTGCAGATCATCGCGCTTCGCGCCCTGAACGCGCACAGCGTCGCCTTGTATGCTGGCTTGCACTTTCATTTTGCTGTCTTTCAGCACTTTGACAATTTTCTTTGCGTCTTCGGTCTCAATGCCATTTTTGACCTTGATGACTTGCTTGACCTTGTCGCCGCCGATTTTTTCAACTTTACCGAAATCCAGGAAACGCACATCGACTTTACGTTTTCCCATGGTTTGCGTCAGCTCAGTAATAATCTGATCCAGATGGAATTCTGTATCGCCAAAAATCACGACTTCGCGCTCTTTATCTTTGAGTTCGATTTTGGCGCTGGTGCCTTTCATGTCGAAGCGATTGGTGATGACTTTGTTCGATTGCGTGACCGCATTCTTCACTTCTTCCATGTTTGCTTCAGAGACGGTATCAAATGAGGGCATAGTGCTTCCTTGGTGAAATAAATAAACGTGCGTCATTTTATCAAATGCGCGGCTGTCACAAAGCGCAGCAGCTATAATTTGCACCCTATGACGACGAATCTTTCTTTTTCCCGCGATGTTTCGCTGCAACCGTACAATACTTTTGGCATTGCGGCGCAGGCGAATTACTTTTTATCCATCACCAACATTGAGCAGTTACGCGCGTTGCGCGCTGATCCGGCGATCGCTGCAATGCCGCGTCTGATCTTGGGGGGCGGCAGTAATCTGGTGTTGTCGGATCAGGTCGATGCGCTGGTGCTGAAGATGGATTTACTCGGCAAATCCATCGTCGGTGAAGATGCTGAATTTGTTTATGTGCAGGCGCAGGCCGGTGAAAACTGGCACGCTTTCGTGCAATGGACGCTGGCGCTGGGCCTGGGCGGGCTGGAAAATTTATCCCTGATTCCCGGCACGGTTGGCGCGGCACCGATACAGAATATCGGCGCGTATGGCATGGAAGTGCAGGATGCTTTGTTTCAGCTAGAAGCATTTGATTTTGCCACTGGCGAGATGCTGGTGCTGGATAAGGCTGCGTGCCAATTTGCCTACCGCGACAGTATTTTCAAACATGCGCTGAAAGACCGCGTGGCAATCACCAGCGTGCAGTTTGCGTTACCTAAACAATGGCAGCCAAAAATCGGCTATGCCGATGTCGCCAGATATCTGCAACTGCAAGCGATCAGCGCACCTTCGCCACGCGCAATCAGCGATGCGATTATCGCGATACGTCAGGCGAAATTACCCGATCCACAGGTGATCGGTAATGCCGGCAGTTTTTTCAAAAATCCGTTGGTGAGCGCGGCACAGCGCGATGCGCTGTTGCTGAACTATCCTGATCTGGTCAGTTATCCGCAAGCGTCCGGCGAGTACAAACTGGCGGCAGGCTGGCTGATAGAGCGTTGCGGCTGGAAAGGAAAAAATCTGGGACGTGCCGGTGTCTATGAAAAACAGGCCTTGGTGCTGGTGAACCGGGGCGGTGCAAGCGGAGTAGAAGTGCGCGCGCTGGCGCAGGCAGTGCAGGCCGATGTGTTAGCGACGTTTGCAGTGACGCTGGAAATTGAACCGGTGTTTGTCTGATTTTTTGTCTGATTATTTCTCTGCAGATTGTGCTGGCTGGCGCTTTGACGTATGCGCCGGTTTTTTCTGTCAATACGGATACTCCCCCTCTTTTTTAATGAAATCGCCTTTATCTCAGCATAAATAAAGGGCTTAAAAATATACTGGGGGGAGTATATTTAAGGCATATTCGGGCAAATTCAGAGCTATTCCGGTATGCGTTGGCATGAATTGGTTTCGTTGGCAGTTTTGCGCCGTGTGTTGTGTACAACTTTCAGCGATCGCAACCCATGCTTTTTAAATCCTTGTCGGCGTTGCCCGCGTTGCCTGCCTGACGCAGGCTGACCAGCGCTTCACGCACCTTATCGCACATTGCTTTTTTGCGCGCTGCTTCGCCATTGTCGGGCGCACTTGCCGATGCGGCTTTTTCGTTGGCAGCCGGTGCCGAGGCCGACGCTGGTGTCGCTGGCGCAGCTGGTACTGCTGGTTTTGCGGCATTCATTGCACGCTGTTTTTCATCCATGCATTCTTTTTCAACCGCCGCCCGTACATCCGCAGCATTGCCACGTTGCGCGTAAATTTCATTGATCAGTTTCTTGCGCTCTTCGGTGCCGGCTTCAGACAAAACACGCTCTTGCGTCGCACCGGCTTCACGCATCCAGATAATTTTTTTGGCGTCTTCACCACGCAAGCGACACGACGCATCGACCACCGGTTTATTCGTATTGTCTGTGATGGCGAGCTTGCCTAAGATCTGCTCTTTCTGGCCTTTGTCGCAGGGTTTGTCCTGATATGAATTGCCGCAGCGATACAGGGTTTGCGCCTGCGCACCCGTTGTCATACTGAGAACCAGCAGCAAGCTGCCGAGCACGGTTGAGGCTGAGAATAGTTCGCGTCGTGTCTTCATAGTGACTCCTGTAGTCCAAATGCAGAGAGGTGCCATCCGTGCACCTCTCTTTGCTTTACTGCGGTTGGATTCAGCCTTTACTTCTGGCTTCGATGGTTTCCCATTTATCCAGCGCTGTCAGCAATTCCTCATCGATCTCGGCAAAGCGCGCATTCAATTTATTTGCTTCGTCCGGTCCATTTTTATACAAGTCAGCATCGGCGAGTTGCGCGGTAATCGCAGCTTGCTCCGCTTCCAGTTGCGCGATCAGCTTAGGCAATTCTTCTAACTCGCGTTGCTCTTTGTAGCTGAGCTTTTTGGCTTTCGCGGCGGCGGGTACATTTGCGGTCGCTGCTGTATTGGCGACATTGGCGGTTGGTTTGCTGTCCGCTTTCGCCGCGGATTTGGCGACGGAATTGCTGTAACGTTCCCAGTCGCTGTAACCGCCGATATATTCGCGCCACTGACCTTCACCTTCAGAGACGATCACCTGTGTGACGACGTTGTCGAGGAAGGTTCGGTCATGGCTGACCAGGAAAACGGTGCCGGTATATTCTTCGAGCAATTCTTCGAGTAATTCCAGCGTGTCGATATCAAGATCATTCGTCGGTTCATCGAGCACCAAGACGTTGGCTGGTTTGGCGAACAGGCGCGCCAGCAACAGGCGATTGCGTTCGCCGCCGGACAAAGATTTGACCGGTGAACGGGCGCGTTCCGGTGCAAACAGGAAATCGCCCAGATACGACATCACATGTTTGCGCTGACCGTTGATCTCAACAAAATCACTGCCCGGTGCAATCGTTTCTGCCAGACTCATTTCATCGTTTAACTGTGCCCGCATCTGATCGAAATACGCGATCTGCAATTTGCTGCCTTGTTTGATGGTGCCGCTATCCGGTGTTTCCTGACCGAGTATCAGTTTCAGCAAGGTGGTTTTACCGGCGCCGTTCTGACCGATCAGACCGATCTTATCGCCGCGCATGATGATGCTGGAAAAATCTCTGACGATGACTTTCTCGCCAAACGATTTGCTGACGTTTTCCAGCTCGGCGACGATCTTGCCGGAACGCTCGCCCGTGGTGACATCGAGCTTGACCTGGCCTTGCAATTCACGTCGCGCGCTGCGTGCCAGACGCAATTGTTCCAGACGTTTGACGCGACCTTCATCGCGCACGCGGCGCGCTTTCACACCTTTGCGTATCCAGATTTCTTCCTGCGCTAAAAATTTATCAAACTTGGCGTTTTCGACTTCTTCATTTTCCAGCTGTTCTGCTTTGCGGGTCTGATAAGTGGTGAAGTTGCCGGGATACGAAGTCAGCTTGCCGCGATCGAGTTCCACGATGCGGGTCGCTACATTGTCGAGGAAACTACGGTCATGCGTGATGAACAGTACGCTGCCTTTGAAATCTTTCAGCAAACCTTCGAGCCATTGAATAGAGGAAAAATCCAGATGATTGGTCGGCTCATCGAGCAACAATACATCCGGCGCACTGACCAGCGCGCAGGCCAGCGCCACCCGCTTTTTCATCCCGCCTGACAATGTACCCATAATCGCGTCTTTACCGAGATTGAGTTTATCCAGCGTGGTTTCGACTTTATTGCCCAGGCTCCAGGCGTCGGCGGCATCCAGCTTGACCTGAATGTCATGCATACGCTCCATCAGCGCATCATCATTGTCGCCACCGAATTGGCCGGTCAGGCTTTCATATTCTTGCAACAGCGCAGGCAATTCACCGAGACCGGAAGCCACCGCGTCAAACACGCTGATGTTCTGGTCAAATTGCGGTTCCTGTTCCACATACGCGATTTTCAGACCTTGTTGCTGCACCAGCAGGCCATCATCGATTTTTGAAGTGCGGGCGATAATTTTCAGCAAAGAAGATTTGCCGGTGCCGTTACGGCCGATCAGACCGACGCGCTCGCCGGTTTCAAGGGAAAACTCTGCATGATCGAGCAGAGCAACGTGACCGAATGCCAATTGGGCATCGCTTAATGAGATAACTGCCATAAATACCTGTGAGATCAGTACGGCAGATCATGCCGGACTACATTGGAGAAAACCCGTATTGTACGACAGGCAGCGCAGCGCTTAGCGATCTTGATTCGTCTTTGACTGAAGCTTGATACGGCCTTGATTGATTGTTAGGGGCTGCTCAGGTAAGATGGCGGGCTTGCTGAACAGCGCCTGTCGCTGTTCACACCGTGTCTCGCCGTAGTTCAATGGATAGAACGTATGCCTCCTAAGCGTAAGATACAGGTTCGATTCCTGTCGGCGGGACCAGTCCTGGCACATCTCATTCCTCAACGTAATCAAAGTAATCAACGTAAACAACGTACTTTTCCCTCTGTTGTTGTGATTAGCGGTCAGCGTTGATCGCAAACGATGCGCGGCTGATTCGTTAAATATTATTTCCTACTGGCAATCAGCCATTGCTGCGGCTGAATATCCTATAGAATCAAACGATTGCACTCATAAACATAAAAACAATGCAACGCTGATTTTTAATCATCTATCAAATTTAGCGATGTTATTCCGGTGGCTTTTTTCAGCTTATTTTTCGCTTTTAGCGGCATGCGCACTTTCAGCCACGAGCGTGGCGGCCAGAGCGCTCCTTCACGGTCCCAGCGCAGTGGGCTGATTCAGCCATCATCACTGAGTATCAAACATAAAGAGCACCGTCATGAACCAGTCCAGTATCTCTCGCCAGAATGCCTTGATCGAAGCGCTCAACCGCGTGCAGGCGATTATCGAATTTGATCTGCAAGGCAATATCCTGCATGCGAATGAATTATTTCTTTCAACGATGGGCTACACGCGTGACGAAGTGGTCGGCCAGCATCATAAGATTTTTTGCGAACCGGCTTATGTCAACGGCATAGGATATAGCCAGTTCTGGAGTAAGTTAGCCAAGGGCGAAACTTATTCGGGTGAATTTCATCGCTACGGAAAAGACGGCAAAACAGTCTGGTTACATGCGTCTTACAACCCCATCATGGGCGACGATGGCAAGCCCGCACGCATCGTCAAATTTGCGACCGACATTACCGCTGAAAAATTACGACGCGCGAACGATGAGGGAAAAATCAATGCGATAGACCGCGCGCAAGCGGTTGTTGAATTTTCTCTTGATGGCAGAGTGTTAGCTGCGAATCAGAATTTTCTGCAGATTTTCGGCTACAACATCGAACAGATAACGGGGCAACATCATCGTCTTTTTTGCACGCAGGACGAAGCGCGTTCTGTCGAATATCTGAATTTCTGGGAACGCCTCGGGCGTGGTGAATTTGATGCCGGTGTGTATCGGCGGCTCGATGTGCATGGCAAGGATGTCTGGATACAGGCGTCGTACAACCCGGTGTTTGATCCGGATGGCAAACCATACAAGATCGTGAAGTTTGCGACCGATATTACGGAGCTGCGTACCAGGCAGGCAGAATCTGAGGGCAAGCAAAATGCGATTTCCCGTTCGCAAGCGGTGATTGAATTCGATTTGCAGGGAAATATCCTGACGGCGAATGCTAATTTTTTGCGTACTTTTGGTTTTACCGAACAGGAAATCATCGGCCAGCACCATAAAATTTTTTGTGAAGCCGCACTGGTCAAATCGCTGGAATACCGTCATTTCTGGGCGGATCTGGCGGACGGCCAGTTTAAAAGCGGGCGCTATAAACGGATAGGAAAACACGACGCAGAAGTCTGGATACAGGCAACCTACAATCCTATCCTCGATCTGGAAGGCAAACCGTACAAGGTCGTGAAATATGCGGTGGATATTACCGAGCAGGTGGATAGAGAAAACCTGATTTCAGAAAAAGTTGAATCGATCACGCGCATACTCGATGAACTGTCCGCATCAATCGACAGTATTTCCAAGAGTTCTGAACACTCGAATGATCTGGCGCAGAAAACGCAGCAACATGCGGCCGACGGCAGCGGTGTGCTGAAGCGTTCGCAAGAAGCGATACAGGCGATACAGAAATCGTCAAACGACATCAACGAAATTATCAACACGATTGCCGATATAGCGAGCCAGACCAATTTGCTGGCGTTTAATGCGGCGATCGAAGCCGCACGCGCTGGCGAGCAAGGGCTGGGCTTTTCTGTGGTCGCTGACGAAGTGCGTAAGCTGGCAGAGAAATCGACGCTGGCAGCACGCGAGATCGCCAAGTTGATCACACAAACCGTGACGCGGGTGGATGAGGGCGGGCGCTTGTCGGAACAGGTCGGCGATTCGTTTGCACGGATTCTCGATTCAATGAATAACACCACGCAATCGATCGCCGCTATTTACGGCGCGACCAGCGAGCAGGCGGATGCGACCCGCAACGTCGTGAACTTGCTCAACGAATTGAATCAATCGACGGAGCGCCTGTGACCCTTGCCGCAGCATCGGTAGCGTTGAACGACGCGCATCGCAACGACAGCAGCCTGAGCATGACATTCTGCCGGCTTGGTGACCTGCGTTTTGCGGTGCCGCTGAACGATGTCGTGCAGGCGATCCGACAGCCGCAGCTGACGCTGTTGCCACGTCGCGATCAGGCGATTGCCGGTGTGTTTGTGTATAGACAGCAGACCATCCCATTGCTCGATTTGCGGCGCTGGTTGCCGTGGCCGGATGAACGTGGCGAGCTACCCGGACAGATATTATTATTGCGCCAGAATGCGCATCTGGTCGGTGTGGCGATTGATCAGGTTGAAGGTTTGCAGCGCGTCCCTGGCAGTCAGATTCAGCGCGTGGTTCAGCGTGAGGATGACGAAGAATTGTTTCATTCCACCGTCAGTATTGCCGCTGGTGAGCAAGAGTCGCAGGCTCTGGGTCTGCTTGATGTCGATGCACTGATCCGGCTGTCACAGGTATGGAGTGCGGCGGATGAGGAGTTTGCGACTTCCATCGCAGCGGCCGATAGCGAATTGGCCGCAACTGCTGCCGTTGACGCAGGCTCAGCCTCAGCCTCAGCCAGCACAGTGCCGCATGCATTGTTTGAGCTTGCCGGACAGGTGCTGGCGATTCCCGCTGCCGATGTTGCCGCTGTGATTTCCATGCCTGTCGTTACCACGATATTAGGACGCCATCCGGCGTGGTTGGGTATGACGATCTGGCGCGAACGTGATGTGCCGGTCTTGCGCACGATGGCGGCATTAGGCTTACCACCGCAAGCAGCGGATGAATCTGCACACGACACGACGGCATCAGCGCAAGAAAACTTGCTGGTGATACTGGGCAGTGAGGGGCGTTATGCGGGCTTACCGGTACAGGTCGCCCGCGCGGTGACGCCACTCGATACCAGCGCAGCGCAAACGGCTGCCAGTGCTGGTTTACCTGTCAACACCGTATTAAGCGGCGTATTGCATCTGAATGCGGCGGAACGCCTGTTGCTGGTCGATGGGGCTGAACTGGTGAATACATGTTCCCTGAGTGCGCTGAGCCAGAAAGCAGAGAGTGCCAAACAAGACCAGCAAAACCAGCAACCAGATCAACAGAGTCAGGCGGACCTGGATGCTGCGTTACAAGCGCATGTGGTGGTGCAGGGCGGACGCGCTTGGGCGGTCGGCATGCGCTGGCTGGAGGCCATCGTTTATTTTCCGGCTCAGCTTGATACAAATACAGCGGGAAACCCTGCGCAGCTGGGGAACTTTATCTGGAATCAGCAGACCCTGGCCTTGTGGGATTTGCGTATGCTGAGCAATCAGACGCCAACGCCGGATAGCCCGGAACGCCGCGTGCTGATCATGCGTATCGACGGCATGCTGATCGGGCTTGCGGTTGAGCAGTTGCTGATACTGCTACCCGCCAGAAGCGGCAAAATTGCGGCATTTGGGCGGCGCCAAAGTGGCGTCACTCAGATCATCACCGTCCGCGATCAGGATCAGGAAAAAACTTACAGCATTCTGAATCCGGCAGAATATTTACCTTTGCAGCAGGCGCTGGCATCCTGAACGCTGACGAAAAATCGCTGCCATGTTGTTTTTCATGCCCCGTCTGACGCCAACTATTTTGCCTCTGCACTCATCCTTTATTTACTGAAAAAGGGGGAGTATCTGCGATTTCATGCTGATTGTCGGCATGAAATAAAGGGTGTAAAAAATACTCCCCCCAGTATTTTTTCAATAAAAAACCTTCATTCAGCGCCCGGTAAGGGCATGCTGATACGGTAACGTGCCATCGCCAGATGGCGAGCCTGAGACAAGGATGGAAATCGTCCCGTCATTGTGAGACATCAGAAAATGCCCTCACTAAAAATAAAACTCAGTAAAATAGGCCATATCTATTTTGTAATTTTTCGTGACGGAGTACGAATGAGTGGTAAGGCTTCTCGTGGCATGGTGTGGGCAAGAATCTTCATCGTTTTGATTCTGGTCAGCTTGATGGCATGGTGTACGACTAATAATCGCAGGATGGCGCAATCAGCACCGCTGCGTATGGAGTTGCAATCCATCTTTCTTGAGCAAGGTTTAATCGATAATAACAACGAGCGCAGCAATCTCGCTGATGTCGCCAGAAAAGCGGGAACCGCCCGCATGAACCGGCTCTTATACGATGTGGCAGGCAGCGCTTCACTGGATAGTCTGAAATGGATCGTGGCGAATGGCGCTGAACCGAAAGACATCGGCATCATGCGCGACATGACTTTGCTGCAGTCTGTGGCGATGCGGGCGCAGGGCGACCGGATAGAGTATTTTCTGGGGCTGGGATTAAATCCGGCCGAACGTAGCCGTGACGGTAAAACCCTGATGCATATCGCTGCGCAAGGCGGCATGGATAATAAAGTGCTGGCGCTGTTGGTGGCCAAAGGCCTCAACATGAATGAGCCGGATAATGTCGGGCGTGTTCCCATACATTACGCCAGCGTTAAAGCAATCAGTGTGCTGGCGGGTGCGGGAGCCGATATTGACGCCAAAGATGCGCTGGGAATGACGCCTCTGCATTACGCCGCCAAAGAGGGGAAGAACGATATCGTTGCCGAGTTATTGCGCAATTCGGCCTCGGTTTATCTCACGGATAAAAAGGGCAGAACCGCACTGCATTTTGCGGCGATGACGGCACAGTCAAATAATGTGGTGGATACCTTGCTGGCCGCCGGTGCCCCGGTGACTGTCAGAGATGAAGACGGCAATACGCCTAAAGATCTCGCCATCGAAGCGCGTGACAATTACCGTTATCACAATGTGAGCGTGATTGACCGTCTGTAAAATCCGACGACAGTGAAAAAAGTTTTATAAAAAATGCTTCATAAAAAAAATAGCTTCATACGCGCTACTGGCTGTGTATGAAGCTATTTTTTTGAGGCTCTTTTTACGGTGGTTTTGCAGTAGTAGTATCTGTGACGCTTAATGCTTATTACGTTTCAGAATGACGGGATCGCGCCCGTCTGCAGGAGCTGCTTGCAGTTTGTAATCGATGGCTTTTGCGTCTTGCTGGCTGATCTTGTCGTTGAATGTGGATTTCAGAAAATCCCACATATTTCTTTGCAGACCATCACATTCAAGTACATCGCGGCTTTTGCTGGTATAGCGATGGTTGTATTCAAGATCATTTCCTTCTTGTTCTTCACGATAATTTCTTGAACGTGAATTCTCCTTGGCCCGTTCACGCTCGAACTGACTCATCGGGATACTGCAGTTTTCGCGGAAATTCGACATCAGCAAATGCTCAACAGCGACGTTGCATTGTGAATAGCGATGCGACAGTTGCCAACAACTTTTTCCCACATCCTGTTCTTTGATGCGCGAGCTGATTTTCTTTAATGCCGCATCGTCACGGACTTCCTTGACTGATTCGCCTGCTTTGCTGGCACAAGGTTGATCTGTGTAGGTAACCGTACCGGAACTGCTGACACATTTTTTTAAATCAGCGTGTGCCGATAGCGGTGCGAGCAGGATAAGCACAACAGAAAAACAGACAACCGGGTTGAGCATGAATACTCCAGTCAAAAATAAAGGTAATGAATTGTTCCCGCGCTTTTTTCTGACCAGTAATTCAGCGGCGGGAGACAAAGATTTTATCGAGGGGTATTGTAAAATATTTGTTACAAAGTGATGGTTTATTTTTTTTGTATGATTACAACGCAGTCCATTGCTGCTCGACCAGCAGGCTGTCGCCGGAATAAATCCTGCCGGTGAAAATTGCACCGCGCTGTACTGGTCCCACGCCTTTCGGTGTGCCCGTCATCAGGATGTCGCCATCATTGAGACTCATAAAACTCTGTATCGATGCCAGCAATTGTGCAGGTTTAAACAGCATCAGCGGTGTGCCGCCCTGTTGTGCGAGCTGTCCGTTAATCAGCAGCTCCAGTCGTAAAGCGTCCAGATTGCCGTCAAAGCGTACGAAGCGGCTGAATACTGCCGAGCCATCAAAGGCTTTGGCCCGTTCCCACGGCAAGCCTTGTTTTTTCAGGCTGGTCTGCACCGCACGGCGGGTCAGATCCAGCCCGAAGCCGACCGCATCGATCTTGCCATTGTGCAGCAGGAAGCTGATTTCACCTTCGTAATGAATATCGTCGCCATCCGAGCGCAGTTCGTCAGACAGAGCCGAATTTGGTTTGACAAAAATCACGGGTTCCGTCGGTACTTCATTATCGAGTTCGGCGATGTGCTCGACATAATTGCGGCCGGCGCAGACGATTTTGGATGGCACGACGGCCTGATTTTCGCGTATTACGGTATGCATGTTTACTCCTGAATTTCTGTCGTCAAAGCGAGCAGTTTAATTGATGCAAGAAACTTTCTCAGCGTTGCGCCAACGCGAGTTTGGTTGCCAGTAAGGCAAACACAGTCGCCGCGCTGCGATTGAGCCAGCGCTGTGCTTGTGCCGAGCGGCGCAAACGCTGACCAACACTGGCGGCGAACCAGGCGATGCCGCCAAAGGTGATCAGCGTCGCGACGATGAAAATAGCACCAAGCTGAAAAAACTGCGGCGCTATCGCACCACGTTCCGCCGATACAAACTGCGGCAGCAACGCGAGGAAAAATAACACGACTTTAGGATTCGTCAGGTTCATGATAATGCCGCGCAAATACAGTTGCGCCGGACGCATGACTGGCGCGCTGTTGCCTGCCGTATCGCCGACCGGAGCATGAAATGCGCCCCACGCCAGATACGCAAGATA
The DNA here is from genome assembly GCF_014699135.1 of Cognatundibacterium aquatile. Taxonomy (GTDB): domain Bacteria; phylum Pseudomonadota; class Gammaproteobacteria; order Burkholderiales; family Burkholderiaceae_D; genus Undibacterium; species Undibacterium aquatile. The sequence goes on from NZ_JACOFT010000003.1 coordinate 580,837, forward strand.
AGCTGCACCGACGAATTTGAGAACAAGAAACGCGGTTGCCGAGGCGGCAAACAGAGCGGCCAGCCCCATCGCAATGGCGCAGGTGTGGACGATGATGCCGCTACTGAGACCGAAGACGACCAGCATGCCTGCTTTGCGTCCCTGCGTTGCCGATTGCATCAGCACGAACAGGTTATCGGGGCCGGGCGTCAGTCCCAGCAAAATTGAAATACCAAAGAAAGTCAGTGCGGTTTGTAAAGTCAGCATGGCATCGTCCGGAAAAAGTACACAGGCAAATCAACATTATCTGCGATTTGCCTTCAACCGGGTATCTGATGTCATGCTGAAATTACAGAGAGTGGCGGCGTCTTTCCGGATGGGTCAGGACACGACCACTGGTGACTGGATCGACATCATTGGCCTGCAGGTATTCCAGTGCGCAACTGGTGCCGTGGCTTTGTTGCAGGCGGATTGCTGTTTCTACATACGCTGCAGTGCGCAGATCGTGGCGCTGAGCGTCAAGTGGTGTGGCAGACGCGGGGAAATCAGGAATAGCGGTAATACCGTGGCGGTGCATGTCAGACTCCATAATCAATCCAGCCGCGACATCGTTCTTATGCCCTCTTACTGTTACGGACATTCATCATGCAACTGGTGATGGTAATAAGATTGCTGTGACGGGATGGATAATCAATAAGTGGGTATCCGGGAAACACGCTCACATTATAAATCCATCAAGGGCAGAAAGATTGCGCGGCATCAACATCCCGGCAAGCCGCTGCGAGAGAGGGGGGCAGCCAGGATGTTGCGACGTGATTCTTGAGTCAGGTTTGGCAGGCGGTCATGCTTACAGCGCCGTACGCAGGGCGAACAATTCCGGAAACAGCACCACATCCAGCATTTTGCGCAGATAGCTGACGCCAGCCGTGCCGCCGGTGCCGGTTTTAAAGCCGATAATGCGTTCTACCGTTGTCACATGACGGAAGCGCCAGATGCGGAATGCGGTTTCCATATCGACCAGTTTCTCTGCCAGCTCATATAAAGACCAGTGCTGTTCCGGCGCACGATAGACTTGCAGCCATGCCTCTTTGACGGATTCGTTGGATGTCGTCGATTGCGTCCAGTCGGCTTGCAAGCGCTCAGCATCAATCACCAGACCCTGACGTGCCATCAGCATGATGGCTTCATCGTAAATCGATGGCGTGTGCAGTGCATCGCTCAGCGTGGCATGGATCGCCGGTTTGCTTTCATGCACGCTCAGTAAAGCCGCATTCTTATTGCCGAGCAGGTATTCCAGTTCGCGGTACTGATGCGATTGAAAACCGGATGACGCACCAAGATAAGGGCGGATCGCCGTGTATTCACTCGGCGTCATGGTTGCCAACACATCCCAGGCATGCACCAGCTGATCCATGATGCGGGCGACGCGTGACAGCATTTTGAATGCGGGCGGCAAATCATTGTTGCGTATCTGTTGCCGCACCGCATGCAGCTCGTGCAGCATCAGCTTGATCCAGAGTTCGCTGGTCTGGTGTTGGACGATAAACAGCATTTCATTATGATTCGGCGAGCGCGGATGTTGCGCCGTCAGTATCTGATCCAGTCCCAGATAGTCGCCGTAGCTCATGTCATTCGAAAAATCCATCTGCGCGCCATGCCATGACATCGGGCATTTGCCTGCGCTGGTATTGTCGTTACTCATTGTGTTCCTCTTTTTTATCGTTGCTGTTGCTTGGTCTGCTCAGTTGTCTGCTCGGTGTCTGTATCGCCGCTGTGATCAGGTCACTGCATGGCGTTTGGCATGCAGATCGTAATCTTCGCGGTCGAGTATGTCGCGCAAGCTGGCAACGGCGTCCCACACATCGACATAACGCACGTACAAAGGTGTGAAGCCAAAACGCATGATGCCGGGTTCGCGGTAGTCGCCGATCACGCCGCGTTCTATCAAGGCCTGGATAATCGCGTAAGCATGCGGATGATGGAAACTGGCCTGGCTGCCGCGCTGCTGATGAGAACGCGGCGTGACCAGTTCCAGCGGATGTGCGGCGCACTGGCTTTCAACCAGTGCGATGAATAAATCGGTCAGCGCCAGCGATTTTTTGCGTATCGCCTGCATCGTGGTTTGTCCGAAAATATCAAGGCCACAGCCGACCAGCGCCAGCGACACCATCGGTTGCGTACCGCACAGCGCGCGGCGAATATTGGCCGTCGGCTCAAAATGTGGCTGCATCGCGAACGGGCTTGCATGCCCCCACCAGCCAGACAGCGGGTGCTGAAATGCAGCCTGATGGCGTTGCGGTACCCAGATGAATGCGGGCGCGCCGGGGCCACCATTCAGATATTTATACGTGCAGCCGACCGCGAAATCAGCCTGCGCTGCGTTCAGTTCCACAGGCACCGCACCGGCAGAATGCGCGAGATCCCATAAGGCCAGCGCGCCATGCTGATGTATCAGGGCGGTCACCGCGCGCATATCGTGCAGATAACCAGTGCGGTAATTCACATGCGTCAGCATCACCAGTGCCGTTTTTTCATTGATGACCTGCGGCAGCTCGTCAGGAGTATCGATCAGTTGTATCTGATAGCCGCGATCCAGCCAGCGGGTGATGCCTTCGGCCACGTAAATGTCGGTAGGGAAATTGCTGCGCTCGGTGATGATGACTTTGCGTTGCGCATCGCCAGACTGCATCTGCAACGCCGCGCTGATGGCTTTGAACAGATTAATGGAGGTCGAATCGGTGACGACCACTTCATCTGCCTGCGCGCCGATCAGCGGTGCGAGCTGATTTCCCAGCGTGGAGGGCAGATCGAACCAGCCCGCTTTATTCCAGCTTTTGATCAGATCGGTGCCCCATTCCTGCGCTATCACTTCCTGCGCGCGTTGCAGCGACGCTTTCGGGCGCGCGCCCAGTGAATTTCCATCGAGGTAAATCACGCCGTCCGGCAAAATAAATTCATCGCGTAAAGCGGCCAGCGGATCTTGCTGATCAAGTTGCTCGCAGGCTGCGCGGCCGTGGGCTAGGGTCATATCCATCTCCTGAAAATAATAGTGAGCGTGTTGATGCGTTCGTGTTTTTTGCGTTGATTATTGCGTTGATTATTGTGTTGATTTATCGCAGCGCCCTGAGTACCGCCCGCACCGGGCTGGCATCGAGTCCGGCGAGTTTTAGTGGCAGACAGATCAATTCATAATCGCCCTCCGGCACTTCATCAAGAACGATGCCTTCTAATATCGCCATCTGATGCTGTTTCATGCGCAGATGCGCATCCAGCGTTTTGGATTCCTGCGGGTCGAAAGACGGGCTGTCTATGCCGATCAGTCTGACGCCGTGTTGCGCCAGCAGATCGATAGTTGCCGGGGCAATGCTGGGAAAATCCGCATCCCATTGCATCAGCGGCGCCTGCAGATAGGTGCGGAATAACACGCGTGGCGGTAAATTGTGCAGATAGTCGCTGACGTGTTCCGGTAAAACCTGTGCCACGCCCAGACTATGAATCACGCGGCAGGCACCGATATACGTATCGAGTGCGACCTGGTCAATGGATTTGCCGTCGACATCGTAATGCGAAGGCGCATCGCAGTGCGCGCCGGTGTGGGTGGACATCGTGATCTTGCTGACTTTGACCGGGCAGCCATCAGCTATTTGCCAGGTGGTTTCAGCGCTGTAAGCACTGTCGCCCGGCCAGACCGGAATGCCCGGTTGTATCGCCGGTGTGATGTCCCACAAGCGGGGCATTTCAGGCAACTTAGACAGATCAGACATGGCAAACTCCTCAACAGAACAGGCAGAGATTTTATGCCGGATTGCCTGAATAATTGTTGCAAATCACAATATCAAAAACGGTATCGGTAGAATATACTGCGAATAAATGAAGGTTATTTGACGGAAATTGCAAATGTGCGTTTGTGCATCGCGCAAATGCACCAGAAAACAGGAAAACCATGCAACTCGACGCGACCGATCTGAAAATTCTCGATTACCTGCAAACCGATGGCCGTATCAGCAACCAGGAGTTGGCGGACAAAGTGTTTCTGTCGCCTTCATCCTGTCTGCGGCGGGTGCGTATGCTGGAAGAGGCTGGCGTCATTCATCACTATTGCGCCGTGATCGATACCGAAAAAGTCGGGCTGGAAGTGGATGCGTTTGTGCAGGTGACGATGCGGCGCGATGTCGAACAATGGCATGAGAGTTTTTCGCAGGCATTGCAGCAGTGGCCGGAAGTGACCGGTTCCTACATCATCACCGGCGACGCCAATTACCTGCTGCGCGTGCGCGCCCGCAATCTGAAACACTATTCCAGCTTCGTCCTTGAACGCCTCTACAAAACCACAGGTGTGCTGGATATCCGTTCGAACATCGTCTTGCAGACGCTGAAAGATACCCAGCAGATTGACACTGCTTTGCTCGCAGAATAAGCCAATTTCAGGGGAGTATCTTTGATTTTCGCCTTATTCTCAGCATAAACAAAGGGCTTTTAAATATACTCCCGGGAGTATATTTATGCCTCCGGAAGCCGTTTGACAGGCTTATTTACTCTGTAACAGCGCTTTCAGGATTCCTGCTGCCGGGCCCTGATTATTCCAGGTCTGGGTCAGATCAAGGTCGCCGTTGGTGCTGACGAGGATCAGGATATGGCCGTTTTGGATGTCGAGCAGATTCAGGATGCGCACCCCGGCAATCCAACCCTGGCGTTCGACGATGGTGGTCGGTTTGCGTTCATCGGCACCTTTGAACGGATAGACCCAGACGCCGAGCGCGCCGCCGGTGGCATTCGGTTTCAGCATGTCAGCACGGGCGGCAGACGACAGCAGTTTGCCTGCAATGAAGGCGCGGTCAAAGGCCAGTAAGTCTTGCAGCGTGCCATACGATGAACCTGCCGCGCCGTAACTGGCGAAATTCACTTCCGGTTCGGCTTTGCCACCCAAGATGCCGTGCACATGCGTTGGGTTGTCCGGCATCGTGGCGTTGTACATACCAGCGTTTTTCATACCTGCAAGCTGGAACAGGCGTTTTTGGAGTAATTGGGCAAATGGCTGGCCGCTGATTTTTTCCAGCATCGCGCCGAGCACAAGATAATCGCAGTTGTTGTAATCAAACGTGCTGCCGGGCGCACTCTTCATTGGCCCTGCGCAGATGCCGCCCGCGAAGGCCTGCATATTGTCGCCCTGATTGGCATTGCGCATGTGAAACGTGGGCTCCGCGTTTTCATTGTAAAGGCCGGAATAATGCGTCAACAACTGCCGCAGCGTGATCTGGCGCGCCTGCGGATTCGGATAATCTGGCCAATACTTTCCCAGCGGCTGATCGAGTTGCAAACGTCCGGCATCCACTTCCTGCATTATCAGAATCGCGGTCATTTGCTTGGTGATCGAGGCGAAACGGAAAGGGCGTTGCAGATCACCAAAGTCGGTGCTGCTTTTTTGCAGCAAAATTTTATCGCCGCGCGCTGCCAGTATCGCACCGCGGAAACCGCTGGCAAACAACTGGCTGGCGGCGGTTTCCAGCGCATCAGGCTGTTTTGCCGCGACATTCTGGGTGGATAGAGAACTCAACAGACTCAGAACGATGAGTGCGCTGCTGCGCAGGAAGTGACTAAGGTGACAGAGGCGGTACATGGCTCTACTCCGGGAACAGATCAGAATCTGCAGTGTAACAAATCACGGTAAAAACGGAAGATTGTGCAGTGCAGGATAGGTGTCGCGATATAATGCCGCACCATGAATTTACTCAAAACTCTTGCTTCTATCAGCGGCATGACGATGTTGTCGCGTATTACAGGCCTGGCGCGCGACATTCTGATTAACAGCCAGTTCGGTGCGAATGCACTGTCCGATGCATTCAATATCGCGTTCCGTATTCCGAATCTTTTACGCCGTTTATTTGCCGAAGGCGCGTTTGCGCAAGCTTTTGTGCCGATTCTGGCCGAATATAAAGTCAGGCAGGGCGAAGAAGCGACGAAGGCGTTGGTCGATCATGTCGCGACTTTGCTGACCTGGGCTTTGCTGCTGACCTGCGCGGCTGGCATCGTCGGTGCGCCGGTGATTTTATATGTGGCGGCGAACGGTTTGCTTGACCGGCCGGACGTATTTAACGCCAGCGTGGTGATGACGCGCATCATGTTCCCTTACATCGGTTTCATGTCGATGGTGGCGCTGGCTGGCGGCATTTTAAATACCTGGCGCGAATTCAAAATACCGGCTTTTACGCCGGTGATTTATAACCTGACCTCAATCGCGGGATCTTTGTGGCTGTCACGTTTTCTTGAGCAACCTATCTATGCGTTGGCGATCGCGGTTTTCGTCGGCGGCGTGCTGCAGATGGCGATACAGGTACCGGCTCTGGTCAAAATCGGCATGTTGCCACGCATAGGCTGGCGGCCGCATACCGCATGGCAGGACGAAGGCGTGCGCCGCATCGTGCGCAATATGCTGCCGGCGATATTGGCCGTGTCGGCGTCGCAGATCAGTATTCTGATCAACACCAGTCTGGCCTCCAAAATGGTTGCTGGCAGCACCAGCTGGCTTGCCAGCGCAGATCGTTTAATGGAATTTCCAACCGCGTTGCTGGGTGTGGCCTTAGGCACGATCTTGCTGCCGGGCTTGTCGAAAGCCAATGCCGATGGCGATACCACCGAGTATTCGGCATTGCTGGATTGGGGCTTACGTTTGACTTTCCTACTGGCGATGCCCGCTGCCGTGGCGCTGGCAACGATACCCGAAGCGCTGACTGCCACCTTGTTTCACCATGGTAAATTCGATGATCATGCGGTGCAGATGACTTCGCATGCCCTGATTTCTTATGGCATCGGTCTGATTGGTCTGATCGTGGTGAAAATTCTGGCACCGGGTTTTTACGCGCGGCAGGATATACGCACGCCAGTCAAAATCGCGCTGACCGTGATGATCGCAACGCAATTGCTGAATCTGGTGTTTGTGCCTTTGTTCGCGCATGCCGGTCTGGCTTTATCGGTCGGGCTCGGCGCTTGTGTTAATGCGCTGTTGCTGTTTATCGGCTTGCGTCGCCGCGGTATTTTCCATCCCCAAAAAGGCTGGCTGATGTTTCTGATTAAACTCGCTGCGGCATTAATGCTGATGGCCGCGGTATCGTCGTGGATGTCAGATCAGATACCCTGGCTGGCGATGAAACATACGCCGTTGCTGCGCGCCGGTGCTTTGTTCGTGCTGATACTGATATCGGCGGCGGCGTATTTCGGTGTGCTGGCGGTGATGGGATTCCGTCCGAAAGATTTCAGGAAAACAGCGAAGGTCTGAGTGTTTCTCCGATAATAAAAAAGGGATGCCGCGGCATCCCTTTTTTATTACCTCTGAATACAACTTACACGACGAAATGGCAAACGTAATCAAGAGTTTCCAGCGTTTCAATTTCAAAGCTGGAATTGGCTGGCACCTGAAATTGCTGACCGCCTTCATATACTGACCATTCGCTGTCGCCTTTGACGCGGATGCGGCATTTGCCTGCGTTCAGTTCCATGATTTCAGCCGCGCCTGTATTGAATACCAGGCTGGATGGGAAAATCACGCCTATGGTTTTTTTTGTGCCGTCAGCCAGCAATACTGTGTGGGAAACACATTTGCCGTCGAAGTAAATATTCGCTTTTTTTACGACGCTGACCTGGTCGAATTGAGTTGTCATGTTGTTCTGTTCCAAAAAAACAGCCCGCATAAAAAGCGGGCTGAGATGCATTGATAAAAGCGGGTGTATTTCCTGATTACTGACCGCGTTTTGCGCGGGCATTTGCTGCAATACGCATACGCAATGCGTTGAGCTTGATGAAGCCACCAGCATCCGCCTGGTTGTAAGCGCCGCCGTCTTCATCAAAAGTAGCAATGTTCATGTCGAACAGAGAATCTGTTTTGGAATCACGCGATACGGTGATCACATTGCCTTTGTACAGCTTGACGCGTACCCAGCCATTGACCGTTTGTTGTGTCTGATCGATCAGGGTTTGCAGAGCGATACGCTCTGGCGCCCACCAGTAGCCGTTGTAAATCATGCTGGCGTAACGTGGCATCAGATCATCTTTCAGATGCGCGACTTCGCGATCTAGTGTGATCGATTCAATCGCACGGTGCGCACGCAGCATGATGGTGCCGCCTGGCGTTTCGTAGCAACCACGGGATTTCATACCGACATAACGGTTTTCCACCAGATCGAGACGACCGATACCGTGTTTACCACCCAGACGGTTTAATTCAGTCAGCACCGCTGCTGGCGACAAGCGCTTGCCGTTCAGGGCGACGATGTCACCGCGCTCGAATTCGATGTCCAGATATTCTGGTGCATCTGGTGCTGCTTCCGGGCTGACTGTCCAGCGCCACATCGATTCTTCTGCTTCAGCACTTGGGTTTTCAAGGTGGCGACCTTCAAAACTGATGTGCAATAAATTCGCATCCATCGAATACGGTGCGCCGCCATTTTTGTGTTTCTGGTCGATTTCTATGCCTGCGTCTTCTGCATATTTCATCAGTTTTTCGCGGGACAATAAATCCCATTCACGCCATGGTGCAATGATCTTCACGCCCGGCATCAGCGCATAAGCACCGAGTTCGAAACGCACCTGATCGTTGCCTTTGCCAGTCGCACCATGCGAGATCGCATCGGCACCGGTTTCTTTAGCGATTTCGATCAGGCGTTTGGCGATCAGCGGACGGGCAATCGATGTGCCGAGCAGATATTCACCTTCGTAAATCGTATTGGCGCGGAACATAGGGAAAACGAAATCGCGCACGAACTCTTCACGCACGTCATCGATATAAATGTTTTCTGGCTTAATGCCGAATTTGATCGCTTTGGCACGTGCCGGTTCCAGCTCTTCACCCTGGCCCAGATCGGCAGTGAAGGTCACGATTTCGCATTGATAATTGTCTTGCAGCCATTTCAGTATGACTGAGGTATCCAGACCGCCGGAATAGGCGAGGACGACTTTTTTAATATCGCTCATAGTGTGCTTTCAAAATGTCTATTTAAAACGGTGTGTGCTTGATCCGGCTTAGCTGATTTCGCCAACAACCAGATATTCTAATAAAGCTTTTTGTACGTGCAGACGGTTTTCTGCTTCATCCCAGACCACAGACTGCGGGCCATCGATCACGCCAGCTGATACTTCTTCGCCGCGATGAGCAGGCAGACAGTGCATGAACAGCGCATCCGTATTGGCGCGAGCCATTTTTTCTTCATCCACAATCCAGCCGTCAAATGCTTGCAGACGCGCCTGATTTTCGGCTTCGTAACCCATGCTGGTCCAGACATCGGTATTCACCAGATCAACGCCGGCACAGGCATCGGATGGATTGTCGAACAAGGTGTACTGCGACGGATCTGCGCTGACCAGCGACATATCCATGTCATAGCCTTTGGGTGTCGAAATATGCAGATGGAAATTGAATATCTGGGCGGCTTGCAGCCACGAATACAGCATGTTGTTCGCGTCACCTATCCATGCGACTTTTTTGCTCGTGATAGAACCGCGATGTTCGATGTAGGTGAACACGTCGGCCAGAACCTGACACGGATGGTGCTGGTTGGTTAAACCATTGACGACAGGGACGCGCGAATTGGCGGCGAATTTTTCTATCATTTCTTGTTCGAATGTGCGGATCATGATGATGTCGCACATCCGGGACATGACCTGACCTGCGTCTTCAACAGGTTCGCCGCGACCAAGCTGACTGTCACGCGTATTCAGATAAATTGCCGCGCCGCCGAGCTGATGCATGCCAGCTTCAAATGACAGACGGGTACGGGTGGAATTTTTCTCGAAAACCATCACCAGCGTTCTGTCGAGCAGAGGGTGATAGGTCTGATAAGCTTTGAACCGTTGTTTGATGATGCGCGCACGTTGCATCACATATTCAAATTCGGTCAGCGTGAAATCGGAAAATTGCAGGAAGTGTTTGATAGCCATAAATAAAACCGGCAGCAAGTGAGCTTGCTGCCGCCTGTTATAACTGCTTCATTATAAAGGATTAAAGCGGCTTTCCCATATTAAATTCAGAAGATGACGGGTTTGAAAATTAATTTGTGGGCGCTTTTGACATTTATTTGCGAAAAATCAGCTTTGTTGTTGCGATATTGAAATGTTGTTTGATTGCGTGCGGAATTGTTAATTTTCGTGAATTAGTAAAAAAAAGTAACTCTACTTGATAATCTTATTGTTCTGACATCATTGGTTCTCGGTAAGCTATTTATAATGCCTCTGATTGTAGAATTTGTTTCTTCAGAGAATTTGTCGTTAATCTGACTGGCATTTGAGCTGGCAGATCATTTGTATTGAACAACATTTACCCGGATTAATTATTATGAGTGCACTTTTAGCCGGACTGACCGTCCTGATTATTGGCGATAGCCATATGTCCACACCTGATTATCTGATCACGACTTTGCACGATGATCTGATGAATAAAGGTGCCGTCGTCTATTCTTTCGGTGCCTGCGGCGTCGCCGCCGGTGACTGGATGGTAAAGAGCCAGTCTTCTTGCGGCGGTGCTGTTCGTCTGAAAGATGGTCCGGTTGAAGTGAAAACCGGGCAGGATGCAATGACGCGTCCGTTCAATGAACTGGTCAAAACCTACAAACCAAATCTGGTGGTTGTGGTGAATGGCGATACGATGGCGTCGTATTCTCAGCCAGAACTGCAAAAAAACTGGGTCTGGCAACAGGTTTCCCGTCTGACTAAAGGCGTCAAAAATAACAATGTGAGTTGCGTCTGGGTTGGCCCGGCCTGGGGTACTGAAGGCGGCAAATTCAATAAAACTTATGCCCGTGCCAAAGAAATGTCTGGTTACCTGTCTGAGATCGTGGCGCCATGCACTTATATCGATTCACTCAGCCTGTCTAAACCTGGCGAATGGGGCACGATTGACGGTCAGCATTTCGACGGTGCTGGCTATAAATCCTGGGGCAGTGCGATCGGTAATGCGATCGCCACACCTGCGATTCTGAATTCAATCAAACGTTAATATCCAGATTGACCGGCCGTGCGCCACCAGATTTTTATCTGTGGCGCACGGGTGTTTTTGGCTGGCATGATGCCTGTTTGTATTGTCGGCTTTGTCTTTGACCGCATAGACTGATTCATCAAAATGAAAAAAATTATCCTTACTTGCCTGGCTTCCGTCTTGTCTCTGAGCGCTTACGCAGATAATCCTTTGTATGAAACCGGACCTGGTCAGGATTCATCCTTCGTGCGCTTTTTGAATGCCAGCAGCGATAAGGCCGTTGTCGTCAACGGCGCCGCTAAAGTGAGTCTGGATGTTAAAAATGAGAGCCGTGTTTCGCGGTTTTATCCGGTCAAGGCCGGCGATAAACTGAAGGCCAGTGTGCAAGTCGGTGCCGCTAAAACCAATGTGGAAGTTGTGGCGAAGCCGGGTGAATTTATTACTGTCACCATCCTGAATAAAGGAACGGCGCTTGAAAGTATGCTGGTGCGCGAAGCGCCAACCGATTTCAATGCCATGCGTTCTTCTATTTCTCTGATGAATGTCGATAGCAGTTGCGCTGCCGCCTCGCTGACGGGGGGCGCCAAGGCCGCGACGATTTTTGAAGGCGTTAAACCAGCCACAACACAACGCCGTCTGGTGAACCCAGTGGCGCTCACAGTGCAGGCGAATTGTGGCACTGACGCTGCCGGTGCAGCGGTCGATATGTCGCAATTGCAAGCGGGTGAACGCTACAGCATTATCGTGATTCCTGCGAAAAAAGGTCGTCAGACTTTTTTTGTACGCGATTCCACTTCCTGATCTGAATCAGGATTTTTCTCATGGTATTCGCTTCTCTTGAGTTTCTGACGCTATTTCTGCCTCTGTTTTTTGCGCTGTATCTGGTCACCCCGCAGCAGTATCGCAATCACACTTTGTTGTTTGGCAGCTGGTTGTTTTATGCATGGTGGACGCCTAAATTTCTGCTGTTGATTATTGCGCTGACCATCCTTGCATGGGGTGCTGCGATCCTGATTGACCGAACCAATGATGAACGCCTGAAAACACGACTGATGGCGGCAACCATAGTGTTGAATCTGGCGTCGCTGGTCTGGTACAAATACACCAACATGGTGGTGTCGTCGCTCAACACCATACTCACGGGGCGGCAGATGCCCGTCATACCGTGGGAAAACCTGATGCTGCCGATAGGCTTGTCGTTCACGGTATTACATGCGATTTCGTATATCGTGGATGTGCGTCGCAAGACCGTACCCGCACAGTACAGCTTTATTTCTTTCAGTGCGTATATGGCGATGTTCCCGCATCTGATTGCCGGCCCCATCGTCCGTTATAAAGTGATCGACAAAGAACTGCGCGAACGTGTTTTTTCATTTGAAAAATTCACGCTTGGCGCACGTCGTTTCATGATTGGTTTTTCGATGAAGGTCTTGATTGCCGATACGCTGGCACCGGTGGTGGCACTGGCGTTTGGCTTGAAAAATCCCGGCTTTGGCGATGCCTGGGTTGGCTGTATTGCCTATACGTTTCAACTGTATTTTGATTTCGCCGGTTATAGCGCAATGGCGATTGGCCTTGGGCTGATGCTGGGTTTTCATTTTGAGGAAAATTTCAATAACCCGTATCTTGCGGTGTCGATACAGGATTTCTGGCGGCGCTGGCACATGACCCTGTCGTCATGGTTACGGGATTATCTTTACATCAGCCTCGGCGGTAATCGCCAGGGAAAAATCCGCACCTATGTGAATCTGATGCTGACGATGGCAATCGGTGGTTTATGGCATGGCGGTGATAACTGGAATTATCTGATCTGGGGCATCATTCACGGTAGCGCACTGTGCTGTGATCGCGCTTTTACTCAACGTGGCTGGTCTATGCCCAATTTTGCTTCGCGCAGCCTGACTTTGTTGGCGGTGATGTTTGCCTGGACGATCTTCCGTGCCGCAGGTTTCGACAATGCGCTCGACATGTGGGCGGGACAACTTGGTTTAAACGGTATGAGTATCGGTGATGAAATCATTCTGGCTTTGCGTCCCGGTATTTTGCTGACCTTTGTGATAGGTCTGATTTGCGTGGTTTATCCTGCGACCCGGATAGCGAAACAGGGCGGTCTCGGTATTATGAGCTGGAGTATGGTCTGGCCAGTACTTACCTTTGCTTATGCAGTGATCGTACTGGCAGGGCAAAAGGCAATTCCATTTTTGTACTTCCAGTTTTAAGAGGAAAACATGAGCGAATCTTTTTCCTTTGATGCAAAAAAAGCCGGAGCGTGGCGCTATGTGCCAGCCTTGTCGTTTGCAGCGATACTTGCTGCTGGCCTGGTTGCGACGGTATCGTCTTTGCAAGAAGTGCCACTGCAGAAGTGGCGAGAGATGGGGGACGTGCAGAAGATTGTTCAGGGTGAAGCGACGCGGATGTTTACGACGCAGCTCAATGAACATTTTTCATGGAGTAAAACATTTGCCAAATTTGAGCGGGCGGTTCGATGGAATCTTGCGCGCGATGCAGGCCCGAATGTGCGTGTCGGTTGTGACGGTTGGTTTTTTTTACAGGAAGAGCTGACGACATTTGACGGCGGCGCACAGAATGCAAATGCGCGCGCATACATGGTCGGACAGATTGCGCAAAGCCTGAAAAAGCAAGGCGTGCAACTGGTGGTGGCGGTCGTTCCGGATAAATCACGGGTGGAACAGCAGCATCTGTGTGGCCTGCACCGGCCAGCGGGCTTTGCCCAACGCGGCGATGACTGGATTAAGGCTTTACGTGCAAAACAGGTTGAGGTGATCGATCTGTATCCTGCACTGAGCAGTTTCAGTGGTGAGCGTTATTACCGGACCGATTCGCACTGGAGTGAGGCAGGTGCGAATGCAGCGGCGGCAGCGATTGCCAGGCATTTGCAAAGTGCTGGCCTGGTTGATAAGTTCAATGCGGAGCTTCCTGCAGGTGCGGTGAAAACCGTGATCGCAGAGCGCATGGGGGATTTATTCCGCGTCGCCAATCTGGATGGATTACCGGCTGCTTTACGTCCCGCAATTGAAAGGACTGCGACCAGTACCGTGGCACCAGTCGCGAATAACAGCGACGATTTGTTTGGTGACGGCGGATTGCCTGCGGTAGCTTTAATCGGCACCTCATTCAGCTTGCGCGGTAATTTTGTGCCGTTTCTGAGTCAGCATCTGGCGGCACCGGTAGCGAATCTGGCCAAAGATGGCGGTGATTTTGACGGTTCTGCCTCAGCCTATCTGCACAGCAAAGCATTGCAGCAGGAACCGCCAAAAGTCGTAGTGTGGGAGATTCCAGAACGCATGTTGCAAAAGCCGTTCAAACCCTCAGAGCGTGCCTGGCTGGAAAGCCTGAAGCAAGGCAAGCTGTAATTCAACGCTGAAAATTCAATGGAAAATTCAATGGAAAAGTCAGCGTAAAAATTCAGCAATCCGTAGCGATCAGTAACCGACCGTTTGTGCCGATTCATGCACGAGTTGTTCAAACAGCTCGTGCCGCATAGCGGCGATACTGCCCTCTTTTACTGCCGCCAGAATTGCGCAGCCAGGCTCGGCGTGATGGTGGCAATTGTAGAATTTACAGTGCCCCAGATGAGGTAAAAATTCCGGGAACGCCCGTTCCAGCATGCCTTCACTCAGATGATGCAGACCGAATTCCTGAAAGCCCGGCGAATCAATCACATACGAGTTTTCATCCATTTGATACAGACGGGTGAACGTCGTCGTGTGTTTGCCGGTATCCAGCGCTGCCGAAATTTCACGGGTGGCGATTTCCGCATCGGGAATCAGCAGATTAATCAGCGAGGATTTCCCCATGCCCGACTGGCCTATCAATATCGTGCTTTGGCCGCGCATCAGGTTTTCCATTGTCATCCGAGTGCCTTCAGGATCGGCTTTAGCCGATACTTCATGCACCGGGTAGCCTAGCTTCGCATACAAGCCGACACGTTCACGCGCTTTCGGCAGTGATTCGGTGACATCCACTTTGTTCAGAATCAGATGTGGCTTGATGCCGGAAGATTCTGCCGCAACCAGTGCCCGCGAGACCAGATCGTCAGTAAAGCTGGGCTCTGTCGCGACTACAATCAATAGCTGGGTCAGATTCGCTGCCAGCATTTTTGACTTGTACTGATCTGAGCGGTACAGCAAGGTTTTACGCGGCGTAATCGCTTCGATCACGCCCTGATTTTTCGACGTCAGAGCGAATTCAACCACGTCACCGACAGAGACATCGCTTTTCTTGCCACGTGTGACGCAATGCAGTTTTTGTACTTCGCCGTTGATCGTTGCCTGTATCAGGTAATGACGACCATGTGCAGCGATAACCAGACCTTGTAGATGCGCCATCAGGAAAAACTTTGCTCAAAAATGGCGTCGATTTTAGCGGCACAGATGAAGTCGTTTTCTGAAATGCCGCCTTTACCGCTGTTCACCGTATGCGTGTCAAAGCGGATCACACAGCGGTTGTAAGTGACGACCAGTTCCGGATGATGGTCTTCGGCGTGAATCACATACGCAATCGCGTTGATGAACGACAGTGTTTCGTAATAATTTTTGAACTGATAAGTTTTGGCGATACGCGCGCCATCGACTGCCCAGCCCGGCGTGGCAGCCAGATAAGCAGGTAATTCCGATTCCGGTAATCCGGTGAAGGTTTCCTGTGATTTTTTAGCTAGCAGATCGGCGGTTTTAATCATGGTTGTTCCTGATATTATTTTTGACGTTATTCATGAAATTACGCGGCTGAAGATGCCGCCAGTAATTTGTTAATCCGTACCGTCGCTGGGGGATGCGAATCATAAAAAGCAGAATGCAGCGGATCAGGTGTCAGGGTAGACGCATTGTCTTCATATAGTTTCACCAATGCAGCAACCAGATCATTGGCATCGGTATGTTTGGCGGCGAAGGCATCAGCCTCAAATTCATGTTTGCGCGAGCTGATCGAAGTCAGCGGCGAAAACAGGAAGGTGAATACCGGCACGCTCAGCATAAACAAAATCAGCGCCATCGCATCATTTTTTGCCAGCAGCATAGGTTCAACACCAAGCCCCGTATAAAACCAGATCTGCTCTTTCAGGTAGCCCAGCAAACCCAGAAAAACCAGTGACATACCAAAGATCACCAGCATACGTTTGACGATGTGTTTTAATTTGAAATGACCGAGTTCGTGCGCGAGTACCGCTTCAATCTCAGCCGGCGCCAGACGCGACAACAAAGTATCAAAAAAGACGATGCGTTTAGATGCGCCAAACCCTGAGAAATACGCATTGCCGTGGGCGCTGCGTTTAGACCCGTCCATCACAAACAAGCCTTTGGAGGCAAAACCGACGCGCTGCATCAGGCCTTCGATACGCGCACGCAGACCATCATCTTCCAGAGGGGTGAATTTATTAAACAGCGGTGCGATCACGCTGGGGTAAATCAGCATCATCAATAACTGAAAACCGCTCCAGAATAGCCACGCATACAGCCACCACAACGCACCGGATTTATCCATCAGCGTCAGCACCACCCAGATCAGTGGCAGGCCAATCACCGCGCCCAGCAGCGTGCTTTTTAGCAGGTCACCAAAGAACAGGCCCGGCGTCATTTTGTTAAAGCCAAACTTCTGTTCAAGCACGAATTGCGAGTAATACGAAAATGGCAGTTCCAGCAAACTGCTGATCACAGCAAATGCGGCGATCAGACTGATCTGATACCACATGCCCGGGCCGGTGATTTTGACCAGTGTGACAGACAGCCACTGCAAGCCGCCAAACAAGGTGAAGCCGATCAGGACAAGCGCGTTAAATATCAGTAAAACCAGACCCAGTTTCGTCTTCGCGATGGTGTAGTCGGCGGCTTTCTGATGCGCTGCCAGCGGGATTTTTTCGGCAAATTGCGCAGGCACCTGAGAACGGTGTTGCAGTATGTGGCGAATGTGGCGCGAGCCCAGCCAGAACTGCACCAGTAGCGTGACCAGCAGAAAGGAAATGAAGAAAACCGAAAAGGCGACTGAAATCATGGGAAAATGTGACATTCGTAAAAAAGCTAAGGAAGAATTATGTCACAAGCGACCGACATTCAAGCAAACACACCGCCTGCACGCCCAAATGAAATGAATCTGATCTGGGTGGACATGGAAATGACCGGCCTTGACCCTGATAATGACCGCATTATCGAAGTGGCTGTGGTAGTCACGGATTCGCAATTGAATGTGCTGGCAGAAGGCCCTGTATTTGCCATCCATCAGTCGGATGAAACGCTGAACAAAATGGACGCCTGGAATAAAGGCACACATGGCCGCTCCGGCCTGATCGATAAAGTCAAAGCATCGACGTTCAGCGAAGCCGATGCTGAAGAAGCCCTGATCGCGTTCCTGAAACCGTATGTGCCAGCCGGTAAATCGCCGATGTGCGGTAACTCGATTTGTCAGGATCGCCGTTTCATGGCGCGCGGCATGCCTAAGCTGGAGGCATTTTTCCACTACCGCAATCTGGATGTCTCGACGCTGAAAGAACTGTGCCGCCGCTGGAAACCGGAATTATCGACAGGCTTTAAAAAGCACCAGAAACACACCGCGCTGGCCGACATCGTTGAATCCATCGAAGAACTCAAGTATTACCGTCAGCATTTCATCAAGGAATAAGCTGAGTGCGATGCTGCCTCTGCGGCGTTGCAGGCATAGGAATACAGCAGCAGACATAGGCAGACATAAAAAAAGCGACGGTCAAAATGGCCGTCGCTTTTTTATTCCTGATTTTTCATATACTCCCGGGGAGTATGTATTTTGGCATCGCTAACATCCTTTGTTTATAAAGAGATGTTCGCAATTGAATCGGATACTCCCTGAAAAATGGCAAAAACAGGGCCAAAAAGGCTGTTTTCAGGCCATTTTCAGCGCAGCCAGTGCTTAAACGCCTAACAGTTCTACTTCAAAAATCAAAGTCGCATTTGGTGGAATCACGCCACCGGCGCCGCGTGGGCCGTAGCCGAGGCTGGATGGGACGGTCAGGATGCGGGTGCCGCCGATTTTCATGCCTTGTACGCCTTCATCCCAGCCTTTGATCACGTGACCAGCGCCGAGTGGGAAAGAGAAAGGATCATTGCGGTCTTTGCTGGAATCAAATTTCGCGCCAGCGCTGCCGTCGGCATTTTGCAGCCAGCCTGTGTAATGAACGACAACGTGATTGCCTGCTTGTGCTTCTGCGCCTTCACCGACGATTTTATCTTCGTATTGCAGACCGCTGACGGTAGTAATTGTGCTCATGGTTTCCCCTTAATTTGTCAAAAAAGTGGCGCAATTGTAGAGCAAAAACAGAGTCCGGCGCTGGAATCTGCCCGGATGATGCCCTTTTCTTCGTGGTGCGGTGTTTCCCGAGTGAAAGTTGCCGCCTTGATTTTTCTCAATATCGGCCGAAAAGTAAAAAAACAGCAAGCCTGATCTAAGCCGTTGACGACTATGCACGGTAAAATGCAGACTTGATTCATTTATTGGCGGTCTTCTTTCATGCGTAGTCGTTCTTTGTTGGCATCTCTGTTTTTTGGTTTATTGGTTCCTGCGGTTGTACCGGCAGCGCAGTCAAATGTCGTGGTCGTGCTGAATTCGCGTGACGCGACGGTCAGTTTGCTGGATCAGCAGACGTACAAAGAAATCAGTACCTTTCCTATCGGTAAAGAGCCGCATCATCTGATGGCGACGCCGGATAATAAATCCCTGATTGTGGCGAATGCGATTGGTGATGAGCTGGTATTTCTTGATCCTAAGAGTGGTCAGATCCAGCGTCGCATCAAGGATATTGCTGATCCGTATCAGATCGGTTTTTCACCGGATCAGAAATGGTTTATCTCGAATTCGCTGCGCCTTGATCGCGTCGATTTCTATAAATTCGATGGGCAGGATCTGAAACTGGTGAACCGTGTGCCGCTGGCAAAATTACCTAGCCACATGGCATTTGATGCCGCCAGCACGACGGTGTTTATTACCCAGCAGGGCAGTGATCAGGTGTCGGCAATTGATCTGGCGACCCAGAAAGTAAAATGGACGATACCTGTCGGCAAGCTGCCTGCAGGTATCGTGATGACGCCGGATGATAAATATCTGCTGGTCGGCATCATGGGGAAAGACTACGTTGAAGTGATTGACTGGCGCACACAAAAAA
This sequence comes from Cognatundibacterium aquatile, assembly GCF_014699135.1. Classification (GTDB taxonomy): domain Bacteria; phylum Pseudomonadota; class Gammaproteobacteria; order Burkholderiales; family Burkholderiaceae_D; genus Undibacterium; species Undibacterium aquatile. Next base: position 599,919 of record NZ_JACOFT010000003.1, read on the forward strand.
CCGTCAAGCGGATTAAAGCTGGTGTCGGCACGCATAATTTCCGTGCGCTGGGCGATAAGCGTCATGTGTTTGTGTCGAACCGTACCTCGAATGAAATTAATATTCTGGATCAGCAAACGCTGGAAATGGTCGGCAGTATTCCTGTTCCCGGCGGCCCTGATTGCATGGAAGTCAGTGAAGATGGTAAGACTTTGTGGGCGACTCTGCGCTGGATTAAAAAAGTAGCGGTCGTGGATATTCCTTCCAGAAAAGTCATCAAGCTGATTCCGGTTGGCCGCTCCCCACATGGCGTTTTCTTTGCCAATCGTGCCGGCAACATCTAAGCACCATCCTTACCTTGCAGCCGCACTGGCAGCGTTGATTCTGCCGGTGCAGATCAGCGCTGTCGCTGCGACCGCTGCCGCTCATTCTGCCGCATGTAAGGGAACGATTTATCTGACGTTTGATACCGGCAGCCAGTCGCAGGCGGAATTGATTGCGGCAACACTGCGTCGCCATCAGATCAAGGCCACCTTTTTTCTGGCGAACGAAAAAACGGTGCGTGACGATTATTCTCTCGATCCATCGTGGGCTCCCTATTGGAAAACGCTGGCAAATGAAGGCCATGCGTTCGGGTCGCACACTTTCGATCACGTTTATGTGATCGGTGATTTGCCTGATGGCCGGATTGAAGTACGCCCGCAGTTCGGCGCTGATGCAGGAAAAAAACTGACGTGGACGCCGCAACAATATTGCAGCGAATTGCGTCGTGTGAACCAGCGTTTTCTGCAGCTGACCGGTAAGCAACTTGATCCCTACTGGCGCGCGCCTGGCGGTAAGCTGACACCGAATTTATTGAAAGCGGGCGAAGCTTGCGGTTACCATCATGTCGCATGGGCGCCTGCCGGTTTTTCCGGCGATGAATTATCCAGCGAAAAATTCAGTAATGTGTTGCTGTTAAAACGCGCACTGGATCATTTACGTGATGGCGATATTTTCATGGCGCACCTCGGCATCTGGTCGCGCAAGCAGGCCTGGGCACCGGAAAATCTGGAGCCATTAATTACCGGGCTTGAGCAAAAATCCTTTTGTTTTGCTACGCTACGCGAGCATCCTTCTTACACCACTGGCAAATAATGAATTTCATTGCTTACTTCTCAGATTTACTGACCAACCTGCAATCCTGGATTTTTCAAGCCATCGTGCAGCCGACGATGTTTTATGTCGGGCTGGGTGAATATGTGGAAGATTCATTTGAGGGTGTTGAGTGGTTTATCTTCGGTGTATTACAACTGATTATTTTGTTCCTGATCTTGCGCCCGTTGGAGTCCTGGATACCGGTACATAAGATCTCCGACCGTTACGCCCGCTGGAACGATTTTATTTATACCGCCTTGCATCGCCTGGGCGCGTTTTCGATGGCGGTGTTTTTTCTGCTGACACCGATATTTGATCATCTGACAGCGGTCTTGCATTTGCAGGGCGTCAATCCTTTTAATCTGGAAAATCTGTGGTCAGGTTTCTTGCAATATCCGGCCTTGCTATTTATTGCTTATCTGTTTGTGCTGGATTTTTTTGATTACTGGTATCACCGCGCCAGCCATCAGTTCAACTGGTGGTGGGGTTTGCACAGTCTGCACCACAGCCAGCGCAATATGAATCTGTGGAGCGATAACCGTAATCATTTGCTGGATGATTTCCTGCGTGATATTTACATGGGCATGATCGCGATTGTGATTGGCGTGGAGCCCGGTCAGTATGTGATGCTGGTGATGGCATCGCAGATGTTGCAGAGTCTGCAGCATGCGAATGTGCGCCTGCATTTCGGCCGGTTCGGTGATTATTTACTGGTGTCGCCACGCTATCACCGCATGCATCACGCGATTGGTCTGGGGCATGAAACGCAAGGCAAAGGCACCTTGGGCGGGCATAATTTTGCTGTGTTATTTCCGCTATGGGATGTGCTGTTTGGCACAGCCTTATTCAGTCAAGAATATGCCGAGACCGGCATTCGTGATCAGTTGCCTGCACCGGAAGGATGTTCCCGCGATTATGGTCGTGGATTCTGGGCGCAGCAATGGCTGGGGCTCAAACGCATGACCGGTATGGAAAAGGAAACGCACTCATGAATATTGCTGCGGTGGGTATTGCATGGGGGAGAGCGGTTGCGGCGCAATTACACTTTCGCATGTTGTTACTGACCTTCATTCCATTTCTGGCTGCGCTGTTGATCTGGAGCGTCGCCATGTGGTTTGGTCTGCAGGCGCTGATCGATTATCTGCAACTATGGTTTGCCGATCACAACAGTTTTCAGACCGCTGGTGACATCCTCGGAATGATAGGCTTGTTCACATTAAAAGCGATGGTGGTGCCGCTGGTGGCGATGTGGCTGTTGTTACCGCTGATGGTGTTTACAGCTTTATTGTGCATAGGCTTGTTTGCGATGCCTGCGATCAGCAAACATGTCGGGTCCCGCCATTATCCGCAACTGGAACAACGGCATGGTGGTTCTTTGCTCGGAAGCATAGGGTATTCACTCAGTTCATTTGTGATTTTTGCAGTTGTCTGGCTGCTGACGTTACCGCTGACTTTATTTCCACCTGTGAGTCTGGTATTGCAACCCTTGTTATGGGGTTGGCTCACTTATCGCGTGATCGTCTATGACGCGTTGGCTGAATATGCCGATGCTGATGAACGTCGCGCACTGATGAAACAGCATCGCTGGTCTTTATTACTGATGGGAACGGTCGCCGGTATATTCGGTGCCGCGCCGGGTCTGTTGTGGCTGGGCGGTGTGATGGCGGTAATGTTTTTGCCGGTGATCGCTGGATTTGCGATCTGGTTGTATGTGCTGGTATTTGTTTTTTCCGGTCTGTGGTTCCAGCACTATTGTCTGGCGGCGCTGGCACAACAGCGGGCAGCAGCATCGTCTGCTCTTGTACAATAAGAGCATCACGAATTCCAACAAAGGAACGCATATGGCTATCGGTCTGATCATCATCGGTGACGAAATTCTTTCAGGGAAACGCCAGGATAAGCACTTGCCGCAAGTGATCGCCGCATTGAATGCGCGCGGTCTGCAACTGGATTGGGCTGAGTACGTCGGTGATAACCGCGAACGGATTACGGCAACCCTGCAACGCAGTTTTGCCAGCGGCGATATCGTTTTTTCGACTGGCGGCATCGGTGCGACACCGGATGATCACACCCGTCAATGTGCCGCCGCAGCACTGAATCTGCCGCTGGAATTACATACTGAAGCGAAGACACTGATACAGCAACGGGTACTGGAAATGGCGGCGGAGGCCGGTAAGACCGTGGATCTGAATAGCCCCGATCATTTGCAGCGCCTGAAGATGGGCGAGTTTCCGCAAGGTGCGGCGCTGATTCCGAATCCTTACAACAAAATTCCCGGCTTTGCGATACGTCAGCATTATTTCGTTCCGGGCTTTCCGGTGATGGCCTGGCCGATGATAGAGTGGGTGCTGGACACGCATTATTCCCATCTGTTTCATCAACAGGCAAGAGCAGAAAAAGCCGTGTTGGTATACGAAGCAATAGAGTCTGTACTGACGCCGTTAATGGAGGCTTTGGAAGCTGAATTTCCGCTGATTAAAGTCTTCAGTCTGCCCAGCGTTGGCACAGAGACGCAGCGCCGACATATCGAGCTGGGCGTCAAAGGTGATCCTGCACAGGTGGAAGCCGCATTTATAAAAATGCTCGCAGGCCTCGATCATTTTCAATCTGAATATGTGCCGGTACCGCTGAGTTCCGACGCCTGATGCAAAAGATCAAGTTCACCCTGTTTTCGCTGCGCGACCTGATCATCGCGTTTGGTCCGGTGACGCTGATGGTGCTGATCGTTTGCGGCCTCGGGTTCTGGCTGGTGGATCCGGCGCCGCCGCGCATTATCGACATTTCCACCGGTCCGGAAAATAGTGCTTACGAACGTTTTGCCAAGTTATATGCTGCGGAGTTAGCAAAAAATCAGATTCAGCTACGCTTTAAAACCTCGCAAGGTTCACAGGAAAACTTGCAACGCATCAGTGACCCAGATTCGGAAATCGAAGTCGGCTTCGTGCGTAGCGGCTCAACCGATCGTACGGAAGCGGCGGAAAAAGGATTGGTGTCGCTCGGCAGTTTGTTTTACGAACCGATCTGGATTTTTTACCGCGATAAAAAAGAATTCACGACCATCAGCCAGTTCCGAGGGCGACGCATTAATGTCGGCCCCGACGGTACCGGTGTTGGCCGTATTTTCGAGCAGATTTTATCGGTGAATAACATGAGTGCCGGCGATGTCAGTTTCCAGCATCTTGATGACACGCCTGCGACAGTGGCATTTCTGGCGGGGCAGTTAGATGTGCTGGTATTCAGCATCGCCAGTGATGCGCCGCTGGTACAGATGTTGTTGCAGACGCCTGGTGTGCGCTTATTTGATTTTGTGCAGGCGGAAGCCTATACCCGCCGTTTTCCTTATCTTTCGCAAGTGACTTTGCCGCGCGGCATCGTCGATATCGGCTTGGATTTGCCTGCCCGCGATTATCATCTGATCTCACCGACAGCAACGCTGGTGGCGCACGAAAGTCTGCATCCGGCATTGACCGGTCTGTTGTTGCAGGCAGCGGCTAAAATTCACAGCCGTGCCGACTGGCTGAGTAAGCAGGGTGAATTTCCTTCCGATCGTTACACCGAAATTCCGGTGTCGGGCGAAGCTGAAAAATTCTATAAGAACGGTGCGCCGGTGCTGCAACGTTATCTGACTTTCTGGGTCGCAAATTTTATCGAGCGCATGTGGGTAGTCATCGTTGCGCTGGGGGCTTTGTTTTTGCCCTTATCCAAAATCATTCCCCCTTTGTACGTCTGGCGTATCCGCTCCAGAATTTATCGCTGGTACGGGCAGTTACGTACGGTCGAGCAGATCATCGATAACCTGAGCAGTTCAGATAAAAAAGCGACGCTGGAAAAGCAATTGAATTATCTTGATGAAATCGAAGACAAGGTGAACCGCATCAGCGTTCCCTTGTCGTATGCAGAAGAATTATATGGTCTGCGCAGTCATATCCAGTTCGTACGAACCCGGGTGCAATCTTTGCTGAAAGCCCGATAAGTTCAGTGCGCTGCTGTAGCCAGAGTTCTGCTGTTCGCTCTGGCAGCGCAAGCGCACTGTCTCATCCCATCGCCAAGCCAGTTGCTAGCAAATCCAATGCCTGTCGCAATGTGTTGTCGTTGATGTCCAGCATCTGATCACCGACATACCATTCAAACATGCAATAGCCCGGCAGCGCTGTATGCACTGCGTTGTTAAATAGCCAGATGCCATGTTCGCTGGCGATGCGGTTACGCAACTGTATCGCTGTGTCTTTGTCTGCCGGCAAATGCAGATGCAGCATATTGCAGTCCGGTGTTGCAGGGTTCGCGATGAATGCCGGATAGTCTTTTAATACAGCATAGATTTCCCTGGTGCGCTGAAAATACGCTGGCATCGCCGCAAGACGTTGATCGAATTGCATAGCAGCGGCAACGACATACGGTGTGCGCCGGAACACATTACCACCTTGCCTGTGTATCCAGACTCTGGCTTTCGCGATGAAATCAGTGCGACCAGCAAGCATGGCACCGGCAAATCCGCCTATACCTTTGTAAAAAGAAACATAGACACTATCGAAGCCTGCTGCGATGTCGTTCAAGGGCTTATTGAACCCGCAGGCAGCTTCCCATAATCTTGCGCCATCCATGTGCAGATGAATGTCTTGCTGACGGCAATAGGTTTTTATCGCATTGAGTTCGTCCCAGCCCGGTAATTGCCCGCCTATTTCACGCATAGGTAATTCGTACTGCGCAGCGGCGATGTGTTCGGGCTGGGTTTGCAGGTCTTGCAGTACCCAGGGACGGTGCGGGTTACCGATGTTCAATGCGGTGAAATAATTCAAGACCTGAAAGTTACTGCGTTCGTGCAAAAGCAGGTGTGAGGTCGGATGCAGCGCAACCAGCGAACTGCCACGTTCTTCGCAGGCCAGTTTTAATGCGATTACCTGCGCCATAGTGCCGCTGATGCAAAATACTGAAGATTCCATCCCCAGCAGACCGGCAATTTTTTTCTCAAATGATTGCAGAAAATCGCCTTCACCATACACATCATGCTCAATATTATTTGCTTCGCACCAGCTCGCCATCTGTGCAAAACTCTGTGCCGGGGTCTGAGCTTTATGACCGGGCAGGATGGTATGACAGGTGTTTTTCAGGGCAATAATCTCGGCGTTATTCACAGTCTTCTCCGGTCAGATTCTTTTCTTTGGTAGTGCGGATAAAATCGCAGGCTCCAGTATGCCATCTCTGCCGTGTGTTTTTGGATAGTCGGAATGTAAGCTAAAATCGAAGCCTTACTCCATTTTGCAGAATCCTGAATATGAGCACGACGCCCACGCTTGCACACCAATTTTTAACTCCCTATGAAACTGGCAATCAGAATCAAACTACCAGCTGGGAAGAGTGCATACAATTCTATCAGCGACTTGCCGCAGCATTTCCCCGGACCTTACAGTTTTTTGAGATAGGCAGATCCGATGCAGGAAGACCTATTCATGCGGGCGTCGTGACGGCGGATGGCGTGTTTGATCGTGAGCAGCTGCAACGCGAAGGCCGCCCCGTCTTTTTTAATAACAATGGTATTCATCCGGGTGAACCGGAAGGGATAGACGCTTGTATGGCGCTGGTGCGTGACTTTTGTGTACAGCCGGAACGTCTGGCGGCATTAGGACGAACCGTGTTTTTGTTTATCCCTGTCTATAACGTTGATGGCTGCGTCAATCGTCAAAATACATCACGTGTGAATCAGGATGGCCCAGAGATGTTCGGCTTTCGCGGTAATAGTCTGCATCTTGACCTGAACCGCGATTTCATCAAATGCGACAGTCTGAATGCGCAGGTGTTCAATCGCTTCTTCAGTGCCTGGAGCCCGGATGTGATGGTCGATACGCATACGTCTAACGGCGCAGATTACCAGTACACGATGACGTTGATACAGACCCAGGCCGATAAGCTGGGGAGTGCGCTCGGCGGCTTTTTGCGCGAGACGATGTTACCTGCAATTTATACACAGATGAATGAACGTGGCTGGCCGACTTGCCCGTATGTGAATCCGGTGAAAGATATTCCGGATCACGGCATTGAAGATTTTCTGGAAACACCGCGTTTTTCCACAGGCTACGCCGCGTTGCATCACACGATAGGTTTTATGCCTGAAACGCACATGCTCAAGCCATTTGCTGACCGCTACGCATCGATGCGGGCACTGGTCGAAACTGTGCTGGACTTCACCATTGCGAATGCGGCACAGATACAAATGCTGAGGGCGCAGGCAAGACAGGCTGCCGCAACCAGTACGCACGCCGCCGTCAGCTGGAAGGTAGATCAAAGCCGTCCATCCAGCTTTCTGTTCAAAGGATATCAGGCAGTGTATCGCCCCAGCGTGATTGGTCATTACACTCGCTTAGCCTATGACCGTAGTCAGCCCTGGGAAAAACCGATTCCTTACTTCAATCACTTTGTCAGCGATGTGACAGTTACGCGTCCCAAAGCCTATCTGGTGCCACAAGCATGGCGCGATGTGATCGAGCGACTGCAATGGAATGCTGTGCAGATGCAGCGCGTCGAAAAAGCGCAGATGCTTGAGGTGCAGGCTTACCAGATTGAATCTGTGCAGTCGCGTCCGCACGCGTATGAGGGGCATCTTTTTCACGACCAGCTGACGCTCGTCAGCAGCCAGCAGACAGTGCAGGCGGAGCCTGGTGATTACCTGATTGCTCTTAATCAGCCACAGGCACGTTATGTGATGGAAACGCTGGAGCCACAGGCGCATGACAGCTTTTTCCGTTGGGGTTTCTTCAATAGTGTGTTGGAAAAAAAGGAAGCGTATTCCGATTACGTATTCGAGGATACCGCAGCGGAAATCCTGCACGACGAAGCGGCTACTCTGGCTTTGTTTGATGCCTGGAAGCAGAGCCATCCCGAGTTACTGAATAATCAGGAAGCGGTACTCGATTTTATTTTCACGCATTGCGAGCGCTACAGAGAACCAGAATGGCGTTGTTACCCGGTGTTGCGGATAATCTAATGTCGGTAACTTTTGCTTACATTTAAGATGAAACCGAATAGAATGTTTTCTTGGAAGTAATGTCATCAACTTTTACCTGAGAAACACTATGTCAAAACTGCTGGACTATCTGAATTATCTGGATCAAAACGCTGACGCACGTGAAGCATTTGCAGCCAACCCTGTCGCCGCAATGGATAGTTTTGGTCTGAGTGAGGAAGAAAAAAATTCGCTGATTTCCGGCGATAAATCGAAGGTGGCCAATTTAATTGGGATTGATGAGGCGGACTTGCCGAAGCTTCAGTCTCTTGAGACCACTCACTGATTTGTTAAGAGCGTGCGCTTAATAATGATAAAGAATCCATGAGGCTTTTATTGTTATGCGCGATGCTGCTCATCGTTATTCTGCCTCGGGAGGTGAATGCTGCAACAGATGCGAAAAATGATGTGCTTTTTCAAAAAGTACGTCAGACTTTAAGCACTTCTCCCGATGCATCACTCAAAATACTAGACGAACTGGCGTCGCAGCAGACTACGTTTTCTACTGAACAAAAAAATAAATTTCTGCTTTTGCGTGCATCGGCGCTCGGTTTTCTTGGAAAACACCGCGAGCGTGTGCAATTTGTTCAGTCTGTCATCTCAGATATTTCTGACATCGACTATCGAGCCCGATTTTTATATCAACTATCGGATGGCTACATCAATTTAGGTGAGTATGAAAATGCGCTGAGTTATATGAATCAGAGCATAGTATTGCTCCCCAGTCTGAAAAATAAAAATGCCAAGATTGATGTTTTCCAATCAGCAATTGTTATTCTGAATTCATTGCGGGCGTATGACGAATCGATGATGTATGCGTTACGCTTGTCAGAACTGGATCGCGAAGAAAGTCCAGGTTTGGCGACCTGCCTAGGGATCGGCGATCAGATTGAAATCAGTTTTTTAAAGGGCAATCGTCAAAAAGCCAATGAACTGTTGAATAGTGCTATCAAGTCTTGTGATGAACAACAGTTTTTTATTATGTCTCTTTTGATTAAAACCATCGCCAATATTGATGTGATCGAGTCAGGTAATTATGCTCTGGGTATCAAGGCTGGAGTATCTTTAGCTGTGGAGTTGAAAAAAAGCAATCAGAGTTCTGATTACTTAATACAGCTGGAAACGGCACTTGCTAAAGCTTACCTAAAAACGGGAGATACGCAGCAGGCTGAGTCATACGGTGTTCAGGCATATACCAGGGCAAAAAAAGAAAATGTCGTTTTGTTATTGGAAAAAGCCAGTGAAATTATGGCGGATATTAAGCGATCACAGGGGCAGTATTTCTCAGCACTGGAGTATGCCGATACGGCGCTGACTTTAAAAAATAAGCTGCTTGATCAACAGTTGCAGAAAAACCTGGCCTACCAGCGTGTTAAGTTCGAGATTCAGGACAAAGCCAATCAAATGGTTTTACTCGAACAAAAGAACAAAATTCTCGATGTTGAAAAAAAATTAGAGAAGAAGAGCAATCAGAATCTATTGCTGATCATCGCCTTGGTGCTGTGTTTTATTTGTGTGCTGGGCGTCTGGTTGTGGAAAGTTATCAGGCAGAAAAATATTTTCCAACGCCATGCAGAACTGGATGGGCTGACGCAGATCAGCAATCGTTCACACTTCATGAGTTCAGCAGAAGCCGGGGTTAAGCATCGTACTGCAGCGGTCAGCCTGATCCTGTTCGATATGGATTTTTTCAAAAATGTGAATGACAGTTTTGGTCACCCAACTGGTGACTGGGTATTGAAAAATGTGAGTCAGGCTGTTGCCGGTGTATTGCGTAAAGGTGATGTTTTTGGGCGTATTGGCGGCGAGGAGTTTGCTATCTTTTTGCCAGCGGCAGAACCGGAAATCGGTTTGCAACTTGCAGAACGTTGTCGGCATGCTATTACTATGATTGATACGGAATCCCGTGGCATCCGTTTTCCTTTAAGCGCAAGTTTTGGCCTCGCGACAATGACGATGAACACTAGCGGCATCACTAATTTTCAGGAATTGATGCAAGCGACTGATAAAGCGCTGTATCAATCCAAAGCAGATGGACGTAATCGCGTTTCCGTATTTTCATAGAATTCAATGTTAAATAAAAAAGCAGGGAAATTAGTTTGTGTCGGCACTGGTATGCGTATGGCGGGACAATTGACGCCGTTGGCAAAAAGCTATATCGAGTCATTTGACGTGGTGATCGCTGCCGTTCCTAACATGTTCACCCGCAAATGGTTGCAAGGTGTGGCAAAGGAGTATGTCTGTTTATTAGATCATTACGACGATACGAAAGTCGATGGCAAGACCCGGCGGGATACTTATCGTCGCATGGCTGATACGATCCTGCATGAAGTCCGGCAGGGTAAAAGAGTATGCGCGGCATTTTATGGGCATCCCGGTATTTTCGCCTGCATCTCACACTTGGCAATTGCTGATGCGCGGCAGGAGGGTTTTGAAGCACATATGGAGCCGGGGATTTCCGCACTGGATTGTCTGGTCGCCGATCTGGGAATCGACCCGGGTACTTTTGGTATGCAATCGATGGAAGCCACCCAATTCATGATTTATCAGCGCCAGATCGACCCGACTGCATTGTTTGTTTTGTGGCAGATCGGTATTGCCGGTGATCTGACACTCAAGCGTTTTGAGACGGAACCGGCGCATTTGCAGATCATTGTGAATAAGCTCATGAAAACATATTCACCTGATCATGAGGTAATTTTGTATGAGGCTGCTACGCACCCGCTGGAGCAGACACGGGCGGATAAAATTCGTCTCTGTGAATTGCCGCAGGCGGCGCTGAAGCAGATCACCACACTGGTGATTCCGGCTGCAAATAAGATGCAAATTGATCAGGATGTCGTCGATCAGTTGCGAGCCTTGTCAGACACCGTACTTGCCTGAGCCTTACCTGTATAGGTATTTATTGAATTAAAAAAAGCAGCACAATTTCTTTGTGCTGCTTTTTTTTCTAGTTTCCAGTTCGTCTCCGCAGGCTGATCGGATATGAGTGGAACGGCGTTGAGTGATATTGAGGCAACGCAGGGCTGGCCTGAGTTGTTTATTTTGTCGACTGCCGCAAAGGATTCAGCAGTTCCCGCAGATCATTATGGTCAATCTCATACATCAGCTCCAATAATCTGCCTATCTCTCCTTTGGGAAAACCTTCACGCGCAAACCAGCCCAGATAATGCCCCGGCAAATCGGCGATGTATCTGCCTTCATATTTGCCGTAAGGCATTTTTAGTGTCAGCAATCGCTGCAAATCATCTGCTTGCATGGGTTTTTCAAATGGAAGCTTAGTTATCGGCATTCGACTTACTTATTTCTTTACCCGCCTGATCCGGCGCGGCTGATTGTTCAGCCGGCGGTGCCTTTACAGAAGCACTTTCTTTTTTTTCTGCATCGGGATCATTCGGCATTTGTACACTATCGAGATAGCGTTCAACCAGATCAAAAAACTGGTTGTAAAACTGCCCGGTTGGTATCGTTTCGCTGGCGACTTTAACGAGCGCATCATCCGTTGTGCCAAATGGTAAAGAGACGGAGCCGATAGCACTGACGCCGATACTGGCAGAGGTGTTGCTCTTTTTCAGTGAGTAACGATCGCGTACCGCATTCGCGAATATGGTGGTGCTGTTGCTGCCCAGACTGTTGGCGACACAGACGACATTAAACTCGATTTCCGCATGGACTTCGGCATCGTGCTGATATTTGCGGCGACCTTTCAGGATGGAAGGTTTCCAGTCGCTGATAACATATCCCTGGCTCAGCAATGCGCGTCGCGCTGCTTCGCAGGCGGATTGCTCCGTACCGGGAAAACTGCGCGTAAATACACCGCTGGCACCAAATTCCTCATGTTGTTGGGAGGGCGATTTGGTAGTGGAACAGGCACTGACCAGACTCAAAGAAAGTGCGACTGACAAGTACAAAAATAAACGGCGCATTTTTAATCTAAACTTCATGTGAGCAGAGGCTGGTTTTACTATGATCTATCCTCAAGCGAGCGCCTCTTTTGCTGCTTCTTCCGGACTTAAACCATCAAAAAATAAATCGGTGAACCACTCGATTTGTTCTTCTATATGATCCTGTGCCTGCGCGATGGTCGCCCCGCCGGCAACTAAAAAACCTTCAACTTCTGTGCACCATGCGATCAGCGCTTCGGTTTCCGGATCAAGCTCATTCTTTTTTGCCATGGTAATTTCCTTAATTCAGACTGCATTTTAACTGCTTGGCAGAATGAACGTTGTTACAAGACTGTTACCAAATCATGTCGTAACGTATCAGTCCGGTTGTTGCAACGTGTCAGAGCGGTTTTTCGATGACGTGCTCAGTTATTTTGTCATTAGAAACTGCCAGCAAACTGGTAGCGTTTCCCCGGGTGCCACATAGTCACAACGGTTGCGATTTTTCCCTTTGAGCGGGTCTTTCTGTGCAATACCAGACAAGTATCCTTAACGGCAATCTGCAGCATCGCGGCGATCTGTTTTGGCGGCATCATCGCTTCTATCCGGTAATCAACGCCTTGCAGCGGTGCTACTGCGACCAGATACTCATTCGGTGTCATGCTGCTGAAATCCTGTTGCAGATAGTCGGGTGTGACACTGGAATTGACCCAGCGGTCTTCTACCTGAATCGCGACATTATCTTCAAAGTGAACGATGACTGAGTGAAACAGACGATGCCCCGGTTTGACCATAAATTCTTGCGAAAGTTGCTCACTTGCAGGATGCTCCGCCAGCAGATGTAATTCACTTCTATGCACGTGCCCACGCGAACGGATTTCTTCGGCAATGCTTTTGATTTCCACCAGCGTTGCCTGGTATTTTTGTTGTGCAACGTAGGTGCCTGAACCTTGAATCCTGTGCAGAATCTGTTCGCTGGTCAGCTCGCGCACTGCGCGGTTGACCGTCATGCGCGAGACGTTGAATTGTTCTGCCAGCATCGCTTCAGATGGGATTGCATCGCCTTCTTTCCAGGTACCGGACTGAATCTCTTTCAGTAAATAATTTTTGATCGTCTGGAAAACGGGGGCATTAACTTGTACTTTTGGCACGGGATTCCTGCTGAAATAGTTGCGCTATTGTCTCACTAAAAATCCGCTTGCAAAAGTTGTATATACAACTTAAACTCAAAAAAAGCTGCTCTGAAGGGAACGTCAATATTCAGCGCTACCGGCCATCAAAATGCCCGGCTACATTTTCCCCGTAACACCTGAGATCAGGAGACACCGTATGTCCGATATTCTTCAAAACGATCCACGCTGGGATGCTAGCCGTGTTATTCACGCACCGCATGGTGCCGAGAAGGTTTGTAAAACCTGGGTGGCCGAGGCGGCCTATCGCATGATACAAAATAATCTGGATCCGGCCGTTGCTGAAAATCCTAAGCATCTGGTGGTGTATGGCGGTATAGGCCGCGCGGCGCGTAACTGGGAGTGCTATGACCAGATTCTGGCTTCGCTCAAGGCGCTCGAAGCCAATGAAACCCTGTTGATACAGTCAGGCAAACCGGTAGGTGTATTCCAGACGCATGAAGATGCGCCACGCGTACTGATCGCGAATTCCAATCTGGTGCCGAAATGGGCCAACTGGGAACACTTTAATGAACTCGACCGCAAAGGCTTGTTCATGTATGGTCAGATGACCGCAGGCAGCTGGATTTACATCGGCACTCAGGGCATCGTGCAGGGGACTTATGAAACCTTCGCCGAAGCCGGACGCCAGCATTACAACGGCGACTGGGGTGGACGCTGGATACTGACTGCCGGCCTCGGTGGCATGGGCGGTGCGCAGCCATTGGCGGCCAGCTTTGCCGGTGCGGTGTCGCTGAATATCGAATGCCAGCAAAGCAGTATCGACTTCCGTCTGCGTACCCGTTATGTCGATAAACAAGCGAAAGACCTGGACGATGCGCTGGCACTGATACAGCAGCATTGCGAACGTAAAGAAGCGGTTTCTATCGCCTTGCTCGGCAATGCCGCTGAAATCCTGCCTGAGCTGGTCAAGCGCGCCAAAGCGGGCGGCATGAAACCCGATCTGGTGACCGATCAGACCTCGGCACATGATCTGATCAATGGCTATCTGCCTGTAGGCTGGAGCGTGCAGCAGTGGAAGGCTGCCCAGCACGATTCGACACAACATGCAAAGCTGACTGCGGATGCGGCTCAGGCGTGTGCGGTGCATGTACAGGCGATGCTGGACTTCCATGCGATGGGCATTCCTACTGTTGACTATGGCAATAATATCCGTCAGGTTGCATTCGATACCGGCGTAAAAAATGCCTTCGATTTCCCCGGTTTCGTACCGGCCTATATCCGTCCGCTGTTCTGCGACGGCAAAGGTCCATTCCGCTGGGTGGCTTTGTCGGGTGATCCGGAAGATATCCGGAAAACCGATGCCAAAATCAAGGAATTATTCCCACACAACAAAGGCGTGCATAAATGGCTGGACATGGCGGGTGAACGTATCGCGTTTCAGGGCTTACCTGCACGTATTTGCTGGCTGGGTCTGGGCGAGCGTCATATCGCCGGGCTGGCCTTTAATGACATGGTCAAAAACGGCGAACTCAAAGCACCGGTCGTGATCGGTCGCGATCATCTCGATACCGGTTCGGTCGCCAGCCCGAATCGCGAAACAGAAGGCATGCGGGATGGTACCGATGCCGTCTCTGACTGGCCTTTGTTGAATGCCTTGCTGAATACCGCCGGTGGCGCCAGCTGGGTTTCTTTGCATCATGGCGGCGGCGTTGGTATGGGTTATTCCCAGCATTCCGGTATGGTGATTGTAGCCGATGGGACGGACGCCGCAGCGAAGCGTCTTGCGCGCGTACTGGTCAATGATTGCGGTTCCGGCGTGATGCGTCATGCCGATGCTGGCTACGAACAAGCCGTGGCCTGCGCCAAGCGTGAAGGCTTGAATTTGCCGATGCTTAAATAAGCAGATCGTCTGAATTGACAAGAAAATGCCCGCGTATAACGGGCGTCCTGGCGCAAAAATGCCTGAAGAGGCGCGCAGACATTGAGACAATCCATTGCGACACCCTATTGAGAAAGCAAAAAAATGAGTAAGCATCTTGAGATACATCCTGGCGAATTCACGCTGTCAGATTTGCACCGCATCTGGATCAGTCCGGCACCATTAAAACTGGTCGCGTCTGCTTACCCGGCGATACACGCATCGTCAGAAATGATACAAAAGATCGTTGCCAAAGGTGATGCGGCTTACGGTATCAACACCGGCTTCGGCAAACTCGCGAAAACCCGCATTCCAGATGATCAGCTTGAACTCTTGCAACGCAATCTGATTTTGTCTCATTCGGTGGGTTCAGGCGAATTCATTGCTGATGAGGTCGTGCGTCTGATATTGGCGATGAAAATTGCCAGCCTGGCTCGTGGGGTATCCGGCATCCGCGCGGTTGTGATCGACACCATGATCGCGATGCTCAACGCTGGCATTATGCCTACCATCCCCGTCAAGGGCTCGGTCGGTGCCTCCGGCGATCTGGCACCGTTATCGCACATGACACTGGCGCTGCTGGGCGAAGGCGATGTGCGCGTCAACGGTACACTGATATCGGCAAAACAGGCGCTGGCGAATGCTGGCATCACGCCGGTGGTGCTGGCCGCGAAAGAAGGGCTGGCATTGATCAATGGTACTCAGGTATCAACGGCGCTCGCTTTGCATGGCTTATTCATGGCGGAACGTTTGCTGGAAGCAGCCACGATTACCGGCGCTTTGTCGGTCGATGCTGCCAAAGGCAGTGACGCACCGTTTGACCCTCGCATACATAGCAGTCGTGGTCAGCCGGGTCAGATCGCGACGGCAGAAATTTATCGTAAGCTTCTGGTCGGTAGCGAAATCCGTCAATCCCATCTGGTCAACGATGAGCGCGTGCAAGACCCATATTGCCTGCGCTGCCAGCCTCAGGTTATGGGTGCCTGTCTGGACATCATCAATAATGCAGCGCGCACTTTGCTGATCGAAGCGAATGCCGTCACCGATAATCCGCTGGTATTTGTTGATACCGGCGAAGTCATTTCCGGTGGTAACTTCCATGCCGAGCCAGTCGCTTTTGCGGCGGATACGCTGGCACTCGCAATTGCCGAGATCGGTGCGATTTCCGAGCGCCGTATCGCCTTGCTGATTGATGCTTCGTTATCTGGTTTGCCGCCATTTCTGGTGCCATCGTCGGGCCTGAATTCCGGCTTCATGATCGCGCATGTGACAGCGGCAGCACTCGCTTCCGAAAACAAATCGCACGCGCATCCATCCAGCGTCGATTCGATTCCGACCTCGGCCAATCAGGAAGATCACGTCAGTATGGCGACCTATGGTGCCCGTCGTTTGCATGAAATGGCGCAGAATACCGCGACCATCGTCGGTATTGAATTGCTGGCGGCGGCGCAGGGCGTGGATTTCCATGCGCCACTGAAGACCTCGCCTATGCTGACGCAGGTGCATCAGACCTTGCGGAATAAGGTTGCGTTCTATGAGAAAGACCGTTTTTTCGCACCCGATATCGAGGCAGCAAAAGAGCTGGTGGTCTCAGGCCGCATCAGTGCAGAATGCCAGCATCTGTATCAGCATTTATATCTGGCTTGACGGTGTATGTTGATGCAGCGTTGGTCGGTGAGTGATTATCAGACGATGCCCTGGAAAAATGGCGGCGGCAGCACGACTGAGCTGGCGATTTTTCCGGCTGGCGCCAGTCTGGATAATTTCATCTGGCGCCTGAGTACGGCGCAAGTCGAGGTTGATGGGCCGTTTTCCAGTTTCCCCGGCATAGACAGAACGCTTGCCGTGTTGTCTGGCGCAGGTTTGATTTTGCATACGAAGGCAGAGCAGGGAACTACACCATCGGGTGCGGTGCATCTGACGCAAAACAGCGCGCCGTATTGCTTTGCAGGCGAGCTTGCGGTAACGGCTGAATTATCAGAGGGCAGCGTGTCGGATCTGAACATGATGACGCGCCGCGATGTCTGCACCCATACCATGCAAAAGCTATTGGCCGGACAACATCGCATCCATGCGCAAGACGCCCGGCAGATGCTGTTGTACTGCGTTGCCGGTGGCGCTCGCCTGACAACGCCAGAAACAGCGGAGGAAGTATTTTGCAGCGGCGATCTTATGCTGTTGAATGAAAACCGTCCTGCATCAGGCATAGCACTGGAACTGACTGCCGATGAGGGCGCCATCGTATATCTGATCACGCTGGAATTTCTCGATAACGGGGTGGACTGATGTTGCACTGGGATAGTTTGTGGACCAACATCCACCTCGCGACCATGACAGATGGTTATGGCGAGATTAATGATGCCGCGCTTGCTGTCCGTGACGGCAAGATCGTCTGGCTGGGTGAGCGCAATGCCTTACCCCCGAATTATTCGGTCACAACACAGCACGATGGCGCTGGCTGTTGGGTCACGCCGGGACTGATCGATTGTCATACGCATCTGGTGTATGCAGGTAACCGTAGCAATGAATTTGAAGCACGTCTGAATGGCGTCAGTTATGAAACGATTGCCCGCCAAGGTGGCGGTATTCTTTCCACCGTCACGGCGACCAGAGCCGCGACGGAAGATGAGCTATTGCAAGCGACTTTGCCACGTCTGCGCGCGTTGCTTAGTGAAGGTGTGACCACGCTGGAAATCAAGTCAGGCTATGGTCTCGATTTGCCTAGCGAAGCGCGGCTGCTGCGTGTTGCGCGGCGCATAGGACGTGAGTTTCCGGTTCGCGTCAAGACAACTTTTCTGGGAGCGCACGCTTTGCCAGCGGAATATGCAGGTCGGCCAGATGATTACATCACACTGGTGTGCGAGCACATGCTGCCAGCATTGGTGGCGGAAGAATTGGTGGATGCAGTTGACGTCTTTTGCGAAAAAATCGGTTTTACGCCGGCTCAGACCGAGCGGGTATTTCTGGCCGCGCAAGCACTTGGTTTGCCGGTGAAGCTGCATGCAGAGCAATTATCCGATCAGGGTGGGGCGGCGTTAACTGCGCGTTATCACGGCTTGTCGGCGGATCATCTGGAATATCTGTCGGAGGAAGGGATCGCCGCGATGGCTGCCAGCGGCACGGTGGCGGTGTTATTGCCCGGTGCTTTTTATTTTTTACGTGAAACGCAAATGCCGCCGGTGCAGGCCTTACGTGCTGCCGGTGTGAAGATCGCATTGGCGACCGATTGCAATCCCGGCACATCGCCACTGACCTCACTGTTACTGACAATGAACATGGGTTGCACCCTGTTTCGTTTGACGCCGCTGGAAGCCCTGCAGGGCGTGACTTGCCATGCCGCACAGGCATTAGGGGCGAGCAGCATCAGCGGCACCTTAGAAGTTGGCAAGATGGCCGATTTTATTTTGTGGAAGATACAGCGACCGGCAGATCTGGCCTATCACATCGGTGCGAATTCACTCTGGAGCAGGGTTTTCGGCGGGCGACCAGAATAACGGCGCGGTTTTTTCCCATGAAGCGTATGAGCCGGAAACAAAGGCTTGCCGCTGTTGCACCTGACTGACACTTGTCAACATTAAGCCCTGCCCGGGTCGGCGCTTGTTCACGGTTTGTTTAATCTTTACGCGCTTCCGTTCGAATGCGTATCGATAGCATCTGAACGAACTCTGGTAATCTTTTGACACATTATTTAACCCACGCAGCCCGGGTTTTCCCCGCTTTGACGTTTAGCGAGACGTATAATGCTGGAAAAATAATATTCAATTGAAAAATGAGGCGCTTCAGCGATTTTTGCTTCATTTTATCTACCTTATCTACACGCAGAGGCTCACAGTGGCATTACCGGTTACTTCTTTTTCGACCCGTTTTCAACGTTGGAGAACGGGGCGCTGGCTTGCCGGGGGACTGGTGCTAGCCGTGCTGCTGATGTTGCTCAGCTATTTATTTCTGCCGGTGTTTGTAAAACGCATGGCGATAGAGCAGGTGCAACAACAAACTGGCCGCAAACTGGATATCGGCGAGGTCAGCTTTTCTCCATTTTCGCTTGCCCTGACGGCGACGAATGTGCGTCTCTATGAAGCCGATCAGAAAACGTCGGCTTTAGCGGTGCAAGAGCTGAGAGTCAATCTGTCAATGACATCCTTGTTTCATCGCGCACTGGTACTCGATGAATTTTATCTGACTGCGCCGGATGTGCATCTGGTACGTTACAGTGCGGCTCAGCATAGTCGCTATAACGTCAGCGACGTGCTGGATAAAATTGCAGCAGCTCCCAAAAGTGACGCGCCGCTGCGTTTTTCTGTTGCCAACATACAGATCAGCAAAGGTACTATCGTCTTTGATGACCAGGTCTTCGGTAAGCAATTTAAACTGACAGACTTGCAGGTAGGCTTACCTTTCATTTCCAATTTCCCGAAACAGATAGACAGCTTTGTCGAGCCCCGATTATCTGCCCACATCAACGGTGCGGATTTTTCTTTGCAGGCGCGCGCCAAGCCATTTTCTGAAACGCACGAAAGCACGCTGGCGATCGATTTCGATCAATTAGATCTGGCGCAACTGATTCCTTATGTGCCAGTCGCCTTACCGGTGCAGGTAAGCAGCGCCAGACTGAGCAGCAAGCTCAATCTGACTTTCAGCCAGAAAAAGCAGATGGAAATTTTTCTGTCCGGTGATTTGCGTTTGCATGATGTTTTCCTGAAAGATAAACAAAGTCAGCCTTTGCTGAAGCTGGAAGGTTTGCAGGCGCAGATTCGTCAGATGAATCTGATGACGGCGGCGACAGAGTTGCAACAATTGAGCCTGAGCGCACCACAGGTATGGCTGGATTTTGATGCGCAGCATGGCCTGAACTGGGCGAATCTGCAAGCTGCGCCCGTTGGTAAATCAGGGGCGGTAACGACTGCTGCAGCCGGAAAAACATCCACAGCGACACCAGTAGTGACGGCGACAACAGCGACAGCAACCACTGCACCGTTGCCACTCGTGCAGGTACACGATCTGCAGGTCGCGAATGGACAGATACACTTTTCTGATGCCGTGCATGCCAAACCAGAACAAAAACTGGAATTGCAAAACATCAGCCTGCGTGCGCAGCAGTTATCGACCGCGAAAGACGTCAAGCCAGCACAACTGAAACTGAGTCTGGAAACAAAAGCCGATGAAAAAATCGGGTTTGACGGGCAATTGCAGATTTTTTCCTCTACGCTGAATGGCAAGCTTGCCATCAGCGATGTGGCGCTCGCCAATTATCAGGCTTTTCTGAATCCGTTTTTGAAGGCGAATCTGAGTGGCAAACTGGATGCGGAATCCAGCGTCAGTCTGAAGGCTGGCGAATTTCAGCTTAGTAATTTATCGCTCAGACTGCGTGATCTGCTGCTGAAAGGGAACGCCAGTGACGGTAGCATTGCGCTCAAATCTTTTGCGCTGAACAAAACACTACTTGACTCCACGAACCGTGCGATACAAATGGGAACCGCGGAATTTGATGGTTTGCGGGCGGATATCCGGCGCGATAAATCGGCGACGATGCTGATGCAGAGCTGGTTGCCCGAGTCAGCTTCCTCTGCGACCAAAGGGAACGTCGTCAGAACTGCCAACGCTGAACAGCCACCTGCCAAGAGCGCAGCAGCTGCGCCGTGGAAAATCAGCCTGAATCAATTTGATCTGAAAAATAGTGAAATCGATTTTCTCGATCAGTCGGTCACACCGGAAGTGAAATTAAACCTGAACAGCATCAGCCTGAATCTGGGGCAACTGAGCAGCGATCTCTCTAAAGACGTCAGCTTCCGTCTGCAATCGAAACTGAACCGGCGTTCCAAGCTGAATCTGGATGGCAGTAGTTCTGCCGGTATGAAAAAAGTAAACGTGAATGTCGATACAGAGAGTTTGCCGATTGCGCGACTATCTTCGTATTTTTCGCAATTTCTGAATGTGCAGATTGTTAAAGGTGGCGGCACTGCCAAGGGCAAGCTGGTACTGACAAATATCCTGGAAGCCGACCGTCAGTTTGATTACGACGGCATGCTGAGTCTGAATAATTTTCAGATATTTGAAAATGGCACAGAGGAGGATTTTCTGGACTGGAAAGCGATATCGGCCGAAGGCATTCACGCGAACGTAGGAAAAACCAAGCAACTGATTGATGTTAAAAAACTGAGCCTGAATGATTTTTTTGCGCGTCTGGTGTTGTCTGACAAGGCGCGCTTGAATTTACAGAATATTCTGGTGAGCCAAACCGCGAAGGATGTACCTGCGAACGCAGTGCCGACGTCGAAAGAGATGACGCCGAAAACCACTGCAGGCCTTGCCGGTAGCACCACCGTGACGCAGAAAGTACCGGTCACCGGTACGCCATCCTCCGTCGTTATGCGCATAGGGCAAACCGTCATCACCGGTGGCAACGTAAACTTTACGGACAATTTCATACAACCGAATTACCATGCAAACCTGACTGGCATCAGCGGTAGCATAGGCACGATTTCATCCGACAACCCACAAGTGGCAACGGTGGAACTGAATGGCAAAGTGGATGATGACGCACCTTTGCTGATTTCAGGCAGCATGAATCCTTTATCCACACCGGTATTTCTGGATATTAAAGGCAGTGCGAACGGGATCGAGCTGACCAAGCTGACGCCGTATGCGGCTAAATATGCGGGCTACGTGATTGAAAAAGGTAAATTGTCGGCTCAGGCAAGTTACAAAATAGAGAACCAGCAATTGACGGCTGAGAACGAGGTGAGGCTGGATCAACTGACGTTTGGTGAGCGGGTGGACAGCCCGAGTGCGACCAAATTACCAGTGATGCTGGCAGTGGCGCTGTTGCGTGACAACCAAGGCCGGATAACGATTAATTTACCGATCTCTGGCTCATTAGCCGACCCGCAGTTTTCTGTTAGCAGCATTATTTTTAAAGTGTTTGTGAACATCATTACCAAGGCGGTGACGTCACCGTTTGCCTTACTGGGATCGATGTTTGGTGGTGGTGAAGAGCTGGCCTATCTTGAATTCAATCCCGGCAGTGCAGTTCTGACGCCGGCGGCAACTGAAAAACTCGACAACCTGGCAAAAGCATTGAAAGAACGCACCAGTCTGCATCTGGATATTACAGGCCGTGTGGACGTCAAGAGTGATACTGAGGGCGTACGTCATGAAATGCTGGAAAATCGTTTGCGCGAAGCTAAATGGCGTGAACTTGGCCGGAAAAATCGCGGCATCAAAGCGGAGTCGCTGACATTGACGGCAGACGAACGACATAAATTTCTGCAATCCTTATACGATGCTGCAAAATTCAATAAACCACGGAATGTGCTGGGGCTGGCTAAAACGCTGCCAGACGCAGAGGCGGAACAATTGCTATTGCAAAATCTGACGGTGGACACCGATGATTTGCGGGACTTGGCGCAAAGACGCGCAGATACTGTGCGCGATTATCTCGAAGATGTGGCACTGGTGAGTCGCGAACGCATGTTCCTGATTGCCCCCAAACTGAATGCGGACGGCATCAAAGATAAGGGCGCTCCTAACCGCGTTGATTTTTCATTGAAGTAATCTGATCTCAGGCACAGCTTTTTATAACAACGATGATGCTGCGATTAAAGTCCTGCAGAACCGGATATCGTTCTTTGCTGACGGATTGTTTTGAGCATCATCTTGATTTATGCTGATCTGACGGGCGTAACAATTTTGTTTAAGGAGTGAGAATGACATCTGCAAACCTGGTCAACATTTTGTATGTTGAGGACGACTCCGATATACAGACGGTGGCGCAGATTGCCCTTGAAGTTGTTGGCGGCTTTGTTCTGAAGACCTGTAGTTCAGGCAGTCAGGCACTGTCAGAGGTGAAAGCGGGCTTTGTGCCGGATTTGCTGTTGCTCGATGTCATGATGCCCAATATGGATGGACCAACGACATTGGCAGAGTTACGTCAACTGCCCGTAACGGCGACGACGCCGGTGGTTTTTATGACGGCGAAAGTGCAGACCTCAGAATTGGAACTGTATTATTCCTTAGGTGCCATCGGCGTGATCGCTAAACCTTTTGATCCTATGGAATTGTCCGCACAAGTCGCTAAACTCTGGCAGGAAAGAAAATAGATGTCAGAAAAAATGGATAACCTGCAAGAGAAACTGCGTAAGCTGGAAGCGCTTTTTTTGCAGAAATTACCCTCCCGGTTTGACGAGATCACTGGTGCATTAGGACAGTATTTGCACAACCCGCAGGACAAAGAGTCACTGACGGCTTTGCATCGTCATCTGCATACGATGGCCGGTTCCGCAGGCACTTTCGGCTTTGAAGAGTTGGGTGTGCAGGCGCGGGTGTTTGAGTCGCGTCTGAAGCCATTATTAAGCGGCACAGAGTGGAGTCAGACTGAGCTGGACGATTACGCCCGTGATATTCGCGATTACTTTGCTGCCGCACTCAACAATCTCAACAAGGAACATGCGCCGGGTGATATCGCATCCGCAGACGCGAGCGAAGTGGCGTCGTCCGATAATCAGTCGCGGCTGATTTATCTGGTCAATCAGGATTGTCGGCAAAATCAGGAAATTACGACCCAACTTGAGCATTTTGGTTACGAGACCATCAGCGTGGAACAGTCGAAAAATCTGGCTCTGGCGGTAGCGCGACGACGCCCGGATGTGATTGTGATCGATATGGGATCTGCCGAAGATGGCACTGGCGGGGTCGAAGAAATAAAGAAAGTAGAACAACTGCAACGCTTGCGTATTCCAACGATTTTTATTTCGAAGTCGAGTAGTTTTGATTCTCGCCTGATGGCGGTGCACGCCAAGGGTGATGGCTACTTTACTAAGCCAGTCGATGTCGTCGAGCTGACTGAAAGAATCGATACCATCTTGCAGCGCGATGAGACGAAAGGCTACCGGATACTGATCGTCGATGATGATGTGGTGACGGCGAATTATTACGGTGAGATTTTGCGCAATGCCGGCATGATCGTGCAATTGCTGAATGAGCCAACCCGGATATTGTCTGTCATGACAGATTTCCGCCCTGAGCTGTTGCTGCTCGATGTCTACATGCCATTGTGTAGCGGCATTGAATTGTCGCATCTGATTCGTCAGGACAATTCGTACGTGGATGTGCCTATCGTATTTTTATCCAGCGAGGCTGACCCACAGAAACAGCTGGAAGCAGTGCGTGCTGGTGCGGATGATTTCATTACCAAACCGGTGGCGCCGGATTACCTGATCTCGTCGCTGGCAACGCGTGCCGAGCGCTATCGTTCTTTGCGTGCGCTGATTATGCGCGACGGACTGACTGGCTTATATAACCATACTGCGATCAAAGAGCATCTTGCCGCCGAGATTTTGCAGGCGCATCGCAATGCGACGCCGCTGGCGTTGGCGATGATCGATCTCGATTATTTCAAGCAGGTGAACGACCAGCATGGGCATGCTGCCGGCGACCATGTATTACGTATGTTGGCGCGTTTGTTGCGTCAGCGTCTGCGCCGTACAGATATCGTCGGGCGTTACGGTGGTGAAGAGTTTGCTGTTATTTTTCCGCATACCGATGCAAGTACCGCACGCCGGGTGCTGGATCAGGTCCGCATTGCATTTGCGAAAATTCTTCAGCATTCAGAAAACAGGGAGTTTTCTTCAACGTTTTCTGCCGGGATTGCCGATCTGGAGTTATCTGGCGATGTCGATACCTTGTTTGATGCTGCCGATGCGGCGATGTACGTCTCCAAACAAAGCGGACGCAATTGCATTACGATCGCCTGAGGTCTGAGGTTTGTTTTATGGCTGCCAGTCTTGCTGAGGAAAACGACTTCTTAAAATAAAAAAGCCTGAACATCGTTCAGGCTTTTTTTATCGGTATCAGCTTAGCTCAGGCTTAACTCAGCCCAGCTTCTGCAAGCTGCTGGCCCTGATTTTTGCTTCCAGCGGCTTGCCTTTGCGAGCACGTTTGTTGATGTGGACAGACAGGGCATTGGCGCTCAGATTCACTTCCTGCACTTTGCCACCACGTCCGGTTCCCGTTACCCTGACGCCTTTCTGGCTGATCGCCTGCGCCGCCAGCAGGGCTTCTTTTTCTTCGAGTTCCATCAGAATAACGCCGCGTCCACCGCTCGATAATTGCTTGATTTCATTCAGACCGAAGACCAGCAAACGGCCATTTTCAGACAAGCAGGCTATCGCGCTGGCATCTTCGCTGATGACCGCTGGTGGCAGCGGCAAATCGTTTTCTTCCAGCGTCATAAAGGCTTTGCCAGCCTTCATACGACCAACCATGTCACCCACTTTCGCGGTGAATCCATAACCGGCATCAGAGGCCAGCAACAAACCGGTGTCATTGTTACCTGCGAAGTAATGCAGAATCTTGGTGCCAGCCGCTAGATCGATCAGCGTCGTAATCGGCACACCGTCGCCACGCGCACCGGGCAGGGCGGCAACGGGGACAGAATAGACTCTGCCGTTCGAGCCAAATACCAGTAAATGATCAACCTTGCGGCATTCAAACGTGCCATACAGGCTGTCACCCGCCTTGAACGTGAACTGGCTGGCTTCATGTCCGTGACCAGTGCGGGCGCGCACCCAGCCTTTATCCGAGATGACAACCGTGACTGGCTCATCGACCACTTTTTGTTCTACCGATGCGCGTACTGCTTCTTCTATCAGCGTGCGGCGTGCATCGCCAAATTGCTTTGCATCGGCTTCGATTTCTTTGATCAGCGTTTTCTTCATCGACGCAGGATTGTCGAGCAAATCATGCAAGCCCGCTTTTTCTTTACGCAGCTCTGCCAACTCTTGCTGAATTTTAATTGCTTCCAGCCTTGCTAACTGGCGCAAACGAATTTCCAGGATATCTTCCGCCTGCCGGTCGGATAAGCGGAAAGCCTGTATCAACGCGGGTTTCGGCTCATCCGACTCGCGGATGATGCGGATCACTTCATCGATATTGAGTAAAACTGCTTCGCGGCCTTCGAGAATATGAATGCGGTCATCGACTTTTTTCAGACGAAATTGGGTGCGACGTGTGACGGTCGTGAAACGGAATGCGATCCACTCGCTGATGATATCGAGCAGACCTTTCTGGCGTGGGCGACCATCGCCACCGATCATCACCAGATTAATCGACGCCGAACTTTCCAGCGAGGTATGCGCGAGCAACATTTGCATGAACTCGGCCTGATCCTGATTTTTCGATTTTGGTTCCAGTACCAGTCGCACAGGTGCATCTTTGCCCGATTCATCACGCACCGTATCGAGTACCGACAAGATCACTTGCTTTAACGCGACCTGTTCGGGCGACAGTGTTTTTTTACCGGTTTTGATTTTCGGATTGGTCAGTTCTTCGATTTCTTCCAATACCTTTTGCGACGAGACGCCCGGCGGTAATTCGGTCACCACCGCTTGCCACTGACCGCGCGCCATGTCTTCTATTTTCCAGCGGGCGCGCACTTTCATGCTGCCACGACCACTCGCATACATCTCCGCAATCGCCGATGCCGGCGTGATGATTTGACCGCCGCCGGGGAAATCCGGGCCGGGAATATATTCCATCAACTCCGCCTGTTTCATGGCCGGGTTGCGGATCAGCGCGACGGCGGCTTTGGCGACTTCGGTCAGATTATGCGAAGGGATCTCCGTCGCCAGACCGACCGCGATACCGGATGCACCATTCAGCAACACCATAGGCAAACGCGCCGGCAGCAGCTTGGGTTCTTCGGTGGTGCCGTCATAATTCGGCTGAAAATCGACGGTACCCTGATCGATTTCATCCATCAGCAATTTGGCAATCGGCGTCAGGCGCGCTTCGGTGTATCGCATTGCCGCCGCACCATCGCCATCGCGCGAGCCGAAGTTACCTTGTCCATCGATCAGCGGATAACGCAGCGAAAAATCCTGCGCCATCCGTACCAGTGCGTCATACACAGACTGATCGCCATGTGGATGCAGCTTACCGAGCACATCACCGACCACCGCAGCCGATTTACGCGGTTTGGCCGACGAATTCAGACCGAGTTCGTTCATCGCAAACAGGATGCGACGCTGCACCGGTTTCTGACCATCGCAGACGTCCGGCAAGGCGCGTCCTTTGACGACGGAAATTGCGTAATCAAGATAAGCACGTTCGGCGAAACTCGCCAGCGTCAGTGCTTCGCCATCGCCTGGCGGCGGTGTCTGTTCAAATAAATTCGCTTGTTCGCTCATAGTTTTTTATTCTTTGTTGCATCCGGCAAAATGCCACTTTGTTTGCCGATATTCGTCATTTTTGGGGAGTATGTCTGAAAATACACCTTATGTCCGCATATTCATTGGGGTGTTTACATATACTGGGGGGGGTATTTTCAGACCTTAAAAAGCATTTCAGCGCCTTAAATATCGGCCTCGACAGCATTACCGTGTTCTTCTATCCAGGCACGACGGGCCGCAGCTTCGCCTTTTCCCATCAGCATGTTGAAGCGCCCCTCGGAAAAATCCTGATCGAATTCACCGAGGCTGACCGGTAACAAACGGCGGGTGTCTGGATTCATCGTGGTTTCCCATAACTGTTCTGCATTCATTTCACCCAGACCTTTGAAGCGGGAAATATTCCATGCGCCGTCTTTGACACCTTCTTTGCGTAACTTGTCTTCGATCGACGTCAGCTCGGCACTGTCCAGCGCATAGATTTTCTGCGCCTGTTTTTTGCCACGTGCCGGAGCATCAACGCGGAATAGCGGCGGACGCGCAACGCAGATATGACCACGTGCAATCAGTTGGGGGAAATGTTTGAAAAACAGCGTCAGCAACAGCACCTGAATATGTGAACCATCGACGTCCGCATCAGACAAAATACAGATCTTGCCGTAACGCAGATTCGAGAGATCAACATTATCGTTCGTCCCATGCGGATCGACGCCGATGGCGACCGAAATATCGTGAATTTCATTGTTCGCAAACAGACGATCACGTTCCGATTCCCAGGTATTGAGCACCTTGCCGCGTAACGGCAGGATCGCCTGAAATTCTTTGTCGCGTCCCATTTTTGCTGAGCCACCAGCGGAATCACCTTCGACTAAAAATAATTCATTGCGAGTAATGTCGCTGGATTCGCAGTCCGTCAGTTTGCCCGGTAAAACGGCAACGCCAGAGGACTTTTTCTTTTCCACTTTTTGCGCTGAACGCAAGCGTGACTGCGCTTGTTTGATCACCAGTTCAGCGAGTTTTTTACCGTAATCCACGTGCGAGTTGAGCCACAATTCCAGCGGTGGTTTGGTGAATGAAGACACCAGCCGCACTGCATCGCGCGAATTCAGGCGCTCTTTAATCTGTCCCTGAAATTGCGGGTCCAGCACTTTGGCTGACAGCACAAATGAGACGCGCGCAAACACATCTTCTGGCAGCAGCTTGACGCCTTTCGGCAGCAGCGAATGCATTTCAGCAAAGCTCTTGACCGCGCCGAATAAGCCTTCGCGCAGACCGGATTCATGCGTACCACCAGCTGGCGTCGGAATCAGATTCACATACGATTCACGCACCACATTGCCTTCTTCGGTCCAGGCCACGACCCACGATGCGCCTTCGCCTTCGGCAAAACCTTCGGTGTCCGCGCTGGCGAATTGCTCGCCTTCAAACAGCGGGATCAGTGGTTCGCCATGCGAATACTGGGCCAGCGCTTCGGTCAGATAACCACGCAAGCCCTGATCGTATTGCCAGGTTTGCGATTCACCGGTTTTGGCATTGCTCAGTGTGACTTTCACGCCTGGCAGCAAGACCGCTTTTGAGCGCAGCAAACGCTGTAACTCACCTTGCGGTATATTCGCAGAATCGAAATATTTTGCATCGGGCCAGATACTGACGCGGGTGCCGCTCTTTTTATCGCCACGGGGAATAGGCTGGCTGCGCAGTGGTTCTATCACATCGCCATCAGCAAAGGTCAACTGATGTAAGCCAGCTTCACGCCAGACGGTAATTTCCAGGCGTTTGGATAGCGCGTTTGTGACAGAGACACCAACGCCGTGCAGACCACCGGAAA
This sequence comes from Cognatundibacterium aquatile, assembly GCF_014699135.1. Classification (GTDB taxonomy): domain Bacteria; phylum Pseudomonadota; class Gammaproteobacteria; order Burkholderiales; family Burkholderiaceae_D; genus Undibacterium; species Undibacterium aquatile. The sequence continues at coordinate 628,956 of NZ_JACOFT010000003.1, forward strand.
ACGCATAGGCTCCGCCGGAACCTTTGTCGAATTTACCGCCGGCGTGCAAACGTGTGAATACAATTTCGACCGTGGGAACACCTTCGTCCGGATGCAGTCCAACCGGAATACCGCGACCGTCATCCTCAACGCTGACGCTGCCGTCAGTGTTCAGAGTGACTTGTATATGTTTGCAATGACCGCCCAAAGCTTCATCGGACGCATTGTCGATGACTTCCTGGATAATGTGCAGAGGGTTTTCGGTGCGGGTATACATGCCCGGTCTTTGTTTAACCGGTTCCAGCCCTTTGAGGACGCGGATGGATGATTCGCTATAGTCGGACGGAGTCGTATTTTTTTTAGTGGCCATGCAAATAGAAATCTGTTGTTTTGGTTAAAGTGCAATAATATTTTGCAATTTTTAAATACGGAATACATGATTTTAGATGTATTCTTGCATACGTTTTGGCAGCTATTGTAGCTGTAATAGGTAGATGGATAAACGATGTCAATAAAAACTCCAACGATCGCGATCCGACTGCTTGGATTTTCCGCCAAAGAGGAAGAAACTTTTTCTGCAGTACTCGCGGTAGCACGCGAGACCGGTTACAGCTATACGTGTCTGAGGACGGGGTGCGTCCAGGATCCGGACATGTATATCGTCAATGCCAGCAATATCAAAGCGATTGCAACACTGTCTGATCTTAATCCCGGCGATGCGATGCCGGTGTTGTTAATTGGTAAAACCGATATTGATTTACCTTATCAGGTGATGCCAAAGCCTATCCGCTGGCGCAATATTTTCGGCATTCTTGACGAACTGATCAATAAACGTGAACTGTTACTACATACTTTAGCTGCGCACACCATCAATTTAACCGTGCATGAGCGGCGCGCTCATAAACGCATAGATTTTGATCTTACCGATCCACAGGTGTATCAAAAAATGCGTGATACGCCGATGGCGAAGGGCGGCATTCTGGTCGTTGATAAGGACACGCAATTCCGTGAATACGTGGCGGCCATTATGGATCATTACGGTATTACTGTTACGCTGGCGGCCGATGAGCGTAGCTCCCTGATGCTGGATCGGAATAACCAGCATGCGCTGACCTTAATCAACACGTCTACCCCTGATGTCGATCCTTATCACCTGTGTGACGGGCTGAAAAAACAAAATCACGGTTTAAAGACTTCCGTGATTTTTTTAATCGATCAATCTTTTGATTACAAACTCGGGCTGGCGGAGCGGGTGCGTTGCGACGGTTTTCTGGTAAAACCATTGTCCCGTCGTGTTCTGCTCAGTACGATCAGAAAATACTTACACTTATTTAAATAAGCCCGGCGCTTACTTGCTGAGTAATCGCATTCCCCGTTCCAGTCCTTCTATGGTGACCGGAAACATGCGGTTGCTCATGACCTGACGAATAACCGAAATAGACTGCCGGTATTGCCACAAGCCTTCCGGTTCGGGATTGAGCCAGATATATTTGGGAAATGTCGTTGCAAAACGTTGTAGCCAGACAGCACCAGCTTCTTCGTTGTTGTATTCGACGGAGCCGCCCGGTTGCAGAATTTCATACGGACTCATGGTGGCATCGCCAACAAAGATGAGCTTGGTATCCGGTGGATATTTGCGCAAAACATCCCAGGTCGGAAATTTTTCCGCATGACGGCGACGGTTATTTTTCCAAAGATAGTCGTACACGCAATTATGGAAATAGAAGAATTCCATATTTTTGAATTCAGTTTTCGCTGCTGAAAACAGTTCTTCCGTTTGCTGTATGTGATCATCCATCGTGCCACCGACGTCCAGCAACATGAGCACTTTGATATTGTTTTTGCGCTCGGGTTGCATCTTGATATCAAGATAACCAGCATTGTTGGCCGTTGCTTTGATGGTGGCATCCAGCGCCAGTTCTTCCTCTGCACCCTGACGGGCGAATTTACGCAAGCGGCGCAGCGCGACTTTGATGTTGCGTGTGCCGAGTTCACGTTCAGCGTCGTAATCTTTGAACGCGCGCTCTTCCCATACTTTGACCGCACTGCGGCTGCCCCCCTTGCCGCCGATGCGTATTCCCTCGGGATTCGTGCCGCCATTACCGAAGGGCGAGGTGCCACCCGTGCCTATCCATTTACTGCCACCTTCATGCTGTTCTTTTTGTTCGTTCAGCAGCTCTTTAAGTCTGTCTATGAGTTTGTCGTAGCCAAACTTTTCGATCGCCGCTTTTTGCTCGTCGCTCAGTTCGCGTTGCAGTCGCTTGGTCAGCCAATCGAGAGGGATGTCAGGACGTTGCTCAAAGATCGTGTCTATCCCCTTGAAATACATGCCGAACGCTTTATCGAATTTGTCGTAATGCGCTTCATCCTTCACCATGATCGTACGCGATAGGAAATAAAAATCGTCGAGTGACATGTTGATCAGACCTTTATCCAATGCTTCAAGCAGCATCAGAAATTCTTTGATCGAGACAGGAATTTTGGCGTCTTTTAACGTAAAGAAAAAATCAATCAGCACTTGTTTATCTCTCAGTATTTATTTTGCATATATTGCAAATTCTTTTTTAAGCCCGGCCATTCATTTTGCAGAATGCTATACACAACCGTATCACGGATACGTCCGTCGGGTAATATCATGTGATTGCGCAAAACCCCGTCACGTTTGGCACCAAGCCGCTCAATTGCAGCTTGCGAACGTCGGTTAAACCAGTCGGTACGGAATTCTACCGCGATGCAGTTCAGCACTTCAAATGCATGGGTCAGCAGTAATAATTTACATTCCGTGTTGATTGCCGAGCGTTGCACCGATTGCGAATACCAGGTGTAACCGATCTCCAGGCGCTGGTGTTGGTGATCTATATTGCAAAAGCGGGTAGATCCTACAATTTTGCCTCCTGATTTCTCGCGGACGACAAACGGTATTGCCTTTTGCTGGGACTGCATGGCGAGCGCTGTATCAAGCCACTGTTGTGTTTGTTCCGGCGCGGGTACCGAAGTAAAGAATAGTTTCCACAGTTCACCATCGGCAGCCGCATTGCGGATATCCGCAATATGTGCCTGCTCTAAAGGCTCCAGACTGACGCTTGTTCCCTGCAAATGTAGTGGCTGACATTCCATACTGATTCCTCGCGGTAGTTATTTTTTAAGACTGTTGCACAAAAAGTCTGTGAATATCAGTAACAATAATGAAAAAATGGGTGAGTGAAGATGGTTTCACGGGTTATAATCTTCTATTCACTCAAAACAACAGCAATGCTTGCTAACGAAAATAAAAGCCGTTATACTGCAAAGCTGTATAGAATTTTGCGGCGTGGCATTTAATCAAATGTTTTGACCTCGTCGCTTTGACCACGTTTAGGAAATCTCATGGCAAATACCGCACAAGCACGCAAACGTGCTCGTCAAGCAGTAAAACAAAACGCACACAATTCCAGCCAACGCTCGACTCTGCGTACAGCAATCAAAGCTGTTCGTAAAGCAATCGAAGCTGGTGATAAAGCTGCTGCTGCAACAATTTTTCAAGCTTCCGTATCGACTATCGATCGCATCGCTGACAAGAAAATTATTCACAAGAATAAGGCTGCCCGTCATAAAAGCCGCCTGGCTTCCGCTCTGAAAGCTTTAGCTTAATTGCTATTCTGCCTGCAGATAAGTGCAGGCGATTTCAGATGTAAAAAAACCGCATTTTTTGCGGTTTTTTTGTTTTCTTCTTCAGATTTCATCAGATACACAGATGTGTTGGGTATCTGATGCGAAACTGCTCAGCGCAGTGGCAGGCCTTCAATTTTGCTGCCTGGTTTAATATTTTTTTGTTTGAACCAACCCTGATTCATTTCCAGTGCGTAGCGCACCGTCTTTTTCGCACAGTGAGAGTCGGTCGTTTCTGGCTGCATATCTTCAATGTTGACGATTTTCCCTTCGCCGTCGATAAATGCGACAGACAATGGGATCAGTGTGTTTTTCATCCACATACAAACGCCGGCCGGAGCGCCAAAATCAAATACCATGCCTTCGTTGATCCCCATTTTGGTTCTCAACATCAGGCCTTGTTCCCGATCAGCATCACTGGCAGCCACTTCTGCTTGAATGACGTAAATGCCAGCAGAGAGTTGTTTGACAGGCAGTTTTCTTTCAGCATGAGCAAGAGGCATCAGCACGCTGAGTAGAACAATACTTGCCGCTTTCAGTTTGATATTCGGGAAAAGGTTCATCATGGTTGGAATCAGGTTAAAAAAAATAACAACAGGTATGCTACCGCAAATGAAAAAGGCAGGAATACATCCTGCCTTTTTTATTTTGCGATCAGGTAATTAATTTGCAGTAATTACTTTGTCGCAGATGCGGATGCTGCAGCTTCAGCAGCAGCTTTTTTCGCTTTCTTCGTTTTTTTAACTTTTTTAGCTGGTTTAGCAACTTCAGCCGAAGCAGAAGCAGATGCCGGAGTGGAAGCTGCCGGTGCAGGGGCTTGTGCGAAAGCGGCTGAAGCAAACAGACCAGCAATCAGAGTGGCGATCAATTTTTTCATGTTAACTTCCTTTGCGTGAGTATTTGGGAGGGTGATTCAATAGGAATCATCTGGATAACGCACTCAAACCCAGATAAGTTGACATGATATTGCAGCACATAGGGGAAATCGCAATTAATTATGCTGCAAGGCAATAAAGCAACTCAAACGCCCACTTCTTGCCATTCTCCTGGCAATAAAGGATGTGTTTCTAATGAGAATCCTCCAATTGCAGTACGTATCAAGCGCAAAGTGGGAAGTCCGACTGCTGCCGTCATTCTTCGAACCTGGCGGTTTTTTCCTTCCGACAGAATAATGCACAGCCAACTGGTCGGAATATTGTTTCGGTGCCGAATTGGCGGTGTTCTTTCCCATAACCATTCAGGTGTTTGTACGTGCATGACGGTGCATGCCTGAGTCACAAAATCCCCCAGATCTAAAGGATTGCGCAAACGCTCCAGCGTTTCTTTGTCAGGTATGCCTTCTACTTGCACCAGATAGGTTTTCGCTTGTTTGTGATCGGGATGACTGATGCGATTCTGAAGTTTGCCGTCATCTGTCAGTAAAATTAAGCCCTCACTATCTGCATCAAGACGTCCCGCCGGGTATATATTAGGGATGTGCAAATAGTCCGCCAGAGTTGGCCTGTCCGGATGAGCGGAAAACTGGCACATGACGTTGAATGGTTTGTTAAATAGGATGAGTTTCATGGCAATATGGTAACCGCAATTTTGTAAACAGATGGCATCCAGTAAAATACTAGTGCATAATACGAAATGAAGGTCTTGTGTCTTATAGAAGAGTTAATAGCGATATTGACCGCTATGTTAGCAAGCAAGGCATATTACGAGAAAAGCGTGACCCGCTTGATCGCCTAACTACGGAGAAAACGATGTATCAACATATTAAAGTACCTGCTGAAGGTAAAAAAATTACCGTCAATGCTGACTTTTCATTGAATGTTCCTGATAATCCTATCATCCCTTTTATCGAAGGCGATGGTACTGGTGTTGATATCAGCCCGGTCATGATCAAAGTCGTTGATGCGGCCGTAGCAAAAGCCTACGCAGGCAAGCGCAAAATCAGCTGGATGGAAATCTATGCTGGTGAAAAATCCACGAAAGTATATGGCCCAGATGTCTGGTTGCCAGAAGAAACACTGAAAGTATTGAAAGACTACGTAGTTTCCATTAAAGGTCCATTGACAACGCCAGTTGGCGGTGGCATTCGCTCCCTGAACGTGGCTCTGCGTCAGGAACTTGATCTGTATGTCTGCCTGCGTCCTGTGCGTTATTTCAAAGGCGTACCATCCCCAGTACGTGAACCAGAAAAAACAGACATGGTGATCTTCCGTGAAAACTCAGAAGACATCTATGCCGGTATCGAATTCGCGCAAGGTTCCGATCAGGTTAAAAAACTGATTAAGTTCCTGCAAGACGAAATGGGCGTGAAAAAAATCCGCTTCCCTGAAACTTCAGGCATTGGTATCAAACCAGTTTCTATCGAAGGTACTGAGCGTCTGGTTCGTAAAGCGATTCAATACGCGATCGACAATGACAAGCCATCTGTGACTATCGTCCACAAGGGCAACATCATGAAGTACACCGAAGGTGGCTTCCGTGACTGGGCTTATGCATTGGCGCAAAAAGAATTCGGCGCAGAACTGATCGATGGCGGTCCATGGTGCAAATTCAAAAATCCAAAAACAGGTAAAGAAATTACTGTTAAGGATTCGATTGCTGATGCATTCCTGCAGCAAATTTTGTTGCGTCCGAATGAGTACAGCGTTATTGCTACACTGAACCTGAACGGCGACTATATTTCTGATGCGTTGGCGGCTCAGGTTGGTGGTATCGGTATCGCTCCTGGTGCTAACTTGTCTGATTCAGTTGCTATGTTCGAGGCAACACACGGTACAGCACCTAAATACGCTGGTAAAGATTATGTGAACCCAGGTTCATTGATTTTGTCCGCTGAAATGATGTTGCGTCACATGGGATGGACTGAAGCTGCTGATTTGTTGATTTCTTCAACAGAAAAAGCAATTACGGTGAAAAAAGTCACTTATGATTTTGCCCGTCTGATGGAAGGTGCTACTCAAGTATCTTGCTCCGGCTTCGGCGATGTCATGATAGAAAACATGTAAATCTGAGCACTGCTTTCTGGTTGGAGAAATCCGGCCAGACAGGTAAGACGCAGTCAGAGCCCCCTGTTTTGCGACAGGGGGCTTTTTTGTCGTTTATCTGTACCCAGAGCGCGAGACTTAATGAAGATTTCTTCTACCGGTTTTTAGCCAAAAAGACATCTCATTCTGATAGAATTAAGTTGAAAAACAAATCTCGAAGTTGATTTTCAAGGCAGGTGCAGTTTGTTGGATCAAGGCTTCGGGATCCGTGTGAGACCACTCCGGTCTGTGTTCCCGTGGCTTGTGACGGCAGAATGCTACTCACTTTTCTTGATTATGAATTTCAAGTGAGTGACCATTCTTTGCATACTTATGACGCCATTCATGACACCCGCCCTGTTCAAACTGACCAGGCTGAATAAAATATCCTCTATCTCCTTCAAGAGTACTGCCTCTGTACTTTGCATCTTTTTTTGCCTCTGCTTGCTGGCCCTGTGCAGTCATGCTTCTGCGGTGCAAACCGAAGCGCAGACTAGTGGCAGGCCGCAGGAGTCCCAGCGCTTTGAAAAAAATCTGGTTCGCGGCGAGCCAGTGCCCTCATGGGTAGAATTGGATAATGGAAGCCAGGTGGCAAATACCAGTAATGCCGCGCCACTGGTGGTTCGCCTGTCCGATGTCCAGACCTATGTAGACAAGCAGGCAAGCACTTATGTGCATCGCATGATGCAGGCAAATGAAGCCTCCATGCTGACGCAGGTGGGCCGGATTGAGATTCCATTTCATCCCGAATATCAAAGAGTGGGCTTGCACAGCATCCGGGTCATCCGGGGTAGTCAGGTATTTGACAAAACCACTACCGCTGATATCCGTTATTTGCAGATGGAAAGTGAACTTGATTCCGGCATTTTCACAGGTTCAGTTACCGCGTCGATTGTGATTGATGACATCCGCATAGGCGATATTGTCGATATAGCGTATTCAACGACAGGGCAGAATCCGGTTTTTGATGGTCATTTCTTCTCGACCCTGATGTGGGATAACAGTTACCCGATTTTGCGCAAGCGCATACGTCTGAACACGCCAGCCAGCAGACCGGTCAAATACCGCATTCTTGGCCAGGGCAGTGGCAATATCCAAACCAGGGAAGAGCAACTGGCGGGCCGCAAGATCATTACATTTACTGCGGATCAGATCAAGGCAATAGAGTTTGAACCCTATGTGCCGCACGACATATTCCAGTTCAGGGTCATACAGTTTTCAGAGTTTTCACAATGGCAGCAAGTCAATCAATGGGCGCAAAACCTGTTTGACGTCAGCACCAATAGTGCCGAACTCGATAAAGTCGTGGCGGGGCTGCGTGGGGCGGGTAACTCAGACCAGACTGTGCAGCAAGCGCTGGCTTATGTACAGAATGAGATACGCTATCTGTCGATTTCCATAGGTGAGAATTCTCACAAGCCTTTCCCGCCGGACGTAGTGCTGGCCCGCCGTTACGGCGATTGCAAGGACAAGTCTCTGTTGTTATCGACGATTTTGAGCAAACTGGGGATAGAGGCAGCTCCTGTCCTGATTTCTGCATCCAACCCAGCAATGCCAGGAAAAATGCTGCCTTCTCCTTTGGCATTTGATCATGCAATCGTCAGGGTCAGGGTAAATGGCAAAGTCTATTACCTCGACCCGACCAGGGCCGCCCAGTACGGGCCGCTTGCCAATATGGGACAGGTACACGCCGGTGCTGAAGTACTGGTGATTAACAAGGATAGTTTTGAACTTGCCACGATCCCCAAAAATGAAGAGGGCACGGCGACCGTTAATGGGCGTCTGGAAAAAATACGCCTGGATAAAATGGATGGCGTGGCAGAGTTTCAGGTTACGCATCAGTATTCAGGCATAGAAGCTGAGCAGGTGCGTTCTTACCTGGCACGGCAAACCAGAGAGCAATTGAAAAATACCTACGTCGCCTCAGTGTTGAGACGCTATCCTGATGCCGAGCTCAAGTCAGGCCCAACTGTTGCTGACAACCGCCAGGCCAATACTGTCAATATTGAATTGAAATTCCAGATACCTGGCTTGCTGGTCCAGAATGCTTCTGGATGGCAGCTGCGCTATCAGGCATCAAATATGCGTGAGCGTTTTTATATTCCTGAAAATCCCAAACGCAAGCAAGCCCTGATCGTGCCGACACATCCGCCGCTGATACGCTATGAACTGGAAGCTAGATTGCCAGAAAAGGTCAATGCGAACTACACGCCTTCGATTACAAATATTGATGACCCGGCATTCAAGGCAAGCGAAACTTTGACTTTCAAACAGAATGTGTTCAAGGCCAGCGTCGAGTTGCACAGCCTGAAAGACAGGATAGCGCCGCAGGACGTGGTTGTTTTCATGGCAGATACCCGCAAAGTCGGTGTCATGCTGGAAGGTAGTATACAGATACGCAAGACGGACTTGCGTGAAACTGCTGCTCGTGACTTGCCTGACGTACCAATCAAGCAGAAGGTAAGGGAACAACTGGAAGAGGAAATACGCAACAAATCCAGCCTCATCAATGAAGCGCGCGCCAGCGGCAGTGTCCCTGCGCAGGCACTCTGCGAACGCAGCCTGGCCTATGCGCGTATGGGGCGCAAATCCGATGCCCTGGCAGATCTGCAGATAGCCAGAAAGGATGCCCCGGATAGCTTGGAATATTTACGCTGCCGTTCAAATGCCTATTATGCGATAGGGGACTTTAAAAACAGTGAAGCAGACAGCGCACGCCTGTTGTCCCTTGGAGCTGCTGATGGCAGGCTTTACATGTCGCGCGGCATGTCCTTGTTTGCCCTGGGTAAATGGCGGGAGGCTGCAGATAGTTTTGCCTTGGCGATAGAGCAAGGCAGTGGCAGCCAGGCCAAATTGCGCGCCAGCATCATGCGCCAACTGGCACTCAGGCGGCAAAATCTGTCATCCAATCTCAATAACGCCGTGGATGGCAGTGATGACTGGTTTAGTGACATGTTGTCAGCCACTTATGCAGGCGGGAAGTCGGAAGACCAGGTATTGCATCAGGTGCATAAGCGCACAGGAGATGAGCTTGATGTGGCATTGGCCGAGGCCTATTTCTACATCGCTCAATTGAATATGATTAACGGTAACAAGATCAAGGCCTCAGTTTACATGCAGAGATCTGTTGAAAAAAGTCCGCTCAACGCAGATTACCGGCCATTGGCTGAGTTTGAAGCAGAGCGATTAAAGAAAAATAAATAAAACTATTGATGAGGGAGTAGTGATGTTGGTGTGTAGATTATTGTTAGTGCTGTTTTTGTCGTCTCTGGCATCGTTTTCTGGTGCCGCCGGGATACCGATCAAGAATCCGGCGGCGCTTGAGGATGTGCAACAGATTGTCAGTACCTTTGGTATAGACCAGGGAGTACAGAATGCTATTCGCCGTGACCTGGAAAATAACAACAAGACGAAGCCTGAATTGTATTTTGATCCGGTAATTTATATGCAGCCGTTTACAGTCGAGGCGATTAATCAGCATATTTCCGTTGTGCTGGCAAAATACATTTCATCGGATTATGCACAAAAGCTGTTGAAGGAATTACCCAAGCCTGCTGGTAAAATTTCTACCCGTCTCTGGCGGACTGAAATGAACCAGAGCCTTGATGCGGCACGTGGCGAATTCAATAAACTGTCGCCAGCTGATCGCAAGGCAGTTAACGACTTTCGCTCTTCACCAACCTTCCTGAGCATGCTCAATGCACTCAATAACAGCCGGGAGGAGCGTCAGGAAGAGTTGGGAAACTGGTCAGGCAATGAAATGCGGGCGAGGGTACAGCAATCGCGCAAGGCAATTGCAGAATTGATGGAAATCAGTATCAAGCTTGAAAAAGAAGAAATTGACGAAAACGTCAAATTGTCCGAACGTATTCCTCTTACTGGCCAGCGCTCTTTTGATCAGGAAGCTCGTCTGACTTTCGAATACCTGCGTGCCAATATCAAACAGAATTTGCGTTTTTCTGAAGAACTCAAGGCATTGGACCTGGCGAATGCATTAAAACCTGCCATCCTGACTTCCCGCCAGGGCATAGAAAACAGCAACCTGGCCATTCTTGCAGCAGAGGCCATGTTTGACAATAATTCCAAGCGCTATGATAGCCTGCGCGCAAGCTATACCGACGCCATTGAAAAAATCATCATGTCGCCGCAACAGAGGCAGGATGTCATCGCCAACAATAAAAAGAATATGGAAGATATCCTCGAGCTGAGGATAAGACTCAACGAACATTTACGTGTTTTTCTTGAACTGAAAAAGCAGGTACTGGTACTTTGTGAGAGCCGATTCGGAAAAATAAAAGTTGAAGGTGATGCTCTGGTTTTCGACAGCGAGCAGGATGTCAATCAATATAACAGTCTCGTCAGGCAGATCAATGCAGAAAGACAGGCTCTGCTAAACATTGAAAAGCAAGATCTGGATGAGCGTAGCCGTTCATTGGCGACGTTTAGAAAGAAATAGAAGCCCTTAAAAATTCACCAGTCCAGTATTAATGATTCTCTGGAGGATTGGCTTTTTTTTAAGGGAGGTGTTTATTTATTTCAGCAATGTGGTACCGCACTGAGTTTTTAAATAATTATATTTCTTAAGGCGTAGCGGATGAGGTCTGCCTGACCTTCAATATTCAGCTTGCGCTTGATGTTAAGTCTGTGGGTTTCAACCGTCCTGACACTTAAACCTAAATCCAGAGCAATATGTTTGTTCGATTTACCTGTCGCAATGCTGTTCAGAACACACTGTTCCCGTTGAGTCAGAATCTGTGTTGCGTTGTTTGTATTGTTTTGCTTGAGGCCTGAGCTGAAATACACCCCGCCAGCCCTTACGGTTTCTATCGCGTTGATAATATCTTCTGCGGGAGCATCCTTCAGCACGTATGCGCGAGCACCTGCTTGTATCGCCTGACTCACATACTCGGCCTTATCGTGCATAGAGAGCATGATGATCGCGATCTGCGGGTAATCCTGTGTGAATTTTGCGGTCAGATTGATGCCATTGGTACCACCAAGATTAATGTCCATCAAAATCAGATCGGTTGCGTGAAGCGTCACCATTTTGCGAGCATCTGCTGCGTTACCAGCCTCGCCAACGATGTGAAAATGGGAAATGGTTTCCAGCCTGGCCCTTAATCCATCTCTGACCAGAGGGTGGTCGTCGACTAATAGCAGATTGATTGTCTTTTTATCTGTCATCATATTTCTCCATTCGGAATTTTTGCTATCACACTGGTGCCGCCTGCGCCTGAGAGTATATCCAGACTACCATTCACAGTGGCCATGCGCTCATGCATATTACTGAGTCCTATCCCGCGTTTGGGGTGATTTTCTATGCCTTGAATATCAAAGCCGGTTCCGTCGTCTTCGATTGTCAAGGAGATGATTTCTCCACTCTCAACGAGTTGTATATCCACGTGGCTGACGTTGTGGGCATGTTTATGGATATTGGTCAGCGCTTCCTGCGCAATCCTGAACAGAACTGTATTACTGATTTCTGACAATTTGCTGAAATTTCCTGTTGCCGTGACTCGTACCGGTAAGCCGCAGGCATTTTCAAATTCGCCAGCAAGATGTTCAAACGCTGCGACTAAGCCGAGATCATCCAGCATGGCAGGGCGCAGATCATGTGAAATTCTGCGTACTTCATTGAGCGCTTCATTGAGTTGTTGTGTTGCGCGGTGAAATGGCAATCTGGTTGCCTCCTGCGCCTTTTGGGGGCTATCCAGCTTTGCCAGGCCAGACTCTATCTGCAGCTTAATCGAGACCAGTAGCTGACTTAATCCATCGTGTAAGTCACGTGACAAGCGGGCGCGCTCATCCTCCTGAGAGCGAACGACACTCCTTGCCAGAACTTTCAGTTTGGCTTCGGCGATTCTGGATTCGCTGATATTCAACACCAAGCCCGACAGCGCAATCAATAGCGCACAAACCAGAGCGATGACGGCGATCCATATTAAGGTGCCACGTATATTCTTTTCTACCTGTACATCAATTTTATTCAGCGCTGCATCGACATCGTCGAGATAAATGCCGGTGCCAAGCATCCAACCCCAGCGATCAAGCAGAATGACGTAACCGAGTTTTGGCGCAATCTGACCGCTGGACGGCTTTTCCCACAAATAGCGTACCGCGCCACCACCGGCTTTGGCTTTGTTGATCAGATTCTGAATCGTAAAATTTCCTTCCGGATCCTTCAGGTGCCACAAATTTTGCCCCATCAGCTCTGGTTGCCGTGGGTGCATCAGATTATTGCCGTTCATGTCGTAAACGTAAAAATAGCCATCGTCACCAAAATCTAAGGTGGATAGCATCTTCTTGGCATGTTCCTGATTTTGAACTATGTCCTTACCATTGTTGTAAAAATGCTGAATTGCTGCATTTCCCAGACTGACATAGTGCTTCAGCTCCGCCTCTTTACTTGCCAGATACGCTTGCTCGACGGTGTTTCGCTGTTGCTTAGCCAAATTTGTCGCCTGATAGAAAACTGCCGCAGAAATACCTGCAAGCGAAAGCAAAAGAGGGATGATGGCCAGCAATATAAATTTATAGCGAAGTTTCATTTCGTCGTTGCGTCTTATGGAATGGGCGGTCTGCTATATCGTATTTATACAGTTATTCCAGAAAAATAAAAAACCCCGCAAAAGCGGGGTTTTTCAGAAAGTCCTAAATCCGGAAATTAAGGATTTTGGATGTTAGAAGCTTGCTTGCCTTTAGGGCCTTGCGTGACTTCGAACGCTACTTTTTGACCTTCTTTCAGTGTCTTAAAGCCGTTCATTTGGATTGCGGAAAAGTGGGCGAACAAATCCTCACCACCGTCGTCCGGAGTGATAAAGCCGAAGCCTTTGGAATCATTGAACCACTTGACGGTACCTGTTGCCATAATGCGTCTTTCAAATAAAAACTAATCACACGAGCCGTAAAAGCAAGAAACCTGGCGATATGCCAGCCCCCCCTAAACTTGCCCACTTCATATTGACTAATTACTACTAATGCAGTCAATAAATGTCATTCTTGGCGGAAAAAAAACTAAAGTCAAGAAACTTTTATTTACTTGTATCCTATTGTTGTATTTTTAAGTAATGTCAGCAAATTCCTTTATACATTTAAGTGAAATGTCTGCTTTTCACTTAAAACTTGATCTGTGAGAAATGATCACCATCTGTGAGTTTGTCCGAAAGCAGGTAACATCTGTTCAGAGCAGAAATAAGGTGGTTTTACCTGTTTATTATTTGCCTTTGGAACGAATCAACGTACTAGAATAGACGCATGGGAAACAAGCAAGAAAACGGTACGATACTGGAGCGGCAGACACAACAGCTCAAACCGCCTTCAATGTATCAGGTAATATTATTGAACGACGACTATACCCCTATGGAATTTGTGGTGGCGGTCGTTCAGGAATACTTTCATAAAGACCGCGAGACGGCGATGCAGATCATGCTCAAAGTACATAGAGACGGTAAAGGAATTTGTGGCGTATATTCGAAAGATATTGCACTGACTAAAGTGGAACTCGTTTTGACACACGCTCGTAAGGCAGGACACCCCCTGCAATGTGTGATGGAGGAAGTATGATTGCGCAAGAATTAGAAGTCAGTTTGCATATGGCCTTTGTTGAGGCCAGACAAGCTCGTTATGAGTTCATCACAGTCGAGCATTTATTGCTGGCTCTGCTGGATAATCCTTCGGCAGCCGAGGTGATGCGCGCATGCGCGGTCAATATCGATGACTTACGCAAAACCCTGAGTAACTTCATCACTGATAACACGCCGACCGTGCCTGGCACGACAGAGGTCGATACGCAGCCGACCCTGGGTTTCCAGCGCGTGATTCAACGTGCGATCATGCATGTGCAGTCGTCGTCAAATGGCAAAAAAGAAGTCACCGGTGCGAATGTGCTGGTTGCTATTTTTGGCGAGAAAGACTCGCATGCCGTCTATTACCTGCATCAGCAAGGTGTCACCCGTCTGGATGTCGTGAATTTTATTTCTCATGGTGTCCGTAAAGATAATCTGAACGAGCCGCAAAAATCTCCTGAAGGTGGTGATGAGGGGCAGGCAGATGCGCAGGCGAAAGAAAATCCACTGGATCAGTTCACCCAAAATCTGAACAAGTCGGCAGCGGATGGCAAGATTGATCCCTTGATCGGCCGCGACAGTGAAGTCGAACGCGTGATACAGATTCTGTGCCGTCGTCGTAAAAACAACCCCTTACTGGTCGGTGAGGCGGGCGTCGGAAAAACAGCGATTGCCGAAGGCCTGGCGTTACGTATCGTCAAATCAGAAGTACCGGATATCTTACAAAATGCAGTGGTGTATTCACTCGATATGGGCGCATTACTGGCTGGAACGAAATATCGCGGTGATTTTGAGCAGCGTCTCAAAGGTGTGCTCAAACAGTTGAAAGAGACACCGAACGGTATTTTATTTATCGATGAGATTCATACCATCATCGGTGCCGGTTCGGCTTCCGGTGGAACGCTGGACGCATCCAATCTGTTGAAACCGGCTTTGTCGAGCGGGCAGCTCAAATGCATCGGTGCCACAACCTACACCGAGTATCGCGGTGTATTTGAAAAAGATCATGCACTGTCACGCCGCTTCCAAAAAATTGATGTGAACGAGCCGACGGTTGAGCAAACTGTGCAGATTCTGCGCGGCTTGAAATCGAAGTTTGAAGAACATCACAATGTGAAGTATTCTGCCTCGGCATTGACCACGGCAGCGGAATTGTCTGCCCGCTTTATCAATGACCGCCATTTGCCGGATAAGGCGATTGACGTGATTGATGAGGCCGGTGCCGCGCAACGCATTTTGCCAAAATCGAAACAAAAGAAAACCATAGGCAAAGCAGACATTGAGGAAATTATTTCCAAGATCGCCCGTATTCCGCCGCAAACTGTCAATCAGGATGATCGCAGCAAATTGCAAACCATCGACCGCGATCTGAAAAATGTCGTGTTTGGTCAGGAACCTGCGATTGAAGCGCTGGCTTCTGCAATCAAAATGGCACGTGCCGGTTTGGGTAAAACAGACAAGCCTATCGGTTCTTTCCTGTTTTCCGGCCCGACTGGTGTTGGTAAAACCGAGGTCGCGAAACAGCTTGCCTTCACGTTAGGTATAGAACTGATTCGTTTCGACATGTCGGAATACATGGAGCGCCATGCGGTCAGTCGTTTGATCGGTGCGCCGCCGGGGTATGTCGGTTTTGATCAGGGCGGCTTGCTGACGGAGGCGATTAACAAGAAGCCGCATGCAGTGTTGCTGCTGGATGAGATAGAAAAAGCGCACCCTGATGTCTTCAATATTCTGTTGCAAGTCATGGATCATGGCACGCTGACGGATAACAATGGCCGTAAAGCGGATTTCCGTAACGTGATCATTATCATGACCACGAATGCCGGTGCCGAGAGCTTGCAGAAACGCTCGATTGGCTTTAATGACAGTCGTGAAGCCGGGGATGAAATGGCGGATATCAAGCGCATGTTCACGCCAGAATTCCGCAATCGTCTTGACTCGATCATCAGTTTCCGTGCCTTGGATGAAGAAATTATTCTGCGCGTGGTGGATAAGTTCCTGATGCAACTGGAAGAACAATTGCATGAGAAAAAAGTGGAAGCGACTTTCACTGATCACTTGCGTAAATTCCTCGCGAAGAAAGGTTTTGATCCGTTGATGGGGGCCCGTCCTATGGCTCGCCTGATCCAGGACATGATCCGCAAAGCGCTGGCCGATGAGTTGTTGTTTGGTCGTCTGGTGTCTGGCGGGCGCGTCGTGGTCGATCTCGATGATAAGGATCAGATTACACTGGACTTCAGCGAAGGTGATGCGACGCCGCCAGAGGCCTCGCAGGAAATCGTTGAAGTGGAATAAATAAAAAAGTGCACAGTGATCGTACTGATCGCTGTGCGTATAACTGATGTGCGGTGTTCACACTCGGGAGATCATAATGGGTAGTTTTGTCGTACCGTTGTATGTGTTGGATTACACAACCAAAACGATTAATGCTGTATTGTCGCCAGCTGCACTGGAAGGCAAAGAAGTAGAGGTCGATGTATATGACCGGCGTGACGCAGGGAAAAAATATACGGCAATCGGTCGCCGGATTAAAGGTGAAGATGACACATTTCTGATTTGTGTCACTTTGGATTCCGGCCCACATGAAGACTCCTGGAATTACACCTTACTGCGCGAATCCGCAGGTCGTAGCCGCAAAATGAAAAAATAAAAACCGGAGCTTACTCCGGTTTTTATTTGCTCTGCCGCTGAGGGCAGGGGCGCTGTTGATGTTGTTTACACGTTCAAAGCTTCGTATTTACCCATTTATATACTCCCGGGAGTATATTTCAGAGCCCTTATTTCCTGCGGGGATAAAGGCGAAAATATAAAAAACAGGGGGGAGTATATTTATTTCTGGCGTCGTGTTGCTTAATGTTTGCCGGTACTGCCAAAACCGCCGTCACCGCGTTCGCTGCCGCCAAACTCTTCCACGATGTTAAATCCAACCTGCACCACCGGAACGATAATTAATTGCGCCAGCCTATCCATAGGATTCAACGTGAACGCACTGTGTCCACGATTCCAGGTCGAGATCATCAACTGACCTTGGTAATCAGAGTCAATCAATCCCACCAGATTTCCCAGTACGATGCCATTTTTATGGCCCATGCCGCTACGTGGCAGAATCATTGCGGCATAAGCCGGGTCCGCGATATGGATCGCCAGCCCGGTCGGAATCAATACTGTTTCACCCGGTTGTATCGTGACAGACTCGTCCAGGCAGGCGCGTAAGTCCAGCCCCGCGCTGCCCGGTGTGCCATAACTTGGCAGCAAGTCTTTCATGCGTGGATCAAGAATTTTGAGATCGATATTTTTCATAAAAACTCAGAAAAAGAAAATGTAAGTAAGGCGAACAGTTTGTTCAATTAATGTGGCAAGCGTCGCGCGATTTCAGCCAACAATTGAATTGCCAGCGTTTGCTTGTCAGCACGTGGCAGCGCGGTGTGTCCGTGCTCGTCAAATAAGACGAGTTCATTGTCGTCTCTGCCGAACGTGTGGTGACCGATGTTGCCTACCAACAGCGGTATATTTTTCTTGATACGTTTCGCGGCACCGTATTCCAGCAGATTTTCTGACTCCGCTGCAAAGCCGACGCAGTAAGGCGCGCCGGGCATCGCGGCAACGGTGGCCAGAATGTCCGGGTTTTGTGCAAACACCAGTTGTGGCGTGTCATCGTGCTGCGTTTTTTTCAGTTTGTGCTCACTTGCATTGGCAACTCGCCAATCGGCCACGGCCGCGACGGCAACAAAAATATCCTGCTTGTGTTGTGCGAGGCTTTTCAGCACGGCATCATGCATTTGCAGCGCGGTCTGTACGTGGATGCGGCGCACGCCATGCGGCGCTTCGAGAGCGGTCGGGCCTGATATCAAGGTCACATGTGCGCCGGCTTCCCAAGCGGCAAGTGCAATCGCGTAACCCATTTTTCCGGAAGATAAATTGGTGATGCCACGCACCGGGTCGATAGGTTCGAAGGTTGGGCCTGCTGTGATGAGCAGGTGCTTACCAGCCAGTATTTTCGGCTGGAATGCCGCGATGATTTCCGTGAGTAATTGCTCAGGCTCCAGCATGCGTCCCATGCCGGTCTCGCCACAAGCCTGGTCGCCTGCAGCGGGCCCCAGAACCTGTATGCCGTCCTCTTCAATCTGAGCGACGTTACGTTGTGTCGCCGCGTTTTGCCACATCTCGACATTCATTGCCGGGGCGATCAGTAAAGGAACGTGACGAGGCCGGGCTATGCACAGCGTGGACAGCAAATCGTCACACGCACCATGGGCGAGCTTGAACATGAAATCGGTGCTGCAGGGGGCAATGATGATCGCGTCGGCATCGCGCGTCAGATCAATATGCGGCATATTGTTATGAATGCGCGCATCCCACTGATCGGTAAACACGGTATTGCCTGACAAGGCTTGCATCGTCACAGGTGTGATGAACTGTGTTGCGGCCTGCGTCATCACGACTTGTACATGAGCGCCTGCTTTACCTAATGCCCTTGTTAATTCAGCGACCTTGTAGCAGGCGACGCCACCGGTCATGCCAAGCACAATTTTTTTTCCAGCCAGTCGCAGACCCATGTTCAGCACTCCTTATTTTTTGACGCGACGCAATTCATCCAGAATGAACAGGGCTGCGCCGACCACAATCGCACTATCGGCGATATTGAAAGCCGGAAAGTGATAAATCTCTTTGTAATGGAAATCCAGAAAATCAATCACATGACCATACAACAGGCGGTCAATCACATTTCCCAGCGCACCACCCATAATCATCGCCAGTGCTGAGCAAAACAGCTTTTGCGTCGAGTGACGCTTCAGAAGGTAAGTAATGTACGCCGCTGCAATCAGCCCTATCGCGGTAAAGAAATAGCGCTGCCAACCAGATTCCGCAGCCAGAAAGCTGAATGCCGCGCCTTTGTTATACACCAGCGTCAGATTAAAAAAAGAGGTAATGCTCAGCGATTCAGCATAGGCGAATAATTTGGTGATGGTGATTTTACTGACCTGATCAAACAGAATAATGATCGTCGCCAGACCCAGCCAGGGTATCAGGGAGGAACCTGAAGTAGTTGAACCAGCAGAGAAATTCGAACGTTTTTTGGTAGCCATGGATAGTCTGAAAAGAAGAGAATGGGCGTAACCTTACCTGAAAGCAGGCGATGTCAGAAAGTTAAAGCAGTTTCATTTGCTGACTTACGCAACATCGCCATCATGCCTCGCCGGAACAATTTTGCGTCTGTGCTTCATTTAAACAAGACGGGCAGATGATGTTCTGCTCCACCTTGTTTATCTGTATTGAAAATTACGCGAAACGACGCGTTTCACCCGCACCAAACAAATTGCTGACGCAGCGGCCACACAAGCCTGTGTGCTCGGTATGGCTGCCAACGTCTGCACGATAATGCCAGCAGCGCTCGCATTTTTCATATTTGGATGGCGTCACGACGACGGCTTCTTCCGCCTCTGTCGCGACTTGCTCAACTGTGGCAGCAGAGGTGATCAGCGTAAATTTCAAATCGTCTGCCAGACTGCTCAGCACCGCAAATTTGTCTCCTGCAGCTTTGATTGCGACTTCTGCTTGCAGTGATGAGCCGATCGCACCAGATACACGTACTTCTTCCAGTTGTTTGGTCACATCCGTACGCACTGCACGCAAGGTATTGAATTTGCCGAGCAAGGTTGCAGCATCGGCGATTTCCGGTAACTGGTAATAGGTTTGTGTGAAGATGGTTTCGTCGCTGTCTTTGTAGGCATCGGCTGCGGCAAAGAATTGCCATGCTTCTTCCGCAGTGAACGACAGCATCGGTGCCATCAGACGCAGCAACGATTGCGTGATATGCCAGATCGCTGTCTGTGCCGAACGACGCGCATGCGACGTTGTACCGCTGGTGTACAGACGATCTTTCAGAATATCGAGGTAGAAACCACCGAGATCTTCCGAGCAGAATGACTGCAATTTGCTGACCACAGGGTGGAATTCAAACGCATCAAAATGCGCCAGGATATCTTTCTGCAACGCTGCCATATTGGCGATTGAGTAGCGGTCGATTTCCAGCAGCTCATTGATCGCGACCGCATCTTTTGCCGCATCAAAATCCGACGTATTCGCCAGCAAGAAGCGTAAGGTATTGCGGATGCGGCGATAGGCTTCCGTCACACGTTTCAGGATTTCGTCAGAGATAGATAATTCACCTGAATAATCAGACGATGCGACCCACAGGCGCAAGATGTCTGCGCCGAGTGTGTCGGATATTTTTTGCGGTGCTAAAGTATTGCCCAAAGATTTGGACATTTTTTTACCTTCGCCATCGACAGTAAAACCGTGTGTCAGCAAGGCTTTGTAAGGCGCACGTCCATCCAGCATGGATGCAGTCAACAGCGAGGAGTGAAACCAGCCGCGATGCTGATCAGAGCCTTCGAGGTACAGGTCAGCAGGGAACTGTAGTTGTTGTTTGTGTGAACCACGTAAGACAGTCTGATGTGTTACGCCGGAATCAAACCAGACATCCAGCGTGTCGCGGTTTTTCACGTACATATCTGCTTCATCGCCAAGCAAATCCGCGACTTCGATTTTTTGCCAGGCTTCGATACCTTCTTTTTCCATGCGCAGAGCGATCTGTTCCAGCAATTCTGGCGTGCGTGGATGCAACTGGCCGGTTTCCTTATGCAGGAAGAACGCCATCGGTACGCCCCATTGACGCTGACGTGACAAGGTCCAGTCAGGGCGGTTGGCGATCATGCCATGCAAACGTGCCTTACCCCACGCGGGGAAGAATGCTGTTTCATCGATGGCTTTCAATGCAGTCTGACGCAGACTGTCGCCACCCGCTGTGGGCGTATTGTCCATGCTGGCAAACCACTGGGAAGTGGCACGATAGATGATCGGCGTTTTATGACGCCAGCAATGCATGTAGCTATGGTCAAACATTTTCAGCGAGAACAATGTACCCGCTTCTTTCAGTTTTTCGCAGATAGGCTTGGACGCTTCCCAGATTGTCATACCAGCGAAGAAAGGCAGGCTGGACGCGAATCTGCCATCACCCATGACAGGGGCGATGATGTCGTCGTCTTTCATGCCATGCGCTTTGCATGACTGGAAATCTTCTATACCGTAGGCTGGTGCAGAGTGAACCACGCCGGTACCGGTTTCGGTACTGACGTAATCACCCAGATAGACCGGAGAGAAACGGTCATAGCCCGCATCCATTGCCGCCAGCGGATGTTTAAATTTAATTTCGGATAAATCTGCACCCAGACAGGTGGCGATGATTTCGCCAGTCAGTCCGTAGTTAGTCAGGCAGGCTTCGACCAGGTCTTTTGCCAGTATCAGCAGGATGTCTTCACCGTCGCGCTGGGTCTTGACCAGTGCGTAAGTGATTTCAGGATGCATGTTCAATGCCTGATTCGACGGGATGGTCCACGGCGTTGTGGTCCAGATCACGCAATAGCCTTTATCCAGTGGCAGCTTATCCAGTTTGAAGGCCGCAGCCAGTTTGTTGTGTTCCGCAAACGGGAAACCGACATCGATGGATGGATCGCGTTTGTTTTCGTATTCGACTTCAGCTTCAGCCAGTGCAGAGCCGCAGTCAAAACACCAGTTGACTGGCTTCAG
The DNA here is from genome assembly GCF_014699135.1 of Cognatundibacterium aquatile. Taxonomy (GTDB): domain Bacteria; phylum Pseudomonadota; class Gammaproteobacteria; order Burkholderiales; family Burkholderiaceae_D; genus Undibacterium; species Undibacterium aquatile. The sequence continues at coordinate 650,758 of NZ_JACOFT010000003.1, forward strand.
GCCGCGATAGACATAGCCTTTTTCCAGTAATTTGCCGAGTGCACGCAATTCATCGGCTTCATTGCCGAATGCCATAGTCTTGTAGGGATTATCCCATTCACCCAGAACGCCCAGACGGATAAAGCCGGCTTTTTGTTTTTCTATCTGTTCATTCGCATACGCGCGCGCTTTGGCATGCACTTCGGCCACTGGCAGGTTTTTGCCAAACAGCTTTTCGACCTGAATTTCAATCGGCATACCGTGGCAATCCCAGCCAGGTACATACGGTGCATCAAAGCCAGCCATAGTGCGGGCTTTGATGATCATGTCTTTCAATATCTTGTTGACAGCATGACCCAGATGGATATCGCCATTGGCGTATGGTGGGCCGTCATGCAGGATGAATTTTGGACGACCGGCAGCAGCCTTGCGCACACGTTCATAAATTTTTTTGTCCTGCCATTCCTTGACCCATTTAGGTTCGCGTTTGGCGAGGTCGCCACGCATAGGGAAGGCGGTTTCGGTCATGTTGACCGGATATTTATTGGCAGATTTAGCCGCTTTGTTTTCAGACATGATGAATTTTCTTGTAAAGAGAGAGGAAGAAGAAAAGCCGTACGGTGTTTCTTCAAATTCGGTCAGTAGCGTTACTGGCGGGGATGCGTGTCGTTACTCCGAAATAAGAACGCGCCTGATCGGCGTCACGCTGAATCGCGGCTGTCAGTGTTTCCAGATCGCTATATTTCTCTTCGTCACGCAGTTTCTGTAAAAACTCGATCTGTACGATGTTGCCGTAAGCATTGCCGCTGTAGTCGAACACATGCGTTTCCAACAGCACGCGACCACTATCATCCACGGTAGGGCGCACGCCCAGACTGGCGACGGCAGGCAGCGGCTGAGCGGCGAGGCCATGTACCTGCACAATAAAAATACCGGTCAGGGCAGGGCGATGATGCGCGATGCGTAAATTCAGCGTCGGAAAACCAATCGTACGACCCAGTTTTTGCCCGTGTATCACATGACCAGAAATACGGTAAGGGTGGCCAAGCAATGCCTGGGCTTCGTCAAAGTCACCTTGCACTAACGCGGCGCGAACGGCCGAGGAGGAGATTCTGACGCCTTTATTTTGCACCGAAGCTAAAGTCACGACCTCAAAGCCGTGGACTTTACCAGCAGCTTCCAGCATTGCGATACTGCCGGCGCGTTTGGCACCGAAGCAGAAATCTTCACCCACCATCAGCCATTTCACATGCAAACCTTCGACCAGCACTTTTTCTATAAAGTCCTGCGGCGACAGCGAGGCAAAATGGGCATTGAAATGTTCGACGATCACGCGATCGACATTGGCGTTTTGCAGCGAAGTCAGGTTGTCACGCAGATTGGCAATTCGTGCAGGTGCTTTCGATAAATCGCCAGCCAGTTTGGCAAAGAATGCGCGGGGATGTGGTTCAAACGTCATCACTGCAGCCTCGATACCGAGACGGTTAGCGGCGTCGCGCAGGTGGGCGAGCAAAGTCTGATGACCAAGATGCACCCCATCAAAGTTGCCTATCGCCAATGCACAAGCGGCACGGGAGGCTGCATTCGGAAGTCCGCGAAATACCTTCATTGTGTCCAGAAAACTGCTGGTAGGGTAGGAACAGGTCATTGCTGACCCATTCCCCCCTAAGAACCGTGCTTGCGAGTTTCCCCGCACACGGCTCAAGCCTATAACAATACTTCTAAAAAGAAGTAACCATTTTTTTTCAAAGCCCCCAAGTGGGAGCCGGCTTTATTACTTTCAAACCAGTGCTATGTACTTGGGCGTGACAATTGGGGTGCAATAGTACCCGATTTCCCAAAGCATCAGAACCTCCATGCACACGATATTCAATGTGATGGTCATGCCAGCCTGTTGTCTTGGTCATCTTGCAACTGCATATTGCACAAAGTCCTTTCTGATCAATGTACATCCGAATAAATTGCTTACGATGCCGCATGTTTTCCAACATGCGTTCCTGTTGCAATTGTTCGCCATACATTTCCCATTCAGGGTCAAACGGGTTATACGCCCCTTTGATTTTCTTGTGCCGCTTAATTGCTGTCCCGGATAACTGGTACAGTTCTGTCAGCGTTGTTTCCCCTTTTTCGTTCGCTACAGGTACTGCGAACACCCAATTTCGTTCGCCAGTGGTGTGGAAATACTTCTTCCGTATCCACTCACCGTTTTTATTTGGATGTCGTCGTGCCGCCCACCGCCAGATCGCCTTGAAAATCAGGCTATCCATTCGGTTGTACGTCGCTTTGGCTACTACCGGACTGTGATACTGCGCCCAGCCTCGTAGAATCCGGTTCAACATTTGGATTAACTCCCCCTGTTTTACCGTCTTATGTTGACTGATGATTTCCTTGGCCTTGCGATAAAACGTTTGCACGTTTTTCTTACTTGGTTTGATGAGCAGTTTTTCCTGATACTTACGGAAATTCCACCCTAGAAAATCAAAGCCTTCGTCAATATGAACAATATGCGTTTTGGTTTCTGATAACTGCAATCCTCTGACTGCAAGGAATGACTGTATCCAAGGTTTAACTTCCCTCTCTAAGACATCTTTAGAGGCACCTGTTATCACAAAGTCGTCAGCATATCGAACTACATTCACTTTTAGCTTACGTGCTTTAGTCTGACCTAAGAAATCAATCAAGCCAGATTCCAACCCGTTTAGTGTCACATTTGCCAAAGTAGGGGAAATGATTCCCCCTTGCGGCGTACCGGCTTCCGTCTCCTGAAACTGCCCTTGATAAACTAGGCCAGATTTCAACCATTTCCGCAGAATTGAATGCTCCATAGGAACATTTTTAATCAGCCAGTCATGGTTGATGTTATCAAAACAGCCTGCTATATCTGCTTCCAATATCCATTGAGCCGAAGCTTTCTTGGATAAATTGACAAATAGTTGAGACATCGCATCTGCTGTTGATCGATTGCTCCGAAATCCATAAGAATTCGGGTCACTCGTCGACTCAGACACGGGTTCCAACGCCAACAAAAATAAAGCCTGCATAGCCCGATCGCGCATAGTGGGTATCCCTAAGGGGCGTTTTTTCCCATTCGCTTTCGGTATATAGATTCTCCGCAAAGGCAGAGGTCTATATCCACGCGGCTTCATCCTGTTAACTGCCAACCATTTCGTTTCAGGTGACTCCCATAGCTCACCATCTACACCCGCTGTACGTTTACCTTGATTCTCAGTAACACGTCTTACTGCTAATAACTTTGCAGAGAGCATGCGGGTCAGCATTCGTTGCAGGGCTTTCACCTTGCGCCATTTGCCTTCCCGTGTAGCCTTCGCAATTCGGATCTGCATCCCTTTCACATTCCTCTCGACCTGCCGCCAGTTAACGGCGTGCCAGTCTTGCGGTGCGTGAGAAAGCGCAGACACATCCATATGGATATGCACTCTCATGCTGCTTTCCTCCTTGTAAATTGAAAGATGACTTCAATTTCCCAAGTGGAAAACCATAACGCTCCTTGTGGGAGCGTCCATAGCTCCCACAAGTAAAAATATCCGTCCGGTGAGTATCATATTAATAGTGCTTGATACCCATCCTTTATCCCATCCAAGATAAAGGGTTGGTCAGCCGTCTTGCGACGATAGACCAGATAGAAGTCTGCACCCTTTCAGGTCGGGACAAATCTTGAATCCCTATCCGAACCGTTACAGCCCGGCATTCGCTTTCTCTATCCTCCCATGCCCGCTCCTCCAACAGTTTCCCTCACGGGTTACCTGCCAATATCCGATATATTAATGGGGATATGGCGGAGAGTCGGGTTTTCCACGTTCCCTATTTGTCACACGACTGGGTTAGGGTTTGCCTCTTCTCCGGTGGTCTGATGACGACGTATTCCGAGCTTTGAGCGGAATAACCGACCACATACCTTTTGGTTAGTGCCTGACAGCAGTTTTGGCACTTCAATCTTTACGAAGTTTAATAGCAATTCACTTACATTACCCATACCAGCCAGCCTAGCCTCTCAACCTCGTCACTGCTCGAAGTTTCCATATGACTACCTCACGGCAGAAATACGCCCATCGCTGGGGAGTACGTTGTCAGGGAAGCTTCACACGCTGCCGTTACCAGCCTCGCATGTTCCCGTAGACTACTATTAGTCGCATAACAGGTTCACTACTCATCAGTTTTCAAATGATGAACCGAACAATGACAAATAGAGCTTTTGTCCCTTTACAGCTAATTCTCACACCGGTAAATTGGTGTCCAACTTCTACGACTAAGGAATGCAATGACCATATATACAGACTTATCTCAGTTACCTAAAATTTCGACCGAAGAGTTAAAAACACTCGGGGCGACTTCAGGCACATTGAATGTCAAAGTCATCGAAGTTGACGGTTATTACCTCCCCATGATTCACTACGCTCCACCAGAAGGTGAATTACAACTGCGCGGCTTCATCATTGACGGCGAAAACATATTGGCAACCGTAGAGCTAGCCGATGTAACTACTGCTCTAGAGGAAGTTCTTGGTGCACCAAACCTCCTATTGGACGTCGAAGTACCAGAAGGTACAACAATGCACTAAAACTACCTCTAATCAACCCTATAAATTACTTAGGTTGATCTTCCTACTCCCCTGAAAAAGTTAGGGAAATTTTATTTAAAAGAGTTATTTCTCTTTACACGGGGACAAAGTGTCGTGTCGCACCAAAGCGGTAGATTATAAATGCTTTCGCTCATAGCAGCCGTGTAAAACGCGAATTCCGGATGGATTCAGTGCGTTTCTGGGCGCTTTTCCCGCATTCATCGCACATTTTTGCCGCATTGGCACGGTCGTTTTTCGTTTGTGCTGAGGGTTATTGCGGCTTCCTGCCAGCACAGGTGAAGGAATCAAGCGCAATCTGATGCGTGATGATTGCCTGATTGGCACTCCCGCAAATGTTGTCTGCCTGTTGCTGTCGACCAGTATGTTCGAGCGCGGAGATTAAATGGCGGATATGGTCTGCGAATCGCTGTAGGCTGATTGTAATGAATTCGTCGCCGGTGTCGGGATGCTTTTGCGCGATTCTCATTGAACCCAGATATACGTCTAATGCCAGCTCATACTTTTTCTGATAGTCGTCCAGATAGCTGGCGCAGATGAGCCATTTTTCTGCTTGGACCAGTTGCTCCCAAATCAGGTCGTGAACGCTGGCCGCCAGAGCCGGGTGGCTCTCGTGAATCCGGCAAAACGTGTCGAGTGCCGCGTCAGATTTTTCGATGTGACGACAAATCGCGAGGTAATCGTGGAAATCAGAAGCAATGCCCGTCGCCATGAATTTCTGCAGGCTTTGCTCGCAATACTGTTCCAATTTCAGTTGTGCTGGCGGATAGTTTTTCCCCAGATCAGCCCACCCACTCAGACAAAACGAAAGCCTGACAGCGCTGAGCGCCGGATTCTCTTCCAATGCATGCTCAAAAAACTGCAGATATTTCTCTAACGCGAATGCCGGTTCCTGCCTTGCAACGGCGGCTTGCGCATCTCTCAGCCATTGTTCTGCTTGCGATGGAGGTGTGGGCATGACTGTTTTGTCCAATAAGTTATCTTAATGATGGTGCGACCAGGTGACGTCATTTGAATTCAGGTAGGACTCGACTGCTTCTTTGTTGCCGGTTGCATGTTTCATAACTTTACCACAGGTGCAGATGCCCTGATAGGGTTGTATGTGCGAGCAGGCGGAGACTTTTTGCAAAAAGACCTGAACAGATTTGCTGCAGTTTTTACATTTGAAGGTCAGGATACGGGCTGGTTTATTCATGATGGTGAGATGGCGTGCGGACGAAAATTAAGTTAAGTATGATGCTGTGAATGACTGATGGTGAATTACCGATGTGCGATGACGATGTCGAAGTTTATTTTAATTTCAGACGCCACAACGAAGTCACTTCTTTTACCCGCGCTGCATGCAAGGGATCGCTGCTGTCGGTGGATTTAGGGTGACGTGGTTTGATATCCATTTTGCCTGCGACAACGAGACCGGCGGCGGTTATCCAGTCCCATAGTTCAGTCTGGGTGCGTAAGCCCAGATGTTCGGCAAAATCGGACATGATCAGCCAGGCTTCGCCATTGGCTTCCAGATGGTCGGCAACACCGGCCAGAAAGCCACGTAACATGCGGCTTTCCGGATCATAGATGGCGTGTTCGATAGCGGAATTCGGACGTGCTGGCAACCACGGCGGGTTACAGACGATCAGTGGCGCCTTACCGGCAGGGAATAAATCTGTTTGCTGCAATTCGACTTGCGTTGTTAATCCAAGCCGTTCGAGATTGTCACTGGCACAACGCAGGGCGCGCGGATCGAGGTCGGTCGCGACAATTTTTCTGATGCCACGTTTTGCCAGCAGCGCCGAGACGACCCCAGTACCGGTGCCGATATCGAATGCCAGTTCGGTCGAGGGTAAAGGCGCTTTTGCCAGCAGATCGAGGTATTCACCACGCACCGGGGAAAACACGCCGTAATGCGGATGGATTTTTGCGCCCAGTGCCGCAATGTCCACACCACTTTTACGCCATTCATGGGCGCCGATGATGCCGAGCAATTCACGTAATGAGGTGACAAATGCGGTGTCAGATGCGCCATAGGCTTCAGTGCAGGCAGTAACAACATCTGGCGCGCGGCGCAGGGGAATACGGTAATCCGCCTCGAATGGAATCAATACCATGGCCAGCACCCGCGCGCGCTGGGATTGTGCCTGCCGGTGTAAATGGAAGGCTTCGGCGGCGGTCGCTGCCACTTTCGTTTTTTTACCGGCCGGTTTCTTGTCGATGCGACGGGCGAGTGCCTGCAATAATTGTTTGGCATTCTGAAAATCGCCGCGCCACAACAAGGCGGTTCCTTCGCACGCCAGCTTGTAGGCGATTTCTGTGCTCATGCGGTCATCGGCGATCTGCACCCGCTTTGGCGGCGGTGTGCCATTCTCAGCATGCCAGCGACAACTGCGTACTTCGTCGTTTTCTGTCCATTGCAATTGTGGAGAAGGTAAATTCATGCTGAGCCTGTTATTTTTTTGAATAGTGATGTTGCACGCTGGGTCGTGTGCCGGGGCGCGATTGTACCTGAGCTGGCAGTGTAGCAAACAAAGTGTCGCCTTCAGTGTATTCTCGTCAACAACGTAGGAGTGATACGACCGCACGGAAGCTGGATACGGCGATACCGTAGGTAGTTTTTTGGGGGGAGTATATTTTAATGACCCCTATTTTAATAGGACAATCAGCCTGTTTTTAAAGATACTCCCTCCCAGTATATGGAAACAGAAATAAGGAAATTGCAGGCAGCCTTGCGAAGCATTTGGCATGTCCAATGTGAATCTATACCGGAGGCTGTATTGACATAGCAAAAGAAAGAATAGAAAAAGCCGCTGCCATCATCTCGACGGCAGCGGCTTTTTTATGTAATGAATGCTATTTTTTAATGTCCGACGATGCTTGCGCCGGGGACGATAAACTGACCGTATCGCCAGTCGGTAAGCCCTGTGATTGCCAGCGATCAAATTCTGCGCGAACAGCTTTTAAAGTCTGCTGACTGATGTCTGGCAGGCTGCCGCCAAGGATATCGGCGGCTTCCTTGAAGCCCTTTTCTACAGCATCGCGAATTTTCTGCAATTTCGCCGGGTCGCCACCGATGGCGGCTTTGGCAAAGGTCAGAATGCGCTCTGCGGTTTTTTGTGCACTGAACTCACCGCCGTCGGCAATCGCTGCCTGCGCCGCCTTGATGTCGTCGGCCGACGCAGTGATTTTTTGTTCGCCGCTGACAACTTTGGATAATTGCAAACCTTGCTGCTGCACTGCAGATTTAATTAAATCCGTGATTTGTTGCGCCTTGCGATTGGCTTCTTCGACTGCAGCGGCAACATCCGAGCTTGAGGATGTCTTGGTTCTCGGATCTGCATAGACCGGAGAGTTTTTTGCGGCGGAACTGGAATCGAGGCTGACTTTGTCGCTCGCGACGGCATTGCTGGCATTCTCGCCATTACTATCTGCTCTTTTGACGGTCGTTGATGGTTTTGCAGATACTGTCGGCGTACTTGTGTTGACGCCCGATACACTCAGATCCATTTTGCGCTCCTCAGAATAAGTTCAGAGACGAATACCTCTGTCTTTGCTTAACGACAGAAAACGCCGTTTCTATAACTTTCTTGTGACTTATTTTTAAGCAACTTTGTGCTGTGTCAACGAGGATCGTCTCCGTATTACCTCTTGCGTATGGAAGCTCTCGTTTCCCCAATCGCTAAGGCGTTTGTTGTGACCAGATGGTGGAGGCTCGCCAAAACTAGTCCTGGATCAAGGAAGTGTCTTGCCGGACAGGGTAAGATGAAATTAAGGCATTGAAACGGTGGCGACGATGGCAAAAAAGTTTCCTGTGCAACCCAAGAATCCTGAGCGTATCTGCTGGGGTTGTGACGAGTACTGCCCGGCCGATGCTATGCGTTGTGGAAATGGTGCCGATCGCACCGCACATCCTGCTGAATTATTTGGCGACGACTGGCAGGCGTGGGAACCGAAGGTGGTGATCGAGATCGTTCCTGCGGACAAGATCGATAACGCCGATGCCACTGTGAATACCGATATCCACACTCGCGTTTAACAATAACAATAGCAATAAAAATAGCACTAGCTGGTATTGCTCACATTTTTGAGATTACATTCCGCCCCATGCTGCATTGATCGCCGCGATGGCCGCCAGACCGGCAGTTTCTGTGCGTAGAATTCGTGGTCCCATTGACAATGCGATCACACCTTGTCTGGTCGCCATGTCTTCTTCCTCTTCAGTAAATCCACCCTCAGGACCTATCAGTAAGCTGACCGCCTGTGGGGCGCGATGTTTTGTCCATTCGGCCAGCGATTGATCGGCACGCGGCGAAAGCATGATCCGTTGATGTATATCCTGTTGCCCCAGCCATTTTCCCAGATCCAGCGGTGCCGAAAGATGCGCAAGTCGATTACGACCCGATTGCTCGGCAGCGGCGACGATGATGCCTTGCCAGTGACTGAGTTTTTTTTCTGCACGCTCAGCCGACAAGCGCACGACGCAGCGTTGTGAAGCGAGCGGTTGAATCGACGAGATGCCCAGTTCCATGGCTTTTTCTATGATCCAGTCCATCTTGCTGCCTTCCGGTAAGGCTTGCGCCAGCGTCAGGCTGTAAGGCAGTTCAACTTCTTCTGGTAAAAATACTTTCAGTTCTGCGCTGGCCCGTTTCTTTGCGATATCGATGATGCTGGCAACATAGCAGCCTCCCTCGCCGTTAAACAGTTGTATGGTGTCTCCGGTTTGCAGACGTAAAACAAAAACATGATGTGCTACCGTTTCCGGCAAATCGATAACAGCACCAACGGTAAGCGGAACAGGGCAGAAAAAACGTGGCATAACTTTAAAGACCGATTGAGTTCATTAATATGTCAGAGAGGCTGCATTGAGTAAGCCCATGCTCAGACTGATAGCGCCAAGAAAAATACCTGAGGCGACTTTATTTTCCGGTATGTCCAGGACTAGTCCGGGTAACATGACTCTGGCCGCGAAATACGCTAACAGTTGTACTAGTAAAGCAATACAACCCCAGATCAGCATATCTTGCAGATTCACACTATTGGCAATTGCTGAAGCGAGGGCGATGCTATAGCCAAGTATTGAGCCGGATAAACTGGCGGCGGCAGCCATGTTACCAGAGCGTATCAGCGTGATTTCTTTGTAAGGGGTTATCCTGATATAAATTGTGACAAATAGCAGCAATAAAATCATGGATGAAATAAAGTGGCTGATAAATGCGGGCAGGGCGTAAGTCAGTAAATGTTCGCTCATGGTGTCAGTCAATAAAGTAGTGAGGGATGAAACGGCTGGTGTTTTTGGTGATTAATGTTTCGTCTTCCCGGATGCCTATACCGGCGGCTTCATCACCGACGACCCATGCGCCTATGGAGGTATAAGCGGGTGTGATGCCATCGTCAAATTTTGGTTGCGGCGCATATGCCTGATAGACATACCCCTCCGCGCCATATTCCCCGGTAGTATGTAGAACTTCACCGTCGGCGTAAATCGAGATATTTTCACCTTCACGTGAATACAAAGGTTTTTTGACGTGATTGCCGCTGATGCGCCATGCATCAAAATAGGCGGGCAGCAGATTCGGGTGATGCGGGAACAGTTCCCACAAAACTGGCAAAATGGCTTTGTTCGACAAAATCATTTTCCAGGCGGGCTCAATGATGGTCATTGGGCGGGTTAGTAAGTGCGCTGCAAATTCTTCACGACACAGCCATTCCCAAGGATAAAGTTTAAATAAATTCTGGATGCTGATATCAGCATCATCTACAAATACACCTTGTTTCTGATCCCAGCCCAACTGCTCAATTGCACATTGTTTCGTTGCAAAGCCCGCCTGGATAGCGGTGTCACGAAGATAGGAAAGGTTACCTTCATCCTCTTCATTTTCCGCCGCACAGGTGACGTGGAGTAAGCCTTTGCCGGGGAATTTTTTCCATTGAGTAATCAGTTTTTCATGTAAAGAGTTGAACTGGTCTGCATCAGGAAAGACATCTTGCAACCAGTACCATTGCGCGACACTGGATTCGACCAGTCCGGTAGGCGTGTCTGCGTTGTACTCCAGCATCTTAGGTGCGCCGGAACCATCCCAGCTCAGGTCAAACCGGCCATACAGTGAAAACTCCTTTTCACGCCAGCTTTCTTCAACGAGCGACCAGAATTGCGCCGGAATCGCGAAACGATCTTGCATACCGTGCCGCACAACATGATCCACCGCTTGCAGCGACATCTGATGTAAATCCAGTGTTGCCTGCTCCAGTACGTCAATTTGTTCAGAGTTAAAGCAGTAGGCATAGCGTTCGTCCCAATACAAACCATCAATCGAGTGATAGCTGAACCCCAGACTTTCAAATTGTTGTTGCCAGCCTGCTCTTGGCGTCAGTGAGGTGCGTATCATTATCCGCCTCCTGAGTGACCATGAGCCGTTCCACCGAAGCCGCCACGACTGACGCTGCGGCTTACACTTCGCCCCACCGCGTGATCGGGTTGTGCACCTTGCGAGTTTTGTATGCCGAAATTTCGTTGCGCTGTTTCGCGGTTTCCCGGTGTGTAGTGAGGGCCGTAATATGAACCATTACCCATACTATGATAGCCACCCGAGGAACCTCCACCCGCATAGTGCGCTGCGCTGCTCGCGCTTGAACCTGTGTCGCTGATGTGGTTCAGGTTAGTGTTTGTCGTCTCTTCACATGCGTTTCTTTCGCCCCAGTCTTTGCGACAATCTTCAAGGCTTTGATATTGATCGCGAATGGTTGTTAATTCCTGTGGGCGATTGTCACTGCATGCCGTCAGACTGGCCGACGTTGCCAGTAATAAAGGCAATGCATGGCCGACTCTTTTTTTACAGGGTGGCTTCCTTATTCCTGCGCTCACTTTTTCTCCTGTTTCAGCTCGTGGTTGGCATCAGTTTGCGCATGAAATTTGGCAATACAAATAGCGCATGATGTACTTCATCATTGTAATATTTTAGCAATTTAAGTTGGCGGTGTTCGATTCTCTGCTTTACCGTTGACGCGCCCAGTGCTATTGGATCGATACCCTTGCTCGCAATTGCCATTCCCCATAATGCCCCGTATAAAGGTATGAACACTGAATAAGGTCTCACGACCGGAAAGCTGACGAACAGTTTTCGTAAGGTGTCGCAATAACGTTGCGGGTGGTAGTAGGGGCTGCCGAGATGCATCACCAATATGCCGTTATCCGTCAATTTAGCCGCGCATGCTTGAAAGAACTCTTCCGTAATACAAGTCGCAGCGAGTGTGCTGCCATCGGGTGCCTGTGGATCGGTGAGGTCGAGAAAAATCAGATCATACAGTTCCTCGCATTTACGTACATAAGCGAAACCGTCAACATGGACGTGTCTGACCTTGTCGTGATCAAGACTTCCCTGATGAATTTCATGCAAATACTTTCTCGATATGCTGACGACAGCGGGGTCAATTTCACACAGGGTCAACGTTTCCAGGCTGGGATGTTTTAGCAGCTCTCTGCATGAACCCCCGTCGCCGCCACCGATAATCAGTGCAGTTCTGGGGGCAGGATGCGTAATCGCGGCTGGATGGATGAGGCTCTCATGATAAAAAAATTCATCTTTTTCAGAAGTCATCATTGCGCCGTCAATCCGCATGAGTTTACCGAAGTCGGCGCTATCAGCGATTTCTATCTGTTGAAACTGACTGCGGGTTTGCAGTAATGGTGTGGTTCGTGTGCTGTAAAAAGTGGATGAACTTAGTCGCTCAGTTGAAAGTGTCTCTGTTCCTGATGTTGCCGAGGTCGTTTGTCCTCGGGTAATCTGCTGGCGAGATACTGTATCCGGTTGAAAATGTCGTATCAGGCTATCGACGATGTATCTGGCTTTTTCGGAGTTGTCCTGATGGAAGTTGCAGACATAGACATCAAGCGTCACGGCATTTTTTTCCGGCCAGGTGTGAATGGCGACGTGCGATTCGGCCAGCAATAAAGTCCCGGTCACACCGGCTGCACTGCCATCTGGATTATTAAACGAGTGATATTTTTGTCCGACGATGGTCAGTCCTGCGTCTATTGTTATCTTTGTCAGTAATTTGCTTAATTGTTCCTGACACAGAAAAAACTCGGTATCTGCTTTGCAATCAAAGCAATCGGCGGTCAGATGTAAGCCTTCCATGGTTTCAGCGTGTAATGTAAAAGTCGCAATTGTATTGTGTGACGCCGTGCTCTGGTAAAATAACGGGCTTTGCAGAGCCTTGAATGTCGTTTATTCAAAGACGCTCGCTAACATGCTCACTGACCAGTTTCCTCATCTATACCTTCTATCGCCATGATTTCATCTCTCCAGCCAGCAATAATCACTAAGATGGCAAGCGCAATTCGTGCCTTGTCTATGGATGCAGTACAAAAAGCCAATTCCGGTCATCCGGGCGCGCCTATGGGCATGGCAGATATTGCTGTGGCATTGTGGAAAGGCCACTACCGTCATAATCCATCGAATCCGCAATGGATTAACCGCGACCGTTTTGTGCTGTCGAATGGACATGGTTCGATGCTGCATTACTCCTTGCTGCATCTGACAGGCTACGACCTGTCTATGGATGAAATTAAAAATTTCCGTCAACTGCATTCGAAAACAGCAGGACACCCAGAGGTGCATGTCACGCCAGGCGTGGAAACCACTACCGGCCCGTTGGGACAAGGCATTACCAATGCAGTCGGTATGGCACTGGCTGAAAAATTATTGGCAGCCGAATTCAATCAGGGCGATCTGAAGATTGTCGATCATTACACTTACGCTTTTATGGGCGACGGCTGCCTGATGGAAGGCATTTCGCACGAAGCATGCTCTCTGGCGGGCACGCTGCAACTGAATAAATTGATCGCATTCTGGGATGACAATGGCATTTCGATTGATGGTCACGTAGAAGGCTGGTTCACCGACGATACGCCAAAACGTTTTGAAGCGTATGGCTGGAATGTTATTCGTGCGATTGATGGTCACGATGCAAAAGCGGTGGATGCGGCGATTGCATCCGCAAAAACATCGGCCAAACCAACGCTGATCTGCTGCAAAACCGTGATCGGTAAAGGCTCGCCGAACATGGAAGGCACGCACAATGTGCACGGCGCAGCGTTGGGCGATAAAGAAATTGCTGCAGTACGCGCTCATATTGGTTGGGAGTACGCGCCATTTGAAATTCCTGAAGACGTTTACGCCGCTTGGGATGCGAAAGCAGACGGCGCCAAAGCTGAAGCTGACTGGAATGCACAATTCACTGCTTACACCGCACAATTCCCGCAAAAAGCAGCTGAACTGACACGCCGAATGAAGGGTGATTTGCCAGCGAATTTTGATGATGTCGTGGCAAATGCCATCGCCGCCTGCGTCGAGAAAAAAGAAAATATCGCTACCCGCAAAGCCAGCCAGAACGCGATTCAGGCCTTTGCCCCATCGCTGCCAGAATTCCTCGGCGGCTCTGCCGATCTGACCGGTTCTAATCTGACTAACTGGAAAGAATGCGTCGCGGTACGTGGCAATCAGGCTGGTAATCACATCAACTATGGTGTGCGCGAATTCGGTATGAGCGCGATCATGAACGGTATCGCTTTGCATGGCGGCTACATTCCTTTTGGCGCGACTTTCCTGACTTTCTCAGATTACAGCCGCAATGCGATCCGCATGGCAGCGTTAATGAAAATCCGCACGCTGTTTGTATTCACGCATGATTCTATCGGTCTCGGTGAAGATGGCCCTACCCATCAATCTGTCGAACACGTTTCCAGTATGCGTTTGATCCCGAATCTGGATAACTGGCGTCCGTGTGATACCGTGGAATCTGCTGCTGCCTGGGCGCATGCGGTTAAACGTAACGACGGCCCATCGACCTTGATTTTCTCGCGTCAAAACTTGCCGTATCAGGAACGTACAGCACAACAGATCGCTGACATTCAGCGTGGTGGCTATGTTCTGCAAGATGCAGCAGATGCGAAAGCGGTGCTGATCGCAACCGGTTCTGAAATCGAGCTGGCCGTTAAATCCGCAGCCGCATTGGCAGAACAGGGTATCGCAGTGCGCGTGGTGTCCATGCCCTCGACTGATGTATTCGATCGTCAGGATGCTGCGTACAAAACTGCGGTGTTGGGCAAGGGTTTGCCACGCATTGCGATTGAAGCTGGCGTAACGGACTTCTGGTACAAATATGTTGGTCTGGAAGGTGCTGTCGTCGGTATCGACACGTTTGGCGAATCCGCTCCGGCAGGTGTCTTGTTTAAGTATTTTGGCTTTACAGTTGAAAATGTGGTCGCCAAGGTCAAGGCGACGCTGGCTTGAGTACGATGACAGATTTAGTTGACAGCACTGTGAGCCTTATCAAAGAAGTCAGTCTGCGTCGTGCTACTGTGGCAGACGCAGAAGCAATCGCCGCCGTGCGTGTGGAAAGCTGGCAAACCACCTACCGCGGCATGATTCCGGATACGTATCTGGATCAGATGCGTATTGAGGATAGCTTCCTGCATTGGAAGCAGATATTGGAAGCCTTGCCTGCTGCAGGTGACCGCGTTTGCGTGTACGTTGCTGAAAGCGAAGGACACATTATCGGATTCGCGTCTGGTATGTTGTTGCCAGAGCCTAAGTTGGGAATGCGCGCAGAATTGACTGCAATTTATCTGCGTCCGGTCTGGCAGCGTTCTGGCATTGGTCGTCGTCTGCTGCAAAAGGTCGCCCGTACATTGCAAGCGCAGGGCGCTGATAATTTGCTGGTCTGGGTGATTTCAGGAAATGCCATTGCCCGCAATTTTTACGAAGATCTGGGTGCTACTTTACTGCATGAACAGGCATTTACCTGGGATGGCATCGATTTGAAAGAAGTCGGTTACGGCTGGCGCGATTTATCGGTGCTGATGGCATCGGTGAACGCGATGCCGACATCGAGTGCAGTACACTGAGATTTTTGCAAAATAGTTTGATTTTTATTGTTCTTTTATTGTTGTTTAGTCCTTTGGAGATAAAACCATGACGATTCGCGTCGCAATCAACGGCTATGGCCGTATCGGCCGCAACATCCTTCGCGCTCACTATGAAGGTGGTAAGTTCAAGAACGAGATCCAGATCGTCGCGATCAACGACCTCGGTAATGCAGAATCCAATGCTCACCTGACACGCTATGACACAGCCCACGGCAAGTTCCCTGGCACCGTCGTGGTTGAAGGCGACTCCATGATCGTCAATGGCGACAAAATCAAAGTATTTGCAGAGCGCAATCCTGCGAACATTCCTTGGGGTGAGCTGAATGTTGACGTCGTGCTGGAATGTACCGGTTTCTTCACAACCAAAGAAAAAGCCTCTGCCCATCTGGCTGGCGGTGCAAAGAAAGTCATCATCTCCGCACCTGGCGGTAAAGATGTTGATGCAACCGTTGTTTATGGCGTGAACCATGGCGTGTTGAAATCCACAGACACTGTGATCTCCAATGCATCCTGCACAACGAATTGCCTCGCACCATTGGCAAAACCATTGAACGACGCAATCGGTATCGAAAGTGGTTTGATGACAACCATCCATGCTTACACCAATGATCAGGTATTGACAGACGTGATGCATGAAGATCTGCGTCGTGCACGTTCTGCAACGATGAGCATGATTCCAACCAAAACAGGTGCAGCCGCTGCAGTTGGTTTGGTATTGCCAGAGTTGAACGGTAAATTGGATGGTTACGCAATGCGCGTTCCAACCATCAATGTTTCCGTGGTTGATCTGACTTTCATCGCAAAACGCGATACGACAGTAGAAGAAATCAATAAAGTATTGAAAGACGCATCCGAAGGCGCGTTGAAAGGTATCCTGGACTACAACAAAGCGCCGCTGGTGTCGGTTGACTTCAACCACAACCCTGCTTCTTCCACCTACGACGAAACATTGACGAAAGTGAATGGCGGCCGTTTGGTAAAAGTATCCAGCTGGTATGACAACGAGTGGGGCTTCTCCAACCGTATGCTCGACACGACTGTTGCACTGATGAGCGCAAAATAATTCTGCGTTTTGATTTCAAAAAATACCCCGAACTTTCGGGGTATTTTTTTGTCCAACGAATTCAGAATACTTGAATTTGTCAAAGTTCAATGCAAGATGACAGGAGCAGTCTTGTGTAACTACTACCTACTCTGTAGAAATGCGACACATCACAGCAATCATTACATAACAGGAGCCGTATGATGAAATTGAAGAAACTGTTTTCACAGAATAAAGGCTTTATCGTTTTCATGTTAGGGATGGCGCTGGTACGTGGTGCTCTTGCTGATTATTACCTTGTGCCGTCAAGCTCCATGTATCCAACCCTGCTTGAGGGTGACAGAGTGATTTGTGACCGCATCGCTTACGATATCAAGTTGCCTTTAACTGATGTCATTCTCAAGCATGTGTCTGATCCACAGCGTGGCGATGTCGTGACTTTTTCATCTCCGGAAGATGGTACACGGCTGGTGAAGCGCCTGATCGCAATCCCGGGCGATGTGGTTGAAATGCGTGACGAGCATTTACTAATTAACGGCCAGGCAGCCAATTATGAGCCGACAAAACTTGCAACTGCCGATCACCTTACACCACAACGCGAATATAGCGGGCTGCAGCAAGTATATAAAGAGCAGCTTGGCAGCCTCAATCATCACATCATTGTGATGCCTGAACGCGCATCTATGCGTAACTTTGGCCCGGTTCGCGTGCCTGACGGCGAGTATCTGATGCTTGGCGATAATCGTGATAACAGCAAAGATTCGCGCTACATCGGCTTTGTAAAACGTGAACTGATTACCGGCCAGGTGAAGCGTTTAATGTTTTCTCTGAATGGCGATGATTATTACTTGCCTCGTATCGAGCGATTTGGCGCAAAACTGTAGAAAGAGGTCTGAAGTCTGGTATTGACTGTAATGCCAGATTTCCGGATTCACTGCTGACGTTGTGCGTTGGCTGTTCTTTTGGAAATGTATATTTTTGTGAAAACAATCAAAAGTACGACAGATTTATTGCGCTGCACAGTGACTAATACTGGACTGCAAGCAACAACTCATTAATCATTTGAACGGTAAGGCAACATAACAACCATGCATCGGCATCAGGTCGGGCGTCATCAGGAGATAAGACATGAAATTAATGAGTAAGCTATTTTGGTTGGCCGTAATGGGCTTTTTTATGACCACAGCCATGGCAAAAGATGAGCGTGGCTCGACGGCGGAGGCGCAGGCTTTGGTCAAAAAAGGAATTGCCCATATTAAAAAGGTTGGGAAAGAGAAAGCGTTTGCCGATTTTAATGATGCGTCCAACAAAGATTTCCACGACCGGGATCTGTATCTGTTTGTCTACGATATGAACGGCATCAGTCTGTCACATGGCGCTAATCCAAAGATGATAGGCAAAAATTTGCTGGATTTGAAGGTTGAGGGAAAACCGATTATCAAGGAAATGATTGCGGCTCTTAAAACGAAGAATGACGGCTGGATTGATTATCAGTGGCCGAATCCTGTAACCAAGGGCTTGGAAACAAAATCCAGTTATTTTGAAAAAAATGACGATTACTTTCTTGGATGCGGTGCGTATAAATAAGTCATAGCATCGGCGATTCTTCTGTTCGCCATCAATAAAAAAACAGCGCTGGATCAGCGCTGTTTTTTTATTCTATTGTTGTTCTTTAATGCTGATCTGACATTGCTCAGCGTGGACCTTTATATCCCAGCGCAGCAGAAATCTGGTGCGCAGTTTCCATTAAATTGTTTTTCCAGTCTTCTTGCAAACGATCGGCTGGTGCTGAAATCGACAGACCAGCGATCATTTTTCCGCTGTCGTCGTGAATGCCGGCAGCCATGCAGCGCACACCCAATTCCAGTTCTTCGTTATCTTTGGCATAACCGGTTTGACGAACTTCTGCAAGTTCCTTTTCCAGTTTGGAAAGATCCGTAATGGAGTTTTTATTGTGGCCAGACAGCCCGGTACGTGTTGCGTAAGCCCGTATCGCTTTTGGCTCATCCAGGGATAAAAATAATTTGCCGGTTGATGTCAGATGTAACGGCGCACGGCCGCCGATAGCTCTGACTACTTGCATGCCGGAGCGTTCAGAGAAAGCACGGTCGATATAAACGATATCATCCCCCTGACGGACAGAGAGATTGATAGTCTGATTGGTCTGCCGGTGCAGCGTGCGCATAAACTCAAGCGCGGTTTCACGCACGTTCAGATGACTTTTGACGATATTGCCAAGTTCAAGCAAACGCATACCTAACTGGTAATAACCTGTATCGGCGCGATCAACGAAGCGCGTTTTGACCAGATCGTTCAAAATCCGGTGAGCAGTAGACGGATGCAAGCCCGTTTCAGATGCCAGCTCTTTCAGGCTGACCGGATCTTGATAATGCGCAAGCGCATCAAGCAGAGAAACCATGCGTTCTATAACTTGTATGGAGGTTTTTTCTGAAGCTGGAGCGTCGTTTTTCATAATCTCGGTGGTGCAGTGCAATATTTAAGTTATACCACAATGTGAAAAAATCGTCATTGACTCGACAATGAAAAGACAAGCTGAGCCGCAAATTTAGTAAAAAACGATGCAAATTCGCTGCAAACGATATGATTTGGGTGTCGAAAAAATAATCTTTTGGGCTTGAACAGGCTCGCATGTTTATTTCAAACCATGCCGCAGAAAAGTGATTTTCGTCATCATTTTGAAATGGAGTGTGAAGCTTTGTCATGTAAAATCCGGCGGCAAGGTGGGAGCCGGATATGGCTCCTCCGTTTTTTTCTCACAAGGGATAACGATGTCAGATCAGGAACAACCGATCAGCGAGTTCAAAAGTAAAAGTGGTTTGCGACGCATTTTTTCGGCATTTTTTTATTCGATTGATGGTTTTCGTTCAGCCTGGATCAACGAACATGCATTCCGTCAGGAATTGGTACTGGTTATTGTCGGCGTCATTGTCGCGTTGAATCTGCCAGTAACGGCAATTGAGAAATTGATGATGATTTCGGTGTTATTACTGATACTCGTTGTTGAATTATTGAATTCCGCCGTCGAAGCGGTGGTGGACAGGGTTTCCCTTGAGCGGCATACCTTGTCAAAAAATGCCAAGGATTTTGGCAGCGCCGCCGTATTACTGACATTTTTTATCGCAGTCGGTACCTGGGCTGTCATTTTAGTGAATCGCTTTTACCCATAAGAAAAACATGTTACCTACCATTTTAACGACGAACGATGCCACGCTTGCCAGCACACTCAGCAATGCAATCAATAACAAAACCAAACCGTTGGGAAGTCTGGGGCGCCTTGAGCAACTGGCTTTACAAATAGGCCTGATACAGCAAACCACGACACCGGTTTTGTATGACCCGGCCATTATTGTGTTTGCCGCCGATCACGGAGTTGTTGCAGAGGGAATTTCAGCCTTTCCGCAAGATGTCACCTGGCAGATGGTCGAAAATTTTCTCAGTGGCGGCGCGGCAATTAATGTGTTTGCCAGACAAAATAATATTGCGCTGCAGATTGTCGATGCGGGCGTGAATCATGAGTTTGGTGAGCGAAATGGTTTGATTCACCGTAAAGTCGCCTCTGGTACACGTAATTTTGCGCAGCGGCCAGCGATGACACCGGAGCAATGTCAGCTGGCTATACAGAATGGGCGGGCACTGGTTGCAGCCTTATCCGGTAACGTGCTTGGCTTTGGCGAAATGGGTATCGGCAACACAACGGCCGCTGCAGCGTTGATGCATAAACTGACCGCGCTGCCGGTAGCCGATTGTGTGGGGGCGGGTACTGGATTATCTGCTGACGGCATACGGCATAAACAAAAGGTCATTGAAGCTGGTGTTGCACTGCATGCAGGTGTAAATGAACCTCTTGACGTCTTAGCTTGTTTTGGTGGCTTCGAAATTGCGACGATGGCCGGAGCCATGCTGGAAGCAGCTGCACGCCGTAAGGTCTTGCTGATCGATGGGTTCATTGTCAGCAGCGCTTTGCTCGTCGCGGCACGATTGCAACCGGATATTCTCGATTACTGTGTGTTTTCACATCAATCTGACGAAAGTGGTCATGCTCGCCTACTGGCTGCGCTGGAGGTTAATCCTGTACTGAAACTCGATCTGCGTTTAGGCGAGGGCACCGGTGCGGCGCTGGTCTATCCTATGGTGCAGGCCGCGGTTAACTTCCTGAATCAGATGGCGACATTTGGTTCCGCGCAAGTCAGTGAAAAGAGTGCTGGCTGATGACGCTGTTAGGACAGCAAGTGCTGCATCAGTTGCGCTTGTTTTTTATTGCGCTGCAGTTTTTTACGCGCATTCCTATTCCGGGCTGGGTGGGCTTTGATCCTGCCTGGCTGCACCAAGCTTCGCGTTATTTTCCTGCGGTCGGTTGGGTAGTTGGTGCGGTTGCGGCCAGTACCTATGCGATTGCATCGTTGTGGTGGCCAGCCGCTGTCGCGATACTGATGTCCATGGTGGCAAGTATTTTATTGACAGGTGCATTTCACGAAGACGGGTTTGCCGACGTCTGCGATGGGTTTGGCGGTGGGACGACACCGGTACGGGTGCTGGAGATCATGAAAGACTCACGCATAGGCGCGTATGGTGCGATTGGCATGTGTCTGATGTTGTTGTGTAAATTTATCGTGCTGGTGAGCTTGCCGACAGTGCTGGTCTTACCTTCCTTGCTGTTGGCACATCCATTGTCGCGCTTATTTTCCTGCAGTCTGATCTGGCTGCTCAGTTACGCGAGACAGGAAGGGAAGGCGAAACCGCTGGCGCAACAGATGACGTCGAATGAGTTCGGTATCGCTTGTCTCACAGTCTTGTTGCCCGCAGGAGTTATCTTGCTGTGGCAACCTTTGATGATAGATCGTCTGTTACCTGCGCTGGTTTTAATGCTGCTGGCGAGTTTCTGGCTTGCACGCGTATTTTTCAAAAAAATCGGCGGATATACCGGCGATTGTCTGGGGGCAGTGCAACAACTGTCGGAACTTGCGTTTTATCTTGGTGTACTGGCACGCGTTGTCAGTGCAAATCCTTAGCCTCGTGAGAATGTGGACGCGATGCTTTTGCATCTGATACGTCATACAAGACCCATCATCGCGCCTGGTATTTGTTACGGCCAGTCAGATGTTGCTGTTACTTCATCGGACTGCATGTCTCTGGCTGCCAGTTTAAAACCACGCTGGTCAGCACATGTGCCCGTATATTCCAGTCCTTTGCAACGTTGCACACGGTTGGCAGACTTGTTGCATCCGACACCGCTTATAGATCCTCGTATCATGGAGCTGAATTTCGGTCATTGGGAAATGCAGGCGTGGGAACAGATTTCCCGTTCAGAAGTTGATGCCTGGGCTGCTGATGTCGTTCATTATCGTCCCGGGCAACAGGAAAACCTTGTGCAGATGGCTGAGAGGGTGAGTGCGTTTCTGGGCGATTTATATGCGACAGCGGAGCCGGAGGCGGTGATAGTTTGCCACGCTGGCGTCATTAAAATGATTGCCGCGTGGGAGAATGGTCTTGGAAGTGTCGGCATCGCGCAACGGGCGGCGCAGAGTAACGATGAATTTTCATATGGTTGTTGCATTGATATTAATATTGTCATGTAGGATATGAGGGTTGGTTTTCCGTTCTGAGCTAAGTGCGGAAACCTATGGCGCGCTAACCGGTGACATTATTCTCATGATAGAATTCAGACGAGCCCCGCGTATCAATGTGAGCTGGCGTTGCGGCATCAGAATGCCGGATGGTCATTTGTTGTTGTGCCGGGCCGTGAATATTGCCGGTGAGGGCGTGTTAGTGCAGTGCCCTGAAAGTTTGCAACTCACACAAATCTACCCGATGATGATAGAAATCCCCGGTATCGCGAACAGCGATGACATTTTCCGAGTTGCATGCAAAGGATCTGTCCGGCATATCATTCTCAGTGGCGATCACTATCATGCCGGTATGCATCTGACAAATATGTCCGATTTGCATTCAGAGCTGGTCAATGCCTGGATTTCCAGAGCGAATAAGTTCGCTTCTTGATAATATTATCTTGCTGTTGTCGTCATGTTGTTTTCACCCCCATCCTTGCCCGACTTGTCATCTGCCGATAGAATGACGGAGTTTTGGTGCTCGCAGACATGTTCATGTCTGCAGTTAAACGGGAAACACGATGTAATTCCGGAAATATCCAGAGATCTGCGTGCGCAATCGGCACGATAAAAGACAGATCACCGGATTTCACGATGAAAAGCAAGAGTGTGCTGCCCCCGCAACGGTGTACAAGTTGCTGTATTTCTTTCTGTAGATTGATACAGCCAGCCATTTTCCAATACCACTGTGCGTTGATGCATGGGAAGGTCAGATGGTGATATTTGTCAGCCCGGATACCGGCCAGAATAAGTGAAGTGATACGGCAGGCATTTTCTGCGACGGCATACGCTGTGCAGAAATATTTGACGTTCGCTTTGTTGAATACAGCCTACGGGGACGTTGGCTGTATGCCTCGCTTATTTTCTACATCATGAACTCTGTATTCAAACCTCTTGCCCTCGGTCTTGCCGTGGCTGCCGCATTTCCTGCATCGTCTGCATTTGCCCAATCGATTTCTGTTTCTTCCGCATCCAGCGTGATTATCACCGCGGGTCGTCAACCACAGGCCGCGATTGACGTTCTCGCCGACAATGTCGTGATCACTGCTGAGCAAATTCAACAATCAGGCGCGGCATCCGTCGTTGATCTGCTGCAACAACAACGCGGCATAGAAATCAGTCGCAATGGCGGTCCTGGTAATAATTCTTCTGTATTTATGCGTGGTGGTAACAACACGCAAAATCTGGTGTTGATCGACGGTGTCCGTGTTGGTTCTTCAACTACCGGTGGTGCGACCTGGGCGACAATTCCGCTAAGTCAGATCGACCATATTGAAATCGTTTATGGCCCTTTGTCCAGCCTGTATGGCGCGGATGCCATGAGTGGCGTGATCCATATTTTTACTAAGAAAACGCCGGGTGTGTTGAATACGACAGCTTCGCTCGGTGCCGGCAGTTACGGTACGCGTAAAGTACAGGCCGGAGTTTCCGGATCTGTCAGCAGTAATCTGAGTCTGGCGCTGAATGTCGCGCATGACGAAGATGAAGGATTTTCTGCTACCAAGACAGGTAACCCCGATAAAGACGGCTACAAACTTGACAGTGTCAGTCTGCGTGCCGACTACGAGGTCAGCAAAGACCTGGAGTTCGGTGCCAAATTTTTACAAAGTCGTTTGAATGCCCAGTTTGATTCGGGCGCTAAGAATGATTACAGCGTACAGAACTTAGAAACCATTTCTGCTTTTGGTAAGGGACGCATTAACGATATCTGGACTGCCTCTTTGCAGTTTGCACAATCAACCGACAAGACCTTTACCGCAGGTTCTTATGACCCGAGCCAGATCGATACTGTACAGAATCTGATTACGTTCCAGAACGATATCCGTATCGGTAAAGACGTACTGCAATTATTGGCTGAACGCCGTGAAGAAACGGTGGATACCACGACTGCCGGACTCAACGGTGATCGCAAAACCGATTCTCTGGCAGCATCCTATGTCCTGAAACATCAGGCCCATCTGGCGAGTGCAAGCGTGCGCTATGACCGCAGCTCGGTCTACGGTTCTCACACCACGGGCAGTGTTGCTTATGGCTATAAGCTGAATGACTCGTGGCGTGTGAACGCCAGTTATGGCAGCAGCTTCCGTGCGCCGACGTTTAACGAGTTGTATTACCCGGGTTATGGCGTTGCCTCGAATAAGCCCGAGCAAGCAAAAAATGCCGAAGCAGGCATTTATTATGAGCTTGGCGATACGCAACTCAGCGCTGTTTATTATCAGAACAAGGCGACAGACTTGCTCGTCAGCACTAATACCTGCCCTGTGGATGTAAAAGGTCATCCTTACGGTTGTGCTTACAACGTAAATAAAGCCACGATGTCTGGTCTGACTGTGGGGGCGAACACTCGTCTGGGTGACTGGAATCTGCGTGCTTCCGTCGATATTCAAGACCCGAAAGACGATACATCTGGTTTGCGCCTTGCCCGTCGCTCCAAAAAGCATGGTTCGCTGGCGGCAGAATACACAATAGCGAAAGCCAAAATCGGTGTTGAAACCGTATTTTCCGGTAACCGTTTCGATGACGTCGCAAACAAAAAAACGCTGGCGGGATATGGCTTGCTGAATATTTACGGCACGTATGAGGTTGTGAAAAATCTGACGGTGATTGGCCGCTGGAATAATGCGTTGAATAAAGATTATGAGCTCGCCAAAAACTATGCAACAGCGGGATCGAGCATCTTTGTTGGA
The DNA here is from genome assembly GCF_014699135.1 of Cognatundibacterium aquatile. Classification (GTDB taxonomy): domain Bacteria; phylum Pseudomonadota; class Gammaproteobacteria; order Burkholderiales; family Burkholderiaceae_D; genus Undibacterium; species Undibacterium aquatile. The sequence continues at coordinate 675,602 of NZ_JACOFT010000003.1, forward strand.
TTGAATTACGGCTTTAAATAATCAAAGCAAAAATTGAATCGCGAATTAAAGCGGTATTCAAAATGAAGAAAAATCTGTGTCCGAATGCGGGCACAGATTTTATTTATAGAACTTACTCAAAACCGCCCCAGCGGTGTTATGGCGCCTAGTCGTACTATTCGTACTGTCTTCGTCGCCATGCCTTGCTGGGACAATTTTGCGTCAGTCCTAATTTAAATTGATCGGGCTGTACATGCGCAACAAGTTTCTTTTTTTCAGCTCGCCGCCGACGCAGGATGGTTTCATGCCTGCAAGCCGGGCGAAGCAACATGCCAGTCTGATATTTGGTTTTCTGCTGCTTTTCACCTTTGCCAGCATTGTATTTGCTGGCCTCACAGGTTCTGTCGCGCTGAGTTTTTCCGAGTTGGACGATGCGGCTGTTGAATTGATGCGCGGCCCCGCCAATTCTCTTGCCGCGAGTTTGCTTGAATTGCGACTTTCGCGTGCATTCACAGGATTCATCACCGGTGCCACGCTTGCCTTGTCCGGCGTCTTGATGCAGGCCTTGTTGCGTAATCCCCTCGCAGACCCTTATGTACTGGGCATTTCCGGCGGAGCATCTGTCGGCGCGCTGGCCACAATCTTATTCTATGGCGCGTTCTGGATGGTTGATCTGGCTGCGTTCGGCGGGGCGCTTGCGGTTGCCTTGCTCTTATTCGGCCTCGCCTACCGTGATTTCCGTGGCAGTGGCAGCAGCGATGGCAGCGCGCCCGTGTTATTGCTGACCGGTGTGATAGTCGCGTCCGGTTGCGGTGCATTGATTACCTTGATGTTGTCGGTAGCACCCGATAGCCGTTTGCGCGGCATGGTGTTCTGGATGATAGGCGATTTATCCGGGGCGCAGTCGCGCTATTTGCCTTGGGTGGTCGGCGCTGGCGTATTTTTGTTTGCGATGCGAAATGCGCGTGCGATCAATATTGCAGCGATGCATGCGGATGTCGCCAGTACGCTGGGCGTGAATATCGGACGTTTGCGCCAGCTCTTATTTTTATGTTCGGCCTTACTGACGGCCAGTGCGGTCAGCACCGCAGGCAGCATAGGATTTGTCGGTCTGATTATGCCGCATGCATGTCGCTTTGCTTTGGGGCCAGACCACCGTTTATTGATCCCAGCTGCAACGCTGGCGGGTGGCAGTTTTCTGGTCCTTGCCGACACGATTGCGCGTACCGTGGTGGCACCACAGCAGTTGCCGGTGGGGGTAATTACCGCCGTCATCGGCGTGCCGGTGTTTTTGTTGCAGTTGCATCAGTTGCGCCGCCGCTAACGAGAATGGGACGATAACGATGAAAACCCATCATTTGAATTTAACGGCAGGAAAACGCCTGCTGGTGCAAGAGCTGAACTGGCAGGTAAACGCGGGCGAATGCTGGTGCATTATTGGCCGTAATGGTGCCGGTAAAAGTACCTTGTTACGCACACTGGCAGGCTTGCGTCCGGTGGAATCCGGAGACATTTTTTTAGATGGCAAATCGCTGTCGGCCTGGCCGCTGGCAGAGCTTGCGCGTGAACGTGCTTTTTTATCGCAATCCCGCACCGATGCGTTTGGCTATTCCGCCATCGAGACGGTATTGAGCGCGCGTCATCCCTATCATGATGCTCATTACTGGGAGTCCGGTGATGACATGCAGATTGCCTTAGATACAATGCGCGAACTGGACGTTGCCGATCTGGCGCAACGCGATGTCCGCAGCTTGTCTGGCGGCGAACGGCAGCGTGTCGCAATTGCCGCCTTGCTGGCGCAGGATGCGCAACTCATGCTGCTGGATGAACCTGCAAACGCACTCGATCTTGCGCATCAGGTGAGTGTCATGCAATTGCTGTCGCGTTGTTGTCGCGAAAAAAATAAGTCCGTCATTATGGTCAGTCATGACCTGAATCTTGCCCAACGCATTGCTAGTCACGCTTTGTTGTTGATGGGTGATGGTCAATGGCTGGCCGGGAGCGCTGAAGACATGCTGACCGCGGCACAATTGGGCGCTTGTCTTGGTTATCCGATAGAGCGCTTTGAGCATCACGGTCAGATACTTTTTATCCCGAAGAATTAAATAATTATGAGCGACCTTCCTTCTGCACCGATTGCTTCATCTATCGATAGCGACAATATCAACACCCGTCATCAGCGCCGCATGGAACGCAAGAAAGCGCTGATGGATGAAAAAATTCAGCAAGCCCAGCGCACGACAGGTGTACTGCTGATCCATACCGGTAATGGCAAGGGAAAAAGCTCCAGTGCATTTGGTATGGTGATGCGCGCATTAGGGCATGGCATGAAAGTCGGTGTTGTGCAATTCATCAAAGGCGCGATGTCAACCGGAGAAGAAATTTTTCTGCGTCGTTTTCCTGATGAAGTCGAGTTCTACGCGATGGGCGAAGGCTATACCTGGGAGACGCAGAATCGTGATCGTGATATTGAAAAAGCGACGGTCGCATGGGCGCAGGCAAAGAAATTTCTGAGTGATCCCAGCATCGGCCTGGTGGTGTTTGATGAACTCAATATTGCGCTGAAATACCATTATCTGGATCTCGATACGGTGATTGCCGATCTGGACGCACGTCCTGAAATGCAGCATGTGGTTGTCACTGGTCGCGGTGCGTTACCGGAACTCATTGCGATAGCCGATACCGTGACAGAAATGAATGTCGTAAAACATGCGTTCAAAGATGGCATCGTGGCGCAGGCAGGAGTTGAATGGTGATAGCTCAGGCAAAAGTGGTGTTGGTATCGGCGATCGCGTCCGGACAAGGAAAAACAACGACAACGGCGGCGCTTGCCCGCAAGTTGCGTGGGCAAGGCAAGATCGTCAGAATTTTTAAAACCGGGCCGGATTTTATCGACCCGATGATACTGGAGCGTGCAGGCGGCGCCCCGGTCTATTCACTTGATTTGTGGATGGTCGGCCAATCAGCATCGCAAGCCATGCTGGCGCAGGCAGCGCTGGAAGCGGATGTGATTCTGATTGAAGGAGTGATGGGGTTGTACGACGGCAGACCATCTTCCGCCGATCTGGCGCGTGCTTTTGGCGTGCCGGTGCTTGCGGTGCTGGACGTTGCCGCGATGGCGCAGACCGTGGGCGCGCTGGCGTTGGGCTTGCGCGACTTCGGGCCGGTTCATCTGGCCGGCGTGATTGCTAACCGTGTTGCCTCTGCTGGGCATGGAAAAATGGTGGCAGCCGCGATGCGGGATATTCCTCTGCTCGGATACCTGCCACGCCAGGCCGAAGTGCTGCCTGAGCGACATCTGGGGCTGGTATTGCCGGAGGAAGTCGGACAGATCGATGCCATGCTTGATGCCATGGCAGAGCAGCTCGATCTCGATATGCAGGCATGGGATGCCTTACCTGAAACCCAGTTTGCGCTTGCAGCCCCTGTCGCTATTCCTCGTTTGTTGGAGGGGAAAAAAATTGCGGTTGCCCGTGATGCCGCATTTGCTTTTATCTATGCCGCAAATCTGGATACTCTGCGCATGTTGGGTGCAGAATTACTGTTCTTTTCTCCGCTTGCCGATCAGCCTGTTCCTGCCCAAGCCGATGCCCTGTATCTGCCTGGCGGTTATCCCGAATTACATGCAGCCACCCTGAGCACTGCGCAGTGCTGGACAGCATCGGTCAGGGCCGCACATGCTGCCGGTATGCCGATATTGGCCGAGTGTGGCGGCATGATGGCGCTGACGGAAGGATTGGTTGATTACGATGGAAAACATTGGCCTATGGCTGGTTTGCTTAACGGTGAAGTGCACATGCAGAAAAAACTTGCAGCACTCGGCGCACAGGCATGGCATTTTTCTGACGGAGATTTACGCGGTCATACTTTTCACTATTCGCGCTTCGACACATCGCTGCATCCAGTTGCGCATACGATCAAAAATGCGCATTACTCCGACAGCGATCAGGGCGAGGCGATTTATCAATGCGGGCATTTGCATGCCTCGTATTTTCACGCTTATTTCGCCTCAAACCCGGTCGCCGTCGCACGCTTGTTTTTAAGGACTTGAGATGAGTCGCAGCTTGATTTTTGGTGGTGCCCGCTCAGGTAAAAGTGCGTATGCAGAACAACTGGCGCTTCGTCTTTCTGCGGAAGGCGGCAAACAGGTGATTTACCTCGCAACGGCAGCGGCGGCAGACAGTGAAATGCAGCAACGCATTGTTCATCACCAAAGTCGCCGCCCGACTGATTGGCAAACCATAGAGCAAACAACCGCACTGGGCGCAGCGATACAGGAATACAGCCAGCCCGAAACCATCTTGCTGATTGATTGCCTGACCGTCTGGCTATCGAATTTATTATTTTCAGAAAATGTGGAATTTCCTGAGGTCGGCCAGATTACGCCGCCAACATTATTCGCTGAACAACGGAGCGAAATGCTGAACGCGCTTGAACAGGCAAAGGGCGACGTCATCTTGGTATCGAATGAAGTAGGCATGGGCATCGTCCCGATGGGGGCGATTTCACGCTGGTTTGTGGATGAAGCCGGGCGTTTGAATCAGGCAGTGGCCGCCAGTTGCGACAACGTGGTCTGGGTTGCGGCAGGCTTACCTTTATTTTTTAAAGGCGCGCCATGCTGATGATGACGGGCTTGACTACTGCTTTGTGTTTGCTGTTCGGTGTCGTGCTGGATATGGCATTCGGCGAAGTCAGAAAATGGCATCCGCTGGTGGGTTTTGGTCATTTGGCAAATCGGGTCGAACAAGGCCTGAACCGCGCATCTGCAAGCCGCTGGACAGGGGCTATTGCCTGGCTGCTGGTCGTGCTGCCGTTCGTGTTGCTCGCGATACTGACTTTGTGGTTCGCCCATCATTACACGACCTGGCTGGCGCCTGTATTGCATGGAATCTTGCTGTATTTCTGCCTCGGCTTACGCAGCTTACGCGACCATAATTTACCGATACAGCAAGCGCTGCTGGATGGCGATCTCGCGACTGCACGAAGGCTGACATCGTATATCGTCAGTCGCGATACCGATGATGCGGACGAAGAATATCTGGCCAAAGCCAGCGTTGAATCGGTGTTGGAAAACGGTTGTGACGCGGTATTCGGTACCTTGTTCTGGTTTATGGTGTTAGGTGGTGCCGGTGCCGTTTTATATCGTCTGGCAAATACCCTGGACGCCATGTGGGGTTATCGTTCCAGCCGGTTTTTACGCTTTGGCTGCGTGGCGGCACGTATTGACGATGGCTTGAACTGGCTGCCTGCACGCCTGACAGCGCTGACTTATGCCGTTCTCGGCAACACGCGTCTGGCCTTGCAGTGCTGGCAGCGGCAAGCACCACGCTGGTCCAGCCCGAATGCGGGTCCTGTCATGGCAGCGGGAGCCGGCGCGCTGCATCTGACCTTGGGCGGTAATGCCCGCTACGATGGTGAGAATGAAAGCCGTCCACTGTTAGGCAAAGGCAAACTGGCTGCAGCGTTGGATATTCAACGTGCATGGCAACTGGTTTTCGGTGGCACTTTGCTGTGGCTCGGCATCATCGTCCTGGCAGCGTTGTTTTTAAGCGGGATTTAATATGCTTAAGCATGGCGGCAATTTACGTGATGCAGCAAAGATGTTTTCTCGTCCGCTCGATGACTGGCTGGATTTATCGACCGGCATTAATCCGCATTTTTATCCGGCACCTGTGCTTGCGCCAAACGCCTGGCACAGACTGCCGGAATATTCCGAAGATTTAATCGTTGCAGCGCAAAACTTTTACGGTGCACCGCGTATGTTAGCGGTCGCTGGCAGCCAGGCCGCAATTCAGGCCTTGCCGCGTTTGCGTCCGCTCTCGCGCGTGGTGGTGTCTGCGCCGTCTTACGCCGAACATGCATATCAATGGCGGCAGGCCGGACATGCGGTGAGCGAAACCCGTTATGAGGATTTGCATGATGCCGTGGCAAATGCCGACGTGGTCGTATTGTGTAATCCGAATAATCCTACTGGTGAGATGATCGCCCCGGCGCAACTTCTGCAATGGGCTGAACAACTGGCGCAGCGCGGTGGTTGGCTGATCGTGGACGAGGCGTTTGCCGATACCTTGCCGGATATCAGTGTCGCAGCGCACACCCAGCGTGAGGGATTAATCGTCTTGCGTTCAGTCGGCAAATTCTTTGGTCTGGCTGGCATCCGGCTTGGTTTCGTCGCAGCCTGTGACGCCTTACTGACGCGCCTCGCAAACTACCTTGGTCCCTGGACTATCAGTGGCCCAGCGCAACAAATTGCAGTCTCTGCTTTGTCGGATACGAGCTGGCAACAGCATCAGCGACTGCTTTTACAGCGAGAAGGTGAACGCTTGCGCTGTCTGTTGATGCAGCAAAACTGGCAATGTTCCGGCACGGATTTATTTCAATGGATCAGTGACCGCCACTTACAACAGCAAAGTCAGGCGCTGTGCCATTTCATGGCAGAACGCGGCATCTGGTTGCGCTGGTTTGAAGAAGGGGCGCACAGGCCGAATGGTGTGCGTTTTGGCTTACCTGCAAATGAAGCCGGGTGGCGGCGTTTGCAACTGGCCTGTGCTGAATGGACGAGCCAGATATGAGCGTCAATATCAGTCGCAACAATGAGAGCAAAAAAGAGAAAAAAAAAGAGAGTAAAAAAGAGAGTAAAAAAGAGAGTAAAAAAGAGGATAACTACGTGAACTTATTTTTCTGTCGTTTTTTCGTATTGGGTATCGTCGCTCTGTTGTTGTCAGCATCGGCGCAGGCGGCGATCAGTGTGAAGGATGACCTTGGTCATACCGTCAGTTTAGCTAAACCTGCAGAGCGCGTGATCAGCCTGTCACCGCATGTGACGGAATTGATCTTTGCTGCTGGCGCTGGTGACAAAATTATCGGTACAGTCAAATACAGCGATTATCCTGCGGCGGCAAAGGATATTCCACGCATAGGCGATAACCGACAGTTTGATCTGGAACGCATTATGGCGATGAAACCTGATTTGCTGGTGATCTGGATGCACGGTGCTTTTGAGCGCCAGTTGGAAGTGTTGAAACAATCGGGCGTGCCATTTTTTTTCAGCGATCCGCAAAAGCTGGAACAGATTCCCGACACCATCCTCAAACTCGGGAGTTTGCTTGGTACCGAAAAAGCAGCACAACTTTCGGCGAACGATTTCCGCCAGCAGTTGCAGCAACTGCGTGCGCAGTATCAGGGGAAAGTAAAAGTGCGCACGTTTTATCAGGTATGGCACAAGCCTTTGTATACGCTCAATGATAAGCATATTGTCAGCGATGCGATACGTGTCTGCGGCGGTGAAAATATTTTTGGCAAACTGAATGTGACCGCACCTGTCGTCAGCGTTGAAGCCGTGTTGCAGGAAAACCCGGAAGTGTTAATCAGTGCGGAAAGCCGCAATCAGGCTTCCAATGGTATCGATCAATGGAAAAGCATGACATCGTTGCTGGCCGCAAAAAACAATAATCTGGTACTGATTGATGGCGATCTGGTGAACCGATCCGGCCCACGGATTATTGATGGCGCTAAAGCAATATGTGAAGCGCTAGAGCAAGCGCGGCAAAAACGCGACAAGGCCGTGATACCACCACAAGGAAAAAAATGAATACCACCCCTTTGTTTGAGCGTATCGCCTGTTTATCTACCGAAGCCGTGGAAGTTTTATATGCGCTAGGCGCAGAAGATTGCATCGCAGGTATTTCCGGGTACACCACAAGACCAGCGCGTGCCCGTGATGAGAAACCCAAGGTCAGTGGTTTTTCCTCTGCGCAGATTGAGCGAATACTGGCAGTGAAGCCCGATCTGGTGATTGCCTATTCCAATATGCAATCCGAGATCGTGCGCGAATTGATCAGTGCTGGTATTGAAGTCCATGCGTTCAATCAGCATCATGTTGCAGGTATTCTGCACATGATTAAAGTGTTAGCCGTACTGGTTGGAAAACAGGAGCAGGGTACGCAGTTGATCGCAGAACTGCAGGCGCAAATCGATGTTATCCGCCATCAGGCTGCGCAGTGGACGCACCGACCGAAGGTTTATTTTGAAGAGTGGAATGAGCCGCTGATGTCTGGTATCGGCTGGGTATCTGAGTTGATACAGATTGCCGGTGGCGACGATGTGTTTGCCGATCTGGCTGGTTTTCATAGTGCCAGACAGCGCATCATCGCAGACCCGGCCGAAGTGGTTCGACGCGCGCCGGATATCATTATCGGCTCATGGTGCGGAAAAAAATTCCGGCCGGACAGCGTGGTTACACGCGAAGGCTGGGATGCGATTCCGGCTGTTCGTCATGGGCGGGTACTGGAAATCAAATCGGCAGACATACTCTCGCCGGGGCCGTCGGCAATCCAGCACGGACTTCTGCAATTGCATGTACTGATTGCTGAGTGGCAGGCCTCGCAACCTTTGTCTGTAACACGTTCGTCAGTTGCCTCGGAAGTCGCGGCTTAATTCCGTGGAAATGAACAGGATAGGTTTTTCTTTTTTTTATTTGCCTCGGTGTCTGCCGGAACCTTTTAAGAAAGCGTAGTCGCATGCAGATTTCTACTTTAATGGTACAGGGCACGACGTCGGATGCGGGCAAAAGTACGGTGGTTGCGGCGCTCTGTCGCTTGTTGCAGCGAGATGGTGTGAGGGTGGCGCCGATGAAGCCGCAGAACATGGCGCTCAATAGCGCCGTGACGATTGATGGCGGCGAGATCGGGCGCGCCCAGGCTTTGCAGGCCATCGCCGCCGGTGTGCCTGCCCATACTGATATGAATCCTGTGTTGTTGAAGCCATCCTCCGATACCGGGGCGCAAGTCATCATTCATGGCAAGGTGCGTGCAGACATGGATGCGCGCGATTACCACCAGTACAAAACCATTGCGATGGGGGCTGTGCTGGAATCGTATCAGCGTCTGCAACATCAATACGACGCGATTATTGTTGAAGGCGCAGGCAGCCCTGCCGAGGTGAATCTGCGTGATCGTGATATTGCCAATATGGGTTTTGCGGAAGCGGTCGATTGCCCGGTGATACTGGTGGCGGATATTGATCGCGGCGGTGTCTTTGCCCATTTCATCGGTACGCTGGCGTGTTTATCTGAGTCCGAGCAACAGCGCATTGTCGGCTTTGTGATTAATCGTTTTCGTGGCGATATCCGCTTGCTGGAACCAGGGCTGGAATGGCTGGAACAAAAGACCGGCAAACCTGTGCTCGCTGTCTTACCGTATCTGCATGGCTTACAGCTGGACGCCGAAGATGCGATACAACCAGCACAACAAAGTAGCGGAAAATTCCGCATCATCGTACCTGCGATACCGCGTATTTCCAATCACACGGATTTTGATGCCTTGCGCGCGCACCCTGATGTTGATTTACAGTTTATCGGTCCTGATCATGCGATCCCGCCCGCTGATCTGATTATTTTGCCCGGCAGTAAAAACACCCGTGCCGATCTGGCATTTCTGCAGCAACAGGGATGGCAGCAAGCGTTGGAAAAACATCTGCGCTACGGCGGCAAAGTGATAGGCATTTGCGGTGGCTATCAGATGTTGGGACAGATCATCAGTGACCCGTATGGCGTCGAAGGTACCGCAGGTGATTCGGATGGTTTAGGTTTGCTGGATATCACAACCGAGCTGACGCAGGAAAAACGCCTGCAACAGGTCAGTGGTCGCTGTGCTTTCGGTTTTGCTGCAGGCGGTGCACCTGCGGCAGTGCAGGGCTATGAAATTCACATGGGGTTGACATACGCCAGCAATGAAACCTTGCCTGCATTTCACCTGAATGACGAGGACGAAGGCGCCCGCTCACCGGATGATCTGATACTCGGCACTTATCTGCACGGATTATTTGACCACCCGGAAGCGTGCAGCGCATTGCTTGCATGGGCTGGGCTGCAAAGTGATGCGGTCGTTGATTTGTCTGCATTACGCGAACAGAGCATTGATCGCGTGGCAGATGCCTGCATACCGCTACTCGACGCTTTGCGCGCCTTATAGCCGGAAAGAGTGACGACCACAGCTGTTGAAAGTGATTGTGAGTTTGTTGTCTTCATGCGCATAATGAGCATCTTACCTGTCGGTATTTATGCTGGCGGCATGCTCGCTTTTGCCGACACTTAATGACTTCTCACTCTACTACTCGCTCTCACTATCATGCCTTTACGATTACTGCGCCCACTTGTTCTGGCTTTACTTTTTTCGTCATCTGTCACGTATGCGGCTGATGCCCGGTTGTTTCAGTATTCGACGATAGATGCTTTGCTCGCCGGTGCGTATGACGGCAATATTTCTGTGGCTGAATTAGCCCGACACGGTGATTTCGGTATCGGTACATATAACCGTGTCGATGGCGAGATGATACTGATCGACGGCGTGTTCTACAAAGCAAAGGGCAACGGCAAAGTCGAAATCGTGCCACCGCAAGAACTTTCTCCGCTGGCGATTGTGACTAATTTTCAACCGACGAAAGAAATCAGCCTGGCAGGTGTGGCGACACTGGCAGAACTGGAAGCACAGCTCGATGCCAGTCTGATTAATAAAAACGCTTTCTATGCGATACGCGTTCAAGGAAATTTTGCGGAGATGACCACGCGAGCCATCGATCCGCAAAAGAAACCTTACAAACCTTTGGCTGAAGTCACTAAGACTCAATCAGTTTTTAAACTTGGCAGCACCTCAGGGCAATTGATAGGATTTCGCAGTCCCGCATTTGTCAAAGGCTTTAATGTGCCGGGTTATCACTGGCATTATTTGTCTGATGATGTCAGTCATGGCGGACATGTACTTTCCTTGCAGCTGACGGCAGGCAAGGTAAAAATCGCCACGATTTCTAAGGTTGAATTACAGGTGCCTGATACTGAAGGTTTCATTCATGCCGATCAGTCAAAAGACCGGGCACAGGAATTACACGCAGTCGAAAAAATCCGGGAGTAAAACATCGTGTTTTGATCTGACGATACCTTTGGGTGCAAAAGTTAATACCTTGTGTTTCATGCAATGGATCAGACTGAATTGCATTACACTCATTTTTCTTTTGCCCAGGGTAAGCAATGCGTAAATTATCTGTATGGATGACGGGAGTCTGTGTCGGGTCTGTCATAGCGTCGGCGCAGGCGTCGGAGCCTGCGACAAATCCTGCGACAAGTTCTGATGAAGTCGCGGCATCATCGGTACAGATTTCAGCAACCCGCGACCCGGAATTGAAATCTTACCGGCAATTACTCAAGGGTTTAAACGCTTACGAATCTCATCTGGCAAAAGCCCCCGGTTCTGTCTTTCGTTTCCAGTTAATTCCTCAGAAGTCGGATGTCAGTCTGCATGATGTCGGCTTGCGTATCGTCAGCGACGACAGTTCGATACCGATTCCTGTCGCGAACGATGGCGGTTTCACCTTGCCGCGTGATAAAAAAGCGGAAACCGATAATGCAGATTTACTGACGAATCAGAAGAAGGGGAGCTTTCGCTGGCGGCCGGAAGTTCGCAGCGCCGGATTGACTGCCAACACGCGCCGCCTTGGTGACCTGCGTCTGGAGTGTGAAATACGTTGGGCAGTCGAATATGATGAGTTGCCGTTCTTGCGACGGAATATGTTTCGAGCGGCTGGTGGCCCATGTCATTCATCAATGATCACGGTCATTTATTTCTCACCGTTTAAAAGCAGTACTGTCACACTGGTGTCCGGCGAGCGCAAGATGGTGCTGACATTGCTTGCTGATGGCCTGCGTTATTCACCACCATTGCATGAGCAGAGTTGGAATGATGACGCTGTAATTGTGTTTGAACCCGTCGCCCAGCAATGACCTGCCTTCAGACAGGTATAGGCGGCGTTGACGATCAATGAACCGCTTCTTTTCTGTTTAATTAATCGGCGTAGCTGACGATGACACTAAACTTTGCGAGGGAAAGATGGGCGGTCAGTGCATTGAATAAATTGTTGGCGGCGCTTACTTTTTAGCGCCGTCCTTTGGTTTCCAATCGTCTGCCAGCGCTTGTGCTTCCGCGATCTGATCTTTACTCATTTTTTTTGCGACATAGTCGCGATAGAGCACCGCGTCATCGTAGTCTCCGGCGAGCGTCAGCCATTTATAGGCTTCCGTCAGGTCAATGCGAAGACCTTTTCCCTTGAAGTACATGAGGCCGAGCTGGTATTGTGCACTGGCATTATTCTGCTCGGCGGCGAGTTCAAACAGTTCGCGGGCTTTTGTGTAATTGAGCGGCGCGCCCTGGCCATTCACATATAAAACGCCAAGGCTGTATTGTGCGTCGGCATAACCGAGTTCTGCTGCTTTTGTGAACCAGATAACGGCGGTCTTGTAGTCTGGTGCAACGCCTTTGGCTTTTGCATACATACGCGCCAGATTGACTTGCGCCCGGACATTATTTTGTTCCGCCGATTGCTGAAACAGTGCGCGTGCTTTCTGATAGTCTTGCTCTATACCTTCGCCGTTCAGATACATCAGTCCAAGGTTAAATTGGGCATCCGCGTTGCCTTTGTTTGCTGCGGACTGAAAAGACTTCGCGGCTTCGGTAAATTCCTGTTGCTCATACAAAGCGACACCATCCTCGAAATCACCGGCACAGACACTTTGCACTGTGAATCCTGACAGCGTGATGACGGAGAGTGCAACGAGGTGCTTGAAAGGGCGCGAATTCATATACAAGCCTTGAGATAACGGAAAAAATAGCGGATAAGGGATGAGCTATTCTAGTCGCTTTTATTTTGCCTTTGCGACTGGATTTAAAAATCCTTCACATAATCAGAATTCAGCCCGCCGTTTCTGTGCTGACCTTATCCCAGTCATTTTCATCATCGTATCGAATCAACCAGTTCACCACTTTGTGCCATTCATGTACGGCCACGGCATCCAGGCGGCCCGGGGTTGGCTTGCCAGTGATGTGGGCGTGGCGTACTGCCCAGTGCATGCGATACAGCAGATCAGCCCAGTCAAGCAATACGGACTTTGAACGCAGATGGATTTGTGATCGCAGACTGTCCGGGTGACTGGTAATTTGTTGCCACAATGGTTCTGCGATCGCCTCTTTATAACAACCATCAGGCATACCTATGGTTTTTTGTATGCCGCAACACCACGCCAGAAAATACAATGCGTCTGCGGATAACGCCGGGGCTGGCATCGCGGGATCAATTGAATGCTTCCGCATGAGTTGGCGTTCACCTTCGGAAAAATACGAATCGATCTGCTGCGTATGAATGACATCAAGCACCGTCGCCCGTTGTGGCGCATTCTGTAAGTGCCAGATGGAAGTCAGTGCGACCAGACGTTGAAAAACTTCGTCATTGCTGCGCGGTTGAATTTCATCTTCACTCTCGATGAGCGGTAATTGCAGATTGATACGTATGCCACGTTTGTGCAGCGTCAGTTCTGACAACTCTTTACGCAGTTCCGGAGATTTCATAACAGACAGAGATAAAAAAGGTCTGAGATTGTAACAGTGGCGGGCGGATATTCCTCATCTTGCTCTCCGGATGAAATCAATTTTCATCAAGCTGGACGTCGGAAATCAGCATGTCATCCATGATTTGCGACTCAGTACGCAAATTTATGGAAGCAGAAAAATGGGTGAAATTAAACGTTATCTGATTTGATCCGATTTAATCAGATTCTTTCAGCGGTTTGCACTCGCCTATCAGAAGGCGAGTGCTTCTTCTTGTATCTCAGGTTTTACGCAGTGACTCAGTTGCTCAATCACATTGTCGACACTGATGGCATCGACCCAGTCATGACGGTGAGTTGACGTAATCACTTTGCTGTGAATCTGATCGAGCGGCGCCCATTCAGGATTTTTTTGACGCATCAGCGCAATCACGGGCACATGTACTGCATTAGCAAGGTGCATCACAGCGGTTTCAACAGAAATGATTAAATCGCACCAGCTCAGCATTGCAGGTAACTGAAAGAAATTTTCCTGCGCTGAAAAAAACTGGGTATTTTTCAGATTGTATTCTTTTAAGGTTGCCTGAGTCTGTGCCAGCTTTTCTGGCGGCGCGCTGACGACGAAACATGCGCCACGCCAGGCTTTCATTGCTTGCATGGCTTTAATTAATTCGGCGACTTTTGCCAGCGGCCAGCAACGCTTATTAATCTTGGCAAACGGATTAATGAACACCACTTTGCATTTGGTTTTATCGAAACCCCATTTTTCCAATTGCAAGCGTGCTTGCTGCAGCCACTGTTTTGGAATGTTCACATACGGGAATAAGTCTTCTTCTTTGCTCTCGATTCCAAACGCCTGGTTAAACCAGTCTGCATAGATCGTGCTGATGTGCACTTGCTGACCTTGAAAGCGGTTTTCCAGAATCGTGGCATCTAATTTTTTGTAGGTAAAAAGATGATGCAGCTTCAACAGGCTGATCGGTTGTTTGATTCCAGCGATATACCCTTGCGGACTGAGTTTGCGCGCCAGCGAAGCATAGTGCTGAGGACGCAGAATGGAGAGTGAAACAACGATGGGATATTCCTCATTTTTCGCTTCCTGAATACTTTCTGCCAGCAATGCCGGGTTGTAAGTACGGCGATAAACCTTGCTGAACAAATCACAGTCGCTGACCCAGTCATACAGCGCATATTTTTCCAGAAATGGCCATTGGCGTTCATCGCGGGTGCGGCGTAACTCATCCACCCACAAATGCATTTCGATATGCGGATATGCCTGTGAAAATGCCTTAAAAGAATTTTGTAAATAGCTGAAGTCGCCGATAGCGAGCGGCGCGACGAATAATATTTTTTTTGTTTTTTTGAGTAAATCAGCGGGAATTTGTTGCGTGGACATGAAAGGGTGGTGCTTTTCAGAAGATGGAATTGTACTGACTTGGTTACAGTTTGACACAGATACGGAAATTTGGTTCCGTTGCTGACAGGAAAACATATTCGCGATTGTGCTTAAACAGTGAAGCATCTAATGCGAAATGGAATTCCATAGTGTGAAATTATTGCTGTAATTGCGACGGATATTTTATCTCATTTTCTGAAAATGTATTTCATATAGCAAAAATATGAATTTAAATTATTGAATATAAAGGAAAAAAATTAAGTTATATGTCTTATATAAGAGTTGGCTTGGTTTCCGAAATGGTCTATCATTAACCCATACAGTTTTGCTTCAACCTGCTGTTTTACCGGTTCGATTCTGAACAGATAGGGCGGCACACGATATTGCTTCGTTAATTTTTTTTACCTCTCTAGGAGATTCACATGTCACAGTATCAAGACGACATCAAAGCCGTTGCCGGACTCAAAGACAAACAAGGTAGTGCCTGGAACGCGATCAACCCTGAATCCGCTGCACGTATGCGCGCTCAGAACAAATTCAAAACTGGCCTGGATATCGCACGCTACACTGCGAAAATCATGCGTCAGGATATGGCTAATTACGATGCCGATCCTTCCAAATACACTCAGTCTCTGGGTTGCTGGCACGGTTTCATCGGTCAACAGAAGATGATTTCTATCAAGAAGCACTTCAACAGCACTGATCGTCGTTACTTATACCTGTCTGGCTGGATGGTTGCTGCATTGCGTTCTGAATTCGGCCCATTGCCAGATCAGTCCATGCATGAAAAAACTGCTGTTTCCGATCTGATCAGAGAACTCTACACTTTCCTGCGTCAGGCTGATGCACGTGAACTGGGCGGTTTGTTCCGTCAACTCGATGCTGCTGAAGGCGCTGCTAAACAAGCGATTCAAGACCAGATCGACAACCATGTAACGCACGTAGTACCTATCATCGCTGATATTGATGCCGGTTTCGGCAATGCTGAAGCGACTTATCTGCTGGCAAAACAGTTCATTGAAGCTGGTGCATGCTGTATCCAGGTTGAAAATCAGGTTTCTGATGAAAAACAATGTGGTCACCAGGACGGTAAAGTGACCGTTCCTCATGAAGACTTCCTCGCGAAGATCCGTGCGATCCGTTACGCATTCCTGGAACTCGGCGTGGATGACGGCATTATCGTTGCACGTACAGACTCTCTGGGTGCTGGCCTGACGAAACAAATCGCTGTGACACGTGAACCTGACGATCTGGGCGACAAATACAACTCCTTCCTTGACGTTGAAGAAGTATCAACAGACTCCATGGCGAATGGTGACGTTGTGATCAAACGTGATGGCAAATTGCTGCGTCCTAAACGTCTGCCAAGTAACTTGTTCCAGTTCCGTGCCGGTACAGGCGAAGAGCGTTGCGTACTCGATTGCATCACATCTCTGCAAAACGGCGCAGACTTGTTGTGGATCGAAACTGAAAAACCACATATCGCTCAGATCGGTGGCATGGTCAACGAAATCCGTAAAGTGATTCCAAATGCGAAACTGGTTTACAACAACAGCCCATCGTTCAACTGGACACTGAATTTCCGTCAACAAGTATTTGACAGCATGCAAGCAGCAGGCAAAGACGTATCTGCCTACGATCGCACTAAGCTGATGAGCGTTGACTATGACAATACAGAACTGGCGATCACTGCTGATGAAAAAATCCGTACATTCCAGGCTGATGCCGCTCGCGAAGCAGGTATTTTCCATCACCTGATCACTTTGCCGACTTACCATACTGCTGCTTTGTCCACTGACAATCTGGCTAAAGAATACTTCGGCGACCAAGGTATGCTGGGTTATGTTGCTGGCGTTCAGCGTAAAGAAATCCGTCAGGGTATCGCTTGCGTGAAACATCAGAACATGTCCGGTTCCGACATCGGTGATGATCACAAAGATTATTTCAGCGGTGAAGCTGCATTGAAAGCTGCTGGTAAAGACAACACAATGAATCAGTTCTGATAAAACTGCATGGTGAACATCAGGCTCACCATGTTCATAAAATAAACCCTGAAAATTGCTTGGCAGTTTTCAGGGTTTTTCTATGGGAAACCGATATCTGAGGTCGGCATTCGCGTTCTAAACGCAAACGCTGATGCCAGCGTCAATGCAGACGCCAGATGACCGCTTAATGTAACGGTGCTCTGTCCGGTGCAACGAATGCCAGCCCTTCTTCAAATGAGCGCAACACCATATCGACATGTTTATTCACCGCCGATTGTTCTGCCAGATTTTCTTCAGAGAGCAGACGAATAGTCACGATCAGCGCATGTGGAAGATTGCTGCGAAGCTCATTCACAATGGGAATCCAGTCTGCAAGTGTGGACGCAAGCGGATAGGTGATAAATACCGTTGAAACGATATTTGCCCCATCTTCCCCCGGATCTTCATGATGATCGCCAAAAGAAAAACTACGCGCATCGATGTTCACTTCCCGTAGTGCCATTACGAACAGCTCGCTCAGCAAGTCATCGCGTTCGCTGTCAAAACCCGCGCATAAAACGACCGAACGTGATGGCACATTCAGTGAGCCTTGCCAGCGACCCAGGCGCTTTTTACGCATCTGTCGTAAATGCGCGCCGACATTGGCATCCAACATGGAAACGGCACGTCGCTTACGATTTTTATCGTCACCATAGGATGCCTGACTGACCGTTTCAGCGAGTGTGGCAATCGTTGCGCGAATTTTATTTTGCTGTGTTTTCTCCAGCAATCCATTTTCAAAATCATGTGCTCCAAGAGACAGCCCCGGAATCAGGATGTGATCACAATATTTGGCAAAACTGAATTTACGCAAAAACACTTGCGCGTCGGTCACGATGGCATCGGTATCTGCGGCCAGTAAACGATGGAAAAAACGGTGTGCCTCATCCACGTTCGGCGTGTCCGCAAATAATATCGTGATCGGTTCCAGCGCGCTGACATGACGCCCGGCAACGACCAGACATAAAGTCAGCGGCGTTGACAGCAGCAGACCAATCGGTCCCCACAGCGCACCCCAGAACAAGGCCGATACCATCACGGCGAGCGGTGATAGTCCAGAACTGTGCCCATACACTTTGGGCTCCACCCAGTTCGCGACCAACACTTCGGTCGCACCGAAAAAGGACATGCAGACGATCGCCAGAGTCCAGCCGGGATCAATCGCTGCGACGAACATCGTAATCATGCCTCCCGCAATCAATGCACCCAGATATGGAATAAAACGTAATAAGCCGCTTAAGGTGCCGAACAGAAATGCATGCGGCACGCCCACCGCCCATAAGGCGATGGAGACGATGATCGCGAATGCGGTGTTGACCAGAAATTGCGAAAAGAAAAAGCGCGAGACGCCTTCCGTTGCGTCCCCCAACGCCTTGATCGTGCGGCCAACTTCGCTTTGCCCTGTCAGACGTATTGCCCGATCACGCAAAGATTCATGATCAAGCAGAATAAATATCAGCAATACAAAAACCAGAAACGCCTCGCCGACCGGCCCGGAAATGGATGACAGCAAACGCGTGATCGTTTCAGTCGTGCTTGGTTGCGGTGTGCGAATGACGACCGGAACTGGTTGGCTTTGTCCTGCAGGTAAAACCCTTTCATTTGGTGTTGCCGGTTCTGCCGCCGGGAAATTATTCGATGACACGGCCTTCATTTCCGCCTCGATGTGCGCAAATGGCCGCTCAGTGATCTGCCTCACCATTGCCAGCTTGGATTGAATCGCCGCGCGATATTGCGGAATTTCAGTCGTCACGCTGACTAACTGCGAGGCCAGAATCACACCGATGCCAACGAGGCCCGCAGCGACGAAAAGTACCGCACTGAAGGTAGCAGTGATACGCCCCAGTCCGAATCGTCGCAGGCTGCGTATCAGCGGTGCGATGATCAGGCTCAGTATCGATGCCAGTACGATAGGTTCCAACACCTCTCGTCCAAAATGCAGCAGAGCCAGAACGCAAATAAGACTGACCAGTGACGTCGCGGTTGAGCGTGCAACAGAAGGGGAATTAGGCATGTGTAAATCCGGAAGAGGCAATCGTAAAACGGTAAGGCTGCGAAACAGCGATTATATTTAAAGCGGCACTGAATGGTGCAGCATTATCAGTGTGACATAAAAATTTGTTGCACTGACAGGCGCTTGCGGCGCAATCTGCCGCGAGAGATAAATGATGACGAACGACGATGAATGGATACGAGTGAGATATGGGCAGTGAATATGGGGGGAATATGGGCGATGATATAAGTCGAGCCCGAACGCCCGAAGACTGATCACGCCATATTATCGAGGCGTTTGGCGACCGCGACCAGCCATTGACGGATAACGGTTTCGTCTTCCGCACAAACGTCGGCCAGTAACTCTTTTTCAGCGGCACTGACGGCTGCTTTGCAGTGCTTTAGTAAACGCCGGCCAGCAGGGGTCATCTGAATAATTTGTATCCGTCCATGTTCGGCATGCGGTGTTCGAGAAACGATTTCTGCCCGCTCCAGATTACCGATAATCACACTCATTGTTTGCGGTGTCAGTAACGAGAGCCGCGCGAGCTCGGCACCAGATGCATCGGGATATGCCGCCAGCATCGTCAGTACCGAAAACTGAGGCAGCGTCACGCCCATGGCTTGTAAGGTTTTCTCCATTCTGATTCTGTGAGCCGCATGTGCCTGCCTGAGCAGGTAACCAATGTGGCCGTCTTCGCCACGTTTGCCTTCGCCTATTGCAGGAATGGATGTGCTGTGCAGTCGCGTCTTGCGCATGATGTAAGAATTCGTATATTATTGTTCGAATTCTTATATTAACTCTTTTGCTCCTGATATGACAACACTAATGCAGCGTGGATTTGACTGGTCATCCTATGAAAAAACAGCGCCGGGCGTGATCGCGGCGCTGAGCCAGTTGGGTAAAGCTATTGATGAATCCGGCTTGGAAAAATCGCTGACTGAACTCATCAAACTAAGAGCATCACAGATGAATGGCTGCGCATTCTGCCTGCAGTTTCATTTAAATCTGGCGCGCAAAATACAACTGCCTCAGCAAAAAATTGATTTACTGGCGGCGTGGCGGGATACGGAAATTTACTCTGCCCGTGAACGTGCCGCACTGGCATGGACCGAAGCGCTGACTTTGATGTCGCAACAGCACATCGCGACGGAGGTATATGCGGAATTGGCTGCCTCATTCAGCCCGACGGAAATCGCTTTTCTGACTGCCGCGATCGGTGCCATTAATGCGTGGAATCGCATCGCTGGCGCTTTACAGTTTGCGCCGCCTTTTCCTACCAGTTCAGCGGCGCGTTAATTTTAGGATTTTAAGAAATTTGAGAAAATGTCTGCGCATTTCTCGCCACTGTTTGCATCAGATGCGCTCACCGTGGAATGATAATATCGGCAGATTCGTCGTGCTGTGAAATACTCACGCACTTCATCAGCGGCTGGCGCTGCACCATCGGTAATTAAGCATGTGGCAGTCACAGCAAGAACCAATGCAGTTAAGCCGTCGCCATCAAGGAGTCACAGATAAATGAACATACGCCCTATGCAAAAATATCTTGGAAGTTGCCACTGCGGTGCCGTGCGCTTTCAGATCGAAACGGATTTTCCGGAGTTGACCATGTGTGATTGCAGCATCTGCCGCCGTAAAAATGCGCTGATGGTCAAGGTGCATGAAAGTCAATTTCAATTGCTAACAGGCGAAGAGTCGCTCACCGAGTATCAGTTTCACACCAAAACCGCGCGGCACTTCTTTTGCAAAGTCTGTGGCATCTATCCATTCCACCGCAAACGGGTGACGCCAGACAACCTCGGCATCAACGTCCACTGCCTCGAAGGCTTTGACCCAACGGACATCCCCGTGCGTCAGGCCGTTGGCGCAGCCATGTTGTAAGCCCTGCGCACATCTGCGGCACCGCTACGCACGTAGTTTTGCCATATCGCATCCATGTCCCGCGGCCAAATCCATAGCGCAGGCATCGTAAAACGCCTGCGACATGCATTTATTGTGCTTTGCGCGTCTGAAAATACTGGGGGGAGTATATTTAAAGCCCCTTATTTTCTGCTGAGAATAAGGCATTTTTGACACATACTCCCCTGTTTTTATATAAATGATGGGAATGAGCGAGTGATTTTGTGCTTGCAGCAACCTGACTTACAATTTACCCATTGTTTCGAGATCGGCATTCAATGGAAATAGCTCTTTGATGCCCTCGTGTTAAACCTCAGGACTCTAAAAACTTTGCAACGCGTTCTCTTTATCTGCAGCATGAACCGCTGGCGCAGCCCGACTGCTGAACAAGTCTATTCTGATCATCCAGGTATCCAGTGCGCTTCGGCAGGCCTTAATCGCAACGCTGAGAATCCACTGACGCCCGAACTCGTGGAGTGGGCTGAATTGATCTTTGTGATGGAGCGAAAGCATAAGACGAAGTTATCCAGTGAATTTCGGCCGCACCTTCTTGGTAAGCGGGTGATCTGTCTGAACATCCCAGACAACTACAAGTTCATGGATTCAAAGCTCATTGCATTGCTTCATGCAAAAGTTGATGCGTTTCTTCCTCACCATGGTTAGTGCTTTAATTGCTTAATTTAGCTCAATCGTGTCGATGCGTTTTCAACAAGGCTTAGCTATACCGCCATCTGTATTTTTTACATCCCTGCATCTCAAATTGACCTATATGCCCAGACTCCGGTAGCTATCGTCTTCAAATTATCAATAAGCGATGGTTTGGTCTTAGTCTTAGCAGGGGCTGTTTGGTCGTAAAGCGTGCGTGCTTTGCGATGCTGATCTGCGAAGGGGCTCATCAAATGAGTTATGCAGCGGGAAGACGGGGCTGGGAGGGCTGCTTTATTATAAAACGCAGAATAAATTCGCCGAGTAAAGGCAGGGCAATACTCGTGAAACCAAAAGAAAAAGCTCTTGAAAAAATCAAGGGCTTTTCTAATTCTGGCGGAGAAGGGGGGATTCGAACCCCCGGTAGGGATAAACCTACGCACGCTTTCCAGGCGTGTGACTTAAACCACTCATCCACCTCTCCTGCTTTTCGCCAATTCCAGATCAGCGAAGCTCGCTATTCTAGCAAAGTATTGAGGCGGATGGAAGTATGTTTTTAATGTATTTGAAATATCATGCGCCAAGCCACGGTAAATCGTTGGCGCACCAGCCCACGACTGTTTTTCTGTGGCCATGCGCATCTCTGTCTCCTTCAAAGCCTTGCAGGATGTCAAAACATTGGGTGTAGCCGGATTCGCTGGCGAGTTTTGCGGCATGACGTGAGCGCACACCTGAACGACACAGAAAAAGAATGACGGTATTTTTGTCGGCGGTGATGGTGGCGAGTTGCTGTAAGAAATCAGGGTTTTGCGCTCCGCCCGGATACAGGCTCCACTGCACCGCAAAATGTTGAGTGTCGTGAATCACGACCTTACCAACCCAATCACGTTCGGCATTGGTGCGGACGTCAACGAGGATGCAATCCGGATTCGACTGCAATAGTTCAAAGGCCTCAATGGGAGTGACCGCTCCGGCATACGGAAGCGATTGTTCCTGTGCGCGTTGTCGGGCAGACGTGAGTGTGGTGTTGCTAGACATAGTTAATCCAGTGCAGGCAGTTTGTGTGGGCATTTTCATTGAATTATGCATGAAGCGACACGTGTATGCATCGCTTCCGTGCGGTTTGATTGGTGGTGCGTATAAAATTCAGTTGTTAGCAGGCTCTGCGTCTGAGATAGATAATTTGCATACAAATCAGTAGTCATATGAGAGCGCACACTGAGAGCGCACGCAATATTGGCGACAGCTATGCTGACGGCGGCGCACCTATTTTACAGTGCACATTAATGGTGCAATCATTTGCACCTAAAAAGTGCGCTCAGTTTTTTCATATACTTATTTTGTTTTTTTTGGTGCGTCACCAGAAGCTTTTGATTCTTGATTTTGATTAAACGTTTTAAAAACAAGGTGTTAGCGATAATTTTCTGTCGTTGTATGGATT
Source organism: Cognatundibacterium aquatile (assembly GCF_014699135.1). Classification (GTDB taxonomy): domain Bacteria; phylum Pseudomonadota; class Gammaproteobacteria; order Burkholderiales; family Burkholderiaceae_D; genus Undibacterium; species Undibacterium aquatile. The sequence continues at coordinate 698,351 of NZ_JACOFT010000003.1, forward strand.
CTGGAATATGGCATAGTTTCTGCTATTATTGTTCACGGAGTTGAGCGGTCAGATGATTATGCAGAAAGAAAATTAACGACAGGTTTCTTTTGTCAGGATGGCAGAACGAAGGCTCAGTAATCCCCGATTTATTTTTAGCGCTACTTGAGGAGTTTCACATGGCAATGACAGCTGCAGAAGTTTTGAAGATGGCGAAAGATAACGAAGTGAAATTCGTTGATTTTCGTTTCGCAGATACACGCGGTAAAGAACAGCACGTGACTGTGCCTGTTTCTCACTTCGATATCGATAAGTTCGAATCTGGCCATGCATTTGATGGCTCTTCTATTGCGGGCTGGAAAGGTATCGAAGCTTCTGACATGTTGTTGATGCCAGATCCAAATACAGCGAATATCGATCCATTTATGGAAGAAACCACATTGTTTATGCAATGTGACGTCATCGAGCCTTCCGATGGCAAAGGTTACGACCGTGATCCACGTTCTATCGCAAAACGCGCGGAAGCTTATCTGAAATCTTCCGGTATCGGCGATACAGCCTATTTTGGTCCTGAACCAGAATTCTTTATTTTTGATGGCGTACGCTGGAAAATCGACATGTCTGGTTGCTTCGTTAAGATTGATTCTGAAGAAGCTTCCTGGACTACAGGTGAAAAACTGGAAGGTGGCAATACTGGTCATCGTCCTACAGTCAAGGGCGGTTACTTCCCAGTTCCTCCAGTCGACAGTTTCCAGGACATGCGCTCTGAAATGTGCCTGATTCTGGAATCTTTGGGCATTCCAGTGGAAGTGCATCACCATGAAGTTGCTGGCGCTGGTCAAAATGAAATCGGCACAAAATTCTCTACATTGGTAGAACGTGCTGACTGGACACAAAACCTGAAATATGTTGTCTGGAACGTGGCTCATACCTACGGCAAAACAGCGACTTTCATGCCTAAACCTATCGTTGGTGACAATGGTTCCGGTATGCACGTGCATCAATCGATCTGGAAAGATGGCAAAAACCTGTTCGCAGGCGACGGCTATGCTGGCTTGTCTGATTTCGCTCTGTACTACATCGGCGGCATCATCAAACATGCTAAAGCATTGAATGCGATCACGAATCCAGGTACTAACTCGTACAAGCGTCTGGTTCCAGGCTACGAAGCACCGGTGAAACTGGCGTACTCTGCTAAAAACCGTTCTGCATCTATCCGCATTCCTTACGTTGCGAATCCAAAAGGCCGTCGCGTTGAGGCGCGCTTCCCAGATCCACTGGCAAACCCATATCTGTGCTTCTCTGCACTGATGATGGCAGGTCTGGATGGTGTACAGAATAAGATTCACCCAGGTGAAGCAGCATCTAAAGATTTGTACCATTTGCCACCAGAGGAAGATGCATTGGTTCCAACAGTGTGCGCGTCTCTGGAAGAAGCCTTGGATGCACTGAATAAAGATCGCGAATTCCTGACTCGTGGTGGTGTGTTCAGCGACAGTATGCTCGACGCTTACATTGAACTGAAAATGCAGGAAGTTCAACGTATGCGCATGACTACGCATCCTGTTGAATTTGACATGTACTATTCCCTGTAATTGCAAGGGATGCTATAAAAGCGGGGGCAACCCCGCTTTTTTTGTTTTGTTACTGCGCGTAACGTGGAATTGTGAATATGCGCAGCATCGCATACACTACACCTCTGTTTTTGACTAGTGATTGAATATGAAGCGACTATTGATTGGTTTTATTTCGTTAATCGCCATCCAAAATATTGCCCACGCGCAGGCTGATGTGTTTTTATGCGTCGATGATAATGGCAAGAAAGAGTATAAAAATACGGGTGCAACGAAAGGCTGTAAGAGAGTCGAGTTGCCCGGTATTACGGTTGTTCCTGCCCCGGCTTTACCTTCCACTCCCAAGAAAACACAGGCAAAATCCGCTTCTAGCCCTGCAGATTTCCCTAAGGTTGACGAGGGAACACAAAAGGCCAGAGATTCGGATCGCCGGCAAATTTTGTTGGATGAGCTCAAAGCGGAAGAGCAAAAACTGGCTGATTTGAAAAAAGAGTACAACAATGGTGAGCCTGAGCGTCGTGGTGATGAGCGTAATTACGCAAAATATCAGGAACGCACCGGAATGATGAAAGATAACATCAGCCGCACCGAAAAGAACATTGAGGCATTGCGGCGTGAAATTTCCAACCTAAAATAATGCAAAATCTCTGCTTTCCCTGCAAGAAATTGAATCGGCGGGCATGATGCTTGCATAATAAGGTCGCACTATGCGGCCTTTTTTTATGGATTATGGTGAAAAATTCTCTCTCTATTCTGCCGGCATTCGCCGGACTTGAGCTGCTCAGCTCTGCTGTCATCGTGTTTAATGCTGACGGTAGTATCAAGTTCGCTAATCCAGCAGCGGAGATATTGCTGGATTGTTCAGCGAAATCCCTGATCGACCAAAAGCTCAATGCTTTATTTTTAAATGGCGATGCTTTGTTGGCGGTGTTTCATCAGGCCGTCGCCCATCATTTCGCTGATAAGCGTCAGGATCTGACCTTGGAGCGGGCTGGCAGAGAGCCTTTGCATGTGCATAGCATCGTCACAGCATTAGATAATCCTGAAACACCAGTGTTGATTGAATTTCGGGAAAACGTCCAGCAACTCAAGCTGGATCGGGAAGAGAGGATGCTCGATCAGAGCAAGGCAAATAAGGAGCTGATCCGTAACCTCGCGCATGAAATTAAAAATCCACTCGGTGGTATCCGCGGAGCGGCACAGTTGCTTGAGTTGGAATTGCCGGAGCGCCAGCTCAAGGAATTGCGCGAGTATACGCAAGTCATCATCAAAGAGGCAGATCGCTTGCAGACGCTGGTTGATCGTTTGCTTGCTCCTCACCGTCTCCCCCATATAGTAGGTGATGTCAATATTCATGAAGTGTGCGAGCGGGTCCGCAGTCTGATTGTGGCCGAATTTCCGCAGGGGCTGACAATTCACAGGGATTACGATTTGTCGATACCGGAATTCCGCGGCGATAAGGAGCAGTTGATACAGTCAGTACTGAATATCGCCCACAACGCCGCACAGGCGTTAGCGGAGCGAATTCGTCACGGAGATGCGGAGCTGACTTTTAAAACCCGTGTCGTCAGGCAGATTACTTTGGCGAAGGTCAGATACAGGTTGGCATTAGACTTGCATATCATTGATAACGGTCCTGGAATCCCGCCTGAAATTTTTCACCGCATTTTTTATCCTTTAGTTTCAGGAAGAGATGGTGGCAGCGGACTTGGACTGACTCTGGCGCAAACCTTTGTCGATCAGCACTTGGGTGTAATTGAATGCGAGAGTCGTCCCGGTTGTACTGATTTCAGAATCCTTATTCCTCTGCCTTAAGGTTGGACGAGGAAACGCTTTATTAGTGCAAGTTAGCGCCTTTGCTAATCAATATGTTCAAACCTGGAACTAAAAAAAATATGAAACCTATTTGGATAGTGGATGACGATGATTCAATTCGCTGGGTGCTTGAGAAAGCGCTCGCAAGAGAAAATCTGACGACCAAGAGCTTTACAAATGCGCGCGATGCCATGACTGCTTTGCAGTCAGATACGCCACAGGTATTGGTTTCTGATATTCGCATGCACGGCGCCTCTGGCTTGGAACTGTTGCAAACCGTCAAAGCTAAGCATCCCGGCTTGCCAGTGATTATCATGACCGCGTTCTCGGATCTGGATTCTGCTGTCGCTGCTTTCCAAGGCGGGGCATTTGAATACTTAGCCAAACCATTTGATCTTGATAAAGCGGTTGAATTGATTCGTCGTGCACTCGATGAGAGTCTGCGCGAATCCAGCGTCGAACAAACGATTTCTGAAGCGCCGGAAATTCTTGGTCACGCACCTGCAATGCAGGATGTTTTTCGTGCGATAGGGCGTTTATCGCAGTCGAACGTGACAGTATTAATTACCGGTGAATCAGGTAGTGGTAAAGAGTTGGTTGCTCGCGCCCTGCATAAGCATAGCCCGCGATCATCCCAGCCTTTTATCGCGCTGAATACTGCCGCGATTCCTAAGGATTTATTAGAGTCTGAATTATTTGGTCACGAGCGCGGCGCGTTTACCGGGGCGCAGACGACACGACGTGGTCGTTTTGAGCAAGCAGAGGGCGGCACTTTATTTCTCGATGAAATTGGCGACATGCCATTCGATTTACAGACAAGATTATTGAGGGTGCTGTCGGATGGCCATTTTTATCGGGTGGGCGGTCATCAGCCGATGAAGGCGAATGTACGTGTGATTGCAGCGACCCATCAAAATCTTGAAACCAGAGTCCGCGAAGGTTTGTTTCGCGAGGATTTGTACCATCGCTTGAATGTTATTCGCTTGCGTTTGCCTAGTTTGCGTGAACGTCGTGAAGATATTCCTGTGCTGGCGAAATTTTTCTTATCTCAAAGTGCGAAGCAACTGGGTGTCGAGGTCAAACGTTTATCTGAGTCTGCTTTGCAGTTTTTGTCAGGATTGGATTTCCCTGGAAATGTCCGGCAATTAGAAAATCTGTGTAACTGGATTACCGTCATGGCGCCAGGTCAGACGGTGGAGATCCCGGATTTACCGCAGGATTTGTTGCCCTCAGGTGAGCAAGGTAACGGGGGAGCAATGACGGCGCATAGGGCTGAGGCAGAGCCCTATATCAGCAGCCCTTCTGAGGCGACCCCGGTGCATCACTCACATATTTCTGCCCCCGATCGCCAGCTCCATCCTGCGCAAAGCTGGATTGAGCTTTTAGAAGAAGAGGCAATGACGATGCTGTCGCAAGGACAGCCAGAGGTCATTGTGAAATTAGGCGATAAGTTTGAAGCAATCGTGATTAAGGCTGCGCTCAAATATACACATGGACGGAAAAATGATGCTGCTGTCCGGCTGGGAATCGGACGTAACACGATCACGCGCAAAATACATGAGTTGGGTATCGACGGCGCAAAAGATGACTGAACTGTTATCCAGTTACATGAAATTTTAACCCTCTGAATTCCGCAGCGGTTTTGAAGCGGTGCAGTTCTGATGTTTTTGGTGTTAACGAGATACGGGCAATTTCAAGATGAATCCGATTCACCTTGAAATTGCCCGTTCTTAATTGGTCTGCTATTCGTTAGTTGTATATCGAGTTAGCTGTCAGCATTGATGGACAGTGCTACTGCTTCCGCAATTTTGATGCCATCAACACCTGCTGAAAGAATACCTCCTGCATATCCTGCACCTTCGCCAGCCGGGTAAAGTCCTTTGGTGTTCAGGCTTTGCAAGCTATCGTCAGTTCTCTTAATGCGAATGGGTGATGATGTCCGGGTTTCTATGCCAGTCAGGATGCCATCGTTCATCGCAAAGCCTTTGATCTTTTTATCGAATTCAGGAATTGCTTCGCGTATCGCGTTAATCGCAAAATCAGGTAAGGCGTCGGCCAGATTACAAAGTGTTACGCCAGGTTTGTATGACGGAGTCACATTACCCAGTTCTGTTGATTTGATCCCTTTAATGAAATCGCCGATAAGCTGCCCTGGTGCATTGTAACTTTCACCGCCCATTTTGTAAGCGCGTTCTTCGAGTTTGCGCTGCAAATCAATACCTGCAAGAGGATTCCCCGGGTAATCTTCCGGAGAAATGCCGACGACAATGGCGCTGTTTGCATTGCGTTCATTGCGCGAATACTGACTCATCCCGTTGGTTACCACACGCCCTGGCTCCGATGTCGCAGCGACAACCGTCCCTCCGGGGCACATGCAGAAGCTATACACCGAGCGGCCATTCTTTGCGTGATGCACCAGTTTGTAATCCGCGGCACCCAGAATTTCATTTCCTGCGTTCGGACCAAAGCGCGCTTTGTCGATGACGGATTGCGGGTGTTCGATACGAAAGCCAATTGAAAATGGTTTAGCTTCAATATAAACGCCCTTATCGTAGAGCATCTGGAATGTGTCACGGGCGCTATGGCCGATCGCAAGAACAACGTGATTTGATTCGATGTATTCGCCATCATTCACGCGCACTCCACAGACTTCACCATTTTTGATATCGATATCCGTTACTTTTTGCTCAAAACGAATCTCGCCGCCAAGTGTTTCAATGTTATGCCGCATCTCTTCTATCATCTTCACCAGCCGAAAGGTGCCTATGTGAGGCTTGCTGACATACAGAATTTCTTCCGGCGCTCCTGCCTTCACAAATTCAGTGATTACTTTTCTACCGTAATGCTTTGGGTCTTTGATCTGACTGTACAGTTTTCCATCAGAAAATGTTCCTGCTCCGCCTTCTCCAAATTGCACATTTGATTCTGGATGGAGTTCACGCTTACGCCATAATCCCCAGGTGTCTTTTGTGCGTTCCCTGACGGTTTTTCCTCGCTCGAGAACGATGGGGCGATATCCCATCTCTGCCAGTAATAATGCAGCGAACAGACCGCAAGGTCCGAAACCGATAACAATTGGACGTTTAAATTTATTATCGTGAACATGTGCAACGAACTTATAGCTGGTGTCTGGTGTGGCAGAAATATTTGATTGCTTGTTCAGACGAGTCAGTGCCTCAGATTCATTTTTTAATTCTACGTCGATGGTGTAGATCAGAATAATTGCAGTTTTCTTTCGTGCATCGTAGCTTCGCTTAAATATATTGAAGCCGATAAGATCTGATTCAGGAATTGCTAATTGTTCCAGTATCGCCCTTTTTAATGCAGATTCAGGGTGATCTAAAGAGAGTTTTAAGTCGGTGATGCGTAACATAGGTGGTGTCCGTAAAACTAATCAGTAAAAACTGTTTAGTAATTTAATTCTGCGTAAAAGTAATATTTTACCTGTTACCGTAAAGGCAGCAGTTAATTGTTGCCCAGAACAAGAGCTGTTGCGCCGAATGTCCATGCCGTTGTGATTCGCATATTCATTAAAATAATTTGCCATGTTTATTGCGAAGGCTTGGAGGTTTTGCTATAGTTCGGCTCCCGCTGAAAGGCGGGGGAAGAAAGTGAAGCGCTGCAAGTAAAAAAGCAGCCCGCACAGTCAACAGACCGAAGTCAGGCCAAGTGATCCGATTGGTGCCCGCACAACAAAATGCGGACGCTGAGAAGAAAAAGCGAAGCGAAAGGGCGAAGGGAGTTGACAGTGAGTGAGAAGTACTTCATAATCTCGTTTCTCTGCTGCTGACGCACACAACGATGCGAAGC
>NZ_JACOFT010000004.1 GCF_014699135.1 Cognatundibacterium aquatile
TTATTTCTGATCCCGACGCCTCTTCCCATTACCACTCCTTATTCAGCCGTCTTCTGCTCTTCGATCTTACTGACCAGCGGTCAGTACGCCGGGTAAAGAAAAAGGAGCCCGCAGGCTCCTTTGTTTGATCTTGAGTGTCATTTCCAGGGGGCTGTCACTCTTCGTTTTATTCCACAGTGTCGCCTCCGTTAAGTCCGTATCAGATCAGAGGCGCTTTCTGAAGCGGTGATGTATTAATCGAACATCAAAACACAACTTCACTCTTTTTATTCGTGGATAAATTTGTTGTAGTTGCGTAATCAGACTTAATTTTTTACTCCCGATTGACTATACAAATCAATAATGACGTTGATCGCTTCGTTGCATACGTCACAGAAAGAGTCACTACGATCGAACATAATGCATTGCATTTGCGGACGGAAATATCCAGTTGACTCATAGTTCGCCCCTTCGTAAGCGCCAACATCGTTTTTATGCGACGCATTGGAAAACAATTGGCGATTAAATTGCAGATCCTTCTTAAACAAAGCACTCATTTCGGATTCAGGTCGATTTTGTGCGCGTAGTTGTATTCGTGTTTGCTGGTATTCTTTTGCATGCTGATCAAACACAGTTTTAGGCCATGGAGTTGGTAATGGCGTCCCCGGCCTTACCTTGTGTTTCCACTTCAGATTAGCCGGGTCGCGCATAGCTGTTGCATTCGGTTCCCATGGTTCTGGCAATACCTCACTACTTTGATACGCAACAGGCGACGTGTAGTATTCATCAGCGAGGCCGGCAAAGTGATGGCCGAATTCATGCACAAACAGATATTCAGCCCAATCATTTTTTGCCGCCGCAGTACTGAATTGTCCAAAAATACCTCCGCCTCCATAAGTCTCATTATTAACAAGAATTTCAATGAATTCGTACGGAGCATTTTGGGCGATGTTTCTCAACGCGCGATTATCTGTTGTAAGAATATAGCGTTCACTGCCAAAGATATCGTAACGTGTGCCGAGTGCAGATGCATGATGTACTCCGGTCGAAGGGCGTGAAACTCCCGAGTCGCTCGTTGGAACGGCGATTGCCCAGACGTTAAAGTCTTTGGCACGTTCTTTAAATGGTGAAACCTTAAAAAGATGCGCCGATAAACGACGTGCATCTGCGATAAATTTCTTCATTTCCGTGGCACTGTAACCATCCCCAAGAATTAATAAATCCACCTTTTCCGGCGATGGACCATTGACGATTATAGGCACGGGTTTGGCGATAGCTCGCGGTTGCTTGCGTATGACATCCTGTGCGTCTGTATCGATGTCAACGCTCCATACAGGCACAAATACATTGTTCTCATCTCGTTTCTGTATGGTGACGCGGACAGGCTTGTCCGGCTTGGGAAATCGCACCGACTCTTCAAAGCCACGATTTAACTTGCTTGCTTCATCTGTACTTTTCCATTCACCAAAAATAGTTGAAAACCCCCTCGAATAAATGAGTTCACCCGTTTTCAGGTCGCTCACTTCCACCTTGTTAACTCCGCGGTTAGATGTGTCAATATTTTGTTGCAGATTGCCAGGCCAAGGCAGTGGTTCTATCAAGACGCGGCTTAAAGCATACTGTTCAGTTTTATCGTTGCCAGTATGCATATAGTCCACCCGCACAGTTGCAGGTGTCGCTGCCAGACAAATGTTCGAAAAACTCAGCAACATAGCAATGACGCCATGCTTTGAAAAAGAACTCATTTACTCTCCCGTGATGTTAAAAAATTTGACCACCAGTTTTAATCAAGATTCATATCAGCAAAAACAGACTTGATTGTAAATTGTTCTTGCATTTCGTATAAACGGAAAATTTGAGTTCAGGCGTAATCTAAGGTTATTCCGGGATTTTCCCGATTATCGGTATGCCTAGTTTCTGGCTTCGCATTTACAATGACGAATGAGATTGCAGAACACGCAATCAGTTTATTTTTTAAGGTAACAATGAATAAATCTGAAGCCATATTGATCGCTAACGAGTCTTTACGTGCAAACATACTTAATGAGATGAATACACAGTTTTCTAATGTTGTCCGTTACTCGGGCGATGAAGGCTGGTGGCTCAATATTCCTCTGACTCACTTCCGCAAAGAAATTCATTTTCTTATTTGTAGCGATAAAGCGAGAGTCATTCGTCACTTAACGATTAAGGCGAATAACATCCTGAGCCCCGCGACCAAGTTTCGTGTTAAAGATGGCGTCGCTGATATCTTTATCTCTGCGGCGAATCCCAAGCGATTGGTTGATGCGTTACAAGGTGGGACAAAATACAGCTTTAACAAGCATCTTGCTGATGAGTATAGATATTAATCGAGCGCGATTCAGTTCGCGGTAATGAGATTTATTTTTGCAGATAAGAACAAGCCTGATTGGTCGTGCGTATTGCAAGTTTTGCCTATTAATGTCATAATCTCCCTTATGCGTTGCCGAGATGGCGGAATAGGTAGACGCACGGGACTCAAAATCCCGCGCCGCAAGGCGTGCCGGTTCGATTCCGGCTCTCGGCACCAAGAGATTGTTTAAAGCAGTACAAAGTAGTCCAATGACCCGTGTTACTCACTATGAGAACGCGGGTTTTTTGTTTTATGCGTTTCGTGATGTATCCGTTGGTTCGTCTGTAAATTTTCACAAATTGCCGCTACCAACGGTGAGAAGGAATGCATGTGTTTTTGTTGATGATACAAAACGTATCTTTGAATAGTTGCTGATCATAAAAATATGGGATGCGCTGATATTACGCGCAGCGCTAATTAGAATTGCCCCATGCTGTCCTTCCACGGGCTCAAGCGTTCGACATATTCAAAGCCCCTCTCTCTATCGCCAGTTGCAAGAGGATTCGATTTTTTTGATCGCATTGAGCCAGCGTTGGATAAGTAAGAGCGCGATTAACGCTGCTGAATATTTTGGGTAACGCATCCCTGATCGCGATGAGCATACATGGTTGTAAACGATCCGATATGCTTATCGCTATGTCATTACTGCAATTTGCGACGATACAATATAAACAGTTCATCTTTATCGGCAGCGCGGTGCCCACTCCAGACGGGCTCCCATTGTTCAGCGTCTACGTGAGCTGGCATAACGGGTGTGGTAGTTTGCTTCCGGCTATTCTGCACCATCAGATAGCCGCAGTCATGGTCCGAGAATCCGGCGAATTGAATTTTGCCGAAGTAAGCAAAAGTACTTCGTTGCGATGGCCCGATATATCCCTCGATACAGTATGCTTTATTCGGTAGTTGCTGGGCGAGGTCTTCGGCAACACTGGCGTACGTCACTCGGTGATTAATCCACGGCAGCCATAATGTCAGCAGCAGCAACCAGCATAAAATAAGTCCGCCACTCGACAGTACGACTGCCCGCCAAAGAACCGATGGTTGCCGCGAAATACGCCAATAAACCAGAAGGAACCAGGCGAGCGTAGCGATGAAAGCGAGCATAAAAACGAACGGGTTAAAGCTTGCTTCGAAACCCGGAGCCAGTCTTAGGATTTTAGCTCCTAAGTTGCTTGGGACGCCGGTTTGCTCTGCTATCCAGCCTAGCCAGATAAAGCCCGCAGTGCCTGTGAGTACGGTCACTGCAAACCAGTCAACAGCGTTGATCGCACTGCGCTTCATTGTTGGCAGGCCGAATGCGGCAAGAATTGCCATTGGAGGCAGCAGCGGAAGTAATAAACTTTCCTCTGCGTTTTGACTCATTAAGGCCAGAATGATAAATCCGAACAGGAATGCAACTGGTAACGCAATATGCAGCGCTTTTTCTTGCCTCCGCCACGCATAAATAGCCCACGCAGCAAAAGGCCAGGCTGGCCACGCAAACCAGATGCTATATTTAAAAAAGTAGCTGATGCTATCGATGCCAGGCCAGTTAATCTGACGATAATTCCATAACATCCAGGCGGGGACCGGGCTGCTGTCGTAGGGATGATTTATTTGTATGGCGAGTAGCCAGATTGCTGTTGGAAGCAGTACAACCGGTAACGCTGCAACAATAAATTTAATGTGCTGCGTTTGTTGGCGATAGACGCATAGTGCAATCAGTATAAAAAATAAGGTAACCGGCAGCACCCAGCCTTTCGTCAGCACGAGCAGACCGAGGCTAAGTCCTAATTGAGCACTAAGAGAAATTTTCGGCGTATCGAGCAGGCGGACGCAAACATACAGAGTGAATGCCACCAGTGAAATTTGCAGGGTTTCAGCACCAGTTTCATGGCTACGTATCAGTAAACCCAGGCATCCGAGGTAGATGAGTAAAGCACCGTCGGCAAGTGTGCGGCCGAAATCTTTAGGATCCGGTTGCCCCCCAAACGCGAGTTTCAGTGGCTGGGCTTCTGCACGGCGCCCGAGCAGATAGGTTGCATACCAGACTGAAACTGATCCGAGTAAAAAGAAAAAACCAGTCGACAGTCGGGCCGCCATAGGGGCGCCAACAATACCGCCGAATAGTTTGATGCAGATCGCACCGATCCAGAACGCCAGTGGTCCTTTTTCTGCCATGGGCAGACCAACGATATGTGGCCACAGCCAGTCGGAAAGCGTGCCTTGTGCCATCGTCCACATGATGCCGAAACTTGTTGCATCATCGCCTTTCCATGGATCTCGTCCAATCAGGCCTGGCAGGATGTAGAGCAGACAGAGTGCCAGTATTCCCCAGCGAGGAAGGGCAATGGTGGCGGAGGCAGGAAGACGAACTGGCTTCATAGCTTTAAATGTGGGTGGAAAGCGTGCTTATTGTAAGGAAAGAAGAAGTAAAAAAGGCAGCCTGAGCTGCCTTTTTTTATTTAAATCATTGCACGAATTAGTTAGCAACAGAAGTCTTGGAACCAACGCTGCCGAACTTTTTACGGAATTTGTCAACGCGACCAGCGGTGTCAACGATTTTATGTTTGCCAGTGTAGAAAGGATGGGATTCTGCAGAAACCTCGATCTTAACCAGTGGATATTCTTTACCTTCAAATTCAGCTTTGTCTTTTGTGCTGATAGTTGAACGTGTGATGAATTTGAAATCGTTAGAAACGTCGTGGAACAACACTTCGCGATAGTTTGGGTGGATGCCTTCTTTCATGCTTGCCTCAATATAAAGTTGGTAGCCAATCAGCACTTCGTCGGTCGTCTCGCTTCTTGACCCGATTGCGTATCACTTGCCAGAGTTAAAGTAATGATGGATTTCGCGATTGCAAAATGCCAAGCTCGCGATTATACAATAGGATTGGTCGTTGGCGCCATATCGGATTGTTTTACCATGTTTACTAATCAATCAATGAATGCAGGGGGGATTGATTTCTTAGTTTTGTTTATCTCTATAGCGTTGCTGTTTTAGTTTTATGTAATGAATTAGCCGGACTACAGTTAAAATTTGGCATTGATTGAATGATGTGAGAAGAGTATGGCAGGAAGCTATGTAGGAATGAACGCAATGCTGCACACCATAGAAGTGGCAGGTGTCGTGGCTTTTGCCTGTTCCGGATTTATAGAAGCCAGGCGCAAGCGTATGGATCCGGTCGGTGTGTTTACTGTCGCCTTTATTACTGCTTTCGGTGGCGGCACGCTGCGTGATTTGTTACTCGATCGCCGACCACTATTTTGGGTGGAAAATCAGGAATATCCTATATTGATTTTTTTACTGGCATTGATCGCCACACCTTTGTTTCGTCATTTGCGCCATGCTGTTACTGAGAGCGCGATCGAGTGGGCAGATGCTCTAGGCTTGGGCTTGTTCAGCGTGACAGGAACGTCGCTGGCACTGGAGTTGGATATGCCGGCTTTTGTCTGTGCCATGATGGGCGTTATTACTGGTATTTTTGGTGGTGTATTGCGGGATGTGATCTGTAATGAGATACCGATGGTGTTCCGGCGCGGGCAACTTTACGCTACCTGTGCTTTCACGGGGTGCTGGGTTTATCTCGGGATGACTTACCTTCAGTTTAACGATGCGGCAGCCTTACTCGCCGGCATTATCAGTACTTTCGCGTTACGGATGCTGGCAGTAAAGTTTGATCTGAAATTGCCTGCTTGAATACGATTAGTACTGCCAGTAGCTGCGCTTACCCTGTACTCAGGCAGACGGGGGATTTTTTTTAAGCGGAGGGCGTGTCATTAATCCGCTTAAAAACATATCCACCATATCCTCTGCGTGCGTGTTGATGCAGTATGCATTTGGGTCCTCAAGCCATTCGCCGATGAGACCTACCAGGAAACTATGATTCGCGTGCATGGCGATCCATGTATCAGTCTCCGGGGGCAGCTGACCTGAAGCTACTGCATTGTCGATAATGACCTGCACTTTATTCAGGCATTCTGTGCGTTTTTCTTTTTCAGTTTCGAAGTAGGGTAGGTCAACATTTTTTTCGCTGCGATGAAAAATAATGTCGAATACCTTGCGTTGACGAGAATCACTGGATACCAGCTTCAGAAAGTGGATATTCAACTGGCGTAGCGCTGCGATGGGATCTTTTTGGGGAGCATCACTGATTTCGTTCAATAAGGCTTCCATAGGCAGGAAGGCGCGATCACACATCGCCTGAAACAGCGCATTCTTATCTTTAAAGTGCCAATAGATAGCGCCGCGCGTCATTCCTGCTGCACATGCTACGTCATTCAGCGTTGTGTTGGTCACGCCTTTGGTCGAGAAGACATCTTCCGCAGCATTTAACAGAGCCGTGTGGGTTTCCTGTGCTTCCTCTTTCGTCTTTCTTGCCATGATTTTCCTTGCTAAGTCCATATCTGCCGCCCGGTCGCCGAAGGTAACCGGAAGCGCTGATATCACTCTGTCTGATGCGTCCCCGTTTTTTATAAAGAGGCGCTTTCCTCTTTTTGGTCGGCATCTTAAGAGGGGTGCGCAATTATCGCAATACCAGAATGACTCTATTTCCACGAAGTTTGCGGCAGTACACTTCTTTTTACGAAAAATTCATACTTTGTTACATGAGAAACAACGCTATCCAGATAATAATAACGGGCTCAATCTTGGTGCGCTTGTTGAATTCAACCTGCCGTTAATTTCGATGATTTCACGATTCGTAATCAAGTTGTCATCGTTATCTGTGAATGCCTTGCTAATCTATAGGGTCATTTCAGAATTTCATTTACAAACATTCGTGTATGTATATAATAGCACACCGTCCTTTCATTTATAAGAAAGAATTTCTATGTACTCCTCAGGTTTCCCTTCGTCCCAGTCCTTGACCCTGTCATCACAGATATCGCAATTGTTCTCTCGCCGCGCAGCCAGTGTGCTGGCGATCAGTTTGTCTTTAATTGTGTTGACTGCGTGCGGCAAGCAAGGTGGGCAAAATGCTGGTCCGGGCAATATGCCTCCGCCAGAAGTCAATGTAGTTGCGCTGGAAAGTCGTGATCTTGCAGTGGATTTTGAATATGTGGGCCAGACTGCAGGCTCGAAAGAAACAGAAATCCGGGCGCGTGTTCCGGGAATTCTGGAAAATCGTTTATACGAAGAAGGCTCCCGCGTGAAAGCAGGCACAGTCTTATTTCAGATCGACCCAGCAACTTATCAGACGCAACTGGCCTCCGCCGAAGCTTCTGCTGGTGTTGCAGAAGCGAAGCTGAATCAGGCAAAACGTGAATATGCGCGTCTGGCACCTCTTGCGACAGAAAAAGCGATTAGTCAAAAAGAATTTGACGATGCGAAGTCAACGTTGGAAACCGCAGAAGCGAGCTACAAGCAAGCGCGTGCGCAGGCCAATGAAGCAAAACTGAATCTGGGCTATACCAAAGTCGTGGCGCCAATTGACGGCGTGACTGGCATGGCGGCTAAGTCGAACGGTAGTCTGATCACCAGCGCAGACAGTTTATTAACTACGATCGTTCAGACCGATACTTTGTATGTCAACTTCAGCATTCCGGAATCAGATTACCTGAAAGTTTCCAAAGAGGTGAATGGCGGCAAGGTTGCTGTACCAGGAAAAGCCGCTAAAAATGGCAGCATAGGCTTTGATGTGAAGCTGAAACTGGCCGATGGCAGTATGTTCCCGACGACAGGCAAAATGAATTTTGTCAGTGAGCGTATCAACGCTGCCAATGGCGGTTTTGATGCGCGTGCGCAAGTGGCTAATCCTGACGGTACTCTGCGTCCTGGACAATTTGTTCGCGTCATGTTGTCAGGGGCGAAACGTATAGGGGCACTCGCTGTACCACAACGCGCTGTGATTGATGCACCGATGGGCAAGATTGTTTTTGTGGTGACACCAGATAACAAACTGGCACCTCGTCCGGTTGAGCTTGACGGCTGGTCGCACGGAGAATGGATTGTTACCAAAGGACTCAAAGCTGGTGAGCGCGTGATGGTTGACGGCGTGATCAAAGCACATGATCCTGGTATGACAGTGAAGCCAGTGCTTATTTCTGCACAGGCAGCCAATGCCGCACCAGCACCAACAGCAGCTCCGGCTACTGCAAAAGAAGGCGCTTCTGCATCTGGCGCTGCATCTGCCGCTTCGGCTGCCAGTGCTAAGTAAACGTGTCGATACGCATTGAGAGATGCATAGCTTATTGTTGATAGCACTCCATTCTTTATGAACATCCCGCTTCTGACAGAAGCGGGCGACAAGGAATAATTCATGTTCTCTAAATTTTTTATTAACCGGCCGATTTTCGCGACTGTCGTTTCGCTGATTATCGTGCTGGCTGGTCTGGCCGCATTACGCGTCCTGCCAATTTCTCGCTACCCGGAAATTTCTCCGCCGGTAGTTAATGTGACTGCCGTTTACCCAGGTGCTTCTGCCGAAGTGATTGAGCGCACCGTCGCCGCCCCGATTGAAGAACAGATCAACGGTGTCGAACATATGCTGTATATGGACTCGGTTTCGTCTGCAGATGGTCGCGTGTCAATTAACGTGACCTTCGAAGTCGGTACCGATCTCGATATTGCCGCGGTGAACGTGAACAACCGCGTGCGTCAGGCCGATGCCAAGTTGCCGCAAGAAGTGCGTCGTCAGGGCGTGACAGTTTCCAAGAGTTCGTCGAATTTCCTGGTGGTTGCCGCTTTATATTCGCCTGACAATCGTTACGATGCTTTGTATCTTTCTAATTACGCGACGCAAAATGTGCTGGATGCGATCAAGCGGATTCCGGGAACAACGAACGTACAGATTTTCGGTGCGAAAGACTATGCAATGCGGATCTGGATGCGTCCTGATCGTATGGCGCAGCTTGGTGTCACAGTGGCAGATATTTCTAATGCGGTGAATGAGCAAAATGCACAGTATGCTGCAGGCAAGATTGGTGCGACGCCGAATAATACCGAAGAGTTGACGATGACCGTCACCGCCAAAGGGCGTTTGCTGGAACCGGAACAGTTTGCCAATATCATCGTGAAGTCGGATAAGAGTGGTGCCACGATACGCATTAAAGATGTGGCGCGTGTCGAACTGGGTTCAAAAGATTACAACCTCTACGGTCGTATTAATGGACATCCATCTGCCAATATCGGTGTGTTCTTGCAAACCGGCGCAAATGCGTTGGAAACACGTAAAGCGGTTGAGAAAACACTGGAAGACCTGAAGGCAAAATTCCCGGAAGGAATGAGTTACGCAACACCATATGACACGACACCGTTTGTGACCGAGTCTATTTATGAAGTACTCAAGACTCTGGGCGAAGCGATGGTGCTGGTGTTCATTGTTGTGTATCTGTTTCTGCAAAGCTGGCGCGCAACCATCATTCCTACGCTGGCGGTTCCTGTATCGCTTGTTGGTACGATGGCGGGGCTGCATCTGCTGGGATACAGTATTAACACGTTAACGCTGTTCGGTATGGTGCTGGCGATCGGTATCGTTGTTGATGATGCGATTGTGGTGTTGGAAAACGTTGAGCGCCTGATGAACGAAGAGGGTATGACCCCGAAGGACGCGGCAATTGAAGCGATGCAAGAAGTGACCGGGCCTGTGATTGCGATTGTGCTGGTGCTGGTGGCGGCTTTTGGACCGATTGCTTTCCTTGGTGGCCTTGCCGGTGAATTATATCGCCAGTTCTCTGTCACGATTTCGATCGCGGTAGTGTTATCCGGTATCGTTGCTTTGACTCTGACCCCGGCTCTGTGTGCGATTTTATTGAAACCCGGAGCAGAAAATCACCATCCGTTTTTCTTGTGGTTTAACGCGGCTTTCCTGCGTTTCACAAAACACTATACCAATGGCGTCAGCTTTTTCCTCAAGCGAGCCGTGTTAGGCGTTGCGTTAGTGCTCGGCATGGTGGCTTTGACTGGTGTCCTCTGGAAAACCGTCCCTGGTGGACTGGTGCCTGATGAAGATCAGGGCTATTTCATCGGCGCGACGATTTTGCCGGATGGTGCATCGCTTGATCGTACCGATGCCGTCGTCAAACAAGTTGAAGCGGCAATGAAAACGAATCCGGATATCGACACTACATTTGCGTTAGTTGGTCTGGATTTCCTTGGCGGTGGTGGCCTGAAATCCTCCGCAGCGACGATGTTCTTCCCGTTGAAACCATGGGAAGAACGTAGTAAATCCGCGCAACAGTTGGTTGGCGAAAGCTACATGAAAACGGGTGGCATTAAAGAAGGCTTACCTTTATTTTTTGCTCCGCCAGCGATTCAGGGTTTAGGTCAAACCGGTGGTTTCGAGTTCTATCTGCAGAATGCTGGTGAAGGTGGCGTTAAACGTCTCGCAGAGATTTTGCCTTTGC
This sequence comes from Cognatundibacterium aquatile, assembly GCF_014699135.1. Taxonomy (GTDB): domain Bacteria; phylum Pseudomonadota; class Gammaproteobacteria; order Burkholderiales; family Burkholderiaceae_D; genus Undibacterium; species Undibacterium aquatile. The sequence continues at coordinate 10,679 of NZ_JACOFT010000004.1, forward strand.
TGATTGCAGAAGCGAACAAACAGCCAGAACTCGCAGGTGTGAAAACATTATGGCAAGCGAATTCACCACAATTGTACGTGGATGTGGACAATGAAAAAGCCAAATCGATGGGTGTTGCGCTGGCCGATGTTTACAGCACACTGGCTGCTACGATGGGTAGTTACTATGTGAACGACTTCAATAAAAATGGCCGCATCTACACAGTACAGTTACAGGCAGAAGGCCAGTTCCGCGCTAAACCAGACGATATTGGCGGCATGTATGTGCGCGCTGCCAATGGTCAGATGGTACCGATCCGTGCATTTACCACGATCAAGTTCATTACTGGACCTGACTCGGTAGAACGTTTCAATGCCTTGCCTGCGATTAAACTCATGGGCGATGCTAAACCGGGCTTCAGCTCTGGTCAGGCGATCGCGGCGATGGAACGTGCAGCGAAAAATGTGTTGCCATCGGATGTGGTGTATGACTGGGGTGGTGCATCGTTCCAGGAAAAACGTAGCAGCAACGCCGCAGGTCTGGCATTGGGTGCGGGTGTCTTAATGATTTTCCTGATTCTGGCTGCACAGTACGAAAAATGGTCGCTGCCGTTCTCGGTATTGCTGGCGATGCCTTTCGGTATCTTCGGCGCGCTGCTGGCGGTGTATCTGCGTCACTTTAATAATGACGTGTACTTCCAGATCGGCTTGGTCACCTTACTTGGTTTGTCGGCGAAAAATGCGATTTTGATTGTGGAGTTCGCGGTGATGAAAGTGCACGAGGGTTATGCGCCGGTTGCAGCGGCGGTGGAAGCAGCACGCTTGCGTTTCCGTCCGATTCTGATGACATCGCTGGCGTTTATTCTGGGTGTGGTTCCTTTGGCATTCTCACACGGTGCGGGTGCTGCGGCACGCCAATCCCTGGGTACCGGTGTTTTGGGCGGTATGCTGGCAGCGACTTTCCTCGCGATCTTCTTTGTTCCTTTGTTCTTTAAACTGATTAATGACAAGCGGTTTAAAACATTCCCTGAAGACTTCCATCATCCTGATCACATCCCTCTGGGGCAGCTGATTAAAGAAAAAAAAGTAGAAGGGAAGGAGTAATTATGTTGAAAACTCAATTTATCCTGAGCACTATTGTCGCGAGTCTGGCGCTGGCCGGATGTGCATCGGTCGGGCCTGATTATCAACGTCCTCAGCTTGAGGTTCCTGCCAAGCTGGACGTAACCGGCGGTAAAGCGGCCAATACTGATTTTGTGCAATGGTGGAGCGCATTCAGTGACCCGGTTCTGCTTGATCTTATACAGGAAGCGGCAAAAAATAATCAGGACTTGCTGCTGGCGACAGGGCGTATAGAAGAGGCTCGCGCTCTTGCTGTTGGCGCGAAGTCGAACCGCTATCCTAGTGTTGACGCAACACTGAGCGGCTCTAAAGTCCGTACCAGTGAGACTGCCGGTAAGTTGGGCGCTGGCGCTGAGCCTGTGAGTAAAGATTTCCAGCTGGGTTTGACTGCGTCTTATGAAGTCGATTTCTGGGGGAAATTATCTCGTGCAGATGAGGCTGCGAAAGCAAGATTATTCGCACAGGAGTACAACCGTACGACGGTACAAACCAGTTTGTTCAGTAATCTTGCACAAAGTTATTTCGCCTTGCGTGCCGCTGACGCACAACTGGCGTTAGCGCAGGCTACTTATCAGACGCGTACGGAAAATTTGCGTTTGCAACAGAAACGCTTTGCATCTGGTGCGACAGGTGAGCTGGATTTGCATCAAGCCGAATCAGAGGCCGCTGCCGCAGAAGTCAGCGTATCGCAAGCGAAGCTGGCGGTCTCCAATCTTGAGTCAGCGATAGCAGTGTTGCTTGGACGTAGCCCTGCAGCAGTCGCGCAACCAGTGATCGCACGTGGTAATGATATCCAGGCGTTGTACCAACATCTGAGCTTACCTGCTGATTTGCCATCCGATGTGTTGAATCGCCGTCCGGATATTCTGGCGGCGGAACAAACGCTGGTGGCGGCGAATGCGGATATCGGGCAGGCGAAGGCGGCGTACTTTCCTAGTCTGAAGTTGACGACAGGTATAGGTTACGAGTCGCGCGTATTCAAAGATTTGGTTGATCCGACATCGTTGCTGTGGAATCTCGGTGCCAATCTGGTGCAGCCGGTATTCCGTGCCGGGGCGATCGGTGCGGTGGTATCTGGAGCTGAAGCTCGCAAAACGCAGGCCACCGCGCAGTATGTGCAAGCGGTACAAGGAGCCTTCCGCGACGTGCATGATGCGTTGAGCAGCGCTGAATCGAATGAGCAGATTTATCGCGCAAATCTGAAGCGCGTCAAGGCATTGAAAGATAGTCAGCGTTTAGCTGAGTTACGCTATAAAAATGGTTACAGCAGTTATCTGGAAGTGTTGAACGCGCAACGCGATCTGGCTGCGGTCGAAACAGCGTTGATTGACACTCAGCGGGCACATCTCAGCGCTGTTGTCAGCTTGTATAAAGCGGTTGGTGGTGGTTGGGAAGTGAAAGCTATCTCGCAGTAAATTGTTCGCTTAAAGAAAAAGGCTTCCTGATGTAATTCAGGAAGCCTTTTTTATTTTCATGAAATTGATATCAGTCAGTAAGACGAAAAAAGAGCCGACAATTTTCATTGTCGGCTCTTTTAAGTACATCCATCGCTCATTCAACAGCGATGGCAGTACTCAACCACCACGACGCATCATTTCAAAAAACTCTGCATTATTTTTGGTGGCTTTCATTTTATCGAGAATGAATTCCATCGCTTCGATCTCATCCATCGAGTACAGCAATTTGCGCAAAATCCAGATTTTCTGAAGCTGATCTGGTTTGATCAGTAATTCTTCACGACGTGTGCCAGATTTATTCAGGTTAATTGCTGGATAAACGCGTTTTTCCGCCAGGCGACGTTCCAGATGCACTTCCATGTTACCCGTGCCTTTAAATTCCTCGTAGATCACGTCGTCCATACGGCTGCCGGTTTCTATCAGTGCCGTGGCGATAATGGTTAATGAACCACCTTCTTCGACATTACGTGCCGCACCAAAGAAACGTTTTGGGCGTTGCAGTGCATTGGCATCGACACCACCGGTCAACACTTTGCCGGAGGCCGGAATAACTGTATTGTAGGCACGCGCCAGACGGGTAATCGAGTCGAGCAGAATGACCACATCTTTTTTCATTTCGACTAAACGCTTGGCTTTTTCCAGCACCATCTCGGCGACCTGAACGTGGCGCGTTGCTGGCTCGTCGAAAGTGGAAGCAACCACTTCACCACGCACGGAACGCTGCATTTCGGTCACTTCTTCAGGACGTTCATCGATCAGTAAAACGATTAATGTTACATCAGGATGATTAGTGGTGATGGCATGCGCGATATGCTGCAGCATGACCGATTTACCTGATTTCGGCGATGCAACCAGCAGACCGCGTTGACCACGCCCTATTGGTGCAATCATGTCGATGATCCGGCCCGTCGTATTCTCTTCGCCGCGCATTTCGCGTTCCAGCGTCAGTACTTTGTTCGGATGCAGTGGCGTCAGATTTTCAAACAGAATACGGTGTTTCGATGCTTCCGGTGATTCACCGTTCACCTTGTCTACCTTCACCAGTGCGAAGTAGCGTTCGCCATCCTTAGGAGTACGGACTTCACCCTCAATCGAGTCACCGGTATGCAGATTGAAACGACGGATTTGCGAAGGCGAGATATAGATATCGTCGGTCGATGCCATGTAACTGGCATCGGGCGAGCGCAGGAAGCCAAAACCGTCAGGTAATACTTCGAGTGCGCCATCGCCAAAAATTTGTTCGCCTGCTTTTGCACGTTTTTTCAGAATCGCAAACATTAACTCTTGTTTGCGCATACGTGCAGCGTTGTCAATATCAAGCCCAATAGCCATTTCCAGCAATGCGGATACGTGTAGGGCTTTTAATTCAGATAGATGCATGGTGAGTGTCCCGGGACGGGAATATGAGGTGGGGGAGTGAACAGAGGAACTGCGGAATAAACAGAATCGTTATTTGTCTTTTGAGGTCAGCGACCTGTTAAGCATTCTTTATATATTTGTACTTTGTGCTCAATGCGCATACAGCGCCGGATTTTATTTTTGAAGGATTGTACACCATCAGAAAGAACATCCAGCGCAGTTGGTGAGCAAATTTTCAGATATTGCTATCGATAAAAGAGATCAGCTGACCTTTAGCCAGTGCGCCGACTTTTTGTGCGGCTACTGCGCCATTTTTAAACAGTATCAGTGTCGGGATGCCACGGATGCCAAATTGAGCAGGAACTGCCTGATTTGCATCAACGTCCATTTTTGCGACAATAATTTTGCCATCGTATTCTTTAGCAACTTCTTCCAGAATCGGCGCAATCATTTTGCATGGACCACACCATTCGGCCCAGAAATCGACCAGGACAGGTTTGTCAGATTTTAATACATCAGCTTCAAAAGAAGCATCGCTTACGTATTTGATGTTTTCGCTCATGGAATCCTCATCGAGAGGGAAAAATTAAGGGGTAACAGCGCCACAGAATATCGGTCGGGCAGTTGGGAACTCGCCGTATTCAGAGGTTGGATCTGGCGGCGATTGGCTTAAATTCAATAGCGGAGATTTATTTCTCACCTTGAATATGCCAATGAAGAACCAAGCGTGGTTAGCTATGCGTCAAATAATAACCTATTTTCAAAAAAAGTGTGATGCTAAGCGCCAATTTGTATAATTCGGTACGTAAAATCTTGGGAACGCATTCTGATTTTTCTGGTTTTAAGCAGTGCGCTTTTTGTTTGAGAAGTGTTTCTGGATGCTGAATACATCGTTCAGACACTGAATTTAAGTGTTTAGCTTTAGATCACGATGCTGATGCCGAGGGTTTGCTCGTATAATAAGAAGTCAGGTTTGTCGCGCCCCAATACACATAAACATATGATGATTTCCGATTTCGAATTGCTTGCTGAAAAAGTAGCCAAGCTTGCTGAGCTTACCCATGCCTTGCGGGTGGAGAACGCTGCCTTGCGTAATGAGGTGACCGCGTTAACGACGCAGAATCAGGATGTCAGGGAACGTATGCAACAAGCGCATGAACGGATTACTGCTTTACTGACACAATTACCAGCAGAAGTCCTGAAGGATGAAGAGGTGTCAGCATGACTGATAAAAAATTGATTCAGGTTGACGTCAATATCATGGGACAAGCTTACAAGTTGTCCTGCAAAGAAGGTGAAGATCGGGCGTTGCGCGAAGCGGCTGCTTATCTTGATGCGAAGATGTGTGCAATTCGTGATTCTTCCCGGGTCAAAGGTACTGACAGGATTGCTGTAATGGCGGCGTTGGGTATGACGACGGAATTACTGGCGACGAAATCTCCCGAAGGTCCCTTATCTGGATTGTCTTTGTCGGAAGTAAAACAAAAGATGACGCAGATGCATGAGGTGATGGATCAGGCGTTGACTCCGCAAGAAAATCTATTTTGATTTTTAGAGTTATTACTTAATTTAATCAAAAATGAGCAAAATAGTTCTCGCTTCAATCGCATTTGAGAGTAAACTTTAATTCCCTGCCGTGTTCGCCAATGCCATATATTCCTTGAACCATTTATGTGCATAGGCTGTGGGATATTGTTTGATGGGTGTGAGCGTCGCTAGTTCGATGAACCCGAAATTGAACTGACCGTGGCCAACTTGAACCGCTTAGGTTCAGGATGCCGGCATAGCGGCATCGGTGGGGACTTATTCTGAAACGACTGTCATTTCTGACAGTCGTTTTTTTATTTGGCGCGTCTGAATGTGCGACAATTTATTTTTACCTTCCTCTCAAACGACGATGAATTATTGGCTAATGAAGTCAGAACCTGATGAGATCAGTATTGATGACGTGCTGGCAATGAAGAGCGTGCCGTGGTTTGGCGTGAGAAATTATCAGGCACGAAATTTTATGCGGGATGCGATGCGAATCGGTGATGGCGTGTTGTTCTATCATTCCAGTTGCGCCCAGCCGGGCATTGCCGGTATCGCGGAAGTGAGCAGCACATCGTATCCTGACCATACGCAGTTTGATCCCGACAGTAAATATTTCGATCCTAAGTCGACCAGAGAAAATCCGCGCTGGATGATGGTTGATATTAAGGCCTTGCGTAAAACACGCTTATTCAGCCTCGCAGAGTTAAGATCGGTACCCGGGTTAGAGAGTATGCTGGTACTGCAAAAAGGCAGTCGCTTATCGATAACGCCGGTGACTCCGCATGAATGGGAAACCATATTAGCTATTCTGGATAAATAAACTGATGACCGACGATCTGACTCAAACAGTTGCAACAGCTTTTCCAGCCGCCAGATTCATTAAGGAAATTGGCCGGGGAAAAGATGGTGCCCGCAGTATGTCATCTGAAGATGCTGCAAGCTTATATACCGCAATGCTGAATGGTCGCGTCAGCGACCTTGAGTTGGGTGCAATTTTGCTGGCGATGCGTATCAAAGGCGAGTCGATCGATGAAATCGCTGGTTTTTTACATGCTGCCCGCCCGTTTATGCTGGCGCTGGAAGCTCCGCTCAGTACCAACTATGTTCCGGTATTGATACCGAGTTACAACGGCGCACGCAAAAAAGCGAATCTGACGCCATTACTCGCAATCTTATTGGCTCGTCGCGGCGTTCCTGTGTTGGTGCATGGCGTTAGTAGTGACCCCGGTCGCGTGACTACTGTCGAAATTTTTTCCGCGCTGAATTTTCCCGTGTGTAGTAATGCCTCTGATATCAGCCTTGAAATGTCTTTATCGCGCCCGGCTTTTATTCCCGTTGAATTGCTTGCTCCAGCCCTCGCACGTTTGCTAGCTTTACGAAAAATACTCGGTGTCCGTAACTCGACACACACCTTGGTGAAGTTGCTGCAGCCTTTTACAACACCGGCTTTGCGCCTGACTTCTTACACTCATCCGGAATATCAGCAGATGTTGCTGCACTATTTTAGTCAGCGTGCGCCACATGACGCTGGCGATGTCTTTTTGATGCGTGGAACCGAAGGGGAAACGGTTGCCAGTACCGGGCGTGCACAGCAGATAGACTGGATACACGAAGGTGAGGTGACAACCTTGGCTCACACCCAGTCTGTGATAGTCGGAGAGATTGAAAATATTCCAGAGCAGTTCGATGCTGCTACCACCGCAGCATGGATACAGCGCGTATTAAATGACGAAATTCCCGTACCAGTGAATATTGCGGCGCAGGTAGAGCATTGTGTGCTGGTGTCGCGCCTGATTCATCAGCGATTAGCGAGGTAATTTGCCGGAGATATATTTGCTGGATATTGTGCGAAGGCACCGCTAACGATTAACTAAAAAAAACGCCGGACGATGAGTCCGGCGTTTTTTTATGTGCGATGGTGTATCAGAAGTTTGCTTTGAACTGCACGCCATAGCTGCGTGGTTCATTGACGATACCTGTCAGGTTGTTGAAGTCGATTGCGGCGATGACTTGTTGCTTATTGGTGATGTTACGGCCATAAGCGGCGAGTTCATATTTGCCATCGGCCCAGACGTAACCAACGCGCAGACCACCTTCCAGCATAGACTTTGCTTTGTACTCTTTTGCTTCGTACAGGAACATGTTGTAGCTGTCTTTGTAAGCCCAGTCCGTATTCGCATACAGAGTACCGGCACCGATTTGCGTCGAATATTTCAACGAGAAATTTCCTACCCATTTAGGCGCACGTGGCAACGGGTTGCCGCCGATTAAAACTGTACCGGCGACAGGGCCTTTCGTATTTGTTACAGTACAACCGTTGCCACATGGAGCGACGAACAGTTTGTCATCTTTGATTTCAGTATCGTTATAGCTGACACCTACCGTCGTTTTCCAGTTGCGGTTCAGATTTGCTTGTAAATCCAGTTCAAAACCCTGACCAACGGCTTTATCTGCGTTAACCAGTTTGTTTTGATTGACGCTGCCGCTACCAGCAGTGAGCTGCAAATCTTTTGCTGTGTAATGGAATACTGTCGCGCTCACACGAGCCGTATTGTCCAGAATATCCTTTTTGATACCTGCTTCGAATGACAAGGTTTTTTCTGATTGTGCGACGGAAATAGTGTCGCCGAAAAGAACCCGACCTTGAACGCTAGGAGCACGATAGCCGGTTGCTGCGCGGGCAAATAAAGATGTTTCTTTATCCAACGTGTAATTGGCACCCAGATCCCAACTAACGTTAGTGGAAGACGGATGTGCTTGCAGGAAATCGGTATTTTTCCCACCAAATGGCGTCTGCGTTCTCTGTGCGTCAAAATCTTTTTTATCGCTGGTGTAGCGCACGCCGCCACGCAATTTCAGTTTTTCGTTAACCGCATAATTCAGAGTCCCGAATGCGGCCCACGATTTTGCGTTCTGATGCTGTACCGCATAGCCATTTTGTGGGTTGCCAGCGCTCATGGAATCAAAGTTAAAACTGTCGACTTGCAGATCTTCGCTGAAATAGTACAGACCTGTGATCCATTGCAGAGAGTCTTTGGTATTGGACTCAAGGCGGACTTCCTGAGTGACTTGTTTCAGATTTGGAAGGCCATCAGCGGTTTCAGATGCGAACGGAATGAATCCCGGGCCGGAAGTTGCTCCGGCGCTGTAACCACCATCAACGTCAGCTCGGCTATAGAATTTTGCTTTGTCGTACGCCGTGATGGAGTGAATGCTCATGCCCGGCAAATCCCAGCGCAGACGCAGGCTGGCACCGGAGGAAGTCAGGGTTTGGGTGTTCAAACCATCGGTAGGGTAGGTTCCGTAATCGAAGCCAGGTACAAGATTATTCGTGCCTTTCTGGATGATATTGGCGCGGAATAAGGTCGCGTTACCAGACATGTCGCGACCATGTAAATTCATCAGAGCGCTGAAGTCAGATGTTTTGTAAGAGAACTGCAGGCGCGCAGCATTGTCGCGGTAGCCTTCCAGATTTTTTTCACCGGTAGAGCGTGGATTGGTCACGCGGTCATCGCGGCTTTGCGCCTGACCTGAGAAGCGCATCGCCCATTCTTTGCTGAGCGGCACGTTGATGGCACCTTCCAGATTCACCGCATTATTGTTGCCGTAACCGAGGCTGCCGTAACCTTCAAAGCGGTTCGTTGGTTTTGCTGAGTCGAATTTCAGCACGCCAGCCGGCGAGTTGCGACCAAACAGTGTGCCTTGCGGACCGCGCAAAATTTCAACCTGATCGACGTCAAAAACCGGGAAGCCTTTGAGGATAGGGCTCTCTTGTACGACATCATCAAAAATAAGTCCGACAGGTTGCGATGCATTCAGATCGAAATCAGTGTTACCCAGGCCTCGGATATAAAACCGAGGAAAAGACCGACCGAAATCGGATTCGATATTCAGACTGGGTACGCGCGCTGAAAGGAAGCGGATATCCTGACCGCTGGCATTATAAGTATCAAGCGCCTCGCCTTTAATGGCGGAAATGGACATCGGCACTTCTTTGATGTTTTCCGCGCGGCGGTTCGCGGTGACGATGACTGTTTCCAGTTTCGTCGTATCGTTGCTTGCTTCCTGTGCCCATGCAGACTGCATAGGAAACGCAGATGCGATTGCTAATGCAATCAGACTGCGAGCTTGTACTTTCAGTACGGAATGAGAAAATAACTTTTGCATGAAGGGAGTCCCCATAGTGGTTGATCAGTGACCAGATTGAGTGCATTAATGAGCCAGAAGTGTGCGTAGCGACGATGGTGTTCTTTGTTTGATCGTCGCTGCGCAAACGTTTGCTTGCGGCTGCAATTAGTTATCTCTTTTGATGTAAATCAAGTCAAGTGTTAACTCTTTTATGACAAAAATAAGTTTAGATATGAGCGAAATCGTGTGGTGAATTTCAAACAGTCGGGTACTCCGCGATCAGCAACCTCAGTTTTCTGTATTTGCAGAATCCGATGGCGCGATTTTTACGATGAGGCGATTTTGCACTGTAAAGCAGCATCGCTGGTTGAGCCGCACGATCAAGCGGCTGACGTGTTGACGGCGTCGCGTGGTAGCGCCATTCTGATTCGTATTGCTGATTGTTATTGTCCGTAGCTGAAGTGGATTCCGCTACAATCACGCCTGAATTTTTTGAGGCTGCCATGAATAAACAATTTGATGTTGCTGTAATCGGTGCCGGCGCGGCAGGAATGATGTGTGCGGCGGTGGCCGGGCAGCGTGGCAAACGTGTTGTGTTGATTGATCATGCGAGCCGTCTGGCTGAAAAAATCCGCATTTCTGGCGGCGGCCGTTGTAATTTTACGAATCTGCATGCCAGCCCTGTCAATTTTTTGTCAGAAAATTCGCATTTCTGTAAAAGTGCTTTGTCGCGCTACACCCCGCAAGATTTTTTGTCTCTGATGAAGCGCTACAACATCGCTTGGCACGAAAAACACAAAGGCCAGTTATTTTGTGATGACAGTGCCGAAGACATCATTCGCATGCTGAAGGCGGAATGTGATCTGGGTAAGGTGCAGTGGCGCATGTCTTGTGCAGTCACTGATGTACAAACGGCCGATGCTGGCTTTGTCGTTCAGACGTCGCAAGGCGACATCATGGCGGCGCAAGTTGTCGTTGCAACGGGCGGGCTGTCGATTCCTAAGATCGGTGCTACCGATTTCTCACACAAGATTGCGCGTCAGTTTGGTTTGAAAATCATAGAGACCAGACCTGCTTTGGTGCCATTGACGTTTGACGCGGCTGCGTGGGAGCCGTTTGTGCCGCTGTCTGGCATTTCTCTTGAAGTCGATATTGAGACCGGCGACAAGAAGAACAAAGCGCTGTTCCGTGAAGATTTGCTGTTCACGCACCGGGGCTTGTCGGGGCCGGGCGTATTGCAGATTTCAAGTTACTGGCAACCGGGTACGCCTATCCGGATTAATCTGTTGCCGGAAATCGATCTGGCAGAAGATTTGATCGCGGCTAAAACGACGACAAAAAAGAATCTGGCAAATTATTTGTCACAATATTTACCGGTACGCCTGATTGATGGCCTGCTGACTGCCCATGCATTCGATGGCAATCTAAAAATCGCGGATATGCAGGATAAGCGTTTGCGTTTGCTGGCCGAAAAAATCAATCGCTGGGAGCTGATTCCTAATGGTTCTGAAGGTTATCGCAAGGCTGAAGTGACGCGCGGCGGAGTGGATACGCGAGAGTTGTCGCAGCAGAGCATGATGGCGAACAAAGTTCCCGGACTGTATTTTATTGGAGAGGCGGTGGATGTCACTGGCTGGCTGGGAGGTTATAACTTCCAATGGGCATGGGCTTCGGGCAGCGCCGCCGGAATGGCAGTGTGATCCGGTTCGCCCAATCTGAAGTAGCGAGAGCAGAGGCAATCTGGGAGAGGCTAAATATACTGGGGGGAGTATATTTTAAACCCCAGATTTAACGCGGACATTTATTCGTTTTTGCCGGATACTCCCCATTTTTCTTAAAAAATATGGCTTGGGGTGTTGACTTCTTGTTGTTTTTTGCTAGGGCGAGGCAATTTTTTGCGTAAGATTTAATCATCGTCCTTCCCATATCTGCAAAAGCCTGCTAATATCTCGTTCTTCTATAAATCTTTCATTGGTTTGAACTTACATGACCACAATTCGCCTTAAAGAAAACGAGCCGTTCGAAGTCGCCATGCGCCGCTTCAAGCGCACTATCGAAAAGACCGGTCTGTTGACCGAATTGCGCGCTCGCGAGTTCTACGAGAAGCCAACTGCAGAGCGTAAGCGTAAGCTGGCAGCAGCAGTTAAGCGTCACTACAAACGTATTCGTAGTCAGCAATTGCCTAAGAAAATGTATTAATTCCGATTTGGTGTCTGGCGTAGTCAGATACTTTCGGTGTTGCATTGCTTAGGTATTGCATGCCCGCTCCGGTCAGCCGCAGCGGGCTTTATTATTTTTATCTGATTCAGTTACTCAGGGGTAAGTCATGAGCTTAAAAGAGCAAATCACCGATGATATGAAAGCCGCGATGCGTGCCAAGGAAGCTGGCAAGCTCGGGACTATCCGTTTGTTGACGGCAGCAATGAAGCAAAAAGAAGTCGATGAGCGCGTTGAATTGGATGATGGCATGATCCTCGCCATTATTGAGAAGATGATCAAGCAGCGCAAAGATTCGATTCAGCAATTCGAAGCGGGTGGCCGCCAGGATCTGGCCGATATCGAAAAAGCGGAATTGGCTGTGCTCTCGACCTATATGCCAGCGGCTTTGTCTGATGAAGAAGTTCAGGCGGCGGTTGCCGCTGCTGTTGCCGAGACTGGCGCTGCAGGTCCGCAGGATATGCGTAAAGTAATTGACGTGTTAAAAATGAAGCTTGCCGGCCGCGCAGATATGGGAAAAGTATCCGGCTTGGTGAAAGCAGCTTTGAGCCGTTAATTTTGTATTTTATTTGTCAATTGCAGCGGTTGAAAAACCGGTAAGCAGACTTGATTCCACAAAGCTTTATTCAGGATTTACTCGCCCGCGTTGACATTGTTGACGTGGTGGGTAAATACGTCCAGCTGAAAAAAGGTGGCGCAAACTATATGGGTTTGTGTCCCTTTCATAATGAAAAATCCCCTAGTTTTACCGTAAGTCCGACCAAGCAGTTTTATCACTGCTTTGGTTGCGGTGCGCATGGTAGCTCCATCGGGTTTTTGATGGAATATTCAGGTTTAAGCTTTGTCGACGCCATTCGTGACTTGGCGCAAAGTAATGGCATGGTCGTTCCTGAAGAAGATCGCATGCTGCCAGCGCAACGGGCGGAGGTGCAGGCGAAAAGTCTGGCCTTGTCAGAAGTCATGACCAAAGCCGGGGAGTATTACAAGCAGCAGTTGCGCTCGGCACCACCAGCGATTGCATATCTGAAAAAGCGTGGTCTGACCGGGGAGATTGCTGCTCGTTTCGGTTTGGGTTTTGCGCCGGATGCATGGGATGGTTTGCGCTCTGTCTTTGCGGACTATCAGGCGCCCGAGCTGGTTGAGGCTGGGCTGGTCATCGATAAAAGCGACGAAGAAGGTGGTGGACGCAAGCGCTATGACCGTTTCCGCGATCGCGTGATGTTCCCGATTCGTAATACGAAGGGGCAGATCATAGGTTTTGGCGGGCGCATTATGGAGCAGGGCGAGCCTAAATATCTGAACTCCCCTGAAACGCCGCTATTTCAGAAGGGCTACGAACTCTACGGTTTATTTGAGGCGCGTCAGGCGATTCGTGATGCCGGTTATGTACTGGTCACCGAAGGCTACATGGATGTCGTTGCGCTGGCGCAAATGGGTTTTCCGCAAGCCGTTGCGACATTGGGCACAGCTTGTACGCCAACACACGTACAAAAATTGTTGCGGCAGACAGATCATGTTGTATTCAGCTTCGATGGTGATACTGCCGGCCGACGCGCTGCCCGGCGTGCGCTCGATGCCTGCTTACCTCATGCGAATGACGATAAATTTATTAAGTTTCTGTTTTTGCCTGCCGAGCATGATCCAGATAGCTTTATCCGTGAATTTGGCGCGGACGCGTTTGAGCAGCAAGTACATGAGGCGATGCCGTTGTCCCAGTTTTTCATGCGGGAGATGATTGCTGATCATGATCTCAATTCGGCAGAGGGGCGTGCAAAAACGCAGTTTGACGCTAAACCCTTGCTGCAAACGATGCAGCCTTCTGGGTTGCGTTTGCAAATGGTGCGCAATCTGGCGCAGGTGACGCAGACGACTCCCGCCGAGATCGAGGCTTTGTTTGAGCTTTCCCAGCCAGTTGCCCGTCAGAAGCTTGCTCCGCCACGGTCGAAACGCAGTGCGCCGGTTGGCCTTGAGCGCCAGATTATGCGGATACTCGTGGCTTATCCAGCCTTAGCGCTGATGCTTGACGACGTTGCTCTTGCTGAGGCGGCGTTGTTGGCGCCGGATGGCGCAGAGATGTTGATGCAGTTAGTCGGTATTGCGAAAGAGATGGGCGAGGGGGCGCAATTTGCAGCGCTGGCTGAGCGATTGCGCGTCGTTAGTTCCGATTTCGATGGTTTGATCGCGGAAGTGGCAGGTCAGACCGATGCTGATGCTGAATTGGTCAGGCTGGAATTGCTTGGTGCCATCCGACAGATTCGCTCTCAGGCGCTCAAATATGAGGCAGAAAGATTGGTGGCATCCGGTTTGCGCACTGAAGTAGAAAAGGCGCGCTGGCGTGAAATTATGCAGTTGCAGGAAGATTTGCGCAAAGAGGCGGCCGCGGAAGCTGGGAGTCGCCAGTAACTCGCGGCGGTTCTTTTTCCGTAAGAAATTTGTCAGTTTTTCATCTGAATTTATTTCGACTATGTCTGTGATAATAAATGGTTTGCCTATTTTTTTATCAATTTAGTTGTCGTTACTCTGGCTTTGGGCTAGAGAATGTGACGCTCGCGTGGTATAATTAAAGGCTTACGATTCAAGGTCTTAGGTTGTTTCATTTTGCGTAAAATCATTTGATTGTCGCAAAATGTGTTGTTTAGGTGAGCGTAATGCTCCTCCGAGTAACCCAAAACACTGGCGCTGAGACTCGGGAAGTCTGAAGCAAAAATGGTTTGCTCCGCATACAGATCGTCTGGTCTGATGCAGGAGTATGTCTTTTTTGCAAAATATGTCAGCAGGCGACTTCCTCAGTTCCGGATGGTTTGATTCAATGGCTAGCGCAATGAAGAAACCCTCGAAAACCCTGATGCCTACAACGGTTAAAAAAACTACGGCAAAGGCATCTAAAAATGCAGGTGTCAGCACCGCAGCAAAAACGGTGAGTAAGGCAGTTGTAGCCAAAACAAAAACTACCAGCCCGAAAGCGCCGTCCAAAGCCATCAGTAAGCCTGTCGCTGCCAAGGCACCGAAAGTAGTCGCGCCAGTTAAGGCTGTCGCAAAAGCAAAGACTGCAGCAACTGTTAATGTGGCGGGTAAAAAAACGGGGGCAAAAGATATCAAAGCGCCTAAAGTAAGTAAAGCGGCAGCGTCCGCGCCGGCTGTCAAAAAGACGGTATCAAAGTCGGTTGCTGCAAAAACAGATATAAAGAAATCAGTTAGCGTCCCATCTAAAAAAACGACTGTGAAAACGACTGTAAAGCAGGTTGCAGTCAAGGCGCCACCGAAAGCAAAAAAAATTGATGAGAAGCTGGCGGAAGGTGCAGTTCATCAGGCTGAAGGTAAGCAAAAGCGAGTGACAACGGAGTCGTCCCGAGCTAAATCAGTACCATCCGCAACATCGAAAGCTTCCGTGACAACTAACAAAACCGATTCAAAGATAGTGACCAAACCTACCAAGAAATCAGCGAAAGCTGCTGCACCTGAAGTTCAGGAAATCAAGACCGGATCTGCGCCTACCGTCAGTCAGACTACAGACGCTGCCGTACTTGCTGCTATCGATACGTCCGGCTATGTTTTGCCCGGAGTAAAGGTGCCTGGACGCCGTGGCCGCAAACCAAAAGAATACCAGCCGGAAAACGAAGAAATTGCAGCATTGAATGCGGTTGAACGCGCGGAAATGAAGGCAATCGATAAGGCGAAGGCAAAAGATCGCAAAGCAAAAGAGAAAGCGTTATTGAAGGATGCGTTTTCCTCTGACCCAGAGGCGACAGAGGAAGAGCTCGAACGTCGTCGTCAGAAACTGAAAACACTGATTAAGCTTGGTAAAGATCGCGGCTATCTGACATTTGCCGAGATTAACGATCACTTGCCAGAAAATGTTGTTGATCCTGAAGCGATCGAAGGCATCATCAGTACCTTTAACGACATGGGTGTTGCAGTTTATGAGCGCGCCCCTGATGCTGAAACATTGTTGTTATCCGATAACGTCGTTACTGTCACGACGGATGATGATGAAGTGGAAGCGGCAGCCGAGGCTGCATTGTCAACTGTTGATTCTGATTTCGGGCGCACTACCGATCCGGTTCGCATGTATATGCGTGAAATGGGCTCGGTTGAATTGTTGACTCGCGAAGGCGAGATCGTTATTGCGAAGAAGATTGAAGAAGGCCTGAAGGATATGATTCAGGCGATTTCAGCATGTCCTACGACCATTGCAGAAATTCTGGCAGCGGCCGACAGAATTGCCGCAGACGAAATAAAAATCGATGAAATCGTCGATGGTCTGGTCGATCCAAACGCGACCGAAGACGCGCCTCCTGCTCCAGCTGTCGTTGCTGCCGCAGAAGAATCTGATGAAGATGAGGACGAGGAAGAAGATGAAGAGGAAGAAGATGAGGATGGCGGTGCAGCTGCTGCTGCCGCAATTTCTTCTGAACAGTTAGAGCAAATGAAGCGTGAGGCGCTCGCTAAATTTGAAATCATTGCTTCTAATTTTGAAAAAATGCGCAAGTCTTATGAGAAAGAAGGCTATAACTCTAAGACTTACGTCAAAGCTCAGGAAGCTATTTCGAATGAGCTGCTTGGCATTCGTTTTACTGCCAAAGTAGTTGAAAAGCTTTGCGATACTTTGCGTGGACAGGTTGACGAAGTTCGTCATATTGAAAAACAAATTCTGGATGTGGCAGTGAACCGCTGTGGTATGCCACGTTCGCATTTCATTAAAGTTTTCCCCGGCAATGAAACCAATCTGAGCTGGGTTGAGGGCGAAGTGAATGCCGGACACTCCTATAGCGCGATTCTTGGACGCAATGTCCCTGCGGTTCAGCAATTGCAACAGAAATTGATTGATTTGCAGGCGCGCGTGGTATTGCCATTGCCTGATCTGCGCGGCATCAATAAAAAGATGTCGGCTGGTGAGATGAAGGCGCGTAAAGCAAAGCGTGAAATGACTGAAGCAAACTTGCGTCTGGTCATTTCTATCGCGAAGAAATACACCAATCGTGGCTTGCAATTCCTGGACTTGATTCAGGAAGGTAATATCGGTCTGATGAAGGCCGTGGATAAGTTTGAATATCGTCGTGGTTACAAGTTTTCCACTTATGCGACATGGTGGATACGTCAGGCGATTACCCGCTCGATTGCCGATCAGGCGCGTACTATCCGTATTCCTGTGCATATGATAGAGACGATTAATAAAATGAATCGTATCTCGCGTCAGATTTTGCAGGAGACAGGCGCAGAGCCAGATCCGGCAACGTTGGCGATTAAGATGGAAATGCCGGAAGATAAAATCCGCAAGATCATGAAAATCGCGAAAGAGCCGATTTCGATGGAAACACCGATCGGTGACGACGATGATTCTCATCTTGGCGATTTCATTGAGGATAATCACACGCTGGCACCGGCAGATGCAGCTCTGCACGCATCCATGCGCAATGTCGTTAAAGATGTACTGGATTCTCTGACGCCACGTGAGGCGAAAGTATTGCGTATGCGTTTTGGTGTTGAAATGTCGACTGACCATACTTTAGAAGAGGTTGGTAAACAGTTCGACGTGACACGTGAACGGATTCGTCAGATAGAAGCAAAAGCATTGCGTAAGTTACGTCACCCATCACGTTCAGATAAGCTGAAGAGCTTCCTTGAAGGTAATTAATGTTATATAATTGGCGCTGATTTTTTTCAGCGCCCGTTAATATATTGAGCTGAGTTTTCAGCGCAATGTTTTGCAGGCGGCAGCATCGGGCTTTTCCTGCAAATCCTGAAGTGATTTCCAAACCTGGATTAACCTCAGATTACAGCAGGCAGAGCTTGCAGAAAGAATTGGGCCTCTAGCTCATGTTGGTTAGAGCAGCGGACTCATAATCCGTTGGTACCGTGTTCGACTCACGGGAGGCCCACCATTTACCATGACTGATATTAAGTCCATCCCCAATTCCCCTTCCGACCAGACTGAACACAAAGTGAAGTTTGAAGATTTCGGCTTATCTCCTGATATTCTGCGTGCTTTGACTGAGCAGGGTTACGTCCACCCTACGCCAATACAAGCGGAAGCAATTCCTGTTGTATTGCAAGGCAGGGATGTGATGGGCGCCGCACAAACGGGCACCGGTAAAACAGCAGGATTTTCTTTACCGATTATCCAACGTTTGCTCGCTCATGCGAGTACCAGTGCCTCGCCAGCGCGCCACCCTGTCCGTGCTTTGATACTGACGCCAACGCGTGAACTCGCGGATCAGGTTGCTGAGAACGTCAAGGCATACTCTCGCTTCACACCTTTACGGTCCACAGTTGTCTTTGGTGGCATGGATATGGCGCCACAAGTTGCCATGTTGCGTTCGGGCGTGGAAATCGTGATTGCAACACCGGGGCGTTTGCTCGATCACGTTCAGCAAAAGACGATTAATTTATCGCAGACACAAATTCTGGTGATGGATGAAGCTGATCGTATGCTTGATATGGGTTTTTTACCGGATCTGCAACGCATCATCAATCTGTTGCCTAAGCAGCGACAAAATCTGATGTTTTCAGCGACTTTTTCTCCTGAAATTAAAAAGCTGGCAGCCAGCTTTTTGAACGATCCACAGACGATAGAAGTGGCTCGTAGTAACGCAACATCCGACAACGTGACGCAGATTTTGTACAAGGTCGCGGAAGATGAGAAGCGCGATGCGGTCTCCTTCATTATTCGTGAGCGTGGTTTGAAGCAAGTGATTGTTTTCAGTAACACGAAAATCGGTGCGTCACGTCTCGCCGTCCATCTTGTTAAGCAAGGTGTGAAAGCGTCTGCGATTCATGGTGATAAATCACAAAATGAACGTATGGTCGCGCTGGAAGATTTTAAACGCGGAGAAGTGGAAGTGCTGGTGGCGACGGATGTGGCTGCACGTGGTCTGGACATATCCGAAATGCCTTGCGTGATCAATTACGATCTTCCGTATAACGCCGAAGACTATGTTCACCGTATTGGCCGTACCGGGCGTGCTGGTGCTAAAGGTGACGCAATTTCTTTGTACACGGATCAGGACGAGCGCTTGCTCGTCGATATTGAGAAACTGATCAAACAGAAAATTGTCAGATTGACTCTCGCTGGTTTTGTCCCTGTTACTCATCAGGTGGAGCGCAGTCGTCCGGCGCGCGATAAATCTGAACGTACTACCGAGCGTGCTGAGCGTAGCGAAAAACCTGCGCGAGGTTATCAGCCGCCAAGAGAAAAAGTGGACCCGTGGTTCTTGAAGCCTTATGAGCCAGCTGTATCCTCTTCCCTGAAAACCGGTAGCTCTGCTAAAACCAGTGAAAATACCGACGTGAAGCCACAAAAACGTGCAGCTTTACTGGGCGGCATCCCTAAAGTCTGAATGCTCCTCAATGACAACTGAGGTCACGTATAGCGGATCTCAGTTGACGATTTCATTGTTGAAAAACTCTGGCAGACGCTTTTTCATTAGCCTCCTGCTGGTGAGATTGCCAGACGAGGTTCGCGGCACACAAATCTTCCAGAGCTGTTCCTACTGACTTAAATGCCGTCACTTCCTGCTCCGATCGACGGCCGGTATATCTTCCAGAGCAGAGATCGGCAAGCTCGGCAACAATCGCTTCTTTCTTTAAGCTGCCACTTTGCAGTGCCTGCAGAATATCGCCGGCCTCTGCTAATGCTCCCGTGAACGTATCCACGAAGACGACAGACTTTGCCATCAGTTCATCGTCAACTTCCCGCATATCCGGTTTGAAACCGCCAACCAGGTCAAGATGCGTACCTGCTTGTATCCATTCTCCTTTGATGATGGCTTGTCTGCTTGTTGTTGCGCAGGTGATGATATCCGCAGACATGCAGGATCCGGCGAGATCGCTCGTTACTTCAATCTTGATCCCCTTTGGTAAATCTGCGAAAGACGTTAACGTCTGACGGCAACGTTCTGATTTTTCTGCAGAGCGACCCCAGATCGTGATTTTATCGATCGGTCTGGTATGGCAATGTGCGAGTGCCATATGCGGTGCAAGACTGCCGTTGCCGACGAGAAGTAAATGACTGCTGTTTTTTCTGGATAAAAAACTGGAAGCGAGCGCCGATGCTGCTGCAGTTCGTTTTTGCGTTATTTCCTCACCATCCATGAAGGCCAGCGGTACGCCAGTGATCGAATCAAATAAAATGAATATCGCATGTACCGTCGGAGTGTCTATATTTTGTGGCGCAACCGTGACTAGTTTCACACCAGTATGACCGGACGGATTCCATGCTGGCATCAAGAGCAAACTTGAGTTGGCCTGTTCCGATAGTAGATGTGCATGTCGTTTGGGGGTAATGATCTCTTGCTGAAAAGCTTCCCGTAACGCGTGTATTAGCTTCGGATATTGCAATGCCTGCCGTACTTTTTCTTTGCTGATAAATGGAATCATATAGATAGAATCACAAGAGACTTCTGGTAAGAATCAAATGCACATCATATCGAGTCGGCAAAGAAGAAGAGGTGAAAAATATGCATTCAGCCCATCTTCGTTTGCAGACAAATTTTCAGTTTTATTCCGCTTCAAAAATTTTTTCTATCGGCATTCCGAATAATTTTGCAATTGCAAAAGCGAGCGGCAAACTGGGATCGTATCTGCCTGTTTCTATGGCGTTAATCGTCTGCCTGGATACCTCCAGAAGATCGGCGAGTTGTGCCTGACTCCAATCTTTTTGAGATCGCAATTCCCTGAGCGAATTTTTCATGCTGATTTCTCTTTCCAGTAGCGCACTGCATCGCTTACTCCCCAGCCCGCCATCAGCAAGCCCCAGACAATAAACATGCTTAATTTAGGAAAATCTGCTGCTTCCATGAAGCCATAAGATAATGCGAAGATAGCAGTCATCGCTGCGGAAATGCCGACATTTTCTAATTGGCGACGTCTGATGTATTCATCCATACGGCGGAATTGTCTGATAATCGCCCAGATCATCATGATGGCTGGAATGACCGGCGCCAGAATAATCAGGGTACGGAGCGGCTGTGGTGTCATCTGATCAGCAAGGAAATTACTGAGAAATATGACGATAAAGTAAATAAAAAAAGCACCCAGTAACTCTTTGAAATACATGTGATTCGCTTGTTTTTCACGCATTATATTCTCCATGTAAAGTTTGTTTGACATGTGTGGACAGAAAAATAGCCATTGCAAATGCAGGCTGTTTACCTTACTTCTTGAATAATCTGAAATTGATGTATTGAAAAGTAAAGTATGCTTTACATACTAGCGTTAAAATATATAATGTCAAGCTAACTTTACATCGATAAGAAAAATAATACCCGCACCGATTTTTCAAGGAAAAACCGGTGCGGGTAACTTGTATTTGGTCTGATTCTGCCGCGCCAGGGTGATTTTCCCTGGCAAGCGCGATGTTATTACAATATGGTCAGTGTTACTTCAATGTTGCCGCGGGTTGCGTTCGAATAAGGGCAAACTTCATGTGCTTTATTGACCAGATCTTCAGCTAACTGACGATCCATTCCCGGTAACGAGATATTCAGTGCAACCTGAATACCAAAGCCACCTTTGCCATTTGGGCCGATACCAACGTCCGCTTTGATTGAAAGATCTGCTGGCAATGCAGTCTTACTCGCCGCAGCGACGAACTTCAGTGCACCGATAAAACATGCAGAATAACCCGCAGCGAATAATTGTTCCGGATTCGTACCTGCGCCGCCCGCGCCGCCTAATTCTTTTGGCGTCGTGAGTTTAACATCTAGTTGATTATCACTGGAAACAGAGCGGCCATCGCGGCCACCGGTAGAGGTTGCACTTGCTGTGTAAAGAACTTGCATAAGATTTCCCATTTAAATTGACTGCATGAAGAATATTTTCGCTACGACCCAATGAGTCGATGGAAGAATAATATTACACAATTTAATTGTGTGCAATGTAATTGGCGATTGTTTTTTTCTATGCACTCGATAAAGAAACTTTATTTTTCTGTGAGATTTGCTCTCAATTCTGAGAGTTGGCTGCGTAGTTGCATCAGTGTTTTTTGGTCTTGTCCGCTGGCACAGAGGATTTTGAGTGGAATTTTTTTTGCTGCCTTTTTCAACTCTTTTCCACTGTTCGTGAGAATAATTCTGACCTGTCGTTCGTCAGCGTCGTCCCGCTGGCGCTCCAGTAAGCCAGCTGCTTCCATGCGTTTCAACAGAGGCGTCAGTGTGCCAGAGTCAAGAAACAGGGCGCTTCCAATATCTTTAACGAGAATATGATCCTGTTCCCAAAGTACCAGCATGACCAGATACTGCGGATACGTCAGGCCGAGTTCTTCTAATAATGGTTTATAACTTTTGGTGAGTGCCAGCGACGCAGAGTACAGCGCAAAGCAAAACTGGTTATCAAGTGCCAGTAAGTCCGGTTCTTTTTTTACAGATTCGTTCATATGACACTCAAAAAAAATAGAAACTAAACAGAAATAATAATGATTGCCTGACATGATAATCAAATTCGGTATCGCTTGTCTTTGATCTTCGGGTCTATCAGGCCTGAGTCTGCACGGTATAATGCTGGATTAATGAAAATCCGTATACGCAGAGGTAAGTTGTGACTTTTATCGAAAAATTAAATGCCGCCTGGGCTGAAAATCAATCTCTGCTTTGCGTTGGACTCGATCCTGATATCAGTCGTTTTCCGGCCGAGTTAGCCGGCAAACCTGATGCCATTTTTACTTTTTGCAAAGCGATGATCGATGCCACTGCCGATCTTACTTGCTCATTCAAACCGCAGATTGCTTATTTTGCCGCATTACGTGCAGAAGATCAGTTGGAAGCCCTTTGCCGCTATATCAAAACGACTTATCCCGCGATTCCCGTCATATTGGATGCAAAGCGGGGTGACATCGGTGCAACAGCAGAGCAATACGCACGCGAAGCATTTGAACGATATGCCGCCGATGCGGTGACCGTCAATCCTTATATGGGATTCGACTCTGTCGCACCGTATATGGAATGGAAAGATAAAGGCGCGATAGTTTTATGCCGCACATCAAACGCTGGCGGATCTGATTTGCAATTCCTGGATGTCGGTGGAGTGCCTCTGTATCAGCATGTTGCCAAACTGGTTGTAGAAAAGTGGAATACCAATGGGCAATGTGCACTGGTCGTTGGCGCGACCTTTCCTGATGAGTTGGCGCAGGTACGCAATATTGTCGGCGATATGCCATTACTGGTGCCTGGCATTGGTGCGCAAGGCGGCGATATTGCTGCGACTGTCGCGGCAGGCAAAACAGCGAACGGAACAGGAATGATGATTAATTCGTCGCGCGCAATTCTGTACGCAAAAACTTCCGGTAATGAAACCTTTGCAGAAGCTGCCCGACGCGTCGCGATTGAAACTCGTGACGCGATTAATCAGCATAGAGCTTAACTGAAACAGTATTCATTTTTACAGTTAGTCATGACGCTAAAGAATTTGCTTTACGGAGCCGCGTCGTGTTTTTCTGACTGCAAAAATAATAATTACGCTGAATATTTTCAATAAAAGAAAAATACAAAAAAGACTGATTGCCAACGGGAGCACAGTGAATATCAGTGCGATGGCGATGCAAGCGATGAAAATGCTGTGCAGTGGCAAACTGGCAATCAGGTAAGCCGTTTTTTTGATCAGGTAAATAAATTCATGCAGGCTTTGGCGGAAAAATGCTGTCACTTCATCCAGATTTATTGAATTCATCTTCTTTCCTCGGTTGTTTGTCTGAAGCAGAAAGATAGACTTAATTTCTTTGCTTTGCACACGAGCTGCGATGAACGGAATTATTCTGGGTTCAAATCAACAAAAAACGAGAATGACTGGTCGTTGTCGCCGACTGATTCACGGACAGCGAACGTGGTTCAAGTCGATCAATTCAATCTTGTTTTCAGGCGCTCATAGCCCGTCCGGCTGACTGGAATTTTTATACCACTGCGTAGCACGGCCACCTGAGTATCTTTACTCTGGCGTTCTATTCCTGTTAATGCCTTAATCTGCAAAAGATAAGAGCGATGGACTCTGACAAAACCGGCTGACGAAAGCTGTTCCTCGATGTCCGACAGACTCTGCGTTTTCATCACTGTTCTGCCTTGTGCGTGAACCAGAATGTAGTCATCCTGCGCCTCGATAAAATCAATTTCCTCGAATGGCAGCACATGTACTTTCTCTCTGTCGCGTATCGTCAGGCGCTGCGATTGTTGCACACTTGATGTAATCAGTTGTTGCATACCGATTGGAGGCGAGGCAACGACCTTATCTTCCTGTATGAGTTTTTTCGCCTTCTGCAGTGCCTCATCAAAACGCTGTTGGGAAAATGGCTTTAAAAGATAATCTATTGCGTGTAAGTCAAAGGCCTTCACCGCATATTGGTCATACGCGGTCGTAAAGATAACGCCGGATTTTCTGCCGGTGACATCCAATACTTCCAGCCCGGTTAATTCCGGCATTTGTATATCTAAAAAAATCAGATCGGGTTGATGCACAAATATCGCGTCAACTGCTTCAGTGCCAGTCTCACATTCACTGATAACGATGATGTCCGGATGAGAGCGCAGATACTCCCGAATCAGGCGGCGGGCAAGTTCTTCATCATCAGCAATTAATACTCTGAGGGAATGATTCATATCGTGTCAGCTTGTCGTTTTAACTCTATTGGTAACGATATTTCTACAAAGAAGAGATTTTCCGTGCGTGACCAGTGCACCCGGGCACGATCACCATAAATCGTATTAAAGCGCTCGCGTAAATTTGTTAATCCCAGGCCGATACCGCTATCCGAGATAACTTTATCTGAAACGGGATTTTCTACCCGGATATGTAGCCATCCATCTTGGCCACAGATGCTGGCGCTAATCAAGCCGCCTTTGGGTAATTGCCGTACGCCATGTTTGATCGCATTTTCAAATAAGGGTTGCAAACTCATAGGCGGTATTAATGCAAGATCAGTATGATGAACTTGTATATTGACTTGTAATTTCTGGCCGTAACGGATTTTTTCTACCGCCAGAAAATGCCCGCATAGATCAAGTTCTTCTCTGACAGTGATTGTTGTATGCTCAGACAAGGCCAGCGTTTTTCTGAAAAAATCTGCCAGCGAAATTGCCATGTTTCTGGCGCCAGCAGGATCAATGCTTGTCAGTGCACTGATGGAGTTGAGGCTGTTGAATAAAAAGTGAGGATCAATTTGTGTACGTAAAAGCTGTAATTCTGCATCACGGGCAAACAGACGCGAAGCAGCCTCACGACGTTCCGCTGCTCGTAAATTATCAAAGCTAATAAGTACATCGTAAGCCAGCAGAGCAAGCAAATACAGTGCGAATCCGGTAGCGAGAATAATCGCTGCGAGCTGGTTTGATATAGCGAGTACCGCTTCCTGACCGGTCACGGAAATGAGAGCCATATTCCAGATTTCGCATATTCCTAACAGCAGGATGCCTGAAACCATCGCACTGCTGCCGAACATCAGAAACGTCAAAAAAATAGAACGTCTGGATAAGGGAAGTGTCCGGCAAATGTAATACGATGACGTCGCCACAAAACCGAAAATCAGTGACACTGGCAGAGCAAAAGTCAGGGCGTAAATCCATTGGCACAATCCAGCGGAAACCAGGAGCCTGGAAAATAAAGCGCCTGCTAACAGCCAGATTGCGACATACCAGAGAAACCGGCGGAAATCGGACAGAATCGGATGCATGCGAGTTCTCGAACGTCAGTTCTTCACTTCGACGCCGCCCATGATCGCATATCCTTGCAGGTATAATTTTTTATCGCGTACCATCGGCGGTACTGTCTTATCTTCGAACCCACCCAGAATGGGGACGCCCTGAGAAATGACTGTCCAGTCGTGAGGAATTTTTAATTCTATTCCTCCCCACATAGCAAAGACATTTAAGGTCGCTTCGTTTTGCATACCGGCATTACGCAGATCAAGTTCGATACCACCCATCACCGCGGTCAGCTCGCCACCGCGGAAGTCCGGTGTTGAGTTCTGCATTTTTGCGCCGCTCATAATTGCGGAGATATTGCTTTCCGCTTGCTGATTGCCGCTTCCTGTAGCCGGATTGGAATAAGATGTGCTGCTATTCATCTTATCCTTGAAAATAATCATCAGACCTGCAGCGATAATAAAAACTGGCCACCAGTCACGCATTCTGAAGTAAACGATACCCAGATGTTGCAGCGTCAGCAGCGCGCCTAAGGCAACGAAACCTGCGCCGATAAGACGACCAGAGGTATTCTGACTACGGGAAATTTTGAGCATGCCAACCAGAATGAATACCATGGGCCAGAATTGGAAAAACTGACGTGTACTGAAAATGTCTAAATTATCTACTAGTGCTAATGCACCGAAAATTAATAACAGAACGCCAAAGAATACCTGGGTTTGCGGTTGTCGCTTACTCATGATGTGAACTCCACAGATGAACGAATAATAAAATTACTGACGTGTCGAAAGCAGACCGGCGACGATACTTTTGATACCAACGGCAATCAAAACAACTGGCCAGCTGGTGGAGAATGTCCAGCCCCACAGATTTTCTACAGATGCGTATATCCAGAAAGCCAGAATCACGGTACAGCAACCATTCGCAATATTCTGGGGCTGGCGTGAGCTAAGTATTTCAATCAGACCAAAACATCCCATCAGCGCTGGCATGATGTACCAATAATCAGCCAGATCAGAAACACGCATTTTTTCTGCAAGAAAAAGAACGCCTATCGTGACCAGTACGGTACCGAGCAAAAAGTTTTTTCTGTGTCGCGTTTGAGGCTCTTCATGTTGTCGGCTCATCTCAGCTCCTTGATCAATATTTCTGTAGACAGAGTAAAGATAAACCGTATAACGATGCTTGTCGCATATTTATCGGTGAATAGCGCCGCTTTGTCGGTGAATGACGATCTTAAGATTTTATATCGCCAAAAGCAGGCAGAGTCGAGAGGGTGCAGTATCTATCGTTGATGCTTAGCGCAATACCGGAGTCATTGCCGTTCGCTGGTTGCCATGCGCAGAGCAGCGCCAGAAAGAGAAGGCAAAGTAACGCAGATGGAGCTGGAATACTGAAAAGTGTAGTGACTTAACTGAGCAGTTGGTTGAAGTCGTCGGCTTTTCTGACAACGCGTCGGGACGCGGTGCCGAATATATTGTGGGTTTCCTCAACAACGTATTCGTTTGATCCCCGGGTACAGTACATTAAGCCGCGAAAATTGGTTCCTAAGTAGGCGAAGGGAGCAAGCTTGGTTTTTACCGGAGAATCGTCGCCCAGCAATGCCCGCAGTTTGCGCTCGACATCGTACAGGCTTCTCTCATTGAGCGATACTTTGGCGCCTTTGGGTGTCGGAAAACTGGTCACAAAGGACGGGTTTTGCCCCATGGGATTGGTGAAGGTGATTTTAATTCCTAATTTCAGAAATTTGGAAATCGCGGAAAAATCATTTTCATCATACATAGCAACTCTCCCTGAACCGATGTTCTGTACTTGTTCTTCTCAGAAGTGATATTCAAAGCTTGCCAGAAATCCCCTGTTTTTACAATCTGCACAGAATAAAAAAGCAGCAACCTATGATGTATCTCAGAAGTTATTTCTCTGTCTATATCGTAGGTGCAAGCGACATGTTCACGCGGTCACGCCTGCACAGATAATTTCCATTCTGCATAGCTTTGCGGCACATTCGGATCGGTGACCAGTATCCCGCGCAGGCTTTGTTTGATGGCGTCGATCATGTCCTCACTGCCAGGCGCTGACGGCGTTATCAGATGCCAGTGAAGGGGAATCTTTGCCAGCCCCAGACTTTCATGCGCGCCGTTCAGCTTTTTTGCGTTGGTGATCAGTTGATCCTGTCCGGTCTGTTGTTTGCTGGCGAATACAATCAGGTTGTAGCTGTCGTAGGATTTCAGCCAGCGTAACTGATGGGAAAACTGGGTGTACAGCATTTCCAGCATTGGCGATAACGTGCTTGGCTTTCCCCATACATTGGCAATGAGTACACCGCACGCATGTAAATTCCGGTAACAGTGTGCGTAAAATGCGGCGTTATTCAATGCTGGTACCAGGCCTTCGGTGTCGTAGGCATCCAGAAAAATCACATCGGCCTGTTCGGTTTGCTGCGGTAACCATTCAGCCGCATCCGCATGAATCACCGTCAGGCGCTCGTCATCGGGCGGCATAAAAAATTGTTCCCGCATCGCGATCACGTCAGCGTTGATTTCGATTGTAGTGATGCGACAATCCGGCAGATGGTGGTAGCAGTATTTGACCAGTGAACCGCCGCCAAGACCGATCAGAATAATATGTTTCGGTGCCGGATTGAACAGCAGAAACCCCATCATGATTCGTGAATAAGCACAGAGTAAGCGATGCGGTTCATCCAGCTTCATCGCGCTTTGCATGCACGTCGGTGTCAGATACATCATGCGCAGACCGTCATCATCGAGAATAAACGGTTTACCTTGATGCTGATCTGAAAGTGCTTGCAAATGCTTGCGATGGATCACTTCATCCGCCGGTGGCTTATTCAGAAAAAGGCGGGACAAACTCTGACGTGGCTTCGACATGATTATCCTGAAACTCTCTGCATTAGTTCGTTGCTGTCGCTGCCGACAAGGCTGCATTCAACTGAGTAATCTTTTCTACGAGCGCCGCGTTTTCGGCTTCGAGAGCTTTAATCCTTTGCTGAAGAATGACAGATTCGCTGACCTGATCCATCGCTCCGTTAGCGGTATCAGACGGATTTTCTGTCTCTTGAGATTCAGGAACCTTGTTCATTTTTGCCGGTGCTTTTTGCTCGCGTATTTTCTCGCGAACCTGTTTGGCGGCTTGCTGTAATTCTTTACGCCCCCCGGCAACTGCGGCAGCTTGCTCATCGCTTGGCAGTGTCGCGACGGCAGCCGCAGCGCTGATGGAAATAGTGCCATCGCGCACAGCCTGGACCAGTTCCGGTGCTGCTGCACGCTGAATTTTTTCTATCTGTAAAACAGCGTTGCTGCTGATACCTGCAACCCGCGCGATTTCCTGACGACTTTGCGTAGGTTTTACTACGGGAATAGCGACGTCTGTTTCTTCATTTCCTGATGTGTCGCTTTCATCTTGTGCTTTGATGCGCATAGAAATAATTTCTTTTTTTCGCAGCGCTAACATGCCGCGCTGAAAATCGGAAACGCTGCGGCGAGCCAGATGATTATCGATCATCCATAACTGTACATCTTCGATATCTTTAAAATGATCGTTTTGTATCGTTTTGAACGGAATGTTGTGGCGCTGGCAGATCTCATAACGATTGTGCCCGTCAATCAGAACCTCGCCCCAGAGCACCAGTGCATCACGGCAGCCTTCGGTGAGTATGCTGCGTTCCAGCGCTGCATATTCGTGTTCAGTCAGAGGGTCAATATAGGCGCGCAGCCCTTCGTGAATAATGATGCTCATAAAACCAGCCTTGCAGTGTTTCGGGAAAGGTCGCATTGTAGCCGAGAAAAAGCATTGATTTCCGCTTGTCGATCGCGAGTTCTGGCGAATGTTTGTGCGGCCTCACGTGTACAATGCGGTCTGAAACAGTTGCCACTTGGATGTGGCTCTGCATCCGGGCAGATGCGCGTTAATCCTGCGGTGGTCCTGATCGTGTGCTGACTCACTGCTGACGCTGATGTCTGGCGCTGTACATTAGTGCACTGGGTGACATTCAATAAATATAAATAATATACATCGCGCGACAAGCGCTTTTCCCAAGGGTACCCTTATGATGACCTATGAAGAATATCTGGATGAAGTCACTACGCTGATGACAGAAAAATTTGATCTCACTGATGAAGCTGCGATTAAGCACGTGATGCGCGCGCAGGCGAATGATTTTTTTACGCTGCACGACGATCATCCTGAAATGCGGACGCTGGAACGCGCGGAACAGGACGCTCAGACCATTTACGATCAGCGCAACAAATCACGTCCGCATACGCCGTCGCAACGTACCGGCAAACCGCGTAAGTGAACATGACAGCGATGGCATGAAAACACCAAAAAGACTACAGCCTCTGATCGAAGAGGGGCTGATCGATGAAGTGCTGCGGCAGTTGATGAGTGGCAAAGAAGCCACTGTCTATGTTGTTCGTAGCGGCGAAGATATTCGCTGTGCAAAAGTCTACAAAGAGGCGAGCCAGCGCAGTTTTAAACAGGCGGCCTCTTATCAGGAAGGGCGTAAGGTAAAAAACAGCCGTCAGGCAAGGGCGATGGAAAAAGGCACGCGCTATGGCCGTAAGATGCAGGAAGAAGTCTGGCAAAACGCCGAAGTCGATGCCCTTTATAAGTTAGCTGCCGCCGGTGTAAAAGTCCCAACGCCTTATATTTGTTTTGAAGGCGTGTTGCTGATGGAACTGGTGACGGACGCTGATGGCAATGCCGCTCCAAGGCTGAATGATATTGCCTTGTCGGCTGAGCTGGCATTGCAATATCACGCACAATTATTACATCAGGTGGTGCTGATGCTGTGTGCAGGTGTTATTCATGGTGATTTATCAGAATTCAATATTCTGGTCGATGGCGATGGCCCTGTCATCATCGATTTACCGCAGGCGATTGATGCGGCCAGCAATACGGAAGCGGCAGTGATGCTGGAGCGTGACGTGGCGAATCTGGCATCGTATTTCGGGCAGTTTGCACCGCAGTTGAATGACACCCAATATGGCAAAGAAATCTGGAAGATGTATGTTGCAGGTCAGCTGACACCCGAAACGCCGTTGACCGGGCATGTCGCCGCCGATACGCGTCCGGTGAATGTGGGTGAAGTGATGCGTGAAATAGAGTCGGCTATCCTCGAAGAGCAGGAAAGATTAAGACGCCTGGCTGAAATGTAAAAACAGGCTCTTAGCTTGATTGAAATAATTCAGAATGAGCCGTTACGTCTGACAACTGCTGAATGAATGACATAAAAAAAATCCCGATAGAAATCGGGATTTTTTATTTCAGAGGGGGGCAGGTTGCTGTTATTGGCGAACGCGTTTTTTCGCGCCGGTTGCAGGACTGGCTTTACCTTTGTATGCGGGTCTGCCACCTGCTTGTGGAAATGCAGGTTTATCGCCTTGCAGATTTTTAGTCGGTGGGAAAGGAAATTTCACCGCTGATTTTTTTTCCGGAACTGCGGTCTTTGGAGATGCCTCAGCTGCTGTATTTGCAGTATTTACTGCCGTTACTTCCTTTATTTGGACCGGCGTTGTAGATGCAGCAGACGCGGTGGCTGGGCTTGTTTTCTGTACTTCTGCCTTGGCTGATTTTGCTTCAGCCTGAGCCGTGGTCGCTTTTGTCGCTAATGCTTTTTTGGATGCTTTAGGAGCTGGCGCTTTTGTTGCCGGAACAGCAGTTTTTGCCGGCGTCGCTGGAACGACCTTTGTACTGACCGATTTTGCCGCCACTTTTGCTACCGTTTTAGTTTTGCTTGTCGCTACCGATGTTTTTTTTGTTTCTGCTGGCGGCAGACTGACCGCCTTCTTGCTGGCACTGACTTTCACATCCGGTTCAGGTAAAAGTGAAATTTGCGTAGCGCTGGTGCTGCTTTTGATTTTTACTGGAGATACCTTTTTTTTACTGACCGGGCTTGCGTTCAGGGATTTCTCTGCGACGACCGGTAAAGCCTCGGTATTTGTGATTTTCACCGAAATCAGATTATTTTTACCTGCGTTGGCAAGATGCAGAAATGCTTCGCGCGTAGCGCTGGAGATGGTCGCCAGTTCTTTGCTATAGGCGAGCAAGCTGTCGATCTGAGGTTGTCGCTGCGTTTGTGCCAACGCTAATAATTCCTGAGGTCCGCTGCTTGCTAATACCTGACGGGAACTTGTGGTGACTTTCTCCACGGTGTCTTTGATGGTTGCGAAGTTGAGCGCAATCATTTTTTCAAGACCTTGAAAGGCGGTGTTTGAGAATGATTGTAAAAGTTCCAGCTGTTTGCTCAACTGCTCTTGTGCAACGACGGAAATTTGTGTTTGAATCAAAGGCATGAATCTCTCCTTAAAGGTGGATAAGACGTTTCAAGCGTTAATTTTGATCAGGAACGCCTGGTAAAGTGATTGCACAAATGAATCTTGAAATGATCGGTAAAACTGATCGCTAACAACGCAGCAGGAACAACAGTTTCTGTTTACCTTAGCTTTGCGCATTACCCTTGATCCGGTAGCTCTTTAAAAATGGCGCAATGCCGCAATCCGCATTTTAACCTTGGATGTACGTCCCTGCCATTAAAAATATTGCAGTGCAATAAAACATCTTTTTACGTTTTATGGAAAATGACATGGCGAATGAATTCGCAACGACAGACAGCCTGAATGATTTACGTGCGCAATTGCGTCAATTTACTGCTGAACGCCAGTGGGAACAGTTTCATACCCCAAAAAATCTGGCGAGCGCCCTGATTGTAGAAGCGGCTGAATTACTGGAACCTTTTCAGTGGCTGAACAATGGCAAGGCCGATGAACTTGGTGCGGAAAAATTACAGGCGGTGCGGCATGAAATGGCCGATGTTATGGCATACCTGATCATGCTGGCAGATCAGTTAAACATCGACCTGATTGCTGCGACGAATGAAAAAATTCAGTTGAATGCGCGGAAGTATCCGAGTGATATCGTTCGTGGAGATGCTCGCAAGTACAACGAGTATGAGTGATCCGATTGCGTCGTCAGATACAGTAGGACTTAAGCAACTCTGAAGAAGCTACTCAGTGGATCATTTTCCAGCGTTCTTTTGGCTTTTTCTAAAAATGCCGTGTGCTGAAAATCCTGTATGGAAAATGGGAAACCTTTGGCCGTCAACCATGCGCAAGCTTCTTCTGTGGTCGTGCAGACATAAAAATCATCACCTGGAACAACACCGGAATTTCGTTGCACGATATCCAGGTGAAACCTGCTTGGGCACACGAAAGCGATGCACTGACAGCCATGGGCAATGGCCCAGTCACGCATCGACGTATAAGCTTTTAAAGCGGCGGTGGGAGCCATTTCCCAATATTCGCCTTGTGCCAGACTTGCCCATGCCACGCCGGTCGGAGCGATTGCTTTATAGTCTTCAAACATGGCTCTGACACCCTGTTCATTAAAATTGCCTGCAAAAGCGCGTACAACCACGTTACGTACCTGACTCACTTCCCACTCGCCGTGTATCTTCATTATTTCACCTGTAAAGCCAGCTGGAATTTTAATATTGAATTGAGTTCACAGAACGAAAACAATCGTTAAGTAAGGTAAATGTGAAAAATAAAAACAGCATTTTCCTTATTCCAATCACATTCAAGGTGATTTCAATGTGCTGATGGCATATTTCCGGCTTGCCGATAGAGTTGAGGAATTTTATTTTTACTCAGGATCACCATGACGACACTGGCAAGTGCCAACAACAACCAGTTGAGGCGGGGGCTGTCGAAATGCTGCGAGAGATCGAAAAGTATTCCGCCGGCAAGACTGCCCACCATATTCCCCATGCTTTGATACAGCATTTGTTTCGACATCAGCTTCCCGGTATCTGCGCAAGTTTTGTCCGCAAAACGCGCGGTCAGCACGTCTAAGGATGGGCCATAAAATACTTGTCCGAACGAGAGCAATACCGCTGAAACGATAACGGCGGTGGCAGAGTGCGTAAATACAAGCATGAGTAAAAAACTCAGGAAAAGACAGCCATAACCGATTTGTAGAAAACGGAAATGATCTCTGATTCTGATCGCACGTTTAGAAATCGGAATCTGAAAAAAGATGATCACCAGTGCGGATATCCAGAATGGTGTCGATACCGGAATATCTGGTGTGAACTGAGGAATGTGCAGACTGAATCCTATCATCGGCTGTATGGCAAAACACCAGAACATCGCGTTGGACAGATAGAAAAGGAGGGGCAATTCGGTCGTTCTTTGTCCTGTTTCAGCGATGTCTTGGCTGGCTGAATTTGTCTGTCGTGTTGATGTCTGTCTTTCCTGTTGCGCCAATGTCGTATGCAAGGCCAGATATTGTTTTTCATGTTCAGAAATTGCCCGCATGGCGATCAACATAAAAATGCCATAAGCAATGAAGGTAACGAGGACGATCAGAAATACCAGGCGCAGGCTTTCATGCGGCACCCAGCTAGCCATCAGATAACCGCTGACCAAACCCATCCGTATAGCAAACGCCAGGCGACTGAATAATGCAGACTGATCCAGATCACGGAGTTTCAGCAGATAATTTTTTAAGCCCGGAAATGACAACCCGCTACCGAAGCCAGCGAGAACAGCAAACAGCGCGAGCGCCCATGCCTGCTGCAGAAATGCCATGCAATACAGCGCAATTCCTTCGAGAAAAATATTTCCGCAAACCATGAGCGGATGATTGACTGCGCGTGAAAACCGGCTACCTGCAAATGAACCAATAACGCGACCCAGATTTAATCCGAAAAGGATAGACGCAGCCCAGAAACCAGAAAAATTTTTACCTGTTTCAGAGACGATGAGTGGCGTGTACAAAGCGACGCCGCCGGAAGCAATGGCAACGCCGATGTAGATCAAATATGAATTTGCCAGCGAGTTAAATTTCTTGTTGTGCATACTAAAAGCCGCAGCTTTGATGAATGGTTTTTTTTACCGGGTTGAGGCAGATATCTGCAGAAGTGCGGAATGCGTAGCATCGGTTATTTTGATGCCCGCCAAAGCCGTTATTGTACGCTGCGACTGACTTGAATATGCCGGATTTCATTGCCAGAAGTCGTCGCGATGATGTCGCTCCCCCGGCCTTTTGTAACGAATTGAAAGGTCGCAGATTCCGGTACCTGCTGTTTCATCACGGGAGACTATCAGAATTTTTATTTCAAAAAAAATTTCCCACTGCCAGACTGTTTCCACACTTTAAGCACAACTTGTCGTGCTGAGGCTGAGCTACATAGTCATTGTGTAGCAATGAATTGTATGACGTTGGATAACCTGAGGAGTCACATGATGTTGAATAAAAAATTGGTTGTTGGAATGATTGCTACTGCTGGTTTTATGCTGAGTGCGGCAGCATCTGCGCAAGTGTATGTTGGCGCGACTGTCGGTAAAGCACATTGGAATGACGATTGCAAAAATGTCGTTTCATGCAGTACCAGTTCAAACACCTACAAGTTATTAGGCGGTTATAACATCGACAAAAACTTTGCAGTTGAAGCGAGTTATTTTTCTCTGGGAACCATTTCTGCAACCGGCAATGTCAGCGGTACGAACGTATCTGCTGATATGAAAGGCAAGGGCTTTGAAGTCTCCGGTTTATATAAATATGAATTCACCCCTGAACTGAGCGGGTTTGCTAAATTGGGTCTGGCGAGTATCAAGGCTGAAGGCAGCGGCGCGGTTGCAGGCGTGGGCGCCTACAACGACAGCACTACATCAACTCAACCTGTCTTTGGTTTTGGTGCGAGCTACAAACTGACGAAAGAGCTTGCCTTACGTGGTGAATTTGAAACCCGCAAAATCAAATTCAGCGGTGACAAAGAGGCTGTCAATAACGTTTCTGTAGGCTTGCAATATTCGTTTTAATTATTGAACCTGACAACGGTGCCGTAATGCACTGTTGTCAGGGAAAAGGGGTGTACATTCTTTGCGATGTTGCTGCCCGTTGGCAGGAAAACTGAAATTATCCTGATCTTTGTTTTGACGTAACTGACCCGCTGTTGTTACATGTACTTACGATTAATACGGCAGTCGGGTCAACTTGATGAACACATGTTTCGTTGAGATATCCATACTTCTGTTTTAATTTTTTAATGGATCCGAGCTATGTTAGATAATCAAACAAATAAACGTATTCATCCACTTGTTGCAGGTGCTGCGGTATCAGTAATGCTGGTCAGCCTGATCGGTGTTGCTGCAATGACCGGGGTATTACCTAACTCTAACAG
Organism: Cognatundibacterium aquatile; assembly: GCF_014699135.1. Classification (GTDB taxonomy): domain Bacteria; phylum Pseudomonadota; class Gammaproteobacteria; order Burkholderiales; family Burkholderiaceae_D; genus Undibacterium; species Undibacterium aquatile. Next base: position 46,299 of record NZ_JACOFT010000004.1, read on the forward strand.
CAAGACTGTGCCGGACAACGCCAATGCCGTGGCGACGAAAGATGCCGCTGTCAATAACCAGACTTCCTTCTCACCATCAAATGCGCCTGTGCAAAACACAGCTAAACAGGGTTACCGTTCTGGAGGTTATGATAATTCGGGCACGACAACGACAGCGGAACGTAAGCCGGCTGTTTGCGATAATTGCGGTGTCGTTGAATCGGTGCGTGCGATTGAGCAGCAGGCTTCACAGGGCAGCGGTGTTGGCGCTGTTGCCGGGGCTTTACTTGGTGGTGTATTGGGTAATCAGGTTGGCGGTGGCGATGGCCGTAAACTGGCAACCGTGGCGGGTGCAGTTGGCGGTGGTTTTGCCGGTAACGCTATCGAGAAACGTACCCGTACCACGACCGTTTATGAGGTGCGGGTGAAAATGGAAAATGGCCATGTACGCACTTTCCATCCTTCGGCTCAGCCTGGATGGCAATCCGGTGATCGCGTCAGAATCGTTAATGGCAATTTGCAATCAGCATAATCTGTTTGCCCAACTGAGTGTCATTTCATCTCTCAATATACATGCGCTTGCCAGCATAGAAATGCTCTGGCAGGCGCATCAGATATGAGAGATTGCGTGGAATTTGACTGCGGAAATTCTCAGTACAAATTTTCAGTATAAATTCCGGCCAGCGATTTGCTGTGCAGATTCACATCAGCGTCGCAGCAAAAAAATTAACGTCCGCTTGTCGTCGCTTTTTTTTGCGGGCTCTTTGTGGTTCCGTTCATTCTGGGCGGCGAAATTCATTCTCTATCCACCGCAAGGCGTTTTTTCTGTCGAGCTTATAGTTCGCAGCAACTTTCACTTTTGCCAGTTCTGCGCCATCGGCATCGCAGGCACTCAGATACGCATACGGATCATCGTCATCCGGCACAATATCCAACATGATTTTATAGTCAGCCTCATCCGTGCTGACCAGCAGATTCTTGTGCAGCAGCGCGTGTAATTGTTGTTCATGACGGCGGATCACTTCTGACGCAGTTTTGACCAGCGTACCGAACGCGTTGGCATCTAAAGGCTTAGGATTTTTTTTATCGCGTCCCATCGTCCAGGGACCAACCAATGCCGGTTCAGGTTCCCCGTCTTTCAGCATTGCCACTGCCCAGCCTTCATCGTCATCGTTTTTGATGACCTTGGCTGTCCAGCCTTTATCGCGCCACAGGCGAGCTTCAAAAATCGGTTGGTCTTGTTCTGGCATAGTCTCTTCAACGTCATCGAAGTGATCGCCGGTGTTTAGATGAGTGTGTTGCAAAAGAAATTCTCTGAAAAAGCAAATACAGACGACATCCTACACGCATAGCGGCAACGTGGCAGATCTGATGCCGTTTCTGAGCCGAAAACCTGAGCAAAGGCGCACGCTATCTCGCCGTGATTTGACGTTTGACGAAGATCAAATCTGAAAAAAACGGACTTGTTTTTTGGATAGTTTATTCCTATCTTATGGATGGAATCAGGGAGCATGTTGCCTGAAACTGCATCAGGTGCATGCGTGTCAGATATGTTTGTAAAGACGATTGCAACGACATGATAAGGAGAGAAATATGGGTGCACTAACACCGCGTGGCAGTGGTTTCTTTGATGATTTTTTCCGTGATCTGAGCCCGGCGTTTTATGTCAAACCTCTGCACGGTGATCCACTTCCCAGCCCGGCGCAAATCAAGATTGACGTACAGGAAAATGAGGGCGCTTACACGGTACAGGCGGAAGTACCCGGCGTTCCTAAGGACGATATCCATGTTGCTCTGGACGGCAATGTCGTTACCTTGCGCGCTGAAATTAAGCAAGAAGACAGCAGCCGGAAAGACGACAAAGTGCTGCGTAGCGAGCGCTATTTCGGCGAAGTGTCACGGAGTTTTCAATTGCCTGTCGAAATTGATACCGCATCAGCGAGCGCAAAATATGATAACGGCGTGTTGAGTCTGACTTTACCTAAGAAACGTCCCGCAGGTGGTGTGCAGAAACTCAAAATCGAATAGTTTCGCTAACGGTGGCACGCGTACGTGGCATTACGCTTTTACCAGTAATGGGCAGTGAGCCTGAGTGCCATAAAAAGCCTGCACAATTTTGCAGGCTTTTGATTTTTATATGAAATATTCAGCGTAAAAGTGATACTACGTTCAGCAGACTGCTTACTGTCAGTCCGCTTTTCTATTCTTATCGAAACGGTCAACCAGCAACATACCGGCGATCATTGCCAGCAAAAATGCAGCGCCTTTGGCGATGCCTGCTCCCAGCAATACAACTGCTGGACCCGGACAAATACCTGCCATGCCCCAGCCTATACCAAATAACAGGCTACCGCCAACCAGACGCAGATCGATCACCGAGATCGTCGGGAATTGCATAGGTTCTCCCAGCAATGAAAGCGAGCGTCGGTGTAATAGCGTGAACGTAATAATAGCGACGCCGATGGCACCTCCCATGACGAAGGCCAGTGAAGGATTCCAGGTGCCGGCCAGATCAAGAAATGCGAGCACCTTTGCCGGATTGGCCATTCCCGCGACGATCAGACCCAGACCAAATATCAGGCCGCAGAATGCGGCGGCGATCAGTTTTTTCATGTGGTCATCTCTCTCAGAACAGGTGGCGTATGACATACACGGTCAGAAAACCGCTGCTCATAAATGCGACTGTCGCAACGATAGAACGCGGCGACATGCGTGCCAGACCGCAGACGCCGTGACCGCTGGTGCAACCAGAGCCGAGGCGGGTACCGATGCCGACCAACAGACCGGCGATCAGCAATGTCAGCCAGTCCGTATCCAGCGTGATTTCAGGCAACGTAGAAAATTGGCGATAGATCAGCGGTGCTGCGACCATTCCCAGTGTGAACAAAGCACGCCATGCCCAGTCGCCACGCACCGGACTGAACAGGCCAGCAACGATACCAGTGATACCGGCAATGCGCCCCAGTCCGGCCATCAGCATGACCGCTGCCAGGCCTATCAGTATGCCGCCGGCTAAGGACGTTATCGGGGTAAATTCATTCCACGCAATCTGCATCACTATTCTTTCCATCTCTGAGGTTCAAACGGAGTCCCCTTATTTATGCGCTTGCTGGCAGCAAAATCGCTGGAAAGGCTTATCTATATTGAGACGTTATGCCTGTTGCTCGCCGCATCAGGAAAATCAGGCAAATTGCTGTTGCAGATAACGGATGATATCGCCCGATTCATACAGCCAGCGGACCTTGCCCTTGTCATCGGTGATTTGCAGACACGGTACTTTCGGGCTGCCGCCCTGTGTCAGTAAAGCCTGACGGTGTTGTGCTGATTTTTGTGCATCGCGAAATTCCACTGTGAGCGATAGTCGCCGCATTTCCTGACGAACCTTGATACAAAACGGGCAGGTCGCGAATTGATACAAGGCCAGTTTCTGGCAGGCTGCATCGACTTTCGCCTGATCTTCCGGAGCGCGGACGATCCCTTGCGGTCTGCTCAGACGTTCTTTGAGCAGCATGAAAGGGCCGAGTATGGCCCGCAATAATCTGAAAAAAAGCTTCATTAGTTCTTTCCGTGACGGTTTGCTGGCATGCAGCAAGAAGAGCGCCATTGTATGTCAGAACGGCAGGTATCTGCTGACGCTTACAGGCTGAAAGAGTGAGTTGGATGCTGACTTTTACGGGGAATAGCAGTGTGGAATGCGGTCGATGCAAAAAATTTAAGGCAGTGAATCATCCGGCACAGACAAATGCGCTGACACAGCGCCGGTTGTTGCCGTGATCTCTTACTACATCGTTTTAATCGACTGTGGGCAGATTAAATGTACTGATCGATACGGTTGCCCAGCGTTTCCGTCGGATGTACTGCAGGTGTCGCATTCTGGTTATCCTGAGTATTATTGGCCGTGGCATTGTTGCTTGCCGCCTCATTGATGGCTTGCGACTGTTCCAATTTCAGACGGGCTATTTTTTGTTCAACTTCAGCAATTTGCAGCCTGAGTTGCAGCATTTGTCGTTGCGACGCTTCGGTCGTTGCTGTTTTTTCTGCGTCAGTCAACTCTTTTTGTAATGTTGCAAGTTGTCTTTGCAATGCGGCGATTTGCGCATGACTGGCTGCGCTGATGGCTGAGGTGCTGCCGACGGCGGTGGCGGCATCGACTGGATTGACAGGCATATATCCCTCCGGCGAAATTGAACTGTATTTCGATCAGCACGCGTTGCTGGTTCATTGCAGAGTCGGTTCGCAAACCATCGACTGTCCGCTTAATGACATTAACGGCACAAAAAGCGTCAACCTCAGGGAAAGGAGAAAAATAAGCAAAAAAACAACACCGCAGGCGAACAGCTTGGCGATTTGCGGGGTCGTGGAAGGTTGGTCTGTGGGAGATAAGCGGGATATATGTGGCATAGCGATGGGGATATGTCTCTGTCTTCTATATTTGATGCGGCTTCTGGCCTGAAAACCGGCTGCAAGCCACAATCAATAAGGAGGTGAGAAAAACGATCCGATGCCAGTTAACGCAGACGCATGCCGGGTGGATCGCATGCGTCTGTTGCGGCAGATTTGCGGCAGATTATTTTGCCGGGATGCGTTCCAGTACCGCCAGCAACAACGTCCAGTATTGACCGACAGTTTCGATATTCACCATTTCGTCAGGGCCGTGCGGATAACGGATGGTCGGACCGATGGAGACCATATCCAGTTCAGGATAATGCTTTTTGAACAGACCACATTCCAACCCCGCATGAATCACCATGATCACCGGTTCTTTGTGATAAATACTTTGATAGGTATCTTTGACGATCGCCATCACCGCAGAGCTGGTGTCCGGCTTCCAGCCCGGATAGCAACCGGAAAACGCGATCTGTGCACCCGCCAGGTCGCTCAGCGATTGCAGCGTGCTTTCGATGTTTTCACGACCAGTATCGATCAGCGAACGGATCAGGCACAGGATGCTCACTTTGTCTTGCGAGGTACTGATCACGCCGACATTCAGCGAACTTTCGGTGACGCCGGTGATCTCGTCACTCATGCGGATCACGCCGTTCGGGCAGCTATTGATCAGGTTAATCAGTGTTGTCTGCGTTGCGGCCTGCAACACCTGCGCAGGCAATGGTGTACTTTGCAGACTGAGTTTTAATGCGGGTTCCACGACGGCCAGCTCGGCTTGCAATATCGCCTGATATTGCGCGATGCGTTGCGCTAACAATGCAGTTTTTGCCGCGGCAATCGTAAAGCTGCATTGCGCCTCGCGTGGAATCGCATTGCGCAGCGAGCCGCCTTTGATGTCGGATAACGATAATCCGAGTTCTTGCGCATGCCCGGCAAGGAAGCGGGCAATCAGCTTGTTAGCATTGCCGCGTCCCAGATGAATATTTACACCGGAGTGACCGCCTTTCAGACCTGCGATGCTGAGCGTGAACGCTTGCTGATTTGCTGGCGCTGGCTGCCATTGCAAAGCGACGCTGATTTCTGCATCGACACCACCGGCGCAACCCATGTAGATTTCGCCTTCCTGTTCGGAGTCGGTATTGATCAGGATTTCAGCATCCAACATGCCCGCCTGCAAGCCGAACGCGCCTGTCATGCCAGCTTCTTCGTCGACTGTCAGCAGCACTTCCAGCGGGCCGTGGCGAATATCGTCAGAACCCAGAATCGCCAACGCGGATGACATACCGATGCCGTTGTCGGCACCTAATGTTGTACCGCTTGCCTTGACCCATTCGCCATCGATCCATGGCTGGATAGGATCGGTCGTGAAGTCATACACTTTATCTGCATTCTTCTGCGGCACCATATCCAGATGCGCTTGTATCACGACGGTTTTGCGGTCTTCCATGCCAGCGGTGGCTGGTTTGCGGATGATGAGGTTGCCGACATGATCGACCACCACCGGCAGTCCGCGTTGTTTTGCCCATTGCTGGATAAATTTGCTGAGTGCAGCTTCGTGTTTGGATGGGTGCGGAATTGCACAGATTTGTTCAAACCATTGCCATAAAGGCTGAGGGAAAAGTTGATGAATTGCGGTTGTCATGATTGTCCTGTGTAGCCTTTTGCGCCCATGTATATCCATGTGTCCGCTTGTTTACGGCTGAGGGCAAAAGTTTAACATAGGCATCATCCTGAGCCGATAGCAGTTCATGCTCTTCAGCGCAAGGCGTGTCGCGCTGTTTCGACCAGCTTCGCAGACAAGCGCGCCAGACGTGGCGACTGTACTTTCCAGCGATGCCAGTACAGGGTGACATCAACCGGGTGTGCCGGTGCGAGTCTGACGAGTCCGGATTCGCCCGGCATCTCTTTCAACATCAGCTCGGGAATCATGCCCCAGCCCAGTCCCAGCGCAATAGCACGGTTATACGGCGAGGTGGCGGGAATGTAGTGACGGGGAAATGCGTTGTCAGATAAACCGAAATGCTCAAGCAAAAACTGCGATTGCAATTGATCTTTACGATTGAATGTCAGCACAGGGGCGAGGCGGGCGCTGTCACGTTGCATTCCCTGTGGAAACCAGCGTGCGCAAAACGCTTTGCTGGCAACCGCCTGATAACGCATATTGCCCAGCACTTCTGCCTCGCAACCCCGCATCGCTGCTTGTTGTGCTGATATACAACCAAGCACCGTGCCGTTTTCCAGCAACGTATGGGTGTGCTCCTGATCGTCAATGCACAGATCCAGCAAGATATTTTCTTTGATCAGAAAATCCGCCAGTGCAGGCAAAACCCAACTGTCCAGACTATCCGCGTTGACCGCCAGCGCAATGCTGACGGGGGCATGCGGCTGATCGGAAAACGTATCGGCTAAATCCTGCTCCATTTCCGCGACGCGTCGCAGGTGCTGCAAGAATCGCTGTCCGGCAGGCGTAGCACGGCAAGGGCGGCTGCGGATCAGCAACGTCGTTCCCAGCTGTGTTTCCAGCGCCCGCACTCGTTGTGACAGTGCCGATGGTGTCAGGTTCAGCTGTTGCGCTGCGGCTTCAAAACTACCGTTGTCGATCACACTCATCAGCGCTGCACATTGGCGGGTATCGAATTTCATTATGAAGAAATTTTAATGTAATCGTAAATAAATTAAATTTACTTCAGCTTAGCCGTGAAGCGCCGCATCATGCAAGCTTATTCATTGCAGCAGGAGCGCTAAAGATGTTCACGTTTTTCTTGAAAGGCATGGGGCTCAGTGCCAGCCTGATTATGGCTATTGGTTCGCAAAATGCGCATGTGCTGCGCATGGGCTTGCGGCGCGAGCATGTCGCGTTGACGGTGCTGGCTTGCGTGGTCTGTGAAGCGGTGCTGATCGCCATCGGCATTTTGGGTATGGGAACTTTGCTCAGCAATAACCCGCTGTGGATGCGTATCGCCAGTTGGGGCGGCGCTGCTTTTCTGTTCTGGTATGGCGTGCGAGCCATGCGTTCGGCGATGCAGTCGCACAGTATGCGGGTGAGCGGCGGCGAACAAGCCATGCATTGGCGACCTGCGCTGGCAGCCGTGCTGGCGGTGACGCTGCTCAACCCTCACGTCTATCTGGATTTACTGGTGTTGCTGGGTGCTGTGGGGGCGCAGCAGCCCGGGGATGGAAAATTCTGGTTCGGGCTTGGCGCTTTATGTAATGCCGCGCTGTGGTATGGCTTACTCGGTTACGGCGCCAGATTGCTCGCGCCCTTATTTGCCCGTCCTCTGGCATGGCGCATTCTCGATGCCGCCATTGCCGTCATGATGTGGGCATTGGCGATTCAATTGCTGATGTGATGAAGAGATTTCGCTGATGCCGTGCTGGCTTGATGCTGATGTCAGCTTGAACTATCACCGCCGCAGACTATGCGAATACCTGACGGCGGTGCTTGCTAGTCAGATCAGAACTGACCGTTTAAAAAATCACGATACGCTTTCAGTGCTTCCGGCTTACTTAATGCGTTCATATGACCGGCATTGGCAACTTCTTCATAACGTTTATTGCTGCGCGGAATACTGGCAAATAATTCGCGCGCGGTGGCTGCCGGGGTCTGTACATCGTTGACACCGTTAATGATCAGCACCGGACCAGCATAATTACGCAGGGCGGCGCGATTATCGACGGCGGTTAACTCTTCATCAAGATTGATTTTGACGAAAGGCTTTGCGAACCACGGCACCATATTGTCGGAATAGGCGAGAGCGGTGGTTCCTGTGCCCTCCAATACCAATGCGTCGACGGCGCGTTTGCTCGCCAGTCTTGCTGCGACAAAACTGCCGAAAGAATGACCGTGTACGACCAGTCGGCCAGGTACCATTTTGCGGGCATAGTCATACAGTGCGAGCGCATCACTCTCCAGCTCGATCAGACTATGCGGCTTGCCGTTTGAATCGCTGCGCCCAAAACCACGATAATCAAAGCTGATTACATTGGCGTTCAGTTCGGTAAATGCTTTTGCAAAACTCGTACCGTTGGCATCTATACGGACACCGCTGCCCATGAAATACAGCACCGTAAAATCAACGCCAGGTTTGCGGATGTAAACGCCACGGCTGATCGCACCGTCGGCTTGCTTGTATTCGAGATTCTCAAGCTGGTACGCAGGCGCAACGCTGGGCAACAAGCTGATTTTCCCCGGGTCTTTCGGCACGAATTGCTGTGCAGTGTAATTGACCGTCGTGCAGGCGCTGAGAGACAGCACCGACGCAAGTAATAGCAAGCGCGGTGTGGTGAGGCTATATTTATTCATGCGATCTTTCATCAGTGAGTACATCTGTTGGTAGGAGTTGTGTTGCAGATGGCAGAGTTGGTTTTACGAAATGAATTTATTTGTTTTCACCAGATGCTGTTTCAGGTCGGCTGTTGCCGCCAGCATCTTTGCAGCGTTTGTCTTTGAAAAATGCCCATGCTTCCTCGGCAATATCGATATCTGTATTTTGTGCGCCGACCAGTCTGCTCAGAAACCAAGGGTAAAACTGACTCTGGCTGGGTTCCGCATGGCCACCGCCATTGATTCTGAGTAAAACGATTTGAAGCTGTTCTGGATTGTCGCCCCAGGTGATTCGTGTGCATGAGGTCGGATTGCTTGCAGCAGATTTCGGAATATCAACGCTCTTTCCGGTTGCTGGCAGGTTCGCCAGCGTGCGCCAGATATCGACGGTGTCGTTGATGCTTTTCATCGGGCTTAGCAGCGGCGTGTAAAAATATTTACCACCGCCATAAGGTACCAGCGGATCGCGGGTGCTGGCGACGATCAGAGCTGATATCGGCGTCACGGGAGCCGCGCACACGCTTTGCTGCGGCATATTAGCCAGGACGCTGGCAAACGCCGCCAACATCGATCCCAACTCCGTCGCCAAACGGTAAGCCATCATGCCGCCTTTGGAAACGCCAATCACATAAACGCGCTGCGGATCAGCCTCATGCTCTCGTATCATGTGTGCGATGAGGTTACGAATCATGCCCGTATCATCTGTCTCTGGCTTATTTCTGACATGGGCAAAGCTATCATTCCAGCCTTTTTTACTGCCATCCGGTGCGACAACCAGCAATTGTTCGCGTTCAGCAATTTCTAACCAGACGGATAAGGGGGATACCGGAAACGCCAGCCCCATTACTTGTGCCGCAGAAGCCCCCGCTCCATGCAGAATAATCACCAGCGGACGCAAGTTCTCATTTTGTTTCCGCGGTGTCGCCATCAGATAATGACGCGGACCGTCGGTCGTGACAATCGTGTGAGCGGTGATCACTGCTTGCCCGGGATGTTGCCGCATTTGTAGCGATATGTTTTCGTTTGACATACTTCACTATATCCGGTGGTGATGTTCTCAATTCGCCTCAGAATTGTGAATAGTCGCGATGTATTTTGGACTTCACATCAGCGATCAGGCGTATGGAAATCGCAGATTCCAGCGTCTTTTTTGCGTCCTGTGCGGGTAAGAACTGACAGCTCTTGAGCAGACGGATTGCCTCCATATCCGAAGCGGTACCGCTGCTCCATTCCAGAGTCATTTTTTTGACCACTCCTTTTTTATCCAGATAAACACCGATCACGATGCCGCGTTCTTTTTCTTCGTCAGAGGCAATATGCACCGCATCTGAGGTCGCACAACTGGCGGCGATCAATTGCGGCGGTTGGTAATCAATGCCACTGATACGCCATTTAAATGTGCCTTTCAGAGGCGTTTTTTCCATATCAGGCTGATCCAATACCTTGCAGTTCTGTACGGCTTGCAGCACAGCGTCATCCAGTATGCGCCAGCCGCTGCTTTGGGCGATTTCTGCAGAGATGACTTTGCCATCGGCATCGGCAATAGCGGAAATCGTGGTGTCGCCTTGCAACTCATAGCGCAGCGCATATTTGGGATAGTTGATTGGGGCGCAACGAAGAAACAGCAGCGGGTAAGACTGGCTGTCAGGGGCGTTGTCCGCCGGCGAAGCACTGATCGGGTTTTCCTGCGCAGGTGGCGTAGCGAAAGACAGGCTTGCGAATGTCAGCAGCAGACTAAAAAGTAGCGCGATTTTTTTCATATCAGTACAGACCTGTCAGAAAAGTGGATGGGGGAAATATGTGCCGTCTTGGTTGTGATACGCATCAAGCGCTACGATTGTATTCAATATTTATTTAAATTGCTTGATTGAAAGATATTAATCTAATTACAATCTTGCGACACGATTTGTGTTTTTAATGTCCGCACATTTGGTTCACACCGCGACAGCAACGACGCTGTAGAGATGTTGCGCCACTCATCTACTTCTTTTTGAAAAGGTATCGCATGCGTCAATTTTCCGGAGCAGTTTTGTTGTGGATGCTGTTGCAAACTTTGATGTCGCCCGCCGCGATAGCCAGAGACGCGGTACCGGCAGAACCGGTTGCGGTGTCGGCACCAGTTGCAGCGTCCGCGACCAATGTCATCGCAGATTCTGTGACACCGAAAATCAATGATATGAAAATTGATATTGCCACTGCGTGCGCGATTCCCACGTATCCCGAAGCTGCCCTTCGCTATGGTATGCAAGGTGACACTATGCTGAAGCTGATGATTGATGAGAGCGGCAAAATCAAGGCGTTTCAGTTAGTCCGTAGCAGTGGCTGGAAAATGCTTGATCTGACCGTGATGAACGCGATTATTGGCTGCCAGATACTACCCGAAGGTCGCTGGGTGCCGAGTGAAACTTATACCGCCTATCGCTGGAAGTTTGATCAGGGCTATACAAGTCCTGCAGTGCTGGAAGCGAAGACTTGCAAGTCCTCAGACAAATTGCGTATCGCCGATGACAGAGATAATAAAAATAAAGATGCGGGTATCGTCGTCGGTATTTATACGTCTGAGACAGGAAAAGTGCTGGATGCCAAAGTACAGTGGGGCAGTGACGATGAACAACTCGATCAGGAAAGCCTGCGCATTGCCCGATCATGTGAATTCATGCCCGCCGAACGCAGCGGCAAGCGCATTCGCAACGCCGGTTCACTACGCTTCGTTGCGAAGTAGTGCAATTCAGGTGACGCATTTTGACGATGAGTACGTCACCGCAACCCCTAATGAAAATGCGGCTGCTGGCGTGAAAATGTGCCGGGAGCCGCAGATTTATTAGGGAGGATTATTGACGCGACTCTTTCGATTATCAAAACATTGAGTACCAGTTGAGGTTGACACCATGTTTATCGTCTAGCCAACTATCCCATGTGCTGGGTAAAACTGAGTCTCCGCTATAGCCTAATTGAACCTTAAGAATAGGTGGAGAGCCAGTCTTAGCGATGACAGCTTTGACTTCCCTTTCATATTTTCTCCAATCACCCCAGCGATTTTCAATGTAGTCTTGTGGAACCATATTCCCCCAAGTACCAGGTCCGCCCAGGCTTGATGCAATTAAATGACCACCATCGTAGCCAGTAGTTTTGCCTTCTTCTAATCTGCCAAGCCAACCAATAGTCGTTTGTATTGAGCTTCTCGGTGCCGCTGTAGACGAGATCGTACGCTCTGCCGAAATCACGCGACTCTGACTATCGGTGATTGCATTCACTCCACCATCAGTTTTATCAATATTCGCAAAATTTGCTCGCTTATTATCTAGCAAATTGTACGCAGCCTTGCCGTCACTGTTGAGATTTGCATAATTTACATATGCAAGTCCAGCACACGTACTCTTTTGCTGCACAACGTCTGTTTTGTGTCGTTGCACGGCTCCTCCACCATCGATACCGTCAATTTTCCGTTTTATATCGATTAACTCTTTAACATTAAAGCCGAAACTTTGCGCCTCATTATCCAGATGTAGTGTTTTTTCCGAGGCCCCATGTGTAGATCCGTCTTCAGATTTTTTCTGTATTGATAAAGCCTTCGCTCCCATCACATCCGCTTCTGTCTCTAGCCCGACATCATCATTGACCGGTACGCCGCCTTTCATCTGCATCGTTGGTTTGACGCGCCCCTGCGCCTGCTGAACGACATGCCAGGCCTCATGCGGTAAATGTTGTTCCTGCCCCGGTGCGACGTGAATATCGCTGCCTTGTGCGTAAGCGAGTGCGTTGAGTTGGGCTGGTTGGGATGAGTTGTAATGCACCTTCACATGATCCATGCTCATGCCGGAAAGAGATTCGATACCGGATTTGAGTTGATTCGGCAGACCAGTATTATTGGGCCTGGCGGCGACTTGTTCTTGTCTTTGTACAGTATCGAATTTTCCTTGCAGCAGTTCATCTTCCTCCACGCGTTGCACAGGCGCGAATTTCCCCTGCAACAGTTCTTCGTCTTCGGTTCTTTGCGCGGTCATCAGCTTATTTTGCAGGGGCTCGTCTTCTTCCACCCGCTGTGCGGTGCTGAACTTGCCTTGCAGAGGTTCTTCTTCCTCTACCCGCTGTATGGCGGAGAACTTCGCTTGCAACGGTTCTTCGTCTTCGACTCTTTGCAGAGCAGCGGCGCTCGCTGTTGCTTTCATTGCCTTGAGTTGGTTAGCGTGTTCACTTGCCGCAGCCATGCGCTGCAAGGCTAGTAATTGAGTAGTTTGCGGACTATCGGCTGCTGTTTCTCGCAGGCGACGTTGTATAGCCGTTTGTGGTCGTGAGTCAGCAAAGCTATTTTGCTTTTCGCTGGCAGATCTCGCTGAGTTTTGCCTGAGTTGGCGAGGGGTATTCCTTGCTTCGGAGTGTGAATTGGCTGTCGCTTGCTGCAATGGCGCTGCTGAACTCATGATCGACCTCGCGTAGTGGAAAGGCTATGCGGAAAATAATCATATTAGCGAAAAAGTTGGCTTAATTGTAAATATTTTCGGCTATTAGCTAATTCGAGCTACATTGCACTTTGAATGGATAGTGCATCAAACCATTGCGCCTGAATGTTCCGATTAGCGTGGGCGCATGCTGTAATCGGTTTTCGAAGAACTAGAGGCTGAACAAAATAAAAATCACCCAACCTCAGATCCACACGCTGTGTTCCACATGATTCGTCGGAATATAAGTCAGATACTGCACCATGCGCGGGGTTTGACCGTGATTCGGAGTTGCGCAGTGGGGCAGAGCCTGATGCCAGATGATAAAGTCGCCTGCATTGCCCGGTACGGCGCGCGTTGTCAGTGTTTCTGCCGCAATGTGCCGGATGTTGTCTTCGGGCTTGAATTGCTTGAGCCAGTCGGCGATCTGGCGATGGAAACCGGGAACGCAATGAAAGGTGCCATCGCTGTCGGCGCAGTCAGTTAAATACAGCAAACCCTGGTAGCGTTCCGGTATCGGTTGCGCGATACTGACATCCCAGTGCAGGGCACTCCCGCGAAAAGAAAAATGGGCCGTTTCCGGTGGGTTGAAACTGACGTGATCGATCGTCTTGTAAATTGCCTCACTACCGTAGAGCTGCGTATAGGCAGCGCGAATACGTCTTGATGCGCGGTTGCTGTTCAATTGCGGATGATTGTATAAGGGCAGCATCAGGCCGTGCTGTATGCATTGTGGCTGATACCAGCTTGACGGGTCTTGCAGCGTCGCTCCCGTATATTGCCAGATGGCGTCGCAACTGGCAGCACATGCCGCGGCGTCTATAACTTTGGGTAAAATCAGGTAACCGTTTTCCTGCCAGAACGCGATTTGTTCAGACGAAAGACGATAGTTGTCATCCTCGGTCTCCTGCTCGTGCTCAGCGACCACATACTGTGCGCTGGTACTCGCGACCCAGTCTTGAAATTCTTCCAGAGTTGGACGTTTTTGTAGCAAAAATCTGAGTGCGGCAGGGTGTGCAATTTGATTGGCATACAAGGCTTGTATCTGTTGTTCCCATTCCATCGATGCGCGTGCATCGGCTTGATAAGCCGGGTCACAATGACGCTGCCACAGCGTTTTTAAAACAGGCCAGTCTTGCATGGATTTCCTTTATCGTGATTTTTGTGCTGTTTTAATGTAGCTTTTGTATGTCATGGACGCTGCAGAACGTAGTGTAAATCGCTATGGACGACTGTGCAAAAAACGCTGATGGATCAGCAGCTTATTTCAGAAGAGCTACGAAATGATCAATCTGATGCTCGTGCATCCAGACTGATGGTATCGGTGCGTAAGCACACCATCTTCCATTATCACGAAAATTGCATTAAGGAAATTTCAGAGTGTAATCCACTATAATTGCACGCACGAAAACCCGAGCCTGTTTCTATTATAAAAGCACGATGAAGCCACTTGATATCTACACCTTAGTCTTCATGAATGCATTTATTTGTATCGGCATGAGCGTCATCATGTTTTCGGTGCATCGCACTTTTAAGTCAGAAGTGCAGGGCGTGGGGCATTGGGCGTGGGCACAGTTAATGACTTTGCTGGCGTTGCCCATACTCGCGACGCAAGGAATACTGAGTGAATACGTTGCGATTCCCGGATTTAATGGCGCGATGTTGTGGGGGCAGGGCATGACTCTGATCGGCACCCAATTGTTTTATGGGCAGAAGCCGAGCTGGCGTTTGTTTTTGTTTATCTGGGGTCTTACCATCGCTGGATTGATGTGGTGGCTGGTGGTGAATCCTGATTTCAGCATGCGCGTGGCGATTTATTCACTGACCACTTTTGTGATGTATTGTGCGCTGATCCGCTTGGTCTGGCGTCATGGTGAGAAACATTTCAGCAGTTATTTTTTTATGGTGCTGTTATTAGTGCACGCTGGTCTGAATTTGTTGCGCGGCAGCGTTGCACTGACGTTGGATGAAACGAGTGTGAATCTGGCGAAGGGCAGTAATCTGGCAACAACCTATCTCGCAACATCGACAATACTGGTGCAGTTGTTAAGCGTCGTTTTCCTTGTGATGGCATCGCGTCGCTTAAAGGCTGTGCTTGAGCAGCGTGCGGTTGAAGATCCTCTGACGGGTGTGCTCAATCGCCGAGGTTGTGGCGCTTACTATGAACGACTGCAATTGCATGCCCGTCAGGCTGATTTTCCGCTGGCGCTGCTGGCGATAGATCTGGATCACTTTAAATGTGTCAATGATCTGCATGGTCATGCAGTAGGGGATCAGGTGCTTGTATTCGTAGTGGGAAAAATCCGTCAGTTGTTACGTGAATGTGATCAGATCGCACGTTTCGGCGGTGAAGAGTTTGTTGTGGTGTTGCCTGGAACAACGGTGGCTGAAGCGCGATTGGTCGCCGCCAGGATTCAGGCA
Organism: Cognatundibacterium aquatile; assembly: GCF_014699135.1. Lineage (GTDB taxonomy): Bacteria > Pseudomonadota > Gammaproteobacteria > Burkholderiales > Burkholderiaceae_D > Undibacterium > Undibacterium aquatile. Next base: position 61,848 of record NZ_JACOFT010000004.1, read on the forward strand.
TCGCTGAAAAATGCGCAAACGGATTTACCGCTCTGTACTCTCAGCGTTGGCATTGCCAGTAATGCCAGCGCAGATGACGATTTTGATCATTTGCTGCAGCGAGCCGATGCTGCTTTATATCGTGCAAAAAATAACGGGCGTGACAGTATCGAAACAGATCATGCAACACAGTCAGGCAGTGAGACACCTGTCGGGCAATAAAACCAGAATGTGCTGTTGCATCTGACGCTATCGGAGCGTGGCGACAAGGACGAAAACGCAAAGCAAAAGCTCGGGGACGATATGCCTGAAATAGCCATCACTTTTTTGCGTCATACCGAACGAAAACAGAAAGGAAAAAAATGTTTTTACGTGGATTACTGATGTGTCTGGCGTTTTCCTCAAGCGCCAGTGCGCATGTTGTCATGGATGCGCTGAAAGTTGCAGATCAGAGTAAAGTCAGCGCATGGCATTATCGTGTGACATCCCATGAAAATGATAAGCTCAAAAGCGTAGGTGTGTTTGATCCGGCCAAAGAGAAAAAGCAGCAATGGTTGTTGGAGTCATTTGAAGGCAGAACGCCCACAGAAAAAGAAACCAGAAAATTTCTCGAAAAAATGGAAAGTGCCGAGCAGGAAATGCTGAGCGCACAGGTCGATGAGAAATCCTTGCAGGCGATAGATGCGGGCAATCATCCCAGACGCTGGCGTTTTCACATGCGTAAAGACGCTGATTTACGAGGCGTACCTCCTGACAAAATTGCAGGCATTATCACACTCAACGAAAAGGGCGATTTACAAAGAATGGAATACAGTAATACTGAAGCCTTCCGCGTCAAGATCATCCTCAAAATGAACCGCATTGTTGCCGTCACTGAATATGAAAAACAGGTAAACGGGGATAATCTGGTGAAGTCCGAAATGGTAGAAACCGATGTCTCGGTGATGGGAAAAGAAATTAGTCTCAAATTACGCACCGATTATCAAATTCTCCGCCATCAATAAGCGTCATCAATAAGCGGCGTCAATCGATGCCATCTCTGGTGTATTACTTTGTTTCGCTGCGCTTGCTCATGTATGAGGAACCGCAAAACACAAACTTACAACCAGGCTTTCCGATCTCAGCTTGTCGTTGCGATACCGTTGTTTATATACATCGTGTTAAGACACATGTGCGGCAGCGTGGTGCAGGGCACGGGTTGCGGCTTACCGCTGTGTATGATTTTACTCAAATCGATTCAACAATTTCTTGCAATAAGAATTTTTCACTAACCCTATACTGGGCAGCAATCCGGCCTGTCATGATCGTGCCCGTCACGACTCGACAGCAGCGGGAGCCAATATGTATACCAAAAATAGGGAGACTGACATGAAAAAAATCGGATCAATGATACTGGCATTTCTGATGACTGTTGCTGTATGCGGCGTGTCTTCAGCAGCAGAGGATCACGGCACTGCTGAACAGGCGACAGCAATGGTAAAAAAAGCGATTGCCCACTTTAAAGCCAATGGCAAAGACAAGGCGCTGGCAGATTTCAACGATCCTTCCAACAAACAATTCCATGACCGCGATCTGTATGTCATTGCATTCGATATGGAAGGAACCATGCTCGCATCGGCGAATACCAAACTGGTCGGAAAACCGCTGATGGATTTTAAAGATGGCGACGGAAAACTGGTGACCAAAGAAATGCTGCAGGTCGCAAAAACGAAGGGCTCAGGCTGGGTCGAATATCGCTGGCCTAATCCCATCACTAAATTGCTGGATCAAAAAACGACGTACATAGAAAAAGTCGACAACTACCTGCTTGGTGTCGGCATTTACAAAAAATAATAAATCGGTGCTTCCTTTCTCCTCCTCGCAAAGAGGGGAAAGGAGCTGCATCTAAGATTGCTGTTCTTTTGATTGTCATTAAAACAGTGAGAATCCGGCGGAATGATGCTTGCTCCTGAGTTACCTGGTGACGGCAGCATCAGTAACGGTAGCAATGTGCTTGCTGACTATCACTGCGCATAAACGGCACTGTCTGTAGCTGAGAGGTTTCACGCTGGCATTGCTTTATGACTTCGGTGTAAGCTTGGATCGTATTCTCAGCGACGCTTTTTTTGTGTGCGTCTGCAATTGCTTTTGCGAGAGACGATTCTTTCATCTTTTTTTCTGCATTGAGCCATCGATCATTTTCTCGAACTGCATCGACAATCAAGACATTTCTTATTTGACTCACCTGTGTAAGTAGCGGCGTCCTCGCCGTCATGCTTTCACTATCATTTGACTGCGCCCGCATTATTTCAACATCCGCCGCTAACGTTGATGCTGCCAGGCAGTAACTGAGAAGCAGGCTAAGAATTAACTTCATATTGTGAACTACCTGAACACAGGTTTTAAAGGGATCAATAGCGGTACGCGTGTCGAACCGGTTGGCCTATTTTACCTGTGAATTTTTTAGCATCGGGAAACCTGGGTGTACATATCGTTTGCTTTAATGCATCAGAGGTGCAAAGCGATTGATGCGTACACAGTGCGTACACACCTAAAAGAACGGATAATGGCGCCTGATTTACTTTTAATGCGCTTTTGGCCGCTTTTTTGGAACACTCCTCATGGAAATTAAAGTCAACTTTCTCGATAAGCTTCGCCTTGAAGCCAAGTTCGATGATTTCACGGTGATCGCTGATCAGCCTATACGCTATAAGGGCGACGGCTCAGCGCCCGGGCCTTTTGATTACTTTTTGGCTTCATCGGCATTGTGCGCGGCGTACTTCGTGAAGTTGTATTGCAACACGCGCAATATTCCTACTGAGAATATCCGTCTGTCGCAAAACAATATTGTTGACCCGGAAAACCGTTACGCGCAAATCTTCAAAATTCAGGTTGAGTTACCCGCCGATATTTCTGATAAAGATCGCCAGGGTATTTTGCGCTCAATTGAACGTTGCACTGTCAAAAAAGTCGTGCAGGAAGGCCCGCAATTTGTGATCGAAGAAGTCGAAAGTCTCGATGCCGATGCGCAAGCCTTGCTGACCCTGAATCCAGATGCGGATGCCGCGACCTATATCCTCGGCAAAGACTTGCCGTTAGAGCAAACCATCGCGAATATGTCAGGCTTACTCGCGGGTCTTGGCATCAAAATCGAAATCGCTTCGTGGCGCAATATCATTCCGAATGTGTGGTCATTGCATATCCGTGATGCGCATTCACCGATGTGCTTTACCAATGGCAAAGGCGCGACCAAAGAAAGCGCTTTGGCGTCGGCGCTGGGCGAGTACATTGAGCGCCTGAGTAATAATCATTTTTACGCTGGTTCGTTTTGGGGCGAAGACATCGCCAATGCCGAGTTTGTGCATTACCCGAATGAAAAATGGTTCAAGCCGGGCAAAAAAGACGCGCTGCCAAAAGATATACTGGATGCATACAGCCTGGAGATTTACAACCCCGATAAAGAACTGCGTGGCTCGCACCTGATCGACACCAATTCGGGTAACGCAGAACGTGGTATTTGCTCATTACCATTCGTGCGCCAATCCGACGGCGAGACCGTTTATTTCCCATCGAACCTGATAGAAAACCTGTTTGCCAGCAATGGCATGAGTGCTGGTAATACGCTGGCTGAAGCGCAGGTGCAATGTCTGTCTGAAATTTTTGAACGCGCAGTCAAACGTGAAATTCTCGAAGGTGAAATCGCCTTGCCTGATGTGCCGCAAGACGTGCTGGCAAAGTATCCCGGCATCTTGGCTGGTATACAGGGATTGGAAGAACAAGGCTTTCCGGTGCTGGTCAAAGATGCTTCGCTAGGCGGGCAATATCCGGTCATGTGCGTGACCCTGATGAACCCGCGTACCGGCGGCGTATTTGCTTCGTTTGGTGCGCATCCCAGCTTTGAAGTTGCGTTGGAACGCAGTCTGACAGAATTGTTGCAGGGCCGTAGCTTTGAAGGCCTGAATGATTTACCGCAACCCACCTTCGTCAGCCAGGCTGTGACGGAGCCGAATAACTTTGTTGAACATTTCATCGATTCCAGTGGCGTCGTGTCATGGCGCTTCTTCAGTGCCAAAGCCGACTACGAATTTGTGGAATGGGATTTCTCTGGTCAAGGTGAAAACTCCAATGCCGACGAAGCTGCAACCTTGTTTGGCATCCTCGGAGATATGGGCAAAGAATCCTACATGGCGGTGTACGACCAGTTAGGCGCGACGGCTTGCCGCATCCTGGTGCCGGGTTATTCAGAAGTGTACCCCGTCGAAGATCTGATCTGGGATAACACCAACAAAGCCTTATTGTTCCGCAGCGATATTCTGAATATACGTCAGCTCGATGACGATGCGCTGGAAGACTTGCTGGATCGTTTAGATAACAATGAGCTGGACGATTACAGCGACATCGCCACCCTGATCGGCATTGAATTTGATGAAAATACAGTGTGGGGACAACTCACCGTGCTGGAATTAAAACTGCTGATCCATCTCGCCTTAGCGCAACTCGACGACGCGCAGGATTTAACGCAAGCCTTCCTGCAATACAACGACAACAGCGTCGAACGCGGCTTGTTTTATCAAGCGCTCAACGTAGTGCTGGAAGTCACACTGGACGATGAATTAGAGTTGAACGATTACGAAGCCAATTTCCGCCGTATGTTTGGCAACGAGCGCATGGATGCGGCCATCGGATCGGTCAATGGCAGCGTACGCTTCTACGGTTTAACGCCGACGAGTATGAAACTGGAAGGTCTGGAGCGTCACCAGCGTTTGATTGACAGCTACAAAAAATTGCACGTGGCGCGGGCGAAAAGTACCAGTAAGTAGACTGACGATGGAATATGCAGGGCGGGCGACACGTGCTCGCCTAGCAGTTTAGTTAACTGGCACTTTATCTGCACTGGCATTAATTCTATTTGTGTTTTATTTACTCTTGCCTCTCCTCGTCTTCGTCAAGATGCTTTTGTTCTTCGTATGACGCTTAGTCTCTTTTCCCCAAAGATTCGCGAACAAATGGTCACCAATTATCCAGTTATCCACCAATGCAGTGAATTGCAGTCGCAACTTATTAAGCATGTTTTCGAGTGTGGGTATATAGTCATCGTCCTCCTGCCAACGCTCGATTTCGCTAGCAAAGATATCTTGCTTTATCGATTTCAGATCCTTCCCCAGATTCTTGAAAACCCTCAACGCGTAACGATCTCGCGTTCCTAGTTTGGGCTCCCAATTTAAGAATCGATCTTTGGACGCGGGATCTGCTACCGCTGGAAGTCTGACTGAGGCTGGTGCGTTCACGTTCGCTGTCTCAAGAACTCCATCCTTACGCGCCGCCGCCGCTGTAATGTTGACCATGGCGTTTACGCGCTTGGATGGATCATCAGTGTAGTCTGTTAAGGGGTTACTCTCAACATCTGTTCCCTTCCGTTTGCCGTGTGCCCACGCCGCAGGAGCTTTCTGATTTCCACTTCCTCGAAATCCTCCCTTGTGCGAACCTAAGTCAGATGGAACGGTAACTTTGCTCTGCGGATTATTTTCTATCCCATAGGAGCACTTAAACGTCGCCTTACTAGGATCTTCCGCCGTGCCTTCCTCAACATCAACCTCGTACTCAATTCTCGGAGCGCTGTCGGGTTGCCTCTGGTGTTGCCGTTCTGCTGCACTTAAGAGTGCTTTCACTTTCTGTTCTACTTTTTGAGAATGATCGGCATTCGCTTCGGTAGAGATAGGGTAGAGATTTTCTGGAATCGAAAATCCACCCAGATCATGGTTTAGCAAGTGCCCACGGACGACACCAGCCCTGGGGTAAGTCCTGCGTAAATGCTGCATCCAGGTCCAATTGACTCCCGTTGCCGTTCCAACGACGGGGTGGCGCACGTCGAGTTTTGCCTTCATCGACTTACCAACAACGTGTGCTTCGGCCTCGCCATTTGGGCCGCTGTTGGTCACAACATGACCTGCATCATGGTTAATCTCGGTTGCCAGTTGGAGTGTGCCACCGGACGATATAGTTGTTGGGTTCAATAACTGAACAATCGAATTCTTCGATTTGGTTTGCAGTTGATTCGCTTGTTCCACTCGTTGCACAGCTGGTGCATTCATTATTACCCCCATTGCTTTGAGCTGCATGCTGCGATTGCTGTTTTGTGTCATCTGCTGCAATGCCTTGAGCTGGTGGCTTTGTGGACTGTTGTTGGCGGCGTTTTGCAATTGCCTCTGTACTGTGGCTTGCGGGCGCTGGTCAGTAAATTCACTTTGAACAGCACTCGCATTGCTGTGCTGGAGTCGCGCAGGTTGTGCTGCCTCGGGTTTTACGTGCTGCATCGCTGCGAATGAACTCATGACTTGCCTCGTGTAAGGGAAATGCCACAAGAAAGAGAATCTATACTAATGGCAAAACCAATGGATTTATCCATGATTTGGTAATAATTTAATAACGTTAAAAAATAAAATCAGGAATATGCGTAGAGGACATTGGCCAGCGGTGCTTACGGCATAGTCTACGACCTTAAATTCACTACGCTTAACGTGGAAATTAATCCGATTACTTATTCCACACCAAACTTCGCAAGAAAGTCTTCTTTGATCTTCAACACAATTTCACCCGGTACCCCTGTACCTTTGTTCGTTGATATTTCAACAGTCTGGCCGCTCATCAGGAGCTGGGTTATGCTTTCTATTTCATCAAATGACATCTTGGCGGCTTTGCCGTCCTTTGAGTCTTTTTCTATTCCTGCGGCGCGGCAATACATATCTGCCAGGCGAGCAGCACTGGTGTAGGACTGTGCTTGTTGAATCGCTTCGGTTTCTAGCGGTATGGGCTTATTTCTTATTTCCTCCCTTGGTGGGTGATAAACCGGTGGCCAGTCTTTTTCTTCCATGCTGTCGGGATAGCGTTCGTAGCCGGATACCAGAAAGTGTCTTTCAAAGCCGCGTGTATCTGTGGGCAGTGAGGCGTTTTCTATCCAGTCGACGAAGTTTTTACCGCTTTTGGTGGCTTTGTCTGGATACATCTTTTCAAGATTTTCCCGGAGTATGCGCCCCTCTGAGGCAGAGTTTCCCCACAGCGTTCCTCTTTGCTCTTGTTTAAGCGTACCGTTGCTTTCAAATTTCTCATGGCTGAAGAGATTAAAGCCGTCATTGCTGTCGTGCGCTTTGATCAGCATATTCGGTTCAGTGGGGTAGAGCATCTTGGGAAAGACCTTGGCGATTGCACCACGTATCAAGTGATCCCAACGATTAACGACTTGTGTGTTGTGAATGATCTGTTTGCAGCGTTGATCGACGAGTAGCGCGTCTTTGTCTTGCAGTTTGTCCAGAAGAATTGTCTTTGTTTTATCGATCTTGGTATCTTTGCCCACCACTTCACGATAGTCAGTAATAGTGGAATCGGCTTTGACAATTTCAGATTTCACATTAATTTCATTGATGCGGAAAAAGTTATAACCGCCAATGGCAAGCATAGGATTGTGTTCTTTTTGTCCAAGGGCTTCGCTGTATCGATCCAGTACGCCGGTGTCACTGAGTTCAGGGCCTTCGCCGGATGGAATCTTCAGGTCGATCGAGTCACCGTCTCCCGAGTGAATATAGACTGGGTCATTGTATGCACTAAGTTTTGACACAAAGGATTTGGTTTGCGGGCTGGCGGTCACTGTTTCGCGGAAGATGCCGTAGGGCAGGTAGGATTTGTAACCTTTTTGTTGTTCCAGAAACTCTTTGGCTACTTTTGATTCATCACCATAGAGTGATAGAACACTGCGTAGTTTATCTATTGAAACATTCGCTCCATTTTTTTGCCATTGTGGTTGCCACAGAAAACCAAACGTACTCACGTTAGCAGCAAAGCCCGGCATTTTAAAACTACTGACAGCACTATCCAGTTTCGATGTTGTTTGGGTATACGCTGTTTCTGTAACGGGCTCGAAAGAGTTTAAACCGGCAACAATGGCAAGGCGGTTACCTTTTTCCTCTTCTGATCCGCTGATGGCATCACTGTAATAGGCGGGGGCGATATTATTGACACCTTTTTCTCCATAGTAAGACGCGAGGTTTACAACATAACCTACGGGTTTACTCTCCCGATTTTCGGGAACATCTTTACTCTTGTCATTTGAAGTGCGCTTGATGACTGTGGCATTTCCTGGGTCTACAACTTTAAACTTGTTTACATCGGGAACCATGCTGCCTACTGATTCATAGACAAACGTATTGGGGTATAAAAGAGAGGCTGATCCCATGTAAAATTCAATCTCTGCTGTAATCTTTTCTCCGGTTATTTCGCGCTCTAGCTGCTCCACTACTTCTTTATCATCGATGAGCCGGTAATTTAATATGTTTTTCCATTCTCCCGCTACTGAGTGATCAAGAATGGCTTTTTTAGCTTTTCGGAATTTTGTTTTTGTCAGTCCATTGTTAACAAGCGTTTCATTGGTAGTAACATCCACCATCTTCGTTTGCACGCACTGGCTATCGGATGAAGATGTTGCTCCTGTACTTTTAATTTGTACTGCGGTTTGCCCAGACGTTAATGCCTTTGCCCCCATTGCATCCGCCTCAGCCTCTAACCCCGCATCATCATTCACCGGCACTCCAGCCTTCATCAGCATCGTCGGCTGCACGCGTCCTTGTGCCTGCTGCACGACGTGCCAGGCCTCGTGCGGCAAATGGCGCTCTTGCCCTGGGGCGACATGAATCTCACTGCCTTGCGCATAGGCGTGGGCATTCAATTGTGCTGGCTGTGAGGAGTTGTAGTGCACCTTGACATGATCCATGCTCATGCCGGACAGCGATTCGACACCGGATTTAAGATTGTCGGGCAGGCCAGTGTTATTTGGCTTAGGCGCTTCGGCTGCATCTGCTACGTCACGCTGGGCTGTTTCGGTTGCCGATTTAGCTTGGAGCGGTTCCTCTTCTTCCACCCGTTGCACAGCAGGCGCATTCATCATTGCGCTCATGGCTTTGAGCTGTGTGGCGCGAGCGCTGTTTTGCGCCATCTGTTGAAAGGTGTTGAGCTGATGGCTTTGCGGGCTGTTGTTGGCGGTGTCTTGTAGCTGACGCTGTGCGGTGGCTTGCGGGCGAAGGTCAGACAATTCGCTTTGAGCAGCACTCGAATTTCTTTGCTGGTGTTGCGTTGCCAATTGGCTGCTGCGTTGCGCAGGTTGTGTTGCCTCGGTTTTCGCTTGCTGCATCGTTGCGGATAAACTCATGACTCGCCTCGCGTAAGGGAAATGCCATCAGAAGGAGTTTCTATTCTAACGGCAAAACGGATGGCCTTTTCTTATTTTGGTGAAAATTTAACAATGTCAAAAAATAAAAAGAAAGGTACTGATGAGAAGGTGCCGATTGAGCTATGAATTGACAGACGAAGCGAGCTGATCAGTCGCAATATTCACAAAAGGTAGCACCCAATAAACATGCGCCCCGTGGCATGAAAACACGCCACAAGCCGCATACATATTAAGAGATGCGATGAGAAAATAATGAAAACGCTCAGCTTAATATTCTGAAATGCTGCTGATGCGTAGTGAATGGTGCCAGCGGCGGTAGGTGCGTACGCTGGGTTGCCGATGCGATGCGCGTGGGAAGTGGGTAGGAAGTGGGCAGTCGCACGCGTTCAGGCTGCTTGCGTAAAACAGGATACCCGGTTGCGGCCTTGCTGTTTGGCGTCGTACATCGCCTGATCGGCGCGGCGCTGAATGGCGGCGATATTTTGTTCGCCGCCTTCGCCGCTGGCGACGCCGATGCTGGCGGTGACTTTAATGCGTTGATGGCCGATCTGCGGCATCAGGTTTTCAATTTCGCTGCGCATATATTCAGCCAGTTTCACCGCACCGCTTAAATCGGTTTCCGGCAGAAAAACTGAAAACTCTTCACCACCGATACGCCCGACCGCATCACTTTGTCTGACTGATTCCTGCAGTTTTTTAGCGACGGCTTTTAGCACGATGTCACCGGCTTCATGTCCATAGGTATCGTTAATTTTTTTGAAGTGATCAAGATCGACAAACAGCACAGAAAAATTTTGCTGGTGGCGGTTTGCCAGATGAATTAACTGATCGCACGTCGCATAATATGCGCCCGCGTTCAGCAGATCGGTCAGCGGGTCGTGGCTAGCAATATGACGCAACTGCCGGTTAGACTCGCGCATGCGGATGAAGTAAGACACCGAGCGTGCGCCATAAACATGAAAAAAAGCACCCAGATACATCAATGCAGCCAGCAAGGTGGCGATCGCATTCGTTGAATAAGGATGCGGCAAAAATGCATTGCCCATCGCCAGACCAATGATCGTGATGATGGTAATCGACATGCCTGCACGCTGACCAAGCAAAATATAAACGCCGGGAATATTGGTAAAAAACCAGATCACCCGCATCTCATCTTCCGACACAAAATACAGCGCAGAAACATACTCCAGCAGGCATAAGCACTCGTACATCCACGCCACCGCCATATAGCGTTGCGGCTGCCCGCGCAAGACCAGCCAGATCACCAGACTGATGAGCGTAAAACACGTCATCGAAACGACATGGATGGCATCGATATGGTTCACCCCGCTGGCGACGCCCGCCAGCAACAGCGCGGTCACCCCCGCACCTGCCAGCAATAAAATGCATAAAAACCGGAATTGAAACGCCCGATATTCCTCATTTTTGAGGAAATCAATATTGCCGTATAAAAGATTATTCAGTGCGTGCATTGATGTCGCGTGATCCGTATTTTTAAGGAGTGACCACTGTCAATGATACGCCCGAGCACCAACGTGCTGCACAGCTTCCTGCGCATTTCGCAACAGCATCTGGCTGCCATTTTTTGCATGGTAAAGCGGTGTACGTGGCTCCTTGCGCTTACTGTTCGATGTGGCGTAAAGATTCGTTATCGCGCAATGATGTGGTGGTTAAAACAGGCTGACTATGAGGGTGACCCCATGTTCCTATGATTTTAGTGAATTATTTTTTCTATTTTTCTAAAGAAGTACAACGCCCAATCGTCACTAAAATCGAGTGTTGCCAACAGTGTCGATTCAATTCGTTTTCCTAAATTGTCTAAATTTATTTCTTGACTGTGCAAATCTTTGACTTCAGATTCCAAAATATTTGCACACCATTTACCTTTAAATAAGGAGAAAAGAATCTTTTCTTTGATTTTTTTTTCAACTAACATTTCAACACGCTTAAATTTCAATTCGAATTCGAATGGTTGAAGGTTGGTTTTCCGTAAAAATTCGTTCTTAATTCTTGTGACCTGCTCGTTATAGAGATTTCTATTTGTATTGCATAAAAGTTTGCAGGTGTCACTGTCATTTATGATTGAAATGCGACCATAAGTACATCCCGAATTTACTGAATAAATTTGGGAAAACAAGCAAAGCGTAATCCATTCTTTCCATAGAAGAGCTTTTTGCTCCACCCAAGTCTTCGAGCATGAAAAATGTGTGCTAACAATCGGCTCATCAAGGCAAGCTGAGATAGCTATAGCTCTTCTTAATTTTCCATATTTGTAAATATAATTTTCGACTGAGTAGAGTTCAGTGTAAATTACGTGGTCTGACCGTATTCTTTTCTTTAATACGCAGTCAGCATCTTTATCCATGAAAAAAAGAATGTTGAATTCTTTACCTTTGAATTTAGATTTCAAAGATTTCTTTCTCTTTAACGCGTAGAACAGCTTCTTTAACGCCTCTTTTCCTCCAGTTTTTGAATCAATTTGATTCGCTCGGTTAACAACATACTCGATAGATTCATTTTTGCAGGCTTTATTTAGAAGTTGTCCGTAAAAAAACGGATCAATATTTTTCCCCTCACAATAAGCAAACAACTTATTTCTAGAAATCTGCATTGATCGGATTAACCCATTTGAACTGTAGTTCAGTCTACTCATAATACAAAAATCTTTTCGTCGTCAACATCGGCCATAATTTCAGGAGAATGTGTTGCAATTATTAATTGACAGTTCGGGTTTATTTCTGAAATAGCAGCAATAAGTTTTCTTTGCCAATCAATGTGCATAGAAAGTTCAGGTTCATCGATGATGATTGTATTTCCATCTGCTTCAAGTGAGTCAAGTAATATTCTAATAAGATGTTTTTCTCCAGACGACAAATGACCGAGTGAAATTGGTGTTCCACTTTCAGTGTGGGCAACTATTTCTCTTCCAAGAAATTTGATTTCTTTTCCGCCAGACAGCATCGAAGCTAGAGTTTCTCGAAGCTTTGTAATTGGTTGAATCGCGACATCAATATCTGTCTCAACTTTGTTAATATGATTTGCTACGTTTCTAAGCATCGCATTTTTCTCATAGCGTTCAGTAAATTTCACCTCGCTACCCAGTAATTTTCTATTATCTTTACCTTGTTGTTTGTCTAGAAAACTGCGTAATCTTTTAAATGCAACATCTGGCGGTACACTCGACTTTAAAGTGTCACGATCTTTGTCTTCTAGTACTTCGCGAAGCACAAGCTGGAGGCCTTCTTCTTGTGCGTTTTTGATTGTACTTAACACATCAGCAAATGTGGAAGACCAGACTCGTTGAATAGAATCGTTAAAGAAAGTATCCAAATCGTCTTCCGACAGCGAAGCAGAAGTTCTCCTTGTTGATCGTTCGTCGCTATTTTGTGCCACATATAAACGCGTTGTAGATAAAAACCTGTGTTGCCAGGCGGACTTAATCACTTTTCCATCGATTGTTTGAGGTGTGACTTGCCATTCATTTCTATTGGGAATAGAAGTAGTAGTCTCTTCTTGCTCTTCAGAAAAAAAATCTGCGAGAAGTTCTTTATGAAATGATTTTTCCAGTTTGTGAGTAAATATACGATTAAATTTCACTGAAAATATTTTTACTTCAGCGGATTTAAAAACGATATTCTGAAGCGATTCGGTTTCCCTGTTTAGTGCAGCATGCAAAATTTTGAGTAATGACGTTTTCCCACTTCCGTTTGTACCAAAGAATATGTTGGTATCGCGGTTTAGTACTTGGTGATAGGCTTTTTTCCTTCCAAGCAGACCTGTGATTTTAAACTCTAGAATATGAGCCATTTTTTTTCCTATAGATTTTAGGTGTTTCTCTTACTTTCCCCAACTATCCTTCAACGTCGTCACCCGATTAAACACCGGTTTCCCCACCACAGAATCCACACGATCAGCGACAAAATAGCCGTGGCGTTCAAACTGTAAACGCGTATCGGGCTTCACGTCTTTCATGCCGGGTTCTACATAGGCTTTGACAATTTCTAATGCGTTTGGATTGAGTAGTGCCATGAAGTCTTTGCCGCCAGCATCCGGGTTTGCATCGGTGAATAAGCGGTCGTACAGGCGCACTTCGGCTTCTAAGGCATCGGCGGCGTTGACCCAGTGGATATTGCCTTTGACTTTGTAATTTGCGCTGCCTTCGGTGCCGGATTTGCTGTCGGCGAAGTAGTTGCAGTGCACGGCGATGACGTTGCCGTTTTCATCTTTATCGCAACCGGTGCATTCAACGACGTAGCCATAACGCAGGCGCACTTTGTTGCCGGGGAACAGGCGGAAGTAGCCTTTGACGGGTTCTTCCATGAAGTCTTCTTGCTCTATCCACAGTTCTTTGCCGATGGTGAATTCGCGGTTGCCGCGTTCCGGGTGGTGCGGGTGAACGGGGGCGCTGCAGGAAATATTTTCGCCTTCAGGGAAGTTGTCGATAATCAGTTTCAACGGGCGCAGCACGGCGGTGGCGCGTGGTGCTTTGGGGTCGAGGTCTTCACGCAGACAGCCTTCGAGTGTGCTGTAATCGATCCAGCCATCAGAGCGCGTCACGCCTATGCGTTCGCAGAAAAGCTGGATGGATTCTGGCGTGTAGCCACGGCGACGGATGCCGACGATGGTGGGCATGCGTGGGTCGTCCCAACCGCTGACGATATTTTGCTCTACCAGTTGGCGCAGTTTGCGTTTGCTGGTGACGACATAGGTTAAGTTCAGGCGCGCGAATTCGTATTGGCGTGGTACCGGTTGTTTGAAGAAGCCACCTTCGGCTGCGCGGGCGATGATCCAGTCGTAGAACGGGCGGTGATCCTGGAATTCCAAAGTACAAATCGAGTGCGTGATGTTTTCGATTGCGTCTTCGAGCGGGTGCGCGTAGTCGTACATCGGGTAGATGCACCATTTGTCGCCAGTGTTGTGATGATGGGCGTGGCGAATGCGGTAGATCGCCGGGTCGCGCATATTCATGTTGGGTGACGCCATGTCGATTTTGGCGCGCAGGATGTGTGCGCCATCAGCAAATTCACCAGCTTTCATGCGGCGGAATAAATCCAAAGATTCGCTGGCTGTGCGATCACGGAAAGGCGAGTTCACGCCAGGCCGTGAGAAATCACCACGATTCGCCGCCATGTCTTCAGGGCTTTGGCTATCGACGTAGGCGTGACCAGCATTGATCAGGTATTCGGCTATCGCGTAGAAAGTGTCGAAATAATTGCTGGCGTAATACAGGTGATTGCCGCCGCCGTTTTGTGCTGAAGCTTGCCAGTCGAAACCCAGCCATTTAACGCTGTCCATGATGGTGTCGACGTATTCCTGATCTTCTTTCTCAGGGTTGGTATCGTCAAAGCGCAGATGGCAAACGCCGTTGTAATCGCGGGCTAAGCCGAAGTTGAGGCAGATCGATTTGGCGTGACCGATGTGCAGGTAGCCATTTGGTTCTGGCGGGAAGCGGGTGATGACGGTTGGCATGCCATCGCGCTTGTAAGTGCCTGCGGCGTTGTCGTTATCGATAATGGCGCGTAAAAAATTGGAAACGGGTGCGGCGGTTTCTGCTGCTGCCTTATTTTTGTTGTCGTTGCTCATAAATTAAACCGATAAAAAATAGATGTTTGACACGAGACTGAGGCGCTGGTTCGTTATGCGGCAGGCAGATGGCAGGCAGGTCTCTGGCAAATTGCTTTGCGCAGGTGGTGAACAAGGGACGCCCAACCTGATCTGTGCTCGTGAGCGAACGTGCGCTTCAGTGCTTCCATAATGGGATGACAAGCATTTTACCGTAGCGCAGCACAGAAAGCGCATTTGTTTGGCGGGTGTTTGTTGTGCGGGTGCTGGCGCTTGGCGTGAGCGTCATTGTCTGGCGTACCACGCATAAAAGGCTGATGCAGTATGGATGCTGAAACTGAGCAGAACCGGGTGGAGTTGTACCCGCCCGGAGGCAACACCGACGTATCAGTCTTTTTTGTATTCGACGCGGTTTCTGCCATTGTGTTTGGCCATATACAGGGCATTATCAGCGCGCCGTATCATTTCTGAGATATTGTCGGGATGGCGGTAAGCAGCAACGCCAAAACTGGCGGTGCGTTTGCCTATGGTGTCGAATTCGTAGGCTTCTATTGCGGCCCGCAGTTCTTCCGCAACAGCAATCGCGTCTTCTGCGGTAGTTTCGCGGAAGATGACGATGAATTCTTCGCCGCCCCAGCGCCCAACGGCATCACTACTGCGCACGTTTTTTTGCAGAATTTTACCGATGCTGATCAGCACCTGATCACCGACCTGATGACCGTAGGTATCGTTGACTGACTTGAATTTATCAACGTCGATAATGGTCAGCGCAAAAGCGCTGCCATAACGCTGACTGCGCAGATGTTCTTCATCAAGGATGGTTTCGAGCTTGAAGCGGTTGTATAAACCCGTCAGGCGGTCGGTATTGGACAGATATTCGAGATCCTGATTTTTCAGTTCAAGCTGGCGGGTACGTTCGCCGACCAGTTTTTCCAGATTGGTATTGACCTCAAGCATTTCATCGTGGCTGCGCTGAATTTCAGACGCCATTTTATTAAAACCATCTTCGAGTTCCTGGATCTCCCCGCCGGAATTGGCGAGGATGCGGGTGCTGAATTCGCCTTGTGCCATGCGATGCACGCCGTCGATCAGGCGCGACAGTGGGCGTGTCAGATCATTACTCATGCGCAGCGCCAGTACGGATGCAAACGCAGTGCCTATGACGCCTATCAGCAGGCTGACAATCGCAAACAGGTTTTTACTGCGCTGGCTGGATGCGGTACTGAGTTCCAGATAGACGTAGCCCAGCAGCTTGGCTTTTTCTGCCCTTTCTTTGGTTGTGCTGTCGAATAAATCAAATGCGTCGCCTTCGGTATTGCCCTGATAAATCGGGGCACCAAAAATCAGGCTGCCTTTGCCTTTGGAGATACGGCCTTCCATGGCTGCCCGTTGGTGGTCAGCGGTGAGCACATCGGGTTTGCCGCTGATGGCAAGGATATGCCTATCAGTATCAGTAATAATTACCGCTTGCGAATCGTCTTCTTTCATGATCGCCTGCGCCATCGACTGCAAGACTTCGCGATTGCCTGAGAACACGCCGTATTCGCAGGCGGGAGCGAGATGACGTGTGATCAGGGCGCCGCGTGCTTTGAGCGCTCCATCAATTTCAGTAATACCGACCACAACGACCAACACCGTCAACAAGATCATGATGGCCCATACGGGCACCAGGGCGATAAACAGTATGCGTTTTGATAGCTGCCAGTTTTTCATTGTGCCGGCTCCGATAGTTGCTTGAGCTGGCGTTGAATTTCATTGTCCGACTCGATGCTGATGCCAAGTGAGCGGGCAACCTGCTGATTCGTATTTAATGAAAAATAGCGTGGATACTGTGGGGTAGGCAAACCGCCGCCGGGCGCCAGATTGGCGATGATTTCTGCCACCTGCTGGCTGACCTGGGCTGGTGAGCTATAGACCGCAGCGAGAGCACCTGCCTTGACGTAGGACGCTGAAAACCCGAATAAGGGAACTTGCTGGCGGTAGCTGGTTAATAAAATGCTGGGGATATTATTGCGGTTATATATTTGCGCATCGGGTACGGCCAGTATCACATTGCTGTTGTTTAAGAGTCTGCGCAGGGCGCTCAGTAAATCTGCATCATCGATAACGGTTTCGATATTCAGATTCAGATCAACTTCTTTTGCCGCGGTTTGCAGGGCGGCGATGTAGTCGCTGGATTCTCTGCCGAGCAAGATGCCGACTTTGGGGCGTGTTGGCATGGTAGCGCGTATCAAGCGCAACTGTCTTGTCCATGACTGATCCATATACACCGCTGAAAAGCGCCGCTGGTCCTGGCCGCGGTTATATTGCTTCGCTGTTTTGATGAAGGTTGCCCGTGGTACCAGTACGTTCAGTACAAGATTGGTGGCCGGCTTTTGCGCCATCGCCACCATGGCGGGCGTGCCAACGGCGATCACCAACTGGTTAGCTGTAGCACGGCTGAATTCATCATTTGCCATATTTTTCAGCGAGAGTAGCCTGACTGAGGTTTTATTTGAGGGCTGCAAAAGACTGTTGAGGTGATTCGCAAATTCTTCGTATGCGGTGCCTTCGTCACTCAGGACGATAGTGATGTTGTCCAGCGTGTACGCCGAAGCGGTGATGCCGGGCAACAGTATGAGTGCCCAGCCGAGCAGGCAGGCGTAGCACTTGCGGTGCAAATCCCTGCTGATCAGTCGGCGTAAGCGTCCCATGATTTAAAAATCGACCTTTAGTTTCAGTCTGGTTAAGCGGCCAGGAAATTCGTTGTCGTGGCGATATTCAAAGTAATGTGCGTTCGCAATGTTCTGCACGATCAACGCGAGCTCGGCCTGATTCCCTGCCATTTTGAATTGGTAGGCAAGGCGGCCATCAAAGCGGCGATTGCCATCGACGTAATAACCACGATTCATCACCGGATTGAAATCGGTCGCATTGAATTTTGTTTTCGCTACCTGATAGGCGACCAGGCTGCCTTGCCATTGCTCATTAAATTTATGGCTGATTAACAGGCTGTGACTGTATTTGGGTAACGAGTCACTATAAATAACGCCGTTGATGTTGTCACTTTTGACGGTGCCGCCTGATAATCCATAAATAATACGGGTCGCGTCACCCAGCGGCGCTTTGACTTGCAATTCATAACCACGCATTAATGCGCGACCGGCATTCAGGTCGCCGCTTATCGCAGATTTTTCTTTGCGGACATCGATCAGCTCATTGTAGTCGTCATAAAAAATGCGGAAATCGACATCGGCTTTGGCGATTTTTCCCATGTAGCCAATTTCGGTTGATTTGACGCGTTCCGTTTGCAGTGGTGGCAAGCTGGGGTACATATCGGCACCGCGCCAGTAGCCCTCATAGATCTTTTCATATACGGAAGGAGAACGGGTGGCACGTGAATGACTGATTCTGAATGTGTGATCGGGAGTGGCATGCCAGTTGAGTGCAATCCTTGGCGTAACATCGCTGCCGGTGTAGGTATTGTGTTCTGCCATCGCCCCGGCATTCAACACCAGATCAGGACGGACTCGCCATTCCAGATTACCGAATAATCTTTGCAGATGGTAAGGGAAATCGCCGTAAAGGTACTGGTTATCACCGACTCCCAGATAATACGGTGCATAGGTATTGTCGTAGCGCACGCTGCCGCCCCACACCAGACGGGTATTTTTAAACGGTGAAAAGGTGTGTTGCGCTTCCAGATCAAACCGGCTGAATCTCGCATCACCGTCACTGATGCCGTCGGAATCGATCAGCCTGGCATTGACTCTTTCCTGCGTATGAAACGCTTTCACCGATAACTCGCCGCCTGATTCCAGCGCACGGCGCCAGTAGAGCATTTCAAAATGATTTTCAGCCCGGCGCGTGACTGCCGCGACGTTGTCATATTCGCCGACTTCGCGCGGGCCGCCATTGTAGCCAAACTGAAATTCCAGCGTGTCGCTGGCGTTGATCTGGTAATCAGTACGCAGATTGAAAATCTGCATCGTCTTGTTATCGTATTTGTTCAGCGTCCAGAATTTATCCTGCGAGGTCGGATGCTGGATCAATGCATTTTCCCCTTCATCCTTGCGTATGCTTGCCGTCATACGGTAGCTGAGATCGCCACTTTTTGCGCCATAACGAAACACAGCTTCTGAGCGGCTGTTGCCGTATGAAAAGGAGACCGATGCACCGCGGGATTCTGCCGCATGCAGGGTGATGATATTGATGACGCCGAGATAAGAATTTGCGCCATAGCTGGCTGAATCCGGGCCGCGTATCACTTCTATGCGTTCAATATCTGCCAGTACTATCGGCAAATCGCTCCAGTTAACGCCACCAAACAAGCCTGAGTAGACCGAGCGGCCATCAATCAATACTTGCATCCGATCAGAGGTCGTCGTTGTCACCATGCCGTGATAGGCAACGGTACTGTCTGCGGAGAAATATGGATCAGCATGGTATGCCACGTACATGCCGGGAACCAGCCGGAAGATTTCGGACAGATCCCAGGCACCGGAATCTTTGATCATTTGCTTATCAATGACGGTGACCGCCGCAGGTGCTTCGTTGATGGGCTGAGATAAGCGTGATGCGGACAAAACGACGGGAATATCATCCAGAAAAAGAGATTCGCCTCTTTCAGCCGATTCTTCTACAAATCCGGCTTGCGCGTTCAGGTAAGGAGCAAATAGCAATACTGCAAATAAACGTCTGTATTTGAGGCTTGATACACGACGCGAAAATACAGCATCTGGCATGCTAAAAACGGTTGGCAAAATAGGCTCCGGAAGGCGTCAATACTTGATTTGAGCTTAACACAGCACTTACGTGCCGCTGTCGTACCAATGCAACTTTGCGGGTAATCTGCTGGTGTTTTTTCGTAAAACTCAGCGGCGGTCTTTCTTGCGGGAAAAATTCTTTGCTTCTTCTACAAAAAAAATGTCTGATTGGATATGGTTTCGTCATAAACATATGCATTCTGATACTTATTTGTCGTGCGTAAAGTTGATGTGCAGAACTGGGCTCGCGGTAGAATAGCGGGATGACTACAGAATTAACACTTTCTCCAGAAGCGAACGCTCAAGCAACATCCGCTGCGCCGTCCGATCCAAAATTTGTCCATTTACGTATCCACTCTGAATATTCAATTGTGGATGGTCTGGTGCGTATTGATGACGTGATTAAGGCTGCAGCCAAAGACATGCAGCCAGCAATGGCGATTACCGATCTGGCAAACTTATTTGCCATGGTTAAATTTTATAAGGCGGCCCGGGGCAAAGGGATTAAACCGATTGCCGGCTGTGATGCCTGGATTACCAATGAAACCGACCGTGAAAAACCATCACGTTTGATGTTGCTGGTCAAAAATCGCAAGGGTTATTTGCAACTTTGTGAATTGTTAGCGCAAGCCTGGCTGACGAATCAATACAAAGGCCGAGCGGAGATACGCTTTGAGTGGTTGCAGAAATTGTATGAGCAGGGTGAAGGTGGCGGCTTGATCGCCTTATCCGGTGCACATTTTGGCGATGTCGGCGTGGCGATTGATAATGGCAATCTGGCATTGGCAGAAGAGCATGCGCGCCGTTGGGAAAGTATTTTTCCTGAGCATTTCTATATCGAAATTCAACGTGCAGGCCAAGCCAACATGGAAAATCATGTGCGGCACGCGGTGGCGCTGGCAAAGAAATTACGTCTGCCGGTCGTGGCGACGCATCCGGTGCAATTCCTGAGTAAAGATGATTACATGGCGCACGAAGCGCGGGTCTGCATCTCGGAAGGCGACATGCTGGCTAACGGCAAGCGTGTGCGTCGCTTCAACGACCAGCAATGCTTTAAGACGCAGGCAGAAATGCAGGCGCTGTTTGCCGATATGCCGGCGGTTTTGCAAAATTCCGTAGAAATTGCCAAACGCTGCAATCTGATGCTGGAACTCGGTAAACCTAAGTTGCCAGATTTCCCTACTCCTGATGGTATGGATATCAATGAGTTTCTGGTACATGAGGCGAAGCGCGGGTTGGAATTCCGTCTGCAGCATCTGTTTCCGAAAGAAGAAAAGCGTGAGAAAGAGCGCGCCCGATATGAAACGCGTTTGAAGTTTGAAACCGACACCATTATCAAGATGGGTTTTCCGGGCTACTTCCTGATTGTTGCTGACTTTATTCAATGGGCAAAAAACAATGGCGTACCCGTCGGCCCGGGTCGTGGTTCCGGTGCAGGCTCACTCGTTGCATATTCACTGCTGATTACCGATCTCGATCCGCTGCAATATAACTTGCTGTTCGAACGTTTCTTAAATCCTGAGCGGGTATCGATGCCCGACTTTGATATTGACTTCTGTCAGGAAGGCCGTGACCGCGTTATTCAGTACGTGAAAGATCGCTACGGCAAGGAAGCGGTGTCGCAGATCGCCACCTTCGGAACGATGGCGGCCAAAGGCGCAATTCGCGACGTCGGTCGTGTTCTGGATTTCGGCTATATGTTTTGCGATGGCGTCTCGAAACTGATTCCATTCAAACCGGGTAAGCAGGTCACGATTGCGGAGGCGATCATCGAAGAACCTTTGCTGGCCGAGCGTCAGGAAAACGAAGAGGAAGTCAAAACCCTGCTCGATCTGGCGCAGCAAGTCGAAGGCATTACCCGCAATATTGGTATGCATGCCGGTGGTGTGTTGATTGCGCCCGGTAAGTTGACGGATTTCTGCCCGCTCTATACGCAGGGCGGTGATTCCGGCGTGGTCTCGCAATACGATAAAGATGACGTCGAAGCCGTCGGTCTGGTGAAGTTCGACTTTTTGGGTTTGACGACACTCACGATTCTTGATCGTGCCGTGCGCTATATCAAAATGCTGGATCCGTCGATGGCGGAGTTTGATCTGGCGAAATTGCCACTGGATGACAGAGCTTCGTATGAATTGCTGACCAAAGCGAAAACCGTCGCGGTATTCCAGCTGGAAAGTCGTGGCATGCAAGGCATGTTGAAAGATGCGCGCCCCGATCGCTTTGAAGACATTATCGCGCTGGTGGCTTTGTATCGCCCGGGTCCTATGGATCTGATTCCTGATTTCTGTAAGCGTAAGCACGGTGAAAAGTTTGATTATCCCGATCCGCGTACTGAGGGCATTTTGTCGGAAACCTACGGCATTATGGTGTATCAGGAACAGGTGATGCAGATGGCGCAGGTGGTCGGTGGTTATTCACTCGGCGGTGCGGATTTGCTGCGTCGGGCGATGGGCAAAAAGAAAGCCGAAGAGATGGCAGAACACCGCCAGATTTTCCGCGACGGTGCAGCCAAAGACGGCTTACCACAAGAAAAAGCCGACGAGATTTTCGACTTGATGGAAAAATTCGCGGGCTACGGTTTTAATAAATCCCATGCTGCCGCCTATGCGCTGTTGTCGTATCACACCGCGTACCTGAAAGCCCATCACCCGGCCGCGTTTATGGCAGCCAATATGTCGCTCGCGATGGATGATACCGATAAGGTAAAAATCTTAGTCGAAGACGCGATGGATATCTGCAAGCTGAAAATGCTGCCACCGGATATCAATCAATCGGATTACCGTTTTATGCCAGTCGGTGAACCTGGCAAGAAAGCGATGCAGATACGTTACGGCATGGGCGCGGTCAAAGGCTCGGGGCAAAATGCGATAGAAAATATCATGGCGGTACGCGCTGCCGATGGACCTTTCAAAGATTTGTTTGATTTCTGTAAACGGGTCGATAAACGTCAGGTCAATCGCCGCACGATAGAGTCGCTGATCCGCGCTGGTGCGATGGATTGCCTGGGGAAAGATCGTGCCGTGTTGTTAGCGACGGTATCACTGGCGATAGAGGCGGCGGATCAGGCAGAGGCTGCGGCAAATCAGGTCAGCCTGTTCGGGGACGATGATGATCTGATCCCGCCGCCAGATTATATTGATGTTCCGGTCTGGTCTGACAAAAAACGTTTAACAGAAGAAAAGCTGGCGCTGGGATTTTATTTATCCGGTCATTTGTTTGATTCGTATGCGCCGGAAGTGCGTCAGTTCATCAAGACGACGTTAGCGAAAGTAGAGCCTTCGCGTGATTTACGCCTGATCTGCGGCATCATTACCGGTGTCCGCACGCAGATGACGCAGCGTGGCAAGTTGCTGATCGTGACGCTGGATGACAGTACGGCCGTGGTCGAAGTCACTGTCTACAGCGAGATCATGGAAGAGTTCAAATCCTTGTTTAAGGAAGATGAATTTCTGGCAGTGCTGGGCAAAGTCTCGGAAGATCGCTTCTCTGGCGGTTTGCGGATTTCGGCAGAAAAAGTCATGGATATCGGTCGGGCTAGGGTGCAGTTTTCTCAGGGCTTACGTCTGACTTTACAAGCCAGCACCGATACTAAAAAACTGCAGGAATTGTTGAAGCCGCATCTGAACGCGGATGGCTGCCCGGTATTGATCAGCTATCAGAATGCGGAGGCGAGTGCCGAATTGTATTTATCCGATCAGTGGCGCGTGAATCCTGACGATAATTTACGTCTGAGTCTGGGCGAATGGTTGTCTCCGAAAAATGTCACGATCGAATACGCCTGATTTCATGCCGACTGATAATCTCCTTACCGCTGACGCCATTGTCGTTCCAGCCGCACATCTGAGCGTGCCGCTGGAACGACACTGGCGTCAGCGATTGCCTGAGCAGATACTGATGTGTCTGCCGCTGACTCTGTTTTTTCCGGTCGGTGTGATGTATGCCGGTATCTTTTTTTTCTATCTCGCACTGATCCTGTCGGGACAAGCATCACGCAAACTGGATAACATCCGGCAGAGCCCACTGTTGATGCCGGTGCTGCTGCTGACGGCAGTCAGTGTCGTCATCGCACTGACGCAACAGCGACCGCCTGAGATGGGAAAAGAGTTCTGGCCCGCGCTGATGCATTACCAGACTTATCTGTTGCTACTGCCGTTTCTGGCGCTTGATGCGGGAGACTGGCAGCGCAAAGCGGTATCGGTTTTTTTTGCCGGTGCCGTGATGGCTTCGACCTTATTCGTTGCGAATTTCTTTCATGTCTTGCCGGATAACACGCTGTTCCACAGCTATGTTTTGTATCAGGGTAATAAAGCCATTTTGCTCGGCGTCTTGTTAGCGATCACGGCGGGCTGGATGCTGCATGAACTGCGTTTGCGACAAAAGCATTATCTGTTGCGCATTCTGGCGTTGCTGTACGTGGTGGCGGCCTTGGTGTTGCTGTCAAAGACGCGTACCGCGAGCCTGATGTTTTTCCTGATGGGCGGCCTGATCTTGTTGCGCAATCTACGATGGAATTTACGCAGCCTGTTGTTACCGTTGGTATTGTTGATCACCATCGCAGCTTGCTTGAAATATGTCGCAGACTTGCCGCGTCCGGCGAGTTGCGTTGTGAGTCAGGTGCAACTGCCACCATGGGATATCGCCAAATTACGTGCCGTTTGCACAATACAACAGGCGAACGATTTTGCGCATGGAAAAAAATCATCAGATGATGACGGCATGCGTGCTGAGATTTACCGGATTACCGCAGGCATGATTGCGGAAAAACCGTGGAGTGGACACGGCATTGCATCGTGGATGCCGAATTACCGGCAGCGCTCACAAGGTTTGAGCAGTAACGGCATGACGACGCCGCATAATGACTACTTGCTGTATGCAACAGAGTTAGGCATGGCAGGCGTTGCGGCCTTGCTGTGGATCTGGTTCTGTCAGTTCAGAATCGCCAGAAGAATGGCGCTCAGTAAAGATAATTCAACGAAAGACAAAGCTATGCTGCTGAGCATGTTAACCTTGGCGATGATGACAGGGGCGATGTTCAATGCGATTTTGCGCGATGCGGTGTTCGGTCTGGCATTCATGATTTTGCTGGCGATTCCACTAGCCGGTTTGCGTCAGAATATGCTCAGAGATAAAGCGAATCAGGCCTAAAGCAAATGGTGCCGGTTGCGTTGTGGCGATAGGCTTGAATGCACAAGTTGTGCAGGAACAGTTTTGATGGGGAATATTTCAGAATGAAAAAGCGATCCCCTATATCTGCTGCGCCTGACAGGTCAAAAATGCCTGAAAACCCGCATAAAATATAAGACATTATAAAAATATGAGTTTGATTAATAAAGAAACGATCACAGTATTTCAGCGGCTATGGATATCGGTACAGGCATATCGCTCGCGGATTTTGCTGGCATTGCTGACGATGCTGGGCACCGCGGCGACCGAGGTCATGTTTCCGAAAGTGCTGGGTTATCTGCTCGATCACGGCTTTAAAGGTGAACAATCGCATATGGCTTTATGGAAAATTCCGGTCGCGATTATCGGTATTTTTCTGGTGCGCGGCTTGTGTACCTTTACGACCAGCTATCTGATGAGCTGGATTTCCACCAAATTGCTGAACGAATTACGTGCCAAAATTTTTGATCGCATACTGAACGTGTCGGTCAGTTTTTATCAGGCAGAATCCAGTAGCCGCATCATCAACACTATCATGTTTGAAGCGCAACAGATTGTGGAAATGCTGAAGGTGTCGATGACGACACTGTTCCGCGATTCGCTGACGGTGCTGGTGCTGTTGCTGGCCTTATTGTGGCGCAACTGGCAACTGACTATTGTCGCGTTGGTGCTGATCCCGGTTATGGCGGTACTGGTACGCGGCGTCAGCAAGCGCTTGCGTAAGCTGAATCAGAATCAGCTGAGTGTGAATAATGAACTGACGCAAGTGATAGAAGAGGCGACCCGCGCCAATCAGGTGATCCGCATTTTTGGTGGTCAGCAATACGAGCAACAGCGTTTTGAAGATAAAAATGAAAAACTCCGTGGCTATGCGATGCGTACCACGGTGGCGGTGGCTTCCACCACGCCGCTGACGCAGTTGGCAGCTGCTTTTGCTGTCGCTGTGGTGATTATGATCGCGGTGTCGCAGGCAGCTGCAAATCAGACTACAGCTGGTAATTTTGCAGAATTTTTCACCCTGATGCTGCTGTTACTGACGCCACTGAAACGTCTGGCGGATTTGAATGGTCCCATGCAGCGCGGGCTTGCCGCATCGGAATCGGTGTTTGGTCTGATTGATACTTCGCCGGAAACAGACAGTGGTGAAAACCTGACGGCGCGCGCGCAAGGAAAACTGGAATTCGTGGCGACCAGTTTTGCTTATCCCGGACAAGAACAGCGCGCGTTGAACGATATCAACCTCAGCATACAACCGGGCGAAACCATTGCGTTGGTCGGCATGTCGGGCGGTGGCAAGACTTCGCTGGTGAATCTGGTGCCGCGTTTTTATACGCCTGTGAGTGGCGATATTTTGCTGGATGGACGTTCACTGAGCGCAATCTCGCTCACCAGCCTGCGCCAGCAAATAGCGATGGTGAGTCAGAATGTGGTGTTGTTTGATGATACTGTCGCTGCCAATATTGCGTATGGTGATCCGCAGCCCGATCCGGCGCGCATTGCTGCTGCGGTACAGGCGGCACATCTGAATGATGTCGTGCGTGATTTGCCGGATGGCTTGAACACCACTATCGGTGATAACGGCAATCGCTTATCCGGCGGTCAGCGTCAGCGTCTCGCAATTGCCCGGGCAATCTATAAAGATGCGCCTATCCTGATTCTTGATGAAGCGACTTCTGCACTCGACAGCGAATCTGAGCGTGCTGTGCAGGAAGCACTGGATGAACTGATGCAAGGGCGGACGACGCTGGTGATTGCACACCGGCTTTCCACAATTGAGCGCGCAAGCCGGATTGTGGTGCTGGTGGACGGACGGATTGCCGAGACCGGTACGCATACAGAACTGTTGACCAGAGACGGCGTGTATGCAAACCTGTATCGTTTGCAATTTGCAGATTAAACCAGATAACACGGTTGCTGCAGCAGCATTCTGAGCGTCTGAAGGTATTTGCGTATTGCTGGCATCAGTTTTGCGTAAACCCGATCAGTACTGTGTACTATGCTGTAGAACTTTTTTAATCCGGATGATGAGCTCTTTTTCATGGAACAAGTAGCACGATGATGCAATCAGTTTCACCACCAACGCCGCGATTACTGGTAATCGCTCCGAACTGGATAGGTGATGCAGTAATGGCGCAGCCATTGTTGCAACTACTCCGGCAGCAATATCCTCAGCATGCAATCGATGTGTTGGCACCGACATGGGTGGCACCGGTTCTGCGGGCGATGACTGAGGTTGACACTATATTGGAAACGCCGTTTAAACATGGCGCATTGCAATTGCGTGAGCGATGGCGTTTTGCCCGCTTACTGTGCAGGCGTGGCTATGATGCGGCCTATGTGTTACCAAATACCCTGAAATTTGCACTGCTGCCCTGGATGGCAGGAATAAAAAAGCGTGTCGGCTATAGAGGCGAAAGTCGTTACGGTCTGATCAATGTGATGCACTTTGACGATAAAGCGCATCCCCGACCTATGGTGACGTTTTATGCAGCACTGGCTTTTTCTCCGTCACCGCAGGCGACGTTGAACTTGCCAAGACCAACACTGACAGTCAGTGCTGCTCAACGCGCTGCGGCGTTGCAAAAGGCCGGTTTATCCGATGAAAAGCCTGTGATCTGCTTCGCTCCCGGTGCGGAATTTGGTTCCGCAAAACGATGGCCAGCCAGCCATTTTGCTACGCTGGCGAAATTAGTGCTTGCCAGTTATCCGGAAACCCAAGTCGTGTTATTGGGATCGCCTAAAGATGCATTGGTCTGCGATGAGATCGTGGCAGCTTGTCCACAAGTGCATCACCTGGCAGGTAAAACCTGTCTGGATGATGCGGTGGCGCTGATGTCAACGGCTATCGCGATGGTTGGCAACGATTCAGGACTTTTACATATTGCCTCGGCACTGAATCGCCCGGCTCTGGCCATTTACGGGCCGACCGATCCCGATCATGCGCCGCCATTTTCAGATATTGCGCATTCGTTTTCTCTGCGTCTCAAATGTGCCCCCTGCAAGCAGCGCGAATGTCCGTTGGGGCATCATGATTGCATGCAAAAATTAAGTCCTGATCTGGTCTGGCCGCATTTACAGTCGATTATGAAGGCGACCTCAGGTCGTGTTTAAGGACTCGGGCGAGATGCAGCAAATCAGGGATTTACTCGAACGTGCCGCTGGCAAGCCTTTGCCGGATTGGGACGTGTTACGTTCGTCGTATCAGTTACGCCAGTTCAGCAAAGGTGAAAATATCTTTGGCGCCGGAGAGTGGCAACCTTATGTCTATGTTGTCCGTTCCGGCATTGTGAAACTGACTTATCTCAGCGAAGGGGGCCAGGAGTGGATAAAGTCGTTTATCGGCGAGGCGGACTTTTTTGCCTGCCCGAACGTGTTGCTGGCTGGTTTGCGTACGGATTACTTTGCGACTGCGGTTGAGCAATGCGAGATTGAGCAGGTCGATTATTCGGAAATCAATAAGCTGATCGCGCTGCATCCAGACTGGCAGCGGGCGGTACGTCAATTATTGGAATGGCATATCGTGCGTAAAGAGCAGCGCGAGCGTGAACTTTTGACGATGGCACCGGAAGAGCGTTATCAGTCGTTTTTAAAAAACTATCCTGCGATTGCATCCCGCATACAGTTGCGCGATGTCGCCCATTATCTGGGGGTGACGCCGGAAGCATTGAGCCGCATCCGTAAGCGTATCCAAACCTGATCGGATGTCGCCGCATGTACGGGATTGCCGGTAACAGCATTTATGTGGCACTGATTTCCCGCACTGCCGTGGTTGTTTGAATTAAATTTAAGAGGAAGGGCATTATGGCCGGAGGAAGTCTACTCGCACTGTTTGATGATATTGCGACGGTGCTGGATGATGTGGCAGCGATGACCAAAATCGCCGCAAAAAAGACTACCGGTGTACTGGGAGACGATCTTGCCCTGAATGCTGAGCAGGTCGCAGGGGTACGCGCGAATCGTGAATTGCCGGTGGTCTGGGCGGTCGCGCTTGGTTCGATGAAAAATAAAGTGATACTGGTGCCGCTGGCGCTATTGCTTAATGCGCTCGCCCCTTGGGCGGTGACACCTTTGTTAATGCTGGGTGGCGCGTATTTATGTTTTGAGGGATTTGAAAAGCTGGCGCATAAGTATCTGCACAGCGTAGAAGAAGTCAGCAGCGAGCACGAGCAGTTACTGGCGGCCGTCGCCCATGATGACGCAAGCATCATGGCGTTTGAAAAAGAAAAAATCAAAGGTGCTGTGCGCACGGATTTTGTTCTGAGTGCCGAAATCATCATCATTACTCTGGGAACCGTAGCGTCTGCTCCGTTTTCCTCGCAAGTGACCGTATTAGCCATGATTGCAGTGATCATGACGATTGGTGTTTATGGTCTGGTGGCCGCGATAGTGAAACTGGACGATGTTGGTTTATATCTGAAGCGCAGAAATGCAACTGGCATTGTGCGGAGTTTGCTGCAAGTGACTGGTAATGGCTTGCTGGCATTTGCGCCACGGCTGATGAAATCTCTGACGGTGATCGGTACTATCGCCATGTTCATGGTTGGTGGCGGCATACTCACGCATGGCATTCACGCGATGCATGATCTGATACAGAATATCGCGCAAGGCGGAGCCGATCTGCCGCTGGTGGGCGGTGTGATCGCAGCGGTAGCCCCTTCGGTACTCGATATGCTGTTTGGTATTGTTGCCGGTGCGCTCGTTTTGGTGGTTGTGAATGTAGCGGAAAAGCTCAGACATCTATTCAGACGTAATGCCGCATAAGCAATGACGGCTGTACACGAATAATTGTGGGCGTTGATCGAAAAAAGAGGCAGGTTTTACCTGCCTCTTTTTTTTATCGGGAGTTATTTGACGGCGACTCCGTCGTTTTCAGGTTTCAAAAATATATTGTCCCGGTGCCGCTCCCAGATCCGCATCGTTGCGCGGCTGCAGGGCTTTGATTTGCGTTGCCGATGAATGTCTGGCCAGCCATTGCTGCCAGTAAGTCCACCACGATCCTTGTTCTGTTTTAGCTTCCTTCAGCCAGACATCAGGATCTTCATAGCTGGCGCCATGTCCCTTGCTTGGCATAAACTGATAGCTGCGATGGGCATGACCCGGCTCTGAAACAATGCCCGCATTATGACCGCCCGAGGCAAGTACAAAGTCGATGCTGGTATCGGTCAGTACATGAATTTTGTAAACAGAGCGCCAAGGTGAAACATGGTCTTTCACGGTTCCCACGACAAACATCGGTATTTGTATGTCTTTCAGTGCGACAGCGTGTTGGTGCACTTCGTAATGCCCCTTTGCCAGATCATTATGCAGGAACAGGTGTTTTAAGTATTCGCTGTGCATACGATAGGGCATACGGGTTGTATCAGCATTCCATGACATCAGATCATTCGGCTTATTGCGCAGCCCTAACTGATAGTCGCGCATGATTTTTGACCAGATCAGATCGCGGGAATTCAGTAACTGGAACGAACCAGCCATTTGTTTGCCATCGAGATAGCCTTGTTTCCACATCAGGGCGTCCAGCATGGCTAACTGGCTTTCATCGATAAATAATCCGAGTTCGCCTGGTTCACTGAAATCGGTCTGTGCCGCGAGCAAAGTAATGCTGCTGACCATGCTGGCGAATGGTTTTTCGCCATGAATTTTTTGCCCGGCCATCGCGGCAGCACCGATGGCGAGCAAGGTGCCACCGAGACAGTAACCGACCGCGTGCAACGGCTTTTTGCAAATGCTGTGAACTTCTTTTAATGCCGCAAATAAACCGCTGTCGAGATAATCATCCATACCGAGATCGCGATCGTCACGACCGGGGTTACGCCAGGAAATCATGAAGACGGTATGACCCTGCTCAACCAGAAAGCGCACCATGGAATTATGTGGTGACAGATCCAGAATGTAATATTTCATGATCCAGGAGGGAACAATGAAAATGGGTTCTGCATAAACCTTTGGCGTTTGCGGAGAATACTGAATCAGTTCAATCAGGTGGTTGCGGAACACGACTTTGCCCGGTGTGACGGCGACGTCCCGTCCCGGTTTGAATGGAGCTTGCTCCTCATCGTTTTCTTTATCTTCATTGGTCGGCAGACTGACGCCAACGTCTTCCAACCAGTGCGTGAACCCGGACAGGATATTTTTACCACCGCTCTGCTGCGTTGCTTCCAGAACTTCCGGATTAATCCAGGGAATATTCGACGGTGAGCTCATATCCAATAGCTGTCTGGCCATGAAGTTGACGACGTCTTCATGATGCGCCGTGACGCCACGTATACCGGTCGTCGCGGTATTCCAAAAATCCTGTGTTTGCAGAAACGCTTTCGACATTGCGTTAAATGGCCACTGCGTCCAGCCGGTATGGGAAAAGCGTGTGTCCGATGTACTGGCAGGGACGCTGTACTTTATCGCCTCGGCCGTGCTAGTTGCCGGTGTCGCTGCGTTAGGACTGAGCGTTGCTGCACGCATAAATGCGGGCCATTCGGCTGCTTGCTTTTGCAGCAGTCCGACCAGTTCCATTTGCTTGCCTGGCGTGGTCGCCAGATGCATAGCCCAGTCAGCCCACGCCAGATTGACACTGGCAGGCGAAATCCCGCCTGTCAGTTTCGCGATGTGATTTTGCAGCGCCATATCCATAGGATTGACGGGGGCTTCTTCTCCGGTCAGATAACAAATCTGGTCGTGATGTTCCTTATTTGCGGGCAGGGATGTTATCGTATCCTGAAGGGGCTTATTTGTACTCATCTGACTTTCCTTTAGCGGTAGTTCCGATTGTCACAAACTTCAAAAGGGGGTGAATTGATGCGAATCAATTCGATTGTGCAACATTATCAATACACTGCGATGACTAATGTCTGGTGCTAATATGAAAAACTTTGTTTTCAATCTTCATCGACTGCCATTATGCACTTGCCCGCTAAAACAAGGCGGCGTGAAAAAAAACAGTCACCCTCGAAAAATCCTATGGTTACCCGTCAGTTTGTTTTGCCTGCATTTGTTGACTCTGAGTGGCACGGCATATGCCGCAGAATCGCTGGAGCAGGCATGGGATATCGCTCTCAAGCGTGATCATGTGCTGGCCTCTGCGCAATACAAAGAGCAGGCAGCGCAACATCAGCTCAGCTCCGCGCAGGCGAATTACTTGCCTAAGCTCGCTGTCGAAGCTGGTTATTTAAGAACAGAATCGGAGCCTGCGGCCAAGATTAATATTCCTGCTTTGCCGATGCTGAAAGGCGCCAGTCTGCCATTTGCACAGGATTCTGCCTATTTTGGCGGCGTGACGGTGTCCGCACCGCTGTACACCAGCGGGAAAATTTCATCCGGGGTGGCTGCTGCACGGGCGCAGGCCGATGCCAGCGAAGCACGCACCAAGCTGACCCGTAGCGAGTTAAAACTGGCGATAGCGCAGTCGTATATTGCCGTGCTGCGGGCGGAACACGCGAACGAGGTTGCGAAAAGCCATATCAGCGCGGTGAGTAAGCATGTCAGCGACGTGCAGGAATTGTTCCTGCAAGGTTACGTGGCTAAACATGATTTACTGGCTTCTCAGGTTGCCCTTGCAAATGCGCAGCAACTCGGCTTGCAGGCAGCGAATGCGCTGGAACTGTCGCGTGCCGCGTACAACCGCTGGATGGGGCGCCCATACGATCAGACGGTGGAGTTGGTCGATATTGGTCTGGCAGGTCAGACACCGGCTGAAAGTGATCTGAATACCTTATTACAGACCGCCAATACCCAGCGTAAAGAATTGCAGGAACTGACGATGCAAAGTTCGGCATTGCAAAATCAGGCTGCCAGTGTACGTGCCGGGCATTTGCCGCAAATCGGCGTCAGTGCAGGCTATAGCAAACTGGAAAATCGCTATCTGGCCGAAGATAAAGCGTGGTGGGTTGGCGTTGTGATGAAATGGGAGTTGTTTGACGGCGGGCTGATCCGGAATCAGGCATCACAACTTGCAGTCAATGCACAGGCTGTGCGCGAAGCTGAACTTGATGTCCGGGAAAAGATCGCCTTGCAGGTGCGCCAGTCCTGGTTGTCTCAACAAGAGGCGAACGCCCGCATGCAACTGGTTTCTAAGGCAGTCGAACAGGCCGATGAAACCTTACTGCTGGCGCGTGAACGTTATCGCTCAGGCCTTGCGCCGAACAGCGATGTGCTGGATGCAGAAACCCGTCGTTTGCAGGCTTACTCGAACCGGGATAATGCCTTGTACGACAGAGCCTTTGCGCGTCTGCAATTACAACATGCTGCCGGACAGCTTTGATATGACTACACATCAGTCACCGTTCACTCAGCACCTGATCGCGAGCAGTCGCCGTGCACATCAAGCGTACGCTGGCTTGTTTCTGCCTTGCGTCCCCCTTTATCAATGTGAGAATACAGATGGAAAAAAATCGTAAGTTTATCGGCCCTGCATTGTTGGGCGTTGCCGCCATCGTGATTGGCGTTGGATTTTTTTATTATCTTGCCAGCAGCCGGAAACTACCTGAAGGGCTGATCGCTGCCAGCGGCCGCATTGAAGGTGATCGTATCGTCGCTGCCGCAAAATATCCGGGCCGCATCAATAAAATATTCGCCAGAGAAGGTGACACCGTGGCGGCTGGTACGGTTGTCGCGCAACTGGAAGACACCAGTTTTCAGGCGAAAGCTGAGCAGGCCAGGCAGGCACTGAATGCGACCGATGCGCAATTGAAAGCAGCACAAGCGAATTTAGATATTGCACAACGGGAAGTGCCGATGGGCGTCAGTGTTGCTGATGCTGGCGTCAGTCAGGCACAGGCGACGCTCGCTAAGGCCAGCGCGGTTGAACAGCAGGCGCGGCGCGATGCACAAAGACACAAAGAATTGTTTGAGCGTGGTGTCATCGAACGTCACCGGTATGAGCAGGCTGATCTCGCATGGCAGGTTGCGCAATCGGATGTGAAAGCCTCACAGGAAGCAGTGAAACGCGCGCAGCAAGGCTTATCTCAGGCAGGGCTGGGAACAGATAAGGTCAAAGCCAGACAACAGGAAGTTGAAGCCTTACGGGCGCAACGCGACAGAGCGGCCGCTGCAGTGGCGGAAGCCGATTCTGTGCTTGGCGATCTGGTGATCAAGTCGCCTGCAAGCGGCATCGTATTGACGCGTTTGCGGGAACCGGGCGAAGTGGTTTTACCTGGTGGCGCAGTCGTTGAAATGGTGAATCTGGATCAGTTGCATTTAAAAGTCTATGTGCCAGAATCAAAAATCGGCCAGTTGCGTCTGGGCTTACCAGTGCGTATCTACACGGATGCACAACCGGATCAGTTTTATGAAGCGACCGTCAGTTATATTTCCTCACGTGCTGAATTCACCCCGAAAGAAGTGCAGACCACGGATGAGCGCGTGAAACTGGTGTATGCCGTCAAACTGGCGATTGCAAAAAATCCTGACCATAAGCTGATGCCGGGAATTCCAGCCGATGCTGTTATACGCTGGAAAGAGAATATCACCTGGCAAAAGCCACGCTGGAAATGAACTTGTCTGCGGCAATGAAACCTGATCAACAGTCAGACGCGGATAGCGTTGCTGCACCGTCTGCATCGTCCGCACCGGTGGTGGATGCGCGCGAGCTGACTAAACGGTATGGCGATACCGTTGCCATGGATGGCATCAGTCTGCAGGTACAGGCAGGCGAAATTTACGGTCTGATAGGGCCGGATGGTGCGGGTAAAAGCAGTTTACTCAAAGCCGTTGCCGGTGTGCTTGCCCATGACGGTGGTGACTTACGGGTATTCGGCTGCCTGATTAATTCTGAAAAATCCAGCGAGCAGATCAAAGACCGCATTGGTCTGATGCCGCAAGGGCTGGGACAGAATTTATATGGCGATTTATCGGTAGAAGAAAATATCGATTACTTTGGCGGCTTGCGTCTGCTGAGCCGTGAAGAACTGCGTACGCGCAAGGAAGCATTGTTACGCAGCACCCGGCTTGAGCGTTTCCGTGACCGCCCGATGAAGAATCTTTCCGGCGGCATGAAACAAAAGCTGGGTCTGGTTTGTACCCTGATACATGAGCCTAAACTGGTCATTCTGGATGAGCCGACGACGGGGGTTGATCCAGTATCCCGACGTGAATTCTGGAGCATACTCTCGCGCTTGCTGAAGGAAAAGGGAATCACCGCGCTGGTATCAACGGCATACATGGATGAGGCCAGCCGTTTTCATCGCGTTTCTTTGATGCATGCCGGAAAAATTCTGGCATCAGGAGAACCGGAAAAGATCAGGATGCTTGCGCAAGGCGCTATTGTCAGCAGTGTCTGCGCTGATGCCTCGCAACAGGTGGCGGCGGTACATCGTCTGACGCAGACGTTCCCACAGTTGGAAGTGCTCGGGCAAGACATGCGAATTTTTGTCGATCAGCCAGATCCTGCGTCAGCAAAAGCTGAAGTGGCGTCTTGCCTGCAAGGCATACCGCAGCAGCGGACCGAGGTGCTGGAACCTGAGTTGGAAGACGTATTCATCGCCTTACTGAGAAAAAAAGATCTGGCCGGGAAAGACGAAAAAAACAGCGCAGCACAACCTGCCGCGCAACGACATCCAGACAATGGCCTGGCAATTGAAGCAGTGAATCTGAGTCGGACTTTTGGTGAATTTAAAGCCGTTGACCAGGTCAGTTTTCAGGTGCCGCAAGGCGAGATATTTGGTTTGTTGGGCGCGAATGGTGCCGGAAAAAGCACCGTCATCAAAATGCTGACGGGAATACTGAGTCAGACCGATGGCAAAGGGCGGGTTGCCGGTGCAGACATGCGCACGGCAGGACGCCAGATACGTGAGCGCATTGGCTATATGTCGCAGGCATTCTCGCTGTATCTGGATTTATCGGTGCTGGAAAACATTCGCTTATATGCCGGTATTTATGGCCTGACCCGGCAACAAACAGCAGCGCGCATGGATTGGATACTTGACATGGCAGGTTTGCGCCCGTTTGGTAAAGCACTGGCCGCCAGTTTGCCCATGGGCTTGCGGCAACGGCTGGCGCTGGGATGCGCGCTGATACACCGGCCACAAGTATTGTTTCTGGATGAACCAACCTCGGGCGTTGATCCTATGGGACGACGCGCATTCTGGGATGTGCTGTTCCGCCTCTCGCGGGAAGAGAATGTGACGATACTGGTGACGACGCATTACATGTCGGAAGCCGAACATTGTGATCACCTGGCGTTGATGTATGCCGGGCGTATCGTCGCCGATGCTTCCCCCGATCAGTTAAAAGCCGATGTAGAAAAAGAGGCTGGCAAACTCTATGAAATTCAGACCGGCGATGCGCAGGCGGCTTTGGATCGTTTGCAGGCCGCAGGTTATTCAAGTGCGGCGTTGTTTGGTTCGCGAGTCCATGTGCTGATGCCTGACGATGAACAGGCGTTGCGTCAGATGGCGGATGTGATTGCGGATACAGGAGTGCTGAAAGTGTCACCGAAACGTCTGGCGATGGAAGATGTGTTCGTGCATATCGTGACTCGCCTTGAAGCGGAAGATGCGAAAGCCAGAGGAGAAAAAATATGAATCTGCGCCGTATCCGGGTGGTCGCATTTAAAGAGTGGCGCGAAATCGTTCGTGACCGGCTGTTTTTTGCATTAGCTTTTTTTGTACCGTCTCTGCTGATGCTCTTGTTCGGTTATGGCTTGTCGCTGGATGTGGAAAATATTCCGCTGGCGATAGTCGATTACGATCAGTCTGTTACTTCGCGTGACTATGCACATCGTTTTACAGATTCCCGTTATTTCTCATTTCAAGGTTATGCCAGACATGAGAAAGAGGTGGAAAAACTCGTCATCGATAATACCTTGCGGGCGGTGATCGTGATTCCGCCGCAGTTCGGACAAAATCTGAAAGCGGGGCGCTCTGCGGAAGTACAGACCTGGATAGACGGTACGTTTCCGTTCCGCGCTTTGACCACCAAAGGCTATGTGACGGCAATCAACGCGGCGATCAATGTGGAAAATTTATCGGCACATTTTTCTGCAATGACCGGTATCAGTCAGGAAAAAATACGCAGCAGTTTGCAACCGGTCAAACTGGAAACACGTTACCTCTACAATCAGGAAGTCAAAAGCATCTGGTCGGTCGCACCGAAATTAATCATGGTGATTCTGATGCTATCACCGCCATTTCTGACCGCGCTGGGGGTGGTCAGGGAAAAAGAGTCTGGAGCCATCTATAACGTCTATTCCTCCACCTTATCCCGTGGCGAATATCTGATCGGCAAATTGCTGCCGTATGTAGGTATTTCTATCGTCAATGCCTGTGCACTGAGCGGATTTGCGCTGCTGTTATTTGGCGCGCCATTTAAAGGTGATCCCTTGTTCTTCCTTATCTCCACGATACTGTATGTGATCTGCACGACGGGTATCGGTTTGCTGGTATCGGTGATGGTGAATACGCAGGTGGCGGCGATGGTGGGGACTGCTATCGTGACCGTGGTACCAGCGGTACTGTACTCGGGAATGATTATTCCGATTCCATCGTTATCGGCCATTGCCGCGGTGATTGCACATCTTTTACCCGGGATGTATTACGCTGAAATTACGATAGGCAGTTTTCTGAAAGGCGTTGGTTTTGCCGCTTTGTGGATGGATTTGCTGATACTGACTCTCTATGCGGCAGCCTTATTTACCGCCGGATTTCTGGCGTTTCACAAACGTCCGGATAATTGAGCGATGAGGAAACTGACATGATATTTCTGTTTGACCGGGTCTGGTGGAGTCGTTTGCAGGCGATGATCTGGAAAGAGTTATTGCAACTCTTACGTGATCCTGTATTGCTGGTGTTTGTGCTGTATGCATTCTCGGCGGATATTTATAACGCGGCGTCCGGCGTCTCGTTTCAGTTGAATAATGCGGCATTGGTGTTGTTTGATCTTGATCGCAGCGCCGCATCACGCGAACTCGCCGGACGCTTTATGCCGCCGGAGTTTCGCTGGGCAGGTGCGATCGATCATGCAAAGCAAGGGCAGCAGTTGCTTGATGATGGCAAAGCGATGGCTGTGTTGGATATTCCTCCGGGTTTTGGCGCAGCGCTGACGCGCGGCGATAACACTTCTGTGCAATTGCAGATTGATGCGTCGAATTCTGTGCTGGGTTTTTTAGCTGCCGTTGACGCCACCCAGATTGTGGCTCGCTATGGGCTGGAACAGGCGGCAGGCAATCTCGGTTTCAGTTCTGATTTATCTGCGCTGGATGCCCCGGTCATCAACAATAACAGCCGGGTCTGGTTTAATCCGAATCAGAACGACGCCTGGTTCATGGGCATTTCAGAGTTGCTCAACGTGGTGACCTTATTTTCTATGTTGCTGCCGGCAGCGGCGATGGTCAGGGAGAAAGAACGCGGTACGATAGAGCAATTGCTTGTCTCACCGTTGTCACCTTTGCAGATTATGATTCCTAAAATTGTGGCGATGGTGGCGGTGTTGCTGGGTGGAACAGCATTGGGTTTGTTCGGTATCTTAGTCCCGATCTTTTCTATTCCGGTCAGCGGTAGCCTGCTGTTATTTTTTGCTTTAACTACTCTGTACGTCAGCACGTTGGCGGGTATAGGCATCTGGATTGCAACGTTGACGAACAACATGGCGCAGGCCGGTATGATGGTGATTCTGATACTGGCACCGATGATGTTTTTATCCGGTGCCTGGACGCCGCCCGAAGCGATGCCGACGCTGATGCGCTGGGGAATGTATGTGTCGCCACTGTATTACTACATCAATGCCAGTTATGGCATTTTGATGAAAGGCGCAGGCATCAGCATATTGTGGCCTTTGTTTTCGGGCATTCTTGTTATCGGTTGTATCGTCAGCGGCGCGACCATATTACGTTTCAAAAAACAGTTTGGTTAAAACTCATTTCATCAATCGGGGTGAGTTGAGTTCTGAATTGAATCGCAGATTGAAAACTTGTGAATAAGAACAGGAATTAAGATGATAAATACAGGCGGCAGTTTTTCACTGGCAGGAAAGCGGGGCTTGATTATCGGCCTCGCCAACGAGCATAGCATTGCTTATGGCTGCGCGGCGGTGTTAAAAAAAATGGGCGCCTCGCTGGTCGTTTCCTGTGTGAATGAGAAAGCGCAGACTTATGTTGCGCCTCTGGCGGCAGAGCTTGAGGCGCCCCTGATTGTCTGTAATGTTGAGCAGGACGATGCGCTCGAATTTCTGGTGAATGCGAGCGTCAGCCATCTCGGACAGATCGATTTTCTTATTCATTCCATTGCATGGGCACCGAAAGAAGATTTGCAGGGCAGGGTGATAGATAGTTCTGCTGCCGGGTTTTTGCAGGCTATGAATATTTCCTGTCACTCTTTCGCCCGCTTGGCGCGTTTATGCGAACCGCATTTAAGCCAGAGTGCAAGCCTGATCACAATGAGTTATCTGGGTGCAGATGAAGCCGTCGCAAACTACGGGCTGATGGGGCCGGTCAAAGCGGCACTGGAATCTCTGGTGCGATATCTGGCGATGGAAATGGGGCAGAACGGCCACCGTGTCCATGCGATGTCGCCTGGCCCGGTACCAACCCGTGCCGCATCAGGATTACAGGATTTTGACGCACTGATGTCCAAAGCCGTGGCACGTTCCCCGTTGCAGCGTTTGGTGAGTCTGGATGAAATCGGGCAGCTTGCCGCATTTCTCGTCAGTGACGCCTCTTCCGGAATGACGGGGCAGACTTTATATGTCGATGCTGGTTATCATATTGTGAATTAATCATTTCTTGCATCCTTCTGTTTTTTCCGTTCCCACGTTTTATCTCTTTCTGGAATACCACTATGAATGACCGCATGAATAGCGATACCAATGTGCCTGACATGATAGTCAATGTTATCTATGACGAATTACAGATCGGTCAGACTGCCAGTGATATCAAGACTTTGAGTAATGAAGACATACAGGCATTTGCGGCGATTTCAGGTGATGTGAATCCTGCGCATCTCGATCCGGAGTATGCCGGCAAAACTTTATTTCACGGAGTGATTGCACATGGTATGTGGGGCGGGGCGCTGATTTCCAGTGTGCTCGGCACGCAGTTGCCGGGACCCGGCACAATATATCTCGAGCAGGATCTGCATTTTGTAAAACCTGTGCGTATCGGCGATACGCTGACGACGACGGTGACGGTGGCCGCAAAAGATGATGAAAAAAAGCGCGTTACGCTGAGTTGTGAAATCGTGAATCAGCATGGTGCACGAGTGGTGTTCGGGAACGCGCTGGTGATTGCACCTGTTGAGCGGGTCAGTCGCCCGCGTGCGCATTTACCTACTGTCACCATGTTCGATCTGGGTGCCCGTCAGCAAAAATTGCTGGATAGTGTACGTAGTCTGGCCGCAGTACGTTGCGCGGTAGTTCATCCGTGTGATGCTGATTCTCTGGCTGGCGCACTGGATGCGGCGAAACAAGGACTGATCGTGCCTGTGCTGGTGGCACCGTTGGCCAAACTGAATGAAGTAGCCCAACTCGCGCAACTGGATATTTCTGGCATCGAAGTGATTGATGTGCCACATAGCCATGCGGCGGCAGAAAAAGCGGTTGCAATGGCAGCTGCGGGTGAGGTGGAAGCCTTAATGAAAGGCAGCCTGCATACCGATGAATTGATGGGGGCTGTCGTCCATTGCCCTGCATTGCGTACCAAGCGCCGACTTTCTCATGTTTTTCACCTTGATGTTCCCATGTATCACAAGGTGTTGTTACTAACCGATGCTGCCTTGAATATTGCCCCTGATCTGCTGGAAAAGGCCGATATTCTGCAAAACGTGATTCATCTCGCGCATGCACTGGGAACGGCTGAACCGAAAGTGGCGATCTTATCGGCAGTCGAAACAGTGAATCCGAAAATCGCTTCGACGCTCGACGCAGCGGCCTTGTGCAAAATGGTGGATCGCCGGCAGATTACCGGTGCGATTGTTGACGGGCCACTGGCATTTGATAATGCGATTTCTGCAGAGGCGGCGAGGATCAAAGGTATTACGTCTGTGGTCGCTGGTCACGCAGATATTCTGATGGTTCCTGATCTTGAATCCGGGAACATGCTGGCGAAACAGTTTGAATATCTTGCCGGTGCATCGACGTGTGGCGTGGTACTCGGTGCACGGGTGCCAATTGCTCTGACCAGTCGTGCTGATGGGCCAGCGGCGCGGGTTGCTTCCGCAGCGCTGGTCAAATTATTGGCGCATGAATACAGAAAAAATACGCCATGAAAATGAGTGCGATTTTATCGGTGAATTCTGGCTCATCAACCATTAAGTTTGCGCTTTACCCTCTGCATGATAGTCAGGTAGACGCCGCTAGTATGTCCGGCATCGTGGAAGGGCTGGAACCCGGTGGACAGCCTTGCATACGTCTGGATGCCGGTGACATCAGGCAGCAGTTTGTTCTGGAAGATCTGGAACTCGATGCGGATGGTGACTCGTTTGCTGCCGTACTCAAAGCCTTGCGGGAATTAATCGACCAGCATAGTGCAGGCATACGTATTGCCGGAGTTGCACACAGGATAGTGCATGGTGGTGCGCGCTATGCCGAGTCAGTGTTGATCGATGATGACACCATGACTTATCTGCGGACGCTGAATACGCTTGCTCCGCTGCATCAACCGCACAATCTGGATGGTGTGCTGGCGTTTCAGAAAGCCTATCCCGAAGTGCCGCAGATTGCCTGTTTTGATACGGGTTTTCATGCACAGATGCCTGTGACTGAACGTACGATAGCTTTGCCGCAAAGTTTACGTGAAAAGGGCATTTGCCGTTACGGTTTTCACGGGCTGTCTTACCGTTATGTGGCTGGTCGTCTGCGACAAAATTCAGACAAAGCTGACCAACGTGTATTGATGGCGCATCTGGGCAATGGCGCCAGCGTTTGTGCGATGAAAGAGGGACGTAGCGTCGCGACGACGATGGGTTTTTCTGCATTAGACGGACTGATGATGGGAACCCGTTGCGGCGCGCTTGATCCCGGTGTCATCCTGCATTTATTGCAGGCAGGATGGAATGCGAAACAACTGGAAAAAACCCTGTACAAGGAATCCGGGCTGTTAGGCGTTTCTGGTATTTCGGCAGATATGCGAACCTTGCGCAGCAGCGGACAGGCGCAGGCACAAGCTGCGATAGACTTATTTACGTATCGCGTCATCCGTGAAGCTGGCGCTTTAACCGCCTGCCTGAACGGCGTCGATGTATTTGCGTTCACCGGAGGTATCGGTGAGCACGATGCGATCTTACGACAACAGGTCGGTGCCGGGCTGGAATATCTTGGCGTCAGGATAGATGAGGAGAAAAATCTGGCGGCGAGTGGCGATGAAATCTGCGCAATTCATGCAAGTGACAGTCGGGTTGAAATCTGGGTTGTTCCTACGGATGAAGGGCGCATTGCCGCTATGGACGCTTTTGATTTGCTATTTCCGGGCTAAACGCACTTTCAAAGATAAGCCCGCTGGTGGCATGAATAAATAACGTAAGCCGTGCAATCCTGCATTTTTTGAAAGCTGATACGCGGCCACCGGTATCAGTAATCCTGCCAGGCTGCCGATAATTAAATGTGGGGCGGCGCTTTGTATATGCAGTAATTTGCTTAACACTATCCTGACGCCGCTGCCGGTCAGGATATGCATCAGATAAATCGGCATTGAGCAGTATCCCAGCATCGCCAGCCATGTCATCCACTGTTGATTCCATTGCGCCAGCAACACCGCTGTGCTGCAGATCAATGCAATTCCTGCGATTGCCAACGCCAGATTCAGTACAGACTTATCGGTATAGAGCAGATGCAGTTGGGCATGGAATAAATATTCCAGTCCGGTGAAAATTGCGACAGCGCATAGTGTTGCTGTGAGTGCCTGCTTTTTCAGTACGTCTTTCCAGCGCAAGGCGTTCATTCCCAATACAAAGAAAATCAGGTAGCTGCTGATAAAATCCAGAGGAAAAGGTAGTTGCACAAACATCTGTAAAAACCAGGCGGCGAGTGCTGCCAGAGGTAATACCCATTCGGGTAAAGACTGACGTTCGCGATACAGCATTGCCATCAAAACGAAAATGGCAAATAACACATACAGAAACCAGAACTGCGCCCGTGGCTGCCAGAACAGTGATAACACTTCGCCAGTCGTTGTCGAAGAAGTGGTATACCCGGATAAAAAAACCTCAATAAAGCCCTGTAGCAATGACCAGAGAATATACGGGTACAGCACGCTGTCAAGTTTGTCGGCGATTAATCCGGTGCGGCCATATTTTTGCAAGGACGGTAAAAAAAACAGTCCCGACAAAAAGAAGAACAAAGGCATGTGGAAGCTGTAAATGACGCTGTCAATCAGCTTGAACAGTTCCGCATCGACCTTGATGCCAGCATTGAATACACCGCGACTCACGTGACCGTACACCACTAACAGTATGCCCAGGCCTTTGGCGTAATCAACCCAGTGATCGCGGTTTTGCATGAAATAAAATAAGCAGAAAAATTACATCAGGATGATGTCGTATTGTTCCTGATGGAACACGTTTTCAACCTGCAGTGAAATCGGTTTGCCAATGAAGTCTCCGAGCATGGCCAGATGTTGTGATTCTTCTTCAAGGAACATATCGACCACGACCTGCGACGCCATGATGCGGAATTCACGCGGATTAAATTGTTTCGCTTCACGTAATAATTCGCGCAAAATTTCGTAGCAAATAGTGCGGGCAGTTTTTACCTGACCTTTACCATTGCAGGCAGGGCAGGTTTCGCACAATACATGCGCCAGTGATTCACGGGTGCGTTTGCGCGTGACTTCAACCAACCCCAGCGCTGAAAAACCAGACACAGACAGTTTGGTGCGGTCACGTGACAATGCCTTGTTTAACTCAGACAGCACGGCAGCTTTGTGTTCTTCATTCTCCATATCAATGATATCGAGAATAATGATGCCCCCCAGATTACGCAATCTCAGT
This sequence comes from Cognatundibacterium aquatile, assembly GCF_014699135.1. GTDB lineage: Bacteria > Pseudomonadota > Gammaproteobacteria > Burkholderiales > Burkholderiaceae_D > Undibacterium > Undibacterium aquatile. The sequence goes on from NZ_JACOFT010000004.1 coordinate 105,398, forward strand.
TGTCTGGCGATCGCGTGTGCCGCTTCCAGATTGGTTTTGAAGATCGTGTCGTCAAAATTGCGACCAGCGACAAAGCTTCCGGTGTTCACATCAATCGTCGTCATCGCTTCAGTCTGATCGACAATCAGATAACCGCCAGATTTCAGATCAACACGGCGGCCTAAGGCGCGTTCAATCTCTTCTTCCACGCCATACAAATCAAACAGCGGACGTTCGCCCGTATAGTGTTGCAGCTTGGGTAGTACGGAAGGCATATAATGCCTGCCGAATTCTTGTAGCATCAGATAATTCTCGCGCGAATCGACTTGAATATTTTCTGTTTCTTCATTGACGAAATCGCGTAAGACTCTTTGCGCCAGATTCAGATCCTGATACAGCAAGGTCGTTGGCGGCTTGGTTTTGCCAAGCTGGGTGATCGTAGACCAGGTGCGGCGCAAGTAATCGACGTCAGCTTTCAAATCTTCATCAGATGCATCTTCCGCCATCGTCCTGACAATGAATCCGCCTTTTTCATCGGCCTGTTGCAGACTTTGTACTTTACTGCGCAATGCTTCGCGCTCTGCTTCATTTTCAATTTTCTGAGAGATGCCGATATGGGTGTCCTGCGGCAGAAACACCAGCATGCGTCCGGCAATCGAGATCTGGGTGGACAGGCGTGCACCTTTCGTTCCTATCGGGTCTTTAATGACCTGAACGATGATGGCCTGGCCGTCAAACAGCAGCTTTTCTATCGGCGTCAGTGGTGCATTCGAACTACCCTCCTGAGGGCGTGCATCCCAGATATCGGCAACGTGTAAAAAAGCCGCCCGCTCCAGACCTATATCAATGAAAGCCGACTGCATGCCGGGCAGGACGCGCACGACTTTGCCGAGATAAATATTGCCGACAAGGCCGCGGGATAGGGTTCTTTCTATGTGCAATTCTTGCACTGCTCCCTGAAAAATCAGAGCAACGCGGGTTTCTTGTGGCGTAATATTAATGAGGAGATTTTCGCTCATGAAGTTCAGAAATTAAGGGATAAAAATTCCAGACTGACGTAACACCTGACAAGTCTCAAATAACGGTAATCCCATGATGCCAGAATAACTGCCATTAATGTGGGAAATAAAACGCGCTGCAGCACCTTGTATACCGTAGCCACCAGCTTTATCGTAGGGTTCTGGCGTGTCACAATAATCCTGAATTTGCTGTGCAGTTAATGCCGCAAAGCTGACTTCCGATACTTGTGTTGCCGCGATAAGACCATGTTCGTGTTGTACCGCGATACTGGTCAATACTTCGTGGGTGTTTCCTGCCAGTAGTGTGAGCATCGATACCGCTTCGTCGCGGTTGGCCGGTTTCCCAAGTATTTTCTGATCAATCACAACGGTGGTATCTGCTGCCAACACGGGACGCACCGGCAGCTTGCGCATGTGTATAACCTTCCATGCCATTTCAGCTTTTTCTTTGGTCACACGGCTGACGTAGTTGTGAGGTAACTCTCCGGGTAACACAATTTCTGTCACGTCCGGACCACGCGGCGGTATATCTCGGAGCAGGAGTAATTCATATTCGATACCGACCTGCGTGAGCAACTCGCGGCGGCGCGGACTTTTTGATGCGAGATAGATTTTATTTTCGCGTTGCATTTTTATGATCTACTCAATTTATACGCGGTGATAAGGATGATTTTGCGTGATGGACCAGGCGCGATACAACTGCTCTGCCAACACGACTCTGACCATGCCGTGCGGCAACGTCAGACTTGAAATTCTGATCAGCGTGTCCGCTTTTGCTTTGAATTCTGCATCCAGACCATCTGCACCACCGATGACAAAAACCACGTCCCGCCCATCCTGTTGCCATAGGCTCAGATTCTGTGAAAGGGCGACGCTGGTCCAGTCTTTACCGCGTTCATCTAATGCGATGACGCGCGCATTTTTGGGAATGACGGCTTCGATTTTTGTGCGCTCTAACGCCATGACCGTTTCCGCCGTTTTGCTGCCAGAACGTTCTACGGGCTTGATTTCTTTCAAGTGTATCCGGCATTCAGGTGGCATCCGTTTGGCGTATTCCTGAAATGCCATTTCTATCCAGTCTGGCATTTTATGACCAACTGCGGCGATGATGAGTTGCATAATATTTTTTAAAAAACTGAAATGAGCTAAAGGTCTGGCGCAAACAAATGGCTGCGCAAGGCAGCCATTTGGTAATTCAGAACAGCGCAGATTACTCGGCTGTTTTTTTACGGGCAGGACGTTTGGCAGCAGCTTCTTTTGCCGATGCCACGGCTGCTTTAGTCGCAGCGACTTTAATACGGCCACCAGTCGGAACTTTTGGTGCTTTCACTGTGCTGCCATCGACTGCTTTGCGGGCAGCAGGTTTGCGTGCAGGTTTCGCGTCGCCATCCACTGTTTTCGCCACGCGTGGTTTGCGCGCTGGTTTTTTCTCATCGTCGATCGTGGTCTGAATCGCCATCATGTCGTGCGTTACTTCCAGAGGTGCTGCTTTACCTGCTGTTTTGCGGACACGTTTTGGCTTTTCTGCATCGTCAGAGGATGTTGCTGATGCTGCAGGTTTTGCCGTGCGTTTTGCTGCGCCGAGTTTGACAGGTTTGTCGCCCCAGATTTCTTCCAGACGATAGTAAGCGCGGATCGCTGGTTGCATGATGTGCACAACCATGTCGCCCAGATCGACCAGTACCCATTCACCGGTGGTTTCACCTTCGACGCTGATGACCGTGCCGCCATTTTCTTTGACCTTATCGCGGACGGATGCGGCCAATGCCTTGGTCTGACGATTCGACGTTCCTGATGCAACCAGAACACGGTCAAACAGACTGGTCAGGTGCATAGTGTCAAACAATTGTATGTCTTGTGCTTTCACATCTTCGAGAGCATCAATGACCAGTGTTTGTAATTTTTTAATATCCATTATTTTGATAAATTGAATGTTGTTGTATGTAGTCTAGCACCTTGTGAGTGACTAGCAATCTGATTGTCGGGTTATGCTGTTTTAATTCTTTACGCAGTTGGGTCGCGGATACATCAATGGCCAGACTTGAGTCCAGATAAGTTCCTCCGGCAGCACTGGCACGCATTTCTTCTGGGCTTATCATTCTTTCCTGCCACTCTTTCGTCACTTCAGGGCAGGCGAGGCTGATATCGAATCCGGGACGACTTGCAGCACATAAATGCGCGACGCCGAATAAGTCTTTCCACTGATGCCATGTGTGCAGATTCAGCAATTGATCTGCTCCCATGGCAAAACAGATAGAGGCTTGCGCCCCCAGTTCTGTTCGCAGTTCGCGTAGCGTTTCTATGGTGTAACTGGCGATATGGGCTTCTGCGCGTCGTATTTCCTGCTCATCAATGATCAGCTTGCAGCCTGACCATTCTTCAAAAGCCAGCTTCAGCATACTGACTCTTTGCTCTGATGTAGCCGTCAGAGCGGATTTTTGCCACGGTTGTCCGGCTGGGATAATGCGTAATTCATCCGGTTTAAGTACATCGCACAAATGCTTTGCCAGTGCGATATGGCCAGTATGGACAGGATCAAAACTGCCACCCAGAACCAAGGCGCAATAAGGATTTTTACTGCTTAAACCCATTCCCTGTGCACCAGAAAATAATTTGTTAATTGAGCCTCGGCACTATCAGTTTCCGGAGCCCAGTTGTAGCGCCATTTTACGACAGGGGGCATAGACATCAGAATGGATTCCGTCCGCCCTCCTGATTGCAGACCAAAATGTGTGCCACGATCAAACACGAGATTAAACTCCACGTAGCGCCCACGACGATATGCCTGGAAATCCCGCTCCCGCTCACTGTAGGAGAGTTCTTTGCGTTTTTCAAGAACTGGCAGGTAGGCAGGGATGAAAGCGTCACCGACTGCTTTGGTCATCGCAAAACTCTGCGCAAAATCTAATTCGTTGAAATCATCGTAAAAAATGCCGCCGACACCACGCGCTTCCTTGCGGTGTTTTAAATAAAAATACTCATCACACCACTTTTTAAAACGCGGATGCAAATCACTGCCAAACGGGCTCAGTGCGTCTTTGCAGGTTTGATGAAAATGGCGTGCATCCTCTTCGAAACCGTAATACGGTGTCAGATCCATGCCGCCGCCAAACCACCAGACCGCATCTTTACCTTCCGCATGGGTGGTGAAAAAACGCACATTCATATGTACAGTTGGCGCATAGGGATTGCGTGGATGTAAGACGAGTGAGACACCCATTGCTTCCCATTTTCTGCCTGCCAGTTCCGGGCGGCTGGCTGCTGCTGACGGCGGTAAATTGTTGCCCATGACATGGGAAAAATTTACCCCGCCCCGTTCAAAAACATGACCTTCTTCGATCACGCGGGAAATGCCGCCGCCACCATCAGGGCGTTCCCAACTGTCACTGATAAACTGATGTCCATCGGCAGCCTCAAGCGAGGCAACGATATTCGCTTGCAATGACAGTAAATAATTTTTAACGGCTTGTGTATCGGTCATTATTATGGTGATCAGGGTGATCTTCAAAAAGCAAGACGGGTTGGACATAGTCCAACCCATTTATTTTTGCGCAGAGAATGCTCTCTCGGAAGCACCTATAGTGCTTGTCAGTGCTTGCGGTTTAGCGCGCGCCAGCCGATATCGCGACGGTATTGAGCACCGTCAAAATGAATTTTTTCAACAACATCGTAGGCATGTTTTTGCGCAAGTTTGACTGTGTCGCCAAGGCCGACCACGCACAAAACCCTGCCGCCATTGGTACTGAGTACCTTGTCGTTCAGCACGGTGCCAGCATGAAATGTAACACTGTCAGGCGTTTCTGTTGGAATACCCGTAATTTTGTCACCTTTACGTGGTGCATCGGGGTAACCGGCGGCGGCCATCACGACACCCATCGCTGTGCGTCTGTCCCACTCAAGTTCTACGGTGTCCAGCGTGCCGTTGACCGCATGTTCCATCACACTGACCAGATCGGTTTTCAAGCGCGCCATGATAGGCTGAGTTTCAGGGTCACCCATGCGGCAATTAAATTCCAGTGTCTTCGGTGTGCCGTGCTCATCAATCATCAACCCAGCGTACAGAAAGCCGGTGAATACGATGCCGTCTTTTGCCATGCCCTGTACTGTCGGCACAATGATCTCGCGCATCACGCGGGCATGTAACTGTGGAGTGACAATCGGTGCAGGAGAGTATGCACCCATACCGCCGGTATTCGGGCCTTCATCGTTATCCAGCAAGCGTTTATGATCCTGGCTGGTTGCCAACGGCAAAATATTTTTACCGTCCACCATGACGATGAAACTGGCTTCTTCACCGGCTAAAAATTCTTCAATGACGACGCGTGCGCCTGCGTCACCGAGCTTGTTGTCGGACAGCATCATGTCAACAGCCGCATGTGCTTCATCCAGGCTCATCGCCACCACTACACCTTTGCCCGCAGCGAGACCATCCGCCTTGATGACGATAGGTGCGCCTTTGGCAGAGATGTAATCGTGCGCTGCCTGAACGTCAGAGAAAGTCTGATATTCGGCGGTTGGAATCTGATGACGATGCATAAATGCTTTAGCAAAGTCTTTTGAGCTTTCCAGTTGCGCAGCTTCTTTCGATGGACCAAAAATCTTCAGACCACGGTCGCGGAAAATATTCACAATGCCTGCTGCCAGCGGAACTTCCGGGCCAACGACGGTCAGTTCAATCTGCTCTTGCTGAACAAAATCAGCAAGTGCGGAGGGATCAGTGATGTCGATATTTTTGAGACGAATGTCCGTTGCAGTTCCACCGTTACCAGGGGCAACGAAAATTGTCTGTACCCGCTCAGATTGAGCAAGTTTCCAGGCAAGAGCGTGTTCGCGGCCACCAGAGCCGACAACCAGAATTTTCATATTATTCTTCTACGATGGCGTTGGTATAAACTTCTTGTACGTCGTCCAGATTTTCAAGTGCATCCAGCAATTTCTGCATTTTGGCCGCATCTTCACCGGTAAAGACTGTTTCTGTCGCAGGTTTCATCGTGACTTCGGCAACTTCCGGTTTGAAACCAGCAGCTTCGAGTGCTGCGCGTATATCTGACAGATCAAATGGCGCGCATAATACTTCGATACCACCTTCTTCATCGGTAACCACATCATCTGCACCTGCCTCAAGCGCGGCTTCCATCAACGCATCTTCATTTGTTCCTGGCGCAAATAACATCTGGCCGCAGTGTTTAAACATGAAAGCAACAGAACCTTCTGTGCCCATGTTCCCGCCGTATTTATTGAACGCATGACGTACCTCGGCAACCGTGCGGACGCGGTTGTCGGTCATACAATCAACGATCAGTGCTGCACCACCAATGCCGTAGCCTTCGTAGCGAACTTCTTCATAGTTTGCGCCTTCCAGAGTCCCAGCACCGCGTTGTATCGCGCGCGTGACGTTTTCTTTCGGCATATTGGCATCTGCAGCTTTATCAACGGCAAGGCGCAGACGTGGGTTGGAATCGACGTCTTCTCCGCCCATACGCGCTGCCACGGTAATTTCTTTAATCAGACGCGTCCAGATTTTGCCGCGTTTTGCATCGGTAGCCGCTTTTTTATGCTTGATATTGGCCCATTTACTATGTCCTGCCATGGTCGCTCTTTCCTGAATTGGCAATTGCTGAGCCATCTGGTCAGCGGTTTTGCCTGGCTTAGTTTGATATTGAAGACGCGCATTTTATCATACTGGCATGGTGGAAAATGGCGAAATCAACAGTCCGATAGGCTTATAGACACACTAATCATCCGTCTGAATAATCCTTCAAAGCAGCCCCGTTATGGCAAGAAGTGGTGACGTTGAACCTTGTGTACGCACAGCCTTGTTGGTCCGAGGTTTTTCGCCCGTTGTTGTATTGTCGCGGTTTCCGGATATGTCTTCCGCATGCGATGCATGACCTCGCTTTTTCGCCATTTTGATGACGCGTTTGCAAAAAAATGATGCCTACCGCACATTGCGTTTTTGGCCGGATGTTGCAAGTTGCCTACAATAAACGTGTACTAATTATTTGCGATTGAGGCTATTCCAGTCTGTTCTGCAGTAAATGAGGTGTTCTCATTTCTCAGTTTTCCTCTTATTTCGTCAGATGGCCTTACAATTCCGGTATGCATTCACAACAACCGAACTCTCATACGCGGCAGCATTATCTTGGTGGACTCGCCATAGCCATTGCCGGCGCCATTCTGTTTTCAACCAAAGCCATCGTTGCCAAGCTCATATACCGGTATCAGGTTGATGCAGTCACTCTGATTACTTTTCGCATGGCTTTCTCGTTGCCGCTTTTTGCGGCGATCGCCGTCTGGCAAATGAGGAATTCATCTCCTTTGTCTGTTTCAGACCGGTGGCGCTTGGTTGGGTTGGGATTGGTTGGCTATTACCTTTCCTCATTTTTAGATTTTCTGGGCTTGCAGTACATCACTGCCGGGTTGGAACGTTTGATACTGTTTCTCACCCCTTCATTTGTTCTGCTGATGTCGGCGGTATGGTATCGCCGGAAAGTCTCGATGTTGGAATGGGCGGCTTTGGTTGTCAGTTATTTTGGTATCGTCCTGGTGTTTTTACACGATCTTGAGTTTGGTGGGAAAGACGTATTGCTGGGCTCAGCGATGGTACTGGGCGCGGCTGTTTCTTATGCTGTTTATCTGATTCAGTCTGGGCAAATGGTGCGTCAACTGGGTTCTTTGCGGCTGGTTTCTTATGCGATGTGCGTATCCAGCGTTGCCTGCATAGGCCAGTTCTTTGCGTTGCGTCCAGCTTCCATGTTACTGCAGCCAGCTCCGGTCTATTTTTTGTCCGTCATTAATGCGATATTTTGTACGGTATTGCCCGTGTTTATGACAATGATTGCAGTGCAGCGTATAGGCGCGGCGACTGCTTCACAAGCGGGGATGATAGGTCCGGTCTCCACCTTGTTCCTTGGCGCTTTTTTTCTCGCTGAGCCGATTACCGGCTGGCAGATAGCTGGTACGGTGTTAGTGGTGGGCGGGATGTATTTGTTAACCAGAAAAAAAATGTAGGAGCAAATATGGTCAAAGCAATCAGGATGCGCAGTGTAGGTGGTCCCGAAGTAATGGAATACGTGGATGTTGAGTTGGGTAAGCCGGGGCCGGGCGAAGTATTTATCCGGCATAAGGCATGTGGCCTCAACTATATCGATGTTTATTTTCGTACCGGTTTATATCCTCAAGCTCTTCCCGCAGGCTTAGGTATGGAAGCCGCTGGCGTCGTTGAAGCGGTCGGTGATGGTGTGCTTCATGTTGTTGTCGGCGACAGGGTTGCGTATGCAGGCCGGCCTTTAGGCGCATATTCAGAGGCGCGGGTCATGCCGGCTGCACAATTGGTTCGCCTGCCTGACAGTATTTCGTTTGAGACTGCGGCGGCAATGATGTTGCAGGGACTGACGGTGCAGTACCTGTTTCACCGTACCTATCCACTTAAGGGCGGGGAAACCATACTCTTTCATGCCGCCGCGGGGGGAGTGGGCTTGATTGCCTGCCAGTGGGCGCGCGCAATTGGTGTCAATATGATAGGAACCGTAGGGTCAGACGAAAAAGCGGCGCTGGCAAAAGCGCATGGATGCGCTCATGTTATTAATTACAATAAGGAAAACTTTGTCGAACGCGTAAGGGAAATTACGGAAGGCAAAGGTGTCTCGGTCGTTTATGATTCTATCGGCAAGGATACGTTCACCGGCTCTCTGGATTGTCTTGCTCCGCTTGGAATGATGGTCAGTTTTGGTAATGCTTCGGGCCCTGTCCCTGCGTTTTCGCTGAGTGAGCTTGCCTCAAGGGGTTCTTTGTTCATTACCCGGCCGAGTTTGATGAATTACACCGCAAACAGAGTTGATCTGGAACAGATGGCGTCACATTTGTTTACGATGGTTGAAAGCGGAAAAGTTAAAATCGACATCCGCCAGCGTTATCCCTTGAGTGAAGTTGCCCATGCACATCAGGATCTGGAAGCACGCAGAACAACAGGGTCGAGTTTATTGATTCCATAGGGCGATTAACTATGCTTCCGAAAGAAAAAGAAAGACCACCGGCAGATGACGGGCGTCCGAAGTTTGGACGTCTGCTGCTGGTTTTGTTTGCTGCCGTCATGTTGATCGTGCTGATTACGCTGGCGACTGAGGCTTACTACACGAATTAAGTGCACCGGAAAATCTCTTCATGATGAACCGCTTGCTTACCTGAATGACGTTTCGATCTTTTCATACACCGAGTCTCGAATTATGGATACTGTTCCTTTAAACACCGCCAAAGTCAGTGAGTTTTCGAGTTCGAGTCGTTTGCTGATGTTGCAAAGTCTGGTACCTGTTGCCACCAATCTTGTTTCGTCGCAACTAGAGGCATTTACATCGCGATTAACGGATGCCTTATTTAAAATTTCTGACCAGACATTACAGCCGGAAGAGGCCGCCAACAGTTTTCAGGCTTGTCAGTTACTGAAGCGCAACCAGACCACTTTTTACCGTTTGTTGGCGTCGCAGATTTCAACGATGCTGATGAAAGAAGTCGGCGCGATTAATACGCGCAAACGGCTCAAAGACAATCACGACATCAAGGATATTTCTCTCGTCACTTTCGAGGAAATGGAAAATAAAGTTCTGACCAATAATCTGACGAAATCGCTGGAGGTAAACAGCGCAGAAAAATTGGTGGAGCTGAATTGCCGTATCGGCCTGGTGATGAAACGTACGCCAATTACTGTGTCGCAAAATCCTTTTCGCCCAGAGATCTTTGTCAATGCGGTGTTGCAGGCCTGGATGGAGCTGGAATCAACGACAGTGACGCCGCATCTGATTATACGGATCATGCAACCGGATTTATTTCTGAATTTAAGTTCTGTTTATCAGGGATTGAATGATGCGTTGGCTGAGCGCGGTATCGTCGTCGATACGGATGCCGTGAAGCGGGAAAACAAAAAACGGCATGCCCCGTTGAAGAGTGAGGATCTTGATTCACGCGATCCTTATCTGCAAAATAAATTAAGAAATATTTTCTATCCTCAGGCGTCTAAAGAGCGAAATCAGTCAGGCGGTGTTGGTGCGGTTGCGCAAGATGGTGCTGGTCAGTCAGGCCCCCTTCAATCATGGTTGCCTGCGGGCGCTGGTGGGGCGGTGGATACGGTAACGATAGATCGTCAGTTCTTTGATTATCTGACTGGGATGCAAAAGCAGATTCAGCAAAATCAGTTGGTGCAGCCGGAAGACCGATCGCACCTGCGTCGTTTAACACAAGAAGCTTCTGCGGGCGAATTAACCCATATTGATCAGAATACGATAGAACTGCTGGCCAGAATCTTCGATTATGTGTTCAGTGACGACAGTATTCCGGAAGAAATTAAAAGCCTGATCGGACAGCTGCAGATACCGACTCTGAAGGTTGCTTTGCTCGATAAAGATTTCTTTTTTAAAGAAAATCACCCTGCGAGAGTATTGATTGATACCCTCGCAAAATCCAGCGTGCTGCTGGGGAATGATGCAACCAGTGAAGATCCTTTGTATCAGATGATAGAAGGCATCGTTGATCGGGTTCAGCAGGATTTTGATCAGCAGATCGAGTTGTTTTCTGATGTGGTTGCTGATCTGGAGGCATTTCTTAAAAGTGAAGAGGCGCAGACCGAACAGGCAATTTCGGAGCCGGTAGAACAAGCGCTGAAGCAGGAAAAAATGCGTCTGGCGCGCGAATTTGCCGAAAATGACGTCGCGATTCGTACCGACACTGGAGAAGTTGCCGGGTTTGTTGAAGAGTTTTTGCGTAAGCAGTGGATACGGATTCTGACCATTGCGCACAATGTAAAAGAAGAAAAGCCAAACGCACTTGAAAATGCGTTGCGGACGATGGATGATCTGATCTGGAGTCTGAAGCCGAAAAATACATCCGAAGAACGCAAAGAATTGGTCAGTAAGCTTCCTGCAATGCTGACTTTGCTGAACGCCTGGTTGAATGCGATCAAATGGGATGAGCCGGATCGGGTTTTATTTTTTTCCAAATTGGCCGAGCGCCACGCTGCTATTGCCCGGGCTCCTTTAGAGTTGTCACCACGCCGTCAACTGGAAATCGCCGTCAATATTGCGCAACGTGCGAGTGAAAAAAGACTGAACCGTCATTTCGTCGATCAGAATGAACAGGAAGTGGACGAGTGGGGAAAAATGGTCGAAGGATTAGAGCGTGGTGTCTGGTTTGATTTCACGACCACTGCAGGTGTTACTAATCGCTTCAAACTGGCATGGGTGAGTCCGAAACGGACCCGCTATATTTTTACAAACCGTCAGGGACACGATTCGTTTTCTATATCTCGCGAAGAATTGCTGGCGCAGTTGCGGAATGGTGATGCCACGATTGTTTCTGCTGAGTCAATCGTGGATCGTGCACTGGTTGAGGCTTTGCGCGATCCACCGAATTAAACTGATGCGCTTATTTTTTTAATGGCAGTTCTACATTTCTTGTGCTGCCATTGATACCCGGAAAACCCTGCAAGGCACTTTCTATCAGATAAGGCATCTGTTCAGAGATTTGCTGATTCAATTGTTCCGTGCTGACTTTAATGTCCGCCAGTTTTTTTCCGCTTTGAAAGTCGCTGATGTTGATTTCCAGTCGATGCAGATAGTAACGCCGGACACTGAAATCAAGGTTTCTGCTCATGTAGTACGGGCTGCCGAAATAATACGGCGAGTAAGGCGAAAAGCGATAGCCGCGACTGAAATGCATTTGCCAGAATGGGTCATACATTGCCGGAGCCCATGGCGCAGACACCTGAATTTCACCTAGGCTCGTTCCGTACTGCATGCCGATTTTTAATGCAGGCGTTACTCCCGCGGTGATTTCCTGAAAACCGTGCAAACCTAGTTGTTGTCTGAGTTCCTCTTCATACAATTTGTATTCTGGATTGTTTTCCTGAGACGGCGATCTTTCGACGATATACGATGTCGCTTGTTTGTTTCCCGGCCATTCGTGAAACACACTGACCTGGCTGGTGAACGTGCTGGCACACCCTGTCAGCAATGTACTGATGAAGATGATGATCCAGGATAAGAAACTTTTCATGGCTTTACTCCAAATCTTAAGATAGTTTCATGATAGCGATCATTCAGCATCGTTGCAGAAATTTTTGTATTGATTTGTATATGAAAACGCCGTGCTCAGGCAGTTAATAACGGCAATTCAGATCCGCGGTTTTCAATAAATTGATGCGTTCACGACTGGCAATAAGCAGATGTCATTCTGTATTTATTGCACTATCTTTCTCTGGTTTAAGGTGTTGTGCTTTTTGTCTTGGTAAAATGGTGGTCTCACAAAGTTCATAAGACTTTGATTTATACTATTTTCGCGAGATTCCAAGGCCATGCGTAACGATACCGTCATCACTCCTCAAGCCATACTTCGTCAAGACTACGTCGCCCCGGGTTACTGGGTTGATACTGTAGAAATGGGTTTTGATCTGGGTCTCAAATCTACCCTGGTCGCTAACCGTATGGTTATGCGCCGCAATCACGCGAGTACGGAAAAAGATCTGGTGCTGTCCGGCGAGTCCCTGAAATTAGTGCAATTGCGTTTGAACGGCGTGAAGCTGAAGAAAGCTGATTATCAGATTGATGGTGAGACGTTGCGCATTCCAAATGCACCGGATGAGGTGACATTGGAAATCACAACGCAGATACAACCTTCGAAAAATACTTCCCTGTCTGGTTTGTACGCATCCAAAGGAAATCTCATCACACAGTGTGAGGCCGAAGGTTTTCGCAAAATTACCTGGTTCCCTGATCGTCCTGATGTCATGGCGAAATATACGGTCATGCTGCGCGCCGATAAAAAGAAATTCCCGGTATTACTGAGTAATGGCAATCTGATTGATGAAGGCGATCTTGATGACGGACGTCATTTTGCGAAGTGGGAAGATCCGTTTAAAAAACCTTCGTATCTGTTTGCTTTGGTTGCCGGAACTCTGGTTTGTCAGGAAGAAAAATTCAAACTGAAATCAGGGCGTAAAGCATTACTGCAAGTCTGGGTGGAAGAAGGTAACCTCGATAAAACCCAGCACGCCATGGACTCGTTGAAAAAGAGCATACGCTGGGACGAAGAACGTTTCGGGCTGGAACTCGATCTCGACCGCTTCATGATCGTCGCCACTGGTGATTTCAATATGGGCGCGATGGAAAACAAGGGCCTGAATATTTTTAATACAAAATATGTATTGGCGAATTCCAGCATCGCCACCGACATTGATTATGCCGGTATCGAATCCGTGGTGGGGCATGAATATTTCCACAACTGGACCGGTAACCGGGTGACTTGCCGCGACTGGTTCCAGTTGTCTTTAAAAGAAGGTCTGACTGTGTTCCGTGATCAGGAATTTTCTGCCGATCTGGTCGGCACGACTACCGGGCGCGCTGTTAAACGTATCGAGGATGTACGTGTGCTGCGGCAGGTGCAGTTCTCCGAAGACGCTGGCCCTATGGCGCATCCGGTACGACCAGATTCCTTCGTTGAGATCAATAATTTTTATACGGTGACGATTTACGAAAAAGGTGCCGAAGTTGTTCGTATGTACTACACTTTGCTCGGGCATGATGACTTCCGTAAAGGAATGGATCTGTACGTTGAACGCCACGATGGTCAGGCGGTTGAGTGCGATGATTTCCGTGCCGCGATGGCAGATTCCAGCGGGCGTGATCTGACTCAGTTCGAGCGTTGGTACAGTCAGGCCGGTACTCCGCGTGTCAGCGTGGTGACGGCGTATGATGCCGAAGCACAGACTTACGATATCAAGCTGACGCAGTCTTGTCCGACCACTCCGGGTCAGGAAAAAAAATTACCGTTTCATATTCCTGTTGCGATGGGTTTGCTTGACGCAGACGGAAAAGATATTCCCTTGTATTGCGATGACTACCCGGCCCAGGCGGGTGCTACGAATCTGGTCATCGAACTGACTGCCGCATCGCAAACCTTCCGGTTTAATAAAGTCACCAGCGAGCCTGTGCCATCCTTGTTGCGTAACTTCTCGGCGCCAGTTGTGCTGGATATTGATTACACCGATGAAGAGCTGGGATTGTTGTTGGCGAATGACAGTGATCCGTTTAACCGCTGGGAAGCAGGGCAGCGCCTTGCCACCCGCCGTCTGGTTAAATTGACGAAAGCGCTGCAGGCAGGTGAAGAACTCTCGATCGATGACTGGTTCATCAATGCATTGCGCAACACACTGAACGACGAGTCTCTTGATCCTGCATTCCGTGAGCTCATGCTGACGTTGCCATCCGAAGCGATGATTGCAGAAGCATTTGATGTGGTCGATCCGCAAGCGATACATACCGCTCGTCAGTTTGTCCGTGCGACGATCACCCGTCATTTGAAAGCAGATTTACTGCATGTCTATGAAACCCATCAGACACCGGGTAAATACCGTCCTGATGCTGTATCGATGGCGAAACGTAGTCTGAAAAATTTGGCACTTTCATACTTACTCGAATGGGCAGATGAAAGCACTTTCGATCTGGGGTATGTGCAATTCAAAGAAGCTGCAAACATGACGGATCGTCTGGCGGCATTGGCTGCACTGACAAACTTCAATGGTACTGAAAAGCAGAAGAAAAAATCAGAGAAAGCGCTGCGCCGCTTCTTCAAAGATTTCAAGAAAGAAGATCTGGTGATCGACAAGTGGTTCATGTTGCAGGCAACAGCACATACAACAGACGTGGAAAAAGTAAGAGAATTAATGCAGCATCCGGCCTTCACCTTAACGAATCCGAATCGCGCGCGCAGTCTGGTATTTAACTTCTGCAACGCAAACCCATCGCAGTTCCACGCGCCAGATGGCAGTGGTTATGCGTTGTGGGCTGAATTGGTGATTGCGCTGAATAAGATTAACCCGCAGGTGGCTGCCCGTCTTGCACGTAGCCTCGACAGATGGAAAAAATATCCGGTTGGTTTGCAAGCACAGATGAAAGCAGCTTTGCAAAAAGTGTCGGCGACGAAGAAATTATCCAAGGATGTCGCTGAAGTCGTCAGCAAAGCACTGGCCGCATAAGTTTGTCTTTCGCGTTTGTCGCCACATAGGAAATCTGCGGGTCGCGGGCCAGAAAGCAGCCAGCACCCGCATGTTTGCTTAGCCATTTGATTATTGAATTTGAGTTTTTAACATAAGGAACATCATGAAACGTGTCAGTCTGACCCAGTATCTGGTTGAAGAGCAGCGTCTGAATAATTCTATTCCCGCAGAGTTACGCTTACTGATTGAAGTCGTCGCCCGCGCTTGTAAAACCATCAGTCATGCGGTTGGTAAAGGTGCGCTCGGTGAGGTTTTGGGCAGCGCCGGCAGCGAGAACATTCAAGGTGAAGTACAAAAGAAACTGGATATTTTATCTAACGAGATTTTGCTCGAAGCAAATGAATGGGGTGGTCATCTGGCCGCAATGGCATCCGAAGAAATGGAAACCATACACCCGATCCCGAATCGTTATCCTATGGGCGAATACATGCTGTTATTCGATCCGCTAGATGGCTCCAGCAATATCGATGTGAATGTTTCTATTGGGACGATTTTTTCAGTCCTGAAGGCACCGGAAGGAATGGCCGCACCAACCGAACAGGATTTTCTGCAACCGGGCAGCAAGCAGGTTGCAGCCGGATATGCGGTATATGGCCCGCAGACTGTGCTGGTGCTGACAACTGGCAATGGTGTTAATTGCTTCACGCTGGATCGTGAAATGGGTTCCTGGGTGCTGACACAAAGGAATATGCAGATTCCTGCGGATACCAAGGAATTCGCCATAAACACATCGAATTCACGTCACTGGTACCCGCCAGTTACGCGCTATGTCGATGAAATGCTGGCAGGTGTGACTGGTCCGCGTGAAAAAGATTTCAATATGCGTTGGATTGCTTCTATGGTGACCGATGTGCATCGCATCTTGTGTCGCGGTGGCATTTTCATGTATCCGGCTGATAAACGCGATACTGAGAAGCCAGGTAAGTTGCGTCTGATGTACGAAGCGAATCCTATGTCATTTATCGTTGAACAAGCCGGTGGCGCGTCGACGGATGGCAAACAACGGATGCTTGACGTTCAGCCGACAGCTTTGCATCAGCGTGTCGCTGTTTTCCTGGGTTCTAAAAACGAAGTTGAACGCGTGACCCGTTATCATCAGGAGTGATGAATTTTATCGGTGAAAATAAGAAAAGCGGAGCGAGATGCTTCGCTTTTTTTATAGGACAGCGTCAAAGAACGACTGTATTTCTTAGTAAATTCCTGAATTTTGCAAAAAATACGGCGAATTTCATGGAGAGGTTTATAATTTCACTATGTGCTGTATCAAATTAATCTTTCGCCACCAAAATTTCGGGCTCATCGGAACTAATCCGTTGCAGGCGAATCATAAAAGGTTATGAATCAAGTTTCTATTTCAGCTTATCCAGGCAACCTTCACCAATCTCAGGCAGGTAACTGGCGTCCGGTCGTTCTGGCGGCGCTCGTCCATGTTTTATTATTAGGTTTTTTGTGGATCGGTGTGAGTTGGCAAAATAAAGAGTCAACAGCAGTCGAAGCTGAAGTATGGGATATGACGACGCGCGAAGCTGCACCGGTTGCTGTAGAAATCCCCCCGGCACCACCGCCAGAGCCAGAACCTGTCAAATTAAAAGACATTCCCCCACCACCTCCCGTAGTAAAAGCCGACTTGCCAAAGGAAGATCCTGAGATCGCTTTGCAGCAAGAGAAAAAACGCCTGCTCGCAGAAAAGAAAAAAGCCGAAGAACATCAGCGTGCGCTGGCAGAGGAAAAGCGTCAGGCAGAGCAGGAGTTGCAGGCGAAAAAAGACAAAGAGCGTGAAAAATTACGCGAAAAAGAACGCGAACAGGAAAAAGAGCGCCAGAAAGAAAAAGACAAAGAAAAAGAACGCGACAAAGAAAAAGCAGAGAAACAAAAATTAGCGGATCAAAAAGCGCAACAGGCGAAAGACAAAGCCGCCAGCGACAAGCTGTTTAAAGAAAATATGCAACGTTTGTCAGCGCAAGCGGGTGTGACTGGTAGCGGTGGAACAGGTACTGCCGCAAAATCAACCGGAAATAACCGGGGTGATCCAAGCTATATGGCAAAAATTGCCGCTAAAGTTCGCTCAAATACCATTTACAGTGGCGTTGATGCAGTGGCTGGTAATCCGACAGTTGAGTATAGAATTGAGCTGATTCCCGATGGCTCTCTGCGCGGCGCGATTAAAAAACTGAAGTCGTCCGGTAATCTGGCGTTTGACGATGCGGTAGCAAAAGGAATAGAAAAATCCGCTCCCTTTCCTAAAGATAAAAATGGTCAGGTGCCCGGAACCCTGGATTTTGCATACAAAATGAAGGAAGAGTGATAGTTAATGATGTCTTTTTTGAAAAAAATTATTGTTCGTGTCGCGCTCGCCTCCGCGACTGGCAGCATGTTGATTGCGCCAGCCAGTGCGCAGTTGCGTATTGAAATTGCGGGTGTGGGATCAAGTCAGATTCCGGTGGCGATTGCCGCATTTGCGGATGAGGCTATGACGCCGCAGCAAATCACCAGCATCATTAAAGACGATCTGAATCGCAGCGGTTATTTCAAAATTATCGAGGCTGGTGCGGTCATCACTGAAACCAGTCCGGTTAATTTTGATGAGTGGAAAAAGCGCGGCGCCGAAGCGCTGGTGGTCGGCAGTGTGCAGCGTCTTGCAGATGGTCGTTTTGATGTCCGCTACAAGTTGCTCGATACGATGAAATCGGCCTCCTTATCTGGCTTCTCTGTTGCGGCAACACCTGAAAATACACGCAAGACAGCACATAAGATTGCGGATGATATTTATGAAAAACTGACCGGCGTGCGCGGTGCATTCTCGACGCGTATTGCTTATGTGACCAAGGCCGGGCGCGAGTATCGACTTGAAGTTGCTGACGCTGACGGCGAAGGTGTCCGTGTGGCATTGCGTTCCAATGAACCGATTATTTCACCATCGTGGTCGGCTGATGGTACTAAGGTTGCCTATGTGTCGTTTGAAGCGAAAAAACCCGTGATCTGGGTGCAGAATCTGATGACCGGTGAACGTAAGGTGATTGCGAATTACAAAGGCAGCAATTCGGCACCAGCGTGGTCTCCGGATGGCTCAAAGTTAGCAATCGCACTGTCACGTGATGGTTTGACGCAGATTTATTCCGTCAATGCGGACGGGTCTGGTTTGCAACGTCTGACCAGTAGTAGTGGCATTGATACCGAGCCACAGTTTTCAGCCGATGGCCAGTCAATTTACTTCCTGAGTGACCGCAGCGGCGGCCCGCAGATCTATCGTATGAACAGTAACGGTGGAGAAGCCAAGCGCGTGACTTTCAGCGGGAGTTATAATATAACGCCGCGGATCTCACCGGATGGTCGCACTTTAGCTTATATCTCGCGCCGCGAAGGTAAGTTTCAGTTGTATGCGCTTGATTTAGTCAGTGGTCAGGAACAAAGACTGTCAGATACAAGTAAAGACGAATCCCCAAGTTTTTCGCCAAATGGTCGCTACATCATGTACGCAACCGAATCTGGGCGACGTGGTGCTTTGGCAGTGGTTTCTGTCGATGGTAAAGTTAAGCAAAAATTGACGGTGCAAGCCGGAGATATTCGGGAGCCCACCTGGGGTCCTTTCATGAAATAAGTTGTAATCACTTTTTTTTAATCAGGAGAGAAAATGCGCTTCACATCCCAATCCAAAACTCTGGCTATGCTGGTTTCCAGCGTTGTTCTGATGACTGCCTGTGCTTCTAAAGTACCACTCGAAGACAAAGCAAAAATCGAAGAAAAACCAGTTGCAACAACTCAGACTCCGGCTGACCCAAATGCTGTTAAAACAGTTGATACTGGTTCTGTCGATCCTTTGAACGATCCAAAAGGTGTATTGGCGAAGCGTAGCGTTTATTTCGACTTCGATAGCTATGTCGTTAAAGACGATTACAAATCTGTCGTTGAAGCGCACTCCAAATATCTGAGCACAAACAAAGGCCGTAAGATCCTGATCCAGGGTAATACGGATGAACGTGGCGGCAGCGAATACAATCTGGCTCTGGGTCAGAAACGTGCTGAAGCTGTTCGTAAATCTATGAGTCTGTTGGGTGTTTCTGAAGCGCAAATCGAGGCAGTGTCTTTGGGTAAAGAAAAACCAAAAGCAGAAGGCCACGATGAAGCAGCTTGGGCAGAAAACCGCCGTGCTGATATCGTTTATCAGTAATAGCAGCGTAGTTTAAAAGTGCCCTTGGCGGTCTTTTGAGCTTATTTGACGCCGGATTCCTCACTCAGGATATCCGGCGTCTTTCATTCTATTTTTGATTGCTATGAAATTGACCTCTATTCGTCGTTCTTTTGCCATGGCTGCTCTGTCAGCGGCTTTTTCCACTGCCCTGATCCCTTCGCTGGCATCGGCAGGAATTTTTGATGACGATGAAGCGCGTAAAGCGATTCTGGATTTACGCTCTAAAGTAGATGCAGTAAATCTTCGTCTGGATAATAAACTCGATACCAAAGCTGACAAAGGTACGGCCTTGGATCTGGCTAATGAAAATGAACAGCTGCGTGCTGAGATCGCTAAGTTGCGCGGACAGGTGGAAGTGTTGGCGAATGACATCGCCAATACCCAGCGTCGCCAGCAGGATTTTTATGTCGATCTGGATAATCGCCTGCGTAAGATTGAGCCTAAGCGCCTGACGGTCGACGGCAAAGAGGCAACGGTAGAGCCAAATGAACAGCGCGCTTACGACAATGCGCTCAGTTTATTTAAGGCCGGTGATTATAAAAATTCAGTGACATCGTTCAGCAGTTTTCTGGTGGCGTATCCGCAGTCAGCCTTTGCTGGTTCGGCTCAGTACTGGATGGGCAATTCATACTATGCACAGCGTGATTGTAAGAACACGATTGTGGCTATGCAACAACTGGTGAAAGTGTATCCGGATCACCCCAAGGCACCTGATGCATTGTTAAATATTGCTGGTTGCCAGACTGAGATGAAAGATAAAAACGCGGCTAAGAAGACGCTGGAAAGCCTGATTGCGCAATATCCTGAAAGCGAAGCGGCGCATGCAGCGAAGAACCGCATGACATCGGCGAAGTAAGTCTGACAAGGATTTAATCCTGTTCATGCCATTGACAGCGGCCTGAAAACACCATATAATTTCGGTCTTTCGGGTCGTTAGCTCAGCTGGTAGAGCAGCGGACTTTTAATCCGTTGGTCGCAGGTTCGAATCCCGCACGGCCTACCACGAATACAAAAAAGACTTATGTCATGTAAGTCTTTAATTTTTTTAGCAAGTTTTGGGTCGTTAGCTCAGCTGGTAGAGCAGCGGACTTTTAATCCGTTGGTCGCAGGTTCGAATCCCGCACGGCCTACCAAAACAAAAGGACTCAGGTGTATGCCTGAGTCCTTTTTTGTTTTTCCAATCATGACGAGAGAAGCCGTGACCGGCACAATGCAAACTTTTGTATTGTTCTCCCATCGCCTGTGAATTGGAATTATCATTCCTGATTAGCTTAGCGGACAGTCCATCATGAAAAAGCCTGTAGTCAAAAAAAACAAACAAAATAAATCAGACGGGCAGAGCGGGCAGGATGCGGCAGATCACAATGAAAAGCATGAAATCCGCCCCGGCCAGTCGCTGGAGTTGCTCAAAGAGCTGCATATCCTCACGCGCGATGGCAAACTGAATCAGGATAGCCGCCGCAAGCTCAAGCAGGTCTATCACTTATATCAATTCATCGAGCCTTTGCTGGAAACCCTGCAAAAAGACCATGCCGATATCAGTCTGGTCGATCATGGGGCAGGGAAGTCCTATCTCGGCTTTATTCTGTATGACCTCTTCTTTAAAGTCGGACAGTCGCAAAGCAAAGCGCATATCTATGGGATTGAAACCCGCGATGAACTGGTGCAGCGATCGGCAGAACTTGCCCGGCGTCTCGATTTTCCCGGTATGTCTTTCCTGACTTTATCCGTGGCAGATTCGATTACCTCAGATCAGTTGCCAGGCCAGATTGATATCGTCACCGCTTTGCATGCATGTGATACGGCGACGGATGATGCGATACAGTTTGCCTTGAAAAAGAAGGCTAAATTTATGGTGTTGGTACCTTGCTGCCAGGCAGAAGTTGCCGCTGAATTGCGCAAAAATAAAAGCGATGCGGTGCGCAATAATCCTTTATCTGAAATGTGGCGCCATCCTATACATACGCGCGAGTTTGGCAGTCAGATTACCAATGTGTTGCGTTGTCTGCAGTTAGAGGCGCATGGCTATCAGGTTCGCGTCACTGAGCTGGTAGGATGGGAGCATTCGATGAAAAATGAATTGATCATTGCTGAATACAAAGGTCTGCCTGCGAAACGTCCGGCAGAGCGGCTGGCGGAAGTGCTGAAGACGACGGGGCTGGAAACTATGCAGCGACGTTTTTTTGTCACACCGTAAATCTGTCGTCACTTGCAGGTCATAAAAAATGATTAATATCATTTTCACTCTGACGTGCTGTATCTCTCTCATGGTATTGATAGTAAAGGATAGAAAACATGCTGGCTGCCGTTGACCTTGGTTCCAACAGTTTTCGTTTGCACATCGCCCGTCATGAAGGTGATGCGATTCGTGTCGTTAAAAGTGCGCGTGAGCCTATCCGTCTGGCGGCCGGGCTCGATGCGGATGGTAATCTGACGCCGCAGGCGATACAGAATGCGGTTGATTGCCTGGCGCGCTTCCGTGAAATTCTGAATGCCTATCCGATTGACAGTGTCCGTGTTGTTGCGACGAATACGATACGTATCGCTAAAAATTCTGCCGCCATTCTGCCGCGAGCCGAAGCAGCGATTGGTCATCCGATTGATGTGATTTCCGGTGAAGAAGAGGGCCGCCTGATTTATATGGGCGTATCGAACGCGATTCCTGTGCCCGATGAGCGCCGTCTGGTGATGGACATCGGCGGTGGTTCGACGGAAGTGATACTCGGACGTGGGCACGAGATCATCAAGGTGGAATCGTTCAGCATAGGCACTGTCAAGCATAGCGCCAGTTTTTTTCCGGATGGGCGTCTGACGGAAGCGGCTTTTGAAGCGGCTATTCTTTCCGCAAGATCGATGTTTGAAGATGCTGCGCCACCATATCAGCCGCAGCATTGGCGCAAGGCTTATGGCTCATCTGGCACGATGCGGGCGATTGCCGATGCGATCGTCAACAATGGTCTGGGCGATGGCAAACTGACTTTAAAAAGTCTCAATGCACTGAAACAATACTGCATCCGCTGCGGACAACTCAGCGAACTTGAATTGAACGGCATCAAACCCGAGCGCGTCGCCATGGTGATCGGTGGGCTGGCGATTCTGATCGGGCTGATGCTGGAATTTAACATCGAAGTATTGTTGCCGGTTGAAGCTGGTCTGCGCATGGGCGTCATGTGGGACTTGTATTTACGTGCGACCAAACGCGACCGGCGCGAAGTCTCGGTGCAGAAAATTACCCAGCTTTTCCATATCGACATGTCACGTGCCAATCGCGTTGCGGATATGGTGAAATCGATTTATCAGCAACTCAAACCGGCATCCGATACCTATTTGCGCTTGTTGTACTGGAGTGCGATGTTGCATGAAGTAGGCATGGTCGTTTCTCACACTGGTTACCATAAGCATGGTGCCTACATGATAGAAAATGCCGACATGGCGGGATTCACCACCAGCGAGCAAAGGATCATGAGTAAGCTGATCCTCAGTCAGAAAGGTAATTTGCGCAAAATCAGTGAAGGTCTGACTGAAATGGATTTTGCCAAAGCGGTGCTGGCATTGCGTCTGGCCGTGATGCTGATGCATTCACGCGCAGAAATTGACTATGAAGATATTCGTCTCAAAATGAAAAAGAATATCGAACTCGACATGCGTCGCGACTGGGTTTCCCTGCATCCGACGGTGGCTTACTGGTTGCAAAAAGAAACCGAATGCTGGCGTGAGGTTGGCATGGATTTTCTGGTGCGGGCAAATGTCTGAAGTCATAGAAAACAGATTGATAAAGAAAAGGCTCGCAACATGCGAGCCTTTTTTATGAGCTTTTTTATGAGCTTTTTTTATCAACCTGCACCAGCTCCTTCGTCACAGGAGTTCGTGCTGATACGTTTAAAATTCTTCCCAGTCTGAGCTTTCTTTTGTTGTCGCTGGTTTTGTTGTGCCCGCACGTTTCGTTGTACTCGCAATTTTTTTCAACGGCTGCGCCTGACGCTGGTTGGCGATCCGTGGCGATGCTTTTACTGGTGTCGTATGTGTCGCACGTGTGGTGTGCGACGATGACGCGCTGATCGTTGTTTGTGACGCATCCAGCTTGAACATGCTGACCACGTTCGCCAGATTTCTGGCCTGGTCTTGCATCGCGGCCGAAGCCGCAGCGGCTTGTTCTACCAGCGCGGCATTTTGTTGCGTGACCTGATCCATCTGGATGATGGCCTGATTCACTTGTTCTATGCCAGATTGCTGTTCATGGCTGGCCGCTGTGATTTCGCTCATCACATCGGTGATGCGATTGACGCCAGTGACAATTTCCTGCAACGCGAGGCCCGCTTCACCTACCTGTTGTGAACCCAGCCCCACCTTTTCAACCGAATCATCAATCAGTGTTTTGATTTCTTTCGCGGCGGCGGCGGAACGCTGTGCCAGATTGCGGACTTCTGACGCGACGACCGCAAATCCGCGTCCCTGTTCACCGGCGCGCGCTGCTTCCACTGCCGCATTCAGAGCGAGAATATTGGTCTGAAAAGCGATGCCATCAATCACACTGATGATGTCGACAATTTTCTTCGAGGAGCTGTTAATGGCTTCCATCGTATTGACCACCGTTGTGCCCGCCACGGAACCCTTGGCAGCCACGTCGGCGGTGGACAATACCAACTGATTAGCCTGGCGAGCATTTTCCGCATTTTGTTTGACGGTCGACGTCAGCTCTTCCATGGAAGCTGCTGTTTCTTCGAGCGAGCCAGCCTGTTCTTCGGTACGCGCTGATAAATCCAGATTGCCTGAGGCAATTTCACTGGAGGCGGTTGCGATCATATCGGTGCTTTGACGTACCTCGCCAACCACTTTAGCGAGACTCTGGCGCATGCTCTTCATCGCGAACAGCAGGCTGTCCTGATCATTTTCACGGGTGTGGACATCAATCGTCAGATCGCCTGCGGCAATGCCTTTCGCGATGTCGGCCGCATATTCCGGTTCGCCACCGATGGCACGCTCAATATTGCGTGCCACGATCACGATGATCGCACTCAATACGATGCCGATACCTGCCAGCAAAAAGATGGCACTCCACAGATCTTTGATGAAGGCATCCGTCAGGTCGTCAAGGTATAAGCCGGTGATGAAGGTCCAGTCCCACGGCTTGTAAGTCAGAACGTAGGCGCCTTTGGGAAATACCTGCTTAGGATCCGCATTGCCCGGTTTGGTCCAGACATACTCGATCCAGCCTTCACCTGCACCTTTGGCAATGGTTGCGACATTGCGATAGAAAAACTGGCCGCCCGGGTCTTTGAAGTCACTGACATCTTTGCCGATGAGTTCGGCTTTGATCGGATGCATCACCACAGTCGGGTGAGAGTTGATCACGGTGTAGTAACCATCTTTGCCGTAGCGCATGGCCTTGAGGCGCGCCAGCGCTTGTTTCTGGGCTTCTTCCACCGGCATCGCGCCAGAACTGACCAGCGCCGCGTACTCTTTCACTGTTGACATACCGACGTCCGTCGCAAAGCGCAATGCAATCTGTCGCTCTTCAAAGCGTTGTGCTTTATTTTGCAATACATTCACCGTGCTGATACCGAGCAGGCAAAGCCAACTGATGATGAGTGGTAAATAAAGTTTGCTGCGAAAGCTGAGTTTCATGTCTCTTCCTGTCTTGTTAAAGAAAATTTTTTCTTAGGGGGGGTACAAATGCGGCATATTTTTTTGTGATATGAGGCAGGGGTAAAAAACACCTCATCGTTCACGGTTTGCAGTCACTGTCCGATTCAGATTAATTCAGCCCGGCCGGACGCTGGCAGATAAAGATCGGGTAACTTTATCGAAACCGATTTAGGCAATCAAAGCGATCAATTCTATATAAAACACTATGTTAATATAGAAACGTTGATTTATATCAACATTGCGGCAATAACAACAAAATCCAGTTAATTCCGATCTTTTGCTTGATCTGCTGGCATGGTGTGTTGAAACACGTTTGTTTTTTGATTGATACCTCTCGCCATTCAGCATTCTGCTCTGCTTTGGATTTGTAAAACGTGTTCCGGGTTCGTGTTTTTTGGTAAAAGTAGGGAGTATGTTCAATTTTCGCTTAAATCTCTTTGAATTTATTGGGTGTTAGAAAATACTCCCCCCAGTATATTTTTCGTTAAATTGACCTGCTGCCATCAAATAGCAGTCAGACTGACTATCAAGCTGGTAATCAATCCAGCAATAAAAAAAACGACGATCGCCGTGGCGTATCGTCGTTTTTTATTGAGATGACGGCGCCGTTTCAGCGCAGATCAGCTTGCCGTGACATCAGAAATCAAACTGTGCAGACAGTTTGTAAATCCTTGAGGCGCCCGGCAGCAAGTAGCCGCCGAGGGATTGCGTGACATCGCGCCAGTAGAATTTATCGAATGCATTGTCGATATTAAAGCGCAAGGTCGTCGCGGTGCCGGCAATGCTGGTCACGTAACGCGCACCCAGATTCACGACCTGATAGCCGGGCACAATCACCGCGTTATCCGGCGAATAGGCTTTATTGCCGGAATACTGCCAGCTCGCATTCAGATTCAGCCCTTTGACTTGCGCCACAGCGTAGTCGGCATAGATGCTGGATTTCAGCTTAGGTACGTTCAACACGCGTTTGCCATCGAGCGCGGCATTTCCGGTGTCTTGCTGTTTCGCTTCCAGCGCGGTGATGCTGGCGCCGAGGTACAGTTGCGAACTTAATTTGCCCTGTGCTGCGAGCTCCAGCCCGGTATGTTGCGCTTCGCCATTCTGTACATAAACGTTGGCGCTGTTGGTATATTCGAGTGGTTTCTGAATGCGGAAAACAGCCGCAGTGATGCTCAGATCACGGTTCAGATCGCTCTTGATACCGAACTCCAGTTGTTTCGAGCGTGCCGGATTCAGCATGACATTCTGATTGCTGGTGCCGAAAGGGGCGATGCCGCCATGTTCCAACCCTTGCGCAAACGAACCGTACAAAGACATGGATTGCACAGGTTGATAGACCAGCGCAGCATTCGACACCCAGGCATTGCGGTCATAGCCGGGATTATCGAGTTGGCTGCGCTCGATGTGCAGATGGCGCACGCCGGCGTGCAGTTTCCAGGTATCGCTGAGGCTGATGATGTCTTGCGCAAATACCGACCATTCTTTATCGGTGCGACGTAAGCTGGCCGCACCCGGCTGATTTGGCGATGGTGCAACGGCAACCGGGTTATACAGATTGCTGGTGCCAGCGTAATCGTAAATGTAATCGCCAAAATAATCTTTGCGGCGGGAAGTGGATAAACCTGCTGCAAACGTATGGGCAAATACGAAGGTGTTAAATTTACCGCTGAGCAGCGCCTGGGTGCCGGTCATCGATTTCGATTCATTCAGGCTGCGATAGTCATACACGTCGTAATCGCCATTTGCACAATAGCCCGGGGCCAGATTGGCAGAACTGCAGCCATACGGAAATGCGGTGTAATCGTCGCGTTTGAATTCATGCTGATTCGCGGCAAAGCTGGCGTTCCAGTCGGCGTTGATTTTGTATTCAAAACGCACGCCCACATTGGTGTTACGGGTATCGACCGGTTTCGCCCACGGCTGTTGATTCAGCATCATATCGGCGCTGATGTTACGGGGCAGATCGGTGCCATTCGTGAGCTGGAAGCCCGGCACGGAGAGCTGCGATTTGTGCTGGTAATCGAGATCGAGTTGCAGCAAAGCCTGCGACGACAAATGCCAGTCGAACGCGCCAGAAATAAACTGACGCTCACCATTCGCCCCTTTGACATACGAGCGCAGGCGTTCGCCAGCGGCATTGATGCGATAACCGAATTGGCGGTCGGCGCTCATGCCGCCCAGATCGGCACTGCCATACAAAGTGCCGCGTTCTGAAATTTCCGTGGTGATGCTGCGCAGTGCGGATGTGGTCGGGCGCTTGGTCACATAATTCAGTATGCCGCCCGGTGTCGCGAAACCAGATTGGAATCCGGAAATACCTTTGAGGATTTCAACGCGTTCTTTATTTTCCAGCGGAATCGAGGCGTCACCCGGAATCGCAAAACCATCTTTGCGATAGCTGCTGGAATTATCCAGCGCAAAACCACGAATCGAGAATTGCTCGGCATAGCCGATCGCGTTATAGGCATCATTCACGCTGGCATCGAATTTCATCGCATCGGTGGTTTGGCGTATACGCAAGTCCTGCATTTGCAGCGTCGTCCATGCGGTGACCGAAAACGGCGTCTCGATCAGCGAGGTATTCAGAAAACCGGCGGCTTTGGTGCGTTCGGCTTTGGCATCGCTGAGCCGGTTGCCGCTGACGATGACTTCAGGTAAATCTTTTTCAACGGATTGCGCGTGCGCCGCGTTCCATGCAAATGCCTGTGCGACAGCAATGGCGATCAACGATAAACGGCGTGGATGAAGATGATGTGCAGATGGGTTTTTCATGTTGTACTCTCGGTTGCGGTGAAGTACAGCGCGGGAGTACACAAAAGGACGTGGCAGAGGCATGAACTTTGCGCTTCCCTTCGCTGGCATTATCCAGATCAGGTATAAGGGACTCTCTCACCCGGAAAAACATTTCCAGGACCCCTAGCGAAGGCGCCACTTTAACATGAATCGTTTAGCTCAATAAAAAAAAGCACACCAGGTGTGCTTTTTTGCCTCAAATATACTGGGGGGAGTATCTTTAAAACCCCAGCAAATACGCTGAGATTTGGTGCAAACAGGCTCATACTCCCTGTTTTTTGGCTGCGAAGCTGATCCACATCCCTTCCATGGAATACACCAGCAGCGCTGCCCAGATCGCAATGAAGCCGAGCAATTTATGCTGATCAAACGCTTCGTGAAACACCCAGATGCCGAGTAAGAGTTGCACGCTGGGTGCGATGTATTGCAGTAAACCGAGTGTCGTCATCGGAATCCGGCGCGCACCGGCAGCAAACAGTAATAGCGGAATTGCCGTGATCGGGCCGCTGAGTGCGAGCAATATCTGCATGTGGCTGTCTTGTACAAGAAACGCATTTTGCCCATGCAAAGTCAGCCACGCCAGATAAGCGAAAGCGAACGGAAACAGCAGTATCGTTTCCAGCGACAAGCCTTCCAATGCGCCCAGTGACGACGTTTTACGCAACAGACCATAAGTGCCGAAGGTGATCGCCAGCGCTAAGGCCACCCAGGGCAAATGACCAGTTTGCCAGGTCAGCCAGGCGACACCAAGCGCCGCAAAGGCGACCGCCAGCCATTGACCCGGACGCAGTCTTTCCCGCAACACCGCCGAGCCGATCAGAATATTCACCAGCGGTGTAATGAAGTAACCCAGACTCGCATCGACGACATGACCATCGTTGACGGCCCAGATGTAGATAAACCAGTTGCTCGACAAGAGCAGAGCGCTGAGCGTAAAACCGGCAATCACTTTCGGCTGGCGACGGACAGCGCTCAGCCATGACCATTGCTGACGCCAGGCGAGCACGCCGGCTAAAAACAGCAGCGACCATAACATACGATGGATCAGTATTTCTAAGGAGGGAACGCTTTGCAGCGCTTTGAAATACAGTGGAAACAGACCCCAGACGATGTAAGCGGAGCCTGCCAGGAAGATGCCTTTACGCATGTATCATATCCAGAAAAAAGCCGCACAGCGGCTGAGGCATGAATTATCCTCGTAAAGACAGAATCATGCTTGAGGGGTAACTATTTGTTGCGTTGAATGGGGCGGATAGTGGACGGATAGTGGGCCGATAGTGGTGATGACTTGGAGGCGTAAGCCCGTTTTACTTTTCTCTGGCCGCCGCAATTTGCTTGCAGAGTGCTTCGGTGCCATCCAGTATGCGTGGCCCGGCGCGGTTCAGCCAATCGCCATTCACCGCGTACAGATGATTTTTCTTTGCTGCAGTCAGCACTGAAAACTGCCGCCACTCATTCAGGCTATCGGTGTTGCTGCCGCCAGTGATAATGGCATCCGGATTCGCCGCCAGCAAAGCTTCCACTGACACGGTGGGGCTGATTTCTTTCAGTGCACCAAAAACGTTTTTGCCGCCGCATAAGCGTATCGCCGCCGAGACCATGTGCGTATCATTCAGCGTCATCAGTGGCTTGCGATTGACTTGATAAAAGACACTGATGGGTTTGTCGCGTGCGCTCTGATATTGTTTCTGAAGGTTGGCGAGCCGCAAACGGAATTGCTCTGCGGCCGCTTTGCCTGCGGCTGGCGTGCCAGCCAGTATCGCCAGTCGTTCAAGCGTGGTGGTCACCATCTCATAATCGCGCGGCTCACTCTCAAAAACGGTGATGTGATTGTCGCGTAATTTGTTAACCAGTAATTTGCCGCTACCTGTGCCCCACACCACTACGAGATCAGGTTTTAAGGCCAGCAGTTTTTCCAGATCTAAGGCAAAGACATTACCTACCGAAGGCAAGGCCTTTGCTGCTGCGGGAAAATCGCTGTAATCACTGACGGCAACGATACTTTTTGCGGCACCAGCTGCAAATAATAATTCGGTCGCATGCGGCGCCAGACTGATGATTCTTTGCGCTGGCTTGTCGAGTGTAATCGTACGCTGCGCATCGTCTTTGACACTGACCGCCGCCACACTGCTGGCGCTGACCAGCAGTGCAGGCAGTATGCAGATGCTGCCAATCAGCATGCGCAGCGATGTCATCAGATTTCCAGATTGTCGATCAGACGGGTATTGCCGAGCTTCGCGGCTGCCAGCACTACCAGCGGCGCGCCCTGCGCGATATCGCCAGCAGATGGCGGTTGCAGGTCGGCACGTTTGCGGATCGCAATGTAATCCGGTTTCCAGTGACGATTTGCGAGGCTGGCCATGGCTTTGCGTTCGAGTTCAAACATATCCAGATGACCGCCACGGACTTCTTCTGCAACCTGATTCAATGCCTGATACAGTGC
The DNA here is from genome assembly GCF_014699135.1 of Cognatundibacterium aquatile. Classification (GTDB taxonomy): domain Bacteria; phylum Pseudomonadota; class Gammaproteobacteria; order Burkholderiales; family Burkholderiaceae_D; genus Undibacterium; species Undibacterium aquatile. The sequence continues at coordinate 135,508 of NZ_JACOFT010000004.1, forward strand.
AGGCGCTTCGGCCCGTTCTTCGGCAGACAGATACATATTGCGTGACGATAAGGCGAGGCCGTCTTCGGCACGGAAAGTATCGGCTGCGATAATTTCGGTTGGCAAGGCAAATTGCTTGCTCATATTTCTGACGATCATCAGCTGTTGATAGTCTTTCTTACCAAACACGGCAACGCGCGGTTGTACGCAAGAGAATAATTTCAACACCACCGTGGTCACGCCAGTGAAAAAGCCTGGGCGGAATTCACCTTCGAGAATATTGCCGAGATCATCTGGCGGACGGACGCGGAATTCCTGCGGCTCCGGATACAGATCTTTTTCTGTCGGCGCGAACAAAATATAGACGCCTTCTTTTTCCAGCTTTTCTACGTCAGCCTGGAAAGTGCGCGGATATTTGTCGAAATCTTCGTTCGGTCCGAATTGCAGGCGATTGACGAAAATCGAGGCGACCACCGGGTCACCATGCTTTTTTGCCAGTCGCATCAGCGACAGATGACCTTCGTGCAGATTGCCCATGGTCGGCACAAATGCCGTGCGTAACTGACCGCTCAGATGGTCGCGTAATTCTTCAATGGATGAAATGATTTTCATAATGAATGTGTGATGTTTCGGTTATCAATGATACTCAGACTGGCGAATAGGCGAGTCTGACGTAGATGGGCGCGAAGGCTTCGGCCTGCGTGATTTCTATCAGCGTTTCTTTCGCCAGTTCGAGCAAGGCGACAAAATTCACGACCAGTACCGGCGCGCCGCGGGAAGGATCGAATAATTCGGAGAATTCGACAAATTTAGTCGATTGCAGCTTACGTAAAATACCGGACATGTGTTCGCGTACCGATAATTCTTCGCGGCTGATTTTATGATGCGCCACCAGTGTTGCCCGCTTCATGATGTCGGCCCAGGCGGCTTGTATATCGGCTATTTCCACATGCGGCCAGTGCAATACCGTGTTTTGCTCGACGAATACCTGTGCGTGCAAAAAATCACGGCCTAACTGCGGTATCGCATTTAAATCGTAAGCAGCCAGTTTCATTTGCTCATATTCGAGCAGGCGTCGTACCAATTCCGCACGCGGGTCTTCAGCCTCGTCTTCGGCATTGCTTTTGGTGGATGGCAGCAGCATGCGCGATTTAATCTCGATCAGCATGGCGGCCATCAGCAGGTATTCTGCGGCAAGCTCCAGATTATGTTCGCGAATCTGATCGACGTACTTCAGATATTGCAAGGTCACTTGCGCCATCGGAATGTCGAGAATATTGAAATTCTGTTTGCGGATCAGATACAACAATAAATCCAGCGGCCCTTCGAATGCCTCCAGAAAAACTTCCAGCGCATCTGGCGGAATGTATAAATCATTCGGCAGCTTGAACAATGGCTCGCCGTACAGTCGCGCAAACGCCATGCCGTCAACGACATCGGGCGTGCTATCAACGGCACCGACCAGAGGTAACTCTGACGAGGGAAGTTCAGACGTAGTCACAAGCAGGGCGCTCTGACAGGATCAGCCTTTGTTTTGGTAAACGTAAGCTTGTTGAGGCACGCGGGATTCCAGATTGTTTTTTTGCGTTTCCAGATCAACTGGAGCTTTGTCCCATAACAGCGCGCGACCATCACGCTGGCTTTGCTCCAGCTTAGGATTCGCAGTTTTTAAACTTTTGAGAAAGCCAGTTGCTTCGGATTCGTACAGAGAAAATTGCTTGGAGAATTTCATAGTATTGAAATAAACACGTAAAGAACGGATGAAGCGGCATTTTACTCTGTATTTCCGGGAAAACCGCATTCGTCCAGATATGGATGGAAAAGTATTCGCAGGCACAGACGCTTCCCAGCGACGCGTCTGTGGCAGAGTACTGACAGATTACAGGTCTGGTTTATCTACCCATTTACGCACGTGTACAGGTTGATAGGTCGCGAAGTGCTGTAATAACTCTGCCGGATTACTACTGGAATAGAGTAAATCCAGATGCGCTGAGCGCAAGAAGCCTTGTTGCTGGGTATTCTTTAAAAATTCCAGCAGACCGTCGTAGAAGCCTTCGACATTCAGTAAGCCTATCGGTTTGTCATGAAAACCCAGTTGTGCCCAGGTCATGACCTCGAATAATTCTTCGAGTGTACCTATGCCGCCTGGCATAGCGATAAAACCATCGGATAATTCCGCCATCATGGCTTTGCGCTCATGCATATTTTTGACGATATGCAGCTCGCTCAGGCCGCGATGACCGACTTCTTTATCCATCAGCGCTTGAGGAATAATGCCGGTGACTCGCCCGCCAAGCCGCATGACTTCATCGGCAATGATACCCATCAGGCCGACGTTGCCGCCGCCATAGACCAGTCCCAGCTGTTGTTCGACCAGATTTGCTGCCAGTTGTCTGGCACCAGCCGCATAGGCGGGCAGGATTCCTGCCGCTGAGCCGCAATAAACGCAGATTGCTTTCATGAATGATTCATTTTTTGCAGGTAGTTCTGCGACATTTTTTCAAAAACCTGTTTGGTTTCGCCGCGTAAATACGGGCTGATTAGTACGATGACCTGATAGCAGCCGCGCGCCAGTGATTCCGACATGGTTTGCAGCTCTGAATATTTACGCGGATTGCGTACATATTCATACGACAGCCAGTAAGTGGCAACGACCACCATATTGGTTGCGAGCGCATCTATATCCATATCGGTTGCTTCGAATTCACCGTCGGCACGCAAGTCGTGACAGAGATCGGTGGCGACTTTGATTTTATGCGACAGGATTTCTTTGAAGTTGAGTTCCAGCTTACGGTTGCGAGACAGTAAATCACTCAGATCGCGATAGAAAAAGCGATAGCGCCATACCAGTTCAAAAGTCAGATGCAGATAGGTCCAGATATCCTGAATATTTGCTTTTCTACCCTGTGGAAAGGCGAGCTTTTTATTAATTTCCGCCTCAAACTGGGTAAAAATGGAGTTGACGATATCGTCTTTATTGCGGAAATGGTAATACAGATTGCCGGGCGAAATATTCATTTCTTCGGCAATCACCGTTGTTGTGATGTTTGGCTCACCAAATTCATTAAACAAGCGGAGGGAAAGTTCGAGGATGCGTTCCCGGGTGCGGCGAGGAGCTTTGTGTTGCATGTGATTCTTCTCGAAAAATTATTTCATTAGAATAACATCGTTCTGTTCAACAGCAAAACCTCTCGCTACATTGTGGCAATTTTCTCGTTCTCAGAAGAAACGTGAAATAAGCGTGTTTTAGCGAGCTTATCGTGTAAAAATTGACCATGTTCGTCGAGACGTGATGTCATCGCCCAGCCTGCGATGCCGATACCGAGAACGATTACCATCGGCCACTCTTTAAGTCCGAGCTGATAATTGATGGCCATTGCTGGAATAAACCACATCCAGGCAAGGCAATAGCGGACGATCGCCTTCACCAACGGAAGTTTTTTGCCGTCGGTATCTGCCACGCGGATGCGCCAGGTTTGCATCGCAAGCGTTTGTCCGCTGCGGGTCCAGCAAAACACAAAATAAATACCGATGACGATAAACAGCCACACTTGCCGTAGGTGTCGCAAGGTCAGTGCGTGCTTGCTTTGCGTGATGACATCAAACAAAAAACCGGCAACAAAGACGATGCCGAATAAGAGCAAGGCCTCATAGACCATGCAAATTAAACGGCGACGTAAAGTGGGTGTGGCTAAAACGCTGTTCACAGATTATTTCGATACGGCTTGGGATGCAGAACCCGCGGCCGGAGCGATGGCAGGTTCACTGACGGCAGGCAGACTGCCGGAAGCTGGCGCAGGTGCGGCCACTAATGCTGCTGCCGATGCTGGCACCGGTGTTATTGGCGCGATCGGCGCTGCTAACGCTGGTTTTGCCGGTGGCTTAGGGCCCAGCTTAATCGGTGCCAGTATTTGCGGATTTTTCACCAGATCAGGCGATAAATTGGTCACGCTTTTTTTCTTTGCATGCTCCTGCGCGAGACGTTGTTTTTCTTCGGCGCTGAGTTGCTGATATTGCTGCCACTGCGCTGATTTTTGCTCAGGTTTCACCAGCGAGCTTTTTGCGAAATTTTCACGCGCTGCCATGCGTTGTTCCGGTGTGAGCTTAATCCATTCGCGCATTCTTTCTTGCACGCGAACTTGCTCTTCCGGCTTCATTTTTGCGTAGCGTGTGACTATTTCCAGCCATTTTTTCTTGCGGCCTTCGGGGAACTTATCCCATTCTCCTGCCAGTGGCGCCAATGCCTGTTTTTGCATGACATTCAGTTCCGACCACAATGGCCTTACCAGTGTGGCAGGTGCTGCAATTGCAGGTGTGGCTGCCGGTTTGGAAGCAGGCACAGCATTAGTGCCGCCCGCCAGCGCAAATGGCAGGCCAGCACTGAAAAGCAGGAAAAATACGTAATGACGTAAATTGGAAAACGCCACGTTTACTCCTCCGCTTTATTCAGATAAGCGGTAAAGCCGGTATCGACATAAGCTGCGGGCGGTAATTCATCAACGAGGACAGCGGCATCAATATCAGCTAATTCGCTGATGTTTTGTTGCTGTTCGTACTCATAAATACCAAACAATCCGGCAACCAGCGCCAGCATAGGTAGCAATAAACTCACTTTACCAAACCAAGAGCCCATGCCTTGAGACGCAAAACCGTTTACCCCGGCGAAGACGTTTTTGATTGCCAATACACTGACAGGAGCTTCCTGCTTCTTGCGGGCAAGAGCAAGCTTGCGTGCTTGCGCCAGTCTCTCCAGTGCCGGAGATGGGATATTTTCTGCTGATTCGTTCAGGGCACGTTTTACCTTGTAGGCAAAATCAAGATCCCGCGATTCTTTTGAGTAGTTCATAACTGTATTCCTTTAGCCTTGAGGTTGGCGGCCAGTGCGTGGGTTGCACGAGAGCAATGCGTTTTGACGCTGCCTTCTGAGCAGCCCATTGCTGCGGCTGTCTCTGCGACATCCATGTCTTCCCAGTAACGCATGAGGAAGGCTTCCCGTTGACGCGCAGGCAGCTTTTTTATTTCATCATCAATAATATTCAGAACCTGTTCACGTTCTAACTTATCCGCAGTCGATTCTGCCGCTTCAGTTCCTTCTTCCGCAGCGTAACTTTCAAGTAAGTCAAAGTTATCATCGTCCTGATTATTGCCGGGCGTAATGCTGGAAAACAGGCTGACCCAGGTATTCCGCACTTTCTCACGCCGGAAAAAATCCAGAATGGTGTTTTGCAATATTCTCTGAAACAGCATGGGCAATTCATTTGCCGGCTTGTCGCCATACTTTTCAGAGAGTTTAATCATTGCTTCCTGGACAATGTCCAGCGCTGATTCCTCGTTCCTGACCGTATAGACAGCATGCTTGAAGGCACGCCTTTCCACATTTTCCAGGAAATTCGATAATTCTTTATCAGTAGCCATTGTTGGCGATATTCATATAGTGATGGTGTATTTACTTGTCAATAGTGGCGCTACCCGCTAAAAAAGCTGCCTGCTTTTAAAATTGCGCATATCCTAGCAAAAATAGCCTTACGTGTCCCAAGTTTTGTCTTGCGGCGAATTTTCCCGGATCAAATAAGTCATTGATAAAAAGAGAAAAGAATAATTCTGCTTGACCAAAATGCTGCAACGCATTACCGTATGAGTCCACCTCAAAATCTCGGGGTATCAAATACTTGGCTGGAATAACCCACAATGTTATTGCCCGCAAGTGCGCTTTAATGAAGCTGTTTGTTCTAACCCATGCCACAAGCGTGAGAAATTTGTCGTTGTAAAGCCTTAACACTGATTGAACGAGTGCCTTAAGCATTTTCCGGTACCACGCCCAACGGGAGTGTAAAAGAAAATGTCGCGGTACAAAAAGGAATATCAGCTCACCGGATTTACATGTCGATTTCGCCAGGAAAGAACATCCGATCAATTTCCTATGGACCTTGAAAGGACAACATAATGAGTTCAGAATTTACAGGCGCAGAGATACTGGTCAAGTGTCTTGCCGAAGAAGGTATTGAGCATGTTTTCGGATATCCGGGCGGCGCAGTACTTTATATCTACGATGCAATCTACAAACAAGATAAGTTTCAGCATATCCTCGTTCGTCACGAACAGGCTGCAATTCATGCTGCTGATGCTTACTCCCGTTCTTCCAATAAAGTAGGTGTGGCTCTGGTCACATCCGGACCTGGCGTTACCAATGCGGTGACCGGTCTGGCAACTGCTTACATGGATTCGATTCCTATGGTGATCATCTCGGGTCAGGTATCCAGTGCCGTTATTGGCCAGGATGCTTTCCAGGAGTGTGACACGGTAGGTATTACCCGTCCTTGCGTGAAACATAATTTCCTGGTCAAAGATGTACGGGAGCTGGCAGAGACGATCAAAAAAGCATTTTTCATCGCAACAACCGGACGCCCAGGCCCTGTGCTGGTTGATATTCCTAAAGATATCAGCATGCACAAAACCACTTACAGCTATCCGCGTGAAGTTGAAATGCGTTCTTATAAGCCTGTCGATAAAGGACACGCTGGTCAGATCCGCAAGGCTGTTCAGTTGTTGCTGCAGGCAGAACGCCCGATGATCTACACCGGTGGCGGCGTTATTCTGGCGCATGCTTCTGCTGAATTAAATAAGCTGGTGGACGAGCTGGGATTCCCTTGCACAAACACGTTGATGGGTCTTGGTGCTTATCGCGCCAGCGATGAAAAATTCGTCGGCATGCCCGGTATGCATGGGACGTACGAAGCTAACATGGCGATGCAGCACTGTGATGTGCTGATTGCGATCGGTGCACGTTTCGACGACCGCGTGATTGGCAATCCTAAGCATTTTGCGTCGAATACGCGCAAAATTATTCATATAGACATTGACCCTTCCTCAATATCCAAGCGCGTGAAAGTGGACATTCCTATTGTTGGTAATGTCAAAGACGTATTGCAAGAGATGTTGTCGCAGTTAGGTGCAGTCGAAACCCGTCCTGATCCGAAGCCGCTGGCAGCATGGTGGAAACAGATCAACGAGTGGCGCGGAAAGGAATGCCTGAAATATGCCACTTCGTCTGAACTCATCAAGCCACAATCGGTGGTTGAAAAAGTGTGGGAAGTAACCAATGGCGATGCCTTTGTGACTTCCGACGTAGGACAACATCAGATGTGGGCGGCGCAATACTACCGTTTCGATAAACCGCGTCGCTGGATTAACTCCGGTGGTCTGGGCACGATGGGCGTTGGCCTGCCATACGCGATGGGCGTGCAGATGGCGAATCCCGATGCGACCGTTGCCTGCATTACCGGCGAAGCCTCGATACAAATGTGTATCCAGGAATTGGCGACCTGTAAGCAATATCACCTGACACCCAAGATCATTTTGTTGAATAACCGCTTCCTCGGTATGGTCAGACAGTGGCAGCAAATTGATTATGGTTCACGCTATTCCGAATCCTATATGGATTCACTGCCGGACTTCACCAAACTGGTGGAAGCTTATGGTCACGTCGGCATGAAAATTGAAAATCCTGCAGACGTTGATGGTGCAGTACGTGAGGCGTTCGCAATGAAAGACAGACTGGTATTCATGAACTTCATTACCGATCAGACAGAAAATGTCTGGCCTATGGTGAAGGCGGGGCAGGGCCTGACTGAAATGCTGCTTGGCTCGGAGGATCTGTGATATGAGACACATTATCTCCATCCTGCTGGAAAATGAAGCCGGTGCATTGTCCCGCGTGGTCGGATTGTTTTCTGCCCGTGGCTACAATATTGAAACGCTGACGGTTGCGCCGACCGAAGACCCGACCTTGTCCCGCATGACCATCGTTACCAGCGGGTCAGACGACATCATCGAGCAGATCACGAAACACCTGAATCGTCTGATTGAAGTGGTGAAGGTGGTTGATCTGACTGAAGGCGCACACATCGAACGCGAGCTGATGCTGATCAAGGTCAGAGCGGTAGGTAAAGAGCGCGAAGAAATGAAGCGTACAGCGGATATTTTCCGCGGCCGCATCATTGACGTGACCGAAAAAACCTACACCATAGAATTGACGGGCAACAAAGGTAAATTGGATGCATTCATTGATTCCATCGACCGTGCGTCAATTCTGGAGACAGTCAGAACGGGTGGCTCAGGTATAGGACGCGGCGAACGCATCCTCAAGGTATAAGCAAGTATTCATCTGCCTCTGGCATATAAAAATCATTCAAATTAAATAGGATAAAAAATGAAAGTTTTCTACGATAAAGATTGTGATCTGTCCCTGATCAAAGGTAAAAACGTTGCCATCATCGGCTATGGTTCACAAGGTCATGCACACGCGCAAAACCTGAACGACTCTGGTTGTAATGTGACTGTCGCTCTGCGTAAAGGCGGCGCATCATGGTCTAAAGCTGAAGGCGCTGGCCTGAAAGTGGCAGAAGTCAACGAAGCGGTGAAAGCTGCTGACGTCATCATGATTTTGCTGCCGGATGAAAACATCGCTCAGGTGTACAACGAAAACGTTGCACCTTACGCCAAGCAAGGTGCGGTACTCGCGTTTGCACACGGCTTCAATGTGCACTACGGTCAGGTTGTGCCACGTGCTGATCTGGACGTCATCATGATCGCCCCGAAAGCACCAGGCCACACAGTACGCGGCACTTATTCGCAAGGTGGCGGCGTGCCACACCTGATCGCTGTTTATCAGGATAAATCCGGCTCTGCCCGTGATATCGCTTTGTCGTATGCAATGGCGAATGGCGGCGGCCGTGCCGGTATCATCGAAACGAACTTCCGCGAAGAAACAGAAACAGATTTGTTCGGTGAACAAGCTGTGTTGTGCGGCGGTGCTGTTGAACTGATCAAAGCGGGTTTCGAAACTCTGGTGGAAGCTGGTTATGCACCTGAAATGGCGTACTTCGAATGTCTGCATGAATTGAAACTGATCGTTGATCTGATCTATGAAGGCGGTATCGCTAACATGAATTACTCGATCTCGAACAATGCAGAATACGGCGAATACGTGACAGGCCCACGCGTTGTGACGGAAGACACCAAAAATGCGATGCGCCAATGTCTGAAAGACATTCAGACTGGTGAATACGCGAAGAGCTTCATCCTGGAAAACAAAGCAGGCGCGCCTACCTTGATTTCCCGTCGTCGTCTGACTGCAGAACATCAGATCGAAGAAGTCGGCGCAAAATTGCGTGCGATGATGCCATGGATCGCTAAAAACAAACTGGTTGATCAAAGCAAAAACTAATTGCTGAGATCGCCGGGCATCATACAGCGTGCGCTTGCAGGCGCACGCAGCTCGAAAGCTAAAAGTCGTCCACGTGGACGACTTTTTTTACGCCTTCAAGTACACATGGATTGCTAAAAATAAGCTGGTTGATCAAAGCAAAAACTAATTGCCAAGATCGCCGGGCGTCATCCCGCGTGCGCTTGCAGGTGCGCGCAGCCCGAAAGCTGAAAGTCGTCCAACGGGCGATTTTTTTTTGCCTTCAAATATCCCTTGTTTTACCCGTGAAATTTGAAAAATAGGGGAGTATGTTTCATTTTCTCGTATATGTCTTAATGAAATATAGGGGTTTTAAATATACTGGGGGGAGTATATTTAAGGCTTGAAACGGGTTAATTCCCAGGGTTAACTCTGAAATTCGATTCCCAGTGAAGTCATTAATTGAATCGTAGATGGGTGTGATCATTGAAAAAGAGGTATCTTTGCAACTTGAATCAAGAAGACTTGTCTGAATCAACAATACCAACATTTCTGGGGAATGATCATGAAAAAACTACTTGGCTTGACTGCTGCTTGTTTGCTGGCATTGCCGGTTGTCGCGCAGACGCTCACTGGCACCGTCATTACGGTCTCAGGATCGGCGGACGTGAAGGCGGACAATGATCAGGCGGTGCTCAATTTTTATATCGAAGAGCAGGACAAAGACAAGACCGCGGCAGCGTCGCGGGTGAATCAGAAAATGAAATCCGGTACTGATCTGATCAGGAAAGAAGACCCGCAGGCAGAGTTGCGGACGCGGTCTTATTATTCTTACCCCATCTATGCTGAAACCCCAGCCAATGCGGCAGGGCAGCCTGTCAAACGCCAGATCATCGGGTGGCGTTCAGGTCAGTATCTGGAGGTGAAAACCACGAACATTGCGCAGTTGTCGTCCACGGCAGCAGCAGGGCAGAAAGTGTTGGCGCTGAACGGTGTCAATTTTGGCTTATCTGATGCAGCGATTAAAAAATTCGAGGCCGCGCGGGTTGAGGCTGGTTACCACCAGTTTTCTGACAAAGTAAAAATGATTGCATCGACGCTGGGTAAGAAGCCGGATGATATTGTGATCGAGTCTCTCGATTTCGATAACGCCGGCAGTGAATTGCGTCAGTTTGAAGCGGCACCGATGATGCTCAAAGCGGCCAGAGCCGACGCAGCCGCAACGGAACCCAGCTTCGAGCCGGGATTTACTTCATTGAATATAAAAATCACTGGAAAACTGCGACTGAAATAGACCATACACTCGTGCTTGCGGGTTTGCCTGACCGATAAACAGAGTTATACTGCCAGCGCAAAGTGCCAGGTTCCGCCCGACATGTTCGGGCTATTTTATTTCTTTAGATTCACATGCCATCTTTTAATCGACGCAAACCCAAAGGTAACTTCAAACTTTTCCCCAAAGGCGTACGTAAAACGCAGCAAAGAACAGATGCTGACGGTATTGCCTTACCGGTAAAAGCGACGGCGCGCGGACGTGGCATTTATCTGTTGCCGAATGCATTTACGACGGCGGCGCTGTTCTGCGGTTTTTACGCGATCGTCATGGCGATGGATCAGCGTTTTTATCAGGCGGCACTCGCGATTTTTGTTGCGATGGTGCTGGATAGTCTGGATGGTCGGGTGGCCCGTATGACGAATACCCAAAGCGAATTCGGCGCACAGTACGACAGCCTGTCAGACATGATTTCTTTTGGCGCGGCTCCTGCGCTGGTTGTGTATGAATGGTCGCTGCGCGGTATGGATAAACTAGGCTGGCTTGCCGCTTTTGTTTACTGTGCCGGCGCAGCATTACGACTGGCACGCTTTAATACGAATATCAGCATCGTTGATAAACGTTATTTTCAGGGCTTACCAAGCCCGGCGGCGGCGGCCTTAGTTGCTGGTTTCGTGCTGCTGATGGATGATTTGCACTTTGTCGGTGGCGACCTTCGTTGGATCGCGTGGGGCATCACTTTATTCGCTGGCTTGACGATGGTGACCAATGTGCCGTTTTACAGTTTCAAAGATGTGAACCTGAAAAAAAGCGTTCCTTTTATTGCGCCTTTGTTAGTGTTACTGGTGTATGTGGTGGTGGTCAGTGATCCGCCTAAAGTGTTATTTGGTTTGTTTGTGTTGTATGGCTTGTCCGGTTACGTCGTATTGTTGTGGCGCTGGCGCAAAGGTCGTCCGATCAGCATTATTCAGACCAGCGTGGAAACCCACGACGATAAATAAAATTTTGTTTTAACGCAGAATCGCCACAATGTACAAAATGCATTGTGGCTTTTTTTCTTTTCGGATTAATTAAATTAGAAATAGGCTGCTATAAATTCTTGCACTTTTCTGTGTTCACGCTTATAGTCGAATGCATGAACTTTTCAGTCACATCCCTCACATTAAAAACTTTAGCAGACGCCTCCCGTCTGCTATCGCTATTTGCATTTCTACTAGTGCGGTAACGCGCTAAATCCCCTATACCCACAATTTGTGTAATCTCTTACCCCTGTGTGCGTTGCAAGGGTGGGGCAGAGAACATTCAGCATTTTTATCGATTCATTTTCAATCTCAAACATTCTTTTCAGGAGAAAATCATGGCAGACAAACTCATCATATTTGACACCACTTTGCGCGATGGCGAGCAATCCCCGGGCGCGTCGATGACAAAGGATGAAAAACTGCGTATTGCAAAACAACTGGAACGATTGAAAGTTGATGTCATTGAAGCGGGTTTTGCGGCCGCGTCTCCTGGCGATTTTGAATCGATCAAGGCGATTTCCGCGACGATTAAAGATTCCATCATTTGTTCTTTGTCGCGCGCCAATGACCGCGATATTTCCCGTGCCGCAGAAGCCTTGGCTGCTGCGCAGCGCAAGCGTATTCATACCTTTATTGCGACCTCTCCTTTGCACATGGAGAAGAAATTGCGCATGAGTCCGGATCAGGTGTTGGAGCAAGCGATTCAGGCAGTGCGTTTTGCGCGTAATTTTACTGACGACGTTGAATTCAGCCCGGAAGATGGCAGCCGCTCCGAAATGGATTTCCTGTGTCGCGTAATTGAGGCCGTCATTAAAGAGGGGGCAACCACAATTAATTTCGCCGACACGGTCGGTTATGGAGTGCCTGAGTTGTACGGCAATATGTTGAAAACTTTGCGTGAACGCATTCCGAATTCCGACAAAGCAATCTGGTCGGTGCATTGTCATAACGATCTGGGAATGGCAGTGGCGAATTCACTGGCCGGTGTCATGATCGGTGGCGCTCGTCAGGTCGAATGTACGATTAACGGACTTGGCGAGCGCGCCGGTAATACCGCACTTGAAGAGATAGTGATGGCAGTGCGTACGCGTAAAGATTACTTTAATCTCGATCTGGGTATTGATACGACTCAGATTGTTCCGGCATCTAAACTGGTGTCGCAAATTACCGGCTTTGCAGTGCAGCCAAATAAAGCCGTGGTTGGCGCAAACGCGTTTGCACATGCCTCCGGCATTCATCAGGATGGCATTCTGAAAGCCCGCGATACCTATGAGATTATGCGCGCCGAAGACGTGGGCTGGAGTGCAAATAAAATTGTTCTCGGTAAGCTCTCTGGCCGGAATGCATTTAAGCAGCGCCTTGAGGAGCTTGGTATTGCACTGGAATCTGAAGCGGAAGTGAATGCGGCATTTGCCCGTTTCAAAGAGTTAGCGGATCGCAAATCTGATATTTTTGATGAAGATATTTTGGCGTTGGTTTCAGATGAAGAGCAGGCCAATGACAAAGAGGCTTACCACTTTGTTTCGCTGGCCCAGCATTCTGAAACCGGCGAATCACCAAAAGCAAAAGTGGTGTTTGCTTTTGCCGGTAAAGAAGTGACTTGTGAAGCAAAAGGAAACGGCCCGGTGGATGCGATTGTGAATGCGATTGAATCTGAGGTGAACAGTGGCGCTGAATTGCTGCTGTTTTCAGTCAACGCAATTACGACCGGCACGCAGTCTCAGGGCGAAGTGACGATGCGCTTGCAAAAAGCCGGACGTATCGTCAATGGCGTGGGGGCAGATCCTGATATCGTCGTGGCGTCTGCGAAAGCCTACTTGTCAGCGCTGAATAAACTCGAGTCAAAGTCAGAAAAGCTGAATCCACAAGTTTGATTCATTGATTATTTGTGTGCTATAGTCTCGGCTCCCGTCATTTTGGCGGGAGTTTATTTCACGATAACGACGGTTTTGTCATCAAACGACTCTTGTTATCGCATGTAAAGGAAAAATTATGTCTATCGAAAAAAGTGCAAAAGCCGCTATCGTAGCGGATAACGCCCGTGGTCAAAACGACACAGGTTCTCCAGAAGTTCAGGTTGCTTTGCTGACAGCCCGTATCAATGATTTGAACGGTCACTTCAAAGCCCACGGTAAAGATCACCATTCCCGTCGCGGTCTGATTATGATGGTTAACCGTCGTAAAAGCCTGCTGTCTTACCTGAAAGGTAAAGACCTGAATCGCTATCGCGCTCTGATCGAAAAACTCGGCTTGCGTAAGTAATTCTTGCTGAATTTAGCAAAAAATTTATAGCAAAAAGCCTGCGTCAGTTGACTGTCGCAGGCTTTTTGCTTATCTGGTGTTTTGGTTTTGTGCGAAATTTTTAGCAAAATTGTTAGAAATAAGCAAAAAACTGGCAAAAGGCAGTCCTGAGGGATTGCACGTGGTGAGGTGAACGACAGCGCCTGAAAATCTGTCGGCAAAATAGAAAGGACACATTGTGTTTAACAAAATTACGAAAACTTTCCAATACGGTCAACATCAGGTGACATTGGAGACCGGTGAAATCGCACGTCAGGCCTCTGGCGCAGTGATGGTCTCGATCGAAGACACTGTTGTGCTGGCAACTGTGGTTGCAAAAAAAGATGCTAAACCTGGTCAGGATTTCTTTCCTCTGACCGTGGATTACATGGAAAAAACTTACGCTGCCGGCCGCATTCCTGGCGGTTTCTTCAAGCGTGAAGGTCGTCCATCAGAAAAAGAAACATTAACTTCACGTTTGATCGATCGCCCGATTCGCCCTTTGTTTCCTGAGGGTTATCTGAATGAAGTTCAGGTGATTGTGCACGTATTGTCAGTCAATCCTGAAATTGATCCGGATATCGCTGCGATGATCGGTGCTTCTGCAGCGATTTCTGTTGCTGGCATTCCTTTCAGTGGCCCTGTTGGTGCCGCGCGCGTTGGTTATATCGACGGTCAGTACGTATTGAATCCAACTGCGACGCAGTTGAAATCTTCCAAACTGGATCTGGTTGTTGCGGGTACTGAACAAGCTGTATTGATGGTGGAATCCGAAGCGCAGCAATTGTCTGAAGAAGTCATGCTGGGTGCTGTTGTGTTCGGCCACGAGCAAATGAAAGCTGTTATTGATGCGATCCACGAATTGGTACGCGACGGTGGCAAACCTGAAGTGCAATGGGCACCTGCAGCAAAAAATGAGCCGCTGATCGCTGCGGTCACTACTGTTGCAGAACCGCTGTTGCGTGCTGCATATCAAACCAAAGAAAAGCAAGCCCGTACTGAGCAATTGAAGGCCGCAACGTCTGCAGTTGCTGCTGCGCTGGCTGAACAAGCTGCCGCCAAAGGTGAGGTAGCTCCTGATTCAGCAGACGTCGGCAATATTCTGTTTGATCTGGAAGCGAAAATCGTTCGCTCCCAAATCCTCGAAGGTGAGCCGCGTATTGATGGTCGCGACACTCGCACTGTGCGTCCTATTACTATCCGCACTGGTATTTTGCCACGTACGCATGGTACCGCTTTGTTCACCCGTGGTGAAACACAGGCTTTGGTGATTGCAACTTTGGGTACTGCACGTGACGAACAAAAAATCGATGCGTTGATGGGCGAATACTCTGACCGCTTCATGTTGCATTACAACATGCCTCCATTTGCTACTGGTGAAACTGGTCGCGTTGGTACGCCGAAGCGCCGTGAAATCGGTCATGGTCGTTTAGCTAAGCGTGCATTGCAGGCGGCATTGCCTGATCCGGAAGATTTCAGCTACTCCGTACGTCTGGTTTCTGAAATCACTGAATCCAATGGTTCTTCTTCGATGGCGTCTGTTTGCGGTGGCTGTCTGGCTCTGATGGATGCAGGTGTGCCAATGAAAGCGCATGTTGCAGGTATCGCCATGGGTCTGATCAAAGAAGGTAACAAGTTTGCTGTTCTGACCGATATTCTGGGTGATGAAGATCACCTCGGCGATATGGACTTTAAAGTTGCCGGCACTGCAGAAGGTATTACTGCATTGCAAATGGATATCAAAATCCAGGGCATTACTAAAGAAATTATGCAAGTCGCTTTGGCGCAAGCTAAAGAAGGTCGCGTCCATATTCTGGGTAAAATGCAAGAGGCAGTTCCGGTTGGTAACACCGAATTGTCCGATTTCGCTCCACGTCTGATCACAATCAAGATCAATCCTGAGAAAATCCGTGATGTGATCGGTAAAGGTGGTGCGGTGATCCGTGCGCTGACTGAAGAAACAGGTACGCAGATCGATATCAGCGACGAAGGCGTTGTTACTATCGCTTCTGTCGATGCGGCGGCTGGTCAAGAAGCCAAGCGTCGTATTGAAGAGCTGACGGCAGAAGTTGAAGTCGGCAAAATCTACGAAGGTACTGTGTTGAAGTTGCTGGACTTCGGTGCGATTGTGCAAATCATGCCAGGTAAAGATGGTCTGCTGCACATCAGTCAGATCGCCAACGAACGCGTCAACGCAGTTGCTGACTATCTCAAAGAAGGTCAGCAAGTACGCGTCAAAGTGTTGGAAACCGATGATCGTGGTCGCTTCAAGTTGTCCATGAAAGCAGCTGCTGTTGAAGGTGATACGCAGGCTCAGTCACAAGAGCCGCAGGC
Organism: Cognatundibacterium aquatile; assembly: GCF_014699135.1. Classification (GTDB taxonomy): domain Bacteria; phylum Pseudomonadota; class Gammaproteobacteria; order Burkholderiales; family Burkholderiaceae_D; genus Undibacterium; species Undibacterium aquatile. Next base: position 151,580 of record NZ_JACOFT010000004.1, read on the forward strand.
AGCCCAGTAATTGTGCTGTTTGTCATGAGTTGTTGAAAAAAACGCCCGTTTAAACGGGCGTTTTTTTATTGACTTACAATGATTTTTTTATTTATTCGGTGAGTTTTATGCGTGCAATTGAAATTACGAAATATGGAGCGCCCGAGGTTTTGCAATTGTGTGAGCGCGAGATTCCGCAAGCGCAGACTGGTGAGATTTTGATTAAGGTGCATGCTGCAGGCGTGAATCGCCCGGACGTGCTACAGCGGCTTGGCTACTACCCTGTTCCTCAGGGGGCTTCAGATTTGCCAGGGTTGGAGGTTGCCGGAGAAATTGTTGGTGGAGACTTATCGACGACTGATTTTCAGGTGGGTGATTTCGTCTGCGCGCTGGTGCAGGGTGGTGGATACGCTGAATATTGTGTTGCGCCTGCTGCGCAGTGTCTTCCCGTCCCCAAGGGTTTAAGCATGGTAGAGGCAGCCTCGTTGCCAGAAACTTATTTCACCGTCTGGAGTAATGTCTTTGATCGCGCCAGATTGAGTGCTGGTGAGACTTTACTGGTACAGGGGGGCACATCAGGAATTGGTGTTGCTGCGATTCAGATCGCAAGCGCTCTCGGGCACCGGGTTTTTGCTACGGCGGGAACAGATGAAAAATGCCGTGCTGCTGAGGGCTTGGGAGCAGAGCGTGCTATTAACTATAAAACTGAAAAATTTCCCGAGGTTGTCAAATCACTGACTGCTGGTAAGGGGGTGGATGTGATTCTTGATATGGTCGCAGGAAGTTATATTCCAATGGAGATCGATAGTCTCGCAGATGATGGCCGGATTGCGATTATTGCCTTGTTAGGCGGTAACCGTGGAGAGGTTGACTTTGGGCAGGTCTTGCGTCGGCGACTGACGATAACCGGGTCAACCTTGCGTCCACGTTCTGTTGAGTTTAAGAGGCAGATTTCTTCACAATTGCAGCAACATGTCTGGCCGTTACTTGAGGCAGGAAAAATCAGGCCGGTTATTCATCAGGTGTTCCCTTTGACTCAGGCGGATCTGGCGCACGCTTTGATGGAGGATGGTCGTCACATAGGCAAAATTATGTTGCAGTTGGTGTAATTCTGTCGGGGTTCTTATTTTTCGAGATATCGAAGGCACAGATCGCAGTGTGTCTAGAAATGAATTGCCTAGATGTGCAGGGCAGGCATGTGTCGGCTTGGGCTGTAGGTCGTGTTTGTTTTGTGCTGCCTTTGTTTGACCGGGTATTGTCAGCGGGATACAATAGACGGTTATTTATATTCTGATCTCTTATGCGACGTACACTAATTGCGGGTAACTGGAAAATGAACGGCAGCTTCGCGGCCAATCGTTCGTTGTTATCTGAAATCGTAGCCGGATTGCCCGTATCTTCGGATTGTGATGTTTTGGTATGTGCGCCAGCGCCGTACCTGACTCAATGTGCTGAGTTGCTGACAGCGAGCCTTGTAAAATGGGGCGCTCAAGATGTTTCTGAGCATGCACAAGGTGCATTTACCGGTGAGGTTGCCGCATCGATGCTGGTTGATTGCGGTTGTCGATATGTGATCGTCGGGCATTCTGAACGGCGCGCGTATCATGCTGAATCGAATGCGGTTGTCGCAAGAAAAACTTTGCGTGCGTTATCCGAGAACTTGATCCCTATTGTATGCGTGGGGGAAACCTTGGAGCAGCGTGAAAGCGGTCAGACAGAAGACGTTGTTGCTGCGCAATTGCAGGCGGTGTTGGATGTTGTTGATGTTGCGCAAATTACTCAGCTTGTTGTTGCTTATGAGCCAGTGTGGGCAATTGGTACCGGTAAAACGGCGACGCCACAAATGGCGCAGGACGTACACGCCTTTTTGCGTCAGCAAATTGCTTTGAAAGATGTTGCTGCAGCTGCTTCGGTGCAAATACTTTATGGTGGTAGTATGAAGCCCGAAAATGCAAAGGACTTACTGGCAATGGTAGATATTGATGGTGGTTTGATCGGTGGCGCCGCGTTGAAGTCTGCTGATTTTCTCGCTATTGCTGCTGCAGCTTGATTGTATTGCTGAAGATTGAAGATTAATTTTTTTAGGTGTTTTGAATGCAAACTTTTTTTACATTGGTAGTGGTCGTTCAGGTTATCTCTGCATTGGCAATTATTGCGCTCGTTTTGCTGCAGCATGGTAAAGGTGCGGATATGGGAGCTTCTTTTGGTTCGGGTGCTTCCGGTAGTCTGTTTGGTGCAACAGGTTCCTCCAACTTCTTGTCGCGCTCCACAGGTATTGCGGCGGCGATATTTTTTGCTGCAACATTGGCCTTGGGTGTTTTTGGTGGTGAGCGTAAGCCAGCTGGCGGTGTGATGGATAACCTGCCAGTGACAAAAGTAGCGCCTGCAGTTGTGCAAACACCCGCACCAGCGCCTGCTGCTGCGGCTTCGTCTGCGCAATCGAATCAGATTCCAAAATAAATTTATATTTCCCGGCAAAAAAACTTGAATTTCCTCGATTGTGCGTTGAACAATGAGGTCATTCAGGGTAGAATGCTGGGCTTATGCCGACGTGGTGAAATTGGTAGACACGCTATCTTGAGGGGGTAGTGGCGAAAGCTGTACGAGTTCGAGTCTCGTCGTCGGCACCAAAAAACAAATCAGTTTTCTTTTCTGATTTTGTCGAGGAAGTGGTTATTTTTGATGAGGTCCTTCAAAAATGGCTTGCTTCAATATGGCGTTCAAATACAGGTAGCCTAACGTGAACCTCGAAAATTATTTCCCAGTTCTTCTCTTTATTCTGGTTGGTATCGGAGTCGGTGTATTGCCTCAGGTTTTGGGGCGTGTTCTCGGTCCGTATAAGCCGGATTCTCAAAAAACATCAGCATACGAGTGTGGCTTCGAGGCGTTTGAGGATGCGCGTATGAAATTTGATGTGCGATATTATCTGATCGCGATTCTCTTCATTCTCTTTGATCTTGAAACTGCATTTTTCTTCCCGTGGGGCGTTGCTATGCGCGATCTGGGATGGGCTGGTTTCTTGATTATGCTTGGCTTTGTGCTCGAATTTGCTGTCGGGTTTTGGTACATCTGGAAAAAAGGCGCTCTGGATTGGGAGTGATGGAAAATGGCTATTGAAGGTGTGTTGAACGAAGGCTTTGTTACGACAACAGCCGATAAGCTGATTAACTGGACGCGTACGGGTTCTATGTGGCCGATGACGTTTGGTCTGGCTTGTTGTGCGGTTGAAATGATGCATGCTGGTGCGTCCCGTTATGATCTGGATCGTTTTGGTGTTGTGTTTCGCCCATCTCCACGTCATTCGGATGTGATGATCGTCGCGGGTACCTTGTGCAACAAGATGGCGCCTGCGTTGCGAAAAGTCTACGATCAGATGGCGGAGCCTCGATGGGTTATTTCCATGGGTTCTTGCGCTAACGGTGGTGGTTATTATCATTACTCGTACTCCGTTGTGCGCGGCTGTGATCGCATTGTTCCAGTTGATATTTATGTGCCTGGTTGTCCGCCGACGGCAGAAGCATTGCTGTACGGTGTCATTCAGCTGCAAAACAAGATTAAACGTACAAACACTATCGCGCGCTGATCGCGCGATTGCTGAGGCAGCCTTTAACTATGACGATCAAATTAGAAAAACTCGAGCAGGCATTAAAAGCAGTCTTGGGTGAGCGTATTCTTGAGCTGAAAAATGCTCTAGGTGAGTTGACGATTGTTGTGTCGGCAGCTGAATATTTGCAGGTGATGCGTGATTTGCGTGATCACTCAGATACGTGTTTTGAAGAATTGATTGACCTTTGTGGTGTTGATTATTCTACCTATGCTGATGGTGCCTGGGATGGTTTCCGGTATGCAGTCGTAACGCACTTGTTGTCGATTAAAAATAACTGGCGTCTTCGGGTTCGTGTTTTTGCGCCGGATGATGAAATGCCGCTTGTATCTTCTTTGACTGATGTCTGGAATGCTGCTAATTGGTACGAGCGCGAAGCCTTTGATTTGTATGGCATATTGTTTGACGGTCATAACGACTTGCGTCGTATTCTGACTGATTATGGTTTTATTGGTCACCCATTCCGCAAAGATTTCCCTGTGTCTGGTTATGTGGAGATGCGTTACGATGCGGATCAAAAACGCGTTGTCTATCAACCTGTGACTATTGAGTCGCGCGAAAATACCCCGCGTATTATTCGCGAAGAAAATTACGGGATGAAATAATGGCTGAGATTAAGAATTACACACTCAACTTTGGTCCTCAGCATCCTGCTGCGCATGGTGTATTGCGCTTGGTGCTGGAATTGGATGGTGAAGTTATTCAGCGTGCCGATCCTCATATCGGCTTGTTGCATCGTGCAACTGAAAAATTGGCAGAACAAAAAACATTTTTGCAATCTGTTCCGTACATGGATAGGCTCGATTACGTCTCGATGATGGCGAATGAGCATGCCTACGTTATGGCGATTGAGAAGATGCTCGGTTTGGAAGTGCCTCTGCGTGCGCAATACATACGCGTGATGTTCGATGAAATTACTCGTTTGTTGAACCACTTGCTGTGGATAGGCGCACATGCGCTTGACGTCGGTGCAATGGCTGTGATGTTGTATGCGTTCCGTGAGCGGGAAGATTTGATGGATTGCTATGAGGCGGTTTCCGGAGCGCGTATGCATGCGGCTTACTATCGTCCTGGTGGTGTCTATCGTGATTTGCCTGACGAAATGCCTAAGCATAAAGCATCTTTGCTGAAGAACGAAAAGTCTATGCGTTTTCTTAATGAAAACCGCCAAGGTTCTTTGCTTGATTTTATCGAGGATTTTACAAATCGCTTCCCGAAATATGTCGATGAGTATGAAACCTTGTTGACGGATAATCGTATCTGGAAGCAGCGTTTAGTCGGTGTCGGTGTTGTATCGCCTGAGCGTGCGAAAGCGATGGGCTTTACCGGTGCGATGTTGCGTGGATCTGGTGTTGAATGGGATCTGCGTAAAAAACAACCATACGAAGTTTATGATTTGCTCGACTTTGATATTGCTGTTGGTGTCAATGGTGATTGCTATGATCGCTATCTCGTTCGCGTAGAAGAGATGCGTCAATCTAACCGCATTATTAAACAATGCGTAGAGTGGCTCAGAAATAATCAGGGGCCTGTGATTTCAGATAATCACAAGGTTACGCCACCACATCGTGTCGACATGAAGTCAAATATGGAAGATTTGATTCATCATTTCAAGTTGTTCACAGAAGGCTTCCATGTTCCTGCTGGCGAGGCTTATGCCGCAGTTGAGCATCCAAAAGGTGAATTTGGTATTTACTTGATGTCCGATGGTGCTAATAAACCGTACCGCTTGAAGATTCGCGCTCCAGGCTTCCCGCACCTGCAAGGTCTGGATGAAATGGCGAAGGGACATATGATTGCCGATGCAGTAACTATTATTGGTACTCAGGACATTGTTTTTGGTGAGATTGACAGATAAAAACGTCATCTGACGTTTATTTGAGGCATTAGCTATGGTGTTATCAGAGCAGGCATTTAAAAAAATTGATCGTGAACTGGCAAAGTTCCCGGCTGACCAGCGCCAGTCCGCTGTGATGGCCGCTTTGGCTATTGCGCAGGATGAAACTGGTTGGATCTCTCCTGAAGTAATGCAGACTTTGGCTGACTATATTGGTATGCCTGCCGTTGCTGTACAGGAAGTGGCTACTTTCTACAATATGTACAACACGAAGCCAGTCGGTAAATTCAAAATTACCGTTTGTACTAATTTGCCTTGTGCTTTATCAGGTGGGGAGCGCGCAGCGCACCATCTGAAGCAGAAGCTGGGTATTGATTACAAAGAAACCACTGTCGATGGGCAATTCACCCTGGTTGAGGGTGAATGCATGGGGGCATGTGGTGATGCACCTGTCATGTTGGTCAACAATAAACGCATGTGCAGCTTTATGTCGAACGAAAAAATCGACGGACTTGTGAATGAACTGAAAGAGGCGGGTAAATAATGACGAGTCTGCACAATCGCCATATTAAGCCCCTCATTCTCGCGGGTCTGGATGGTAAAAACTGGCACTTACAAGATTACGTGGCTCGTGGTGGCTATGCATCCTTGAAGCGTATTCTTTCAGAAAAAATTCCACCTGAGCAGGTCATTGCTGAGCTCAAAGCATCGTCTTTGCGCGGTCGTGGCGGAGCGGGTTTCCCGACTGGCCTGAAATGGAGTTTCATGCCACGTCAGTTTCCTGGACAGAAATATCTGGTCTGTAATACCGATGAGGGTGAGCCTGGTACATTTAAAGATCGCGATATCATTCGCTATAACCCGCACGCGCTGATCGAAGGTATGGCCATCGGTGCGTATGCCATGGGAATTACTGTCGGTTATAACTATATCCACGGCGAAATTTTTGCGGACTATGATCGTTTCGAAGAAGCGATTGAAGAGGCGCGCGCGGCGGGGATGCTTGGTAATAATATCGCAGGCTCCGAATTTAGTTTTCAATTGCATGCGTTCCACGGTTACGGTGCCTATATTTGCGGTGAAGAAACGGCATTGTTGGAGTCACTGGAAGGCAAAAAAGGCCAGCCGCGCTTCAAACCTCCGTTCCCGGCCAGCTTTGGTTTGTACGGAAAGCCGACAACCATCAACAACACTGAAACATTTGCTGCCGTTCCGTTCATTTTTGCCATGGGTGGTGAAAATTATGCCGCTCTTGGTAAGCCAAATAACGGCGGTACAAAGATATTCTCTATTTCAGGTGACGTTGAGCGGCCCGGTAATTACGAAATTCCATTAGGTACTCCATTTGCGACTTTGCTTGAGTTGGCTGGCGGCATGCGTGGCGGAAAAAAAATCAAAGCAGTCATTCCTGGCGGCTCTTCCGCACCGGTGATTGTTGGTGATGTGATGATGAATACGGATCTTGATTATGATTCGATTTCCAAGGCGGGTTCCATGCTTGGATCCGGAGCCGTCATCGTCATGGATGAAACCCGTTGCATGGTTAAATCGCTGGAACGTCTGTCATATTTTTATTTTGAAGAGTCGTGCGGGCAGTGTACGCCTTGCCGCGAAGGTACAGGCTGGTTGTATCGCCTGGTTCATCGGATTGAAAATGGATTAGGTCGCCCTGAAGATCTGGATATGCTGAATTCCATCGCAGACAATATTCAGGGTAAAACGATTTGTGCGTTAGGTGATGCAGCAGCGATGCCGGTTCGCGCATTCGTAAAAAATTTCCGCACAGAGTTTGAATATCACATCGAGCATAAGCATTGCTTGGTTCCCACTTACCTGTAAGCCAGCTTCGGTTAGCACACTTAGAGTAGACCATGGTTGAAATCGAAATAGACGGCAAAAAAGTCGAAGTCCAAGAAGGCAGTATGGTGATGGACGCTGCCAATAAACTTGGCACGTATATCCCGCATTTTTGTTACCACAAAAAATTATCTATTGCGGCGAATTGCCGCATGTGTCTGGTTGAGGTTGAAAAAGCACCTAAGCCGCTGCCTGCCTGCGCGACTCCCGTCACGCCTGGCATGATTGTGCGTTCTCACAGCGATAAGGCTGTGAAAGCACAAAAAGCAGTAATGGAATTTCTGTTGATTAACCACCCTCTGGATTGCCCGATTTGTGATCAGGGTGGCGAATGTCAGTTGCAGGATCTGGCGGTTGGTTATGGCGGTACTACTTCTCGCTATGAAGAAGAAAAGCGCGTTGTTTTCCACAAAGATGTCGGTCCGTTGGTGTCGATGGAAGAGATGAGCCGTTGTATTCATTGCACACGCTGTGTTCGCTTTGGTCAGGAAATTGCAGGTGTGATGGAATTGGGTATGCTCAATCGTGGCGAGCATTCCGAAATTACCTCTTTTGTTGGTAAAACTGTCGACTCTGAATTGTCCGGTAACATGATTGATCTGTGCCCTGTGGGCGCATTGACCTCCAAGCCGTTCCGCTATTCTGCACGTACATGGGAATTGTCCCGTCGTAAATCTGTCAGCGCACATGATGGTTTAGGTTCGAATCTGATTGTTCAGGTTAAAAATAACAAAGTAATGCGTGTTGTTCCTTTCGAAAACGAAGAGATCAATGAATGCTGGATTTCAGACAAAGACCGTTTCTCTTACGAAGGCGTGAACAGTGCTGAGCGCCTGACTAAGCCGATGATCAAGCAAGGTGGTCAATGGCAAGAGACAGATTGGCAGACAGCATTAGAATACGTAGCGCATGCTATGCGTAACATTCGTCACGAACACGGCGCTGATTCTGTCGCTGCTGTTGCTGCACCTAATTCGACTCTCGAAGAATTATTCTTGCTTCAGCGGATAATCCGCGGCATCGGTTCAGATAATGTTGATTTCCGCTTGCGCCAGTCTGATTTTTCTCTGAATGGAAGTGTCAAACCTTGGCTGGGTACGTCCATTACCAAGTTCGCGCAACTGAAGAACGTTTTTGTCATCGGTTCATTCTTGCGGAAAGACCATCCTTTGTTGGCAGCACGCCTGCGTCAGTCCGTCAAATCTGGTACAAAGCTCAGTGTGCTCAATGCAACTGATGATGATCTGCTGATTAAATTGGCGAATAAGGCAGTCCTCGCACCTTCGTTATGGGCGCAGTTTCTGGCCGAGGTAGCGGTTGCCGTTGCAGTTAAAAAAGAAATTGCTAAACCGGCTGGTCTGGAATCCGTTGACGCTGGGTTGTTGGCTCAAAACATCGCGACAACACTGTTATCAGGCGACGCAGGCGTATTTTTAGGCAACACCGCGTCCTATCATCCTGAAGCGTCTCGCCTGCATGCACTTGCACAATGGATTGCAGAGCAAACAAGTGCAGATTTCGGTTATCTGACTGAGGCTGCAAACACGGTTGGTGGTTATCTTGCGAATGCAATTCCTGCCAATAATGCTAAGCCTGTGTTTGCTGAAGGAAAGAAAGCGTATGTTGTGCTTCATGCCGAGCCTGCATTAGATACTGCAAATCCAGCCCGGGCGGAAAAAGCCTTAGCGGAAGCTGACATGGTTGTTGTTATGTCTCCGTTTAAGCACAGCGCTGAATATGCAGACGTTTTATTACCTGTTTCGCCATTTACGGAAACTGCCGGTACATTTGTCAGTTGCGAAGGACGTGTTCAGAGTTTCCATGGCGTTGTTAAACCGCTTGGCGATACACGTCCTGCATGGAAGGTATTGCGTGTTCTGGGGAATTTGTTAGGTCTGGATAATTTCAATTACGAAACATCCGAAGCCATTCGCGATGAAGTTTTAGGTGGTAATGATGTTATCGCGAAACTGAATAACATCGCTGTTTTAAAACCTGCTCTCGAATCTGTATCCGAGGCAGGCTTGGAACGCGTTGCAGATGTTGCTATTTACAGCACAGATGCGATCGTCAGAAGAGCTGAATCTTTACAAAAAACTACAGACGCACGTGCCCCTCAGGCTTGGATCAGTGCTGGATACGCAGAAAAAATCGGTGTCTCCGCGGGAGATATGGTCAAAGTCACTAAAGGCGGATCAATCCTGTTGAATGTCGGTATCGACGGATCTTTGCCTGAAAATGTGGTTCGGGTTGCTACCGGTTCGGTATTGACTAGTAAGCTGGACGGCATGTTCGGTGCTATTAATGTGGAGCGTGCATAATGAATTGGCTGCTCACTGTTCAAACTTTTGGTCAGGGCGTATTTGGCTATTTCTGGCCTCTGGTCTGGAATCTGATCAAAATTGTCTGCGTTGTTGCTCCTATCATGGGTTTGGTTGCCTATCTCACTTTGTGGGAACGTAAGATGATAGGTTGGATGCACATTCGCCTTGGCCCTAACCGTGTCGGACCTGCAGGTCTTTTGCAGCCTATCGCTGATGCTGTTAAGTTATTGCTGAAGGAAATCGTTGTTCCTGCAAAAGCAAATAAAGTTCTTTTCATACTCGCACCGATTATGACGATTATGCCTGCGCTGGCGGCATGGTCTGTTATTCCATTCGGTCCTGAAGTTGTGCTCGCGAACGTCAACGCTGGCTTATTGCTGATCATGGCAATTACTTCGGTTGAGGTTTACGGCATTATTATCGCGGGTTGGGCGTCTAATTCTAAATACGCGTTTTTGGGTGCCATGCGTGCTTCTGCACAAATGATATCCTATGAAATTGCAATGGGTTTCGTATTAGTCATTGTACTCATGGTTTCAGGAAGCCTGAATTTGTCGGATATCGTTAATGCACAGACAAAAGGTTACTTTGCATCGATGGGGTTAAATTTCCTGTCATGGAACTGGTTACCGTTGCTGCCGATGTTCGTTGTTTATGTTATTTCTGGCATTGCAGAAACAAACCGTCATCCATTCGACGTGGTTGAAGGTGAATCTGAGATCGTCGCTGGTCATATGGTCGAATACTCGGGTATGTCGTTCGCCATGTTTTATCTGGCTGAATACGCGAATATGATCCTGATTTCGACAATGGCATCATTGATGTTCCTTGGTGGTTGGGATGCTCCATTGAATTCCATCGTGTTCAACTGGGTACCAGGTTGGATTTGGCTTGGACTGAAAACATTTGTTGTGGTTTCCATGTTTATCTGGGCTCGTGCGTCTTTCCCTAGATACCGTTACGATCAGATCATGCGTTTGGGTTGGAAAGTATTTATCCCTTTAACTCTGGTGTATCTGGTGTTTGTCGCTGCATGGATACAAACGTCATGGAATATTTGGAAGTAAGAGGCTGAAAAGATGGAAGCAATCAAAGATTTTTTTGGCAGCCTGATGCTGCGCGAACTGATAAAGGGACTGGCATTGACTGGTCGCTATATGTTCGCCCGCAAAATTACTGTCCAATTCCCGGAAGAGAAAACGCCGCAATCACCACGTTTCCGTGGTTTGCATGCGCTGCGTCGTTACCCTAATGGTGAGGAGCGTTGTATCGCCTGTAAATTGTGTGAAGCAGTTTGCCCTGCGATGGCGATTACGATTGAATCGGATCAGCGTGAAGATGGTAGCCGCCGTACGACGCGTTACGACATCGATCTGACCAAATGCATTTTCTGCGGCTTTTGCGAAGAATCCTGTCCCGTTGATTCCATCGTTGAAACGCATGTATTTGAATACCACGGTGAGAAGCGCGGCGATCTTTATTTTACTAAAGAGATGTTATTGGCAGTCGGTGATCGCTACGAACCACAAATTGCAGCTGCACGTGCTGCTGACGCTGCATATCGCTAATTAGAACGGTTTCATTATGGAATTTACTACCGCATTATTTTATGTTTTCGCTGCGATACTTGTGCTTGCTGCGACGCAGGTGATTACCGCTCGTAATCCGGTGCATGCCGCGTTGTTCTTAGTGCTGTCGTTTTTCTCTGCAGCCGCGATTTGGTTATTGTTGAAGGCGGAGTTTCTGGCCATTGTTTTAGTGTTGGTATATGTCGGCGCGGTCATGGTCCTGTTTTTGTTCGTTGTGATGATGCTGGACATCGACATCGATAAATTGCGAGCAGGATTCTGGGGACATCTACCATTGGCTGCGACTGTTGGTGTCGTGATTGTTCTTGAGATGTCTGCAGTGTTATGGCGCGGGTTCTTACGTCCGGATAATCACGTTCCAGCTGCCGCCGATACGATAGGTAATACAAAAAATCTTGGTATAGAAATTTTTACTCGCTACACATTGGCGTTTGAAATTGCCGCTGCAATTTTGTTGCTCGCTATTGTTGCAGCCGTTGCGTTGACTTTACGTCGTCGCAAAGACAGTAAATATTTTGATCCGGCAAAAGCTGTCAAAGTGAAGAGTACTGATCGTGTTCGCATCGTTAAAATGAAAGCGGAATCCGGACGTACTTTAACTTCATCGACAGAAAAGCAAGAGGGCTGATATGGCTTTGACACTGACACACTATCTGATACTTGGCGCGATTCTGTTTGCGATTTCTATCGTTGGTATTTTTCTGAATCGGAAAAATATTATTGTTTTGCTCATGGCGATTGAACTGAATTTGTTGGCAGTGAATATGAATTTCATTGCGTTCTCTCATTATCTGGGTGATGCCGCAGGGCAGATTTTTGTATTTTTCATTCTGACGGTTGCTGCTGCAGAATCTGCGATTGGTCTGGCCATTCTCGTTGTCCTGTTCCGTAATCTGGACACGATTAATGTCGAAGATCTGGACGCACTCAAAGGATAATGTTTCATGGGGCGAATGCAGTGTGCGTCTCCCCATCATTCACTGGCGATTTAAAAAAGTAATAAGCTAAAAAAGGGTCATCATGGCGGGGCAACTTAACCCACAACTACTATTGGCAGTACCTCTGGCTCCATTGGCAGGATCTGCCATCGCCGGTTTACTGGGCACCAAATTTTTTGGTAACGTCGTAGGGCGTAAAGTTTCACACACCGCGACCATACTCGGTGTGCTGGTTGCATTCATTATTTCGTGCATGACGCTTAATGCTTTGATGAGTGGCGCACCCGTCTATAACGCCACGTTGTATCAATGGATGCAGGTAGCCGGTTTGAAACTGGAAGTTGGTTTTCTGGTGGATAACCTGACTGCAATGATGATGTGTGTGGTGACCTTTGTATCACTGATGGTGCATATTTACACTGTCGGCTACATGGCTGAAGATGAAGGTTATAACCGCTTTTTCTCATATATCTCGCTGTTCACGTTCTCCATGCTGATGCTCGTAATGAGCAATAACTTCCTGCAATTGTTTTTCGGTTGGGAAGCTGTGGGTCTGGTGTCTTATTTGCTGATTGGTTTCTGGTACACCAAACCGACTGCTATTTACGCCAACATGAAAGCTTTTCTGGTTAACCGTGTGGGTGACTTTGGCTTCATACTTGGTATCGGTTTGTTGCTCGCTTACGCGGGCTCAATGAACTACATGGAAGTCTTCGCGAAAAAAGAAGAGCTGGCCAAACTGATTTTCCCTGGAACTGACTGGATGCTGATTACGGTCGCCTGTATCTGCCTGTTTATCGGGGCTATGGGTAAATCTGCACAGTTTCCGTTGCATGTCTGGTTGCCGGATTCGATGGAAGGTCCAACTCCGATTTCTGCGCTGATTCATGCGGCGACGATGGTTACGGCTGGTATCTTCATGGTATCGCGTATGTCGCCGTTGTTTGAGTTGTCTGATACCGCCTTGTCCTTTATTCTCGTTATTGGTTCGATTACCGCTTTGTTTATGGGTTTCCTTGGGATCATCCAGAACGATATCAAACGCGTTGTTGCTTACTCCACGCTGTCGCAGCTGGGTTATATGACTGTCGCCTTGGGTGCTTCTGCGTACTCGGTTGCCGTGTTTCATCTGATGACACACGCGTTCTTTAAGGCGCTGTTGTTCCTTGCAGCGGGTTCTGTGATCATCGGTATGCACCATGATCAGGACATCCGGAACATGGGTGGACTTCGTAAATACATGCCTATCACCTGGCTCACTTCATTGTTAGGTTCTTTAGCATTAATTGGTACGCCATTCTTCTCTGGTTTTTACTCCAAAGACAGTATTATCGAGGCTGTACAGGCGTCTCACATTGCTGGCTCTGGCTTTGCTCAGTTTGCTGTCTTAGCCGGTGTATTTGTCACAGCGTTTTATTCTTTCCGTATGTACTTCCTGGTGTTCCACGGCAAGGAAAATTTTGGGCATGCCCATGATCACCATGACGCGCACCATGCAGCGGATGATCATGATGAACATCATCACGGATTGGCGCCAGGCCAAAAACCGCATGAGTCTCCGTTCGTCGTCTGGTTTCCGCTGGTGATGTTGGCGATTCCGTCTGTATTGATCGGTTTCATTGCGATTGAACCTATGCTGTTCGGTAGCTTCTTTAAGGACGTTATTTTTGTTAATGAAGCGCATCATGCAATGGAAGAGTTAAAGCATGAATTCCATAGCCCTATCGCCATGGCAAAGCATGCACTGACAACAGCACCGTTCTGGTTAGCATTAGCAGGTGTGGCAACTTCCTATTTCTTCTATATGGTTAAGCCGGCGATACCAGCGGCAATCAAGAAAAATGCAAGTGCCGTTTATACTTTGCTTGATAACAAATACTACATGGACAGGTTTAATGAAATCGTTTTTGCAGGTGGCGCACGTTTGCTTGGTCAGGGACTGTGGAATGTTGGCGATAAAGGTTTGATTGACGGACTTGTCGTTAATGGTAGTGCAAAGCTGGTGGGATGGTTCTCAAAGCTTGTTCGCTTATTCCAGAGCGGGTACATCTATCACTATGCTTTTGTAATGATTTTGGGCGTGTTGGCATTTCTCGTGTATTTCATGCCATTCCCTTTTGCTAAATAAGTGACCTCGGCTAAAAAAATATAATCATGATGCAGTCAACTTCCTCCTTACTCAGCCTGGCGATCTGGTGCCCAATCGCATTTGGTATTTTTGTTCTGGCTTTTGGCCGTGATAGCAACCGTGGTTTAGTTCGCGGCGTGTCTCTGCTTGGTTCTTTAACGAGTTTTCTCGTAACCTTGCCATTGATTACAAATTTTGATAATTCAGCGCATGGGATGCAATTTGTTGAGAAATTCTCCTGGATAGAAAAATTCAACATTTTTTACTCACTTGGTATTGATGGTATCTCTCTTTGGCTGGTGCCGCTGACCGCATTTATTACAGTGATTGTCGTTATCGCTGCTTGGGAAGTGGTTGAGAAGCAGGTAGCTCAGTACATGGGTGCTTTCCTGATTCTGTCCGGTCTGATGATTGGTGTTTTCTGCGCTTTGGATGGCATGTTGTTTTATGTGTTCTTTGAAGCGACTTTGATACCGATGTATATCATCGTTGGTATCTGGGGCGGTCCAAACAGAGTTTATGCAGCATTCAAATTTTTCCTGTACACCTTGCTCGGCTCTTTGCTGACTTTGGTTGCCATCATTTATCTTTATATTCAGGCTGGTCATTCGTTTGACATTTTAGTCTGGCACAAACTGCCGCTTCCGATGTCAACACAGATTGCTATTTTCTGCGCATTCCTGATGGCATTTGCTGTTAAGGTGCCGATGTGGCCAGTGCATACATGGCTGCCTGACGCTCACGTTGAAGCTCCTACTGGTGGTTCTGTTGTTTTGGCCGCGATTATGCTGAAGCTTGGTGCTTACGGGTTCTTGCGCTTCTCTTTACCTATCGCTCCGGACGCTTGCCACTATATGGCTGGTTTCATGATCACTTTGTCTCTGGTCGCTGTGATTTATATTGGTCTGGTCGCGCTTGTGCAGGCTGATATGAAGAAGCTGGTCGCATACTCATCTATTGCGCATATGGGTTTTGTTACACTCGGTTTTTTCATGTTTAACGACATGTCTGTGCAGGGTGCGATTGTACAAATGATTTCTCATGGTTTTATCTCTGGCGCGATGTTCCTGTGTATCGGCGTTTTGTATGACCGCGTGCATTCACGTCAGATCGTAGACTACGGTGGTGTAGTGAATAAGATGCCTAAATTTGCAGCATTGTTTGTATTGTTCTCGATGGCTAACTGCGGTTTGCCAGCCACTTCGGGCTTTGTCGGTGAGTTCATGGTGATTCTCGGTGCAGTACAGTTTAACTTCTGGATTGGTATGCTCGCCGCAACAGCGTTGATTTTCGGCGCGGCGTATTCTTTGTGGATGGTCAAGCGAGTTGTTTTCGGCAAAATTACGAATGAGCATGTTGCTCATCTGAGTGACATTAACGCACGTGAATTTTTTATGTTGGGCGTTTTGGCGATCGCTGTGATCGTAATGGGATTGTATCCAGCACCTTTTACCGACGCGATGCAAGTTTCCGTGACTGATCTTTTGAAGCATGTGGCAACGTCAAAGTTACCGCTCTGATTGAAGATATAGACAAGTAAGCCCGTCGACAATTTTCGTTGCGCTAATTGTGTGACAGCAGATTAATGCTAGTAGAACTGAATAATATGAACTTCACACCACTTTATCCTGAAATATTTTTGCTGCTGGCAATCTGTACGATTTTGCTGGTTGACATGTTTTTGCCTGATAGCAAACGTAATCTGACTTATGTCATGAGCATACTTGCTTTGTTTGTTTGTGGTGCGCTGACTATCGCGACTTCGAATAGTGACGGGTCAACTTATGTCAGCAATAACATGTTTGTCTCGGATCCGATGTCGACCCTGCTCAAACTGTGTTCTTACCTTGCGGTGGGTATGACTTTCATCTATTCACGTCAATACGTGACAGATCGCGGTATGACGAATGGCAAGTCGGGTGGTGAGTTTTATGTCTTAGCGTTGTTTTCTCTGTTAGGTCAGATGATCATGATTTCAGGGAATAATTTCCTGATTATCTATCTTGGTTTGGAATTGATGTCTTTGTCTTTGTATGCACTGGTTGCTTTGCGCCGTGAACACACTCAGTCAACCGAAGCGTCAATGAAGTACTTTATTCTGGGGGCTCTGGCATCCGGTTTCATGCTCTACGGTATTTCTATGTTGTACGGCGCCACTGGCTCTTTGGAGTTGGCGGAAGTTGCCAAGGTAGCGAGTTCTCCAACTGCAAATAAAACTATTCTGGTGTTTGGTATTGTATTTCTGGTGGCGGGGCTTGCGTTCAAGTTAGGCGTTGTTCCTTTCCACATGTGGGTTCCCGATGTATATCAGGGCGCCCCTACAGCAGTGACGTTGTTACTGGGTGGTGCACCGAAATTAGCAGCCTTCGCTATGACATTCAGGTTGCTAGTTGAAGGCCTGTTCTCTCAGGCGGTAGATTGGCAACAAATGTTGGTCGTGCTGGCTGTGCTGTCGATGGCAATCGGTAATCTTACAGCTATCGCCCAGACCAATCTGAAACGTATGCTTGCATACTCGACTATTTCTCATATGGGCTTTTTGCTGTTGGGTCTGTTGTCTGGCGTTGCTCACGGTAATACTGCTCTTGCCGCAGATGCGTACAGTGCCGCGATGTTTTATAGCATCACGTATGTGTTAACCACTTTAGGCACTTTCGGCGTAATTATGTTGTTGGCACGTTCCGGTTTTGAAGCTGAAAATCTGGACGATCTGAAAGGTCTGAACAAACGCTCGCCTTGGTTTGCATTGGTCATGTTGCTGTTGATGTTCTCTCTGGCAGGCATCCCACCGTTGATGGGCTTTTATGCCAAGTTGTCAGTGTTACAGTCGGTAATGGCAACCGGACAAATATGGTTATCATTAGTGGCCGTGCTGTTCTCCTTGATTGGCGCGTTTTATTATCTTCGCGTTGTTAAATTGATGTACTTTGATGACGCTTCAGACAACGCTTTGATTACTCCTAGTGTTGACGTTCGCGTGGTCTTGAGCCTGAATGGATTGGCCGTTTTAATTCTTGGCGTGGTCCCTGGTGGTTTGATGACTGCATGTTTGAACGCGGTTGTAAAAACTTTAGCGTCGTAAGGTTCATCTCTTTTGACTAGTTTGACTTCCGTCTGGCTGATCGTCGTGTTGGCAGTTATTGCTGCCAACTTGCCATTTTTTAATGAACGCTGTTTCGCAGTTTTCGCGCTACGGCGTTTTTCTTTTATCAAACCATTTTGGTTGCGTTTGCTTGAACTGATCATCTTGTATTTTGTGATTGGTGCTACAGGTGTTTTCCTTGAGAGTTCAAGCGGCAATCGTTTTCCGCAAGGATGGGAATTTTTTGCTATCACCGCTTTTTTATTTCTGGTTTTAGCTTTTCCCGGATTTGTCTTTCGTTACCTGAGGCGGCGTCGTGACTGATCGTTTTTCTGGCGACGCGCACTTGCGTGAAGAAAAAATCAGTAGCGACCTGGTCTACGAGGGTGATTTTCTACAGGTTCAAAAGGATAGCGTTTCTTTGCCAAATGGCCATGTTGCCACCAGAGAATTTATACGCCATCCGGGGGCTGTCGTCATTATTTCGATATTTGACGATGACAAAGTTCTGCTTGAACGTCAATTCCGCTATCCGCTGAATCGTGTTTTTATTGAATTTCCAGCAGGGAAAATTGACGCTGGTGAAGATCCATTGATTTGTGCTCAAAGAGAGTTACGCGAAGAGACCGGTTATACGGCAACAGATTGGCGACATCTCTGCACGATTCATAACGCCATCGCTTATTCCGACGAAAGGCTGGAGATTTACGTTGCCCGTGGTTTAACAGCAGGTCCGGCTTCTTTAGATGACGAAGAGTTTTTAGAGACATTCACCGCCACTTCAACGGAGATGTCAGACTGGGTAAGAGAAGGCAAGATTACTGATGTAAAAACCGTGATAGGTTCATTCTGGCTGGAAAAAATATTGAAAGAGAAATGGTAAGTTGAGAGCCAGGAGGTAAAATAAAAAAAGGCCGACGTATAAATTACGTCGGCCTTTTCAATTAGCTGCGTTGTTTATGCAAATGCGCTGGTATCAATCTTTGCTTCTGTTTTTGCGACAACCTCTTCCACGCTGATGCCATGAGCGAGTTCAATTAACTTAAAACCGTCCGGAGTGACATCAATCACACCCAGGTCGGTAATGATGCGGTTGACAACGCCAACCCCGGTTAACGGTAGATTGCAGGATTTAAGAAGTTTGTGCGCATTATCTTTCGCAACATGCTCCATCAGCACGACGACACGTCCGACCCCCGCGACCAGATCCATTGCGCCACCCATACCCTTGACCATCTTGCCCGGAATCATCCAGTTAGCAAGATCGCCATTTTCACTGACCTGCATTGCCCCTAAAATGGCAAGATTGATTTTTCCACCACGTATCATTGCGAAAGAATCGGCCGAGCTGAAAATTGAGGAGCCGGGCAGGGTAGTCACCGTCTGTTTTCCTGCATTAATTAAATCCGGGTCAACTTCATCTTCGGTTGGAAAGGGGCCAATCCCCAGCAGCCCATTTTCTGATTGTAGCCAGACTTCCATGCCGGCAGGCACATGGTTAGCCACCAGTGTTGGCAGACCTATTCCGAGATTAACGTAAAATCCGTCTTGCAATTCTGATGCTGCGCGTGCAGCCATTTCATCGCGATTCCATGCCATATTATTTCTCCTGGTATCTTATTTAGTCGGACGCACAGTGCGTTGCTCAATACGTTTTTCGGGTTGTGTATTGACGACGATGCGATGCACGAAAATACCGGGGGTATGAATTTCATCCGGATCGAGATCACCTGTTTCTACCAGCACTTCAACTTCTGCAATAGTGACTTTTCCTGCCATAGCCACATTGGGATTGAAATTACGTGCCGTTTTCCGATAGACCAAATTTCCCGCCTTATCTGCTTTCCACGCTTTTACCAGCGAGACATCGGCGACCAGGGCTTTTTCCATGACATATTTCTGACCATCAAATTCGCGAATTTCCTTACCTTCTGCGACGATAGTACCTACACCTGTTTTCGTGAAAAATGCTGGAATGCCAGCACCACCGGCGCGAAGTTTTTCTGCCAGTGTTCCTTGTGGCGTGAATTCCAATTCCAATTCGCCAGCCAGATACTGACGTTCGAATTCTTTATTTTCACCGACATAGGAAGAAACCATTTTTTTGATCTGACGTGTCGTCAATAATTGGCCCAGCCCAAAACCATCTACGCCGGCATTATTAGAAATGGCCGTCAATTCTTTGACACCGGAGTCACGCAACGCAGCAATCAAAGCTTCAGGTATTCCACATAAACCAAAACCACCGACCGCTATTGTCTGCCCATCTTTGACCACATTAGCCAACGCGGCCTTTGCGTCTGGGTATTCCTTATTCATCGTCGTCTCCTCATAGATATTCAGGGAAATACTTGTTTGTTTTTTTCGCAGCAACACGAATATCGGTTGATAGCGCATTACTTTTTTCAGAATAGGGCTCAGCATAAGATGCTGAGCTATACTCCGCAATACCGTAAAACTACCTGAATAAATTTACCTTATCCATCTGCACAAGAACAGCCATATGATAGAGATGCACACTATTGATTTTGAAGTTATTTTCCAACAAGCACCGATAGGAATGTGTGTCTCTCAGAACCGTATTATTTATGCCTGTAATGACGATCTGGCGCAGATGTTTAACTATAAAAAAGAAGATCTGATCGGGCAATCTTTCCAGATACTGTATCCAAGCCCTGATGAGTTCGAGCGTACGGGCGCTCGCATCACGCCTATCATGAATGCGAAGGGCTCCTATTCTGATGAGCGCATCATGAAAAGGGCGAATCAAGAGTTATTCTGGTGCCATGTTACGGGACGAGGGTTGCGAAAAAATGAGCCGCACGCGGCCGGTATATGGACATTTGAAGACCTGAGCGCAAAGCGCCCCGTGAGCGCTGAGCTCACGCCGAGAGAGAGGGAGATTGCAGCCCTGCTAGTCGAGGGTAAGACCAGTAAATTGATCGCCAGACAGATTTCATTAAGTCCAAGAACCGTTGAAATGCACAGAGCGAAGCTGATGAAGAAATTTTCTGCAGCAACATCAAGCGAGCTTGTGCACAAGCTACTGGGAATTATGCGTTGATCTGTTCGTCGGTAGTCGAGTGTAAAGCAGGTGCTTAGCTGATACTGGCGATTTGAATAACTTGGGATGCTGGCGAAGGTAGTGAGGTTATTCATCTGTCAGTAACAGAATTGTCCATCGTTTTTTATCAAACGAAATGCACTCTGAAATCTGACAGGCTGATGATTTGTAGATCGCTTGAATGTAGAGACTGATTACCGGAATTGCCGCCAAAAGTCTCGCCGGTGAAGAATGAATGCTTACTTTTTGACTCGTATGAGTTAGGGGTGTTGACCTTACTCACACGAGATCAATGAAATCAGTTACTGCACACTCATTCCATCATCTGCCGTTACGATTGCGCCGTTCAGGAAGCGGG
Source organism: Cognatundibacterium aquatile (assembly GCF_014699135.1). Classification (GTDB taxonomy): domain Bacteria; phylum Pseudomonadota; class Gammaproteobacteria; order Burkholderiales; family Burkholderiaceae_D; genus Undibacterium; species Undibacterium aquatile. Next base: position 172,340 of record NZ_JACOFT010000004.1, read on the forward strand.
ATTCTTCTGCTGCCAACAATAACAACAGACCATCAAGGTCTTCTGGTGTGCCTACACGCTTGCGGGGCAGCATTTCTATCAGTTTCTGTCCTTGCTCGGTATCGAAATATTCCTGATTGATTTCTGTTGAAATATATCCGGGGCAAATCGCATTGACGTTGATGCCGTATTTACCCCATTCGACTGCCATTGCTTTCGTCATATGTATGACGGCGGCTTTGCTCATGCAATAGATACCAATTTGTGGCAACACGCGCAGACCCGCGACTGAGGCGATGTTGATAATGCGGTGTTGTTTTCTTTGATCGCCTTTATATCTGGCGATCATCCGTTTTGCTGTTTCCTGCGCAACAAAGAATGAACCTCGTTGATTGGTGTCCATTACATAGTTGTAATCGTCGGGGGTAACGTCGACCAGACGTTGCGTCGTTGATACACCTGAGTTATTGATCAGAATATCGATAGGGCCAGCTTCCGTTTCAGCATGGGCTATCGCTGATTTGATGCTCGCATAGTCTGTCACATCCAGCGCAACGACGTGGGCTGCACCACCATCGGCTTCAATTTCTGCGCGTAATTCTTTCAGTCTGTCAACGCGTCGTGAGGCAAGTACCACCTGTGCGCCAGCTTTTGCCAGCACTTTCGCAAAGCGAGCACCTAGGCCACTCGATGCACCGGTAATCAGTGCAACTTTTCCTTCAAAATTAATTTCTATTCCCATCAGTATCTCCTGCAAAAATTTGGATAAACTCAGTATTCTGTTTAATGCACTATCATGACATACAGCGTCTTTCTGTGTTACCCAGAATTTAGCACGCCCCGTCTTTTCATTGATAGTTCGTAGAGATTCATCGCTTTAATTGATGCATGCTAAACACTGCTCTGCGATAATTATCTTTCGCCAACACTCAGTACCAGCTTTTCGCAATGGATGTCTTCATCTAATCGGCTGCTTGCGCAATGGCAGATCAACAGCTAACATGCGTTGATTAATTTAGCACGTTCGTTCGAAAAATATTTTAAAGCGATTACAGTCATGACCCAAAACATTCTTGAACAGTACGGTCCCCGCGATGCGATGGAGTACGATGTCGTTATTGTCGGCGGCGGTCCTGCAGGCTTGTCTGCTGCGATCAAACTCAAGCAACTCTCAGTGGAAAAAGGAAATGAAGTTTCCGTATGCGTGCTGGAAAAAGGCGGCGAGCTTGGTGCGCATATTCTTTCCGGGGCGGTAATGGATCCAGAGGCGCTGAGTGAGCTTTTTCCTGACTGGAAAGAGCTTGGCGCCCCTCTGAATACGGAAGTGACTGAAGACCGTTTTTTATTTTTATCTGAAACCAAGGCTTATAAAACACCAAACTGGATGTTGCCTGCCTGTTTCCAAAATCATGGAAACTATGTAATTTCGCTGGCCAACGTCGTGCGTTGGCTTGGGCAGCAGGCTGAAGCATTGGGTGTTGAGATTTTCCCGGGCTTTCCGGCTGCAGAAATCCTGTATAACGACGATGGCTCGGTAAAAGGAGTTGCGACCGGCAATATGGGCGTAAATCGTGAAGGTGAACCAGGTCCGGCATTCCAGCTTGGTATGGAGTTGCATGCAAAATATACTTTGTTTGCTGAAGGTGCACGTGGACATCTTGGTAAACAACTGATCGCAAAATATGCGCTGGATGCAGGTAAAGACCCTCAGACTTATGGTATCGGTATTAAAGAATTGTGGGAAATTGACCCGGCTAAGCATAAGCCGGGTCTGGTAATTCACACGGCTGGATGGCCGCTGGATAACGCTACCTATGGTGGTTCTTTCCTGTATCACCTGGAAAATAACCAGGTCGCAGTCGGTTATGTGGTTGGGCTTGGATATGAAAATCCATATCTCTCGCCGTACGAAGAATTTCAGCGTTATAAAACGCATCCGGAAATCCGTCAGTTCTTTGAAGGGGGCAAGCGGATTGCGTACGGTGCGCGTGCGATTACAGCGGGTGGCTTGCAGTCATTGCCTAAGCTGACTTTTCCAGGCGGTGCATTAATCGGTTGTGATGCCGGTTTCCTGAACGCCAGCCGCATCAAAGGTAGTCACGCTGCGATCAAGACAGGGATGTTAGCTGCAAATGCGGTGTTTGATGCTTTAGGTGAAAATCGCCAATACGATGAAGTGACTGCATACAGTGCAGCTTTTGAGGCATCTTGGTTGCATGAGGAATTGCATAAAGCACGTAATTTCAAACCATCCATGAGTAAAGGCTTGGTACTCGGCACATTAATGGTCGGAATTGATCAGGTCGTTTTTGGTGGCAAAGCACCGTGGACCTTGAGACATACGCATGCCGATCACGAGTGTTTGCGTCCAGCTTCTGAGTTTCAGCCAATCAATTATCCGAAGCCGGATGGCAAGCTGACTTTTGATCGCTTATCTTCTGTGTTTATCTCCAACACGAATCATGCAGAAGATCAACCTATCCATCTGACTTTGAAAAATAGTAACGTTCCGGTTGACGTGAATCTGGCGAAATATGCGGGGCCAGAAGCGCGTTACTGCCCAGCAGGAGTCTACGAATTTACGAAGACAGATGATGGTAAGGATCGCTTGCAGATCAATTCACAAAACTGTGTTCATTGTAAGACTTGTGATATTAAAGATCCGACGCAAAACATCGTGTGGGTCACCCCTGAGGGCGGTGGTGGACCGAATTATCCGAACATGTAAAACTGAAAAAGCCGCTATTTTGAAATAGCGGCTTTTTCTTTTTATTTAATATGTCGCAAAAATACTTTGTTATTGCGCCACCCATCCACCATCCATGTTCCAGGCGACACCTCTGATCTGACTTCCTGCATCGCTGCAGAAAAACACTGCCAGAGCCCCCAGTTGTTCCGGAGTCACGAATTCTCCTGACGGCTGCTTTTCCGCGAGCAGCGCTTTTTTTGCCACTTCATTGCTGATGTTGTCTCGCTCGGCGCGGGCATCAACCTGTTTTTGTACTAATGGCGTCAGTACCCATCCCGGGCAAATCGCGTTACAGGTAATTCCCGTTTGCGCGTTTTCGAGCGCCGTTGTTTTTGTTAGCCCGATCAAGCCATGTTTAGCGGCAACATACGCAGACTTCTGTGCTGACGCGACCAACCCGTGCACCGACGCCAGGTTAATGATGCGCCCCCAGTTTTTTTTCTTCATATACGGTAATGCCAGCCTTGTCGTATGGAAGCAGGAGGTCAGATTAATCGCAATAATGGCATCCCATTTTTCGACCGGAAAATCTTCAATGTTGGCGACATATTGAATGCCGGCATTATTCACCAGTATGTCGACACCACCAAATGTTGTGCTGGCAAATGCCATCAAGGCGGTAATCTCGCTGGCTTTACTCATATCGGCATTGTGATAAGCCGTTTTGACGCTGAATTTTTCTTCAGTGGCTTTCTGAATTGCCTGAATCTCATTTGGATCACCAAAGCCGTTAAATACAATGTTTGCGCCCGCGGCAGCGAGAGAATGCGCGATACCCAAGCCGATTCCTGAAGTTGAGCCCGTTACCAGTGCTGTTTTTCCACGTAAAAAAGATGCTTGCATGTTGACTCCTGACATTAGTTATATAAAAAAGCATGCGTAACAAAGCGAATGTGAATGATTTTAAGCGTAACGATCGGTAAAATGTGAGTTACTAGCAGTAGTAAAAATACTATCTCAGAGGAATGCCTCATGCAGCCAAGGCGCAATACCGTTCAATGCTTGTCTCCATCGGGGCTGCATACCATGTCCTACAAAGAGTGGGGGGATCCTGCTAATGCCGATGTACTGATCTGCGTGCATGGTGTGACGCGGGTTGCCGACGATTTTGATGCTGTCGCGCTATCTTTGTCTTCGCATTACCGGGTTGTCTGTCCAGATGTTGTCGGTCGCGGCTATTCTGGCCGACTGCGCAATCCCTTGCACTATCAGTTGCCGCAATACGTCAGTGACATGGTGACCTTGCTGGCCCGTTTGCAGGCAACAACTGTCGATTGGCTCGGTACCTCGATGGGCGGGCTGATAGGAATGGGAATTGCTTCGTTGGAAGGTAACCCGATACGTAAGCTGATCTTGAATGATGTGGGGCCGGCGCTCAATCCTGAGGCTTTATTACGAATCGGCACTTACATTGGTGAGGATTTACAGTTCCGTACTTTCGAAGAGGCTGCCGCGTACATTAAGACGATTTCGCTTTCATTTGGTGAGCATACTGAGGCTCAGTGGAGTAAATTGGTACATGATGTCTTGCGCCAGACTTCCGATGGTCATTGGCGCAAGCATTATGATCTGTCATTGGCGGAAGTGTTTAAGGCGACGACGCCGGAAATGATCGCTGCAGGGCAGGCGATGCTTTGGGCTGCTTATGATGCGATTCGTTGCGAAACCTTACTGGTGCGCGGTGCTGAATCTGATTTGCTGACAGCAGATACTGCGCTTGCAATGACGAAGCGCGGCCCATGTGCGCAGTTGATAGAAGTGCCCCACGTCGGGCATGCCCCAACTTTTGTCAGTGAAGAGCAAATCAAACTGGTGCGTGATTTTTTGTTAAATGAAAAATAGAGTGAATGATGGAAATAAAGAGATTGCACGTTGGTAAGCGCTTATCTGAAGTGGCGATATGTAACGGCATTGTTTATCTGGCGGGGCAGATCCCGGAAGATGTGAGTCAGGGCATTGCTGGCCAGACTAAAGAGGTACTCGGTCATGTCGATCGCCTGTTGTCGGAGGCAGGGAGTGATAAATCTCGGATACTCTCTTGTCAGATTTTTTTGACTGACATCAGTCAAATTGGCGAGATGAATACTGTCTGGGATGAGTGGGTTGCAGAAAATAATTCACCGCCACGTGCGACCGTAGAAGCCCGACTTGCCAATCCTGATTGGTTGATAGAAATCGTTGTAACAGCAGCGCAAAAATAAAGAATTGTATGGTATCGACATCAGTTGCCGCATCAGAATCTCAGTTGTTGGAAGGTCTGTCAGAAGCAGAGAAAGATAGACTTATTTCTGCACTCGAATTTGTTACGCCGTTTTATGCGGAAAAAGACGTAATTACCGGACAGAATGCATTGCAGTTTGTGCGTGGAGTGGCTTCCACACTGGCGATGTTGCGCACTGATATAGACTCACGTATTGCTGCTTTATTGTTCGAATTGCCTGAATTAAGCCCGATCGCGGCCGAGCAAATCGAAGTCCGCTACGGACAAGAGATTGCAGATCTGGTCAGCGGCATCCGGCGTCTGATGAAACTCCGGGAGACCGCGTTAACCCATCATGATGTCGGTCATGGCAAGGATGCGGCCGAGAAAGCTGCAGCGCAGATGGAAACGTTGCGCAAAATGATGTTGGCAATGGCAACCGATATGCGAGTGGTGTTGATCAGGTTGGCGTCGAGGGTCACTACTTTGCGCTATTTTGCCGAGTGCAAGCGCGAAGACAGCGCTACACAGCAATATGCCAGCGAGACGATGAACCTGTATGCGCCGTTGGCAAACAGGCTGGGCGTCTGGCAACTGAAGTGGGAGCTTGAGGATTTATCTTTCCGCTTTCTCGAGCCTGCACAATACAAGCGCATAGCCAAAATGCTGGAAGAAAAGCGTGTGGAGCGCGAGAGTTTTGTTGCAACGGCATTGGCACGTTTAACCTCTGAATTGAAAAACGCAGGTATCAAAGGCGAGGTGTCTGGCCGTCCTAAGCACATTTACAGTATCTGGAAAAAGATGAAGGGTAAGTCAGTTAATTTTGACGAACTCTATGATGTGCGTGCGTTCCGGGTCGTTGTTGATGATATTAAGGATTGTTATACCGTACTTGGACTTGTGCACAACGTCTGGGTGCCGATTCCTAAAGAATTTGACGATTACATTTCTCGTCCAAAATCGAATGGTTATAAATCTCTGCATACAGTCGTTGTTGTTGAGGATGGCCGGCCACTTGAGGTACAGATTCGTACGAAAGAAATGCACCAGTTCGCGGAATATGGAGTCGCTGCGCATTGGCGTTATAAAGAGAGTGGCGGCTCTAACTTCACGGCACAAGAATATGACGAAAAAATTGCCTGGCTACGACAGTTACTTGCCTGGAAAAGTGAGGTTGCTGATGCGGTTGTTGAGCACGAAGACATACAAAGAGAGTGGGTGGAAAAGCTGAAGTCTGCAAGTCTGGATGAGCGGATTTATGTTCTGACGCCGCAGGCAAGAGTGATCGAATTGCCGCGAGAGGCGACACCGGTTGATTTTGCTTATCAGTTGCATACAGACGTCGGTCATCGTTGTCGCGGTGCCCGAGTCGATGGTGTTATGGTGCCGTTAAACACTCGTTTGCAGAATGGGCAGACCGTTGAAATCATTACGCTGAAGGCAGGATCTGCGCAGTCTGGCCCATCGAGAGACTGGCTCCATTCTGAGTATTCGGTCAGTACTCGTACCCGTAGCAAAATTCGTGCGTGGTTTAATGTTATTGATCAGCAGGAAACCCTGGCATCGGGGCGGGCCCTGGTCGAAAAAACGTTGCAGCGTGAAGGTAAGACTGCCGTTAATCTTGAGGAGTTGGCGCGGAAGCTGGGCTTTGCCGCATTGGATGATTTGTTGCTATCTGTCGGTAAAGAAGAATTCAGTCTCAGGCAGATAGAAACCGTGCTCAGGGATAGCCCGGTCGAAATACCTGATGATCTGAATATCACCAATAAGAGTCGTGCATCAAGTGTTACGCAAGGTGCGAAATCTGGTGTGCTGGTTGTTGGAACAGATGGATTGATGACGCAGTTGGCGCGTTGTTGTAAGCCCGCACCGCCGGACGATATCGTTGGGTTTGTCACCCGAGGTAAGGGCGTTTCCATTCACCGGCTTACCTGCAAAAACTTCGCAGAAATGCGTAATAAAGCACCCGAGCGGGTGATACAGACGACTTGGGGTGAGCACGGTAAGGATACGGTTTATCCTGTCGATATTTTTGTATTGGCGCAGGACAGGCAGGGATTGTTGCGCGATATTTCTGAGGTTTTTTCTAAGGAAAAAATTAATGTGGTTGGCGTAAATACACAGAGTGCAAAATCGCAGGCCCGGATGTCGTTTACTGCTGAAATCGGCGGCACTTCGCAATTACAAAAAGCATTGACGACAATACGTGAAGTGAGTGGAGTGCTTGAGGTTCGGAGGCAATAATGCAAGCGGGGGGGGCGAATGCGGTTGGCCTCAAAGTGTTGCTGCTGGCGCTGGAATACATACGGGGAAAAATACAAGTACTTGTCCGGTTCTTAGAAAAAGTTCGGTTCAGGGCTAGTAATTGTTCGCGGGTCTCTGCTATACTTCGGTTTCTTTAGACGCGTAGCTCAGCTGGTTAGAGCACTACCTTGACATGGTAGGGGTCGTTGGTTCGAGTCCAATCGTGTCTACCAATGAATTTAAGAAATATAAGTATTTTTAGATAAGAGCGAGAAAGGCATCCTGGTTATGACACCGCGAACTACCACGCAAATGGTTTGGGAGCGACTCTAGTCGAGGATCTTTTTCGTCTGTATCAAATTTGAAAAAGCACGGCTAGCCGTGCTTTTTTTTCGTCTTTATTTTCTAATCGCAAATTTCGGCAAACTTCTGCCACTATGGAGAGTGACATGGTCTCAGTAAAACTTCCTGATGGTTCGCAACGTCAATTTGATGCGCCTGTAACCGTGGCGCAAGTTGCTGCCAGTATTGGTGCTGGCCTGGCAAAGGCGGCGCTCGCTGGCAGAGTTGATGGCGTATTGGTGGATACCTCATTCCTGATTGAGCGAGATGCTGAGTTGGCAATTGTGACCGACAAAGATGCGGATGGATTGGATGTGATTCGTCATTCGACAGCGCATTTGCTGGCTTATGCGGTAAAAGAATTATTTCCCGATGCGCAGGTGACAATTGGTCCTGTGATCGAAAACGGGTTTTATTACGACTTTTCTTATAAGCGTCCATTTACTCCTGACGATTTGCTCGCGATAGAAAAGAAAATGACTGAGCTCGCTAAAAAAGATGAGCAAGTTGTCCGCAAGGTGTTGCCGCGAGATGAGGCCGTTGCTTACTTTAAATCGATCGGTGAAGCGTATAAGGCAGAAATCATTGAGTCGATTCCTGTTGATCAGGATGTCTCTCTTTACACCGAGGGTACTTTTACTGATTTGTGTCGTGGGCCGCACGTGCCATCCACTGGCAAGCTGAAAGTTTTTAAATTGATGAAGCTTGCAGGTGCTTACTGGCGTGGCGATTCTAAGAATGAAATGTTGCAGCGTATTTACGGTACTGCCTTTGCAAAAAAAGAAGATCAGGAGCAATACCTGCACATGCTGGAAGAGGCTGAAAAGCGCGATCATCGCAAGCTGGGTAAGTCACTGGATTTATTCCATTTTCAGGATGAGGCTCCGGGCCTGGTGTTCTGGCATGCAAAAGGCTGGACTATCTGGCAGCAAGTAGAGCAATACATGCGCAAGGTTTATCAGGATTGTGGTTACCAGGAAGTGAAAGGTCCGCAGATTCTCGACAGTAGTCTGTGGGGTAAAACCGGGCACTGGGATAACTATAAAGACAATATGTTTATCACAGAGTCGGAAAATCGCTCTTATGCGCTGAAGCCGATGAATTGCCCTGGACATGTGCAGATTTTCAATTCTGGAATGAAGAGTTATCGCGATCTGCCATTGCGGTTCGGTGAATTCGGTCAGTGTCATCGCAACGAGCCGTCCGGTGCTTTGCACGGAATTATGCGTGTGCGCGGCTTTACTCAGGATGATGGACATATTTTCTGTACAGAGGCGCAAATTCAGGATGAGGTAATTGCTTTTCACCCTCAGGCAATGAAGGTCTATGATGACTTTGGCTTTAAAAATATTGCAATCAAACTCGCCTTGCGGCCAGAAAATCGCATTGGCAGTGACGAAGTCTGGGATACCGCTGAAGAAACGCTGCGCGCTGGCTTGCGCGCTTGCGGTGTGACTGAGTGGGAAGAGTTGCCGGGTGAGGGCGCATTTTACGGTCCGAAAATCGAATACCACCTGAAGGATAGTTTGGGTCGCCCTTGGCAAGTCGGTACTATGCAGGTCGACTTTTTTATGCCGGGTCGCCTGGGTGCTGAATATGTGGCTGATGATAACAGTCGCAAAGTGCCGGTAATGCTGCATCGCGCTATTGTTGGCTCCATGGAGCGCTTCATCGGAATTTTGATTGAAAACCATGCCGGCGCTTTGCCTTTGTGGTTGTCTCCAGTGCAAGTTTCCGTGTTAAATATCTCGGAGTCGCAAGCGGAATACGCAAAATCTGTTGCTGAAATCCTGAAGAAACAAGGGTTTAGAGTTAACACGGATTTGCGTAATGAGAAAATTACCTATAAAATACGCGAGCACTCTATTCAAAAAATGCCTTACATAGTAGTAATAGGCGATAAAGAACGAGATGCAAACACAGTCGCTGTGCGTACGCGTGGCAATCTGGATCTGGGGGTAATGCCTCTTGATGCCTTCATAGCTCGTTTAAAAAACGAAGCAGACACTAAGGTTTAACAGATCAGTCCGCAATCTTGCTGTAAGCGAGATTGGCACGGTAAAGATTTAATTTTTTAAAGGAAACTGCAATAGCTACCGAAAGAACACATCGTATCAACGGGGAAGTTACCGCGCTTGAAGTGCGCTTGTCCGGCGTTGATAATGAACCTCTGGGTATCGTTAAACTGAGTGAGGCATTCCGTTTGGCCGAAGAGGCTAATGTGGATTTGGTGGAAATTGCACCCACTGCCCAACCTCCTGTTTGTCGTTTGATGGATTACGGCAAGTTTAAATACCAGGAACAGAAAAAAGCTCATGAAGCCAAACTGAAACAAAAAGTCATTTTGGTGAAAGAAGTGAAGTTCCGTCCTGGTACAGATGATGGTGATTACAACATCAAGCTGCGTAATCTGGTCAAGTTTCTGGATGACGGCGATAAAACAAAGATTACTTTGCGTTTTCGCGGTCGTGAAATGGCGCATCAGGAAATCGGTATGCGTGTGCTTGAGCGCCTGAAGCTTGATTTAGAGCCTTACGGTCAGGTAGAGCAGTTTCCAAAAATGGAAGGGCGTCAGATGGTCATGATTCTGGCACCTAAGAAAAAGAAATAAGTATTTTGTAGTACTTGTTTGGTACGGGTATTACGATAGATCTGTTTCGTCAGGAACAGATCACAATAAGTGAGAAGTAGGCATCCAAGAGTAGCGTTTATTGCTGCCACCTACCATCATATAAAACCGGAGCTGTCGTCAACGACAGATAGTGTTATGCCAAAAATGAAAACAAAGAGCTCTGCTAAGAAGCGCTTTCGTGTACGTCCAGGTGGAACAGTAAAGAGTGGTCACGCTTTCAAGCGCCATATCTTGACTAAAAAGACCACAAAGAACAAACGTCAATTACGTGGTACACGTAACATCAATGCGTCCGACGTGACATCAGTCATGCGCATGATGCCTACCGCTTAACCTCATACTCACTATTTTAAGGAGTTATTATGCCTAGAGTAAAACGTGGGGTTACCGCTCGTGCCCGTCATAAGAAAGTTCTGAACCTTGCTAAAGGTTACCGTGGTCGTCGTAGTAAAGTATTCCGTATTGCTAAGCAAGCAGTTATGCGTGCAGGTCAATACGCATACCGCGATCGCCGCAATAAAAAACGCGTATTCCGCGCATTGTGGATCACTCGTATTAACGCAGCAACCCGTCAACACGGTATGACTTACAGCGTGTTCATGAACGGCTTGAAAAAAGCCTCCATTGAACTCGACCGTAAAGTACTGGCTGACATGGCTGTGATGGACAAACCAGCGTTTGCTGCGATTGTTAATCAAGTTAAAGCCAACCTGGCTGCGTAATCAAAGTAATTTGTAGTCGTTGCGATGTGTTAAACATCGCTATATCAAGCGGGGCAGAGGTTGAATCCTATGCCCCGTTTTGTTTTCAGCTCATTATTTCAGCTTCACAGTAAGCGGGAACAACGCATGAACCCATTAGATCAAATCGTCAGCCAGGCATGTGCTGATTTTCTCGCGGCACCGGATGCCGCAGCACTCGAAAATGCTAAGGCATTGTACCTGGGCAAAAGTGGCCAGATTACCGAACAGATGAAGAGTCTGGGGAAATTGTCTCCGGATGAGCGCAAAGTGCAGGGCGCGGTGATTAATGCTGCTAAAGTCAAAATCGAAAATGCTTTAACTGAGCGTCGCGATGCTTTAGCAGACGCGCAATTGCAGACGCGTTTAAATGCCGAAGCGATTGACGTGACACTGCCCGGGCGTGGCCGTGGTATCGGTGGCATTCATCCTGTTATGCGCACCTGGAAGCGAGTTGAAGAAATTTTCCGTTCAATTGGTTTTGACGTCGCTGACGGCCCTGAGATCGAAACCGACTGGACCAATTTTACTGCTTTAAATAGTCCTGAAAATCATCCTGCCCGCTCTATGCAGGACACTTTCTATATTGATGGTAAGGATAGTCAGGGTAAGCAATTGCTGCTGCGTACGCATACCAGCCCTATGCAGGTGCGATATGCGCGCATGAGCAAACCACCAATCAAAATTATTGCACCTGGCCGCACTTATCGTGTCGACAGCGATGCGACACACTCCCCGATGTTCCATCAGGTTGAGGGCTTATGGATTGCCGAAGATATCAGCTTCGCGGATCTGAAAGGTGTCTATCTGAATTTTGTAAAAGCGTTTTTTGAAACAGACGATTTGCAGGTGCGCTTCCGACCTTCCTATTTTCCATTTACCGAGCCATCAGCCGAAATTGATATCGCTTTCGGTAGCGGGCCTTTAAAAGGTCGCTGGCTGGAAGTATCGGGTTCTGGTCAGGTGCATCCTGCTGTGATCCGGAACATGGGACTCGATCCTGAAAAATACATAGGCTTTGCGTTTGGTTCTGGCCTAGAACGCCTTACCATGTTGCGTTACGGCGTCAACGATCTGCGCTTGTTCTATGAGGGCGACTTGCGCTTCCTGAAGCAATTCAACTAACTTTTTTGAGCAATCTGAGCTCAAGCATCTAACAATAGACGGCTGAATTATGCAATTTTCTGAAAACTGGCTCCGCACCATGGTCAATCCGAAGATGACTTCGGATGAGTTGTCTCATCTGTTGACTATGTCAGGTTTGGAAGTCGAAGAAGTGGAGCCTGTTGCTCCTCCTTTCAACAATGTCGTGGTTGCGGAGATTCGTGAAATCGTCAAGCATCCCGATGCTGATCGTTTAAATGTGTGCCAGGTTGATGTCGGCACCGGCACATTGTTGAATATCGTTTGCGGAGCGCCGAATGTCCGCGTTGGCATGCGTGTACCTTGTGCAACGGCTGGCGCGGTTTTGCCTCCGGGGGCTGACGGTAAGCCGTTCGTGATTAAGGTAGGCAAGTTGCGCGGCGTTGAATCGCAAGGCATGTTGTGTTCTGCACGCGAATTGAAATTGTCCGAAGACCATGGCGGCTTGATGGAATTGCCGTCAGACGCGCCAGTGGGCCAGAATTTCCGTGATTACTATGAGTTGAATGATCTGAAGTTCACAATCAAGCTCACCCCGAACAAGGCTGACTGCTTATCCGTCTTAGGTGTTGCAAGAGAAGTGTCTGCCCTGACTGGAACGCCTTTGCAGATGCCTGTGACGGATGTCATTGCGCCATCCTTGCAGGAAGTGTTGCCGGTGAAAGTTTCCGCGTCTGATCTGTGTGGCCGTTTCTGCGGTCGCGTGATTCGTGGCGTCAATGCGAAAGCACCGACCCCAGACTGGATGAAACAACGCCTTGAGCGCAGCGGACAGCGCCCTATCTCTGCGCTTGTTGATATTTCCAATTATGTGATGCTTGAACTGGGGCGTCCATCGCATGTTTTTGATCTCGATAAAATCCATGGCGGCCTCAATGTGCGCTGGGGTAAAGCAGGTGAATCACTGAAGCTGCTGAATGGCAATACAGTTGAGGTCGATGAATGGGTCGGCGTGATTGCGGATGAAAAAGAAATCGAATCTCTGGCCGGCATCATGGGTGGCGATTCGACCGCTGTTTCTCTGGATACGCAAAACATTTACCTCGAAGCTGCTTTCTGGTGGCCACAGGCAATCCAGGGCAGGGGCCGTCGTTTTAATTTCTCTACCGATGCCGGACATCGCTTTGAACGTGGCGTCGATTTTGAAAATATCGTCGAACATATCGAACGTATCAGTGCTTTGATCGTTGAGATTTGTGGTGGCCGTGAACAGGTAAAACTGGGTCCGGTTGATGATCAGATTATTAATTTGCCGCAACGTTTGCCGGTGAAATTACGTACCGCACGGGCACAAAAAGTCATCGGCGTGCCGTTGACTGATGAGGTCATCGCCGATATTTTCAAACGTCTGGGATTGCAATTTACGCAGCAGACAGGTGAATTCCTGGTGACGCCGCCGTCCTATCGTTTCGATATCGAAATCGAAGAAGATCTGATTGAGGAAGTCGCGCGCGTTTACGGTTTTGAGAATATTCCGGCTTTACCTCCGGTTGCCGCGAACGCCATGCTGATCGCGCCGGAAAATCAACGCTCGCTGTTTGATTTGCGCTCTCTGGTCGCTGATATGGATTATCAGGAAGTGGTTAACTACAGCTTCGTTGAAGAAGCCTGGGAAAAAGACTTTGCCGGTAACGATCAGCCTGTGAAGTTATTGAATCCTATCGCCAGCCAGATGAGTGTGATGCGCACCAATCTGATCGGCAGCCTGGTAGCGAATGCCCGCTATAACCTGAATCGTAAAGTCAGCCGTATCCGTGTTTTTGAAATCGGTGCTGTTTATCTGCGTGATGCTTCCGTACAGGATGGCCCGTTGGAAGTCGCGGGTTATCGCCAGCCTAAGCATCTGACTGGACTCGCTTATGGTCCCGTCGCTGAAGAACAATGGGGCGTAGCAACGCGTAATGTGGATTTCTTTGATGTGAAAGCGGATGTCGAGGCCTTGTTTGCGCCAAAAGTTGTGCGTTTCATCAAAAATGAACACGTTGCCTTGCATCCGGGCCGTAGTGCCAGCATTGAATGTGACGGCAAGATTGTTGGCTTTATCGGTGAACTGCATCCACGCTTGCAACAAAAATACGATTTGCCGCTGGCGCCGGTTGTATTTGAAATTGATACAGCAGCTTTGCAATCCGTCAATGTTCCGGTTTATCAGGAAATATCGAAATTCCAGGCTGTGAAGCGTGATCTTGCTCTTGTGGTTAAACAATCCGTTTCCGTGCAAGAGATGATCGATGTGTTTAGCGCTGAAATAGGCCGGAACGAAGCCTGTAAAATTGTGCAAGCTATTGTTTTGTTTGATGAATATCGTGGTAAGGGCTTGGAGGCAGATGAGAAAAGTCTTGCTTTCCGCTTTAGCTTACAAGATACTCAAGCTACATTGCAAGATGACAAGGTTGAAGCCGCAATGACCGCATTGACTCAGGCCGCAGGCTTGAAGTTTGCTGCCAAGCTGCGCTAAGATGATTGGCTTACGCCCGTATAGACTAGATGAGTTTGATAATGAATGACGTAAATTCCGCTGAATTTCAATCGGTGCTGGATGCCGATTTAAATCGTGCGATGCTGGAGGCCAGGGCGCGTTCTCAAGCGGAAAAAGAGTTACCCACTTTAACTAAAGCTGAGTTAGCCGAGCTGTTGTTTGAGCAGGTCGGCCTCAACAAGCGCGAAGCTAAAGATATGGTGGAAACCTTTTTCGATGAAATTCGTGATGCACTGGAACGTGGCGAAGCGGTGAAGTTGTCTGGCTTCGGTAATTTTCAGTTAAGAGACAAACCACAGCGTCCCGGGCGCAATCCTAAGACGGGCGAAGAAATTGCGATTACTGCCCGTCGTGTTGTCACCTTCCATGCCAGCCAGAAATTGAAGGGTATGGTGGATGACATCAGCGGTCAACCATTGGCTCATGCTGCTTAAAAGATTCTCATGACTGAAATTAAAATCGAAACAGTGACCTTGCCACCGATTCCGGCCAAGCGTTATTTCACGATTGGAGAAGTAAGCGAATTGTGTGGCGTTAAGCCACACGTTTTGCGTTATTGGGAGCAGGAATTTTCGCAACTGAAGCCGGTAAAACGCCGGGGCAACCGTCGTTATTACCAGCATCATGAAGTGCTTCTGATACGACGTATCCGCGAACTTTTGTATGAACAGGGCTTCACGATCAACGGTGCCCGCAATAAACTCGGCAGTGCCGCCGGGCGTATCCAGGAAACTGACGAAGTGGTGGAAACTCCGGTGGATTTGCACTACATCCGTGATGAGTTGCGTTCCATACTGAATCTGCTCACCCCGCAATAAACATCAAGGGCAGAGTGAATGCCCTTGGATGTTTTACTTCCTGATGCTCTACTTCCTTATTATTACCTCTTGATTGTACGCAATCGTACTACGGCAGATTCAGTTTGAGTTTCTGCCGTTTTCAATTCAATTTTCCTTTTCTGTTGTTTTAATCTCAGCAATTGACCTTGTTCGTCATGTTCCACATGAATGTCGCTTTGGTAGATTTTAAATACACTGACTGCATCAATCAGTGCTGATGCCTGGTCCTCCAGGCTGGCGGTTGATTTCGCTCCCTCATCTGCGAGGCTGACATTGTGTTGCGTGATTTCATCAATAGCAGCGATTGCTTCATTGACGCTGGAAATACCCATGCTTTGTTCCCGGCTCACATCTGCCACATGCCGGATCAGATCGGTCACTTGAGCGATATTTTCGGCGATTTCCTGCATCGTTTTTCCTGCCGAATCAATCATGTTGTTACCGTGTTGTACTGCTTCGCTTGATGTGTTGATTAAGGACTTGATTTCCTTGGCGGCATTCGCGCTGCGCTGTGCGAGATTTCTGACTTCACTGGCGACTACTGCAAAGCCACGCCCTTCCTGTCCGGCTCTGGCTGCTTCAACTGCCGCGTTGAGCGCAAGGATATTGGTCTGGAATGCAATGCCATCCATCACACCGATAATTTCCGCAATTTTGCGCGTACCGGATGTGACTGATTGCATCGATACGATGGCCTTATCCATAACCTGCAAGCCTTGTTGCACGTGCTCTGCGGATGTGTTGGCGAGGCTGCTTGCCTGCGCCAGATTGCCCGCATTCTCTTTCACTGTGCTGGTCAGTTCCTCGACGGAGGTTGCTGTTTGTTGCAGAGAGCCAGCCTGCGTTTCAGTACGATTGGCAAGCTCTGCATTTTCATTATGGATATGATGGGCAATGTTGTTGACGTTTTCAGCGCCAGTACGGATATTTTGCACAAGGCGACTCAAGCCCTGATTCATTTTTGTGACCGCGTTAATCAATTGCGCCAGCTCATCTTGCCCGCTGCGTTCAGGCATCTGAATTAAATCTCCCGATGCTGTTTTTTCGATATTTTCAGTCAGTGTTTTGATATCTCTCGACAGTGCGAAATAGATTCCGAGCAAAAAATAGCTGGCGATCAGCACCAGTAACATGAGTGCAGAAAACATTTTGGCTATTTTCTGATTCAATTGTTGCGCGTGACGCGTCAGGCGCTGATCAATCAGCGTGGATACGGTGTTACTCGCAGCGTTCAGATTTACCAGCGTTTCATCGCCGGCTTTTAAAAATGCGTTTCCTGAGCTTTGATTGACTGAAGACAGAACTTCATCTTTGGCTCTTTCCAGATATTGTTCCGAAACGCCGATCGCTGTTTTAAGCGAGCGGAATTCCGTTTGATAATCGGGATTGCTTTTTTCCAGTGAATCCACTCTTTGTCGCAACTGCACTAACTCGTATTTCGCCATCAGTTGCAACGAATTGAGCATCACATCTTCGCCACCTTCAAATAAGCCAGTGTCGATATATGCTGCGCCACGGGCGGACATCACTGCGATTTTCTCTGCGATGGAGGGAATGCCGGTCAGATAGATATTCGCCAGTTCATGAGTGACGAAATCGCTGTCGAGAGCGAGCTTGGAAGCATAAGCGCGCTCCTGAATCTGCTGATTCAAGCGCTCTGATAATTTTGTGTATTCGGTGAAACTGACGGCAGACTTTAAGCTCGCTTGCTGACCAATCAGATCTTGCCAGCGTTTTTTTATGTCGTCGCTAACGTCCGGCTTTTTCAGGCTATCGGCAATTTGCTTTTGATTTGAGCTGATTGCATCGGCAACTTGTTTATTGCCATTGAGCTGCAGATGCTGCAATGCCCTTTGTTTCCGTATCAGGGTTTCCAGATCCTGATATCCGTGTATCTGCTGTATGGCGAATTGCTTTTCTTTGCTAATGCTGACCTCTGCCCGCATTTCGATGAAGAGCAGCGTCAGAACAATGAAGAGAGGAATAGAAAATGCCGCGGCGATGAACGCGACCTTATGCCCGATGCGAAAACCTTGCGTCAGACGAATGGCGGGAGAGAGGAGTTTGAGCACGATTTTCTTAAAGGAAAAATGCATGGAGGAAACATATTTAACGTGAGAATAGTTCTTAAATATGACTTCGTTATGACCTTAGGGAGGCGTGTTCAGACGCGCCTTGAATTGCCCGGCGGACTCACTGCGGAGCGTGAATTGGTGCCAGATCGGCGGACAGACGTCGCGCAAATCAAGCGGGGCGGGCACTCAGGCCAGACCCGTTTTGAGTGAAGTGAAAAATGCGATTGGTATGAGCAGCTAGCAGATTTGCTTATTGCTCACTTTTCTGAATTTGTGCCGCGATAATTTCCGGCAGGTTCAACTCTATCCAATCTGCCAGCGCTTCTACTTTTTTTGCGATTTCGGTACCGGATTGCGTCAGTGTGTATTCCACATGCGGCGGCACGACAGGATAAGAAATCCGCTCAACGAAGCCATCAGATTCCAGCCACTGCAAGGTTTGCGCCAGCATTTTTTCACTGATGCCATTCACCTTGCGCCGTAAATCGCTGAAGCGTTGCGTTCCACTTAACAGCGCCACCAGAAGCAATACGCCCCAACGACTGGTGACGTGTTTAAGAATCTCTCTGGAAGGACATTTTTCGGTGAACAGATCGCCGCGCTGCATTCTGTCTGCCAGGCTCGGTGCAAAAGGTATTTCGACCGCTTTCATTTTCATTCTTACTTACCTTTTTGTGCGTACTTACTTTTAGTTAGCTAAGGCGCTATTATGCCTGTTCCTACTCAATTTACAAAGGGATTTACCATGATAGTCGTCACAGGTGCTTCCGGCCAGCTTGGTCGTTTAGTGATAGAAGCCTTATTAAAAAAAATTCCAGCCAGTGAGATCGTCGCGGCGGTACGTAAGCCAGACAGCGTGAATGATTTGGCCGGGCGCGGTGTACAGGTGCGGCAGATCGATTACAGTCGCCCGGAAACGCTTGCTGGCGCTTTCAAAAAGGGTGAAAAATTACTGCTCATCTCCAGCAGTGAAATCGGGCAGCGCGTATCTCAGCATAAAGCCGTGATCGATGCGGCGAAAAACGCCGGTGTTGAACTGATTGCCTATACCAGTATTTTGCATGCAGATTCTTCCCCATTGCCGCTGGCTGCCGAACACAAGGAAACCGAGCAACTGCTGCAGGCTTCTGGTTTGCCAGTCGTTCTGTTAAGAAATGGCTGGTATACCGAGAACTATCTCGCCAGCGTGCCAGCGGCTTTACAGTACGGTGTCTTGCTGGGAAGTGCCGGAGACGGTCGCATTTCATCTGCTGCCCGCGCTGATTACGCAGAAGCGGCTGCGGTGGTGCTGACCAGCGAAAATCAGGCCGGGCGCATTTATGAGCTGGCAGGTGATGATTCGTATTCTCTGCAAGAGCTGGCGCAAGAAATCGCGCGGCAATCAGCTAAAGCAGTGGCTTATCAGAATTTGCCGGAAAGCGCTTATAAAGATGCCTTGCTGAGTGCGGGTCTGCCTGAACCGGTGGCAGTGTTGTTGGCCGAATCTGATGTCGGTGCGTCGAAGGGGGGTCTGTTTGATGATAGCCATCAATTGAGCAAACTGATCGCACGCCCAACCACGGCATTGCCAGTATTGCTTAAAGCTGCGCTCGCGTCGGCATCCTGAAAATAGGAATGCAGCCAGTCATCATCATGTTCATCGAAGGCTGGCTGCATTTAGCTGAAAATACTTTTTGACTTAAATCTGCACCCGGGTACCAAGTTCGATCACGCAATTATTCGGCAGATGGAAATAATCGACGACGCTCAGCGAGTTACGCGACATCAGTGCAAATAAAATTTCCCGCCAGTGCGCCATCCCCGTACCTTTGGTCGGCACAACGATTTCGCGGCTCAGGAAATACGAAATTTCAAACATATTCAAGGTCAGGCCATGTGCCTTGCACAACTCCAGCGCTTTCGGAATATCCGGCGTATTTTTAAAGCCATAGTTCAGTTTCACTTTCCAGAACCCAGGAGCTAAGGCTTCGACTTGTACCCGTTCTTCAAACGGCACCCACGGCACATCATGAAACTTCACCGTCAAAATAATATTGCGTTCATGCAGCACCTGATTGTGCTTCAGATTATGTAATAAGGCTTGTGGCACCGTATCTGGGTTCGCGACTGCATACACCGCAGTCCGCGATGCGCGCGGCGTGTTGTCACCGGATAAGGCGGTCACGAAAGGCAATAACTCAGGATCACCTTTGCGTATGCTGTCGATCAATAATTCGCGGCCACGTCTCCAGGTCGCCATCACCAGAAAAATCGCAACGCCCATCGCCAGCGGAAACCATCCACCCTGCAAAAATTTCAGCGAACACGCGACGACCAGCAAAACATCCAAGGTTAAAAATACGCCGGTCGCAGTGACTGCCAGCGCGAAAGGCATTTTCCAGCCGTGATGAATCACGAAAAAAGTTAAGATGGTCGTAATCATCATCGTCACCGTCACGGCAATCCCGTAGGCGGCCGCCATCGCGGAAGAGCTGCCAAAGCCGACAACGGCAAGCAATACGCCAACGAGCAACAACCAGTTAACGCCGGGCATATAAATTTGCCCCATCTCTTTCGCCGAGGTGAAATTCACCTGCATGCGCGGCAGCAGCCCTAACTGCACCGCCTGCTTGGTCATCGAATACGCACCTGAAATAACCGCTTGCGAAGCGATGACGGTGGCGATCGTTGCCAGCACGACGGCGGGTATCAACAGATGCTCTGGGAATAAGCGGAAAAACGGGTTTTCAATCGCCGACGGATCGCGCATCAGCAAAGCGCCCTGGCCCATGTAATTGATCGCCAACGCAGGTAAGACCATGCCTGTCCAGGCTAATTGGATAGGACGTTTTCCAAAGTGCCCCATGTCTGCATACAGCGCTTCGGCGCCCGTAAAAGCGAGCACAATCGCACCGATAACGATAAAAATATGCCAGCCTTGCGAGCTTAAAAAACGAATCGCGTTCAAGGGATTCAAAGCAGCAAGAATCGCTGGTTGCAACATGATTTCACTGATCCCCGCGACGGCTAACACAGCAAACCAGATCACAATTACAGGGCCAAACAGTTTGCCGACCACGGCTGTGCCGTAGCGCTGTACGGCGAATAAGGCAATCAGTACGGCGATGGAAATGGGCAAGACATAGGGCTTGAATCCCAGCGACACTACTTCTAACCCCTCGACCGCGCTCAGTACAGAAATCGCCGGAGTGATAATACTGTCGCCATAAAATAAAGACGCACCGAATACGCCGGTCAGCAACAGAATTAAACGTCGCTGCCCCGTATCACCAGCCGCTTTCGCTGCTAATGCGGTGAGCGCCATGATGCCGCCTTCGCCGCGATTATCTGCGCGTAAGATCAGCAGAACATACTTCAGCGTCACCACCATCATCAGGCCCCAGAAGATGACCGACACCGCACCGATCAGATGCGTGGTATCCAAAGGCACGCCCGTCGCGGGGCTGAATACCTCTTTCATGGTGTACAAAGGGCTGGTGCCGATATCGCCATAGACCACGCCCAACGCACCGAGCGTTAAGGCAGCCATGCTTTCGCGGCCAGAATGTTGACTCATACAATTCCCGAAATTCAATGAACAGAAATGCACTATGCGGTGGCTGGCATCAGGAAAGCATAAGGAAATAATCAGGAATGAATCAATAACTGCGTCAGGCGTGCGCTTTTCCAACACAACACAACGCAGTGCTAACTTCGCACCGGTACAGCTCTTGGCGAACGCGCGGCGAACGCACACTGCGCGTGATGAAAATGGAGCGCTTATAGCGGAAGAACGCATCCTTCAATAGCGCTTAAATCGTCCCCTTAACGGCAGACGAACAGCCTGAATTCTGCATACTCCCCCCTGTTTTTAATAAAACACCCTTAATCCCTGCAGAAACATTGGGCTTGTAAACATACTCGGGGGAGTATATTTTTAGGGTTTTGAGAGTGTTTGGAGGTGGTTGTTTGGGTACCAGGCACACGGTAGTGAATACTGATATCGGTTAATGTGATTGCTATGAGTAGAAGCTTGTTTTTTTAAGGAGACATATACCGCAGGTCAGAAAGCTGATTTAGCACCCGCAGCCCCCAGATACGGAAAGCGTGACCTGACTGCCGGCTGAGCTTACTTTGGCAGTGCAGGAATAGCCAATGTACTCACAGCCTGGCGTTCCCCAACAGGTCTGAGATACCTTACAACTCAGAAGCGTTCCGCTGGCAGGTGCCGAGAATCTGTATTCAGTTTTATCGCCGACCTGGGGCTCAGAGTTTGTGCCTCCCTTACGGCGGCTCTTCACTCCTACAAGTACCTGGCGCTCGGTTTTTCCGTTTATCTGCATTGCGGCTTCTGTCGGTTCTTGCACCCCATAGATCCAGGCCATAACCGTCGAAGATTGACCGTGGCTGCTGCTAAAGTTGCAGCTGCAGCCCTCGAACTCCTTCTCAACAACTTCGGGCATTCGTTCCACTCTGACCTTACCGTTACGCGACTGCGCCAAGGGTTCGCTCGCGATACATCGGACAGTAATGCAGATGCTGAGGGCGGACAAGACTATGAACTTCATGTGGTTGCGGAACTGGAGCAAGGCTAGCTCTTTCGCTTTCTGTCAAAGATCATGGGTCGGCTATTCAGCTTGTTGGCGTGAACTTCCGCTTCCTTTAGCTTTTCCTTCAGCTTATAGATATGATCTGCCAGACTCCTCTGGCATTTATCGATTCCCCATCGATCCAGAAACTTCGGGAATGCGAATTCTATTTCGTTGTTCAGATGAGCTGAGATTTGCATTTCTTCGGCACGAAGTTCCGATACCTCGGATTCAGTTAGAATTTCTGGTCCGGTGAGGAACGCGGCTGTTGACAGCACGTCGCTAAGTTCTCGTGCATAGAAGTTGTCTGCTTCTTGCCAACTCCCAAATGAGGACCGCTTAAACGTTCCAGCCTTATCCGGCGACGCACGATAAGCGACGTACGTTTTGCTCATCCATGAGGGCATCATGGTCTGTAGTTGTATTCCACTTTTGCACGCGGCAAGTTCTTCAAACAATGAAATCGCTAAACGTAGATTGTTGATCGCGAAATATTTGGAGAATCTGTAGGGATCAATGCTCTGTAGAAAGCCAAGGCATTCCTGCCAGTGAACCCACGACACGGTGGCTTCTTCGTAGAACCGTTTAGCGAATGCATCATCAGAACTTTTTACGAATGCAGCGGCGTGATATTCAGCGATGCTCTTATGAAGGAACGTCGCGTCTCCGACACCTTCCTCTAGCATCAGGCATGCAACCTTGGTTATGTCCTTTCTGAACGCAGATTCCTTGCATGCTGATCCTTCAAGGTAGTCTTGTGCAAGCTCAAAGGCTTCATTGAACTGTGCTGGACTCAGAGTCCGGCTGGTTCCGAGTTGAAGGCTCATGAAACAGAATGCCTCAAAGAGGGCTTGGAGTTTCCTTTCTGAGAGTCCTGAGTGGTGCTCTCTTTCAAAGGCGGCCTTAAGCTTATCGTGGCGAGTAAAGACTGTGTAAAAAAGTCTATCAAAGAACTCGGGGAGGTCGGCTGGAATCTGCTTTTCGGATTGGTAGACAAATACTACCAAGGTTAACATCAGGGGGGTGACAATCAACCCCGCTACTTGACTCGGACTCGACTGAATTGCGTGCACGATATCGACAATTTTGACGGGTTCAAGACCTAGTGCCTGCAGAAATGGAGGGTAGTCTGCTGCATGCAACGGAGCGACTTCCAGTACTCGAAAGGAGTTGAGTTTTTGAACCTCGTTGTTTGGTCTTGAAGTTACAATTATCTGAAGTTCCGGGAATTTTTGCGCAAGGTGTTCGAGGTCAAGAGTCGCTTGTCTAACCAGTGGCGTTTCCAATTCATCGAAGCCATCGAGGAGTACTACAATCTTTCCTGATGCAGCCAGATATTCGAACAATGCATCGTCTACATTAACATCATAAGCCGACAATGCTTTGTGAATAGATGCGATTAATGGAGTCGATTTTGTGACTTTTCTCAGCTCAAGAAAGATCGGTAGGCGTCGGTTGTCCTTACGGAGAATTTCTTGGAGTGCCAGATAGCGAAGTAGAATCGATTTTCCTTGGCCAACGATGCCTTGAATGACTATGCAGCCTTCACCAAGATCGGTAATTGACTCTAGGACCGTTGATCTTTCTTCAGCAGAACGAAGCCTACTCGGATAGTAGAAACTTCTGAGTGAAACATTCTTTTCTGGGCTCCATATCGTTCGCACAGAGTCGATGTCGGAAAGTTGTCTAGCAATCTTCTTTGAGAATCCTGTCGCGGTCCAGCGGTCAAGCGACCTTTGGACTGTTCCCTTTGCGCCGTCGTAAATGTCTTTTATTATCGGAGACGCTGCCTTTGCTATCGCTGATAATCCGATTATGGTCGCGCTCATTTTTTCCTTAATTAACAGTAGCTGGGTTGCATCAGCTGCGGAAGTCGTGAAACCTAACTTGGGAGTTAAGGCCGCACCGAAGGCATCGGCTTTGGATGACGTATTAGGCCTCTAAGGTTACAGCCGAGATTTAAGTTTGCAAGATTGCATCTTAACTCAGCGTTAAAAAATTAACCATACGCTTGCTATGCCTTTTTCTATTTATCTAGTCTGGCTATGTTTGGGTATACCGGTTAAAGATAGCGCATATCCAAGCAAAAAAAAGGATCACATCAACGGCATCGCCAAAGCTCGTTTATTCGAATAGCTGCGGGAACGGAAGTGTTACCTGTATTCACGTTTCGCAACTGAAAAAACATGCCTACTGGATACGCATTTGCCTACGCTGGCAACAGACAAAAATCATCCTCAAAACTGCAGGTAAACAGCCTGAATTTTGCATACTCCCCCCTGTTTTTAATAAAACACCCTTAATCCCTTCAGAAACATTGGGCTTGTAGAGATACCCCGGGGAGTATATTTTGAGCATTTTGACGGGGCTAGTGGCAGATGACGATGCTGGCGCTAGATGGCGGCCAGGCGATAGCCGACGCCGGTTTCTGTCAGCAGGTAGCGGGGTTCTGTCGGGTTGTCTTCGATTTTTGCGCGCAGTTGTGCCATGTAGAGTCGCAGGTAATGCGTGTGGTCGATGAATTCTTCGCCCCAGACATCGACCAGCAGCTGGCGGTGTGTGACGACTTTGCCGCTGCTGCGCACCAGGCGTGCAAGTAAGCTGAATTCGGTTTTGGTCAGATGCAGAACCTGGCCGTGGCGTTCGACCAGGCGGGTGCTGAGGTCGATGTGTAAGCCATCCAGCGTGTATTCGGTTGTGGCGGCGGGCACGTTGGTGCCCCGGTGGCGCAAGGCGACCCGGATGCGCGCCAGCATTTCACCGACGCTGAATGGCTTCGTCAGATAATCGTCTGCGCCTGCATCCAGCAGGGCAATTTTTTCGGCTTCCTGGTGTCTGGCTGAAACAATCAGAATCGGCAGATTGCTTTGCTTGCGCACCTGGCGCACCAGGTCGGCTCCGTTACCATCGGGCAGGCCCAGATCGAGCACCATCACATCCGGCAACGCATGTTTTAAGATGGCGCTGGCTTCGCTGATGGAGACGGCGGTTTGCACGGTAAACCCTTCGACAGACAACGATGCCTGTATCAGTGAGCGTATCTCTTTGTCGTCTTCCACCACTAACACGCGGATGCTCATGACAACTCTCCTGCAAGTGCGGGTGGTTGCGCATCCAGCGGTAACTGCAAGCTGAATTCGCTGCCGCCTTCCTGTGGCTGGTTCAGCACCAGATTGCCGCCATGCACAGTTGCGATGGCCTTGCAAACGGCGAGCCCGAGTCCTGAGCCGCGCTGGCTGCTGCGATCGGTGTGATCGCCACGCACATAGGGTTCAAAAATACTGAGTTGTTCGTGTTCCGGTATGCCTTTACCGCTGTCTTTCACCGAGATCCGCATCCACTGCTGATGCTGATCGGCGTTGTGTTCATCAGAACCTTGTGCGCCCTGTATGCTGACGTGCAGTTGTATGTCGCCATCGGTATATTTCAGGGCGTTTTCCAGCAAATTCGCCAGCAGTTGCGAAATCAAAACCGGATCGACTCTGACCAATGGCAGGCCTTTCGGAAGCTGAAGCTGAATGCGTTTGTCTGTGTCATGTTGGCGCACCCGCGCCAGCACGCTGCCGATGATTTCTTCTATGGATTCCCAATCCCGCACCAGCGATTGCGGTGTGTTTTCCAGACGCACAAGTTGCAGGGTGTTTTCTGTCAGCGCCGATAAATATCCGGCTTCTTTGATGATGCTGTCGAGCAGGTGTTCTTGTTCGGCTGTGCTGAGTTTGGCATGCTGAAGTTGCAGCGCGGATGCTGCACCGACCACGACGGCTAATGGTGTACGTAAATCATGCGAGACCGCCGCTAAAAATATGCCCTGTAATTGCTGACGCTCTGTTTCGCGTTGCGCAGCCAGAATGCTGGCGTTCAGGCTTAATCTCAAGAGCGCCTGCGCCAGTATCGTACAAAGCGCTTCGGCATGCTGGCGGCCGCTGCTGTCATTTGCAGCAACGGATTGTATGCATACAGCGCCCAGCATTTGTCCATGCGGATGACTATCTGCTATGGGTAAATACCATGCGTCGAGATCAGACCAGCGATTGGTGCCCGCGCCGATGACGCTGCCTTCTTTCATGCAGCATGCCATGCCATCGCGTATGGTCACCGGCAGCTCATCGCGGCAATGTAGTTTTCCGCTGGCGTCGTTCAGACCAAGCAGGTTGATGCCGGAAAAAGAATCGTCGAACGCTTGTTGTCCTAAGCCAGAAATATCGTCAGCGCTATTGCATGCGGCGAGTTGCACCGCCAGATGTTGCAATTGTCGTGCACGTTGCTCATTCAGATGCGCGATCTCGGTTTCTCGACGTAGGCCAGATGTCAGGCGATGAATCACCAAGGCCAGCACCAGCATCGTGATCAGTGCAATGAAATGTTCCGACTGATCGATGCGGAAGGTCCAGCGCGGTGGCACAAAAAAGAAATTCAGCGCGGCCACCGCGGCGAGGGCGCAAGTGACAGAGTAAATCCAGCTTAACCTGTATGCCGCAATCACGACCGCCAGCACATAGATCATGGACTGGCTGGTGAGCGAGACATAAGGGTCAATCAGCGCATTGACACCGCTGGCTGATGCCAGCAGTAAAAAGATAGAAAAGCTATCTCTTAACGGGGAATGCGGTCGCTGCAGGAGCTCAGTGATTTTGTTCATCTGAGCAGCGTACCATAGACGATATTAAGAACGCATCAGGATTTTCTGACTATTCAATCGCGGAAATGTCAGCGCCAGTTGATCACATCACTGGCGCTGTTGTTGCAACTTATGGTTTGTATTATGGTTTGTACTGTGGGCCGCTCAGAATAAAGCCGCCGCCCTGATACGTGCTGCCGACATCATCGGCATCCGGATAGCGACCTGTATCCGGAAATAAATGCGCAAATTTATCTGAGCTGTCTTTTGGTTCGTAGCCCAGATGCGATGCCGCGTGATTACTCCACCATTTTTCACGATTGTCGGAGACACCGAATACGATGGTGTAGCCGACGCGTGGAGTGAAGGCTGCGCAACGCAGTAATTCAACTAAATCATCGTAACTCAGATAAGTCGTCAGCATGCGGCGATTGGCTGGAGCAGGGAAGGCGGAGCCTATGCGTACGCATACGGTTTCGATGCCAACGCGGTCGTAATAATAGCGGGACAGGCTTTCACCAAAACATTTACTGACGCCGTAAATACCATCAGGACGTGGTGGCATCGTCGCATCAATGAAATCAGTGGTTTTGTAAAAACCGATAGTGTGGTTAGAGCTGGCGAAAATCACGCGGCGTACTTTATGGTGATGCGCTGCTTCGTAAATGTTGTAGGTGCCTTGAATATTGGCACGCATGATGTCTTCAAAACTGGCTTCAACGGATATGCCGCCGAAATGCAGAATCAGTTCTACATCTTTCACCAGATCCATTACCGCTGCTTTGTCGGCAAGGTCGCACTGTACGACTTCTTCGCCTTCTTGCGCAGCACCCAGATCAGCCAGATCGCTGACACGTAAAATATCCGTCCAGTCTTTGAGTTTTTCACGCAGGATTTTTCCCAGACCGCCAGCGGCGCCGGTCAATAAGATGCGGTGAAAAGGTTTTGCTGCAACTTGTTGGTTCATAGTTTCCTCGTTTTTATTTTGTGTAGTGAATCGGGTCAGTAATTGCTTAGATTGATTAACTTGATATCGGTCTGTCAGCAGCATAGATTGCGATCAGCGATCAACAATCAGGTGATTGGTGCCGGATTGAACAAGACCAGAGCATTATGGAGTTTCCAATGTTCAGCCCAGGTTTTTTTACCGCTGGCGACATCGAGCATCATGTGGAAGAGTTCCCAGCCTATATCTTCTATCGTGGCGCTACCAGTCGCAATTTTGCCGGCATTAATATCCATCAGATCATGCCAGCGTCGCGCCAGATCATCGCGTGTCGCCACTTTAATCACTGGTACTGGTGCCAGACCATAAGGTGTGCCGCGGCCCGTGGTGAAGATATGCAGATTCATTCCGGCTGCGACTTGTAAAGTGCCGCAAATAAAATCACTGGCGGGTGTTGCTGCGTAAATCAGGCCGCGCTGCTGCAGTTTTTCGCCGGGCGATAACACACCTGAAATTGGTGATGAGCCTGATTTGACGATGGACCCCATGGCTTTTTCAACGATGTTAGAGAGCCCACCTTTTTTATTTCCCGGCGTCGTGTTGGCGCTGCGGTCTGCACCGCCGCGTTTCAGATAATCGTCATACCATTGCATTTCCCTGATCATGGCGTTGGCGACTTCCGGGCTCGTGGCGCGTGAAGTGAGTTGATCGATGCCGTCGCGCACTTCTGTCACTTCGGAAAACATCACGCTGGCACCCGCACGTACTAATAGGTCGGTGGCAAATCCGACCGCAGGGTTGGCGGTCACGCCGGAAAAGGCATCGCTGCCACCGCATTGCACACCGACGACCAGATCAGAAGCAGGGCATACCACGCGCTGACGTTGGTTCAGTATCGTCAACTGCGCTTTGGCCTGCTCCATGATGGATTGAATCATCGATTGAAAACCAACATGGGCGGCATCTTGCAGGCAGACAACGGGAGGCTGTGCTTCATTCTTAATCGGGAAACTACCGGCAGGGAATAGTTTGGCTGGTTGTAATTTCTCACAACCGAGGCTGACGACCATTGCCTGTCCGCCGAAATTCGGGTTGCGGGCGATATTTCTGATGGTACGAATCGGGATTTCTGCACCCGGCGCATCAATCGCAACACCGCAGCCATAGGTGTGTTCAATCCCAATAACGTCATCGACGTTTGGGAAATCCGGCAGTAATTCTGCTTTGATGCGTTTGACTGCATGTTCGACCACGCCTGACACGCATTGCACAGTCGTGGTGATGGCGAGGATATTACGTGTCCCGACGCTGCCATCGTCATTCCGGTAGCCCATAAACGTATGACCTTCAAGCGGGGGCAACGGTGTTGGCGATACAGTTGCAATCGGCAGATTGTCGAGTACGCGGGCATCCGGCATGCGTATCAATGTTTCATTGAGCCACTGACCACGCTTTACATCGGTGTTGGTATAGCCAATCGTCACGTTATAACGCCGGATGGCGCTGCCTTCGGGTAAATCTGTTAACGCAACTTTATGTCCCTGAGGAACATGATCAACAAGTTCCAGAGCGCAGGGGAGCACGGTATGTGCCGGCAGCCCGCCATCATTGACGACGATGGCGACGTTGTCATCGTCGTGCATCTTGATATACAAGGGTTTTTGCTCGGAAGTAAGCTGCATGAAATATCCTTTGCCTGGTTTTGCGGTGGTGTTATTTTTTGATTAGCGCAAAATTTTAAAAAATTGGTCAGACCAGATGATAACTGGATAGACCGAATTGCGCCGATGTCACAAAATATTTTTATTGGATCAGGTATGCGTAATTTTGTAGATTAGTTGAATTTTTAGAGTTAATTTCATTTAAATTCAATGGTTTATCGCATTTTAACTGGGAGTGCTGCGGCCGTTTCGCTATAATCTTTGCTGCCGAATTTGTGGTGAGTATGCCACTATGATAAATTTTTGGCTAGTCCAGATTGATGTTTTGGTCAGACCAAATTAGAATGGCCTGACCGAACAAAAAATGACTGGCTGTTATGTTGATAAGGTCGTCAAAAAATGAATAAAAAAAATAATGTGGGACATAGCGAGGCAATTTCTCATGAGCCGCGCCTGTATCGCGTCGTGGCAGACAAGATTAAGGGATTGATTGCTGAAGAAGAAATCAAACCTGGTGAGCGTCTTCCATCTGAGCGAGATCTGGCAACAAAGCTCAGCGTATCACGCGCGTCCTTACGTGAAGCACTGATTGCACTTGAACTGAGCGGTACGGTTGAAGTGCGTGGCGGTTCTGGTGTGTATGTCAGTCAGGTGGTTGAATCAGAGGCACATTTGCCTGAAGTCGGTGCCGGGCCATTTGAAGTGTTATCGGCACGGCGCTTGATTGAATCAGAAGTCGCAGCAATTGCGGCACGTGTGGCGACTGATTCGGCGATTGACGACATTTTAAAAGCGGTACTGGAGATGGAAGCGCATCACGCGAATTACGCCAGTAATGAAAGTGCTGACAGGAATTTTCATCTGTCCATCGCCAGAGCAACAGGTAATAGCGCGTTAGTCGGTGCTGTCGAGTATTTATGGAATCAACGTGGCCGCTTATGGCACAAATTGAAGGAGCATTTTCAGACAGAAGAATTACGTCATGAAACATTGACGGACCATAGAAACATTCTGGAGGCGATTGCCTCACATGATCCGGCGGCTGCCCGCAAAGCGATGCGGGCGCATCTGGAACGTGTAACCAGAACTTTTTCTCGCGGCTGAAACACTGATAAGGCAAAGACACATTTGCCAGTTTTAGCGGTAGAGACTACCGATTTTTCGACCGGCTGAGACCCCGGTGAGACACTGATATTTTTTGTGTACTCATCTTCGTCGCAGCGGCACGGAGTACGCGAGGTGCTCCAGACAAGTCACTCACCACCAAAACCGGGAGTGACATCGTTGATGAAAAATAGGAGTTTGAGGAGACATTAGAATGAAAAAGAAAGTAACGAGCCGTTCCGCATTTATGCTGAGCAGCGTCAGTATTGCTGTTCTGACGCTGGTCAATCAGGTGCAGGCAGAAGAAATACAAAAGGTAGAAGTCACGGGGTCTTCTATCCGTCGTCTGGCTACCGAGGCATCGTTGCCTGTCACGATGGTGACTGGTGAAGAGCTGGAAAAACGTGGTATGACCACACTTGCCGATCTGATGATGGCATTGCCGGAATCAGCATCGCTGGCACCTTCAAATGCAGGCTCAGGTACAAACATCAATCTGCGTGGTTTGGGTGTTAACCGCACGCTGGTGTTGTTGAATGGCCGTCGTCTGGCGAACGAAGCGATTGCCGATGGCTATGCCAATCTGGATGTGATTCCTATGAGTGCGATTGCACGCGTAGAGATATTGCGTGATGGTGCTTCCTCGATTTACGGTTCGGATGCGATCGGTGGCGTAGTTAACTTCATCACCAAACGCACATTTGAAGGTAAATCGATATCTGCGCAATTGGTGCAGCCACAAAAAAATGGTGGTGCAGATGAGCAGCGTATCAGCGGAACTGTCGGTTTCGGCAACCTGGCACAAGATGGCTGGAACTGGTATGCCACTGTTGACGCACATCGTCGTAGTCGTCTGGCGGCATCAGATCGCGCCGAATTAAGTACAAATGATATTCTGACGAGTATTGGTCGTGCACCTGCATTGGGTAGTGGCGGTTATTCGATGCCTGCCAACTTCACGACCGCAACAAATAAAAACGCACAAAATCCTTACTACGCTTCAGGTTGCCAATCACCGTATTCGATGCAAGGTGCAAAAAATACTTGTATTCTGAACGACGCTGCATACGGTAGTGCTTTGTATGGCAATGAGCAGGTGACGTTCTACACCAAATTCACAAAACGCTTCAATGAAGATCACACCTTGACGGTGGATTACATGCGTGGACAGGAATACATCCTGGGCACTAAAAATCCAACAACAAGTCTGGCTGCGAATGGTGTGACGGCGCAATTACCGTCAAGCAGTAAATGGTATCCGGGCGGCAGCGGTGGTGTACCTGCAGTTGCTGGTCTGAAGGGCGAACCTCTGACTGTCACCTGGAGTGTTGCTGATCTGGGGCTGGCAACAACCAAAGATAAACAAGTGAACCAGCGTATCGCCGTGAACGACGAAGGGCGTATCGCATCATGGGATTACAAACTTGGTTTTGTTTATGGTCACAGTCTGCGTGAAAATTACTATGACTCTGGCTATGTGAGCGGGGCTGATTTACTGAAAGGTATCAGCAACGGCACCCTGAATCCATTCGGCTTACAAGATTCGGCCGGGCTGGCATATCTGAAAAGTATCTCGGTCGATGGCGCCTTGAACCGGCATTCTGTCAGTACATTTACTGGCGTTGATTTGACGGTGTCGCGTGAGTTGTCAAATCTGGCTGGCGGCCCGATGATGCTGGCGCTGGGTACGGACTATCACCGTGATACGACGGAAGATCAAAAGACGGACATCACTAATATTGCAACGTATGCAGGCGCTTCGCCATCGTTTGCGAAATCCAGCCGGAATGTCGCTGCGGCCTACGCTGAGTTAGAAGTACCATTGACCAAAGAACTGAATCTGAACTTTGCAGTACGTGACGATCATTTCAGTGATTTCGGCAATACGATCAACCCTAAAGCCAGCTTCCGTTATCAGCCAACCAAAGAACTGATGTTCCGTGGTTCTGCTAACACGGGTTTCCGTGCACCGACTTTGTTCGACCGCTACGGTTACCGTTTGCCAGGTGCAACGACAAAAACAGCAGCGAAATGGGATGATCCTGTGCAATGTCCGGGCGGCACGCCAGGCGTTGCTGGCACAGGTAAAGCCTTACCTGGTCTGGTGGCTTCTACTGTCTGTAATACGACCTTACCTAAGCAAACCGGTAGCAATGCTGATTTACAGCCAGAAAAATCCAAAGGTTATACCTTCGGTCTTGTGGTTGAACCGCTGAAAAATTTGACGGTATCGGCTGATTACTGGCACATAGAAATGACCGACATGCTGGCGAACTTACCAGAACAGGTTTATTTCACGAATCCGCAAAAATATGCTGATCTGTTTGTGCGTAATGCAGATGGTTCACTGGCGTTCATCAAAAATGTCACGATGAATCTGGGTGGTCAAAAAGCTTCCGGTATCGACGTTTCACTGGCCTATGCTTTCCCGAAAACATCCGCAGGCAATTTTAAGGTAAAACTTGACGGTACTTATCTGACGCAGTTTGATAATCAGCTGGAAAAAGATAGCCCGTATGTGTCGAATATCGGTCGCTTTGGTGCAGCAAGCAATGGCACCACTTCCAGCATGCCTATCATCACTTTCCGTTGGAAGCACACACTGAGTTTATCCTGGGATCGTGGCGACTGGGCATCACAGTTGACGCAAAACTTCAACACTGGTTATCACGATCAGAACCTGGTGGCACCAGAGTATTTCCGTGATATCGAGTCGTATTCCATCTGGAACTGGACAGTGAATTACCGTGGCTTTAAAAACATGGCAATTTCCGCAGGCATTTCGAATCTTCTGAATGCCCGTCCTCCTGTCACTAATCATAACGCTTACACCTACGGTTATCTGAGCAGCGCCGCGAGCCCTGTTGGCCGTGCTTTAAATGTTCGCTTGTCTTACGACTTCTGATAGTGCTTAGTCCCTGGCCTTGCAGGTCAGGGACATTTTAAAAGATGGAAAAATTATGAGTGTTGTGATTAACGAAAAACGCAGAAGCCTGTTGCAAGCCGCATCCAGTGTCGGACTGTTGATGGGCAGTGGTCTGGCCAGCGAAGCGATTGCTGCGACAACGAAACAAGATCCATGGAAACAGGCGCAGGCGATTATTGATCGCTTTGCCAAACCTATCCATTTTCGCAAAGAAGATTTTCTGGTCACCAGTTATGGTGCCAAAACCTGTGAAGTAAAACCGGTAGAAGCATGGGTTTCTTTCGTCGAACGTAAAACCTTGCAGACGCCTGTTGCTGAAGCGACCGATTGCTATCCAGCTATTGCGGCTGCGATTGCTGCCTGCCATGCGGCCGGAGGCGGGCGTGTGGTGATTCCGGCGGGGAATTGGTACTGTGCCGGACCTATCGTTTTGCTCTCCAATGTGAATGTGCATCTGAATGCCGGAGCACACGTTTATTTCAGTAATAATCCGGCGGATTACGCCAAATACGGTAAGTATGACTGCGGCAAAAACGGCAAGCTCTCCATGACACGCTGGGAAGGCAATGATTGTCTGAATTTCTCGTCTATGGTGTATGCGTACGGTCAGCGAAATATCGCGTTGACGGGTGATGACTGGACGTCGATTCTGGATGGACAGGCCGGTGTTAATTTCACCGACAGCCCGTATTGCTGGTGGTCCTGGAAGGGACGTGAAAAGCCAAGTTCGGTCGGTGATATTGCCCCTGGCAGTGGCGACTGGATCAAGCATCAGAAAGGCGAGACAGAAGTATCTTTGAATCCGCAGAATCCTGTATCGCTGGCGGAAGTTGCGCCGCATCTGACGGAAGAAAAACGCCTGTTCATTCAGGGCGAGGGTGATAAATGGCGTCGTGACTCGAATTATCTGCGGGCGCTGGCGGAAGCCGGAGTCGCCGCTGATAAACGTGTTTTCGGTTTAGGCCATTTCCTCCGTCCACACATGGTGCAGTTCATCAATTGCAGCAATGTTTTGTTTCAGGGTTATCAGGTAACGAATACGCCATTCTGGCAACATAACCCGGTCGGATGCCGCAATGTTCATGTGAAAAACATTTACGCCAACAGCGTAGGTCCGAACAGCGATGGCTTCGATCCAGAATCCTGTAACTACGTCCTGATCGAAGATTCGACGTTTGATACTGGCGATGATTGCATTGCTGTCGATGCTGGCAAAGGACCGGATGTCCAGTATGGTCCGTCACAAAATATCGTCGTGCAAAACTGCAAGATGCACAGCGGGCATGGCGCGATGACATTTGGCAGCATTATGTCGGCAGGTATTCAGAATGTGTTTGCACAGAATCTGGTATTTGAAAACAGCCATTGGAAAACCGATCCATTGAATATTGCGATTCGTTTTAAATGCAATATGAGTCGTGGTGGTTTCCTGAAAAATCTGCACATCAGGAATATCAGTATTCCGAATGGTATCCGTACGACACCGGCGTTTTACTCAACCTTACCCGGTTCAGTGATTCCGACGAAATCGGTGGCAACTTCTGCCGGTGCGGTTATTACCATCGACTGCGGTTACGATCCGATCAACGACAATGTCCGTACACGTCCACCTGTGGTGTCCGATATTCACATTTCTAACGTTAATGTAGGTAACGTTGACACTGGTGCAGGGCAATTCTCCAGCTATCAGGCTATCGTTATTCTGGGGCCTGTACCCAGCGATTACAACGGCCCTGCATCACCTGCGCCCAAAATTGTGCCGGTAAAAAATGTCACTATTTCTGACTGTGATCTCGGTAATCCGGTGAATAAAGAGAATCCTATGTATCTCTTTAATGTCAAAGACCTGGTACTGAAAAATGTCCGTGTCGGCGGTACAGTCTACAACAAAACATTGTCTGTCTGACCACTTCCCTGTAGTCAGTTTGGAGCCTCCTCGTGAGGCTCTTTTTTTAAATTGGATGACATCATGAAGACATTACTTCGTGTCGTTTTGCTCGCTTGTTCTGCTCCGCTATGGATGGCCTGTCAGGGGCCGGTGCCAGTCGTGAAAGATAGTCGCCCACTCGAAATTATTCTTGTCGGCGACTCGACCATGGCACCGAACAGCGGCTATGGCAATGCATTGTGCGAACGTTTTTTGAAAGAAGTCACGTGCCTGAATCTTGCTAAAGGTGGACGCAGTTCTGGTAGTTACAGGGCGGAAGGTTCCTGGGAGATAGTGATGCAACAATTGCGACGCGACACAGATAAACGCCGCGTGGTGTTGATGCAGTTCGGGCATAACGATCAGCCTGGTAAGCCCGGACGCTCTACCGATCTGGCGACAGAGTTTCCGGTTAACCTCGCGCGCTATGTCGACGAGGTCAGAACTGCTGGTGCTGAAATTATTTTGCTGACACCTCTCACGCGCAGAACCTTCAAAGATGGTGTCTTGCCAAATGATTTGCGTCCGTGGGCGGAAGCCAGTTTGCGTGTCGCCAGCGAAAAGCAGGTGCCAGTGATAGACCTGAATCAGCAAAGCCACGCGCTGGTTGCCGCGATGGGGCAAAGCGAAGCTGATACGCTGGCAATGGTGCCGCCGCCACCTGAAATCGTCGCGCCGACCAGTGGCAGCACACTGGCAACAGTAGAGCGTCAGGGCGCCGCGAAAAGTGCGTTTGATCGTACCCATGTCGGTAAAAAAGGCGCAGCGATTTTTTCTGCGATGGTCGTACAGGCTCTCGTGGCTGTAGATCCTGAAATCGGTAATGGCATGATCAGAGGAAGTTCAAAATGAGATACAACATGAAACAGCAGCAGCCACTATTCAGCATGGTTTCCCGCTATACCAGTGTGTTGCTGATGATGTCCAGCCTGTTTGCTGCGGATGTCTGCGCGCAGGACAGCAGGCCGGTGAAAGAACCGCTTGCGCCGTCCATCTGTCAATTGTTACCAGCGCAACTGACCATGAATGAGGTTGATGCGCAGACATTGGCAGCACCTGACACTCAGCGCCTGCAGCAAGCGATCAATCAGTGTCCATCGGGTAAAGCGTTGCGTCTGGTCAGACATAGCGATAAAAATTATTTTCTTACCGGCGCGTTGCAGATGAAGGCGGGCGTCTCTCTGGTGATTGATGCTGGTGTGGTGCTGGCGGGATCACGCTTGCCTGCTGATTATGATAAAGGTGAGAAAAGTTGTGGCACAGTCGATCAGAAAGGACGTGGTTGTCGCCCGCTGATCAGCGTTACTCAGTCACAGAACGCCGGGCTATTTGGCGATGGTGTGATTGACGGGCAGGGCGGTAAGAAAATCCTTGGCGGTGCAGAGACTTGGTGGGAAATAGCACGTCGTGCTCAGCGTGAAGACTTGCATCAGAACGTGCCGCGCATGTTGGAAATAACGCAGTCACGCGAGATAGCATTGCACAGAATATGGTTGAAAAACTCGGCTAATTTTCATGTCACCCTGAATCAGGTGAATGGCTTTACCGCATGGGGAATCCATATCGATACGCCGGCGACGGCCAGAAACACCGATGGTATTGACCCCATTTCATCCCGCAATATCACGATCACCAAAAGTTACATTCGCACTGGTGACGATAACGTCGCGATTAAGGCGGGTAATCAGGGGCCGACCGAAAACATTACCATCAGTGATAATCACTTTTACTCTGGACACGGTATGTCCATCGGTAGTGAAACCAACGGTAATATCCGACACGTGCTGGTCGAAAAACTGAGTATTGATGGCGCTACTTCGGGTTTGCGCATTAAGAGTGACGTGTCGCGTGGGGGGCTGGTGCAGGACGTGACATATAGGGATATCTGCATACAGAACAGTAAAGCACCGCTGGATTTCGACACGCATTACGGTAAGCGTGCATCGGGTGATCTGATACCGGAATATCGTGATATCCATCTCGAACGTGTGCAAGTGCTGACGCCGGGGAAACTGATATTTCATGGCTACGACGCAACAAGACCGCTCAGAATGAGCGCCAATGATTTAATCGTTCCTGAACAAAGTATGATCGTCAGGGAAAACGCGCTGTGGTCATCGGCCGTTGTGCAATCGATGCTGGATCAGAATTTTGCATGGCAGCCGCTGCAATCAGCGACAAAAAACACTGCCTGCGCCTATGCATTTACGGTCTATCCTTCGTCATCGCCGACAGATAAACGCCCGCAGTTAAATGAAGCACAGGCTGCTCATTTTTCTTATGACGAAGTTCTTGGTTATGCAGGTTTGCCAGGAAAAGAGCAACGTGATGTATGGGACCCTTTGTCTTCGCCAGTTGTTCATGCGCAGCAGATAACACCCGACTATATTGTCAATGCCAGTGAGCCAGCTGATGCTAAGCTCCGTTTTCAGCGCTTACAGGATGCGATCAATCAGATCGTGACAGACGATCTGGCGCATCGCTTACCGGCATCCCGCCGCATTACTGTTCTGGTGGAGCCCGGAGTCTATGATGGACTGGTATATATCCCTGAAACATCCGTCCCTATCAGCGTGATTGGCAGAGATGCTGCCACGACACGTATCCGTGCCAATCTGGATGCCGCGATCACCGGAACACAATATCAGGAGCGTTTTGGGGCGCAGTTTGCGCAGGCTCCGGCGGCGATTGCTGACATGTTTAACAGCATTCGTATCCGTCCGATTATCGGGACATTTGGTACGGCAGTGCTGTGGGTGAAAAGTCAGGCATTCCAGATGCGTGATATCACCATTGAAAACAGCTATAACAAAAATGGCGCACCGGCACCGCAGGCGTGTGAAGGAGCTGATTGCCCCGGAAATGGCGTGTATGGGAAAAGTCTGATGGTGCATCATCAGGCCTTAGCGATGATGACTGATGGTGTCGACAAAGCTCAGTTTGAACAAGTGCGTCTGCTAGGGTTGCAGGATACCTTGTATATGCGCGCCGGCAAATCAGGTCAGACCGCTCGTCACTTCTTCTATCATTCTTATATCGAAGGTGACGTTGATTACATTTTCGGTGATGCGACCGCGTATTTTCTTGAGACGGAGATACGCTCATTAGGTCCTCGCACCAGTTCTTACGTCGCGGCACCAAGTACGAATCTGAATTCACGTTACGGATTTGTATTTAACCGCTGCCGCTTTACCCATGATCAGAGCAGCAATGCGATGGCCGGGAAATTTTATCTGGTCCGTCAATGGTTTCATAATCAGCGTTGCACGCCGTACGGCAAAGTACCTATCGATGGCTATCGTTGCGAAGCAGGAACGACAGATCAGTTTGTCAGTCCGTCTGGCACGATTACCCGTCAGACGATAGAAACGGTAGGGAAAATGATTGTGCTCAATTCTGTGATCGGTGCCCATATACACCCGCTTACGCCTTGGTCCGACTGGAATAAAAATGGCACCTTGCCGTATCGTCCTGCGCAATTTAACAGCGACGACTTCTGGCGAAATTTATCTGCGAGCACAATCAGCCCTACGGCTTTTGGCTATCAGGCTGCACCTGCACCCATGCAATTTCTGGGCGAATTCAATAATCAATACGAATAATTTGAGACAAAAAAAGGAAGTACGACATGACCTTGAAGACATCATCGGAATCCCTTGCTGACCAGAAGTATCAGGGGCGACGCCGCTTACTGAAGCAACTCGCGGCAATCGGTATCGGTAGCAGTATGCCTTGGGCGGCGGCCAGTGCGGCACAGCGACAAACGCCAGCCGATCCATGGAAAAGAGCCACAGAAATTATTATGAAGCTGAGTGTTCCATTCCATTTTCGCGAAGCGGATTATCCGATCACACGATACGGTGCAAAAACATGTGAGCTGCAAAAAGTACAGGCATGGAGTTCGTTTGAGGATCAGGGTGTGTTACAGACTCCAGCGGCATCGTCTTTTGACTGTTATTCAGCAATTCGTAATGCGATAGAAACTTGTCACCGTGAAGGCGGCGGCCGCGTGCTGATTCCTGCAGGTGACTGGTTTTGTGCCGGGCCTATCGTCTTATTATCGAATGTTAAGGTTCACTTGCAGGCCGGAGCACATGTTTATTTCAGTCATCAGCCCGAAGACTATGCGAAATACGGCGACGTTGATTGCGGAAAAAACGGTAAGTTAAGTATTTCACGCTGGCAGAGCAATGACTGTCTGAACTATTCGCCAATGATCTATGCGATAGGACAAGAAAATATTGCATTGACGGGTGAAGACTGGACTGCGGTATTAGACGGGCAGGGTGGCGTGCCATTTAATGAATTCGGCGATTGCTGGTGGACCTGGAAAGGCAAGCTGAAAACGCTGAATGCAGTTGCACAGAGTTCAGTGCCGAATTATCGCCCCGGTAAGCCATCCGAAAATGCGGTGAATCCACTCAACGCTAAAACTTTAAAAGAAGTAGCGCCGCAGATCAGCCCGGAACTGCAGGCGCTGATACAAGGCAACGACGATAAATGGCGTGCTGACGCCAGCTATCTGCCTGCATTGTCAGAGGCTGGTGTTCCTTTACCTCAGCGTGTATTTGGTAAAGGACATTTCCTGCGTCCGCCAATGATACAGTTTATCGGTTGTCGCAAAGTATTGATGGAGGGGTATGAGGTCAGGAACACGCCATTCTGGCAGCATCATCCGGTGAATTGTCAGCATGTCGTGATTCGCCGTGTTCATGCAAAAAGTCACGGACCTAACAGTGATGGTTTTGATCCGGAAGCATGTGACCATGTTCTGGTGGATGGCTGTACTTTTGATTCCGGTGACGACTGTATTGCGATTAAGGCGGGGAAAAATCTGGATACACAATATGGACCGTCGCGCCATATTGTGATTCAGAATTGTACGATGCAGAGTGGGCATGGCGCCGTCACGCTTGGCAGTGAAATGGCGGGCGGCATCGAGCATGTTTATGCGCAGAATTTATTGTTTGAAAACGTACACTGGCAAACCAATCCCTTAAATACAGCGATTCGTCTGAAGACGAATCTGAATAGGGGCGGATATCTGAAACACTTCTATGTGCGTAATATCAAGATTCCAAATGGCGTGCAGACATCGCCATCGTTTTATACATCCTTACCGGGCTCACCTATTGCATCGAAGACGGTTGCCACGGCCGCCGGTGCGATAGTCACTTTTGACTGCGATTACACGCCAGTCAGCGATAACGTGAGGATACGCCCACCTGTGGTTGAGGATGTGCATATTTCCAATGTCCGGGTGGAGAACGTGAAGACGGCAAAAGGTGAGTATTCCTGTTACCAGTCGATCGTTATTCTGGGGCCGGTTGCCTCCGACTATAACGGTAGTGCGCCGATGCCGGAAGTGTTTCCTGTGCGCGATGTGACGATTACTGATTGTGATTTTGGTACGCCAGCAGCGGGCACACAGGCAATGTATCTGTATAACGTCAAAGGATTGAAGTTGCGTAATGTGAAGATTGGTAAAGAAGTGATCACGCGCGAGTATTCTGCGTAAAAAAAAGCACATCTGGTTATTTCCCGGATGCGCTTTTAAGAATGGTAGCGGCATTTGTTTTGCCGCTATTTTTTTTGTTGTTGGCTTAACGGCGGATGGCTTTCAAGTTCATCGCTTCTTTTGCCGGGTGTATCGTCTTGATTTTTCGGATATCAGCGACTTCGTCATCCTTGAGTTTAAACACTCTGACCAGTCCTGCCATATCCGCCGCCTGCAATTGCATACTGTCGGCTGCCGCGGCAGCTTGTTCCACCAGTGCTGCATTTTGTTGTGTCACACTGTCCATCTGACGAATCGCTTCAGTAATTTGTATGATGCCGGTGTGCTGTTCTTCACTGGCCATCGTGATATCGCGCATGATAGAGGCAACTTTTTCGATACCGCCGACAATTTGCGTCATCGAGTTCCCTGCCTCTTGTGCCAGTTGGTTACCGCTAAGCATATGAGATTGTGAGGCGTCAATCAAACTCTTGATTTCTTTTGCGGCTGAAGCCGAGCGTTGCGCGAGATTTCGTACTTCCGCTGCCACCACCGCAAAGCCACGTCCTTGTTCACCGGCGCGTGCTGCTTCAACCGCTGCATTCAACGCCAGAATATTCGTTTGAAATGAAATGCCGTCAATCAGACTGACAATATCCACCACCGCTTTTGATGATTGATTGATCGCATCCATAGTTGTCAGCATGTCCTTCATGACCGCGCCGCCACGATTCGCCAGCATCGTTGCATCGATTGTCAGCTGATTCGCATTTCTGGCATTTTCGGTATTTTTTCTGACGGTGCTTTCCAGCTCATGTATCGTCGCCGATGTTTCTTCCAGTGCGCTGGCCTGTTCTTCCGTGCGCGACGATAAATCGAGGTTGCCTGCAGCAATTTCAGAAGATGCGGTGGCAATGTTTTCGGAGCTTTGACGTATGCTGCGCACGGTTGTCGCTAACTGTTCCTGCATGGCGACGATGGCACCAAGCAGGCTGCCAGATTGATTTTTTTCCAGAGCGACGTCGACAGACAGATCATTATTTGCGATCTGACGTGTGATATTGGCGGCATAAGCTGGCTCTCCACCAAGGATGGCGCTGATGGAACGGATGATGCGCCAGCCTGAACCGATCAGAATAATCAGCGCGATGACAAAAATGATCGTTTGTGTGGTCGCTGATTGCCAATAGGTTTGGTTAATATCATCGCTGAAAAAACCGGTTCCTATCCACCAGTTCCATGGTGTGAATTCAACCAGTCCATTTAATTTCGGAGCCAGGCTGCCATCTGGTCGTTGCGATTTCATGCTGACCAGCGCGATGTGGGATTTCGCCAGCTCCTCGCGATAAGCGCTTGCATCGGGGCGACCATCCATGGTCTGCCCTTGAGAAATCGTACCAACTTTCTTGGTGTCTGGATGTACCAGATTCAAGCCATCCGGTTGCCTGACCCAATAATAACTGCTGCCGTAGCGGAGTTGCGTCAGCGCGGCTTTTGCTTGCTTTTGTGCTTCATCTTGCGTCAGTGTGCCATTCAGTTGCAAGCCATGATAATGCTTGACGAGGTTTTCACCCATTGCCAGCATGGTCTCGATTTGCATTTCTCTGTCATGCATCAGGGCAGAATATAGCGTACTGAGACTGCTGGCACCGATGGCGGCGATAGCGACAATGGCGGCACCCACCAACATTAATAAACGCGTGGAGATTTTCATATGGGATATCCCTCAAAAAAGTTGGATAGACTGCAAGCATGGCAATGCTGAAAAACGACAAAGGCTGACGCATGCATCGTGTGATGCTGGCGTCAGCCCGATTTATGGCTGCACCGCTTGCCTGCGGGCTGCCTGTAGTACTAGTGGGTTTATTTGTCCCATCCTGAACCGAAAATGTTCGATTGGCCTATGGCTGGGAAGTCGACAAAAGCCTTGCTGCAATCGAGCACCAGATCACCGTCAACCGCCCATGTCGCAACACCATTGACTGTGACGCGATTGTCTGTTGATGCCACGATAGGCAGATTCACACCTTTGATCGAGAGTTGCGCATCAGACATCGTCATACGCATTGCTGATGGTGTATCTGCAACGACGTTGTTCATGCTCATCACCAATGGGAAAGCTGGCAGATTAAAGCCACCAGTGTTCGCCTGGAAGCCCTGCAGTTTAATTGCAGAGTCGCCCAGAATGCGTACATTTTCAAGACGGATGTCATGGAAATTCGGCACTTTAGGACCCGTTGCTGGAAGGCCTTTTGTACTGTAATAAGTAGTGAACAACAGTGCATTGTCGGCGTCTTTAATACAGATGTTTTTGTAATTAATATTGCTGACTTCACCGCCGCGTGCGTAATCGGATTTGATGCGCAGACCTTCTTCAGAATGCTGGAAGGAATTGTCATACACTTCGACATTTTTTACGCCTGCATTTGTTTCACTGCCGATGGAAATGCCATGACCCCAGTAAATGTGGTTATGTGCAATGACCGCACCGGATTTACGGTCGCTGCGGACATCACGGCTACCATCAACAGCTGCCAGATTGCTGCCGGCTGGGCTTGGGTTAGACGATCCTTTGATTGCAACGTCGTCGTCACCTGTACTGACATAGTTGTAGACGAAGACGAAGTTTTTCAGGTAGCCATCAAATGCATGCTTTGCACTGGATGTCGTTGATTTTCCTGTTGTCAATGCGACGATCGTCGGACTGGTTGCTGCACCCGGATCAAAGGCATCTGTATTTTTAACATTGTCTTTGGTATAGGTGTCGCCCGTGTACAAAGGATTGCCGTTACCTGCCGGATTGGCAAATGCCGCCAGCGATGGTGTCTGTACTTTCACACCCCATACAGTAAAGCCGTCAATACCACTTGGAACAACGTGGAAGTTAGCGCTGTTATTGAGTGTGATGCGATACAGGGTCAGATTTTTCGCATAGTTGAACACCATCATACGGAAGTTCGATTGCGAACCTGTACCAGTTGTGCCGTTTTGTACCATATTGCCGAGATACGCCAGATCCCACCATGTCATATTACGGGCTGTGGTTTTCGAGTTGACCGTCGTGCCACCGTTGTCACACGCTGTGCCATCCGCCGCCTGTGTACCTTTTGCATAGTTCGCATAGGTATTGGAGCAGCTCATATCGACCTTCATGATCGGATACAGTTTGTCTGTTGTGACGATCTCTGCATAAGCACGGCTATCAATTGAGCCATCACCGACGACGGCAGAGTTGATCAGATTATTACCATTGATCAACGCAAGACAATTGCTGGAGCTACCGGCTTTGCTTGAGCTGACCGCTGTATTACCGCAGTAAGGGCCTGCCACATTTGGTGCGTAAGCTTTGACGTCACGTGTTGCATACAACGTGGCTCCTTTATCGATCCACAATGTCACGCCAGACGGCAATGTCAATGGGCCTGAAATGAAGCCATTACCCGGGCCTTTACTGTTGACGACCAGTCGTACTGCAAATTTACTGCCGCGATATTGTGGTTTAGCCAGTTCCTCACCGCTGATACCGGCGATGTTTTTATTGGGAACAGCCGCTGCCGTTTGTTGCGCTACCGCGGCGGCATCAGCCGCAGCAATCGCCGCACCGACTTCTTTGTCCACGGCAGCGCCGCAGGCATCGAGTGCACTCTGAATCCGCGCCTGGTCGGGATTAGCGACTGCAGGATCAACCGCAACACCAACACCGGTTTTGGATGGATCTGCTTCTGGCGGCAACGAACCATCAGGACGGCGCACCAGATTGTTGCTCGCTTCCAGAGTCGCGCAAACC
Source organism: Cognatundibacterium aquatile (assembly GCF_014699135.1). Taxonomy (GTDB): domain Bacteria; phylum Pseudomonadota; class Gammaproteobacteria; order Burkholderiales; family Burkholderiaceae_D; genus Undibacterium; species Undibacterium aquatile. Next base: position 216,799 of record NZ_JACOFT010000004.1, read on the forward strand.
TGGGCATCCGTTGGCAATTGTGGTTCTGCCGGTAAGTCTGGATCAAAGGTCGTCGTGCCTACTTTAAAGACCGCGCCCGGTGTGTAGCTGACTGCGGTTGCTGCGTTATCGCTGCCACCGCCACCACCGCATGCTGTCAGAAGGAGAGCTGAAGTGAGTGCCGATAACAGTGCCGTCGTTTTACAGACGCGGCCAGATGTTGTTTCTTGATTTAATTTTTTCATTATTGAGTCTCCGGAAGTGATTTATCAGAAGCGCGCTAACAAACCAACACCGATTGCACGTGGGCTGTTGCCTGGTGCAAAGAAGGCAGTACTGGTTCCCAGATTGTTACTGCGCAGTGAAGACTGACCTAAATTAGTGCTGGATTGAGCGTTATTGTTGATACGCGTCAGATAGATGTATGGCGTCAGGAATTTATTGAGCTTGTAGGTCGCTGCTAAAGACAGTTGTTTGGATTGGAAATCATCCTCAGCAAAACTGTTGATGCCTTTGAGGCCGTTTAATTTTCCGTATCCGAACAGGAACGATGCGTCACCGTAATCTTGCGCCAGCGTCAGAATGACTGCATCTTGCTTCAGCGTTTTGTCGCGGTTGCCAGTGTAGATTGAGCCGACCGATGGATTGATAAATTGAGAGTTGCCAAGACTGCTGCGTTCATAGCCAAAGCCAACCGTCGTTTTTGTTGGCAGTGTGTAGCTGATGACGGCTTTTGCGTAAGATGTGCTGAGTCCTTCCTGTGCATTCAGAATCACACCGTAGCCGCGTTGCAGCATCATGGAATCGATACCAGTATTGTTCTGACGATCATAAGCAACGCCGATCGCCAGTCCTTCATATTGGTATTTCAGCGCTAAGGAATAACGGCTGCGATCACTGCGGCTGGCGCGTGCTTCATCGAAACCATACGATACACCAGCCTGAAAGCCAAACAATTCCGGGGATAAATAATGTGCGGAATTTTTCATACGTGATTCACCACGGCTGAAAATGCTGTCCTGATTACCAGTCAGTTGGGCGGAGGTGTTGTTGAACACGTCCACACCATGTACTGTCATACCCATGTTACCGCCCAATGCGCTGCCGGAGCCAACCAGACTGCGATAGACAGAGTCACTGTTACCGATCACAAAACGACCGAATTTTTCACTTTGTAAGCCAACGAAGGTATTGCGCGATTCGAGTGTGGCGGTTTGTCCGTTATCGTTGGTTCCTGCTTGTTCAAAGTTGTTCAGACCGCCTTCAATTTGCCAGATACCTTTGATGTCGCTGTTGACTTCAACGTTGCCTGTGAAACCGATGCGCGAGTTACCATCAGAAATACGACCACGACGCTCGTACGGTGTGGCACCACCTTTGGCTTCAACCGACTCAATTTGTCCGTTGATAAAACCATAAATACTGACGAAGTTATTGATTTCCGTCGCAAATGCAGTAGGCGCGGTGCAGGCAATTGCCAGCGCTGCCGCCAGAGTGTTTCGTGTTAGTACAACTTTTTGCATCTTGTTCTCCAGGTGATTACACAAAGTAGGTAAAGTGAATTGATTCGGGTTCGTCAGAACAGATTTGTTGTCTTATTGCGGAAGTGCAGGCGCAGTTGCGCAGCTGATCAGCGGAGGGAAGCCAAGCGTGTTTGAAAATACAACGGACTTTACGGAGCAATACAGCGATGGATCGAATCTGTATTTCCCGGAAAAAGGAGGGATGTAGAATTCAGAGTTACGACATCGGACAACTATTTGCAATAAAGATAACTAAATCTGGTATTCTTGGCTAAACTTTCAAATTTCTAATTAAATGTAGTAAAAAGATAATGTTTTTATGTGAAATAATGTAATATTCGTTGTATGTTATCGTATCTCATGCTTTTTGGAAACTTTAGTTTTGTATCCGAGGAGCTGAAATATCTGTCAGGTTTGGCGGTAGTTAAAACTGAAAACCTGTTTCAGCAATTCCTTGCGCTCCCAGTTTTAGCAGGATAGTTTTTCCCGCCCACTCATCGTTTTGACCCGGCGTCGGGTTGATCGAAGTCACCAGCATCCATTCATAATTCGGACCGCCAAAGCTGCACATCGCCGGTTTTTTCATCGGTAATGCAATCTGTCGATCAACTATGCCTTGCGGTGTGAAACGCAAAATAGCGCTGCCATCGTTGGCGCAAATCCAGTAGCAACCATCAGTATCGACCGCCGCACCGTCGGGGCGCCCCGGCAATTCTTTCATATCCGCAAAGAGACGCCGGTTTGACGGTGTTCCGCTATCAGTATCGTAATCAAATGCCCAGACGAGCTGACTTTGCGGGTGAGAATCTGACAAATACATTGTTCTGCCATCAGGCGACCATGCCAGGCCATTTTGCGTCAGTAATCCAGCTATGACGGGCGCAGACAAGCCGTCGTGGCTGGTGTAGCGATACAGATTGCCGATATTTCTGGCGGCAGCCATGTCCATCCACATGGTGCCGCTCCAGTAACGTCCCTGACGATCACATCTGCCATCGTTAAAGCGTAATCCTGGTTGCGCTTCCGGCAGCGCGACCAGCCGCGTTTCCAATGCATGTATTTCAGCATTCAGTGATAAACGGAATAACCCGGTTTCCATGCCAGCGATCAGATCACCTTGCGCTGAGAACGCAATATTGGCCACCATTTCTGATGTGTTCCAGTAACGGCTCTGCTGCTTGCTGGTGTCGTATTTCCAGACACGTTTCTGGGGGATATCAACCCAGAACCAGGACTGCTGGCTTTCGCACCAGAGCGGGCTTTCGCCTACCACGCAGGATTCGTTGCCGATAACTTCAAGGTTTGCAAATGCTTGCATGTCAATACTCCGGCGTTACAGGTCAGTGATGTCTTTGTGTGCAGGGACTAAGGCTTTCATCACAGCCCACGCCAGCAGATAGGCGACCGCACAGAATGAAAACATGATGGTGTAGCCTGTCTGTATGTGTCCGGCCGCTTTGTAGTAATCAAATAACCAGCCGCCTGATTTTGAAATCAACACACCGCCCAGACCGCCAGCCATGCCGCCGATACCGACCACTGATGCCACGGCTTTTTTCGGGAACATATCAGAAACAGTGGTGAAGATATTGGCTGACCATGCCTGATGCGCAGAAGCACCTATCCCTATCAGTAATACCGGCACCCAGGAGCTGATATAGCCGAATGGTTGTGCCAGCAATACGACGAGCGGAAATACGGCGATCAGCAACATCGCTCGCATCCGGCCTGTGTACGGAGCCATGCCTTGCTTCATGAAATAGCTTGGTAACCAGCCGCCACCAATACTGCCTACCATCGTCATGCTATACAGTACTGCAAGAGGAATGACGATTTCTGTCTTTTGCATTTTGTACTGGACTTCCAGATATTTGGGTAGCCAGAACAGGAAAAACCACCACACGCCATCCGTCATGAATTTACCGAAGACGAATGCCCATGTCTGGCGATAGCTTAACAACTTCAGCCAGGAAGTTTTTTCAGTCGTGACCGCATCACTGACCGGCGCATCATGTTGCTGGATGTAGTCCAGTTCTGCTTTACTGAGTCGTTTTTGTTTCTCAGGTTTGTCATACAGAATTTCCCAGGCAACCATCCATGCAAAGCCGATTGCGCCGATGACGATGAAGGCTGTTTGCCAGCCGAATTTTTCGGCAATCCAGGGTACGGTCAGCGGCGCCAGAATCGCACCGATATTCGCGCCGGAATTAAAAATACCGGTTGCGAATGAGCGTTCATGTTTGGGGAAATATTCAGCGGTCGCTTTGATTGCAGCGGGAAAATTACCTGCTTCACCGAAGGCGAGAACTGCGCGTGACAACATGAAGCCGGCAACCGACACTGGCACGATTGCTAAGCCAAGCGTTGCCAGTAAGTTTGATGTCGCTTCACCGGCGGGAATGGCGTAAGCATGCAATATCGCGCCAATTGACCAGATCGCGATTGCCAGCGTATAGGCTGCTTTTGTGCCGATTTTATCAATCAGGCGGCCTGCAAAAAGCATGGAAATCGCATAGACGAACTGAAATACAGCGGTGATATTGGCGTAGTCAGTATTTGACCAGCCGAACTCTTTTGATAAATCCGGTGCCAGCAGGCTGAGCACCTGACGATCCAGATAATTCACTGTTGTCGCAAAAAACAGCAGTGCGCAAATAGTCCATCGGTATTTGCCGATTTGATTAGAACTCATCTGAGTGTCTCCTTGTTACTGTATGTCTACGCACATCTGTTTCGTGTGCTTGGTATACCGCAAACTCCCCTAGGCAGCGTTGCAGCAAAGGGGAGCGATCATATTAATTTTTCAGGCTGCCGTCGACCATTCTTGTGAGCTTCCAAGGATTTTCATCACTTAATGCCGGAGGCAAGAGATCAGATGGAATCGCTTGATAGCAGACCGGGCGCAGGAAGCGATCAATTGCCGTGGCACCGACAGACGTACTGCGACTGTTCGATGTTGAAGGGAATGGGCCGCCATGCACCATGGCGTGTGCGACTTCGACACCGGTCGGGAAACCATTAAACAGGATACGGCCGGCTTTCTTTTCCAGACTCGTTAATAATGTACGGGCTGCGACATGATCGTCTGGTGCCGTATGTACGGTTGCAGTTAACTGGCCTTCCAGTTCTTTTGTGACGGCCAGCATTTGCGGCAAATCGTCACACAGGATGACCACGGAAGATGGGCCAAATACTTCTTCCTGCAATGCCGGGGTCTGCAGAAAATCGCCGGCGTCGCACACCGATAACATCGCTTGCGCGGCATTTGGAGTGGCTGCTGGCTGACCTTTGGCTGCGATCTGCACGTTTTTCAATTCAGTAATTTTCGCGCAGCCGCTCTGATATGCACCGTGAATACCGGGCGTCAGCATGGTTGTCGCTGGTTTGCTTTCGAGTGCCAGTTTTGCCGCTGCGATAAACTCTTCTGCTGCCGCAGATTTTTGCATCAGCACCAGCCCTGGGTTAGTGCAGAATTGGCCTGCGCCCATCACCAGTGAATCGATAAACTGACTCGCCAGTGCGCTGGCTTTTTCTTCCAATACAGCAGGTAACAGATACACAGGATTGATGCTGCTCATCTCTGCATAGACTGGAATAGGCTCTTTGCGTTCGTTGGCTGTTTTCACTAATGCGAGGCCGCCACTACGCGAGCCGGTAAAACCGACCGCCTGAATGACAGGATGCGCAACCAGTTTTTGCCCGACTGCCGCACCCGCGCCAATCAGCATGGAGAACACGCCTTCCGGCATTTGTGAGCTGATCGCTGCTTGCTGGATTGCTGAGCCTACGAGTTCTGATGTGCCCAGATGCGCATTATGTGCTTTTACGATGACCGGGCAACCGGCAGCCAGTGCTGACGCTGTGTCACCACCGGCAACGGAGAAGGCTAAGGGGAAATTACTGGCGCCAAAGACTGCAACTGGGCCCAATGCGATTTTCTGCATACGCAGGTCTGGGCGTGGCGGTGTCCGTTCTGGCAATGCCGAGTCCAGCGTTGCTTGCAGGTAGTGACCATCACGCAAAACTTTTGCAAACAGCTTCAACTGATTCACGGTGCGACCACGTTCACCTTCCAGTCGTGCGACTGGCAGACCAGTTTCGGTATGCGCTCTTTCAATCAGCGTTGAACCCAACGCCAGAATGCGATCGGCGATTGCCTCCAGAAATGCAGCGCGTTGTTCCAGCGATGTCAGGCGATAGGCGTCAAATGCTTGTTCAGCCAATTCGCATGCCCGGTTGACCTCAGCTTCTGAGGCGTAACTGAACAATGGTTCCAATTGTTCGTTGGTGGCTGGGTTGATTGCACGGGTGCCGCCAGATTGGCCCTTGATGCGCTGACGTCCTATCAGCATTTGTCCTGAAATTTCCATCTTTATTTCTCCGGTGCAGGTGGTCGTTTACCGCAATAACCACCTGAAATCGTTACGTTGACAATACGGATGATCTTAACGATCGCCGTTTATTGCGCGCCTTGTTTGAGTATCAGTTCGCGCAACATTTCATCTTCGGCTGCCGTCAGGTCAGTCAGTGGTGCGCGGACTGGGCCTGCGCTGTGACCGACCAGACGCGCACCTGCTTTAACGATACTGACTGCATAACCTGATTTACGGTTACGGATATCCAGATAAGGCAGGAAGAATTCGTCGATCAGACGATTGGTTGTCGCGTGATCATCTTTGGCGACAGCATGGTAGAAGTCCATCGCCAGTTTCGGTACAAAGTTAAAGACGGCAGAAGAATACACCGGCACGCCCAATGCTTTATAGGCGGCTGCATAAACTTCGGCTGTTGGCAAACCGCCCAGATAGGTCAGGCGATCACCAAGACGGCGCCAGATAGAAACCATCAGTTCGATATCGCCGATACCGTCTTTGAAACCAATCAGGTTAGGGCAGCGTGCCGCCAGAATTTCAAGCGAGTTCGCCGTCAAGCGGCAGATGCCACGGTTGTACACCACGACACCGAAGCTGACCGATTTGCATACCTCTTCAATATGCGCAATCAGGCCATCCTGGCTGGCTTCTGTGAGGTAATGTGGCAACAACAAAATGCCGTCAGCACCCAGACGTTCTGCTTCTTGTGCGTAAGCGATAGCAACGCGGGTAGGGCCACCGGCACCTGCCAGAATAGGTACTTTGCCACGGCATGTATCAACCGCGACCTTAATGATGCTGCTGTATTCGGATGAAGTCAGTGAGAAAAATTCGCCAGTACCACCAGCGGCAAATAATGCACTCGCGCCATAAGGAGCCAGCCAGTCCAGACGATCCGCATAGGTTTTTGCGTTGAAGTCGCCATTGGCGTCAAAGTCTGTCAGCGGAAAAGACAGAAGGCCGGAAGAGAGGATTTTTTTCAGTTCTTGTGGGTGCATGATGTCTCCAAAAGTAAGCGTCTGGTGATCGGTTTCACCAGAATCATTAAGGTAAATAAAAGTCTGGAAATTTAAATTCAAAAATACATGTACGACATCGTACAACTGATTTTATGTTGATGCAACACTGAATATTCATAAATTCAATTCAGCTGTTGGTCAGGTGGTTTGTCAGGTGGTTTTTTTGAGGGGGCAGGTGCAGTGCTAGGTCAGAGCGCAGAATATCGAAGTTTTATCGTCAGCGTGACTGATTGGCCGTGCGCAAAGATACGACCAGCATAGGTCGGTCACTTTGACCGGTCTTTATTGTTGGTGCATGGCAGACCGGCGTTTTTTGTATTGCGAAGGATTTACTGCTGATCAGTCTCAAACTTCTGTTGCGCGAGGCGCAAACGTTCGCGGCTATTGCTGAGGTGAGTGCGCATAGCGGCGCGGGCAGCTTCCGAGTCTTTGCGTAAGATCGCATCGTGTATATCTTCATGCTCGCGATTGACTCGTTCCAGATAACTGTTGCTGGCTTCATCGCTCAGCGCTGCGGAGTCCAGACGCGCACGTGGAATCAGTGTGCTGCCGAGGTCAGAAAGAATATCGACGAAATAGCGGTTGCCGGTTGCTTGCGCAATCAACTGGTGAAAACGCATATCTGCGTTCACGGATTCTGTATCCCGTTGTACATGTCCCAGAATATCTTTTAATGCCAGACTGAGTTCCGCCATTTGCGCGTCGGTACGCCGTAATGCTGCCAGCCATGCCGCTTCGGTTTCAAGGCTGATACGCAACTCCAGAATGTCGAGAACGTCACGCACCGTAACGATGGCTTCTTTATGCAGGCTCAGCGGATTACTCGGCGGTTCCTGAATGAAGGTGCCGATACCATGACGTGTCTGTACTAAGCCTCCGGCCTGTAAGTGGGAAATTGCTTCCCGGACCACAGTGCGGCTGACCTCGTATAATTCCATGATGGCGGATTCGGTCGGTAATTTATCCCCAGGTTTCAAGGCGCCGCTACGAATTTTTTCGGTGATATTTTCCGCCAGACTTTGCGAGAGGCTCTTATGTTTTCTTCTGGTGTTATTGGGAAATAAGGCTGATTTTTCCATCGCAGTATCTATTCGCCGTAGAGATGATTTTGGCGCGATTGTATAGGAAAACGTCTGTTAAATGTTATACGATGTCGTATAAATGGCGACGTTGTAAGTGAATTGATCAAAATTAATCAAAATTAATCGATGATGAACAACAATAAAAAAACAAATGCAGACTGGATAGCGTTGCATACCAAAAATCATGCGCGATGCAATATCCGTGTTCAAGGCGCACATATCGCCTCCTGGTCACCGGCAGGTCGCGACGAACAGTTATTTATGAGTCGTCTTTCTTCTCCAGATCAGAGTCAGCCTTTGCGTGGTGGCATTCCTGTCATCTTTCCTCAGTTTGCTGACTTGGGGCCGTTGCCCAAGCATGGATTTGCCCGCACGGCAATTTGGCGGCTTGAGGATGTGCAGCAGAACGACGATACGGCAAGCGCGACACTGGTGCTGACGGATACCCCTGAAAGTATGCAGTTTTGGCCGCATTCATTTACTGCAACGATACGCATCACCTTAACCGACCAGGCCTTACAGGTCGATTGGCAAGTGCGGAATGAGGGCGTGCAAACAATGTCGTTTCAGGTTGCGTTGCATACCTATTTCCGCGTCGCAGAAGGGAAATTTGCGACGATACTGGGACTGGCAAATAGCCCCAGTTACAACAAACTTACACAGGAAAAGGCAGCGGCAAGCGGAATGGATCAATTGATTGTGAAAAATGCGATCGACAGTATTTATGCGCAAACACCAGATCATCTGATTTTACAGACCGGTCTTGGCGAGCTCCGAATTGACAAGCATGGTTTTCCCGATACGGTCGTATGGACTCCCTGGGATGAGGGCGCGCGGCAAATTGCGGATCTCGCAGATGATGAAGGGCGTGCGTTCATCTGTGTGGAGGCAGCTTGTGTAAATGTTCCCATTACTCTATCACCGCAACAAAACTGGAACGCTAGTATGAAGCTGGGATGCTCAGAAGAATGAACCTGCGGTGAGGAACCGCATTACTTAGATGACCCGTACCCGAATTGGGACACAGTACACAGCAAAACAATGGTGCAAAGAGATGTCAGACACAGAATGTGGAGCATGCCATTACTCTCGCGACCTAAGCACGGCATAAACTTACGCCATCAATCCATCCCACAATAGTTTGACGCCGGAAAGCCCGAGCGCTGCGGTTGCGAACAGATAAAACGGACGTTCCGGGATGCGCTGTAAAAGACGCATGCCTATCCACACGCCCACTGGTACCAGCGGCAGCAGTAAGGCGGACATCGTCAGCGTGTCGATGCTGAACAGGCCGAGCGCGATGTAAAAAGGCAGTTTCGCCAGGTTGATGACGGAAAAGAAAAAGACCGTGGTTGCGACGAAGGTTTCACGCGGCTGCCGCCAAGACAGCAGATAGATCATCACCGGTGGCCCGCCGGCATGCGCCAGTGTGCTGGTAAAGCCAGCACCAATGCCGCTGAGCCAGCCAAAAATACGTGATGGACGCTGTTCTGTCGTTGCCTGGCCGCGATGACGTAATAGCCGGTCGAGGGTGAAACCGACGGCGATCAGTCCTATCAGTCCTTTCACCAGTTGGTCGGACATGACACCAAAGGCCAGCGTTCCCAACACAATGCCGACGATGGCGCCCGGTATCAGCACTTTCAGATCACGCCAGTCGGCTTTGCCGCTCCAGGCGCGGATGCCGACCATATCCATCGCGATCAGGATAGGCAGCATCACTGCTGCTGCGTTACGCGGTGAAATCCACAGCGAAAGAAAGGGAACGGCCAGGCCGCCCAATGCACCACCCAGCCCTGATTTAGAAATCCCGGTAATCAGAACCGCAAAGGCGGCAACCAGCCAGCCGGCGGTGTTCATGTGCTCCATGTTGCTTATTTATTTTTTGAAGGTTTGTTGTCGACATTCACTTCTTGTATCGCCTCGGCGAATTCAGAGATGTCTTTAAAACTTTTGTAGACCGAAGCAAAACGGATGTAGGCGATTTTGTCGAGACGTTTTAATTCGTGCATGACCAGTTCGCCCAGATGGACGGACATGATTTCCCGTTCGCCGCTGGAGAGCAATTTTTCTTCTATGCGTTGAATGGCGCTGTCGATCGCTTCGGCAGACACAGGGCGTTTGCGCAGCGCAAGCATGAAGCTGGCGCGCAGTTTATTCGATTCATATTCAGTGCGGCTGCCATTTTTCTTGACGATGACAGGCATCACCAGTTCCACCCGCTCATACGTGGTGAAGCGCTTATCACAATCTGCGCAGCGACGGCGACGACGGATAACATTGCCTTCTTCGGAAACACGCGTATCGATGACCTGAGTATCAATATGATGGCAGTAAGGACATTTCATGAATAGAGCCGTAGTGGGTGAGTTTGTCTGTCAGACAGCGACAATTAAAAAAACGCCACTCGGCTGAGTGGCGTTTTGATGACGACCAGAAATTACTTCGCGTACACAGGGAAAGCGCTGGTCAGTTTTTTCACTTCTGCTTTGACGCGTTCTATGGTTGCCGCATCGTTAGGATTATCCAGCACGTCAGCAATCAGATGACCGACTTTGATTGCTTCTGCTTCTTTGAAACCACGGGTGGTAAATGCCGGGCTGCCCAGACGGATACCAGAAGTGACCATCGGTTTTTGCGGATCGTTAGGGATACCGTTTTTGTTGCAAGTCATGTGTGCGGAACCGAGGATTGCTTCCGCTTCTTTGCCTGTCAGACCTTTAGGACGCAGATCCACCAGCATCACATGAGATTCAGTGTGGCCGGAAACGATGCGCAGACCGCGTTCTGTCAGTGTCTGCGCCAGAGCCGCCGCATTTTTGATGACTTGTTGCTGATATTCTTTGAATTCCGGAGACAGCGCTTCTTTGAATGCCACTGCTTTACCGGCGATCACATGCATCAGCGGGCCGCCCTGAATACCAGGGAAAATCGATGAGTTAATTTTCTTAGCGATCGCTTCGTCATTGCTCAGTATGATACCGCCGCGTGGGCCGCGCAGGCTCTTATGCGTGGTGGAAGTGACGACGTCAGCAAACGGCACTGGATTCGGATACACGCCCGCTGCGATCAGGCCGGCATAATGCGCCATATCGACCATAAAATACGCGCCGACTTCTTTGGCGATTTTGCCGAAACGTTCAAAATCAATACGCAGTGCAAATGCAGATGCACCGGCGATGATCAGTTTTGGTTTGGTTTCGCGTGCCAGTTTTTCCATTGCATCGTAGTCGATGTCTTCCTGTGCGTTCAGGCCATAAGACACAACATTGAACCATTTGCCCGACATATTCAGCGGCATACCGTGCGTCAGATGACCGCCTTCAGCGAGGCTCATGCCCATGATGGTGTCGCCCGGATTCAATAGCGCAAAAAACACGCCCTGATTCGCTTGCGAGCCTGAGTTTGGCTGTACGTTCGCAAAGTTAGCGCCGAACAACTGCTTCAGGCGATCAATCGCCAGTTGTTCGACCACATCAACGTGTTCGCAGCCGCCGTAGTAACGTTTGCCTGGATAGCCTTCGGCATATTTGTTGGTCAGTTGCGAGCCTTGTGCTTCCATGACGGCAGGGGAAGTGTAGTTTTCAGAAGCGATCAGCTCAATGTGATCTTCCTGACGCTGGTTTTCTAATTGTATCGTCGCGAACAATTCGGGATCGATATTGGCGAGAGTATGGTTTTTTGCAAACATGGTTTTCCTGACTATCGTGAGAGTGAGTTAAATAAGTGAATTCAACAAGCGCATTAAACTGGTTAAGTAAACGAGATTGGTGATTGACTTCAATGAGGTGTCAGTCTGACGCGGACGAAGAGAGGCAGCCTCACTACTTTTACCATCAGGCTACCCAGGCGCACGGCTGGGATCACGGAACACAGTAACCCCGACATCTCACGCTTCCCGATGGATCTCCATCTTTTGCAGCCGCCCTGATCGGGATCAGCCACAATTTCGCCAGTCACGTGAGACAAAATGGTGCTGAGATTTTACGTGATGCGCTTTGAATGGGCAAGCCACTCATCAGCACATGATAGATATGGTTATTTTGCTAAAAAATAACTGCTTTCGTTTTAGTCGCAGTCTGTCTGCCCTAACCTGTATCGCAAAAGCCCTTAGAATAGATATCTGACAGATATTTGTTTCCGGCTACGACAAACACGGCAAACAAGCGCATTTTTTTATTCAACGGCATAAAGGATTTCAGCATGATCGTATTAATTACAGGTGCAAGCTCAGGTTTCGGCGAAGAAATGGCGCGTAAATTTGTACGCGAAGGTCATCAGGTCATCGCTGCCGCCCGTCGGCTCGAACGTTTGTCTGCTTTGCACGCAGAGCTGGGCGACAAGTTATTGCCGGTTACGATGGATGTGACGCAAAAGTCTTCGATACTGCAGGCGTTGGCAGATTTGCCTGCGGACTGGAAGAAAATCGATGTGCTGATCAATAATGCCGGTCTGGCATTGGGAACCGAACCCGCCCATCTGGCCTCGCAGGAAGAGTGGGAAACCATGATAGACACCAACACCAAAGGTCTGGTGACCGTGACGCGGGCAGTTTTGCCTGACATGGTGGCGCGTAACAGCGGCATGATTATCAATATCGGCTCGATTGCTGGCTCAACCGCTTATCCGGGCGGCAATGTGTATGGCGCGACGAAGGCCTTTGTCGATCAGTTCACCAAGAATCTGCGGGCAGATATGGCTGGTACTGGCGTGCGCACGACGAATATTGCACCAGGCTTATGTGGTGGAACTGAGTTTTCAAATGTGCGTTTCCGTGGCAACGACGATGCTGCCGCGAAAGTCTATGAAGGCACGGTGCCATTGACTTCGGTCGATATCGCTGAAACCGCCTACTGGATTGCGACTTTACCCGCGCATGTCAACATCAACTATATCGAGATGATGCCGACCTGCCAGGGTTTCGGGCCGCTGAACATCAAACGAAACGTCGTTTGAGCGGATTTTTGCTGAAATAATACTGGGGGGAGTATATTTAAAAGCCCTTTGTTTATGCTGACATTAAGGCGAAACAGGCAGATACTCCCCCTGTTTATGAAAAACACCTAGTTAAAAAAGCGAAAATCAGCTGCTCATCATGAATAATTTCAACTGGAATGTGCGTGTGTATTACGAAGACACGGACGCTGGCGGCATCGTCTTTTATGCGAATTACCTGAAGTTCTTTGAACGCGCCCGCACCGAATGGCTGCGCGCCACCGGCATCCATCAGCAGGAAATGACGCAGGTGCATCAGGTAATGTTTGTCGTCAAAGCAAGCACAGTCGAGTATCATGCACCCGCCAGACTCGACGATGAACTCCGTATCACCGCCGTGGTCGAAAAGCTTGGACGGGCGTCGATCGTGTTTGCACAAGAAGCCTGGTGCGGCGAGCGCCTGCTGGCCAGCGGCAAGATTAAAGTCGGCTGCGTCGGTACGGAAAGCTTGCGCCCGGCAGTGATCCCGGATGTTATTGTGGAAAAAATTTCTGCCTGATGTCGTCGGCGTTTGCCTGATGATCAGAATGTCCTTTTTACCCTTTGTTATTTGTTGTTCTCAACTCTGATTCAATATGAACGTTACTCAAGACCTTTCTTTTCTCAGCCTGATCAGCAATGCCTCTGTTCTGGTGAAACTGGTGATGCTGATCCTGCTCGGCGTGTCTCTCACCAGCTGGACTTATATCTTCAGCAAAATGTTTGCGATTAAAAAGGCGCGCGCGCAGACCGAAGTATTTGAACGGAATTTCTGGTCCGGTGGCAACCTGGTCGAGCTGTATCAGGATGCCACCAGCAACCGTCGCGGTCGCGATAAAACCGGTTCGATGGAACGTATTTTTGAAGCCGGTATGAGCGAATACCATAAAGTCAAAAACGCGAATAAAGCCTCGCTCGATGCCAGCGCGATGCTCGATGGTGCCCGCCGTGCGATGCGCGCCGCGTATCAGCGTGAAATGGATATGCTGGAAGCGCATTTATCTTTCCTTGCTTCGGTCGGTTCAGTGTCGCCTTACATCGGTTTGTTCGGTACCGTCTGGGGGATTATGAATTCCTTCCGTGGTCTGGCGAATGTGCAGCAAGCGACGCTGGCTGCGGTGGCGCCGGGTATTGCAGAGGCGCTGATTGCAACTGCGATTGGTTTGTTTGCCGCGATTCCTGCGGTGCTGGCGTACAACCATTATTCGCATGACATTGATCGTCTGGCGATTCGTTTTGAAACTTTTATTGAAGAGTTCTCGAATATTCTTCAGCGTCAGTCACGCTAATGCAAAGTGAGTCAGCATGAGTTATCTGCGTGGCGAACGTAAACGCAAATTCAAGGCCGAAATTAACGTTGTTCCCTACATCGACGTGATGCTGGTATTGCTGGTGATTTTCATGGTGTGCGCACCGATGACCAATCCCAGCGTGATCAATTTGCCGACGGCCGGTCAATCGACACAGCCGCCGTCAGAATATATTGAAGTTACGTTGCGACCGAATGAGCTTGCAACCATCAGCGTCAATAGCAAAAATGGCAGCAACGGCAATAATCGTCAGGAAAGCAAAGAAGAGGCGAAAAATCGCCAACAGTTGATGTCGAAGTTGCGCGAATATCACGAAGCAAAACCCGATCTGTCGGTGCTGGTTTCTGCGGATAAAGGCATTATTTATGACGACGTGGTGCAGGTGATTTCTGAAGCCAAAAAACTGGGTATCAACCGCGTTGGGCTGGCAACAAAATAAATCAGCATGATGCCTATTCGCAAATGCCTGGGTTTTTCCGGCTGGCTGTTATACGCAGCGGCAATACCTGTTTTTGCGCAGGAAAAACCAGTGTTGCCGCCAGTTGTGCCGCTGGCGCAGACACAGGCAGCGCCAGAATCGGAGAGTGTTACTGATGGTGATGCGGACGTCGTCATTCGCCGCACCAGTGGCCGTTTCCGTTTGCAGGCAGCGAACACTGACTGGGCTAATTTGCTGCGCGAGCATATTGCTGAATTTTCCGGCAGCAGCGAATCCCAGAACGTCACACCGGGTTTAATCCGTCGCTTACGGCAGGACATCAGCGGTATTCTCGCCACTGAAGGTTATTTCTCACCGCAGATAGAATTTCGTAATCTCGATGATGTCGGTACTACGGCCAATTCAAATTCAGCCAATGCGAATGTCGCCGAAAAAGTGATCGAGGTTGTGGTCGATGCCGGACAACGTACCGGCATAGAAAATGTCACGCTGACTTTTCAGGGCGCGTTTGCCGATGCACTTGCGGCGGATGATGCGATTGCAAAACAGCGGCGTATTGGTCTGATCGAAGACTGGGGGCTCGGTGTCGGGCAATTTTTCCGTGAGTCTGACTGGCGCGATGCCAAAACACAGCTGACCGAAACACTGCGTTCCGATGTGTATGCCGCTGCGCGAATTACGGACAGTGCAGCGAACGTCGACGCCGATAATTATCGCGCCGATTTACAGGTCGAAGTCGATAGCGGGCCACCGTTTTTTCTGGGCGAATTACGGGTCACCGGTTTGCAGCGCTATCCGCAATGGCTGCTCGATCGCTATCAGCCACCGGTGCGCGGCGAAGCCTATTCACGCAGTCGCTTACTCGAATTTCAGCGCAATTTACAAAATTCGCCTTATTTTGGAACAGTGGCGGTATCGATAGATCCCGATCCTGAAAAAGCCGCCGCAGTACCGGTTGAGGTGAACCTGATCGAGCGCAAAGCGCGTGATCTCAGTTTCGGTGTCGGTTACAGCAGCAATACCGGTTTTCGCGGCGAGATCGCTTATCGCGACCGCGACATCCTTGAAAAAGCATGGGATCTGCGCAGCGCGATACGGATAGAACAAAAGCGTCAGTTGGGCTATGCCGATATCTATCTGCCACCGCACGACAATAAACTCGATTCGTTCGGCGTGATCATGGACAGGCAGGACGTTTCCGGAGTGAAGTCCTTACGCAATGCCGTCGGGATCAAACGCACGAATACCCACGGCCATATCGAACAAAGGCTGGCACTGAAACTGATACGCGAACGAAAAGAGGTTGAGGGCGAAGATGATTCCGTCAGCAAGGCGCTGGTTGCCAGCGTAGGCTGGACCTGGCGTGATGTGGATAATGCGTTTGCGCCGCGTCGCGGTGAGATTTACCAGCTGGATCTGGATGTATCCGAAAAAGCTTTGTTGTCCGATCAGCGTTTCATCCGTAGTTACGGTAAATATCAACGCTGGATACCGGTCGGGCGCACCGATAGCGTTATTCTGCGAGCCGAAGCCGGTCAGGTTTTTTCTCCGAAAAATGAAGGCATTCCGGAAGATTATTTATTCCGTACCGGTGGCAGTTCAACGGTGCGCGGATATGCTTACCAAAGTCTGGGTGTTCAGCATCCAACGGCCGTTACTGGCGGGCGTGTGATGGGCGTTGCCAGCGCAGAATATGTACACTGGCTCAACAGCACCTGGGGTGTCGCCAGTTTTGTTGATGCCGGTGATGCCGCCGACAGTTGGAAGAAATTCAGTTTGCATAAATCGCTGGGTGTCGGTGGTCGTTATCACACGCCAGCTGGGCCGATTGCGCTTGATCTTGCTTATGGTTTGCAAACCAGAAAAGCGCGCCTGGATTTTTCTATCGCGATTGCCTTCTGATATGACCGACATCGAAAAAACAGAGACACCGGCCAACCCTGAGCAGACGACCGCAAGTATTCCGCCTGCACGTCAGCAGCGCTCCTGGATATTTCATTTTTTCTGTGTACTGGTTTTGCTGTTACTGTGCTGCGGACTGCTGCTGACCTGGGCTGTTAAAACAGAGAGTGGCAGCCGGAGTTTATTCGCCCTGATTGATTATGTGAGTCTGGGTAGTCTCAAAGCGAATGGCATCCGGGGCAGTATCGGCGATGACATTCAGATTGATGAGTTGTTGCTGAAAACGCCAACGCTGGAGATCAAAGCCAGCGGCGTGCAGTTAAGCTGGCATCCTGCGGCTTTATGGCGTAAGCAAGTGCTGGTTGATCGCTTGCAGGCCAGCTCTTTGCTGGTGGCGACCGCATCCAGCAACACGCCCGCAAGTCTGCCTGCTGATCTGGGATTACCGTTTGCATTGCAGGCGCGTGAGTTGGCGCTGGGGCGGCTGGTGGTGGCCGATATTCTCGCCGGTGGTAAACAAAAAGAAGTCGTAACGCTGACTGCGCTGAAGGGCTCATTAGAATTCGTCGCACAGCAGTATCGAGCGCAATTGGCACTGAGTTCACCGTGGGGAAATGCCAACGTAACATCGGCAACGATGGCGAGTCAGCGCCCATTTGCAATCAAGGGCAATGCGCTGTTGCAGGGGCAAGTCAGGGCCGATGTGCCGCCAGTCGCAGCACAACTTCAGGTTGCTGGCAGTCTGCAGGAACTGCAACTCGCTTTGCAGGCGCAATTGCAGGAAAAATCCGGCGCACCAGCGCTTGCTGCTGATGCCGAAAAAAAAGCACTGACGAATAAAAAAACAGCACACCTGAATGGCACGGCCAGCGCCTTGATTGCACCATTCGACGCGCAGATCTTCAAAAGCGCCCATGTCGATATTCAACATTTCAATCCGGCTGCCTGGGCCAGCGCCGCACCGCAAGCCGATCTGCGGCTGCTGGCAGATTTGCGACCAAAATCAGGGGAAAAAGCACAGCAAAAATCTGAGCAAAAAACAGCACAAAAAGTACAGCAAAAAGCGCCTCAGAATATCGAAAAAAATATTACAAAAAGTACTGCGAAAAATATCATTCAGCCAGCCTCAGCCAACTATGTTGAAGGTGAGATTTCTGTCACGAATGCTGCATCCGGCCCGCTCAACAGAAATGCGATACCGCTTCGTTCAGTCAGTGCGAGCCTGAACTGGCAAGCGACGCATCTGGATTTCAGTAATCTGGTAGTGCAAGTTGATAGTAAAGGTCAGATTCGTGGTGATGCCAGCCTTGATCTGCAGGGAACCGCGACCCGTGCCCATGCGCAACTGAGTTTGACGAACATTGATCTGAACCAGATAGATCAGCGCTTACACACTACGCACATTAATGGTAGTGCCCAAGTGCAGACGGCGGCAAATCAGACAATACTGACGCAGGCGCAACTGAACGATGGCAAAGCACGCCTCAATGCCGAACTCACCTACGATCTGAATAAAGTATTGCTGAGCTTAAGCAAGTTTGAATTGCAGGCGGAAGACTCCCGGTTGGAGGCGAAGGGAGAGATAGCTTTCAGTGGCAACCAGGTATTTCATTTCAAAGGCAATCTCAGTAATTTTGATCCGGCTCGATGGATGGCGACACCTGCCGGACGCTTGCAGGCGGACTTCAGTACCGATGGACAATTACAGCCACGCCTGCAATTGCAGGCAAAGCTACCCGCGTTACATGGGCAATATGCCGGACAAGCTGTGCAAGGGAATGTCGATCTGCAATGGCGTCAGGATCAGCAATTAATGTTGCGTCAGCTGGATCTGCGTTGGGGTAAAAATGTGCTGAAAGGGCAGGGGGCATGGGGCGCGGTGGGCGACGTGCTGACGCTGAATCTCGATGCGCCGGAACTATCCGAATTAAATACCTTGTTCGGCAGCGGCTCACTGGCCTTCGGCGGCAAGTTGAAAGCCGATGTGCAGTTGCAGGGGCGCTTTAATGACATGGCGGGTAGCCTGACGACGGAGGCGGAACAATTCAGTTTCTCGCAAAATAATAAAACCTACACCGTTGCAAAATTATCCGGCAAGCTCAGCCTGAGTAAAGGTCTGGATGGGCAGATTGACGGCGACATCAGTGCGCAGCAACTGGGTGGCGATTTTCCTGTCCTGAATGATGCCGATCTGTCTGACGCGGTACAGAAAGAAAAAATACGGCAATTGCATGTGCAACTCAAAGGTAAAAAAGCGGCGCATACCTTGCAGGCGGAAGTCGCATTCAGCAGCAAACAGCAATTGAATCTGGCTGCGGATGGCGCACTCAGTGCCGGTGCAAAAAATGATCTGCGTCATTGGGAATGGAAAGGACAATTGCAGTCGCTGGCGCTGACGGGGAAACCTGACTTGCGTTTAGTGAGTCCTGCCAGTTTGCAGATCACACCAGATTCTTTGCGGCTCGGCAGTCTGCAATTGCAAAGTGAGATGGCCAAGCTGACACTGGATCAGTTTGAGTGGTTACCCGGCACGCTGACTACCAAGGGCAGTATGAGCGATGTGCGTCTGCTGGATGTGGTCAACCTGTTCCGTCCGCAATACACGGTCACCGGAAATCTGAAACTGAATGCCAAATGGGATCTGCAACTGAAAGACAGTGTGCGCGGCGATATCCGTATTGAGCGGCAAAGCGGGGATTTGCGCTTCAATGATCCTGACGGTACCGGCACCCCGGTGCCTCTCGGCATACGTAATGTGTTGATGCAATTGCGCATGGGCGGTCTGGTTGCCGGTACCGATGGCGAACGCATGCAACTGACTGCGACAGCGGATGGTGCCCGTCTGGGACAATGGCAGGTGAATGCGGATTCTTTCCTGAGTAAGCAGGATGGGCGATGGACGATCTTGTCTGGTGCCGGATTAAACGGGCGTGTGAAGGCGGTGATCCCTGATCTCGAATGGCTGGGGCCGTCAATTAATCCGGGGCTGGTGCTGAAAGGGAAATTAAGCCTGGATAGCGCTCTGGCGGGAACGATAGGTAAGCCACGTTATCGCGCAGATGTCAGCGGGCGTGATCTGGAACTTGCGTTTGCGTCTGAGGGCTTGTTATTGCCAAACGGCTTATTGGAAGCGCATATCGAAGACAATCATCTGACGCTCAGTCAATTGCAGTTTTCCAATACAGTGACGATGTTGCCACCGCATGCGCAGTTTAAAGGTGTGGACATGCTTGGCAAACGTGGCGAATTCAATGCCAGCGGCGAGATTGATATTGGTAAGGAAACCGGATCGATACAGGCGCAATGGCAGCAATTTCCTATGCTGCAAAGAAAAGATCGCTGGCTGGTGGTATCAGGGCAGGCCAGTATCAATGAATCGAAAAACATCTGGAGTCTGACCGGAAAAGTGATGGCGGATGGCGCTTATTTTAAGTTGCCTAAAATGCCGCCACCAAGTTTATCCAGCGACGTTCATGTCACGCGAAAATCGGATAAACGTGAAGCCAGAACGGCAGATGCAGCGCCAGTCAAAAAAGGCTTGAAGACGCGTGTTGATGTCAGTTTTGACATGGGACCCCGTTTTGTTTTTGTTGGTCGCGGACTCGATACCGGGCTGGCGGGCAGTTTACGTATGCGCTCGATTGATGGCAGTCCGTTACAGGCAACTGGCACGATCAATACGGTCAGAGGTGTGTACGAAGGTTACGGGCAACAGCTCGCGATTGAACGCGGCATCCTGAATTTTCAGGGGCCACCGGCGAATCCCGGACTGAATATCCGCGCCTTGCGTCAGGGCTTGGCGGTGGAGGCTGGTGTTGAAGTGGTGGGCAGTGTCGCCGCACCGCAGGTGCGCCTGGTTTCGGAGCCAGCAGTGCCTGATGCTGAGAAATTATCCTGGCTGGTATTGGGGCGGGGTTCCGATCAGTTAGCCGGTGGCGATGCTTCTTTACTGATGTCGGCAGCGACCGCGATTTTTGGCGGCGATGGCAGCCGGAATATTCCGCGCGATATTGTGCAGGGGCTGGGCTTCGATGAATTCTCAATTGGTGCGGCCGGACAGAGTTCGTCGTCACATGTTCCGGTACAGACGGTGGCTGGCGCCACTGGCACCAGCAGTTCGTCCGGCAGTGATAAGGTCGTTAGCGTTGGAAAACGACTGATGCCGGGGCTTGTGCTTTCTGTGGAGCGTGGTCTTGGCGACGCCAGCGGTGCGATTCGTCTGAGCTGGCAATTAACCCGCCGCATCACGGTGATCGGGCGCGCAGGCAATGAGTCGGCAGTGGATGTAACTTACACTTTTTCTTTTAATTAAGACTGATGCAAAACGGCTCCAGCGGCGTTGCGGCTGCTGGTCGTCACAATTTCGCATCAGTCCTGAATCTCTCAGGCTGATTGGCGACGCAGTCTTCATACTACTGAACATCTTCGCCTCCAACCCGCCTCCAACATGTCGCCTATATCAGATCAGTTTTTTTTACCAGTGCAGATCTTGATCCAGATCCAGTAATCAACAGATGACATTCGACCGTTGTTGTAAATTGTTCTGAGCAAACAGCGTTGCAGCATAAGCTTGCGAATGATCAATGGTGACCAATTTACGCAATGCCATGATGGCGGGCTATTTTTTTCGTCTTCCAGTTTTTATTGCGTTTAAAGGTTTGCTTATGTCTGACAATGTTGCGGCTATTGGTAAAGAGTATGTTTTGCAAGATCATGAAACCATCGTTTCCAAAACAGACATCAAAGGCCGGATTACCTATGTGAGTGATGATTTTGTCCGCATCAGCGGATTTTCTGCCGAAGAATTAATCGGTGCTCCGCATAATATTGTTCGTCATCCCGATATGCCTCCCGCCGCTTTTGCCGATTTATGGGCGACGGTTAAAAGTGGGCGCGCCTGGTCCGGGCTGGTCAAAAATCGTTGTAAAAACGGTGATTATTACTGGGTTGAGGCGACGGCTGCGCCGCTGATGCACAACGGTCAGATCGTCGGTTTCACCTCAATACGGGTGAAGCCGGATCGCGAGCAGGTTCGCGCGGCAGAATCTGCCTATCTGGCGATAAAGACTGGCGACAAATCTGTACGCATCAGTGATGGCGCGGTCGTTCCGGTTCCTTTGTTTAAAGGGGCGGCCTATTTTTCCGGCCTCAGTGTGTGTGCCTTGCTGAATTTGTATGCGGTCGCGATGCTGGTCTTGCTGAGTGTGATTACCGTTCTGAGTCTGGGGCCGGATTTTACCGGTACGGATTATGTGATCGCTGGTTTAAGTTTGTCGGCAGGCGCGGCGACCTTGCTGGTATTACAGCGTCTGCGACGGCAAGTGGTGCAGCCTTTGCTGATGCTGGATGACTGCATACAAACGATGACGTCCGGCGATTTATCCGTCACGATCCGCGCCGGCGGCGCAAATGAAGTCGGACGCGTGACGCAGTCATTACGCGTATTACAAACGAATATCAAATTGCTGATCGGGCAGATCAAGCAAACCACCGAGCATGTCCGCAACGGTGCCAGCCAGGTGGCGGCCGGTAACGCTGATTTGTCTTTCCGCACCGAAACACAGGCGAGTTCGCTGGAAGAGACCGCGTCGTCCATGGAAGAGCTGACTTCCACCGTCAGACAAAACGCCGACAATTCGAAACAAGCCAGTCACATCGTGATGTCTGCTGCGCAAGTGGCGGAAAAGGGCGGTGTTGCGGTGGCGAACGTGGTTAACACGATGGGTGCGATTAAACAGAGTTCGGGCAAAATTGCGGACATCATTACCGTGATCGACGGCATCGCGTTTCAGACAAATATTCTGGCATTGAATGCTGCCGTCGAAGCTGCCCGTGCCGGGGAGCAAGGGCGTGGTTTTGCCGTAGTTGCCAATGAAGTGCGGCAGCTTGCACATCGTAGCGCTGACGCTGCGAAAGAAATCAAAGACCTGATACAAGAGTCCGTCACGCAAATAGAACAAGGCGCACGTTTGGTGGATGAAGCCGGGCATACGATGGAGGAAATCGTCAGTAGCGTGAAGCGTGCCGCCGATATCATGCATGAAATCACCAGCGCCAGTCAGGAACAGAGTGCCGGGATTCATCAGATTAATGATGCGGTGACACAAATGGATGATATGACGCAAAAAAATGCGGCCTTAGTCGAGCAGGCGGCGGCATCTGCCGATGGCTTAAAAGGGCAATCGCTTACCTTAATTTCGCTGGTGAATTCATTTAAACTGGTCAAGACAGTCCAGCGCCGGGGCGCTGCGTGAATCAACTGACTTTTCAGTTTTGCCTGTCAATTCATATATTTAAAGTATGAGTATGAATTAAATTTGATATTTGACATATATAACGTTGAAGTGCACTCTCGCTGTTCCACATCTGATTCTGCAGGAGAAAGCTATGCCGCAATACCGTTCACGCACCACCACACATGGCCGCAACATGGCGGGCGCCCGCGCACTCTGGCGCGCGACTGGCATGAAAGACGGCGATTTCGATAAACCTATCATCGCTGTCGTCAATTCATTTACACAGTTCGTGCCAGGGCATGTGCATCTGAAAGATCTGGGGCAACTCGTTGCGCGTGAAATTGAAGCGGCTGGCGGTGTCGCCAAAGAATTCAATACAATCGCCGTTGACGACGGTATTGCGATGGGCCACGGCGGTATGCTGTATTCATTGCCTTCGCGTGATCTGATTGCCGATTCCGTCGAATACATGGTGAACGCGCACTGTGCCGATGCGATGGTTTGCATTTCCAATTGCGACAAAATTACGCCAGGGATGTTGATGGCAGCGATGCGCATCAATATTCCTGTAGTGTTTATTTCCGGCGGCCCGATGGAAGCAGGTAAGGTGCTGAAGGTGGTGGATGGCGCGAAAAAAGTGATCAAGCTCGATCTGATCGATGCCATGATCAAAGCCGGTGACAGCTCTGTCAGCGACGCCGACGTGGCTGAGATTGAACGTTCTGCGTGTCCGACTTGCGGCTCTTGTTCCGGCATGTTTACCGCGAATTCGATGAACTGCCTGACTGAAGCGCTGGGGCTGGCCTTGCCGGGCAATGGCACCATCGTTGCAACCCATTCTGATCGCAAAGAATTATTTTTACATGCAGGCCGTCTGATCGTTGATCTGGCGAAACGCTATTACGAGCAGGATGATGCATCCGTCTTGCCACGCAATATCGCGTCGAAAGCCGCATTTGAAAACGCGATGGCACTCGATGTGTCTATGGGCGGCTCGACCAATACAGTCTTGCACTTGCTGGCGGCAGCGAATGAGGCTGGGGTTGAATTCACCATGGCGGATATCGATCGCATTTCACGCAAAGTACCTTGCCTGTGCAAAGTGGCACCGATGACGGATAAATTCCACATCGAAGACGTGCATCGTGCCGGTGGCATCATCAGTATTCTGGGGGAATTGGCGCGTGCCGGTTTGCTCGATACGTCGCTGCCGACGATACATAGCAAAACCATGGGCGAAGCGATTGCGAAATACGATATCGCTGTCAGCAACGATGCGGCAGTTCAGCAATTGTTCAGCGCTGCGCCGGGCGGCGTGCCGACGCAGGTCGCGTTTTCGCAATCAGAACGTTTCGAACAGAACGATACCGACCGCAGCTCAGGTTGTATCCGCGATAAAGCGCATGCGTATTCGCAAGACGGCGGCCTCGCAGTCTTGTACGGCAATCTGGCTGAAAAAGGCTGCATCGTTAAAACGGCGGGTGTTGATGAAAGTATTCTGAAATTCACCGGTAAAGCGCGCGTCTTTGAAAGTCAGGATGCGGCGGTCGAAGCGATCCTCGGCGATACCGTGCATGAAGGCGATGTGGTCGTCATTCGTTACGAAGGACCGAAAGGCGGCCCCGGTATGCAGGAAATGCTGTATCCGACCTCGTATATCAAATCTAAAGGTCTGGGCAAGGCCTGCGCCTTGTTTACCGATGGCCGCTTCTCTGGTGGCTCGTCTGGCTTGGTGATCGGTCATGCATCGCCGGAAGCGGCGGAAGGCGGCGCGATAGGGCTGGTGGAAGAGGGCGATATCATCGAGATCAATATTCCTGAACGTACCATTCATCTGCGTGTCAGCGATGCGGATCTCGCAGCCCGTCGCAGCGCAATGGAAGCGCGTGGTGATGCAGCATGGTTGCCAGTTAATCGTGACCGTTATGTCTCGCAGGCATTGCAGGCGTATGCAGCGTTGGCAACGTCAGCGGATCGCGGTGCCGTGCGTGATTTGTCGCAGTTAAAGCGTAAATAAACTGAAACGGACATTCGCCAGACATCTGTCGGCGGATGCGGGTTTGGCCTGATATGAGCCGGAATGCCAACAGGGTGATAGCGTCAGCTGCACCCTGTTTTTTTATTCCGGATAAGGCTTTTATTCGTTGATGATGACGGAACAAAAAAAGGCCATCATCGTGTGTCTGTCTTTCTCTCTGTTTATTCCGGGTTCGGATAGGCATCGTTGATAGCGCACCATCGTTGTAAATTTTCCTCAGATGGCTTCAGGCATAGGCGATTAGAAGAATAGCCCCAAATGTTTTAAAAAATGTTAATCGATAACAAGCTGGAAACAGAGTCAATTCTCTCTGCTCTATGAAGCAGCAGATAAACCGCAGGTTTCTTTGTCTGATCGACATTATGCAGAAGATAACGCAATGTCTACATCTGATATTTCTTTGATAAATCAAGCTGCTACGGCAGTTTGCGCGTTCACGTTATCATTCGCTCCAGGCAGCACGCCTGTTTGTCTGAACTATTTTTTACATCATTTGCATCTGCTTTTCTTTTGTGGAAAAGCACGAACGAATAATCGCGATTTCCCGCGATTACACCAACTTCTGCAATTGAGCCGATCCGCATCGGCGACCTGATCTGCGCTTGCATTGTCATGACATCAGGTTCAGTTCACCGAAATAGTTTTTCTGCATGTCGTGTTTGGTATTCCCATAATAAATTCCGATCGATCGTGATGGCTGACTTCAGACCACTCTGAGACAGCGCATTGGTGATCGGTCGTCATCATCAGGAGAAAAAATGAAATTTCCTCAGTCCACTATGCGCCGTGTTGTGCTCAGCACCGTCTTGTTTGGCGCGTCAGGCTTTGCTTCGTTTGCGCAGGCGGCAGAAAACAATGAAGTGGCCGTGCCTATGGGGTTCTGGAATCTGGACTCGGCAATTCTGCCTTTATCCGGCACTTACGGGCAAGTGTTGTTGGCGAATTATCGCGCTGACAGCGTGAAAGGCAGCGACGGCAATGACATCGCTTTCCATAAAAATATCAGCGGCATTCCGGTTACCGTGAATGGCACAGTCAATGCAAAAATCAAAGTCGATGGCATTATTCCCAAGCTCAATTACATCAGCGAAGAAGCAATACTTGGCGGCCGTTATGGCGGCTACATCGCCATTCCTTTACTGAAAAAATCGCGCGATGTGGTGGTGTCGGTAACAACGCCATTGCCTGCTGCGCTTCAGCAAAAAATCGGTGCGCAGGCATCCGCCGCGGCCAGCGGCAGCACCAGCGGTCTGGGCGATATCGAGCTCGCTGGCTTCATCGGCTGGAAATATGAAAGCCTGTCGATTGTGGCAGCGATGAATGTCGATTTGCCGACCGGTTCATTTGACAGAAACAGTCAGGTGAATCTGGGCATGAATTCGTATTCATTCCGTCCGTTGGTATCGGCTGCCTGGTCAACCGAATCCGGCTTTGATTTTGCCGCATCCCTGGCTTACAACATCAGCACTGCGAATCGCGATACCGACTATAAATCCGGTCAGTATCTGCATCTCGAATACGTCGGCAGCTACCAGTTTTCCAATAACGTCAAAGCAGGCCTGCACGGCTATTACCTGAAGCAGACGACCTACGATAAAGATCCGAACGGCACCAGCGCGCTGCCACTGATCAATGGCAATAAGGCACGTGCAGCGTCGTTCGGCCCGGTGATCAGCTATCAGACCGATGATCTGAAAACACAGGTGGAATTCAAGTATCTGAAAGAATTTTCAGCACGTTCACGTCCGCAGGGCGATTTGTTTCTGCTGACGCTGAGCCGGATGTTCTGATCGCCAGCGCTGGCAGAGAATGACTAATCTGAGGAGTAATTCATGAAAGCAGTGAAACACCTGAAGCACATGATGCAGATCGCACGCATGATGCTGATCGTGGCAGGTCTGGCTGGCGGCTTATCGTCAGCGCAGGCGGCCAGCGAAGGCGTGTCGCAGGTATTGGAAGAGTCGGTGCAGATCGACGGACAACGTTTGAACCTGAATGGCAGCGGCACGCACATCATCAAGCGCGTTAAAATTTTCAATATCGGTCTGTACACCACCAAGCCGAGAAATAATACGCCTGATCTGCTGGCGTCGCCGGGGCCGGTGCGTCTGAAACTGGTGATGGTGAAAGAGGTCGATAGTGAATTGATGAGCCGGCGTTTTCTCGCCGACATCCGTTCCAGCACCACCAAGGAAGAACGCAATCAACTGGTTTATCAACTGATGGCGCTTGGCGAAGGTTTTGCCAGAATGGGCGATTGGAAAGTCGGCGATGTGATGACGATAGACTGGAGCCAGGGTAAAGGCACCGTGTTCCGCTCAAACAACCGGCAAATCGGCGAAACGCTGAAAGACGACCTGACCATGCACGCGATTCTGAAAATCTGGTTAGGCGATAACGTCGCCGATAACAAGCTGAAACGCTTATTGCTGGGCGATAAAGAGTAATAAAAACTAGAAAAGGCGGCGCTCTGGGCATAGCGTCCAGATTGCCACTATCAGGAATGCATGACGATGATCTTATCGTTGCGCATTCCTGTTTTTTTTGCCATGTGCTGACAGTTTTTCACAACTTGTATTTTTCCACATCATCCCTATTTATTTGGGCAAGCAAAGAGCGTCGCCGCAGAGCCTCAGATCCACATAGCAGGCATAGCGGACGTATCCGCCTCAGGTCGTTTATACTCTTGGTCTTCGCTGTATCAGCTGTATTCAATTTCTCAACTGATCGGCAGACGCATTTACCGCAACAGGATAAGCGCAATAGACGGCTATTGCGTTGCCCCGCAAGACGGGAATCCACTCAACAGAATTCGCGAGCACTGTATGTCAAGCAACAATCCGCCTGTAGAACAAGTAAAGCTGGCGCTGGAATACGTCGATTCCTGCAACTTACCGACGACTTGGGCAAACTTCCGCATGCATGCGTTTGTTGAACCTGCGACAGGCAAAGAACACATTGCGCTGACGCTGGGCGATGTCGCCGATGGCAAGCCAGTGCTGGCGCGTATCCATTCCGAATGCCTGACCGGCGACGCCTTATTCAGCCTGCGCTGTGATTGCGGCCCGCAACTCGAAATGGCTCTCAAAAAAATCGCCGACGAAGGCCGTGGTGCCTTGCTGTATCTGCGTCAGGAAGGCCGTGGCATAGGCTTGCTGAATAAAGTCCGCGCTTATCACCTGCAAGATGACGGTGCCGATACCGTCGAAGCCAACCAGCGCCTGGGCTTTGCCGCCGATCTGCGCAATTACAGTCTGGTCGAACCGATGCTGCAACATCTCGGCATCCATTCCCTGCGCCTGATGACGAACAACCCACGCAAACTGTCAGCGATGGAAGGATTAAAAGTCACAGTCGCCGAACACGTGCCGCTGATCATCGAACGCAACCCCTACAACGACCGCTACCTGAACACCAAGGTCAGCAAACTCGGCCACATGCTGTCACCGGAACTCTGATTAGCCGGATAAAAAATCCAGCGGATAAAAAATACAGCGGATAAAAAATACAGTGGATAAATAGCGGTGGATAAAAGACTGCGCCTAAAAAACAGCTAAAAAGCGCAACTGATCTGCGCTGATTTGACGCTTGCCGACATCGTATTCCTACGAGCGGAACTGCAACAGGTTCCGCTTTTTTTATGCCTGTAACGACAGTAGTGCGCAAAAATGGCTTCTGGAGCCAAAAATATACCCCAGGGAGTATATTTAAAAGCCCTTTGTTTCTAAGGAGATGAAGGCGTTTTTGCCACATACTCCCCTTAAAATGCCTGTTTCAGAGATAAATTGCTGTCAGCGAAAGTACTTTCCAGTCACCCTCGGAATACGTATGCAACGCTCTCTATCCGGATTTCTTTCAGACCTCAGCACGCATTGCGCCATTTAATACCCAGCTCAGAGCCAATACTTCGGGTAACTGCGGGGGCTGCGCAGGTTATTGACAATCCAGGCCATCAGCACGATCACGAGCGTACCCACCAAGACTGGTGAAAGCAGATAGCTGACAGGGGCATGTGCGACGATGACGATAAGTGGGTCAGCTCCGGCTGGTGCGTGAACCGTGCGAGTGATCTGCATCGCAGCCAATGCAAGGCCAACACCGATTGCACAAGCGAGCCAGCCATCCCCAAACACCGCCAAAACAAATAGCCCAACGGCTGTGGCGACCAAGTGCCCACCCACGACGGCGCGTGGCTGTGCCAAAGGCGAATCAGGTAAGCCAAATGCCAATACACAGCTTGCCCCGAAAGGAGCCATCAGCCACGGGATGCCTGACAGTACGCTCAGCCAGCCTGTGATGGCAATCGCCGTCATGGCTCCAAACGAAGACAGCAGGACAAATTTCATTGGGGGAGCCGGAGGTGCGCCGGAACTCAATAGCCGATGGATAAGCATAGACAATCCTTTCAAAGTGACAGTGAAGACGAGATTGGTGTAGTATACCGATCAGTATCTCAATGTCAACCGATCGGTATACCATTTATGACCACATCTCAGGATATCGTTGCTTCCTCACTCAAACTGTTCTATCGCCAGGGTTTCCATGCAACCGGGGTTGATCTGCTCAGTCGCGAGGCAGGTGTCACTAAAAAAACGCTGTATCGCCACTATCCAAGCAAGGATGCGCTGATTGATGCCGCCCTGGCTTTGCGCCACACACAATTCATGACCAAAATGCACGCGTTCGTAGACTCGGTTGCAACCGGGCTACGTCCTCTTGCCTACATCGACTTCATCGCCAGTTGGGTGCAAGAAGATGGTTTCTACGGGTGTGCATTTATCAACGCCGTAGCTGAATTTGCGTGCCCGGATGCACCTCCACATCAACAGGCAGCGAAGCACAAACAGGAGATACAGGCTTACTTGAAAGAGCTCTGCGTTGCATGCGGAATCTCGCAACCAGAACTCATCTCTGAGCAACTATTTGTGCTCGGTGAAGGGATGATCGTTGCAAGCCAGGTACAAGGCTATGATGCATCCCGGGTGAATGCCGCACGGATGATGGCTCGTAATGCCTGGCTTTCTGCTACAGGCGGCTCAACTTCCACCTTAAATCCGTAGCAAGGGTAGGGGGCGTCCCACGTACCGATTTCGGCGATGTTGGTGTTCGTTGACTGAGAGTAACCCGCTCTGCATAGAACACGTAATCCGCATGTGCATCTTAGTCAGATTTCAGGCTGAGAGCCGAATGAACAGGTGTGTGCAGTTTGATTGATGAGCGTGGTGCGTAGTGCGTATTACGCACCCTACGGGATATGCACGATACGCTTGCTCAATGCGAGTTACTGGGAAAAGTACGTGGAGCTAAGCTTGCGCAATTTTGAATGTCTAACATATTGATATAGTCAATTTCCACTTTTTTAAACTCATTTACCAGTCGCCGATAATCGACAGAGTTTTCCGGCGGTGCAGACTGATTGCTTCGTAATAAGTGATGTACTTTTTCAAGCTTCTTTATTAAGTCATTTTCAAAACTGCATTCGGCATCGTGTGCAAGAGACAGACCTTTTTCCATATATTCAATTTTTCGCAAAATATTCGTTTCTACCTTAATTGCTTTAACCAACTCTTCTAGGGCGTGATCAAATTCGCGATTATAAAAATAGTCTAAATAAAGAAGGAGGTGATAGCTTCCGTTATTTGGATCTATTTCTATTAGTTTTTTTATCGTTGCTCCAGAGGGCTCCCGTAACGTCACTTGTAGAAGCTGCAATTGAATTAAAAAATCAACGTCATTGGGATATCTTGCCAGCCAATCTTCAGCTATTTTTTTTGCTTGTAAAAGAAACATTCGGCCTCCCTTGTTATCTTTAAATTGGGGCGACTCAATAAGGCTATATTTATATTGAAATACTTGTATTTTTAGAAGAGATAATTGTCTCTCTATTGAAATGCCAGCTTTTGGAGAGATGCCACTGATTTTTTTCAGAACTTCATCCATTTCGATAAGTGTTGGACTTTTATCGTTAGTAGCGTCGTTAAATAACTCTTGCGCTACTTTAAGCTGGGCACTTTTTTCTTTTTCAACCGCTATTGTTTGCGTTTGAATATTCATCAAAAGCAAAAAAAATATAAAAATTTTTTTCATTGTGGTAGCTCGGATTACCTACATGGGGAGATGGTCAAATTTAGTGTTTTTAAAGACTCGCGCAGAAAAACCGCCGTATCCGATACTCGCATTTTCACCTGAACCAGACTCATCGTATTGTTCAAGTACTTTCCAACCTTCGGGGATAGGAGCTTGGTTGTTAAATTGAGTACCAAATGATCGAATGTCCTAATAAGAATTCGCTGCAAGCAATGCATAAACTTTTGGATCAGTCATTTTTATTTCCTTTAATTGGATTCATACGCAGTGGTCGAGTTATTTCATGTGCATAAGGTGTTGCATAGATTTTGTCTAAATGTTTTTTTTCTTCGATTGTCATTTTTTTTCCATCAAACTTTGAAAGTTCTGAGACGGGCATTGACGGCGTTAAATTCATTCTCGTTAATTGACTAGGCGCTTTGTCCCAACTCATTGGCTGAAAAATTCCTTCACTAAAAATTGCCAAACGCTGCTCCAACGTTGTAAAGTCTCTCCCCCAAAAATGCGGCATTTCCTCTGGAAAATTACCCCATGGCCCTTGCCCTGCCAGCACAACAAACCAGTCTTCTCCAAATTTCCCTAGATAACTTACTGGTAATCGGCTCATAAACTTCAGATGTCCCTTTTTTTCATCGGCATACCACGTAAATTCATTTTTTCTAAAAATTGCTCCTTCATATCTGGATAAATTTTTGGTTCGGCGTTCATAGGTGTTTTTCACATGTACAACGATCACTCTCCCATCTTGCAACTGCACTTCTTCATCCCACGCGATATCAAAGTACTGTGGCCATAGGCCGACAGTCCAAACGTAAATCGCAAAGATAAATAAAATCCCAACTAACCAAAGTAGCAGTTGTTTAAGGTGGTTCATGTTGATGCTCCTGAATCTAATACACAGTATGGGTTTGGCATCGCTGCCTGATGGCTGCTGTTATCGCGCCATGCTTGTTTTAATGGCTTTTAAGCTTTAAATATACCCCAGGGAGTATATTTAAAAGCCCTTTGTTTATAAGGAGATGAAGGCGTTTTTGGCACATACTCCCCTGAAAATGCCTGTTTCAGAGGAGTATTGCGGTGATCTGGTGGCGATATTGTTAGTCGCTGTTTTGTGACTGTTTCGTGCGCTGATGCGGGTGTTATCAAACATCAATCTGCTGTTTCAGTTTGTTAAATTCGTCACCGGCTTCCTGCAGCACCTGATCCAGCGCTTCCTGATCCAGCCCGAGGCTGTGCCACGATAGCGCGGTGATTTCGGGTGTGGTGTGATCGGCGCTTTCGGTGACGTTCAGGACGTGGGCGATCCCGTTGGCGACGTGGACGATGGTTGCCAGAAAACCCAGCCCCGGTTTATCCGGTTGGTGATGACCGGCAATCGCGTTTTTCATCTGATCAGAAAAATTCCAATAAATCGCCAGCTCTTCGCCGACGGCAGCGTGATCGATGCCGAGAATTTCTCTTTCGGCGTCAAACTGTGTGCACTGGTGTTCGGTTTGCCAGACGATGACGTGTTCGTATTCGGCGCTGTGGTAAGTGACCAGCACCAGCGTGCCGATATCGTGCAGCAAGCCTGCGGTGAAGGCCACGTCCAGACTCAGGTTCAGGCGTCGCGCGAGAATTTTTGCGACGATGGCGACGGCGTTTGAATGGCGCCAGAAATCTTTGTGACTAAATCCCTGACAATTGTTTTCGGGGAAGCAGCCCGTCAGCGCAGCGGTCACGATGATTTGCTTGACCGTGGTCAGCCCGAGCAGGGCAATCGCCTGCTGTATGGTCGTGACTTTGAATTGCGTGGCGTAATACGCTGAATTGGCCAGCCTCAGGGTTTTGGCGGTCAGGGCGATATCGCGTGTGACCTTGTCGGCCAGTTCGTGGGTATCAACATCTTCTTTGTCGATATTATTCAAAATCTCCATAACGACCGCAGGCAGCGTCGGCAAGTCTTTGACTTCTTCAACAATCTGATGAATAGCTATTCGGTTCATGTCTCACTCCTTTGCTTCGAGGGTCTGTTAACATTTAAATGGCGAGATGCGTTCAAACCAAAACGTGGGCTGGCAAGGCGTGCGGTGCAGTCAGGGCTGGTGCCCCTGATAAGACGCGCAACGCAGTCCAGCGCACGTTTTGGTTTGAACCCGAAGGGAAAGGGGTAAAACAGCCGCATGACTTTGTTGCATCCCGCTGACAGTGATCACACTGCGGCGCGGGTTGCGCCTAGCCCTGCAACTGTTTTACCCCTTTCGCAAACGTAATTTAAATGCTAACAGACCCTAATATTACTCAAAAAGACAAGAGGCGGGGTGGCCGTTGCAAAATTCTATGCGGCTTGATTTGGCTTGCGTCAAGTTTGTATGTGGCTTGTGCCTGGAACTGAGTATTGCGTATGTCGATGACGAATCCTTGATTCCAATGGCTGAGGTTTATGCGCCGAAGCTGTTGCGATTGCTGAACGAAGTCATGCCGCTGCAAGTAATCATCAATCAGGCAAACAAACGACCAAACCACTGGACGCCGAAATGCGTCGAAAAAAGATAGAAATGAATTTAATATAAAACGCAAATGAGAATGATTTGCGTTAACGTGTTTGCGTGAGTACAATATTGCCATTCATCTTCCATGCCTATTTTGCTGTCGGGCATGGTCTGCAGGCATTTTTCTACTCAGATCAATTTCAAGGCTATCTATGATTCAGCGCATTTCACATTCTGTCCGGCAAGACTCTGATTCGACTCCCGAAAACGCTTTCCGCCTGCGGCCAATGGCGTGGGCATTATCGATTGCGTTGCTGTCGCCAGCTACCGTCTTGGCAGATAACGCTGCACCAGCAGGCGAGGACAAAGTCGCGTTGCCGGAAGTGGTGGTGAAGGGCGCTGCGGTGAATGAGCCAACGACAGAAAAAAGTGGTGCTTATTCGACGCGCAAGAGCGCTTCCGCAACGGGGCTGGATATGTCTTTGCGGGAAACGCCGCAATCGGTGTCGGTGGTGACCCGCGCCAAAATGGATGACTTCAGACAGCTCAGTGCCAACGATGTGCTGGCCAATACGACCGGTGTGTCGGTAGAAAAAGTGGAAACAGATCGCACGTATTACATGGCGCGTGGTTTTGACATCATCAATTTTCAATACGACGGTATCGGCTTGCCGTTCACCTCTGGCTTGTTGTATGGCGATATTGATACGGCGATTTACGACCGCGTGGATATCGTACGTGGTGCGAATGGTCTGATGTCATCGACTGGCAACCCGTCAGCCACGGTTAATTTTATTCGTAAGCGTCCGGTCTATCAGTTTCAGGCATCGTCCGGGCTGACGCTGGGCTCGTGGAATACGCGCAGGCTGGATGCTGATGTTTCCGGTGCGCTTAATGAAGCCGGGACGGTCGCCGGGCGTCTGGTCGTGGCAAAGCAGGCCGGGGATTCTTACCTCGATCGGTATTCTCCGGGAAAAACCGTGGTCTATGGTGTGATCGAAGCTAATCTGGGCGACGCCACCTTGCTGACCGTTGGGCATTCCCATCAAAAGGATGATGTCACTGGCGGCATGTGGGGTGCGCTGCCTTTGTATTACACCGATGGCAGTCCGACCAATTACAAAACATCTGCCAGCACGGCCGCTGACTGGTCAAATGCGCAGACGCGGAATGAACGTAGTTTTATTGAATTGAGTCATCAACTCAATGAAGACTGGCAAATGAAATCAACCGTCAGCCGCAACCGGTCAGCATGGGACTCTAAACTATTTTATGTCTATGGCACGCCAGACCGCACGACGGGGCTGGGCTTATACAGTTACCCCTCGCTGTACAACAGTGTCAACACGCAGACGATGTTTGATCTGTCTGCGAGCGGCAAATTCACACTGGCCGGACGCAAGCATGATCTGAGCGTTGGTGCGAACTGGTCGAAATCGAATATGAATGATATTTCCCATTATGGCGTGGGCATCGGTACCGCGTTACCGGATATCAGCAACTGGACGGGCAATTATCCTGAGCCAGCATTTAACGCTTCGATTGATGGCAGCGATTATGAAGACAAACGCACGACGATCTTTATCGCGTCCCGTTTTAACCTTGCTGATGAATTCAAATTGATTGCCGGTGCCAATCGCACGAAGGCCGAAACCAAAGGTAATTCGTATGGCGTCAGCAGTGCAAAGAATGCCAGCAAAACCACGCCTTATCTGGGCCTGGTGTATGACCTGACACCGTATGTTTCAACGTATGCCAGCCATACCGAAATATTTAATCCGCAAAGTGAAATTGATGCCAGCGGCAAGACGCTCGACCCTGTGAAAGGAAAAGGGGATGAGCTGGGCGTGAAAGCGGAACTGTTTGAACGCAAGCTGAATCTGTCGGCTGCTGTTTTTAAGATCAGGCAAGAGAATGCAGCAGAGCAGGCGGGTTATATCGGTGCCAAGGCTTACTACAGGGGTATCGATGCGACGTCGCAAGGCTTTGAATTCGATGCCAGTGGCGAGCTTGCCAAGGGCTGGAATCTGAGCGCCGGGTACACACAGTTGAGTCTCAAGGGTAGCGATGATAAAGACGTGAAAACCTATGTGCCAAGAAAACTGTTCCGCCTTTCAACGACATATCAGTTACCGTTTCTGCCGCAGGCAAAAGTGGGCGGCAGCCTGAACTGGCAGTCGGATATTTTCCGTGATGAAGGTTCCGGCAACATTATTCGTCAGGGCAGTTATGCCGTGCTGAATCTGATGGCACGCTATGACGTGAATCCTAAGCTCAGCATTGCGTTGAATCTGAATAATGTCAGTGACCAGAAATATCTGACCAGTTTGTATTGGAGCCAGGCTTACTATGCCGCGCCACGCAATGGCAGCGTGACGGTCAATTGGAAATATTAAGCGGCGGCGTGATATATGCAGATGCGACCTGTTTTCGTGTTGCTGCACCGCTGGTTCGGGCTGGCGGTGGCAGTTTTCCTGTTTGTTTCCGGCCTGACCGGTGCGGTCATCTCGTGGGATCATGAACTTGATGCCTGGCTGAACCCACAACTGTTTCATGCCCGTAGTGCGATGGATGCGGGCGAGGCAAAGGCAGACCGGCGTCATGTCTGGTCTGGTCTGGAGCTGGCAAATAAAATCGAGTCAAACGATCCCCGCGTTCGCGTGACGTATGTTCTGAACGAGGAGGAACCCGGTCACACCATACAGATGTCGGTGGAGGGAAAGATCGATCCTGCCACGGCGAAGCCTTATGCGCTGGGTTTCAATCAGATCGCGGTTGATCCGGTGACGGCAGAAATACAGGGGAAACGGCAATGGGGTGAAATCTCGCTGAGCCGTGAAAATCTGCTGCCGTTTTTGTACAAGCTGCATTACACCATGCATCTTCCTGAAGTGTCCGGCGTCGAGCTGGGTATCTGGTTGATGGGGTTGATTGCCGTGGTGTGGGTGCTCGATTGTTTTATTGCATTGTGGATTTCCTTTCCCAACTGGCGCAGCTGGCGAAAATCGTTCGCTTTTCGCTGGGCACAGGGCGGGCACAAACTGAATTTCGATTTGCATCGATCCAGCGCCGTGTGGCTATGGCTGTTCATGCTATTACTGGCTGTCACCTCGGTGTCGATGAATCTGAATACACAAATAGTGCGTCCTGTGGTCGCATGGTTTTCACCTTTAAGTGAGGATGTGTTTGCCAGCCGTGTGCCGCGAGCTCTGGAGCAACCCATCATTCCGGCGATCAGTCGCGAGAACATCGTTAGTCTGGCCAGGCAGGAAGCGCAGCAACGGGGCTGGAGTCTGCCTGCTGGCGGCATCTTTTATTCGTCTGCGTTTGGTGTGTACGGCGTGGGCTTTTTTGAAGCCGGTAATGATCATGGCGATGTCGGTCTTGGCAATGCCTGGCTGTATTTTGATGGCAAAGATGGCCGTGCTCTGGGTGGAAAAATTCCCGGTACGGGCAGTGCCGGAGATATTTTTCTGCAAGCGCAGTTCCCGCTGCATTCAGGACGCATCCTCGGTCTGACCGGACGCATACTGATTTCATTGATGGGGCTGGTGGTGGCGATGCTGAGCGTGACCGGTGTCATCATCTGGGTCAGAAAGCGACGGGCAAAAATGGTAGCGAAAATGGCGGCGGAATTTAAGAAAAATAATGTTCCGAAAGTCATGCCAAACGCTACGTCAAAGCCGATCACAAAAGACGCGGCAAGTGTGAGCTGATTGGGTTGAACATGCTGATCGGGCTGATGCGGGTATTTCTGTTTTCAACAGTTTCTGCTATCAGCGTTGAGAGGGCTCATTTCTTTACAGGAATGAGCCCATTTTTCTGATTTACTAAAATATTCAGCCCGCTATATTCAGCCTGCTTTGGGCACCAAACGTTTTTCACTGATGCTGGCTTTGGCCCGTTCCAGCATATCGATCGCAGCGGGGCCGCGCAGTAAAGTGACAGCCACCGCCAGCGCATCGATATAGGTCAGATGGGCGAGGCGGGATGTCATGGGCGTATAGATATCCGGGTCTTCTTCCACGTCCACGCTGATGTGCACATCGGCCAGCTCTGCCAGCGGGCCACCACTGGCGCATAACACCAATATTTTCGCGCCAGCTTCTTTTGCGAGTTGCACGCTATTGATCAGATCGCGTGTGCGGCCTGTGCGCGAAAATGCAACGACGACGCAATCGCTATTCAATAATGTCGCTGATTGCGCCTGCAGATGGGCATCGCAGAAAACCGTGGTGGGTATGCCGAAACGGAAAAACTTCAGTTGCGCATCAATTGCCAGCGCACCCGAATAACCGAGTCCGTAACACTCAATCCGGCGGGCTCTGGCAAGTAATTGCACGGCGGCTTCAAAGCTGGTGACGTTCGCATTATTTCTGGCTTCCATCAGTGCCGCGATGGTGCGATCAAACACTTTGGGCAGTACATCACGCACATGATCAGCCTGATTCACATCCAGATGCAGATACGGAATGCCAGTGGCCAGACTTTTGGCAAACGCCAGTTTGAATGATTTGAACCCATCGAAACCCAGACTTTGCGAGAAACGGGCGACAGTCGGCTCGCTGACATCGCAGGCTTGTGCCAGCACGCGTATCGACATTTCCAGCGCATCATGCGGCTTTTGCAGTAAGAATTCGGCAACCTGACGCTCGGCGCGACTCAGCGCGGTGCTGGCGACGCGGATGCGGGCCAGCAAGCCTTTTTCCGTTGGTGTTATCGAGGAAGGAGTGGAATGCGAATTTGCCATAGTTTCTTATTTTTCAGGGACACCAGAAAACATCAATCGGGCAGCCCGCATCGCGTAATAAGGCGCTGATCGGTAACTGTTGTTGTTCGGCGTCTTCTAACACGCGACGTTTTTCTGCGCCAGTCATCAGCAGCCAGATCCGCTCGGTATGGAGCAGGCGGGGCAGTGATAATGACATGCGGCTTTGCTGGGTTTGCGGATGCAGGGCAGCGAGGCAGGTGCGCTGATCCTGCTGTACTGGCGCGCCGGGAAACAGCGAGGCGATATGACCATCCGCACCCATTCCCAGCAATACCGCACTGAAAGCCTGTGGTAATTGTTCACGCAGGCGGGCATCAATCGCGGCGGTAGCGGCGGCCGGAGTCGGCGCTGTATTTTTCAGTGACAACAGTTGCCAGTGCTGCTTTGCTGCGGATAAAGGCAGACAGCGCCGGAATAAGCCTTCATTGCTTTGCGCATCGTCGTCTTCGACCCAGCGTTCATCGGTGGCGACCAGCGTGACGGGCTGGTGCGGTGTTGTGCTTGCGTTCAGCAAAGCATCAAGTCGCCGGTACACCGGTGCTGGCGTGGTGCCGCCGGCCAGCGCAAAACTAACGGGTGACGTGGCGCTGTGGATGATGTCCAGCCATTGCTGGCTCAGGCTGGTGCTCAGCGTGTCGATGTCATCGAAGTCGTGGTAACGAATGGTGCTCATGGCATCAGCTTTCAACGTATTCTTCGCCCCACGCAGCGCCGTGCTGCGCCAGCAGATAACTGGCTGCTGCCGGGCCCCAGCTACCGGCGATATACGATTTCAAGCCTTCGCTATCGTTTTGCCAGGCGTTCATAATCGGGTCTATCCAAGACCATGCGGCATTGAGTTCATCATCGCGGACAAACAGCGTCAGGTCGCCATGCATGGCATCGAGCAGCAAACGTTCATACGATTCGACGCGGCGTAAATTCGATGCTTCGGCAAAATCCAGATTCAGTGCCACATCAGATAAGCGTATGCCTTCGCCAGGCTCTTTGGCCTTCATGAACAACTGCACGCTTTCTTCCGGCTGCAAGGTAATCACCAGACGATTCGAGCGCATAGGCCCTTGCGACTGGCCAAAAATCGAATACGGTATCGGTTTGAAATTGATCGTGATTTCAGCACTGCGGCTTGCCATGCGCTTACCGGTGCGCAGATAAAACGGCACGCCAGCCCAACGCCAGTTATCAATTTCAGCGCGGATCGCGACAAAAGTTTCGGTGCGTGATGCAGGCGGTACGCCGGGTTCGGCCTGATAGCCTATGACAGGTTTGCCATCGACCGCACCGGCGCGATATTGCCCGCGTACGGTTTTTTTGCTGACTTCTTCATTCGTGAATTTACGCAGTGCGCGCAAGACTTTAACTTTTTCATCGCGGATCGCATCCGGATTCGCATTGACTGGCGGCTCCATCGCGACGATGGACACCAGTTGCAGCAAATGGTTTTGCACCATGTCACGCAATGCGCCGGTATGGTCGTAAAAATCACCACGCGATTCAACGCCGACTTGCTCTGAAATTGAAATCTGTACATCCTGTATCCACTTGCGGTTCCACAAAGGTTCGAGGAAAGAATTGGCAAAACGCAGCGCGAGCAGGTTTTGCACCATCTCTTTGCCGAGATAATGGTCGATACGGTAAATCTGATGTTCATCCAGATAATTACGCAGCGACTGGTTAATTTCTTTGGCTGATTGCGCATCGCGCCCCAGCGGTTTCTCGACCACGACGCGGGCATTGCCCTTGACCAGACCGTGTTTTGATAATTGCTCAACCACCGGGATGAAAATGTCCGGGCCGGTCGCCAGATAGAACAGCGTGGCATTGCTTGCCGAGGTGTGCAAGCTACTTTTCAGGACGGCGAAATCTTCAGGTACGCGCGCATCGATTTTGGCGTAATCCGTGCACGCGAGGAACGCCGCGAGTTTTTCGGCGCTGCCACCGATCACTTTTCCGGCGTACTGGTTGACGCTGTCACTGACACGCTGACGGAATTCCTCATGTGTTAAGGCTTCACGCGCCGCACCGATAAATTTGAATTCGCTGTCGAGTCGGCCATTCACAAAAGCGCTGTACAGCGCTGGAATGATTTTGCGTTTGGCGAGATCGCCGGTGCCGCCAAATAAGACAAAAGTGGTCATGCTGACTCCGTGAGGTGTTCTGATTAGTTGCCTGAATTAATTGCCCGAAATGTGTTGACGCATACTTCGCTGTTCTCATTGTTACCGGTGATGCTGATAAGTTGATGAATGCAGTATGGACAGCCTGATTATGCCAGAAAAGCTACAAAAATGTAGTTTCATTACGTTAATAAAGAACATTTTTCACTGAAAAGTGCGTTAAAAATGAAATTATGAAAGTTTGTTACAGAAATTTCTGATTTATGGTATCTTTCTGCTCATTGTATTCAGGCGGATTTCTGATCGTCCGGTAAGCGTATCTGAGGCTGGTGCGCGTGATGAACTGCCTGTTGCCACCGCTTTACTATTACGCCCTCAGGGCATCAGGTGAGTTAAATGACGACATCCTCTTCATCAACATCGATTGCGTTGCACCCGGTTATCGCTCAGGTGACACAACGCATTATTGAACGCAGCAAACCTCTGCGCACTGCCTATCTTGAACAATTGGAAAAAATGCGTGGACGTGGTCCGCGCCGCGCCAGTTTGTCGTGTGCGAATCAGGCACATGCGAATGCAGCGATGGGCAATGGCACCAAGATCTGGCTGAATCAGGCGCAGAAGCCGAACATCGGTATCGTGACGGCATACAACGATATGTTGTCGGCGCATCAGCCGTATGAAACTTATCCGCAGCAAATTCGTGAAGCCGCGTTGCGTTATGGTGGCACGGCGCAGGTGGCCGGTGCGGTGCCTGCGATGTGCGATGGTGTGACGCAGGGGCGTCCGGGTATGGAATTGTCGTTGTTTTCGCGTGATGTGATCGCGCAAGCGACAGCGGTGGCCTTGTCGCACGATGCGTTTGATGCGACCTTGTGTCTCGGTATCTGCGACAAAATTGTGCCGGGGCTGCTGATCGGTGCGCTGGCCTTTGGTCACTTGCCAACGATTTTTGTGCCAGCCGGGCCTATGGGTTCTGGCTTATCGAATAAAGAAAAAGCCGCTGTGCGCGAACGTTATGCGCAGGGCAAAGCAACGAAAGAAGAATTGCTGGCGGCTGAAAGCGCCGCGTATCACAGTGCTGGCACCTGCACGTTTTATGGCACCGCGAACAGCAATCAGATGCTGCTCGAAGCGATGGGCTTGCATTTGCCGGGGGCGGCTTTTGTTCATCCGTCCGACCACTTGCGTAGCGCACTGACCGAGGCTGCGGTCGAACGTGTACTGCAACTGACCGAACAAAGCGGCAACTACAAACCTATCGGTCAACTGGTCAATGAAAAAACCATCGTCAATGCCGTCATCGCTTTGCTGGCGACCGGTGGTTCGACGAATCACACCATACACTGGGTTGCGGTGGCGCGTGCCGCTGGCATCCTGATCGACTGGCAGGATTTTGATGAGTTGTCTTCCGTCATTCCTTTGTTGACGCGGGTGTATCCGAATGGCACGGCAGATGTGAATGCATTTGAAGATGCTGGTGGCCCGACGTTTGTGATCCGCGAATTATTATCGGCGGGTCTGATGCATGGCGACGTGATGACAGTCTATGGCGATGAGGGTTTGCATTCGCATACCGTGCGCCCGGTGCTGAACGATGCGGGGCAACTCGCATGGCAGGCGCAGCCTGCATTATCAACCGAT
This sequence comes from Cognatundibacterium aquatile, assembly GCF_014699135.1. GTDB lineage: Bacteria > Pseudomonadota > Gammaproteobacteria > Burkholderiales > Burkholderiaceae_D > Undibacterium > Undibacterium aquatile. The sequence continues at coordinate 258,764 of NZ_JACOFT010000004.1, forward strand.
ACATCGGTGGTCAGAAATGTCACCGAGCCGTTCGCCACAACCGGCGGCCTGCGCCTGCTGCAAGGCAATCTGGGGCGGGCAATTGTGAAAGCATCCGCAGTGCCGGAAGAAGCCTGGATGACCACAGCACCGGCCAAAGTATTTGAATCGCAAGAGGCGCTGGTCAGCGCGTATAAGGCGGGCGAGTTGAATATGGATTTTGTGGCCGTCGTGATTTTTCAGGGGCCGCAGGCCAATGGTATGCCTGAGCTGCATCATTTCACACCGGTGCTGGGCAGCTTGATGTCGGCCGGTTATAAGGTGGCGCTGGTGACCGATGGCCGCATGTCCGGCGCGTCCGGCAAAGTACCGGCTGCTCTGCATGTGAGCCCGGAAGTGGCGCAGGGCGGGCCACTGGGTAAGGTGCGCGATGGTGATCTGATCGAGCTGAATGTGCATACCGGCGAATTGCGTGCACTGGTGAGCGAAGACGAGTGGGCGCGACGTTCCGCACGTGGTTTGAGCAAAGAAAATATGGCGGGCTATGGTCGCGATCTGTTTGCCGCACAACGTCGCGTGGTGACGGCACCAGAACACGGCGCATCGACCTTATTCATCGACTGACATTAATAGAAACGAATATCAAAGCTAAGAGATCGCGGTGTGCATCGGTAATGTGCCCACCATACAGACGACACAAACACAACAGCGCGCATCAGCGCCAATGACAATCAGCAGAGGACAACATGCGTTTTACCAGACAAAACATCATTACCCAACTCGCCCAGGTACGCGTCTTACCGATACTGGTTGCCGACGATGTGGAACAGGCGATTCGTTGCGTGACGACGCTGGCAGAAAACGGTTTGCCCGCTGTTGAAATTACCTTGCGCACGCCGAATGCGCTGAACGTGTTGCGCGAAGTGGTGAAAGCCTGTCCGCAAGTCACCGTTGGTGCTGGCACGATACTGACAGCAGCGCAACTCGATGCCGTGAAAGCGGCGGGTGCGGCCTTTGGCATCAGCCCCGGCATTACACCTGCACTGGCAAAAGCCGCAGCAGAATCCGGTCTGCCATACTTTCCCGGCACCGGCGGTGCCAGTGATGTGATGCTGGCGCTGGAACATGGTTTTGATGTCGTCAAACTGTTTCCGTCGGATGTCGTCGGCAGCACCAAAATGGCGAAAGCACTCGGCGGCCCGTTTCCCGATGTCCGCTTCTGCCTGACCGGTGGTGTCACGCTGGAAACCACACCGGTGCTGTTGCAGCAGCCGAATGTTTTATGCGTCGGTGGCTCATGGATGTGCCCGGCGAATTTGATTCAGGCTGGCGACTGGGCGGCGATTGCGCAGCTTGCGGCAGCCGCGGCGAAAGCTGCCGGGGCTGGAAAGTCTGGCAGCCAGTGATTGCTCCGTCACATTCTGCCACGTCGCTGTGCCGCGGAAGGTGAGATCAGATGTGGCTGTAGCGCTGAATTTGGGCTGCATTTGGTCAAAATATACTGGGGGGAGTATTTTTTAAGCGCCTTTGTTTTCAAGGACATGAAGGCGAAAATGAGGCATACCCCCTCATTTCTTTGTTTTTTCGGTATCCGGTAAGGTAAAAAAGCACGCTCATGGCCACTTCTGTTTCCCGCACGCCGATCTGGTGTCTGTTGCAGCAACGCGCAACGAATCTGCCCAGCCTGAAAGAATTATTCCGCGCTGATCCGCAACGCTTCAGCCATTTTTCCGCTTCCGCCTGCGGCATTCTGCTCGACTATTCCAAACAGCGTATCGACACCACGGCGAAGCTGAATCTGCTGGCGCTGGCGCGGCAGCAGGATGTCGAAGCGCGGCGCGATGCGATGCTGCGCGGCGAGGCGATCAATCTCACCGAAAACCGCGCAGTGCTACACACGGTCTTGCGTTTGCCGAAAGGTGAAAGTTTTTATCTGCATGGCGACAATATCGCTGCCGACGTGCATAAAGTGCTGGCGCAGATGCGCAGTTTCAGCGATGCCGTGCGCGAAGGGCGCTGGCTGGGCTATAGCGGCAAGGCGATTCGCACGATAGTGAATATCGGCATAGGCGGTTCTGATCTGGGGCCACAGATGGCGTGTATCGCACTGGCGCCGTGGTCGCAGAAAAATCTGTCGCTGCATTTTGTCTCGAATGTCGATGGCCGCCATGTCGCTGATGCGCTGGTGAATGCAGATCCGGAAACCACTTTGTTCGTGGTCGCCTCAAAGACTTTCTCAACCATGGAAACCCTGACCAATGCCCGCACCGCACGTGAATGGATGCTGGCGCATGGTTGTCCGGCAGAGCAGATTCGTCAGCATTTCGTGGCGTTGAGTACGAATGTGAAAGCGGCAGCCGATTTCGGGATAGCCGAAGAAAACGTCTTTCCGTTCTGGAACTGGGCAGGTGGGCGTTATTCGATGTGGAGCGCGATCGGGCTGTCGATTGCCTTGTATGTCGGCATGGACAGGTTTGAAGAAATGCTGGCTGGCGCGCATGAAATGGATCTGCATTTTGCGCAGGCACCGCTGGAGCAGAATCTGCCGGTGCTGATGGCGTTGATTGGCGTCTGGAATATTAATTTCCTCGGTTTGCATGCCTTGTCGATTGCGCCTTATCACCAGCGCATGACGCGTGTGCCGGCCTATCTGCAACAGTTGGAAATGGAAAGTAACGGCAAATCTGTGACGCGTGAAGGCCAGCGTGTCGATTACACGACCTCGCCGATTTTGTTCGGCGAAGCGGGCACCAACGGGCAGCATGCGTATTTTCAATTGCTGCATCAGGGCGCGACGATTATCCCAACGGATTTCATTGTTGTGGCAGACGACGATGCCGGTTTGCCCGGACATAATCAGGCCTTGCTGGCAAATTGTTTCGCGCAGTCGAAAGCGATGGCACTCGGGAAAAGCAGGGAAGAAGTGCGCGCCGAACTCGGTGATTTGCCGGAAAAAATGTTGGCGCCGCGCGTGTTTGAAGGCAATCGCCCGACATCGACGTTGCTGCTGGATAGCCTCACGCCGCGCTCACTGGGCGCGCTGATTGCGCTGTACGAACACAAAGTATTCGTGCAATCGGTGATCTGGGATATCAATGCATTCGACCAATGGGGTGTAGAGCTGGGAAAGTCGCTCGCGCAGCAATTGATCAGCCTCGATCCGGCGGCAGTCAAGGAAGATTACGACAGTTCGACCAAAGGCTTGTTACACGCAGTGAAACGCAGTCAGAAGCTCAAAAAAGCTGCCTGAAATCAGTTGCAAACGATTTACTTAAGCAGGCGGGAGGCGCTGCAGCCGTGTTTTTCGACTGTATGAGCACCGGCAGACATAGCTACGTTGTAAGTCTGTCGTCAACCTTGCTGGGTATGCTCGGTTTAACTGATCATTTTCTGAGGTGGGTTGAAATTTTCTGAATGTCACCGGAATCCGGTGGAAATCCTCAGAAAAAATGACTGCATAGACTATCGGACGCTGCGAATGACTTCGCACAAAGCTTGCAAGATTTTTCATCAATCCGCTGACCCGGCTAACGTACAATTTTCCCAGCACGTATTTTCACTTCCATTACTAACTCAACATGACCGATAAAGACGATGATAAAGACCAGAGCCTGCGTGAAGATATTCGCCGGCTGGGGCGCCTGTTAGGCGATACGGTAAGAAATCAGCATGGGGACGAGGCTTTCGACCTGATTGAACGGGTGCGCCAGAACTCCATTCGCTTTCGTCGTGACGCCGATCAGGCCGCACGCGTCGAGCTGGAATCGACCCTGAATACGCTGACCAACGATCAGACCACGCAAGTAATCCGGGCGTTCAGCTATTTTTCACATCTGGTAAATTTGGCCGAGGATCAGCATCATATCCGCCGTTCGCGTGCACATCAGATCGCCGGTTCGGCACCGCGTCAGGGCAGTCTTGCGTTCACGATCGACGCTTTGTACAACACTGGTCACAGCACGCAGCAGTTACTGGATTTTTTTGAGCATGCGCAGGTGGCACCGGTGCTGACCGCGCATCCGACTGAGGTGCAACGCAAGAGCATACTGAATTGCCAGATGGTGATTACCCGTTTGCTGGATGAACGTGATCGCATGCAACTGACGCCGGAAGAATCGAGCGCGAATGAAGAAGCGCTGGCGCGCGCCGTGCTCACGCTCTGGCAGACGCGCATGTTGCGTATGTCGAAGTTGTCGGTGCTCGACGAGGTGGAAAACGGCCTGAGTTTTTATGACTACACTTTCCTGCGCGAATTGCCGCATCTGTATGCGGGGTTGGAAGATTTGCTGGCGTCTAAAGATCCGTCATTGCAGCAAATGGAATTGCCGAGTTTTATGAAAATGGGCAGCTGGATCGGCGGCGACCGCGACGGCAATCCTTTCGTGACCGCCCCCATTCTGGAAAAAACGCTGGCAATGCAGGCGACGCGTGCATTCAAGTTTTATCTTGAAGAGATACACACGCTGGGTTCGCAGTTGTCGATGGCAACTCTGCTAGTGAAAGTCTCAGACGATTTGCTGGCGCTGGCCCAGCGTTCGCCCGATCATTCGCCGCACCGTGCCGATGAACCGTATCGCCTCGCGATCAGTGGTATTTATGCGCGTCTGGCAGCGACTTATACACAATTGCTCGGTCTGTTGCCGACGATACCGCCCAGTGGTGATGCGACGCCGTATGCGTATGCCGAAGAGCTGGCAGCCGATCTCGATATCATTCACCAATCCTTAATCAGCAATGGTTCTGCGGCGATCACCCGTGGCCGCTTGCGCCATCTGCGTCGTGCGGTGCGAGTGTTCGGTTTCTATCTGGCGCCGCTCGATTTGCGCCAGAATTCCGATGTGCATGAACGTGTGGTTGCCGAGCTGTTGCAAGCCGCGAATCCGGAAATCGATTACCTGTCTTTGAATGAAGATCAGCGGATTGAGGTGCTGGTCAAAGAGATCAGTTCGGCGCGACCTTTGGCATCGCCGTATCTGACTTATTCTGAAGAAACGCAATCGGAACTCGCCATCTACCGCGCTGCTGCGACGGCGAAACAACGCTACGGTGATGGAGCGGTGCCAAATTGCATCATCTCAAAAACGGATGGCGTTTCTGATATGCTGGAACTGGCTTTGCTGCTGAAAGAGGCGGGTTTGCTGCATCCGGCAGAAGGGCGTCTCGATGTGAATATCATTCCTCTGTTTGAAACCATCGAGGATTTGCAGAACAGTGCGCCGGTGATGGACAGGCTGTTTGCGATTCCTGCTTATGCGCGTTTGCTCGCCAGTCGTCAACAAGCACAGGAAGTGATGCTCGGTTATTCGGATAGTAATAAAGATGGCGGCTTCCTGACTTCCGGCTGGGAATTGTATAAAGCTGAACTTGATCTGATTCAGGTGTTCGCGCGACATCAGGTGCGTTTGCGTTTGTTTCATGGCCGCGGTGGTTCTGTCGGTCGTGGCGGTGGCCCTAGCTATCAGGCAATACTGGCGCAGCCTGCCGGTGCAGTGCAGGGGCAGATTCGTCTGACGGAACAAGGTGAGGTGATCACTGCGAAATATGGTAATCCGGAAGTCGGTCGCCGCAATTTGGAGGTGCTGGCCGCCGCGACGATGGAAGCGAGTTTGCTGGCGCATCAAGAAGCGCCGCCACGTCCGGAGTTTTTATCGGCAATGGAAGAGTTATCTGCGCATGCCTTTAAAGCCTACCGTCATCTGGTCTATGAGACCGAAGGTTTTGAGCAGTATTTCTGGGAATCGACGGTGATTTCTGAAATTGCTGGTCTGAACATCGGCAGTCGTCCGGCGTCACGCAAAAAATCGACAGCGATTGAAGATTTACGCGCGATTCCATGGGTTTTCAGTTGGGCGCAATGCCGCCTGATGCTGCCAGGCTGGTTTGGTTTCGGTGCTGCTGTGCAGGCCTATTTGCAGGCGCATCCTGACCATGGTTTGCAGACCTTGCAAGCGATGTTCCGCGACTGGTCTTTCTTCAGCACGGTGTTATCGAATATGGAAATGGTGCTGGCCAAGAGTGATATCGGCATTGCCAGCCGCTATGCGGAACTGGTCAAGGATGACAGCTTGCGCGCACGGATTTTCCCGCGCATTCAGGCTGAACATGCATTAACGATAGAGGTATTGAAATCAATTTCCGGGCAGGATGAATTGCTGGCCGCAAATCCTTTACTGGCGCGTTCGATACGAAATCGTTTTCCCTATCTGTCGCCATTGAATCACGTACAGGTCGAGTTGCTGGAACGTTTCCGTCAGGGCGATACGGATGAACGGGTGCGCCGTGGCATACACTTATCGATTAATGGTATTGCGGCTGGTTTGAGAAACAGCGGCTGATCCGTTGATCGATGCGGAAATAATGGATGCAAAAAAAGCCTCTCGATTTGAGAGGCTTTTTTTATGTGAACCGGCGGCAGAACATCAGAACATCAGGCCACCGCCCTTGCGGAATAAGGCAATGTCAACGTAACTAGACATCCGGTAACTGCCTTCGTGCGGGGTCAGCAGTATGCCTCCCAGATCCATCGTCGATTTCTGGTTGGCGATGGATTGCAAACCGTCTTTACCTGATTTTGATAACTGAATCGCTTTTGCGAGGGTCTTGGCGACGACGAAGCCCTCAAATGTCAGTGAGGATAAATCTTCGTCACGGAATTTTTTCATCATATTGCTGTGCTCGATCTGCACGATGGATTTCTTGCCTTGAGGATTTGGTATGACCTGCGAAAACACGGTCCATTCCAGTGATTTGGCACCGGCGACTTCTGCCAGCGTATCGAGGTTGGTCAGTGACATCCCGGCGACAAATGTTCTTGGCGCATATTTACGGAATTCCTTTAAGAACAGGCCTGTACTCAAGGTATCTGCGACGACGATGACGATATTCGGATTTGCTTTCGACAATGCGGCTGATTCACGCTCAATATCGGCAGGAGAATTATTGATGTGCACAATGCCGCTCATCTGCATTTTGCGTTTTTTCACTTCGTTACTCACGTATTGAAACATGTCCTGATTGACGCTGTTTTCCTGCACAGCGATGCCGACGCTTTTGATGCCGAGTTTGTCAAAGTAAGAGAAAATATATTGCATTTCCTGCTCAGGGCTGGGGCGCCAGAATAAGACACGATTGCCATAGCTTTTGACAGAGCCTATCAATGGTGCAAACAAGGTTTGTCCACTTTGTACAAATTTAGGTGAGCTGACAACGGCGTCGGTCACTGGTGCACCGATACCGCCCAGCATGTATTCTGCTTTATCTTTTTCCAGTAGTTCAGCGACTGCTTTGACCGATTGTGCCGGGATGCCCTGATCATCTCTGGCGAGATACTTCACTTTTCGTCCATTAATGCCGCCACTGGTATTGATGCTATCGAAATAGGTGGTGATACCAGCCACATAGTCGCGGCCGATACTGCCATTCGGGCCAGATAAATCAATGGCCTGCCCGATAATAATCTGGTTGTCCTGAGCATAAACCACAGAACTGAGCAGATTGCTGATGAAAACGAGAATGATGGCAAGCTTGCTTGAGAGGACTCTCATATTGAATTTTTGTCGATTGTTGCGGTGCACAGAAGTTTGCCATTGAATTGTTACTACATGACTACATTGCAATTTCACAATCAAACAGGGAGGGCGCTGACTCTGCTTTTGTTTGCGACAGATATGTTTATACTGGCGCTACTATTATTTTAGGGTGCCGCAGATGGCTCAGAACATACTTGGTGTGGTTGGATGGTCAGGCAGCGGAAAAACGACGCTGCTGGAATTTCTGGTGAAGGAGTTGTGTACTCTTGGTCATAGTGTCAATGTGGTAAAGCATAGTCACCATGACATCATTATTGAACCGCCCCAAAAAGATAGTGCGCGCTTTCGCACCGCCGGCGCGGCAGAGGTTTTATTGGTTTCGCCTTATCGTTATGTTATGACACGCGAACTGCGTGGAGAGAGTGAGCCAGCGCTGATGGATATTTTGCCAAGATTGTCAGCATCTGACCTGATTTTTGTTGAAGGATATAAATGGGAAGCCATTCCCAAAATCGAAGTGTATCGCCCGGCGCTTGGCAAACCTGCCATTTTTCCTGACGATCCGCATATTGTTGCAGTTGCTTCGGATGTGGCCGCACCAGAGAATCTTCGCCCTGGCCTGGCCTGGCTGGATTTAAACAAGACGACAGATGTGCTGAAATGGATACTTGCGGAATTGCACGAGAAAAATTTTTCGACATCTTTAAAATAAAATTAAAGTAAACCTTATCTTCAGCCGTTAATAAAAACGTTTGATAAGGAGAATTGTCATGGATGTTACAGGTATAGCAAATGTTGCAACGACGCTCGCAGATGTTGGTACCAGCCAGGCAGTGAGTATTGCTGTGTTAAAAAAAGCAATGGATCTCCAGACTGAAAACGCTACCGCATTAATTCAGGCGATTCCGAATGCGAATCAGGTGCAAAATCTTCCGCCGCATCTTGGACAGAATATCAATACCACAGCTTAACTGGTCATATTGCCGCTCAGCAGCGAAGTAGTTAATACATTTCTCAAAACAGCGCACTTTTAAGTGCGCTGTTTTTATTTGTCAGATGATCTTTCGCAAGCAATCTTTGAACTGATCAGCCATAATCTCGCTACTTCATTGCACAGGAAAAAACATGACACAAAATACCTGGGGTTGGTCGGACCGGCTGAATTTAAGTTACGCACCGATGGACGATATTCATCATGAATTCGTCGAATTATGCGCGGCATTATCTGAAAATAATCCTGATACATTTATTCAGCGTCTGGATGCACTGATCGCGCACTCGATTGAACATTTTGAACAGGAAAATCGCTGGATGGAAGAAACGGCATTTCCACCTGCGGGTTGTCATCGACAAGAACACGAAGCCGTGCTGGAAGTGATGCGCGAGGTGCGTCGCCGTGTTGAAGATGAGGGCGATAATGAATTGGCGGCGCGTCTTGCTGAAGAGTTGCCGCACTGGTTTGAACATCATGTTGATACGATGGACAATATGCTTGCCCGTTTTATGGCGAATCTGACGGCAGATTCTATCTCTGGTGATGTGCAGGAAAAAGCGTCTGCCTGATTAATATCAGTCAGCGAGGACGCGTATTTCTACATCACCAAGGCGGACAACCTGACCTGCACGGATCTTGGCTGTTTTACGCAATTCCTGTTGCCCGTCAACGCTGACATCGCCGCTGGCAACGATGACTTTGCCAGCGCCGCCGCTTTCGCAGATGCCGACTAATTTCAGTAACTGGTTTAATTCTACAAATTCGCCATTCAGGCTAAAACTCAGTTTTTGCATAGGATCTCCGTTCAGGCATTCAAAAAAGGGCGCAGCATACACCAATTCAAGCTGAGTCGGGAATTTGCCTGATCTGACTGCGCGTTTCATACACAACTGATATTTTGCCAGCATACAGACGATAAAATTCATCACTGAGTAAAACATTGTCGCCACCCCGATTTGATTTTACTATTACTCGATATGGTGAGCCGGGCTGACTTTTTATTTGCACCCGATGATGTCCTTTGTTATTTTTGTTGTGGTCAGATGTCGTTCTCAGGGATTGTAATGCGCCATCTTGACATCAGACTATTTTACTTTTCAGGATATACAAATGAAGAATAAAGCAATAATTACCGCCGCACTTGCAGGCTTGATCGGCTCATCCCATGCGTCTGCGGCTGAGCCTGTGAAGAAAGAGAAGTGTTACGGTATCGCTAAAGCGGGGCAGAACGATTGTTCGTCGAAATCAGGCTCGCATTCCTGCGCGGGTCAGGCCAAGAAAGACAATGATCCTGATGAGTGGAAAAAAGTACCGGCAGGCACGTGCGAAAAAATGGGTGGAAAAACTGATGTGCCTAAGAGCTCTTAATTACTCGTTACATCTATTCAGTTGATCCTGCAGATATGCACGGAAAATTTTCCGAGTCCATGTGTCCTCATCCTGTCGGCGCCAGTGTAGGCCTGCGTACGCAGCACTATCAGGATTTTCTGACTGCGCCGGTGAATATTCAATGGCTGGAGGTGCATGCGGAAAATTACTTTGGTGACGGCGGGTACGATCTTCATGTTTTACAGCAGTTACGTAAAAACTATCCTGTCAGCTTGCATGGCGTTGGCCTTGGGCTGGGCTCTGCACATGGATTTCAACAAGAACACATCGCAAAGCTGAAACGACTGATCGAATATATCCAGCCTTGTCTGGTTTCCGAACATCTGTGCTGGGGCGCGGTAGCCGGACGAAGTTTGAACGACTTATTACCGATGCCTTTGACCCGGGAATCATTGCACTTGTTTTGCGATCGGGTTGATCATTTACAAAATCAGTTGCAGCAGCGTGTATTGATTGAAAACGTTTCTACTTATGTTCGTTTTCAGCATGATGAGATGAGTGAGGCTGAGTTCTTATGCCAACTGGTGCGATCCACGGGATGCGGCATTTTGCTTGATATTAATAATTTATACGTGAATCAGGTAAATCACCACGAGAGCGCGCTCTTGGCTCTTGACTGCATTACTTCACTACCTGCAGGTTCTGTGGGAGAGATACATTTAGCCGGTCATTTACAGGTGGATGACTGTCTGATTGATAATCATGGTTGTTGTATTGCGGAGCCAGTGTGGCAGTTATACGCGCAGGTATGCGAAAGCTTAGGCTCTGATGTCCCGGTGCTGATCGAATGGGACACAGATATTCCTGCGCTATCTGTTTTGCTCGGTGAAGCTGAAAAAGCAATGCAAATTCAGACCGGGTCAACCAGGCCACTTAGGTTAAAGGACTCGTATGACGGCGCGTGACCTTGCGAGCGTACAGGCACAATTTGCGGGGGCACTGTTGCAACGACAAAGTACGGTCAACGAGGATTTGCCGTTAACCGAATTGTCACTAAGAAGGTTTTCATATTGCCGCAATAATCTGGCAGCCATATGGTATGCCACGTTAAAAAATGCTTATCCGGTTTTACATCAACTTGTTGGGAATGATTTTTTTTGGCAAATGGCAAGTGAGTATGGATATGCCTATCCTTCGAAGTCTGGTGATTTGAATGAGTTTGGTGCAGATTTACCTTTGTACCTGACAATGTCGGAAAGCAATACTGATTATCCGTATTTTGCAGACGTCGCAAGATTAGAGTGGCAACTGCATCGTTCGTATTATGCGGCGAACTCTCCGGCTTTGAGCTTACCGGTGTTTATCGAAGCAACAGTGTCGCGTGGCCTGAATTTATCCTCTGCAATTTTACAGAGTCATCCAGCGGTGAGTTTGTATGCATCGTCCCTGCGCGGGCTTGATATCTGGCTTGCGCACCAACAATCCGATGCTATTGCTTTTCCATTGCTGACAGAGCTAGCAAACTATGGATTGATCGTAAGACAGAACTGGAAACCACAAGTCCATCGATTGGAAAAGACGGAGTGGGCAGTGTTAAGTAAATTGTTTCAGGGAGAGAGTCTTGAAAGTGCACTGGACTACGCCCTGCATCAAGACTGTGAATTTCCGATTCAGACCAGTCTGAACCGTTGGTTTCATCTGGAAATATTTTCAGATGTGGTTCGCTTTTGCGAAGATTAACGGCCAAGCCCCTTTGCCGAAAACAATTGTGAATTTATACTGTCAATTCATCTACATCTATTATTCCATTTAGGGTGTAAACATTTTAAGAATGTTTCCTCTATATTTATCAATGTAGCTATTAATACATCTGCGCAGGTGACATACTACGCGGTAAGTTTTTAGAACGCTCGTTCCTTTATCTTTTAAGTCAGCGTTTTTAGTAACTTACATACAAATTCTTATAGGAGAGAGACACTCATGCGTCATTATCAAATCGCGCTCAGCTTGTTGTCCGCAGCCGTTTTATCGGCTTGTGGTGGCAGTGGCAGCGAAGGCCCGGCTATCAATACTTCGGTTGCCCGCGGAACCTTATATGCAAACCCACCTAATCTTGTGCCAATTCCACAAGCAAGTGGTCCAGCGCTCACAAAATTAGATCCAGTCGTCTTTAAAGCAATGCTGGAAGCCAAAAAGCCTGGTTTGACACAGGTGACCGGTACTCCTAAGTGTGAAATTTCCACTTACTATATGAAATACGCAACTGTTGGCGGTGCAAACGAAGCAACTGATGCAACAGGCGCGATTATGGTTCCTTCTGGCAGTGACCCAGCATGTACTGGTCCACGTCCAGTATTGTTATATGCTCACGGCACAACAGTTGAGAAGTCTTTCAACATGGCTAATTTGAGAGATAACTCGGAAGCATCCCTGGTTGCTGCAATGTATGCAGCGCAAGGCTTTATCGTTGTTGCTTCAAATTTTGCCGGTTACGACGTATCTTCTCTGACTTATCATCCTTATCTGAACGCGGATCAACAAGCTGACGATATGGTGGATTCTTTACGTGCTGCCCGTGCCGCATTTCCAAGAATTAATGCGCAGGACTCAGGTAAGTTAGTCATCGCTGGTTATTCTCAGGGCGGTCACGTAGCTATGGCAACGCAACGTGCTATGCAGCAAAAATATGCGTCTGAATTTAAAGTCTCGGCCTTAGCTGGTATGTCTGGTCCGTATGCGATGGCTTTATTGGGTGATGCGGTTTTTGCGGGTAGTCCGAATGCAGGTGGCACCGTATTTTTGCCAATGATAACAACAGCATGGCAGAAATCTTATGGCAACATCTACGCGTCGGCGAATGAGATTTATGAAGATAAATATGCCACAGGAATTGAAACCCTGATTCCAGGCGGATTAACAATGACCGATTTGTTCACCACAGGTAAATTGCCTTCTTTAGCTATGTTTGCTAAAGACTCGTTGCCAGGTCCTTCAACACCGGCATTCAGTGGATTTTTTGGTGATGGTAACCTGATTAAAACGAGCTATCGCAATGCCTACCTTGCAGATGCTCAGAAAAATCCATGTGGTACAAATCCGGCGGATCCGTTGAATTGTTCACCAGCTAACGCTTTCCGGAAAGCCGGAGTCAAAAACGATCTGCGTAATTACGTTCCAAACGTCCCTGTCATGTTATGCGGTGGTGGCAGCGATCCTACAGTGTTTTTTGCCAGCACACAGGCTACAGCAGGATTTTTCCTCGCCAAAGGTTTCCCAAGTGCATATCTGACAACGCTCGATGTGGATACAAATCCAACCAGCGCAGCGGATCCTTTTGCTGCCGCAAAAGTTGGTTTTGCTCAGTCTAAAGCAGGTGTTATTGCTGCTGCGGTTGCAGCAAAACAAGATCCGGCTACTGCTGTCGCCAGTGTGTATCACGGCACTTTGGTTCCACCGTTCTGTAATGCTGCAGCACGTGGTTTCTTCCAACAAGTTCTGGCTAAATAATCGGGAGAATGACCATGAAAAAAACTAAAATGATTGCAGCACTGGCGTTAGCTTTGTCAGCTTCTTCCGCTTTTGCTTACGACAACACAGTGAAAGCTGGCGTCATCGGACTTTGGATTCATTCCGACTCGCCGGATTTTACAAGTAATGGCCCAGCTTATTTGACGCCACAGCCTGCGGGCTTGACCGTTGGTGACGGCAAGACCTTGATGTTTGGTTTTACACGTAAATTGAACGATCACTTTGATCTCGATTTTACTGCTGGCTTACCTCCTGAGCACAAAGTGTATGGTCGTGGCACGATGGGGCCGTACGGAGTCATTGCAAAAGTTAAGCAACGGGCGCCGACGTTGTTCGTGAACTACAACTTTGGTGCGCCATCTGAAAAGATACGTCCATTTGTTGGTCTCGGTCTTAACTACACACAGTTTTTTGACGCAACTACAACACCATCGAATGATATCGCTACCGGTGGTCCGACAAAGTTGAGTTTGAAAGAGTCGTTTGGTCTTGCTGGTCAAGTCGGTATCAAATATCAATTTGATGATCGCTGGTCCGTCACCGGTGCTATTGTTGCAGCGAAAGTGAAGACCGATCTGACGGCGATTACTGGCAGTATTGAGCGCAAAACGACAATTGATTTCAGACCTGTTGTTGTGACGCTCGGTGTTGGTTACAGCTTCTGATGAAAGCAGCCGTTTGAAATAAAAAAGGGTTCGAATATCGAACCCTTTTTTTCATCTTGTGCCTGCGAGACGATCATGCCGCCACTTGATTTCTGCCTGCATCTTTCGCGCGATAAAGCGCCGCATCGGCGACTGAAATCAATTGCAAAAAGTCTTGTTCTGCTTGAAGTGTCGCAACGCCGAAAGAACCCGTAATATGTGGCAGCGGCTTTTTTGCATCAGGGAATACTTTGGTCTTGCTCAAGCGGGTACACAAACGCTGAGCTACCCCTATCGCCGCTTTTTGAGTGGTTCCCGGCAAAATGACGATCATTTCTTCGCCACCGTAGCGAGCGGCAAAATCGGTTGGCCTTAATCCCGCATTCAATACCTTAGCCGCTGTTTGCAATGCGTCATCGCCCAGCAAGTGGCCGTATTCGTCATTGAAGCGTTTAAAATGATCCAGATCGACCAGAATAATACTGAGTGGATTACCACTCACATGTGCGTGTTCTATCATCGGTGGTAGCTGTGCATTCAACCAGGCGCGGTTATGCAGTCCGGTCAAGCCGTCAACCATGGATAACTGGCGATAGAATTCGCCGACTTTTTGTCTGCTGCGGATTTGCGCGTTTGCAGTACGGATTCTGAACGATAAAAGTTGCAACAGGTTACGTGCCACACCGTTAGATTGATCGATCAGCTGCCATAAGGTTTCAGCTTCAATGACAAGCAGGTCGCTATCGGATAATGCAGAAATTGTTGCTGAATGAATTTCCTCATCCAGCACGGATATTTCACCGACACATTCCCCCGGCAGATACTGTGTGATGGAATTTTCTATGTGATTATTGTCTTCATTGAGCTTGGTGATGCCGAGAGCGCCATTCAGTACGATGAACAGCCGGGAGCCTGAGCTGTTTGCATCCAGTACGATTTGTCCGGCTCTTGCTTTTACGATCGGACAGTCTTTGATGATATTCCGGATGAGCTGAAGATTTTCATCAGTTATATCGCGAAATAAATGAATATCGTCGATCCGGTATTTCGCATCTTTAAAATACATCAATTGTTCCAAAATCGTTTTATCCAGGTACATGAGTCAATAATCGTGTTCAAATTAAAATCTGATTCAGTGCCTCAACCCGCATTTCGGTTTCACGGAATATGCCAAGGTACTCTGTTTCGCTAAGGGCTAGCGTATCCCAAGCATGTGCTGACAGCAAGGGGACAACATCATTTTTTTCATCGGCGAGATCGAGCGCATGCACAACAGCATCTGCAACGTGGACAACAGATGCCAGTGGATGTATACCGGCTATGTCCGGGCAATGGTGGCCTCTGATCGCATCCTGAATTGCTTCTGCAAAAAACCATTGCTGCGCTAGTGCCAGCCCCGCATCGACATGGTCTATGCCCATGATTTCACGTTCCGCATCAAGCAAATAACAATCCTTGAGTTGCCGATGCTTAATGACTTCTGCATATTTTTCAGGATAATAGGTCACCAGAACCAAGCGACCAATGTCATGCAAAAGTCCAGCAGTAAACGCAAAATCATGTTTCATGTGAAGTGCCCGGGAAATTAATTCAGCACAAATGGCGGTTGCCACGCTGTGTCGCCAGAAAGCCTGAAAATTAAATCCCTCGCAGTAAGATGCAGAGCTGCGGTTGGCAAGTATCGTCAGACGGACCAGATTCTTGATCTTTTCAACACCGAGCAAGGCAGTTGCCTGCTGAATCGTTACTACCCTTGAATTAACACCAAAATGTGATGAGTTGACCAGACGCAGTACCTTGGCAGTGATGGCATGGTCCATCGCAATCTTTTCGTTGATTAAATCCAGACTGCTGTTTTCATCTTCCAGAACGGAGACCAGCTCACGCGCAACGGCTGGCAGCATTGGCAGATCTTTCATATGCTTGATCATGTCCTGCAGAAGCGCATTTTTTTCAACATCTGTTTTCATGTTGAGTCTCCTTCGCGGTAATGCTGTATGTATTTTTGTAGCAAATTCAGAGGTCTTTCGGCAGGATACTTCCGAAACAACAATGGAATACGTTCAATTTTATGTTGACGCTCTTCCAGCTCGTCCGGGCTGGGGGTGTTGTCTTTCTCTATGCATAGCTGACTGATTCCATGCGTCGCCAGGGAATGCAGCATGTTTTCGCTTAAAGTTGTTCCGGCAGGAAGCAGAATATGACCGACCTTATCAAGCAAGTCATCTGCCAGTATCATCCCGGTAGTAACCTTGTTCAGCGATAAGTAATGACTATGTTTGTTCATTTTGCAGGCTCCCGATTCAGGTGCTTATCTCATCACATATATTGCCGGATATTTGGAAACGCGAAATGTTCTTCATTTAAAAAAATCTACATTTTGCAACAGAGTGATCGTGCTTTCTTTGCATACATCCAGGCGAACTACTTATCTCAGTGGCTATACTACACCCCATCTTGAAAGTTTCTATTGATACATGTTCACAAATATATATAAAGGTCGGAAACAGTGAGTAATCTTTTATTGCACAGGCCACGTCTGGTGGCTACTTTTTTGATCGCGACAATAGTGGCAGTATTTTTACCCGAGACCTGGGCATTTTCAACGCGTGCGTTATTTTGCTGGAATATCGGCGTGTGGTCGTATCTCGCTTTGATGGCATGGCTGATGGTTCGTGCAAAAAATTACCATGTCCGCGAGATGGCGATGCAAGAAGATAACAGTGCGGTTGCTGTCCTCGCCTTATTGTCAATTTCAGCGACGATCAGTCTTGTGGCGATTGTGATAGAACTGACCGGCACCCGCGCCTTAGCACCAGACCTGCGGGCGCTTAAATACATATTTGCAGGAGTCACCGTCTTGGGTTCCTGGGCTTTACTTGGTGTGGTGTTCTGCTTCCATTACACGCTGTTGTTTTACAATTCTCCGGAACAGCAGCGAGCATTACGTTTTCCAGATAATGAACAGATGCCAGATTATTGGGACTTTCTTTATTTCTCGTTCACGATTGCGGTTGCTGCACAGACTTCAGATGTTTCTGTCGCTTCCCATAGCGCGCGTAAAACGGTATTGGCACAATCTGTGTTGAGTTTTTTCTTCAATGTTGCCGTGCTGGGGTTTTCTATTAATATTGCGGCCGGACTCGTCGGCAACTAAATCAAGCATTAGTCTTCTCTGTGGTGATGTCTGTGTCGCTCTCTCCACTCATGCTCTTCATACCGATCTGCCCGCCAGACCTCACGCTCGCGCCAGGGCCGGCCATAGTTTTGTTCGACGTACTGATGATACACATACGGTTGAGGTGAGCTCAGTACGACAGGAATGCCACCGAAACGCGCATCGATATTAATGAAATAAGGGAGTCGGCTATTTGCTTCCCATCTGCGTCCATCTAACCAATACCATGTTTGTGATTGTGGCGAGAAATACACCTGACGTGACGGGTAATAAATATAATTGTAGTTCCGGACTGGCTCTGCTTCATACCTGTCGTGATGCCAATGGCGCCAACCGTGATCATGAGCTTCTGCAATCTGCCAGACACCAGCAGTGAGCAAGCAGGCAACGATGGCGGAGACTGTTTTAAATCTGAAATTAGACATGTCATTTTCCTGAAACGGGGTGATCAGATAACGTCTTGAGACTCGCCCTCGCTGACAAAAGAAAATAAATACTCAGGAAAATACTGCAACAAACTGTTACTGCTATACCTCGTACTTATACCTGAATCCGAAAAAATCATTCGGCGGTACTTTGTTTTCATGTTAAAAAGATTCCACTTGCAATCTCATCTTCTGGCGCTATGGCACTTAATTATATTTGGATAGGTTTTTTTCTGATCAGCTTTATCGCGGCTTTAGGGCAGTGGATTTTTCTCGGCGATGTTGAGGTATTCAAACGGATTATCGATGGTACTTTTGACTCTGCGAAAATAGGTGTGATGGAAATTGCTTTGCCTTTGGCTGGTGTCATGACCTTGTGGTTAGGGATCATGAATATTGGTGAGAAAGCGGGTGCCATCAATTTATTAGCGAAAATTATTGGGCCTTTTTTTGCCAGAATTTTTCCAGGTGTTCCGCAGAGTCATCCGGCGAACGGGCACATGGTGATGAATTTTTCGGCGAATCTGCTCGGCCTTGATAATGCTGCGACGCCGTTTGGTCTGAAGGCGATGGAAAGTCTGCAAACGCTCAATCCAAAAAAAGACGAGGCAAGTGATGCGCAAATCATGTTTTTGGTTTTGCATACATCGGGCCTGACTCTGATTCCTCTGGCGATCATGGCGCAGCGCGCGGTTCTTGGGGCGAAAGACCCATCCGATATTTTTATTCCATGTCTGATCGCGACGTACGTCGCAACTGTCGTCGGTCTGATCGCTGTGGCTATTTGTCAGCGAATCAATTTATTTAACCGGGTAGTGATGTCCTGGCTCGGTGGCATCAGTGCTTTTATTATTGGCATGGTCTGGTATCTGAGTCAGCACATGAGCCGCGCAGAAATTGAGGTTTTCTCTAAGGTCAGCAGTAATTTGCTGCTCTTCTCGATTATTGTTGCGTTCATTCTTGGCGCCATGCGTAAAAAGGTGAATGTCTATGAGGCATTTATCGAAGGCGCAAAAGGGGGGATGCAAACCTCGTTGACGATTATCCCTTATCTGGTCGGGATGTTAGTGGCGATTGGAGTACTGCGAAATTCTGGCGTATTGGGATTTGTTGTCGCCAGTTTTAACTGGTTTTTTACACAGGTAGGCGTCAATACGGATTTCACTTCTGCATTACCCACTGCATTAATGAAGCCTTTGAGCGGCAGCGGCTCGCGGGCGATGATGGTGGATGCGATGAAAACCTATGGTGTCGATTCTTTTGTCGGGCGTCTGGCTTGTATTTTTCAGGGATCGGCGGATACCACTTTTTATATCGTCGCACTGTATTTTGGCTCTGTCGGTATCCGTAAAACCAGATATGCGATTTCAGTGGGATTGATCGCTGATTTTGCCGGTGTTATCGCTGCGATTTTTGTTGCTTACTTATTTTTCCACTAATCAGGACTTACGCAAAGTTGTCCCGGCAAGGCATGCCGACGAAGACCGTACAAGTGTAAGGCCAGGAGCCATAACGCCGCTGGGGCGGTTTTGCGTAAGTCCTATAATCTGACTTACTTCAATGAATGAGGCGCTTTGTTC
Organism: Cognatundibacterium aquatile; assembly: GCF_014699135.1. Taxonomy (GTDB): domain Bacteria; phylum Pseudomonadota; class Gammaproteobacteria; order Burkholderiales; family Burkholderiaceae_D; genus Undibacterium; species Undibacterium aquatile. The sequence continues at coordinate 277,950 of NZ_JACOFT010000004.1, forward strand.
CTCATTCATTTAATTTTTATTTGGGAAAAATATTTGTTCTGAAGATCGGGTATTGTTGATATTGCTGATCCCAGGATGAGTGGCGACGGGCAAAGAACTCTAAGCGCGCCTGCGGGCTTTTAGCGAACTCGGCGTCGTCTTTCAGTTTTTTTTCAAAGATGGATTTGAGTTCAGGGTTAGCCGCCAATTGTTCGCGTGCAACATCTTCCGCGACGTATGCTTCCATGTATTCTTTTTTCTCGAAAGCATTATTGAAAAACCCCCATCTGACGAGTGCATCCGGTGCCTGTGGCTCAAATAGCGCGGCGACCAGCGCAGCTTTAGGTTGAGCAGAGGGAATAAATAAAGAACCTTTGCCAAAAGACGCCTGATCGCCAGTCCATTCCCCTTTTAGTTGCAGTGTTTGATGGCTTTCCGTTGACTGTGGTGACAATATCGCGTTTGTCGCGTTGAAGCGTTCTACCGCGATGTTGTTAAGCGCGTTGCCGAGTGATTGAAATTGTATTCCGTGAGTTCTTAATTTATGAATGACGATTCTGGCGTAGAATGCCGGAACAATATATCCCGCTTGCGGCATCGTGATGTAGGTATCGGGGATAATTTCATCGCGCAGTTTGACTTGCCATATTTGTGGCTTGCTTTCGTCGTATCTCGTCATTAATGCACCGGAAATTTCTGATGGCTTTCTGGTGTATGCATAACCCCGGAAATCAATCAGGTGAGATTTATCCGTCGTCTTGTAAGTGACAGGGACAGGTTTGCCTGCCATTTTTATTGAGCGTAAATCTGCTTCTGACGCGATTTTTTCCCATTCATTACCGTATCGTGCAACTTGTTCCAGAATGGAGGTGATCGTATTTTTGGTAATTCTGACCCGGGTCGCGTAATTTTTCCAGGAATGGGTTTCTACCAGTATGCCAAAGCGATTTCTTAATTGAAAATAGCCGTGTGAAAAGCGTGGTGCAGGTACTCCGTCGACAAATCCAGACGCTGGATCATCTTCCTTGTCAAACGACATGTAAAACGGTTGAGGCAAGGAGCCCATCTTGCTGAGATCGGCCAGTACATTTTCCTGCAGTTTTTTGCCTGCAGCTTTTAAGCCTTCATCTCCTGCGTGCAGCGGTTCCACTTGAACGGAAATGTCATGCTCAAATTTTGCCCCGTCAGTGACATGCAGATCAACGTTAACCAAAGGGTCCCAGTGATTGATCAGGCGCAGCATAGATTGCATTTCAACGGTATCTGCTTTGACGTAATCACGATTCAGATTGTAGTTCTGTGCCGTGGTACGCCACCCCATTTCTTCAGGCCCGCGCTGGTTTGGTCGATTCCAGCGACCAAACCTTTCATGTCCATCAACGTTGAACACGGGAATAAAAATAAACACCTGTTTATCTAAAATGTCGTTTGTTGCCGTGTTGTCCAGTAACTCTCTTAAAGCAAGAAATCCAGCGTCCTTTCCATCAATTTCGCCTGCGTGAATTCCTCCCTGAATCAAGGTAACGGGAATATGCTTTTCTTTTGCAAGATAGGGGGTGAACGCATTTGTCCTGGTGGCGATGAGCGCCAGCATCGGACGGCCTTCTGGTGTTCGTCCGAATTCCTGACAACGGACTAGCTTAGGGTAATTTTTCTGGAAATTACGGCAGAGGGTTTCGACTTCTTCGTAACGCCCCGTCTTTTGAAAGTTACTCTGTTCGGCAATCGTACTAAGATTTTCCGCTGCCAGGCAGATACTGCTGCTGAATAAAAATGTTAAATAAAATGGTAAACGTTTCATTGTGAACGAGAGTAAAAAATGGTCGGAATGATCTCTGCGCAAATACATGCAGGTGTCTGTTTCCTGAAAATCGGGCAAACATGATGCTTGTACAGGTCTTTGCTCTTCGCAATCGCAAACCGACAAGCAGGCTTCAACTGGCACCAGATACCTGGTCAATCATTGACAATACGTGACTGCCACCACTTTGCTTTTGCAAGCAAATTCGGTTCAACTAAAGTTGTTAACTGGCGATTTTCCATTAAGCATTGCCCATTGACCCAGACATGACTGACTTGTTCCCGGCCCGCTGCATAAATAATCTGAGATACGGGATCGAAAACAGGTTGAGTTTCAATGGTGGAAAGGTCGATCGCAATAATATCGGCCTGTTTTCCTGCAATCAGGCTACCTATCTGATCTTCCAGCCCCAGCGCTCTGGCACCTGACAACGTTGCCATCTCTAATGCTGAGTGCGCATCCAGCGCGGTGGGGTCATTTGACTGCGCTTTTGCGAGCAAAGCTGCTAAACGAAGATCACCCAGTAAGTCGAGTTTGTTATTACTTGCGGCGCCATCAGTGCCTATACCGACATTGATGCCCGCTGCCTGCATTGCATGGATACGGGCGAAGCCTGAAGCGAGCTTCAAATTGCTGGCTGGATTGTGCGCAATGTGTACACCGGTACGGGACAGCAGGGAAATGTCGTCATCGTCAGCATGCACCATATGCGCGGCGATCAGGCGATTGCTTAATAATCCTAGTTGATGCAGACGTTGCAGTGGCTTCATGCCGTGTTGTTTCAGGCCGTCACTCACTTCCTCTGCGGTTTCATGAATATGGCAGTGAATTCCCATGCCATGTTTTTCTGATAGTTCAATAATTTTTCTGAACGTATCATCTGCAACGGTATAAGGCGCATGGGGCGCGAGTCTGAATCCAACACCTTCCTGATTCGCAAATGCGGTTGATGCTTCAATCGCCTTATCCAGATATTCGCCAGCATTTTGTGCGAATCCGGTCGGAAATTCCAGAATACTGCAACCGACTATTGTGCGCATTCCTGCTTGTAGTCCAGCTTTTGCCACCGCCTGATGATGAAAATACATATCATTGACTGTGGTTGTTCCGCCACGGATCATCTCAGCCATTGCATACAGAGTTCCATCAAGTACAAATTCATCTGACACATGTTTCTTTTCTGCAGGCCAGATGTGGTGATTCAGCCAATCCATCAGAGCCAGATCATCTGCCAGACCACGCAACAGGCTCATGGCAGAATGGGCATGGAGATTGATAAAGCCAGGGGTCAGCGCATGTTCTTTCAATTCAATGTGCGTGGCGTCCTGATAACGCAGGCGTACATCTGATTCGGGGAGAACGGCTATGATTTTTCCGTTCTGAATTACCAGTGAATGGGCAAGCAACACAGTCGCTTTGGGTTCAACAGGAATCAGGTATTTGGGATGTAGGCAGGTAATTGATTTCATGGCATTCCTCTGAACGGGAAGGCCATTATATCGGGCGGATGAGCTTCGCTCAATTTACCGAGAGACGATCTGTTTTAGCTGCGTAAATAATGCAGTGAACGCCACTATGGCGAAGACTAACGTCATTTCGCTGAATGGCGGTTCATAAAAAATACACTCAGCAGAGCGGTATTTTTACTATGAGCATGTTTAATTCGGTAATTGTTTCGACAGCGCCTTCGTATTCGTCAGCGTATCGTTCAACACAGAAATCAGAAGCGAACGGGTTAATTGTGATTTAGTCGTGTAGCCATCTATTGCAAACTGGCTGCTGACTTTTTCTTCAGGCGCATAGCCCGGTTGACCAGTGCGTAAGATAATCCGGATGTCATTTTTCCCTAATTTGCCACGAACAACTTTGACCAGTTCCAGTCCCGCATCCACTGTTTCCATGACGACATCGAGTAAGATCAGAGACAGGTCGTCATTCTGAACAATCAGTTCTTCTGCCTCTTTGGCAGAGTAAGCATGCAGGAATTCCAGTGGACGACCATGAATACGAACACCATTTAACGCAAGTACGGTTGTTTCGTGAACGTTACTATCGTCGTCTGTAATCAGGATTTTCCATGGATGAACAGCAGTTCCCAGAGAAAAATTCGGTTCATCTTCTTCGAGAAAGTCGATGATGTCGTCTTGCGTCTCATCTGGCGATGAGGCATTTTTTCGACGGCAATAAGAAATAAAAAAATCAATATTGCATAGCGAGAGACGATCTTTCGTCTGTCTGTTGCCCATACCGTAATCGGTGCTTTCTTTTCGCAAGCCGGGCATGTGACTGTGTTGTTGTTCCATCAGTGCTCTCCCTGGTGCTTGAAAATATTCGTTTTCAGTTCTTATCTTATGTGAAGTGCCAATCTTTATCAATACTCTGATTGGCTGATGTTATTTGAGCCGAAACTTGTTGTAATAAGTCATTTATTTTTCTGATGTTGTTTGGCAAATGTTAGTATTCAACAGATTTAATACTGATTGAATGCAGGAATCATGACACGCTGCTGCGGTCATCGGGAAGTGAAAAATCCACCTTCTTGATTTGTATTAAAGGGGCGTGACGATTTCGGGGGATATTTAGTATTTTATGTTGCCGACAAACATGTTCTCCTTCAATGGCTTGTCAATCATTTTGTTTTTGTTGACGTCGCTGGCTCTGATTTTCCTGAAACCACCTTTTAAATTGCCACACTCCTTATCGCATTGGTGTGCAGCATATCTGTGTCTGGCTTGTGCTCAGGCACTGAGTTTCTCTCGCGTCTGGCCAGTGCTCACCGTCGTACTTGAAAAAATTCTTCTGTTCGGTTTTTCATTTCTTTTTTATCTTGGCCTGCGTACTTTTACGCAGAAAAAAAATGATCTGAAACCGCTCCTGATTGTATTTTTCTTTGCCAGTTGCTGCCTATTTTTCACGCATTTCAATCAGGCATCGCCATTGTTGGTATCACTGTCAGAAACGATTTTCCCTGCTTTGCTAATGTGTTTGTCAGGATTATCAGTACTGTCAATGCGCTTCCGCTTCGAGCAAGAGTATGGACAGGGAAAACACATCGCCTATTTGCTGTCTGGATTGTTATTTGCAGAGGCAATGTTGTTGCTCGGTTCTGTTTTTTATTCCGGACGGGCAGCAGAGCAGCTTGTTGTTGAGAATGTATTGCTTTGCATTCAGCTCGTATTAGCGTTTTCGACGATGCTGCTGATGTTGCATCAATCAAACCATGCCAGCAGCGGTCTCACAGGTTCGCAGCCTGAAACACAAAACCGTTTCAAAGAAGTGGCCGGATCTGAGGATCGTGTCGCTTTGTTTGAAACAGTATTTCAATTGGTTCCCGATACCGTAACAATTACCAGACTCGATACCGGTCAATATCTCGATGTGAATCGTAATTGGGAGCCAATGTCAGGGTATTCACGTGAGGAGGCCATTGGTCGTACCTCGACTGAATTGAATTTATGGGTCAATCCGGAACAAAGACGAGAACTCGTCTCACGTGTTGCACATGAGGCCGAAGTGAGAAATGTGCAAGCGGCATTTCGCCACAAGGATGGGCGCATATTTCAGTGCCGTATTTCAGGTACGCGTTTCAGCTTAAACGGATGTGAATATCTGATGCTAACTTCACGCAATATTGATACGGAAATAGCGACAGAAAATGCGCGGCAGATAGCTGAGACAATGTTGCGGGAAAATGAAAAAAAATATACCACGCTGTTTCAGTTGTCGCCCCTGCCTTTGGGATTAATTGATGTCAGTTCGCATCAAATGATCGAAGTCAATGACGCATGGTCGACGCAGTTTAAATTTGATCGTCGTCACGTCATCACAGATGTGCAGATGTGTGATTTCTGGGTGACTCCGGAGCAGCCTGATGCCGCTATCCGGTCTTTGTTGAATCATAAAGAGATAAATCAGATCGAAGTTGTGGTGAGAAACAGCGTTGGCGTTGATGTCATTTGCCTCATGTCTGCACGCCTGCTGGATATGAATTCAAAGACTGTATTTATTTTTTCTTTAATGGATGTGACGCGGCAATATCAGGTGGAAAAAGAAATTCGGGAGATGTCAGCGGAGTTAGAAATTCGCGTCAGGCAGAGGACTCAGAATCTGGAGGATGCGAACGCGGAATTGGCTTCCGTAGTGGAGTCATTGCGTCGGGCGCAGGAAAAATTGATACGCTCAGAAAAAATGGCGGCGTTAGGCTCGTTAGTCGCAGGCATTGCGCATGAACTGAATACACCCTTAGGGAATAGTGTGACGGTCGCCAGTACCTTGCAAGATCAGACCATGGAGTTTTCACAGACGCTGAGTAATGGGCAATTGAAGCGCTCGGCACTGAATCAGTACATTGAGGTAGCGACGCATGGAACTGAATTATTGATGCGGAATTTAAGTATTGCGCGCGACCTGATCGCCAGTTTCAAGCAGGTTGCCGTTGATCAATCCAGCAGTCAGCGTAGGGTTTTTGATCTTGCCACGGTACTCAATGAGATCATTGCGACGCTGTCTCCTATGTATAAAAAGGGACCGTACATTTTAAAAACGAATTTTGCTGAAAAAATAGAAATGGATAGTTACCCGGGACCGTTAGGACAGATTCTGACTAATTTCGTGACAAATGCATTGATACACGCGTTTGACGGCAGAGATGATGGCGAAATGTCGGTGAATAGTCGCTTGCTGAATGAAAAACAGGTTGAGATTGTCTTTGCGGATAACGGCGTGGGTATTACCGAAGCGGATCAAAAGCGAGTTTTTGATCCATTTTTTACTACCAGACTCGGACAAGGTGGATCAGGTCTGGGTATGCACATTGTCTATAATCTCGTGACGGACGTCTTAGGGGGAGAAATTCGCCTGCAAAGCATACCCGGTGCAGGTACAAGTTTTACTTTATTGTTACCTCTGGTCGCTCCTCACATATCACTTGAAAGTGATGTCATTGCAATCCAATAGAGTCAGTCTTCCATTCTTATCAGTCCGCCGGTCAAGGTTACGGCTGGATTTTTCTTTCTGGTGAACTTTATTTATTGCTATCGGTCTGAGGGAGGCCATTTTTATTAATCGCTTCATCTTTTCATTCCCTTATTTCTATGCGTACACCTGGCTTTCCATTAAGTGTCATTGCTCTTTCTATTTTGCTTGGATTCAATACTATCGCCATTGCTCAGGAGAGTAAAAATGCGTCTTCTGAGTCTGACTCTTCTAAGCTGCCCAAAAAAGCACCAGTAAAAGCTTTGGATACACCGATGCAGAAGGTGGAAGTGCAGGGGGCCAAAAATTATGATGAACGTCGTCAGGACACTGCAACCAAGATCGTCGTGACACAGGAAGACATCGTTCGTTACGGCGATACTACGGTCGGTGACGTATTGAAGCGATTGCCGGGTATTACCATGGGCGGTGTGCAGGGGCGTGGTGGCGAGATCCGCATGCGTGGCCTGGGATCAGGTTATACGCAGATTATGCTAAACGGTGAGCCGAGTCCGCCGGGCTTTTCTCTGGATTCTATCTCGCAGGATCTGATTGAACGCATAGAGATTATCCGTGCCGCAACAGCAGAGCTAAGCACTCAGGCGATTGCGGGGGCAATCAACATTGTGCTGAAGCGCGCAGTGCAGACTGCACAGCGCGAGGTCAAGGTTGGCGCATCTGAAGACGGCGGTAAGTTTTCCGAGAATGTGAATCTGCAAATTTCAGATAAAGCAGGGCGTTATTCTTATTCTGTCTCCGGTAACTTCAATCATGGTCAATATGAACGGCCATCGACGATCGTTGAATCAGGGGCAGATGTCAGCGGCAAGCCGAATAAGCAAACCAGAACCGATCAGTTGGGCTGGGGGACATTTAACGGCATAGGCCTGTCACCGAGAGTGAATATCTCGCTGGCGAATGGTGATACGTTGACCAGCCAGAGCTTTGTGAATGCCAATCGCTTTGCTGGCTATACCAGCGAGACAAGCCTGCCATTACTAGAAAAATTACCGACTTATTTCAGTGATTTGCAGCGCATAGAATCTGAATTTGCGATGGTGCGTAGCGATCTTAATTGGATACATAAACTGGCTGACAGTGCCAAATTGGAAGTCAAATTCGGCCTGAATTTTAATCGCCGTAATTCAGATGTTGGCTTGCTGGGGTACGGTAAGGAAAAGAATCAGATATTGGACAGGAAAAGCACGTCTGACGCATCAGATAAAGGCTTTACCTCGACGGGTAAGTATTCAGCGCCGTTCGTAGAAGACCATGCCTTTGTTTTTGGTTGGGATGGCGCTTACAGCAAGCGTAATGAGCATCGCCTGCAGACGGATATAGTTGCTCCTGGCAGCAATCTGATCGCTTTGCCGCTCAACGAAACTTATGATGCAGATGTGACGCGCGTTGCTTTGTTTGCGCAGGATGAATGGAATGTGACTAAGCAATGGTCGGTCTACGCCGGTTTGCGCTGGGAGGCAATTGAAACGCGTAATCAGGGAACGGGCTATGATGAAGTCACCAATAAGTCGAGTGTGCTGAGTCCGATATTACAGACGCTCTGGAAGATTCCCGGTAGTAAAAATGATCAGGTACGTCTTGGTCTGACACGTACTTACAAGGCACCAAGCAGCGGGCAGCTAATTCCTCGTCGCTACCAGTCGAATAATAATAGCGAGACGAGTCCTGACAGCATTGGTAACCCGAATCTGAAGCCTGAGCTGGCATGGGGTATTGACGCGGCATTTGAACATTATCTTGCAGATGGTGGAACGTTGAGCGCCAGCGTTTACGTCAGAAAAATTGACGATATCATCCGTACTAAACTGGATCAGATCAACGGCATCTGGTTTACTTCTCCAGCCAATGATGGTCAGGCAACGACAAAAGGGATAGAGCTGGATGGGAAATTTCCGTTGCGTTCAATCATGAGTGATGCGCCAGCGATCGATTTTCGTGCCAATCTCTCGTTGAACTGGTCTGATCTGAAAACGGTGCCGGGACCGAATAATCGCCTGGATTCACAAACACCAGTCAGTGCAAATATCGGGATGGATTACAAATTATCGAAAGTTCCCCTGACCATCGGTGGCAATGCCAGTTATCAGAGCGGAGGTTTAGTACGGATATCTGCTGAACAAACCACGTATTCTGTTCCGAAACGGGTGTTGGATTTGTACGCGCTGTGGAAATTTGATCCTAAGACCAATTTAAGAATTTCAGTAGCGAATTTGCTGCATCAGGATAATGTCTCATCCAACACCGTGGTTAACCAGTTGAATGGAACATCTCAGCAAATTCGTTACACCCCAACCACGGTGGCTGTCAGGGCGATGCTGGAACATAAATTCTGAGGGCGCTAAAGACCTGAATTTGCTTTTGTGAAGAAAAACGCTGGCGTTATCAGTCGGCGTTTTTTATTTCGCTTTACTGCGGCAAATGAAGGGCAGGTACTGGGTAGGCAGCGTTGTTTTATCTGCGCCTTTGATTGTCATTTTGTCCGGTGCCTGCGCATTAGCGCAGACCCAGGTAACCGGGACAACATGCGCATCTTCAACGACGGCCGGACGTAAAGAAAGCACTTTGCCTTTTATCGAATTACTGGCGCGATTACCGAAGGTAATATGAACGACACCTTCTTCCACGCTGACGTCGCTGACGAAATTATTGACGATTTTGTCGGAAGAGGGTAATCCTGCAGCAGTATTGTCAGTCGGGAATTTTTGCCCTGCTAGCCAGGCCATTTCTACCGGCTTCTTCGCCACATCAGCCAACGGCATCGCCGCTTCGATTTGTTCGCGGATGACTTTGTATAAATACGATGGGGCAGCCATCGCAGCAAGTATGCCGATGATCGCAATTACTGCCAGAATTTCTAATAGAGTGAAGCCAGATTGTTTTTTCATATTGCACGAAGACGACGGGGAATTTTCAGCAATATAAAGGAAAAACGCAGATTCGCGTAACGAATTCATGTGCGGCATCGGTTTTTTCCTGTTTTCAACTGATCTGCATGACACAATTTTTCCTATCGTTGATAATGCGTGCACTCTTTAATTGCACTGATTTTTGCGCCTGCTTATGAATGATACCGTTCAATTTTTCGGTTTTACGACGACCTTGCTCGAATTACTGTCGTTTATTTTGTCGTTGGTAACCGTTGCGCTGAACATTCGCCAGATACATTGGGCCTGGTTATTCTCGATATTGTCTTCCGGTCTGTATGCCAGCGTATTTTTTGATGCGCGGTTATATGGCGATATGGGACTGCAATGGGTCTTTATTATCGTTTCTGTGTGGGGATGGTTTCTGTGGTGGCGAGGCATTGATGGAAGTAGCCAGTTGCCGGTCTCTGCACTCGGCTTTCGCGAGAGGGGGCTTGCCGTCATCGCATGGGGTCTGGGATTTGCGGCGTTGGCATGGTTTTTAAAGAGTTATACCGATACTGATGTTCCTCTGGCGGATGGCTTTCTGACCGCTGGCAGCTTGCTTGGGCAGGTTTTGTTGTCCAGAAAAAAAATTGAAAACTGGCTTATCTGGATTGTCGTTGATGTCCTGTATGTCGGTTTGTATGTATATAAAAACCTGATGCTGACCGCGGCCTTGTATGCGGTGTTTGTCGTCATGGCGATCATGGGGCTACGCGCCTGGAGTAAAACATGTCAGCAGTAAAGTCGAATACACAGCGTATCGCAATTTTAGGTGCAGAATCATCCGGTAAGTCTGCGCTTGCAGAGGCGCTTGCGCAGCGCTATCAGACCGTATGGGTACCCGAGTATTTGCGTGAATTTGTCGAAACGCAACAGCGTGTTCCGCGTGAAAGTGAGCAAGTGATGATTGCACGCACGCAGCTAGAGCGCGAGGATGCAATGGCGCCGAAGGCGAATGAATGGTTATTTTGCGATACCACACCATTGATGACTGCAATTTATAGCGACTATTATTTTTCTTCAGCTGGTGATGAGCTGATGGCGTTGGCAGATCAGCATCATTATGACTTCACGGTGGTGACGGCACCTGATCTGCCTTGGGTTGCAGATGGCCTGCAAAGAGAGTCACCAGCGGTGCGGCAGGCAATTCATGAGCGCGTGTTGGCGGAACTTGAAGAGCGTGAAATTCCTCATTTACTGATAGAGGGAAGTCTTGCACAGCGAGTAGAACAGGTAGAGTTTGCCTTAACATTTCTGATGACATAAAAAATGCCGCTGAGACCAGCGGCATTTTTCTGCGTGATGCAAGCAGCACAGGCATCGAATTGATTCTGCTTACTGATTTTCCATCAGGCCTTTCAGATGATCAGCTTTACCCGGATGGCGTAATTTCTTCATTGCTTTCGCTTCGATCTGGCGTATCCGTTCGCGCGTGACTTCAAATTGCTTGCCAACTTCTTCCAATGTAAATTCGCTCGCGGTTTCAAGGCCGAAACGCATGCGCAATACTTTCGCTTCGCGCGGGCTTAATGAGTCGAGTGCTTCTTTCAGTTTTTGCTGAACCGAGGCTTGCATCGCGGCAGCCATCGGCGACATTGTCATACTGTCTTCAATGAAATCACCGAGCTGCGAGTCACCATCATCGCCGATAGGCACATCCAGAGAAACAGGCTCTTTTGCGATCTTCAGAATCTCGCGTACTTTCACTTCCGGTAAGCCCATTTTTTCGGCAATCGCGGCTGGCTCAGGTTCGAGACCACTTGCCTGCAGGAGTTGGCGCTTGACGCGGTTCATCTTGTTGATGGTTTCTATCATGTGTACCGGCACGCGTATCGTACGCGCCTGATCCGCGATAGCGCGGGCAATCGCCTGACGTATCCACCATGTTGCGTAGGTAGAGAATTTATAGCCGCGACGGTATTCGAATTTATCTACCGCTTTCAGCAGGCCGATATTACCTTCCTGAATCAGATCCAAGAATTGTAAGCCACGGTTCACATATTTTTTTGCAATGGAAATCACCAGACGCAAGTTCGCTTCCGTCATCGCGCGCTTTGCTTCGCTGGAACGTTTTTCACCGGCGATCATTTGCTTATTGATGTCGCGCAAAGCGCTTAACGGCAGCTCAACACGTTCTTCCAGCTGGATGAATTTCTGTTGTAGTTCCCGTGCCGCGTGAATCTGGCGAGACAGGACCGCAGCGTAAGGCTGAACCGATTGCATTTCATGTTCCAGCCACGCCGTATTGGTTGCATGTGTGCGCAGCATATCCACGAAATAGGCGCGTGGCATGCCGCATTTATTCACCAATAGTTCCAGCATTTGCTTTTCAGTGTTGCGCAAATCTTTCATTTGTTTGCGCAAAGTATCGCAAAGCTTTTCTGCCGTCTTTACCGTGAAACGCATACCTTGCAATTCGCGGGAAATCGCTTGCTGTGCGGCCACATAGGCGGTTGAGCCGTAGCCATCCTTGGCTCGTGCAGCTTGCATGTCATCAAAACGCTTGGCAACAACCGCAAATTTTTGCAGCGACCCTGCCTTTAACTGTTGTAATTGTTCATCACTGATGCCGCCGACGTTATCGCTGACAGCGTCGTCATCGTCGTCAACCTCATCCGTGTCGTCGCCATCACTTAGCAATAATGCCGACACATCATTTTCTTCAGGATTGAGCAGACCATCAATGATGTCGTCAATGCGTACTTCATCTTTTTCAATTTTTTCTGCGATCAGCAGAATTTCCCTGATCGTACCAGGACATGCGGAGATCGCTTGTACCATGTCTTTCAGGCCGTCTTCTATGCGTTTGGCGATTTCGATTTCACCAGTTCTGGTCAGCAGTTCGACGCCACCCATTTCACGCATATACATGCGCACAGGGTCGGTCGTGCGACCGAAATCAGAGTCAACAGTTGCCAGTGCCGCCGCTGCAACGGATTCGGCTTCATCATCGCTGACGACAATCGTGACGTTATCGGTCAGCAACATCATTTCAGCATCGGGCGCTTTATCGTACACCGCAATGCCCATGTCATTGAGCGTGCTGATAACGTCCTGAATCATTTCCGGGTCAGCGACTTCTTCCGGCAAGTGATCGTTAATTTCAGCATGGGTCAGATACGAACGGTCTTTGCCGAGGCGGATTAACTTTGTTAATTGCTTGCGATATTGTTCCAGTTGCTCTTCATTGAGCGCGCCGCCTGATTTTTTACTTTTTGCTCTGGCTGCCCGTTTCAGTTCTGCAGATTCAGCGGCATTCAGTGCCTGTATCTCGTCGTTTTCAAACTGAAATTCCGATGGTTTCCGACCACGTTTTGCAGGTTCCTTGCTACCGGATAAGACATAGTTTGACGTATCGATATTGCTGAACGCGGCTGCAGTATTCGCTACCGGCTCTGACTTAACCGGCGTTGCAACGGTCGTTGTGGCTTTTGCCTGAACCGGAGTGGTTGACACTGGCGTCACATGTGTTGACAGCGCTACTGCTCGCGGCGCGTCTGCCAATACAGGCTTGTCGGCAATGCTGGCAGGGCGCAACGAAATACTGGCTGGCGCAGCAACTGGAGCTACTGGTTTTAGTGTTGTGACGGGTGCTGCCGGTGCAAATTTACCTGAGCCTATGCGTGCTTCGCGTTTTACCGTCGTCGGTGCCGGTTTCGCGCCAGGTTGATCTGACAGAAGCAATTTTTTTGCGACTTTGGGTTCTGTTTTGCGGATAACGGCGGCACGCGGCTTTGCAATGTCTGCGCCGGATAAAGTTTGCAATCCGGCTTTCAGATCAGCGCGAATTTCTGTTTTTACTTCTGGCTTTGCAGGCACTTCAGCTGTTTGCTCGGCGTGTGCTTCTGCATTGTCAGTGGGCGGCAGTGTTTCTGCAGCGATGCCGGAGCTATCGACGACTACCAGTTCGGTTTCATCAAAAGGCATACTGCTCATTGCTTCGATGTCTTCCGCTGTTAACGCTTTTGCCGGCGCAATGATCGCTTCAGCCATGACGGGCTGCATGCGTGAACGGCGTTTCGTCACGACCATGACGGGTGCTGCTGGTGTGCTAATTTGAGGTTCTTCCATTTTTTCCGCTGTTGGCGTTGCAGGCGTTTCTGCGTTGGATGGCGCAGCTGCCGCAGCACGATTCAGCTGCAAGGTTTTTTTACCCAGAGTGAGTGTGGCGCCAGTTTTTTGAGCGGGAATAGTTGAGTCAGTTAAGCTGGTTTTCATGTAACAAAGTCGAGTGCGACAACAAAGTCTTGTCAATAGTGTATGGCGATGGCAATGGTGATAATCTGTTGGTCGTCTGCACTGGCGATCAACGGTATCACGGATGAAAAAGCCCGCTGGTAAAAGCGGGCTACGCTGATGAAAGCGATTCAATCATTTTTTGCTCAAACTGGTTCTCGGAAAGAGACGCGAGGGCGAGATTATCCTCGGCTTGGCACCGCTTGACAAGTTTTGTATGCGTTTCCTGAAAATAAAAATGAGGTGCGCATTGTAGCGTTTAATTCGCACCTCATGGGAGAACCTTGTGTTTAAAGGCTTTGCGGGCGGACGAGTAAAATCGGAATGGAAAAATTATGCATATTTTTTAATTAATACCGATAATAGATGGAGAGAGAACCGCGCAATGCTTGAGCTGAAATGAGATGTCGCAGGCATTCGGCTTTTATAAAAAAGATGGCTAATTTATTCTGAGACGCACCATGCTCAATCATCGTAATTTTTTAAACTGTATTTTGCTGGCGGGGGGAATATTTGCTTTGCCTTCGCTGGCGCAGAATATTCCTGATACGCTGGCGCAGCGTTTGAAAGCATGCACCTCATGTCATGGGGCGCAGGGCAGGGCGGCGAGCGATGGCTATTACCCTCGCCTCGCCGGAAAACCAGAAGGATACTTATTACATCAGCTGAAAAACTTCAGGGACGGTCAACGCCGGTATCCACTGATGAATTCTCTGCTCAGTAACTTAAGTGATGCCTATCTTCAGGAAATTGCGGCTTTCTTTGCTGATCAGCACCCCCCTTATGCGTCTCCACAGCCAACTGAGGCTAGCCTGGCAATAATGGTGCGTGGGCGTGAGCTGGTGATGGAGGGGGATCAGCAGAAAAAATTACCGGCATGTATCTCTTGTCACGGCGAAAAAATGACCGGAGTTGCTCCCTTTATTCCGGGTGTACTCGGCTTGCCAAGAGACTATATTGTTGCGCAGCTGGGTGCCTGGCAGACCGGCAGCCGGCGCGCGCATGCGCCTGACTGTATGCGGCAGGTGGCGCAAAGGCTGGCACCTGCGGATATTGCTGCCGTATCCGCCTGGCTGGCCTCACAAATGGTGCCGGACAACGGGATTGCTGTCAGCGCTAAGGATATTCCTCGCTTTCGCTTACCTCTGCAATGCGGCAGCGTTTCTGAGGATAAGCAAATTAAATAGATAACAGAACCTGGTTATCTGGGCTTGTGGATTTTGATGGCTATCGGTCTGGCCGTTTCATACATCATTGAAACGACGCAAGTAAAGTTTTACCACTTTGAATATCACAAGATGTGACAAGCTGATCGGAAAATGATAAATGCGATGCGAGTTGTTCTGGAGACGACCTCTGTATGAAAAAAATGCTTATCCATTTTTTTGTTGTCGTTCTGTTCTTGCTGACGGGTATCAGCGTGTACGCTTACTTTGTCGGTTACAGGGTTGATGGGAATGCGTCTTTGGTGTCTTTCGGTACGTCGACCGACAGGGCGCTACTCATCCGTCGCGGTGAGTATCTGACAAGGGCGGGTAACTGTTTTGGGTGCCATACGGTCAAGGGCGGTGCTGCCTATGCCGGTGGCAGGATATTGCGTTCGGAATATGGTAATTTTGTTTCACCAAACATTACCCCGGATAGTGTCACCGGTATTGGGAGCTGGACTTCCAATGACTTCTGGCTTGCCTTGCATTTTGGTAAGGCAAAAGACGGGCGGCTCTTATATCCTGCTTTCCCGTATCCTAATTACAGTCAGATAAGCAGAGCGGATGCAGAGGCGATGTTTGCCTTTCTGAAGACGATACCAGCGATCTCTCAGAAAAATCCGGATCATGAATTACGCTTTCCTTATAACCAGCGGCGTTTGCTGGCATTCTGGCGTGCCATGTATTTCAAACCTGCTGTATTTGCAGAAGACAAAACAAAATCTCCTGAGTGGAATCGAGGCGCATATCTGGTAAAGGGTTTGGGGCATTGCAGTGCGTGTCATAGTCAGCGTAATGTTTTCGGTGCGAATGATGGGGTAAGTGATTTTTCTGGCGGGGAACTTTCGCAGATTCAATGGTATGCGCCGTCCTTGTTGCATACCAATGAAGCGCACTTACAGAACTGGACGCAAAATGAGGCTGCGACTTTACTCAAAACGGGCGTTAACCACAAATCTGTCATGAGCGGGCCGATGGCAGAAGTAGTCTTTGATAGCCTGCAATATCTGACCGATGCTGATATCAACGCAATGATCACCTATTTACAGGCCATTCCAGTAACGAAAGCGGATAGCGTCAGTGCGCTTGATCAGGCGTTGACCGAGCCTGATCGTAATGAAAAAACGAAAAAGCAAATGATGCAGCAAGGCGCTGTACTGTATAGAACTCATTGCATGGATTGCCACGGTGCTCAGGGCGAAGGATTTACCTCTGTATACCCGGCTCTCAAAGGGAATCCTGGCTTGCAGATGAATTCAATTGCGAATCCTTTACTGGTAATACTTGCGGGAGGTTTTGCTCCTGTAACGCAATTAAATCCCCGACCTTACAGCATGCCACCATTTGGACCTGTATTAAGTGACAGCGAGGTCGCTATCTTGCTTAGCTACATAAGAAACAGTTGGGGGAACAAAGCTGCATTCGTGACTGCTGCAGAGGTCAATCATTACAGAACTGTGCCGATGGATTGACGTATGCCAAGCACCTTATCAACCTTAATATCTGGCGATGTAAAAAAATGAATCTTGTATCTTCGCCTGCAACCTTGACAGAAAAATGAGTATGCGGCGTTCATTGTTTACCCCGGCAATAGTGGTGATCGTGGCGACCAGCTTCAGCCCCTGTCTGCACGCGGAAAGCGCTGATCAGGTCGGCGTAATGCGTTCCAGTGCGAGCGGTAAGGAAATCAGACTTGATACAACGCTGAATGCACGCCAGATTGTCAGTGCGATTCCTGCAGAATTTCTGCGCGAACGCTTTGAAGCCAATGATACTAAAGGCCGTACCATTGCATATATGGCTTTCACCGAAGGTGATATCGGCGGTTTGATTTTTGTCGAAAATAAATTGACTGCACAAGTGTCAAAACAAGATGCGATGGCATTTTACAGTTGCCGAGGTTATGCAACTGCGGTGCAGCATCATTGGGCCAAGGATGCTGATATCTGGACAGAAACCTTGTTGGACGCCAGTGTTCCGATAAGCGACGTTGATCTGCACTTCACTGGTAAGTCTGGTTTGCGTAGCATTGTTGAAGTGGTCAATGATCCTACGCTGTCGCAAGTCAGTTCTCTGGTCGACATGGGGACGAACCCTTTGAATATTTTTAGAAAACTGAGTTCTGCCTGGGATTCTTCGGTTGACCGGGATCATTTCCAAAAAACCTTGTTACGTTTAAAGAATGTGCTGACTGGCGCAAGTGAAGCTGAGGTTGCAGAGATTATCAAGCCAGAAGACGTGTCATTTGTGAGTGGTGGCTTAGTGATGGCTTATCCACGATTTTCTCTGGAATATTTTGTCAGTAACGGTGTGGTGAAGGTGGTTCAGCAACCATCTTTTTATCATCTGTCCAGAACTCAGGCGGCTTTGTTTTATGCGCCGAATGTCAGATGGGAGTTGTGTACACCATCAGAATGGCAGAAGGCCATGCCCGAGGTGATCATGCCGGATAGCCCTACGAAGAAATAGCCAGACAACCCCTGGAGAATTCTCTTTTTCAGCCTGAATCTGCATTCTCAATGAATAAGAATTGGCCTGATATCGACAGAATTGATTTAACACGGTTGATTGTGGTGATCGATTAAAGAGAATAGGGCGGATGTTTGCTTTGTTGCGTATTGGTAATGCCCTTGTCATGTCTTGAAGTTATTCTTTACCTTTGTTGTTTAACGATATATTGTTTATATTATTTCTAAGTTTTTTAATTGGGGCTGAAATGGCTACGGTTACACCTAAAAAAGTAGTAAGTACTCCGCGAACGTCTGTTACTAAGAAAGTCCCGGTACAAAAGGTCGCTGCTGCATCGACAGCAAAGAAAACGGTGGGTGTAAAAACAGTCGCCAAAGTGGAAGCGGTAGTAACACCATCGGCAAGAAAACCATCAACCGCGAAATCGCTTCCGCAGTCGGAAGAGAAGTTGAAAAAACCAAAATTGGTACGTGACAGCTTTACCATGCCAGAAGCGGAATATGCTGTGCTTGGTCAGGTAAAAAAAGCTTGCCTGAAGGCTGGTATCGAAGTCAAAAAGAGTCAGTTATTGAGAATAGGCCTGGTTTTGCTCAATAACACAGATATTCCCAATCTCAGAAAACTGATCAACGATTTATCTCCGCTGAAGGCTGGACGTCCTAAAAAAGAGAAGTAATTTCTGCTCCAGGCAGACGATTTCCCCTTCGTTCTGACTTATTGCGGCGTTGAAGATGATACACATCTTCAACGCCGTTGTATTTTTGTCTGTCATAAAACCGACATGCAGCTGTCATCTTGTTGAAGTAATCGTCCTCTATTCTTCGTTCGTCGGATGAATGACATCTTGAGACTACACAAGGACGAGGAATGCGATTACTCACGATACCAGCGGATGCTAATCCCAGTTTTTCTAAACTCAATCTGAGTTTGGCGACGACCGCAGAAGAGGTCAAAGAAGTTCAACGTTTGCGTTATAAGGTGTTCATAGAAAGTATGGGCCTGTCGGCGCTGTCCAATCCTGAGGGGCTGGATAAAGATGAGTTCGACACCTATTGTGATCACCTGATTGTTCGTGACAGCAAGACGCTGAAAGTCGTCGGTACCTACAGAATTCTTGGCCCAAATGCTGCGCGCGAGATGGGACGTTATTACTCTGAGACTGAATTTGATTTATCCCGGTTACAGAATATTCGCGGTAGTGTTGCCGAAGCCGGACGTGCCTGTATCCACCCAGATTATCGCAGTGGCGCCGTCATTATGCTGCTGTGGGCTGGCCTGGCCGCTTACATGCGTCGTGAACGTTGTTCGCATCTGATTGGCTGTGCCAGTATCAGTCTGACTGATGGTGGTCAGAATGCTGCGGCAATTTATCGTAGTTTATCGGCGAGTGATTTTTGTCCACTGGAATATCGTGTGACACCGCACGTACCTTTTCCCCTAGACGAAATCGATACCAGCAATGTTGTTGCCAGAATTCCTCCTTTGCTCAAAGGGTATCTGCGAGCTGGCGCATGGGTGTGTGGAGACCCCGCCTGGGATCCTGACTTCCATAGTGCGGATTTGTTTGTGATGCTGCCATTGTCCAATCTGGATAATCGCTATGCACGTCATTACGGCACTGAGGAGTAAGCAGATTGAAGCCCGCTGACCAGTTCCTGAATAAGAAATTACATCATACGAAAAAGCGTGATATCACGCATTTCCGGACGATATGGATTTCAGATCTGCATTTGGGAACCAGCGGCTGCCAGGCGACAAAATTGTTGGAATTTTTAAAAGCGACAGAATCGGAAACACTTTATCTGGTTGGCGATATTATCGACGGCTGGCAGCTTAAACGGCGCTGGTATTGGGATCAGACGCATAATAATGTAGTGCAGACAGTATTGAAGAAAGCGCGCAAGGGGACAAATGTCATTTTTGTTCCCGGGAATCATGACGAATCGATCCGCCAGTTCATCGACCTGGATTTTGGCGGTATCAAAGTGCGCGACGAACTGGTACATACAACCGCAAACGGTAAACGTATGCTGGTATTACATGGTGACAGATTTGATGGTGTGATTGCCTGCGCCAAATGGCTAGCTTATGTTGGGGATAGTTTGTACACCGTGATTTTGAAATTCAATCAGGTGTTTAATAACTGGCGCGCCAGAGCCGGATTGCCATATTGGTCGCTGTCGCAATACCTGAAATTAAAGGTAAAAAATGCGGTCAGTTATATCACTCAGTTTGAAGATGCGCTGGCCGAAGAGGCGCGTAGAAACGGGGTTGATGGCATTATTTGCGGGCATATTCACAAACCAGAAATACGTGATATCGGCGGTATCCTGTATTGCAATGACGGTGACTGGGTTGAGAGCTTATCGGCTTTAGTCGAAGATGCAAAAGGTGAATTACGTCTGATCACCTGGCATGACGTGATGCATCCGACTGAAAATGATGCGGCTGACAATATCGCTGATATTCAACTTGATGTCAGCGCAACGAGCGTCACGGTTTGATTTTTGCGAAGTCCGGCTTTGCTGATCGCTCCTGGACTTTATAGCTGCGAGCCGGGCTTTACTGGAAATGTTATTTCCTTCGTAATTGCCGTCATCTGACAACCAGATCAGGTGACATCACCGCTTTAAGATAGGTTGTTACCTCTTCCGCCTCGCGTTGTTTCTGCGATAGCCACCATACATTTCCTTTTCGTATGCTGTATCCCTGCGAGACGTGACCCAGTAAGTGTCCGGCGACCTGTCCCAGGCATGGCTGATGACCTACGATGACGACCGGCTCGCGGTTATTTGGCCAGTTAGCAATCCGCAGAATGTCTTGCGCTGATGCCTGTGGTCCCAGTTCAGGAACAATTTTGACTTTTCTGCCGCAAGCAACAAGGGCATCGGCAGTATCTCTGGTGCGTATCGTCGGGCTGACAAGAATACGGCATGTTTCAGGCAGCGTACTATCCAGCCAGTACGCTATTTTGCCAGCCTGTTTAACCCCTTTGCCTGTCAGCTTTCTGAATTCATCTGCTATTTCTTCGGTTGCCGGTTCAGCTTCCGCGTGGCGCCAGAGTATTAAATCCATTATTCGTCTTCCGAAGCTGACAATGATCCAAGTTGTTGCATCAGATATTGTTGTGCACAGAAGCTGGCCTGTTTGCTACGCGCTTTTTTGCGTTCATATTGACCATCAGAGCCAAGTACCCAAGCGTTGACATTGTCTTTCAAATAGGGATCCAGCCCTTCAGAAATGATGCGTTTCTTGAGGGATTTCTCCAATACCGGAAAAGCAACTTCGATCCGTCGGAATAAATTGCGATTCATCCAATCGGCGCTGGCGAGATGCACGTCATGTGCGAGGTCGTTGCGGAAATAATAAATCCGGCTATGTTCGAGAAAACGACCAATGATCGAGCGGACGCGTATGTTTTCTGATAAGCCTGGTACGCCGGGACGCAAGGCACATGCACCACGGATAATCAGATCAATTTTTACGCCATCTGCAGACGCTGCATACAGAGCGCGAATCACCGATTCATCCAATAACGCATTCATTTTTGCAATAATGCGACCTGGCCGGCCTTCACGTGCAATACGAGCCTCGTTACGAATGGCTTTGATGATTTGCGGTTGCAATGCAAATGGTGCCAGCCACAGGTATTCCAGTTTTTTGGGCTTGGTCAGACCTGTCAGGTGAATAAAGACTTCATTCACCTCCGCCGCGATACCGGGATGAGCGGTTAGCAGGCCGAAATCTGTATAAAAACGGGTAGTCGATGGATGGTAATTGCCTGTTCCTAAGTGGGCATAATGTCTGAGAACGCCCGCTTCTTCACGCCGTATCACCAATGCAAGCTTTGCGTGTGTTTTTAATCCCACTACGCCATAGACGACTTGTGCGCCGGCACGTTGCAGTTTATCTGCCCAGTTGATGTTGGCTTCTTCGTCAAAACGCGCCATTAACTCGACGATGACGGTGACTTCCTTACCTAAGCGGGCAGCGGTAATCAGTGACTCCATCAGATCAGAGTTCATGCCGGTGCGGTAAATGGTTTGCTTGATCGCAACCACGTTTGGATCCAGCGACGCTGAGCGGATAAAGTCGATGACGGTCTGGAACGGCTGAAACGGATGGTGCAGCAAGATATCTTGCTTGCGTAACAAGGTGAAGATATCGGTGTGTGAATATTTGCCGATCGCTTTTGCCGAGAACGGTGGGAAGCGCAGACTCGGCTGTTTAACATGATCGACAATTTCGCTGAGGCGCACCATATTGACGGGACCATCTACGGGATACAGTCGGTCCTGATCGAGAGAAAATTGCTCCAATAAGAAGCGCGACAAATCTTCTGGACAGTTCTTTGCCACCTCCAGCCGTACTGCGGCTCCGAATTGTCTTGTTTGTAATTCGCCTTGCAATGCCTGGCGCAGGTTTTTTACCTCTTCCTCGTCAACCCATAAATCGCTGTCGCGGGTGACGCGGAATTGCGAATAATTGATGACATCTCTGCCATTAAATAAATCTGCAATGTGGGAGTGAATCACAGATGAAAGTAAGCAAAAAGACTGACCGTCTACCGATAATTCATCTGGAAGTTTAATGATGCGCGGTAAAACCCGGGGTGCTTTAACAATCGCGATTGCAGTGCCGCGACCAAACGCGTCTTTTCCTGCCAGTGATACGATGAAATTAAGACTCTTATTAACGACTTGCGGGAAAGGATGTGCAGGGTCCAAACCGATTGGCGTCAGTAAAGGCCGCACCTCTCGTTCAAAATAGGATTTCACCCAGGCTCTTTGTGCGTCATTCCGCTCAGAGTGACGCAGCAGATGCACCCCTTTTTTGGATAACTGCGGCAGAATTTCCTGATTCAGCAGTTCATATTGACGTTCAGTTAACTGGTGACATTCAGAGCTGATACGTTTCAGTGTCGACAGAAAAGCAGGGTGCTGAACCAGCTCTCCGTCAATTGTATTCTGTGCCAATAGACTGGCGACCCTGACTTCAAAGAATTCATCTAAGTTACTGCCAACAATACATAAATACTTAAGCCGCTCAAGTAATGGAATGCTTTTGTCTTCAGCCTGAGCCAGCACACGCCAGTTAAATGCGATCTGCGACATTTCCCGGTCAAGAAAAATGGCGGCTCTGGAAGGTTCTGTGGAACTTGCTTTACTCGAACTGGTGCCTCTGGCCTGCTTTACACCCTGGGCGGCATCTTTAGGCGTGTCGCCTAAGCTATCCTCTTTGGCGTCACTGTCAGTTGCGGAGTTCATTACATCTTGATTCGGCATATGTGTTTGCGTGTCATAAAGACTGTCATATATATGTAACTCACTATTCTAGTGATGTGGTGTGACAAGTTTATGACAAAAAATCATTATGAAATTAAATATTTCAGGGTTGTTTTAGTAAGTCATTATCTTGTCATAATTCGATTGTAAAGTCCGTCTCGTAGTAACGAATACCTGTTATTTAACCTTAGAGGTGAACATGCAAATCAATCGTGTCATTAAATCCCTGGTCGCAGCAGTTGGTGTAGCTGCTACATTCTCTGTTGCTCACGCAGCTGATATTACTGGTGCTGGCGCTACATTTCCTTACCCAATTTACGCAAAATGGGCTGAAGCTTACAAAAAAGCTACCGGCAACGGTCTGAATTATCAGTCCATCGGTTCCGGTGGTGGTATCAAGCAAATCAAGGCAAAAACTGTTGATTTCGGTGCTTCTGATATGCCTTTGAAGCTTGAAGAGTTGGATGCTGAAGGGTTGATGCAATTTCCTGCGATCATCGGTGGTGTTGTTCCTGTCGTGAATATCGAAGGTATCGCTCCAGGTAAATTGAAGATGACCGGGGATCTTCTCGCAGGCATCTACATGGGTAAGATTACTAAATGGAATGCAGCGGAAATCGTTGCGATTAACCCAGGCGTAAAATTGCCAGCGGAAGATATTACTGTTGTTCATCGCTCTGACGGTTCTGGTACCACATTCTTGTGGACAGATTTCCTGAGTAAAGTGAATGCAGAGTTTAAAACAGCAGTGGGCTCTTCTACTGCGGTTAAATGGCCAGTAGGCTTGGGCGGTAAAGGCAATGAAGGCGTTGCTGCCAACGTTCAACGTATTAAAAACTCAATCGGTTACGTTGAGTATGCCTACGTTAAAAAGAACAAAATGACTTACACCACATTGAAAAATGCGGATGGACAGTTTGCTGAACCTGATGATGAAAACTTCAAAGCAGCGGCTGCTGGCGCTGATTGGAATAAAGCGCCTGGCATGTATCTGGTATTGACAAATCAACCAGGTAAAATCACATGGCCTATCACTGGTGCATCCTTCATTCTGATGCACAAAACTCAGGCTGACTCTGCAAAGGGTAAAGAAGTGTTGAAATTCTTCGACTGGTCATTTAAAAATGGCGGCGCAATGGCTGCTGAATTGGAATACGTTTCTTTGCCAGCACCGGTTGTTAAGTTGATTGAAGAAAGCTGGAAAGCAAAAATCAAAGACGCGTCTGCAAAAGCGATCTGGTAATTGAAGTAATAAATGAAGTAAATGCGAAGTAAATACGGTTCACTGATTCGATTGATGAATTAGCAGAGCTATTTTAAGTGAGGCGATTCAGGCGTGTCCTGAGTCGCCTTTCGGTGGAAAGACACCTATGCCTACACCAACGTTTTCCGTCAATATGACAGCACCATCATCAAGCCAGAATATATCGAACGCTGAGAACACTCAGCCCGCACAACTGAGTGCCGCAAGAATGGCGGCAGTGATGCGTCGTCAACGCTGGCAAGATTTTTTCTTTCACAAGCTGACTCTGAGTTTCGCAGCGCTTGTTTTAGTTGTACTACTGGGTATTATTGCCTCGTTATTCCTGCGCGCGATTCCTGCGATGCAAGAATTTGGTTTTGCATTCATTGCCACAATAGAGTGGGATCCGGTGAATGATAAATACGGCGGTCTGATCGCGATCGTTGGAACGCTCGCTACTTCCGTGATTGCTTTGCTGATTGCTTTTCCCGTCAGTTTTGGCATTGCCCTGTTTCTTACTGAAATTTGCCCGGCTTGGCTGAAGCGTCCGCTGGGAACTTCCATCGAGCTTTTGGCGGGGGTGCCGAGCATTATTTACGGCATGTGGGGTTTGTTTGTTTTTGCTCCGTTATTTTCCGAGTATATCCAACCGGCTCTGGCCTCTACACTGGGTAAATTGCCAGTGATAGGCATTTTGTTTTCCGGTCCTATGATAGGGCTGGGCATTTTATCGGCGGGTGTGATTCTCGCGATTATGATTATTCCTTTCATTTCTTCCGTGATGCGGGATGTTTTTGAAGTCGTGCCGCCAGTGCTGAAAGAGTCAGCGTACGGTCTGGGATGTACTAAGTGGGAAGTTGTCAGAAAAATCGTTTTGCCATACACAAAAATCGGCGTCGTTGGTGGTGTTATGTTGGGCCTGGGGCGTGCATTGGGTGAGACGATGGCGGTGACCTTTCTGATTGGTAACGCACATAAACTGTCTTGGTCCTTATTTGCTGCGGGTAATAGTATTGCCTCCACGCTTGCGAACGAATTCGCGGAAGCTGAAACAATTTTGCATACATCATCTTTATTCCTGTTAGGTTTAATTTTGTTTGTGATCACCTTCATAGTGTTATCTGCCGCTAAATTGATGTTGCTCGGTTTGAGCAGAAAAGAAGGTACAAAATAATGGATATTTCTAAAGCTCAGGCAGCGCAAAATCCAGTGTATCGCCGCCGTTTGCTGGTACACCGGCTTGGTATCGCCTTATCCTCAATTGCGATGGTGTTTGGCGTATTTTTTCTGATGTGGATCCTCTTTACCTTGTTAATTAAAGGGTTTTCTGCGATTAATCTTGCCATGTTTGTTGAATCAACGCCGGCTCCGGGCAGTGATGGCGGTGGTTTGATGAATGCGATCGTCGGTAGTTTTCTGATGGTTGGTTCCGCAACATTGATTTCTACTCCGGTCGGGATTCTGGCGGGCATTTATCTTGCTGAATACGGCGATAAGAGCTGGTTCGGCGGTATCACCCGGTTTGTGACGGACATTATGTTGTCCGCACCTTCCATCGTGATCGGCTTGTTTGTATATGCCATTTATGTGGCTAACGTCAAACATTTTTCCGGTTGGGCAGGCAGCGTGGCGATTTCATTAATTGCGATTCCTGTCGTTGTCCGTACTACCGATAATATGTTGGGGCTGGTTCCTGCAAGTCTGCGCGAAGCTGCATTTGCATTGGGTGCACCTCGCTGGAAAGTTGCGCTGCTGGTGAGATTGCGAGCAGTCAAAGCCGGTGTGGTGACAGGTATTTTGCTTGCTGTGGCCAGGATTTCCGGTGAGACGGCACCTTTGCTTTTCACCGCATTGAACAACCAGTTTTTCAGTGCCAACATGAATAGTCCGATGGCAAATCTTCCTGTCGTCATTTATTCGTATGCGATGAGTCCTTACGATAACTGGCGTGAACTGGCATGGGGCGGCGCATTACTGATTACCTTCAGTGTTCTGCTTCTGAATATTTTGTCGCGTACCTTGTTTAACCAAAAAACACAGCATTAATTCGAGCATCGATATGACTACTACTCCAGCAAATACACAGAAAAAAGCGATCGAGATCGACGGGCTGAATTTTTTCTACGGTACTACCCGTAGCCTACGCGATATCAAATTGAATATTTTCGATAAAAAAGTCACTGCTTTTATTGGTCCTTCAGGTTGTGGTAAATCAACCTTGTTGCGCACCTTAAATCGTATGTACGATTTATATCCTGGCCAACGTGCAGAAGGTAAGATTATTTACAACGGCAAAAATATTCTCGATGCCGATCAGGATATTAATTTACTGCGTGCCAAAGTCGGTATGGTATTTCAGAAGCCGACGCCTTTCCCTATGTCCGTTTATGACAACATCGCATTCGGTGTGCGTTTGTATGAAAATCTTTCTAAGGGCGAGATGGATGAGCGCGTTGAATGGGCTCTGAAAAAAGCGGCGATCTGGACTGAAGTCAAAGATAAACTAAATAAAAGTGGCTTAAGTTTGTCTGGCGGTCAGCAACAGCGCCTCTGTATCGCTCGCGGTGTGTCAGTGAAGCCGGATGTGCTTTTGCTGGATGAACCAACTTCTGCGCTGGACCCGATTTCAACCGTAAAAATCGAAGAGCTGATTAATGAATTGAAAGAGGAATACACGATCGCCATCGTTACGCATAACATGCAACAGGCGGCACGTTGTTCCGACTATACCGCCTATATGTATCTTGGTGAGTTGGTCGAGTTTGGCGAGACGGATCATATTTTCATGAATCCGGTCAAAAAAGAAACACAAGACTACATTACCGGTCGTTTCGGTTAATTATATTTATCGCGATTACAAGAATTCAGGAGAAACCTGTGACAGGCGAACACTCTTCAAAACAATACGACAGTGATCTGGAAACGATACGTTCCAAGGTCTTGTTGATGGGCGGTTTGGTAGAAAGCCATTTCCATGATGCGATGTCCTGTTTTCGTACAGGCAATGCAGAACAGGCTGAAATCGTCATTCAGTCTGATCTGGAAGTGAACCGGTTAGAGGTTGCACTCGATGACATGTGCAGCCAGTTGATTGTGAAACGTCAGCCAGCCGCAAATGATTTGCGTACCGTTGTCGCGACTGGCAAAGTGATTACCGACCTTGAGCGTATTGGTGATGAATCAACCAAAATTGCCCGTATTGCGAAAGAAGGTCAACTCAATCGGCGCAGCATCCCTATGTTTAACGGCCATGACACCGTTCGTGTATTGGCTGCCAGCGTCGCTGATATGCTGCACCAGGCATTGGATGTTTTTGCCCGGCTCGATGGTGAAAGAGCTGTTCAGCTGATTGCCCAGGACGAAATTATTGACAATGATTTCCGCTCCATCATGCGTAATCTGATTACCTTTATGATGGAAGATCCGAGCACGATTTCTTCAGCACTCGACACCTTATGGGTCGCAAAAGCGATAGAACGAATAGCTGATCACGCGAAAAATATTGCCGAATATACGGTTTACATTGTTGAAGGCAAAGATATCCGTCATTCGGATTATGTCGCTGTCAAACAAGATCAGAAACACTAAAAAATCAAATACAGATAATGGCTGCTGATACCACAATATTAATTGTCGAAGACGAACCAGCGATTGTTGAATTAGTCAGTTTTACCCTGCGTGCTGCAGGTTGGAATACTTTCGCCGTCAATAATACTGCCGAGGCGTGGGATTTTATTCAACGTCGCACTCCGCAGTTGATTCTGCTCGACTGGATGCTGCCTGACCAGAGCGGATTACGATTGCTTTCCAAAATCCGCTCTGACCGCCAGTTCAATGAAATTCCTGTCATTATGCTGACCGCGAAAAGTATGGAGGAAGATAAAATTGCTGGTTTGGATCATGGTGCAGATGATTACATCACGAAGCCATTTTCTCCTCGTGAATTGACTGCGCGGATGAAGGCTTTACTCCGCCGCAAGAGTCCTGAACACGCACAGACCGCACTGGCGGCAGGTAATGTCGTACTTGATCCGATTAGCTGTACCGTCAAAATTGATGATCAGAAAGTCGATATTGGCCATGCAGAATATAAATTACTGAAGTTTTTCATGGCACACCCCGAGCGCGTTTTTTCACGTAGCCAATTGCTTGATAAAGTCTGGGGTGATCACGTCGTGATTGAGGAGCGTACCGTTGACGTGCACGTTCTGCGTCTGCGTAAAGTCTTGAAATCTGCAGAGTCGCTGATTAAAACAGTGCGTAGCGTTGGTTATATGCTGTCTGAAAAGTAATGGGCTCTCGTTGTGGGCAGCCAACTGAAATATGAAAAACAACCACATTCAACATAGTATGAATGTGGTTGTTTTTTATATTTGAAAGTAGTGTTATCAGTATCGGTACTTGTTTTGATCGGCATTGAATATTGTTTCTCAGTCAATCCGGTTTTGTGTACCATCATTTCTACCCAAAATTAAAAAAATATCAGGGATTTTCATGTCTCCACGTCTTGTTTTCTGGGTTTCCAGCTCTATTCGCGCCTTGCTTATTATCATTGCTACCGGTATCGCCGCGTATCTGTGGGGGGCTGTAACCGGACTATTGCTTGGTTTTATTGCGATGTCGGGGCTGGTTCTGTTACAGCTTTTTTATCTGCAAAGACTGGCGGACTGGCTGGATAATCCCGCCAGTTCACGCTTGCCGGATGGCTGGGGCGCATGGACGGATATTTTTTCCCGGCTTTATAAATCGCGCAGGGGAGATGAAAAAAATCAGGCAGAGCTGACTGAATGGCTGGCACGTTTTCGCCAGGCAATGACATTGTTACCTGATGGCGTCGTCATCATGGATGACGTCTTATTTCTTGAATGGTGTAATCCCGCAGCTGAAAGTCATCTGGGGCTGAGTCTGGCAAAAGACAAAGGAATGCGCGTCACAAACCTGGTGCGCACGCCCGAGTTTATGGACTACATTATTCTGGGACGCTATGAAACGCCACTGACGCTGTCATTTCGTGACCGTAAGCTGATCGCACATATTATTCCGTTTGAAAACCGGCGTCAGATTCTGGTGACGCACGACATTACAGAATCTGAACGTATTGATATGATGCGTCGCGACTTTATCGCGAATGCATCCCATGAGTTACGCACTCCTTTGACGGTCATCAACGGCTTTTTGGAAATTGCTTCTTTACAACCGGATTTGGATATCACAATCCGCCATTCGCATCTGAAACTGATGACGGAGCAGGGCGAGCGTATGCAGCGCCTGGTGGAGGATATGCTGACATTGACACGCCTTGAATCCATGGATCACTTGTTACGTGTTGAAACCGTTGATATGCGCGGCTTGCTGGAGCAAATTTTGCAAGAAGCAGAGGCGCTTTCCGCCGGACGCCACCAGATTACACTGGAAATCGATGGTCCCGACATCCGTGGCAGCAAGGATGAAATACGCAGTGCACTGACTAATCTGGTGACAAACGCTATCCGCTATACACCAGAAGAAGGAAAAATTCATATCAGCTGGATCAACACTCCTCACGGGGCAAAATTTTCTGTCACGGATAACGGCATAGGCATCAGTCCTGAGCACATCTCCCGTCTGACGGAACGTTTTTACCGGGTCGATAAAAGTCGCTCGCGTGAAACACAGGGAACCGGCTTGGGATTGGCTATTGTTAAACATGTACTGTTGCGACATAAAGCGCAACTGCTGATCGACTCGACCCCCGGCGTTGGCAGCAAATTCACCGTGCAATTCCCCGCAAATATCGCTATCGAAGAGTAGTGTTCTGCTTGCTTTTGTCTATGGCATTATTTATCCGGTGAAAGGATAAATTTTGTTATTCCCTATTTCTCCTGAATACAGATAAGTTAAACTCAAAACCATTGCTGCTGACAGAAGTTGTGCAGAGGTTTTGCTGACCAGATGTACTCTGGGGGGATGTTTAATGGAAATGAACGTATTGGTGCTGGATGACGCACAAATCAACGTTACATTGCTGTGTTTGCTATTAAAGAAAATAGATAAATGTAAGTCGGTAAGTTTCAGTGAGCCGGGGGCAGCGCTCGCATGGTGCGCCAACAATGTACCAGACCTGATTATGGTCGACTACATGATGCCGGCAATGAATGGCATTGAATTTATCCGGCGTTTTCGTGAGCTGGAAGGGTGTCACGACATTCCCGTTCTGATGATCACCGCCAACAATGAACTCGAATTACGTTACCAGGCACTTGATGCCGGGGTGAATGATTTTCTGATCAAGCCTATCGATAAAATTGAGTTTCTCGCAAGAACCCGGAATATGCTGGCTTTGCGTAAAAGCCAGCGTTTTCTCGAGGACAAGGCGATGTGGCTTGATGAATCAGTAAAAAAGGCGACTACTGAAATTTTAGAGCGGGAAAGAGAAACTGTTTTTCGCTTATCAAAAGCCGCCGAGTCACGAGATCCGGAAACCGGTGCCCATATTCTCCGCATGGCCAACTATTCGAAAATTATCGCCGAGCAATTAGGTTTGTCGTCAGAGGATCAACGCTTAATTCTGGAGGCAGCACCGATGCACGATGTCGGTAAAGTGGGTATCCCAGACAGCATTTTATTAAAGCCTGGCAAGTTGACACCAGATGAATTTTCTGTGATGAAGCAGCATACCCTGCTTGGCTATGAAATTCTGGCGGGTAGCTCGTCCAACCTGCTGACGACTGGTGCGGAGATCGCGTTGGCACACCATGAAAAGTTCGATGGTAGCGGTTATCCGAATGGGTTGGCTGGTGAAAAAATTCCCTTGTTTGCGAGAATCGTCGCCGTTGCTGACGTTTTTGATGCCCTGACATCTGAACGTCCGTATAAAAAAGCATGGAATAACGAAGATGCGCTTGCCCATTTACGTGATGGATCTGGTCAGCACTTTGACCCCTTATGCGTCGATGCCTTCTTTGCCGGATTGGATAGGATATTGGCGGTCAAAAATCTGTACAAGGATGATTAGAATTAATAAAAAATGATTTTTTTCATAACGGTCGGGCATGTTTGCGTACAAAAAACAGATATTATTTTTCGTATGAAACGTGCTGCTGTCCCCCTTCAATCAAAACCCTGCCGATAGATAATCAGATCATGATCAATACCGCGACTGCAAAGAGTATTTGATGCGACATATATTATCTTTGCTTCAAAACAGTAACTCGCTTGGTATACACAGTGAGGGGCAGCTAGAAACTGTGCTGGGAGAGCTCGAGCAATTGACGCGACTGCCAGACCTGCCAGCGATGAGCGACAGTACGAGACAGGTGCTACGTGGCATGCGGCATTTTTTTGCCCAGATCGATCTGGACTACCAGCGATCAGATAGTGAACTGGCTGAGTACAGGCAGCGTCTCAGGCCAAATTCAGATGCGTTATCGCACACAAATGCCAGCTTGCAGCAGGAGTGTGAAAGCGGCAATCAAATTCCGCCGACCTTGAAAGCGACGAACGATCAATTATTTTTTTCATCGGGAGAAAGTTCTGATGAAAATATCAGTTCGGATAAGCTGAAGTCAGCGTTGACGGCGCTACAAAAACAGCAGTTTGTATTAGATCAGCATGCCATTGTCAGTGTGACAGATCCCAGTGGTACGATCATTTATGTCAATGAAAAATTTTGCGAGATCAGTAAGTACGGCTCCGCTGAACTCATAGGACAAAACCATCGTATCGTTAATTCCGGATTACATACGCTGGCTTTTTTTCAGAATATGTGGAGAACGATTACCAGCGGTCATGTCTGGCACGGGGAAATTCGTAATAAGGCAAAGGATGGTAGCTACTATTGGACAAATGCGACTATCGTTCCTTTTCTGGATAGTCATCAGCGACCATATCAATATATTTCCATTCGCACTGATATCACGGAACAGTGGCGCTTACGTGAAAAGATAGAATCCAATCAGACGCTGATGCAAAACATGATGCATAACCTCGGACAAGGTGTGTACACGCTGGATACACAAGGGGTATGTACGTTTCTTAACCCTGAGGCAGAGCGAATTCTGGGGCGGAGTCTGGTTGATTTGAAAGGGAAAATACTTCACGATCTGGTGCACTCTATACGTCCGGATGGTGCGCATGTTCAGAATCAGGATTGTCCGATACATCAAACAATCATGTCCGGTGAAGTATTTCGTTCTGATCTCGAATACTTCCAGCATCAGTCCGGCAGTCTTTTTCCTGTGTCGATAGTCGCATCGCCAATTATTGATCATGGCAAGATAGTTGGTTCCGTCGCTGTCTTTAAAGATATTTCAGACCGTTTAGCAACAGACCGGGCGCTTCGGGACAGTGAGGCAAGACAAAGGATGTTGCTCGACAATGCTGCTGACGCGGTGTTTGTTGCGAACACGAGTCAGCAATTGGTTTATGTGAATGATCTTGCCGCGAATATGCTGGGTTACTCCAGAGTCGGGCTGCTTGGCAGCAGTATGTATAACTTATTGCCGTTAGCAGACCGGGAGCTGGCGATGCGCAATTTTTTGTGTCATATCCTGGAGGAGAAGCATCTCCGTGCCGAGATTACTTTGCTGAAAAAAGATGGGGATACCATCCCGGTTGAATTAAATGCCGCGCTTTTGCCTGATGGCAGCATCTATGGATCGTGCAGGGACATCACTGAGCGACTCCGGTTTGAGGCTGATTTGCTTCAGGCAAAAAATGATGCAGAGGCAGCGAATAAAGCAAAAAGCGAGTTCCTGGCGACAATGAGCCATGAAATCAGAACGCCGATGAATGGCATCATCGGAATGACGGAGTTGGCACTGGACACTGATCTCAGTGGTGAACAACGCGAATATCTTGAACTGGTTAAATTATCTTCCCAATCTTTAATGAGTATCATCAACGATATTCTGGATTTTTCGAAAATTGAGTCCGGAAAGATAGAGCTGGAAAAAATCGAGTTTTCTTTAAGGGAATTGGTTGCTTCGTGTTTGAGGGCGCTGTCGCTCAGAGCGTCGGAAAAAGGCATAGAACTGGTCTATAAAATAGATGCGGCTATCCCAGAAATCGTGATCGGTGATCCTGGACGCCTGCGTCAGATCATGACGAATCTCGTCGGTAACGCGATTAAATTCAGTGAAAAAGGTGAGGTGATTGTTGATGTCCAACTGGCACATGAAAACACGACACGACTCGACATTTATTTTGCTGTCACGGATCACGGCATCGGTATTCCGAAAGCAAAACAAAGCAGTATTTTTGATGCATTCAGTCAGGCGGACACGTCAACGACGCGTAAATATGGGGGGACTGGCCTTGGCCTGACAATTTCATCCCGCCTTGTTCATTGCATGAACGGCTTACTCGC
The DNA here is from genome assembly GCF_014699135.1 of Cognatundibacterium aquatile. Classification (GTDB taxonomy): domain Bacteria; phylum Pseudomonadota; class Gammaproteobacteria; order Burkholderiales; family Burkholderiaceae_D; genus Undibacterium; species Undibacterium aquatile. The sequence continues at coordinate 311,421 of NZ_JACOFT010000004.1, forward strand.
GCTCAATAGCGAGCCGGGGAAAGGGAGTACGTTTTACTTTACGATCAGCTTGGTAAAAACTGAAAAAGATCGTGCTTCAAAACGAGTGGTGGATTTTGCCGGCATGACTGCGCTGATTGTTGATGACAATGCTGTTAATCGCTTATTTTTTTCCGATACGCTGAGAAAATGGAAGATAAAACCCGTTGCTGCTACATCTGCAGACGAGGCGCTACGGTTGCTAACGCAGATGCAATCTGATGGGCAACATATCGATGTGATTCTGCTTGATGTCTGTATGCCCGGTATGAGCGGCTTTGAATTTTTGACCCGGCTTGCTTCAGAATATGAAGAATTAAAGTCTAAAACAGTGTTGCTTTCATCCGCAGGCTCGCGTGAGGGTTTCCTGGATTGCCAGGGATTAGGCATGACAAACTACGTTTTAAAACCTGTGAGTCAGTCCGAGCTTTACGATGCCATCAGTACCGTCGTGAAAGGTGAGAATAAAAAAACGACGGCGGGTGTTCAGGATCAATTGGATAGCACGCAATATTCTTCTCCGCCATTACGCATTCTGGTTGTCGAGGATAATCCGGTGAATCAGAAACTGATTCTCGCGCTCTTGAATAAATGGAGTCATATTGCTACTGTGGCTGAAAATGGTCTGGACGCGCTGTCGCAGTTTTCACGGCAACCGTTTGATGTCATTCTGATGGATATGCAGATGCCGAAAATGGGAGGTGTCGAGGCAACGCAACGCATCCGCGAAGCAGAACACTCATATGGCGATGGCCGACATACCCCTATCATTGCAATGACGGCCAACGCCATGCCCGGCGACTGGGAAATATGTCATGAAGCGGGTATGGATTATTATCTATCCAAGCCTATCAGGGCGGAATTGTTGAGAGAATTACTGAAACAATTGGCGCAGAATACCAAAGTGACCGCAGAGCAGGCACTGCAAAGTGTGAAAACTGACATGAATAACCCACCTTCAAAGACAGATATGCCGACAGAAAACACATCATTTGATTATGACGCGGCTTTACTGAATGCCGACACAGAGATCGTCAACATTATCGCCCATTCTTTTCTTGACGCCTGTGATCAGTACGAGGCAGAAATTGCCGATGCCGTGGCGCGACAAGACAGCGAGTTACTGTACCGTTCTGCACACACACTGAAGGGGCTGGTTGGTAATTTTTGCGCGGTTCCGGTTGAGTCGCTGGCGAGGGAATTAGAGCATTTCGGTAAGACGAATGATTTGAGTATGGCCGCGGCAAAGCAAGTGGAATTGTTTACTCAACTGGATCAGATGAATACTGCCTTGAAAAAGTTTTTGGCGACAAACTGATGCAAAAGCTGAACATTATTTACACACATAGTTGATTGCAGCCCCGCCAAAGATCAGCCACAGCCACAAGCTCATGGCGAGCAATACTGGTTTTATTCCTGCTTGTCGCAAGGTACTGATTTTTGTACTTAAACCCAAAGCAACCATAGACATACAGAGAATAAAATTATCGGTGTTCGTCAACACGGTTCTGATTTCAGTTGGAATCATCAATACAGAGTTGATTGCAGCGACGCCGATAAACATGAAGGCAAACCAGGGAATTTCTATTCTGCTTTCGCTGGCATCAGTTGGTGGTATTGCCTTCGTATTGTGTTTTTTAAGTAAGCGCAATACGAATGGCAGCAGGAGCAGAAATGGTGCCAGCATCATGACCCTGAGCATTTTCGTGATAACAGCAGCATCGCCCGCCGAGTCACTCACGGCCTTGCCGGCAACAATTACTTGCGCAACTTCATGCATGGTCGAACCTACGTAAATACCAAAGCCAGATGTCGAAAGCGGAATGACCTGGACATGCCTGTTCCACTCAAAAACAAGTGGATACGTCAACATGCTGAGGGTGCCAAATATCATCACGCCAGAGATTGCAATACTGGCATCATCTGATTTTCCTTTAATGACTGGGCTCGTCGCCATGATTGCGGCCGCACCGCAGACAGAACTGCCCGCCCCAATCAAGACCGTTAATTTGTCGTCCAGCGCAAAGACTTTTTTTCCGAGGAATAACGCGATGGCGAATGTTGTACCAAGGACGAGCACGTCAATAGCGAATGCTGTGCCGCCGAGCTGTTGAATGTCCCTGAAACTCAGGCGTAATCCGTACAGAATAATCCCGGCGCGCAGCAATGTTTGTTTGGAAATCATCATGCCGTTATCCAGCCCGCGATGCTGAAATATGGCATGGCTATTGCCCGCGATCATACCCAACAATATTGCGGTAGTCAGATTACTTAATCCATGGTTTTGCATCCAGACTAACTTGCTGAGCGACATAGCGATTGTCGCCAGTGTTGCGCATAACAGTAAGCCGGGAGCATATCTTCCCAGAGAAATCTTTTTGGGTGAGTTGGTTGAATCGGTGTGAATCATAATGATTTGTTTTTTGTGAATGGGCGCAGAATATCGTTTTTTATTAAACTAATAAAACGAATTAATTTTGTATAATTAAACTAAAAAATAGGTTAATTTATGAAAATCAGTCTGCGTCAATTGCAAGTATTCGTTTCAGTGGCAGAGCAGGGCAGCACTATGGCTGCCGCGAATGCTGTCGCACTCTCACAATCGGCTGCCAGTGCGGCACTGAATGAGCTGGAACATATGCTCAACACGCAGTTATTTGACCGTGTCGGTAAGCGTTTGCTGTTAAACGACAATGGTCGTCTATTAATGCCGCAGGCGCGCCTGATACTCGATGCCGCAAATTCGATAGAACTGCAGTTTTCATCGGGGGGTGCCAACTGGTCGTGTATCCGGATCGGTGCCAGTACAACGATAGGCAGTTATTGCTTGCCGGCTTTGCTGGCTGCCAGTCCAGTAACTGATTCACAACTGACTGCTTCTGCTCTGCACACCATGTCTCATCCGCAGATGACCATCGCGAATACGGCTGATATTGTCAGTGCTGTCGCGAATTACGAAGTGGATTTTGGTTTCATTGAGGGGCCTTGCCATCGCGCGGATTTACTGGTTGAACCGTGGTTTGAGGATGAAATAGTCATTGTTTGCTCACCGGAACATCCGTATGCGGCACAAAAGAATGGCAGCATTGGTATCAGGGAGTTGCGTTCCGCGTCCTGGTTGTTACGGGAGCGCGGTTCCGGCACGCGTGAAAATGTCGAGCAAGTATTGTTGCCACATCTGAAAAACTTAAAACTGGCGGGCGAGTTCGGTACATCGGAAGCGATTATGCACGCGGCGGCTGCGGGTCTTGGGATCGCTTGCCTGTCACGTGTGGTAGTTGCGGATTTGCTGGCGCTGGGGAAATTACATGAACTGGAAACAAAACTTCCGCCACTGAAGCGTCATTTTTATCTGATATATAGTCCGCATAAACTATTGTCCCGGCATATACAGGATTTTTTGCAGTTTTGTCGCGGATGGCGACCCGAATAAAACGAAGCCACATCATGATTGGATGTGGCTTCGTTTAATCATTCCTACAGATTGCGGCTTTGTTATTTGCTGATTGCTTTTGTGCGTTCCTGCAACCAGCTCAGCGCTGCGCCAGTGACTCTTGGTGTCAGTCTCGCCAGTACCGTTGCATGGTAAGTATTCAGCCAGTCAATTTCGTCATCACGCAACAAGTTAACCAGGATACAGCGTGTATCGATAGGGCATAAAGTCAGCGTTTCAAATTTCAGATAGTCACCGAACTCGGTTGTCACTGCGGGCACGGTCAGCAACAGATTTTCGATACGCACGCCCCATTGATCGGGACGATAAATACCAGGTTCATTGGACGTAATCATTCCTGCTTCCATTGCAGTATGGGCTTCCGCTAGTGCTCCTGAGATCGACTGTGGGCCTTCATGGACGTTCAGGAAGTAACCAACGCCGTGGCCCGTTCCGTGACCGTAATTGATACCTTCCCGCCATATCGGTGCGCGCGCCACAGTATCCAGCATAGGTGATGGCGTACCACGCGGAAACTGCATCTGCGACAGATTGATCATACCTTTGAGCACCAGCGTGAAATCACGTTTTTGCGCTTCCGACACCGTTCCTATCGGCATCACCCGGGTGATATCCGTGGTGCCATTCAGATATTGCCCGCCAGAGTCAATCAGTAACAGGCCGTCGCCTTCAATAACGGCGTGGGATTCTGGTGTTGCGCGATAATGTGGCATCGCGCCATTGCCATTAAATCCGGCAATCGTGCCAAAGCTGGGCGAGATGAAATGCGGCTGACGAGCACGTGCTGCGCAGATTTGCTCATCAATCGTGATTTCTGTGATCGTTTGTTTGCCCAGGCTGGCTTCGAGCCAACTGAAAAATTCACACAAAGCGGCACCGTCCTGCTCCATGGCTTCCCGCACGAATTGGGCTTCTTCAGCTGTTTTTCGCGATTTGGCAAACACGGATGGATTGATCGCCTCAACGACGCGCACTGAAGCAGGAATCGCGTCACGGAAGCCGTAAGTAATGCGGCGTGGATCAATTAATATGCTGTCTGTTGCCGGTAAATGTCGCAGAGCGCTTTGCGCCTCTGAATAATCCGCAATTTCTATTTTATCCAGAGCCAGAACCGCAGCGAGATCCTGGTCAATTTTTCCTTTGGAAACAAACAGCGTCGCTTTGTCTGCGCTGATCAGCGCATGTGCGACAAACACCGGGTTGTAACTGACATCGGCACCTCGCAAATTGAATATCCAGGCGATATCATCCACCGTAGAGACAAAATGCCAATCGGCAGCCTTTGATCGCATTTGTTCGCGTACCTGCGTCAACTTATCTTTGCGACTGATGACAGCAAATGGTGCTTTGTGTTCGTATACCTGAGAGAGTGGCAAGCCAGGGCGATCCGGCCAGATATCTTGCAGCAGATCTTTGCTGGTATCGAGCCTGACAGACTTTGCTTGCAGCGCAGATGTCAGTGCGCGGGCGGTTGCCAGGCCGAGTACGAAGCCATCGGCACCGACGGTTTGCCCGCTCGTCAGATGTTGTGCCAGCCAGTCGATATGTAAGGTCGCGGCAGCAGAAGCGATTTTCATCATCTGTATGCCCGTTGGTGCCAGCTCTTTTTCGGCCTGACTCCAGTAACGGCTGTCCACCCACAAACCAGCGAAATCAGCCGTCACCACCAGCGTGCCGACCGAACCTGTAAAGCCTGACAGATACGTACGTCCTTGCCAGTGTTCAGGCAGATATTCGGATAAATGCGGATCAGCGGAAGGGATGATGTAAGCATCCAGACCATGCGCTTTCATGGCGGCACGAAGTTGCTGTAGCCGGGCTGGAATCGGGGAAATCATTGCGGGCGCTGCGTCGGTGTTGCTTGTGCTGATTATGCTGTTCATGAAGTTATTTCCGGATAGGGAGAGTATCAAGACATCAGATTTTGGTAAAAGTTCTTTGTCTGCATAGTGCAATGCGATCAGAAGAGGATCAACGGACAGGTCAGTTCTTCAGAAAGCGACGCATGACATAAGGCGCTGGTTCGTGGGGATTGGCGTGGGCGTAGTCGAGTTCCGGAGCCAGTTCAAATTCGTATGCGGTGTATAAATCTAACAAGCGCGGCTGATCGGTTCTGACCCCTAGCCTGAGTTCCGTGATGCCAGCATTCTGTGCTGCATGGATGACTGCTTCCAGCAGATGTTGCGATAGCGATTGATTGCGAAAGGCCGGCAGTATGCCCATGCGCCGTATTTCCCACACATTCGTATCGGTGTCGAGGGCGGTCCAGCGGACTGAGCCAGCAGGCATATCACCGATCAACAGCACAAAGCCCCCGCCCTGGCATAAGTCGGCAATAACATCGTCCGCATTTTCATGGTGCCCGGCAGAGCTGGCGGCAACTTTATTTGCCCAGCAACTGCGGGTCAGATGCGCAATCAGTTGCGCATCTTCGGGGACTGCTTCGCGTAGGGCTATATTCATGCTGGCAGAAAAATTAACGGACGCGCATTCCTGGTTGAGCACCTGGCCAGGCTTCAAGAATATACAGGCCAGGATTGGCTTTTTCGTCGGCCGCTGAGGCTGCCAGTACCATGCCTTCGGACATGCCGAATTTCATTTTTCTTGGCGCAAGATTGGCCACCATGACAGTGAATTTTCCTATCAGCTGTTCTGGCTGATAAGCTGATTTGATGCCGGAAAATACATTGCGGGTGCGGCCTTCGCCTACATCCAGCGTCAGACGCAGCAATTTATCTGAACCATCGACGTGCTCGCAATTGACTATTTTAGCGATGCGCAGATCCACTTTGGCGAAGTCATCAATTTTGATTTCTTCGGCGAGTGCTTCGATGTCTGATGTTTTTTCTTCTGTTGCAGGTGCTGCGTCTGCAACAGGTGCATCAAATAACTGATCAAAAATCTTGATATCCACACGTTGCATCAGATGTGCGTACGGATGAATTTTATGTTGATGTGGAATCGGGGTATTGACGTTCGCCCATTGTAAAGGCGCGATATCCAATTGCGCCTCTACCTGCGCTGCCAGTTGCGGCAGTACTGGTTTCAGGAAGATCGTCAGAATGCGGAAGGCTTCCAGCAAGCGGCTGCAGACTTCCTGTAATTTTGCATCGTTCTCTGGTTTTTTTGCCAGTTCCCAAGGCTTGTTTGCATCGACATACGCGTTAACCAGATCGGCTTGTTCCATCGCAGCACGCAGCGCCTTTCCATATTCGCGCGACTCAAACAGCGCCTTGATTTCTGGTGCAGCATGGCGCAGATGTTGAATAAACGCATCATCTGCTGTCGCCCAGTCGCTGGTGACAACGCCGTCAAAGCGCTTGGTGATAAAGCCCGCTGCGCGGCTGGCGATATTGATGTATTTACCGATCAGATCGGAATTCACGCGCGCCACAAAATCATCCGGATTCAAATCCAGATCTTCTACTTTGGCATTCAGTTTGGCCGCGAAATAGTAACGCAGCCATTCAGGGTTCATGCCGATTTCGAGGTAACGCAAAGGTGAAATACCTGTGCCGCGTGATTTCGACATTTTTTCGCCTGAAACAGTGACGAAGCCGTGGGCATACACATTATCCGGCGTTTTGTAGCCAGAAAATTTCAGCATCGCAGGCCAGAACAGGGTGTGGAAATAAGTAATGTCTTTACCGATGAAATGGATTTGTTCTGTGGTTGGATCGGCCATGAACGCATCGAAATCGCGACCGGTTTTATTGAAGTAATTTTTTAACGATGCCAGATAACCGACTGGCGCATCCAGCCACACATAGAAATATTTGCCCGGCTGATCAGGAATTTCAATGCCAAAATAAGGGGCATCACGGCTGATATCCCAATCACCTAAACCGCCGTCGCCTTCCAGCCATTCTTTACATTTATTGGCAACTTCCGATTGCAGGCGATTGTCTTGCAGTGCCCAGCCACGCAGGAAGTCCACACATTTCTGGTTCGATAACTGGAAGAAAAAATGCTCGGATGATTTCATCACTGGCGTAGCACCCGTGAGTGTTGAATACGGGTTTTTCAATTCAGTTGGAGCATAGACGGCACTGCAGACTTCGCAGGAATCGCCATACTGATCTTTTGCGCCACACTTAGGACATTCGCCTTTGATGTAGCGATCCGGCAGAAACATGTTTTTGACCGGATCATAGAATTGCTCGATGGTCTTGCTGGTGATGAAGCCCGCTGCTTTGAGTTTGCGGTAGATATCCTGCGACAAGGCATGATTTTCCGGGCCATCGGTCGAATGCCAGTTGTCAAACTGAATATGAAAGCCATCGAGATATTGCTTGCGACCAGCCGCTATTTTCCCCACGAACTCTTGTGGAGAAATGCCGGCTTTTTCTGCCGCAATCATAATCGGCGCGCCGTGCGCATCGTCAGCACCGACAAAATGCACTTCGTTACCCGACATTCGCTGATGCCTTACCCAGATATCAGCCTGGATGTATTCCATGATGTGACCGAGGTGGAACGGAGCATTTGCGTAAGGAAGGGCGGTGGTAACGAAGAGCTTGCGGGTCATGGTTGATGCACTTTTTTATTTACGGACAAGGGCATTATTCTACCAGCGAAACTCTGGCTGAAAGTGTGTTTGCTGGAATGAGTGCTGAGCGAACAGGTATTTTCGCGGTCTTTTACCTTACCCTGCACAGTAACGTCGCCCTGAGTCAGATAACTGCCTCTGGGTCGGCCGGATTTTTGTTGTTAATAGAGAGTTAATCGAGTATCGTCTGTGTCAGACGACCCATGCGTCATCACGATAGACTTCCTCATCATCGAGTCTGACTGATTCAGTGATGGCAAATACATCGACATGGTGTCGGCCTTCGCCCCGTTTGATATGCGGTTTCGCATAACTGCCATGTTTTGATCCTAATGACAGATGAATGCCGCACATGCGTTCATAGGTGCCGATGTCACGTACGGTACGGTCTTTGGAAAACGCGGGGTTCATTCCCAGCCCCAGCTCTCTGACCCAGATCACGCCATCATCCGCACGGATATTGGCCAGCACGCGGTCAAATTCCGGCGTGGAATCAAGCGCATCGACGACCTGGCCTTTACTGACAATCAGTGTGATCGGTTTTTCCGGTCGATTGACAGTAAATGTGGTGTCGCCAAACACAAAAATCCGTACGCGTCCGTTCACTGCTTCGAGATCAACGGATTCGGTGAACACTTCACCTATAGGAAATTGGCCACCGACGTTTTTCATTTCACGATAGTCGCCGATATTCATCTTGGCGGATTCAAACTTGCCGCCAAAAATAAGCTGTTCGCCACCACTGTCGATAACGCCGTTGCTGGCTTTGTCAATTTTTGCTTTGAGCGCTCGACCCACAACCCGGTAATACCTAGCATCGTATGCCAGAGAGTCAATGTAATAATCCACTTCCTTGCCATCCATACGGCCAAGATGCGGATGCTCTATTACTTTCAGCCCTTTTTTAAACAGCTCCACACGCAAACGATAAGCTTCAAGCCGGAAATTCGTCGATTGAATCAGTATGACCAGATCTGACGCTTGCAATTGCTCCAGCGTTTGTAAAATGAATGCCGGTACAACCGCATCAAAGTCTATGTAGGTGGCCGTTGGCAGGCAGGCGCGGTAAGCCGCCGTCAATATCGTTGCCAGAGGTGAATTCTGATCATAAACGATGACGGCAGTTTTTTCCGGGCTGTGCTCAAACGCTGTGAGCAGTATGTTTTTTAAATGACCGGCAGCCGTATCAACGATGGTAGGCAGGGAGGGCGACAGGTTGGAAGGCGTAGACATAGATTGGTAGCGACCACCAGGTACGTATTCATGCGCCTGGTGGACTAAATGCGAAGGAAGACTGTATTTTAACAAGCTGCCTGAGTCCGGGCCGTTTTTTCCTTTGCTTTGGGACAAATCGATGTAAAGTTTTTCAGTGGAAGAAAAAAATGGCAGTTTTTTTTCCAGGAGCAATATTGCAGGCTCTGTGACAAGGTATGATCACGTCTCTCATGTGCCGAGAGATCGGTGATAGCCCGGTGACGCTAATCTTAATAATGACATCGATAACAAAAAATATTCTTTACCTCGTTTTTGTACAGGGCCTGATTTATCTGGCGCCACTGGTGACTCTCCCTTATCTGACGCGGGTGTTAAGTGTGCCGGACTTTGCCGCTCTGGGTTTTGCCCAGGCAGTGATACAGTATTTTATTTTGATTACGGATTATGGTTTCGGGATTACGGCAACCAGACTGATTGCGATTAATAGTAGAGATAAGCTTGCTGTTTCCGGCGTCGTTGCGAATACGCTGGCCGTGAAATTGATTTTGTCTGCCGCAGGCGGCTTGGCTTGTCTGCTGCTGATTGCCGTTTTTGCAGACGTGCAGCAGCACGCAGTGTTGTTCCTCGCATGCTTTATCGGCGTTTTAGGCAATGCACTTTTTCCGACCTGGTTATTTCAGGGCTTAGAGAGAATGCGGGCGCTCGCCCTGATTACAGCCACATCGCGCCTGCTGCCTTTGCCGCTGGTTTTTGTTCTGGTTAAAACGACAGATGATCTGGTGATGGCAGCGGTGCTGCAAAACATCCCGGGCGTTGTCGCCGCCGTGATGTCCTTTTACTACGCGAGGCAAACTAAGATACTGGTGCGTGCCAATATCAGTTTGCGCAGCATATGGGGGATGTTAAAAGAGGGGTGGCCAGTCTTTTTGTCGAATATTTCCACCAGCTTTTATACGACGATCAATATCATTTTATTGAAGCTATTTGCCGGTGCCGATCAGGTCGCCTATTTTGCAGCGACCGATAAAATCCGCGTCGCTGCTCAAGGTTTCATTCAGCCTATCGCTGCCGCCTTGTTTCCCCGTATCGCCGCACTACATAAAGAGTCCGATAAAAGCGACGAGTCGCGCTCCCTGATCCGGCGTGGTTCCTACATACTGTTAGGTGTGCAGTTGGCGGGAGGGCTTGTCCTGTTTTGTTTTGCCGACGTCATTGCATTGCGCTACCTTGGCGTAAGTTTTGCACCAGCAGCAATGTATCTGAAGGCGCTTGCTTTTCTGCCGCTGGTGATTGGCTTTGCGACGATTATTTCTCAGTGGCGTTTTCTTGCTGTTGGTGAAAGCAGGATACTGAGTAAAATCTATCTGGTTGCCGGGCCGCTGCACGCGCTGTATGCCTGCTATCTGACGTATCGTTATCAATCGACAGGTTTGATCATTAGTCTGTATTTAACGGAAATGCTGATTACCGTTGCAATGATTATCGCAGCAAGAAAAAAAGGTATTGTTTTATGGTGATTTTTTTACGCATTCTTTCACCGTAGTCTGTACCGTTACTTGTTGATCTTACTTTTTCCCGCGCCACCCCATGCCGACGATAGATATTGCTTTAGCTTCATATAACGGAGAAAAATACATCTCCGCTCAGATCGATTCGATTTTTGCCAATGACGTGTCTGCTGTTGGTGCCTCGCTCGGTAAGCTGATTGTTTCCGACAACGTTTCGACAGACGCGACCGCAGAGATCGTGAGAAATATATGCAACACACATACTCAGGTGCAATTGCACATCAATCACCAGCGCGGTGTCATTCACAATTTTAATCATGCGCTGGCGCACACGGATGCTGCCTACGTCATGCTGGCTGATCAGGATGATGTCTGGCACAACAATAAAATCGCCCTGAGTTTTCAGAAAATGCAGGAGCTCGAACGCCAATTCGGGGCGGAAGTACCACTGCTGGTGTTCACCGATCTGGCGGTTACGGATCATCAGCTCAATGTGATTTCTCCTTCTTTTTTTGCGTATCAGAAAATTGATCCGGTCGGCTACGTCCGCCCAGAGTCCATGTTTCTGTATAACGTGGCGCCCGGTTGCACCATGATGTTGAATCGTCGTTTGCTGGAAATGGCCGCGCCGGTGCCTGATGGCGCTGTGATGCATGACTGGTGGCTGATGCTGGTGGCCGGTGTTTTCGGGCATATCGGCCATGTCGGTCAGGCAACCATGTTTTATCGCCAGCATGATAATAATCAGGTCGGTGCCAGTGTCAGCAGTTTTTGGGAGAAACTATTTTCTCCACGCAGAAAATTACAGCTGGCCCGTAAAAATTTACAGGATGCGATACGCCAGGCAAAACTGTTCACTGCACAATTTCCAGTTATTCCTGCAAAGTTTTCATCGACGCTCACCTATCTGGCCGAATTTGATCATCTGTCACGCTGGCAGCGTGTCAGAGGGCTGATGCGGCAAAAAATTATTGGCCCGACGTTCTGGGGGCGCGTATTGCTGTATGCGGTGGCGGTTTTTTCGCCGGTTCTCCGTCGTACGCCTGGCTGTTGATGTCCGTGTGGATCAATGTTCCTCGCCTTAAATTGGTGTTGCCATCGCTAGCATTATTTCACAGAGCATTGATCATCTTTGCATCTGCGGCTGCGTTTTTCCGCGCGTTTCGCTGCCACCTCGAATAAGTATCCGGTCACGCGGCTTGACAGACGGTAGCGGTTGTCAGCGACGCGAATGTAAAGCCAGTCAAACAAGGGCTTTAGCAGCGGCCATCCGGTTGGCGCTGTGATCCAGCCTAGTCCGATGGCTTCATAAGCCAGCCGGAAAACGGCGACACCGGTCACGATACTGTTATCGGGTTTGATCGCATGGATTATGCGCATCAGTTCTGCCTGCGGTATGCCGTAGGAGCTGGTGTCGAAGTCTTTGCCAGAGATATCAACAAATTTCAGCAAATTTTTATCGTTGCGCGCCTTCAGGTTATCGATTTCGAGTTTGCACAAAGGGCAGGATTCATCGTACAGCAAGGTCAGCGGGTAATTGCTCATAGGTTCTCTTTGAAAACAATGCAATGCGTGGAATGCTTTCAGCATACCTGTGATCGGCGATATCTGCAGGCATCGGTCGTTCGTCCTTGAGATGAGTTCCAGCCTTGTCTTTCCTTTTTGATTTTTTTCAGACTTTCATCATCAGAATTGCATTTGACGCAGGGGCTAAAACTCAGTCTTTGCGCAGGGCTATCCGCAGTCTTTTCACGTTTTGCGCTAGACTTGCGGACATTGAATGGAGAATGACATGACACTGATCGTTGACGATATTAAAAATGCTTTATCAAAAGTGATTGATCCTAATACCCAGCTTGACCTGATTAAGAGCAAGTCCGCGAAAAACATCAAGCTCGATGGCGATGATGTGAGCCTCGATGTGGAGTTGGGTTATCCGGCAAAAAGTCAGTTTGACCTGATACGCAAGAGTGTGATTGCCGCTGTGCGTGCATTACCGGGTGTCGGTAATGTCAGCGTTAATGTGACATCGAAAATTGTCGCGCATGCAGTTCAGCGCGGCATCAAACTGATGCCGAATGTGAAGAACATTATTGCGGTAGCGTCAGGTAAGGGCGGTGTCGGCAAATCGACGACAGCGGTAAACCTCGCGCTGGCGCTGGCCGCTGAAGGTGCTGCGGTCGGTATTCTGGATGCGGATATTTATGGCCCGTCGCAACCAATGATGATGGGGATTAATGGTCGCCCAGAGACTGTGGATGGTAAAACGATGGAGCCGCTGGAGAATCACGGACTGCAGGTGTCCTCCATCGGTTTTATGATTGATCCGGACGAGCCTATGGTCTGGCGCGGCCCTATCGTCACGCAGGCCTTGCAGCAATTGCTGGAACAGACCAACTGGCGCGATCTGGATTATCTGATTGTCGATATGCCGCCTGGTACTGGTGATGTGCAATTGACCTTGTCGCAGAAAGTGCCGGTGACTGGTGCCGTGATAGTGACAACACCGCAGGACATTGCGTTGCTGGATGCGCGCAAAGGTTTGAAAATGTTCGAAAAAGTCGGCATTCCTATTCTGGGTATCATCGAAAATATGAGTACGCATATCTGCTCCAATTGCGGACATGCAGAAGCGATTTTCGGTGAGGGTGGTGGCCAGAAAATGTGTGCGGATTACGGTGTCGATTTTCTGGGTGGTTTGCCATTGACGATGGCGATACGTGAACAGGCCGATTCTGGAAAGCCAACCGTGGTTGCTGATCCAGATGGAAAAACTGCACAAATCTACAAAGAAATTGCCCGCAAACTGGCTGTAAAAGTCGCTGAAAAGGCGAAAGACATGACCAGTAAATTTCCGAGCATCAGTATTCAGCACACCTGATCACATTGGTGGATATGGATGTCTTGCGTAGATAAAAAAACAGATCGTCATTGGCTGGAGGTGGCGCTGGAGCTCGCCTCCCGCGCTACCATCGAGACTTCGCCGAACCCTAAAGTCGGCTGCGTTATTGTGCGCGACGGTGTTGTCATTGGGTGCGGCTGGACCCAACCGGTGGGGCTGGCGCATGCAGAAGTTCAGGCGCTGCGCGATGCGGCTGCCAATGGTATGGATGTCCGGGGTGCAACTGCGTACGTGACGTTGGAGCCTTGCAGTCACTATGGGCGCACGCCGCCATGTGCAAACGCACTGGTCGATGCCGGGCTGGCGCGGGTTGTGGCGGCTGTTGGTGATGCCAATCCGCAAGTTGCGGGACGTGGATTGGCGATATTGCAGGCGGCGGGTATCGAAGTAGAGTGTGCGACTCACGCTGATCTGGCGGATCGCGCCCGCGAGATGAATATCGGTTTTTTTACGCGCATGGAAACTGGCAAGCCGTGGGTGCGCATGAAAGCCGCGGCGAGTCTTGATGGAAAAACCGCATTACCAAATGGCCGGAGTCAGTGGATAACCGGCGCAGAGGCCAGACACGATGGCCACGCCTGGCGCGCCCGCGCAGATTCGATACTGACAGGTATCGGCACGGTATTGGCAGATGATCCTTTGCTGAATGTGCGCGGCATTGATACGCCGCGTCAGCCTTTACGCATCGTGCTGGATTCGCATTTAAGAATCCCCGTATCTGCAAAAATACTGCAAGGCGGTGGTGCTTTGGTGATCTGTGCGGTTGACGACCTGCCAAAGCGTCTGGCGCTAGAGGCATTGGGAATGGAAGTGCTATGTTTGCCTGATGCAAGTGAGCGGGTTAGCCTGCCATCATTGCTGCTTGAGTTGGGGCGACGACAAATCAATGAATTGCATGTGGAAGCTGGTGCGACACTCAATGGCGCATTGATTGCTGCCGGTTGTGTAGATGAATTACTGATCTATCTGGCACCTAAATTATTGGGAGAGGGGGCCGGTATGTTCGCGCTGCCAGTGTTGACGCATGTTGACCAGGCGCCGCAACTGCTGTTTCACGATGTGGCGAAAGTAGGTGGCGATGTACGACTACTGGTCAGATTCCCCAAATAACCGCAGACTTATTTTGTTTCTGCTTTATCCTGCAAGTGAATTGCTGAGCGGGGATATGTGGCAATTGATATATAAGCTGACGCAAAAAGAAAAAAGGATCGTTGAAAATCAACGATCCTTTTAAACTGGTCGGAGTACAAGGATTCGAACCTTGGACCCCCTGGTCCCAAACCAGGTGCGCTACCGGACTGCGCCACACTCCGAAAAACTAAACTGCATTTATCTTTTCACTGATACTTAAATAGTATCGTTTCAAGATGAAAAATCAATTATATGATTTTTAAAATTCTGGTCGGAGTACAAGGATTCGAACCTTGGACCCCCTGGTCCCAAACCAGGTGCGCTACCGGACTGCGCCACACTCCGAAGACCGACATATTAGCCTTATGACGCTTTGATGTCAATAGATTTGTCCCTGAGCGACTATTCGTTGCATGCTTAAAGTTCGCGATGACTTGAGAATGTCCGACGTTCGCCGGTCAGTGGATCATCAAAAGCGATGCTCTTTGCCAGTAATTGCAAAGGTGCGCTGAAGTCGTCGCCTTTGCAAGCTTGTGCGATGGGATAAAAGCTGTCGTTTACTATCGGTGCTCCCAGACTCGCCATATGTACCCGCAGTTGGTGCTTTTTCCCTGTAACGGGTGTTAACCGATACAGATTCATATCGCCGCGTTGTTCTGCAATCTCAATCAGGGTTTCGGAGTTGATTGCGCCATCGCTTTCACGCATCGTAAAAAAACGCTCACCTTCGGTCATGCAACTGCGGTGGATAAGAGGAAATGTTTGCGCGGGTAAGGCCGGCGCCAAAGCATGATAGGTCTTTGTTATGTTGCGCTTCTGGAATAGCGCCTGATATTTGCCACGGGTTTCGGGATTGTGTGAGAACAGGATCACGCCCGCTGTTTCCCGGTCTAAGCGGTGTATCGGGGTTAGCTGTTGCAAGCCGGTTTTCTTTTTTAGACGGACTAACAGCGTTTCCTGCAAAAAGCGTCCACCAGGCGTGACCGGTAAAAAATGCGGTTTGTCGACGACCAGTAAGTGATCATCCTGATGCAGGATGTGCGCTTCAAATGGAATAATGGTTTCACTATCGATTTCGCGATAGTAAAAAATACACATTCCACGCTTGGCTAAACTGTTCTTTTGTAATGGGTTACCATGCGCATCGACTACTTCATTTCTTTCCATGCGAGAAAGCCAGGTCGCTTCTCCTACATCTGGGAAATGCGAGGTCAGGAAGCTGATCATGTTGCTCCACTGGCCTTCAGGTAACCATAAATAACTTGGCGCGATGCCATCGCGCACGGGGAGGGGGGCTTGCATGGGGGATGGTGGATTCTTATTCTCGAAACTTAACTCTGTTTCTCTATAATACCAGCACGATGGAAAAAAATACCGAGCTACCCTTTACGCTGAGTGTGATCATGCAGCGTATGCCGATGAATAACCGGTGGCAGCCATTTCAATGGAAGCCACTGGAAATTCTGGCTGATACCCCGGATGCCAAAATACATCAGTTGATGAATGGTGATGGTGAGCAGCGCTGGCTGTTTCCCGGCTTTTCAGCGACCTTACATGTTGATGAAACACCTGGTTATTTTCTGAATCTCAGCTCTGAAACACCATGCTGGTTCGTGATGTGGCGCATGGAAGAAGTTGATGGCGTCGAGTTGGCCGTACCTAAATCTGTTTCACTTTCCTATGATGAGGCGGCGCGGCAAATAGACGGCGGTGAACAAGTCGATATTCTGCCTTTATCAACAGACGTTGCCGCCTGGCTTGCCGAATACACGCAGCAGTATTTCCGCTACGAAGGTAAAAAACCTCGTAAACGTCCATCCTTCGAGGGTGGCGAAGGCGTTCAGAAAATGGCGCTTGCTGAAGCATCCGTTAACAGGAAGATAAACTGATATGGCCGCCAGCGATTTTTTCAGCCGCTGGAGTAAGCGTGGCGCTGAGAAGGAGGTGACTCAGGAAGCCGTATCTGATGCGCGCCCGGAGCAATTGGCTGTCGTGACCACTGCTGACGCAAGCGACCCAGGAAAAACACCGGAACAAGTCGCAGAAAGAGAGCAGGATAAGGTGCCTGATATGGCTGATGTGGCAGCGTTGCGCGATGAATCTGATTTTTCACGCTTTATGGCGAAAGATGTCGATGAGTCGGTGCGACGCTCTGCGATGAAAAAACTGTTTTCCAATCCTCACTTCAATGTCATGGATGGCCTGGATATTTATATTGATGATTACGGTAAAGCCGACCCATTACCGCCTGGAATGCTGGAGTCTTTGTTGCATGCCAAGACCTTGCTGAATCCATTGGCACATCTGGAACAAGGTTTGCAGCGTTTGCTCGATCCTGATCCTGTTGCGGATGAAGCGACGAGCATTGACAGTGAAGCGGAACCAAGTGCGTTGGTTGCGGGTATTGTGGCTGAGCCTGCGCCAGTCGAATTGCCGTTGTCAGATCTGGTATCACCAGTCCCGCAGAGTACCGAATTGGCCAGCAAAATAATGCAGCAAAATAATGATGAGAGCGATCAGAATGAATCCGCAAATAAAAATTTGTAGTTGTAATAAAACCCTGCCTTTAAATGCTGCTGCAGCCGCGCAATTAGCGCAGGCAATTGGTGCGGAACATGTGCAGGTCAGCGATATGTTATGTCGCCGCGAAGTCGGGAATTTTTTAAGTGCGGTGCAAGGCGTTGATGACGTGATCGTCGGTTGTACTCAGGAGCGTGCTTTGTTTTCTGAGTTGGCGCAAACCAGTGTTGCGCCAATAAAATTTGTGAATTTACGCGAGAGTGCCGGATGGTCAGAGGAAAGCAAGTACAGCCTGCCAAAAATGGCCGCCTTGCTGGCGGCGGCTAGTTTGCCTGCGCCCGAACCTGTACCGACGGTGAATTATCAGTCGCAGGGAAGTCTGTTGATTATCGGTTCCGCAGATGTTGCCCTGCCGTGGGCGCATCGCTTGTCTGCGCAAATGGCGGTGAGCGTTTTGCTGACAGAGGGCGCGGCACATGGTGAGCGACTGGCAGACCGGACGTTCCCCGTCTGGTCTGGTAGTGCGATCAAGTTGCGCGGCTTCCTCGGGCAGTTTGAAGTGAGCTGGCAGCAAAGCAATCCGATTGATCTGGAAACCTGCACCCGTTGTAACGCCTGTATTGATGTTTGTCCGGAAAATGCGATCGACTTCAGTTACCAGATCGATCTGGATAAATGCAGTAATCATCGTGATTGCGTCAAGGCTTGCGGTGTGATCGGTGCGATTGATTTTGAGCGTATGGCGGTTGTCCGTGATACCGCGTGTGATCTGATATTAGATTTGTCACGACAAGCTTTGTTCTCTATGTCGGATAAGCCTCAAGGGTATTTTGCTCCGGGCAATGATGTAGCGGCACAGTTTGATGCGGTGTTGAAATTGTCACAGTTGATCGGTGAGTTTGAGAAGCCTAAGTTTTTTGTCTACAAAGAAAAACTCTGCGCCCATAGTCGCAGCGGTAAGTTGGGATGCAATGCCTGTCTGGATGTTTGCTCAACGGACGCAATATCGGCTGCGGGTGACAAGGTATCGGTCAATCCAAATTTATGTGCCGGATGCGGTGCCTGCACCACGGTCTGTCCTACCGGTGCGATGAGCTACGCCTATATGCGTGCGCCCGACACTGGCCTGCATATCAAAACAATGTTGTCGGCGTATGCTAAAGCAGGTGGTAAGGCGCCGGCAATTCTTTTCCATAGTAAAGAAGCCGGTGCTGATTTAATTCAGCAGACAGGTCAGTCTGCGCAGGCGGGTGGGCGTGGTTTGCCTGCCCGGGTGATTCCGATGGCGCTGCATCATACGGCATCGACAGGCATAGAAATCTGGTTGTCAGCGATTTGTTACGGCGCTGCTTCTGTCGCGATTTTATTGACGGATGAAGAGGCGCCAGAATATCGCCTTGCTCTGCAAAAACAGATACAGATTTCGCAGGCGATTTTGTCCGGACTCGGTTATCAGGGGCAGCATATTCATTTGTTGGAAACAGGTTCATCCGCTGAATTGTCGTCGTTTTTGTATGCATTAAAGCCTGCGCAAGTGCCACCGCCAGCATTGTTTAATGTCGCGCAAGATAAGCGCGTCAGCATGGACTTTGCGCTCGATCATCTGCTCAGGCATGCACCGGCCGCGGTCGATGAAGTTGCTTTGCCTGCCGGATCTTTGTATGGATCAGTGGCGATCAATAAGGACGCCTGTACTTTGTGTATGTCGTGCGTAGGTGCGTGTCCAAGTTCAGCTTTGATGGACAATGCCAATTCTCCTCAGATACGTTTTATTGAGCGCAATTGTGTGCAATGTGGTTTGTGTGAGGATACTTGCCCGGAAAACGCAATAACACTGACGCCGAGGCTGCTGCTGACCGAGGCCGCCAAGCAGGTACGTGTGTTAAATGAAGCGCAGCCATTTCACTGCATACGCTGCAGCAAGCCGTTTGCGACAGCGCAGATGATAGAAACCATGCTGCAAAAACTTGGGGCGCATAGCGCATTTGCAGGACATCTCGATCGCATTCGTATGTGCCCTGATTGTCGCGTTGTCGATATGATGAGTGCTGCTGATTTGCAGCGTCCGCACTAAGACGATTACCGGAAATACAGAAAAATGGAAACACAGATTAAATTTGAAACTGCCGATCAGGGCGAAGAAACGGCGCGCGCGGATTTATACGGCCTGCTTGCTACCCTGATGTATGCGCCGCCATCAAAGGATTTGCTGCAAGTGCTGAGTAGCGCAGAAACCAATGGCGAGGGTGTGTTGGGTGAGGCCTGGACGCATTTCATAGAGACAGCAAGAAAGTCCGATGCAGAATCGGTTCGGGATGAATATGAACAGCTTTTTGTAGGTACCGGTAAGCCTGAGGTTTTGCTGTACGGTTCGTATTACCTCAGTGGTTTTCTGATGGAAAAGCCGCTGGCCGCATTGCGAACCGATTTGCAGAATCTGGGGCTGGAACGTGCGGAACATATTGTCGAGTCTGAGGATCATATTGCCTCGCTGTGTGAAGTGATGCGTTACCTGATCGCATCGGACGACATTTTGCAAGCTAATCTGGCAACACAAAAACAGTTTTTTGCGACACACATGCAAAGCTGGGTGGGAACGATGTGCGACGCGATTATCGCGCATCCGCAGGCTTCTTTTTATGCAAGCCTGGCGCAGTTGGCAAAAGTTTTCTTTGATGTGGAAATGCAATCTTTTGACATGGAATAAGGGTTACTACTTATTTTTTTGTTGTAATAAAAAATTTTTGCTCTGCAAATGTTAAACAGTATTAAATATTGATTTTCCTGTCGGGAATCTTTTTTTTGAATGGAGTAGACTGCTGAAAGTTCGGAGACGCGCGCACTTGCTTTCCTCCTTTTCAGAGAGGAAATAAGCTGCGAAACTGGTTTGAGTGTTTTTGCCATACTTACCATACCGGTTTCAGCGATCAATCCTTGATCGCTTTTCAATCAGTCTCCAGGTTTAGTTGTCGACATCGGAGACGAACATGGATCAAAAAATTAAACGCCGTAGCTTGCTGGGTGGTTTAGGTGTGGCCGCTGCAGGCTTGTTTGCGCTGAAAGCGGCGCCTGTGGTACAGGATAAAATTGAAACGCTGGCAGCTCCAGCGGAGCCTGAGGGCACAGGTTATCGCCTGACTGAGCACGTGAAGAAATACTACCGTACCACCACTATTTAATTCTGAGGTGAAGATATGTTGTTAACTCGTAAAGGTGACGCTGCGTCGCGCGCACAAACACGTTTTTCATCCGGACTTGCGGAATCGCTTGCACGTGCACTGCCGACCATGGACAGACGTGGCTTTTTGAAGCGCTCTGGTATTGGTGTTGGCGCTGGTATCGCGGCGTCGCAATTAGGGCTGATTAAAAAAGCAAAAGCTTCCGTGTCCGGTGCTGCAACTGGCGGAAAAATTGAAGTACGCCGTACTGTTTGCACGCACTGTTCTGTTGGTTGTGCAGTCGATGCCGTCGTTGAGAATGGCGTCTGGGTCAGACAAAACCCGGTCTTTGATTCACCAATCAACCTTGGTGCGCATTGCGCGAAAGGTGCGGCCTTGCGTGAGCATGGTCATGGTGAATACCGTCTGAAATACCCGATGAAACTGGTCAACGGCAAGTATCAGCGTATCAGCTGGGATCAGGCCTTGACTGAGATTGCCGACAAGCTGCTTGATATCAAAAAGACGTCTGGCCCTGATTCGACGTTCTTCGTCGGTTCATCGAAACACAATAATGAGCAGGCGATGTTGTTGCGTAAGTTTGTGTCTTTTTACGGCACAAATAATACCGATCATCAGGCGCGTATCTGTCACTCCACCACTGTTGCCGGTGTTTCGAATACCTGGGGCTACGGTGCGATGACCAATAGCTACAACGATATGCAGAATGCGAAAGCAGCGCTGTATATCGGCTCGAACGCGGCGGAAGCGCATCCGGTGTCGATGCTGCATTTGTTGCACGCCAAAGAAAACGGCTGCAAGGTGATTGTGGTCGATCCGCGTTACACACGTACTGCGGCAAAGTCGAATCAATATATCCGCATCCGTTCTGGCTCAGACATTCCGTTTTTGTACGGCATGATGTATCACATCTTCAAAAATGGCTGGGAAGATAAGCAATACATCCATGACCGTGTTTACGGCATGGAAAAAATTAAAGAAGAAGCGCTGAAGTGGACGCCGGAAAAAGTAGAAGAGGCTTGCGGCGTACCTGAAGATCAGGTTTATAAAGCGGCTGAAACAATGGCCTTGAATCGCCCATCGACAGTGGTCTGGTGCATGGGGCAGACCCAGCACACGATAGGTAATGCGATCGTGCGTGCTTCGTGTTTGCTGCAGCTGGTGCTCGGTAATATCGGTAAATCCGGTGGTGGTACGAACATTTTCCGTGGTCACGATAACGTGCAGGGCGCAACTGACGTAGGGCCGAACCCTGATTCATTACCGGGCTATTTTGGTCTGGCAACGGGCGCCTGGAAGCACTGGTGTAATGTCTGGGGCGTCGATTACGAATGGGTCAAGAAGCAATTCGCTTCCCAGACCATGATGGAAAAATCAGGCACAACAGTATCGCGTTGGATTGATGCTGTGCTGGAAAAGAATGAACTGATCGATCAGGAAAACAACGTCAAGGCGATGGTGTTCTGGGGGCATGCGCCGAACTCGCAGACGCGCGGTCTGGAAATGAAAAAGGCATTCGATAAGCTCGATATGCTGGTCGTGATTGATCCTTATCCATCGGCGACGGCTGCGATGGCAGCGATGAAAACGGAAGATCAGCAACTCAATCCTAAGCGTCAGGTGTATCTGTTGCCAGCAGCAACGCAGTTTGAAACATCGGGCTCAGTCACGGCGTCGAACCGTTCAATTCAATGGCGTGAAAAAGTCATTGAGCCCTTGTTTGAATCCCGCACTGACCACATGATCATGTATCAACTGGCAGAAAAACTCGGGTTTGCCAAAGAGTTGGTGGCGAAGCTGAAAATGGTGCCGGGTAAAGGCGGCATGATGGAACCAGAACCAGAATCCATGCTGCAAGAGATTAATCGCGGTACCTGGACGATAGGTTATACCGGTCAATCTCCTGAGCGTTTAAAAGCGCATATGCGCAACATGCATCTGTTTGATGTGAAAACGCTCAAATGCAAAGGCGGCAAAGATCCTGTCAGTGGTTACGATATGACGGGTGATTACTTTGGTCTGCCATGGCCTTGTTATGGCACGCCAGAACTCAAGCATCCGGGTTCTCCTAATTTGTATGACACCTCCAAGCATGTCATGGATGGTGGTGGCAACTTCCGTGCGAACTTCGGTGTCGAACGTGAGGGTGTCAGTTTGCTGGCGGAAGATGGCTCTCATTCTCTCGGTGCAGAGATCACCACTGGCTATCCGGAATTTGATCACATCCTGCTGAAAAAGCTGGGCTGGTGGGATGATCTGACCGAGGCAGAAAAGAAAGCGGCAGAAGGTAAAAACTGGAAAACTGACTTGTCAGGCGGTATTCAGCGCGTGGTCATGAAAGTGCATGGTTGCCATCCATTCGGTAACGCGAAAGCACGTGCGATCGTCTGGAATTTCCCTGATCCTGTTCCTCAACATCGTGAACCTTTGTTTGGCACACGTCCTGATCTGGTCGCGAAATATCCGACCCATGATGATAAAAAAGCGTTCTGGCGTATGCCTACGCTGTATAAGTCTGTACAGCAGAAAAACATCGAAGCAAAACTGTACGAAAAATTCCCTATCATCCTTACTTCCGGACGTCTGGTGGAGTACGAAGGTGGTGGCGAGGAAACCCGTTCCAACCCGTGGCTCGCGGAATTGCAACAAGAAAATTTTGTTGAACTCAATCCGAAAGCAGCGGCAGACCGCGGTATCCGTAATGGTGAATATGTGATTGTTTCTACGCCGACGGGTGCGCGCATCAAAGTCAGAGCATTGGTGACACCACGTGTAGCGGAAGATACCGCGTTTATTCCTTTCCACTTCTCAGGCTGGTGGCAGGGCAAGGATATGAAAGAATTTTATCCGGAAGGTGCGATGCCTATCGTGCGCGGTGAGGCAGTGAATACAGCAACCACTTACGGCTACGATTCGGTCACGATGATGCAGGAAACCAAGACCACGATTTGTAATATCGAACGGTTCTCAGCGTAATTTCACAGGAGAAGAAAATGGCAAGAATGAAATTTATCTGTGATGCAGAGCGCTGTATCGAATGCAACAGCTGCGTAACAGCATGTAAGAACGAACATGAAGTGCCGTGGGGCGTCAACCGCCGCCGCGTGGTGACCGTCAATGATGGCGTCATCGGTCAGGAAAAATCGATTTCCGTCGCGTGTATGCATTGCTCTGATGCGCCTTGTATGGCGGTCTGTCCGGTCGATTGTTTTTACCGTACCGACGAAGGCGTGGTTTTGCACAATAAGGATATCTGCATCGGTTGCGGTTACTGTTCTTATGCCTGCCCATTTGGTGCGCCGCAGTTCCCTTCGAACGGAACTTTTGGTTTGCGCGGCAAAATGGACAAATGTACTTTCTGTTCCGGTGGGCCAGAAGAAGATGGCTCTGAAAAAGAGTTTGAAAAATATGGACGCAATCGCCTTGCCGAAGGTAAGTTGCCTTTGTGCGCTGAGATGTGCTCGACCAAAGCGCTGCTCGGTGGCGATGGTGATGTGATTGCCGATATTTTCCGTAACCGCGTGGTCAAGCGTGGTAAGGGCAGTGAAGTCTGGGGTTGGGGCACGGCCTACGGCAAGGGAAACAATCCAGAGGCGAAGCCTGAGTTACAGCCAGCCACGGAGAAATAAATCATGAAAAAGACAATGTTGATTATTTCAGGTTTGCTTGCGCTGATGAGTTTGTCCGCCTGTGGCGAACGTGATCAGGCAAGCACGACCAAACGTGGTCTGGTCGATGAAAAAGCATGGAAGGGTGCGCACAACGAGTTCGTTGTGAAAGAGTGGACTCCCGGCGATAAAACGGCATGGGAAAATCAGATCCGCGCCCGTAATCAATACCAGAACGAGTATGTCAAAACCAATTAAACCAAGGAGTTGACATGAGATCTTTGATTCTTTCGCTGACCTTGGCACTGACAGCAGCAGTAGCATCTGCCCAGACTGCCGGGCAGGCTGCAGCACCGGCAAATGCGGCGGCAACTACGGCGCCGGCAGAAAAATTGCCAGGCGTTGAGTCGGTCGATATCCTGAAACAAAATCAGGCCGAGCGCACGCAAACACAACCCGGCAATCTGGCGCCGACATATCGTCTGGTGGCGGATGGCACCAAGCATTATTCGAGCTTGCCAGCGCTGGAAGCGGGTGTGCTGATACAGGGGAAAACGCAATTTCCCGGTCAGGCACGGGCGACGACAGCAGGTGAGGCATGGCGCCAATATAGGAATGGCCCGCTGACGATGATCGGTGGCGGCATTTTGCTGGCGGCGTTAGCCGCAGTGGCGGCGATGTATCTGACTCGCGGTCAGATTCGTCTCGATGGTCCGCGCACCGGCCGTCTGATTGAGCGTTTCACGCCGACTGAACGTACGCTGCACTGGAGTATGGCGTTGAGCTTCGTCGCTCTGGCAAGCTCCGGTATTGTGATGCTGTTCGGTAAGCACATACTGTTGCCATTCTTCGGCCTGACGCTGTTTGGTTGGCTGGCATTTTTATGCAAGAACATTCATAACTTTGTCGGCCCGATATTCACGGTGTCTATCATTCTGTTCTTTATCAAATTTGCCCGCGATAATTTACCGTCGGCATCGGATATTAAATGGATGGCGAAATTCGGTGGATTGTTTAATGGTGCGCATGTGAGTTCGCATCGTTTCAATGCCGGTGAAAAAATCATTTTCTGGGGTGGCGTGGTCGGCCTGGGCTTGATTGTCAGTGCATCCGGCTTTGTGCTCGATAAACTGGTGCCGGGGTTTGAATACAGCCGCGCTTACATGCAGATTGCCAGTATTGTGCATATCGCTGCCGCAATGCTGGCTGCTGGTATGGTGATCGGCCATATTTATCTCGGTACGCTGGGGATGGAAGGTGCTTATGAATCCATGCGTACCGGCTATGTTGATGACGTCTGGGCGAAAGAGCATCACGATCTCTGGTATGCCGATATCGAGCAAGGGAAAATCCCGCGTGTGCGCAGTGCAACGGCGACAGCGGAGTCCAAGGTAGCCGTGGTCAACGCCTAGTTGAGTTGGAGAAAAAAATGAAATCTAAAAATTTATGGTCGGTGACATCGGTGTGCGTAGCGTTGCTGTCGGGCTTGTTTGCAACGGCCAGCTTCGCTAAATTGCCGGAACCGACACCAGAAGCAAAAGCAAAAGCGGCTGAAGCCAAGGCAAAGACAGCCTGGTCGGATAAAGTGGCAGCCTATCAGCTATGCAAGTCGCAAGACAAAGTGGCGGCGGCTTATCTGAAGGGAAAAGATGCCAAAGCGGTGGTGGCAACACCGGCATGCACCGACCCTGGTCCGTATGTGCCGGAAGTCGCTGCGGCTCCGGCTAGTGCTTCGGCGACGTCCTCTGTTGCTGCGACAACGCCTGCAAGCAACGCACCTGTCGTACCGAAAAAGTAAGTTCTGCCCTCGTAAAATACACATACTCCCCCCTTAAAATGGCATTTCACCCTTGATCTCCTTGTAGATATTGGGCTGCCAGATATACTCCGGGGGAGTATATTTTCACCGATTTATGCCCTCCTGGCCGGAAAAAATAATGCCTGACTCTCCGTATATGCCAGAGCTGTCCAGATCCACCGTCGCGCTGACGAAAGAAGTGCAGGTCACCGACGAGCGTGGTCGCGTTAATCTGATCTCCATTCCTGCTGAGCGCCCATTAACCGTTTATCTTGATAAGCGTGAATTGGTGACGCTGATGACCATGGGTGGCAACCCGGAAGCATTGGTGCTCGGCTACCTGCGCAATCAACGTCTGCTGCGCCAGATCACCGATATCGCTTCGGTACAGGTGGATTGGGAAGTGTCTGCGGCCGCGGTCGTCACGCATACCGGTGTGACTGACATTGAAGAGCGCACCTCAAAACGTGTTGTGACGACGGGTTGTGGTCAGGGCACGGTGTTTGGCGGGCTGATGGATGAAGTCGATCAGATTGTGTTGCCAGACAGCGCGCGCATCCGCCAGTCTTCTCTGTATAAAATCATCGACACCATCCGCACTCAGCAGTCGGTGTATAAAAAAGCCGGCTCGGTTCACGGTTGCGCTTTATTCTCGAATCAGGGCGAACTTTTATATTTTGTTGAAGATGTCGGTCGTCATAACGCCGTTGATGCGATCGCCGGAAAAATGTGGCTGGATCGCGTTGATGGTGGCGACAAAATTTTTTACAGTACTGGCCGCCTGACATCTGAAATGGTGATTAAAGGGGCGCAGATGGGTATTCCCATTTTATTGTCGCGCTCTGGTACTACCGAGATGGGGCATCAGGTCGCATCGCAGATCGGTATGAGCTTGTTTTCCCGCTGCTCTGGGCGACATTTTCTGCTACTGACGCATCCGCAGCGTCTTGAGTTCGAACCAGAATTGTTTGCTGAATCAACGCCAGCTTCTGTTTCTGTCTGACTCTCACTTTCTATTCAGCTTTTTACAGTGTAGGCGTAGTCGGTATCCTCGTCGCGCTGAAAACGGTAAAATGCTGGTTTTAACTTTACCCGCATACTGGTGTTGCTTCTGCTACAGGCTGACGCAGCACGCGGTGCAATTCATCTCATGACTGTTGTCCGTACCCGTTTTGCTCCCAGCCCGACTGGCTATCTTCATGTTGGCGGTGCCCGTACCGCTTTGTTCAGCTGGGCGTTTGCGCGCCATCAAGGCGGCACATTTGTTTTACGTATTGAGGATACCGATCTTGAACGCTCCACCCCGGAAGCGGTGCAGGCGATTCTGGATGGTATGAACTGGCTGGGTTTGCAGCATGATGAAGGCCCGTTTTATCAGATGCAGCGTATGGAACGTTATCGTTCCGTACTGGCGGAAATGCTGACCAATGGCAGTGCCTATTATTGCTATTCCTCACCGGAAGAAGTTGAGGCCATGCGCGAGCGTCAACGTGCTGCAGGCGATAAGCCGCGTTACGACGGTACATGGCGCCCGGAAGCTGGCAAAACGCTGCCAGCGATACCGGCAGACCGTAAGCCAGTGATCCGTTTTAAGAATCCTCTGGATGGTGACGTTAGCTGGAATGATGTCGTCAAAGGGACGATCACGATCAGCAATAAAGAACTCGATGATCTGGTCATCGCACGTCCTGACGGCACGCCAACTTACAATTTCTGCGTCGCGGTGGATGACTGGGATATGCAGATTACCCACGTCATTCGTGGTGATGACCACGTGAATAACACGCCGCGTCAGATCAATATTCTGAATGCGCTTGGCGCGACGCTGCCGCAATACGGGCATGTGCCTATGATCTTGGGCACGGATGGTCAAAAGCTGTCCAAACGCCGCGATGCGGTCAGCGTGATGGATTATTTCGACAAAGGTTATCTGCCCGAGGCGATGCTGAACTATCTGGCGCGTCTTGGCTGGAGTCACGGCGACGATGAATTGTTCTCTATGGAGCAAATGTGCAGCTGGTTTGATCTGACCCATTTATCCGGTTCTGCGGCGCAATTTAATCCTGAAAAACTGGCCTGGATTAATAACCACTACATCAAAGCTGCTGATAATCAGCGTCTTGCCGATTTGATCCGTGCGCAGATGGAAAAAGATGGCGCTGTATTCACCAACGCGCCAGCCTTGCCTGCAGTGATCGCCTTGCTGAAAGAGCGCGCGAATACGACGGTAGAACTGGGGCAGGCGGCCATGCTGTTTTATCGTCAGCCAGCGGCGGATGCTGCTTTGCTGACGCAGCATGTGACTCCGACAGTGATGCCAGCATTGCGCCAATACGCAGAAGCTTGCAAAACAGTCGAATGGAATAAAGCCGCTTTGTCTGCTGCGCTGAAGCAGGTGCTGGCAGATCATGCGCTGAAGATGCCGCAACTCGCGATGCCATTACGTCTGCTGTTAACCGGGCAGTTGCAGACGCCATCCATTGATGCGGTTGTCGAATTGTTTGGTCGCGAAGTTGTTTTGCAGCGTCTGGCGGTAATCGCAGCTGATTAATCGATAGCGAGAGTGGGTGAGGGCTTTACAATAAAGCGTTCATCCCCTATAATCTCGCTTCTATTCTGTGTCGGGGGTATAGCTCAGCTGGGAGAGCGCTTGCATGGCATGCAAGAGGTCAGCGGTTCGATCCCGCTTACCTCCACCAAAAAAGCGCACTGTCATTAGGCAGTATGCAAAACAGAAAATACTTGCTGTCCCCATCGTCTAGAGGCCTAGGACATCACCCTTTCACGGTGAGTACAGGGGTTCGAATCCCCTTGGGGACGCCAATGAATTTAGTATATTTATTGTGGGCAGCAAGTAAAGCAGTACCAGGTCAGTAACAAGGACAGAATATGTCCCCATCGTCTAGAGGCCTAGGACATCACCCTTTCACGGTGAGTACAGGGGTTCGAATCCCCTTGGGGACGCCAGCTTTGCATCCACTTCCTCTTGTCGGGTAAGTGCAGGTCAGTAACAAGGACAGAATATGTCCCCATCGTCTAGAGGCCTAGGACATCACCCTTTCACGGTGAGTACAGGGGTTCGAATCCCCTTGGGGACGCCAGGTAAAAGCCAGCTTAATTGATTAAGCTGGCTTTTTTTATTGTGATGTCGGTTTTGCTCGTTGAAGTCCGGATACATTCATAATCTGCATTATTCTTGTGTTCTGCCTTATCACTCAATGAAAAATTATCGGTAAGGCAGCGCGCCCCAGTTCGCATATTGGTAAGCAATACAGCGAGATCCTCTTCATCTGATTTAAGCTGCATGATGTTGCCGCTTGCTCACCTGCGCATAGCCATGTTTACTGTGGGTGAAAATCTCCATCTTGATAAAACAATCTCTGCGTAGTTCGATGAATTGTCTGGAGTAGTTCTATTGATGTATATCATGCGCAATCTCGCCCCATTAAAATCGCCTGTGTAGTATTGAGAGTTTTGCCGTGAAGCTATCTGGAAAAAAGGAGATGAGCGATGCACGCATTTGCAAATTTAAAGATAGGCGTTCGTTTGTCGATCGGTTTTGGTATTTTGATTTTAATGACACTGGGCATGGGTGGCACAGGGCTGCAACGTTTTGCGGAAGTGAATGCCGTGAACAGCAGAATCATTGAAAAGGATTGGGTAAAAGCCGAGGCAGCGAATGTCATTAACGCCACTACCCGCGCCAATGCGCGGAATACGATGGAGCTTCTGATTGCGGATGACGCCACTCAGGCGGGCAGAGTCAAGCAATCGATTGAGGCGAATAAGCAAGTCATCAGTGCGGCCTTAGACACTCTGAAACAGCTGATTTATTTACCTGAAGGTCAGGCCTTGCTGGCGACATTGACCGAACGACGGACAGCGTATGTCGCTTCGTTTTCAAAAGTGCTGAAACAGATTGATGCCGGAGACAAAACCGGCGCAATTCAGACGATGAACAGCGAGACATTACCGGCGTTGGATGCGCTGCAAGAACCTATCGTTGCCCTGACAAATTTACAGAAAAAAATTGTTGTTAACAGTAGTGGGGAAGTGCGGGATCGTATTGCCTCGGCCACTGCATTGCTGATTGTGCTGACGATCGCAGGTTTATTCGTTGGTGTCGGGCTGACGTGGTTTATTTCGCGCTCAATTACGCGACCACTCAGTGAGGCCGTGCATATTGCCCGTACCGTTGCTTCGGGTGATTTGACGACGAAAGCGCAGATCACCACGAAAGATGAGTGCGGTCAGTTATTGCAGTCCATGCAGGAAATGAACGACAGCCTTGTGCACATCGTAAATCAGGTGCGCGGTGGTACAGACCTGATGGCTGCCGCCACACATGAAATCGCAGACGGCAATATGGAACTTTCTTCTCGTACCGAAGAGCAAGCCAGCGCGCTTGAGCAAACTGCGGCCTCGATGGAGCAACTGGCATCGGCGGTGAGGGATAACTTTGAGTCGGGCATGCATGCCAACCGGCTTGCCGAATCAGCGGCTCAGGTCGCTGCTAAAGGTGGTGCTGTCGTCGGTGAAGTTGTGCAGACGATGGAAGCAATCAATGTTTCCTCGCGCAAGATTGCGGACATTATCGGCGTCATTGATGGCATTGCGTTCCAGACTAATATACTGGCGCTCAACGCGGCAGTTGAGGCCGCCCGCGCGGGCGAGCAGGGGCGAGGCTTTGCGGTTGTGGCATCCGAGGTTCGTTCGCTTGCCGGGCGATCTGCGAATGCCGCGAAGGAAATCAAAACGCTGATTTCTGATTCGGTAGGTAATGTGAGTGATGGTTGCCGACTGGTGGAGCAGGCAGGTAGCACCATGGATGAGATCGTGGTACACGTGCGTCGTGTGGCGGATCTGATGGGAGAAATTACGACCGCAAGTAAAGAGCAGACGACTGGCATTGAACAGGTGAATCAAGCGGTCGCTCAAATGGATACGGTAACGCAGCAAAATGCCGCATTAGTAGAAGAGGCCGCGGCCGCAACCCAGTCTCTGGATCATCAGGCAAACTCTCTGGTGCAGGCTGTCAGTATTTTTAAGTTAGGTACGACACATTCATCAATTGGTTTCTCACGCGCCTCGCCTGCGTTACTCAACGTTTAATCTGGATACGGACATGGCATATTTTGAGTGGGCCGACGATATGGTGATCGATAACGGGCCGATTGATGAAGATCACAAAAAATTAGTCAATCTGGTCAATGAGTTGCATACAGCGACCAGTGTCGGGCGCGGTCAGGAAGTAATTGAGGCAATCATGAGTGAACTGATCACCTACACAAAAGATCATCTTCTTCGTGAAGAGCAAGCGATGGCGGCACTGAAATTTCCAAATCTGGAGCGGCACAAAGAGGGGCATCATCAATTTACGGAACGACTGAATAAATTACAGAGCCAGTACGAAGCGGGAAGCATTACTGTGGCATCGCAGCTTTCGTCTGTTTTACGGGATTGGTTGTCTTTGCATATCCGCCGCTCCGATAAGGAAATTAAAGTTTTCCTGCAAAAGAAGTGACACTTTTCACCCGCATTTCATCAATAAAAAAAAGCCCTGTTTGTATTAACAGGGCTTTTTTACATGGCGAGTGTTATTTATTTTTTGGCTTGATATAGTTTGTCGAATTCACCGCCATCGTCAAAATGCTTTTTCTGTGCTTGTTTCCAGCCACCGAAAACTTCATCGACAGTGAAGAGATTGATCGCTTTGAAGTTGGCTGCATATTTTTTAGATGCTGCTTCCGAGCGCGGGCGGAAGAAGTGTTTGGCGGCAATTTCCTGACCTTGTTCGCTGTACAAAAATTGCAGATACGCTGTTGCTACTTTGCGTGTGCCGAGTTTATCAACAACTTTATCGACAACGGCGACCGGTGATTCTGCGAGTATCGATGTTTTCGGATAAACGACATCGTAGTGATCGCCAAATTCCTGCTTGACCAGTTGCACTTCATTTTCAAAAGTAACTAAGACGTCACCGATTTCCCTTTGCGTAAAAGTAGTGGTCGCGCCGCGTCCGCCGGCATCGAGTACCGGAACATTTTTAAACAGACGATCAACCAATTGTCGCGCTTGTGCTTCGTTGCCACCGCTCTTAATAACCGAGCCCCACGCAGCGAGGTAGGAATAGCGTCCGTTGCCGGAAGTCTTGGGATTAGGAATGATCACTTTGACGCCAGGTTTGCCAAGATCATCCCAACTGGCGATGCGTTTTGGATTCCCTTTGCGCGTCAGGAATACCATGGTCGAATAAAATGGCGCAGAGTTATTTGGGAATGATTTCGCCCAGTCTTGCGGAACCAGACCTTTCTCTGCAAGGATATCGATATCGTTTGCCTGATTCATCGTGACTACCGATGCCGCCAGACCGTCGATGACAGAGCGTGCCTGCTTGCTGGAGCCGCCATGTGACTGATTAATCGTAATGGATTCTCCGGATTTCTTTTTCCATTCCGCGACGAAAGCCGGATTGACTTCTTTGAATAATTCACGCGTGACATCATAAGACGCGTTCAGCAGCGGCTCGGCAGCCTGAGCAGTGAGCGAGGGGGCAAGCAGACTGGCACCAATCAGTGCAACGATACCGGCAATGCTTAAGCGACGTTGCGCTTGCAAACCAGAGTTTGTTTTCATGTGCGATCTCCCAAAGATAAGTTACCGTTATCTTCCATAAATTAAGCGCAGAAGGAAACGATAGTATTCTTCTTTACTTAGATGAAAAATGCATTTGTCGAATATGAAACAATAATTTTTCTGTATATCGTTGCGTGAAAACAATCTAAGTGATGTGCTCCCGAAGGCGTATTCGCAGACATAATTTTGCTACACTCAATCCCTTGTTTGTATTTTTACTTACTCTATGAAAACAAATGCTTCTTTCTCTGCGAGCCTGCTGGTAACGCTGCTAGTGGGTACGTTGGCCGCACCGTTGGCCGTCGCGCTGGATAAAACTGCGAGCGCTTCTGCACATGCTACGCAAGCGGGTGGTATCGAATGGCGCAAAGATAATAATGTGGATGCGGCTTTCGCCTTAGCAAAGTCTGCCAATAAGCCGTTATTTCTTTACTGGGGAGCGGTCTGGTGTCCGCCCTGCAATCAAGTCAAGGCAACGATATTCAATCGTCAGGAATTCATTGATAAGTCACGGCATTTTATTCCTGTGTATCTGGATGGCGATAGCCCGGGGGCGCAGAAATTTGCGGCGCAATTCAAAGTGCGTGGTTACCCGACGATGATATTGTTCAAGCCGGATGGAACTGAAATTACCCGCTTGCCAGGCGAGGTCGATTCTGAGCGCTATCTGCAGGTGCTGACGCTGGCATTGAATACCTCGGCATCGGTGGCGGATTCCTTAAAGCTGGCTTTAACGGGGAATAAGTCGCTGAAGCAGGATGACTGGAGCCTGTTGGCGGATTATTCATGGGATGATCCTCAGCAAAAGCTGGTGAACAACAAAGACTTGCCAGCGACGTTATTGCGTTTGTCCGAGTTAAGTCCAGCTGGATTAAATGCAACGCGTCTGTATTTGAAAGCCTTATTTGCGGCTGCCAATGCCAGACCCGGGCAGACAGTTCCTGCCATTGACAAACAGCAGGCCACTGAGCGCTTAATCAAGTCACTTGCAGATGCGAAAGTTGCGCGTGACAACCTTGATCTTGTCGCTGGTTCGGCGGCGGAGCTGACGGAATTTTTAACTTCCGCAAAATCAGAGCAGCGTGGCAAACTCACTGCAGCATGGAATGTCGCCCTGATTAAGCTCGCTGACGATAACAGCATATCGAAAACAGACAGACTGAGCGCCATCATTGCGCAGATCGCGCTGGCTAAGCTTGATAATGTTAAACCGTCGGTAGCCTTGCAAAAAGACGTGCAGAAGCGTGTGTCGCAAATCGAGCAGGCTACTGGCGACGCGTATGAGCGGCAATCGGTGGTCAGTTCCGCTGCCTATGCGTTAGGAAATGCGGATTTGCTGGATGCGTCAGATGCCTTGCTGAAAGCAGAATTAAAACGCTCGCATTCGCCGTATTATTTCATGTCAACCTTGGGCTCGAACGCGAAGAAGCGTGGCGATAAAGTGGCTGCAGTGAATTGGTATGAACAGGCATATAACGCAGCAAAAGGGCCTGCAACCCGCTTGCAATGGGGGGCGAATTATGTGGTCGGTCTGATCGAACTGACGCCAGAAGACGATGCGCGTATTGAAAAAGCAGTTTCAGGTGTCTTTGCTGAATTGTCGAAAACAGAAAATGCTTTTTATCAGCGCAATCATGCTTATCTTGAAAAGATGGGCAAGAAATTAGGCGAGTGGAACAAAGATAAAAAGCATCAGGTGACTTTCCAGAAAGTGCATGCACAGCTGGATAGCATATGTGCAAAATTACCGGCAAACGATGGCCAGAAAGCGACTTGTCAGGGTGTCTTGTCGAAATCCTGATTCTCGTTAATCGAAGAAAAAATGCGGCTGAGGCCGCATTTTTTTTGCCCCGACAATCATGAATGAGAATTTCTGAAGTACTGGAAACACGCATTGCATCGCTTATACGAATTTTTGTATATACAAGTTACTTTATATGATTGGAACGAATTTGGTATCTTCGATAAAATCCATTATTCGTTATTTATTGGTTTGAGATTCAGTGATTCATATTGAACAATTAGAAAAGCATTATCAGGTTGGCGGGCGTGAAGTACATGCGCTGCGCAACATACATCTGACTGTTCGCAAGGGGCAGATTTTCGGCATCATCGGACGCTCAGGAGCCGGTAAAAGTACTTTGCTGAGAGCGTTGAATTTACTTGAGCGGCCAAGCAGCGGCAAGGTTCTGATTGAAGGTGAAGACATCACCCGGTTTAATTCAGAACAGTTGCACAGCTTGCGGCAACGTATCGGCATGGTGTTTCAACATTTTAATTTGTTGAACGCAAAAACTATTGCTGAAAATATAGATTTCCCTCTCAAGCTAGCCGGTACTTACAGTAAAGATGCGCGTCAGCAGCGCGTCGATGAGTTACTGGAATTGGTCGGACTGAGTGATCAGCGACATAAATTTCCATCGCAATTGTCGGGTGGGCAAAAGCAACGGGTAGGTATTGCCCGTGCGCTGGCAAATTACCCTCATCTTTTGTTGTGTGACGAGGCAACGTCAGCGCTTGACCCTGAAACGACGCAGGCAATTTTGCGCTTGCTGTCAGACATCAATCAGAAACTGGGATTAACGGTCGTGCTGATCACGCATGAGATGCAGGTGATACGCACAATCTGCGATCAGGTTGCGGTGATCGACGCTGGCGAGATTGTTGAGAGTGGCGATGTTGCCGATGTATTCCTGCATCCGCAACATGCGGTAACGCAAAGTCTGGTCGCAGAAAATCAGGCGCTTGATCTCGATCTGTTGCAGAGAATTCAGCGTCATGAAAACAGTCAGTTGCTGCGTCTGACCTATGTCGGCGCGGCGACGCATGAACCGATACTGAGTCGTATCGCGGCACAAACCAAAGCGGATATCACGATTTTGCAGGGAACAATTTCCCGCATCAAGAACACGCCGTATGGCCAACTGTTAGTGGAATTGTCGGGAACACCGGATCAAATTGCGGTGGTATTGAATTTGTTGCGCGACCTCGATGTGCGTACAGAAATCATTGAAGGAGCGCACTGATGGATTTTTCAAACATAGACTGGGAAGATATCGCGCAGGCGACGCTTGATACCTTGACGATGACGGGTTTCTCTTTATTTTTTACCGTGCTGCTGGGTTTGCCTTTGGGTGTATTGCTATTCCTTACCGGTAAAAATCAGCTGTTAGAGCAACGCGGTATTTATGCGTTGTTATCTTTTGTGGTGAATATTCTTCGCTCGGTTCCTTTCATTATTTTGCTGATTGTCCTGATTCCGTTCACCTTGTTGCTGGTGGGTACATCACTGGGTGTGGCTGGCACTATCCCGCCGCTGGTCATCGGGACGACGCCTTTTTTTGCGCGTCTGGTAGAAAACGTTTTACGTGAAGTGGATCGCGGCATTATTGAAGCTTGTCAGGCGATGGGAGCGAAAACGCATCAGATCATTATTCACGCCTTGCTACCTGAAGCCTTGCCTGGCCTGTTGGCGGCGGGAACTGTAACGACAATCGCCTTGGTCTCGTATGCCGCGATGTCGGGTGTGATAGGCGGTGGTGGCCTTGGTGATCTGGCGCTGCGTTTTGGATATCAACGATTTCAGACGGACGTCATGGTCGTGACGGTAACGATACTGATAGTGCTGGTGCAGTTATTACAATTCTTCGGAGACAAGTTGGTGTTGCGATTTACCCGTAAGTAATTTCATTTATATAAATTTAAGGATAATAAATTATGGCTCTCTCTTTTAAACGTCACTTAGCTAGCTTGTTGGCAAGCACTTTCAGCGCAGCAGCTTTGCTTGCTTCCGGCGCAGCATCTGCTGCCGATACCTTGACTATCGCAGCAACACCGGTTCCGCACGCGGAAATTCTTGAGTTTGTGAAGCCACTTCTGGCGAAAGAAGGTGTGGACTTAAAAATCAAAGTATTCACTGATTATGTTCAGCCTGCCGTTCAGGTCAACGAAAAACATCTGGATGGAAATTTCTTTTTGCATCAGCCCTATCTGAATGAATTTAAAAAGAGCCATAAAAATGATATCGAAGTGCCCGTCGCTAAAGTGCACGTTGAGCCATTCGCGGCTTATTCTTCTAAATACAAAAAAGTAGCGGATATTCCGAATGGTGCGACTGTCGCGATTCCAAATGACCCGTCAAATTCGGGGCGTGCTTTGTTGTTACTGGCTAAACAGGGACTGTTGAAATTAAAAGATCCAAGCAATATTTCTTCAACCAAAAAAGATATTATTGAGAATCCGAAAAATCTGAAATTCAAAGAACTGGAAGCGGCAACCTTGCCACGCGTTTTGAACCAGGTCGATCTGGCATTGATCAATACAAATTACGCTATCGAAGCAAAGCTGAATCCGGTGAAAGATTCTTTGTTCATTGAAGATGCCAATTCTCCGTATGCAAATTTGCTGGTGGCACGTGACGATAATAAAAGCAGCCCGGCATTTAAAAAGCTGATTGCAGCTGTGAATTCTCCTGAAGTGAAGAAATTCATTGAAGAAAAATACAAAGGTGCTGTTGTTCCGGCATTCTGATTTTTTGTCTCAGCTTCCTCGTTCACATGCTTAAATTGATTGGATTAGGGAGTTGAACGTGGCTAAAACAGGCGAAAAAAAAGCTACTCAGTGAGTAGCTTTTTTTGATTCTGATGAAATCAGTTGCGAACGATACGTTTGTATTCGTTTGTGCGTGTATCGATCTCGATCACGTCATCCTGGCTGACGAACAGCGGCACTTGCACGGTATGTTGATGCGCTTCGATCGCATTTTCGATCTTCGCTTCTTTCAATACGTTACCGGAAGTATTGCCTTTAACTGCAGGCTCAGAGTACACGACCTGACGTGCAATTGTTGTTGGCAATTCAACAGAGATCGCTTTGCCATCATAGAAAACAGCTTCGCATTCCATGCCGTCTTTCAGGTAATGCAATGCATCGCCCAGATTTTCTTCTTCGATTTCATACTGTTCGTAGTCAGCATCCATGAATACAAACAATGGATCAGCGAAGTAAGAATAAGTTACTGGCTTTTTGTCGAGGACAACAACGTCAAATTTGTCATCGCCACGGAAAACACTTTCCTGTGGGCTGTTTGTCAGAAGATTTTTCATCTTCCATTTGTAGGTGAAGCCTGTGCGGCTTGAACCGTTGACATCAGAGCGCAAGACGATCATAGGCTTGCTATCGACCATAATAATGTTGCCAACACGAATTTCTTTTGCAGGTTTCATAGCGAATAATTATAAAAAGTAGGTTGCATAAAAATCATCTGTCGCCTACTGGCAGAACGCCCCGCAAGCCCGTTTGATTCAATTTGAAAAACACATTAAAAATTAACCGCGTATTTTACCTTATTTTTATTCATTATTTACACTTTGCTGATGAACTGTGTGAGCAAACTTCAGTAAATTTGATGTCATATCGCCATTGGCAATCAGTTGCTGCTGCCATTGCAATGCCAGATC
Source organism: Cognatundibacterium aquatile (assembly GCF_014699135.1). Classification (GTDB taxonomy): domain Bacteria; phylum Pseudomonadota; class Gammaproteobacteria; order Burkholderiales; family Burkholderiaceae_D; genus Undibacterium; species Undibacterium aquatile. The sequence goes on from NZ_JACOFT010000004.1 coordinate 349,398, forward strand.
AGTCATTTGTTGCATGTCTGTTGTCAATCCTTGCCACACGGTGTCCCACTGAATAGGGGGGGGCGTCACACCATTCCAGGCGAGCATCATCGCCGCAAGCTTGTTGCTATTAACTCCGTAACATTGCAAGAACGCGTTCAGCTTTACATGATGCAAATTTTCATCTTGCGGATAGATATGCCAGATAAATGGTTTGCCTGCCCATTGCGCACGGACAAACGAATCTTCTCCGCGGACAAAATTCAGATCGCACGCCCACAGCAGTTTGTCATAGTCAGGTTGCGGTACAAACGGCAGTACGCGTATGGTTAGTGCACCGATCGTGGTAACGCTGCCAGCTGTTGCGGGTTGGCCTGTGAACGCCTGAACCGCTTCCACAGCAACACCTTCCGGCACCAGGCAGGTGATGGGCGTTGCATTGTTTTTCCATGCATCAAACAAGGCGGCTGCCGGGGCATGTGGGTAGCAGAAAAGTGAAACCTTCAGCGAGTTAATTTCGTCTGTGGTTAATCCTAAGCCGGAGAGAAACGCAGCGATTGCCGCCGGGTCTGATATAAATTGCTGACGCTGCTGCTCTAATTCTGACTCTATCAGGAGTCCGCCGGTTTTGCTGTTAAATCCCGGGAAGAAAAAATATTTTGTGAGTGGCAGTGAACCGTGAGGCGATGACAGCGTATGGCAGCCTTCCACCCATGCTTCCGCACTTAAACCTTCCAGATTCAGCCATACTGCGCGAGGTCGGCGTTGCGCCATTGCCTGAATGTAGGCCGGGGGAATGTCGCAGGCAAAAAATTCAATGACGATGTCGCTGATATCTTCCGGCGTAAATGTACCGTTCTGGTTGCGCCAGTGATGCACGGTGACTCCGGCGATGTTCTGCGTATCGATATTCAGTTTTACGTCAGGACAAATCCGCTGAAAGCTGCGCAGATCATCTACCCACAAGTGGACGTTGATGTGATGTTCGCGCTCCAGTTGTCTTGCCAGACGCCAGCAGATACCGATGTCGCCGTAGTTGTCGACGACCTTGCAAAATAAGGTCAGGGATTTTAAGGATTGAACTTGTTCAGACATGAAAAAATCAGTAACGTTGTTGAAGCCGTGCTGAGGGCCAGATGCGGCTTCTCGATATTATCGGTAATTGTTTTTCCACTCGCGCAAGGCGGCAAAAGTGGAAGCATCATCTTGATGTGCAGATATTTTTCCTGCACTTAGCAGTCGTGCAATAACAGCAGGTTCGCGGCTGCGCAAAAATGGATTGCTGTGCTTTTCCAGTCCTATCTGTCCCGGCACTGTCGGTATGCCTTCATCTCTTTTGCGTTGCTCGCGGAGTAAACGTTCTGCGATGGCCTGATTATCGGGTTCAACTTCTTTGGCAAAGCGCAAATTAGACAGTGTGTATTCATGCGCGCAATAGATCGCCGTATCGTCGGGCAGGGCAGCAAGTTTATCAAGTGAAGACAACATTTGTACGGGCGTTCCTTCAAACACTCGCCCGCAACCACCGGCGAAGAGCGTATCGCCGGAAAATAACCAGTGCTGCGCTGACGCAAAATAGGCGATATGCCCCAGCGTGTGACCCGGCACCGCGATCACTTGCAGCGCCCAGCGCATCTCAGGGATATCAACGATGTCGCCTTCTGCTAAGGGATGGCTGACCGCCTGAATACCATCATTTGCAGGGCCATATACTGGCACGTTAAAGTGCTGCAATAACGCCGGAACGCCGCCGATATGATCACTATGATGATGCGTCAGTAAAATGGCTGACAATGTCAGTTGATGTGTTTCAAGCGTCTTTAAGATAGGGGCCGCATCTCCGGGGTCTACGACTGCCGCATGTTTGCCGTCGTGGATGACCCACAGATAATTGTCGTCAAAAGCGGGCACAGTCAATATACTCAGAGAATTCGTCATAGACACGTATGGAAGCTGTGGAAAAGAACATTATAGACCTCGATACCTGGCTGGAGTTACCTGCGGGACGGTATATTCGCGACTGGGAAGAAGCCTTGTTGGCGAAGATCACAGTTGATATATTCGGTTTTAATGCATTGCAGATCGGCTTGCCGCAGATTAACGCACTGGCGGCGAGTCGTATGCCGCATCGATGGTGTTCAAATCCGGATTTGACGAATCTGACGGAAGAAAATGCGAGCCGGGTCGTGGTGACGCATGATTTTTCTGAACTGCCTTTTGAAACGCAGAGCATAGACCTGATAGTGTTGCCGCATGTACTGGAATTTGCTGCGGAGCCGCATCAGATGTTGCGCGAAGTAGAACGGGTGTTGATTCCTGAAGGCAGGTTGATCGTGACGGGTTTCAATCAGACCAGTTTGTGGGGCGCAAGACAATTTGTCGGGCGTCTGAATAAAAACTATTATCTGCCGCATGAAGGCGAGTTCATCAGCCCGGCCCGTTTGAAAGACTGGCTGAAATTGTTAAATATGGAAATCGGACAAGTGCATTTCGGCTGTTACGCACCGTCTTGTCATACTGAAAAATGGTTGCATCGTTTTCAATTCATGGAAAAAGCCGGACAACGATGGTGGCCGTATTTCGGCTCAGTCTACGTCATGCAGGCAATTAAACGGGTGCGTGGCATGCGCATGATAGGGCCTGCATTGAAGCAGAAGCGTGTTGTACGCGGTGCCGCCATTCCGGTCGCAAATAAAGCAAAAAAATAAATATGGATAAGATAGAAATTTATACAGATGGTGCTTGTAAGGGAAATCCCGGTGTCGGTGGTTGGGGCGCTTTGTTGGTTGCAGGAACGAAAGAAAAAGAGTTATTCGGCGGCGAACGGGAAACCACTAATAACCGCATGGAGTTAATGGCGGTGATCCGCGCGCTGGGTGCGCTGAAACGACCATGTCATATCGTTTTGCATACCGATAGTCAGTATGTGTTGAAGGGAATTACAGAGTGGATTACTGGCTGGAAAGCCAAAGGCTGGAAAACGGCGTCGAAGGCTCCGGTCAAGAATGTCGATCTCTGGCAGGAACTTGATGCAGCACAGTTGACGCATCAGATTGAATGGCGCTGGGTACGTGGACATACCGGTCACCCCGGCAATGAACGCGCTGATCAGTTAGCCAATCGCGGCGTTGATCTGGTCTTGTCTGGCGGGGCTTGAGGGCATTGCGTTCCATCCATTCCCATTCCTGATGTGCCGTGTTGACGCTGGTGCTGGCGGGTACTGGCTTGTGCCTTGCCAGCCCGCATGGAATATAGGCTGTGAGGCATGCCAGAATTATGCTTCTGGTAGTTCGCTCATGCCCTGTTGCAACCGGCTCAGAAATTGATGGATGTGGTAAGCATCAACCAGTCCGTGATGAACGAAGCTGGCGACAGGTAACTGCATTTTTCCATCTTGCAGATGACATTTTCCTGCTGATATTTTCGGTACGCTATCCATGCCATCATGACGGCGTGCATGCGTGATACCCGTAAAATTAATCCACGGCATCGCAGAAAAGTGAATCGCGTCGTTGCGTTTGCATTCATCGGTAAAGCACAGACCTGTGCCATTTTTTACTTTGTCCATCGCGCTGTTCGCATCTGTTGAAAATACGGAAAAATCCTCGTGAAACTGTATCGGGCAAAAGCCAAAGGTGTTATCTGCGCGGCTGATGGTGGCATTCGCGTGTATCCGTGCATATTCAATGACTTGCCCGTCTTCGATGCGATAGCGCATTGCTTCTGTATCGTTAATTGCCTGTAAAACGCGATGCAGATAAAACAGAAAGAAAGATGTTTTGGTTTGCTTGCAATATTGATAGGCGGCGTCACAGTCTATATTGGCGACGATGCCGTGAAATGGTTCGTCGCATTGGGAAAAGAAAGCGAAGTGTTCGCGTCGGTTCCAGCTTGTCAGATCAATGACTTTTTTCATACGGATGTCGATATAAAAACAGGGATAGAAAATTCTATCCCTGCGATGGCTTTGTTGCTGTGCTGTAGATCAAAAATGAACAACAGCGCTACCGCAATTGTTCAGCCGTTGTGCGTGCAATACGATTGAATACGCTGGCGTGTTCAGTGACACTTATTTTAGCGCTGCAATCATTTGTTCCAGCTTTACCGTATCTGCGCAGAATGCACGTATGCCTTCCGCCAGTTTTTCGGTTGCCATCGCGTCTTCGTTAAGTTGGAAGCGGAATATTTTTTCATTCATACCGATTTTTTCCAGATCAGAAGAGGCTGCCACTTCTGCGCTCAGCTTTTGTGTGATTACTGAGTTGGTATCAGCAAGCTTTTGCAGTAAATCCGGGCTGATCGTCAGTAAGTCGCAACCCGCCAGTTCGAGAATTTGCGAGGTGTTGCGGAAGCTGGCACCCATGACTTCGGTTTTGTAGCCAAATTTGCGATAGTAAGTGTAGATTTTTTTGACGGATAACACGCCTGGATCATCGGCGCCAAAAATTTCCTGACCGGTTTTTGCTTTGTACCAGTCGTAGATACGCCCGACAAATGGTGAAATCAGTTGCGCGCCAGCTTCTGCACAGGCAATCGCTTGTGCCAGTGAGAACAGCAGGGTCATATTACAGTGGATGCCATCTTTCTCGAGTATTTCTGCGGCGCGTATGCCTTCCCAGGTCGAGGCAATTTTAATCAGTACGCGTTCGCGTGATACGCCAGCGGCTTCATACATCGCGATCAACTGGCGGCCTTTAGCGACGGTTGCTTCGGTGTCAAAAGAGAGGCGGGCATCGGTTTCAGTTGAAACACGACCAGGAATTTCGTTCAGAATTTGCTGGCCGAAGGCGATCAGCAGATGATCGATCGTCTCATCGATGGACTTGCCCGCAGTATCTTTGACTGCTTTTTCCAGCAAGTGTTTATATTCTGTTTTTTGAACAGCCTTCAGAATCAGCGATGGATTCGTGGTGGCATCGCGCGGTGTGTAGGCCTTGATTGCCTGAAAATCGCCGGTATCGGCAACGACAGTCGTATATTGCTTCAGTTGTTCTAATTGATTCATATCTTCGGGCTATTCAAAAAAATCAGGGGTTAACTTCAACTGCAGGTAAGCCTGCAACAATATCACCAATGACGGCCGCTTCAAAGAAGCCACCTTCACGGAAAATCGTTAAAACAGCGTCTGTTGCTGACGCATCACAGGAAACTAATAATCCGCCGGAGGTCTGCGGATCGGTCAGCAATGCCTGTTGCGCAGCGCTGATGCCAGCATTCAGTCTGACCTTATTTCCGTAGGCTGCCCAGTTTCTGGCGGAGGCGCCAGTGATAAAACCCTCAGTTGCGAGCTGCTCTACTTTGTCCAGCAAAGGAATGTCCTGCATGCTGAGTCTGGCAGTGACATTGGCGCCGCGGCAGACTTCTAATAAATGCCCGAGCAGACCGAAGCCGGTGACATCTGTCATCGCGTGTACGCCGTCGAGTTGGGATAGCTGTTGTCCCGGGCGATTCAGCTTGGTCGTGCTGTTGATCATGCTGGCGTAACCTGCGTCATCCAGCGCTTGTTTTTTGAGCGCGGCAGACAAGATGCCTACGCCAAGAGGTTTGCCAAGGATGAGTTTGTCGCCAGCTTTGGCATCCGCATTGCGTTTCACTTTTGATGGATGTATCAGGCCCATGACGACCAGACCATAAATCGGCTCAACCGAATCTATCGTATGGCCGCCTGCAATCGGAATGCCGGCTTCGGCGCAAATGGATTCTCCACCCTGAATAATTTTTCCTATGACATCAAGCGGCAGTTGATTGACCGGCATGCCTACCAGTGCCAGCGCCATGATGGGCGTGCCACCCATGGCATAGACATCGGAAATAGCATTGGTGGCGGCAATGCGGCCGAAATCGAATGGATCATCGACGATGGGCATAAAAAAATCAGTGGTGGCGATCAACGCCTGCTCGTCATTGAGTTTATACACCGCAGCATCATCGGCCGTTTCTATGCCGACCATTAAAGCGGGCGGCACTGGAAAACCACTGGATTTTTTGAGAATTTCAGCGAGAACGCCGGGAGCGATTTTGCAGCCACAACCGCCACCATGGGAAAACGATGTCAGGCGAACAGCAGGTTCAATGTTGGTGGTCATAGATCATCAGGAGAGTGCGTTCATCAAGCTGATGATTATACGCCGGGGACGCCAGTATAAAAAAAGCGACCACCGTAGTGATCGCTTTTTTGTGATATTGCTTATCTGGCAAAAGCTATATCGACGTACTATGCAGCAGAATGAAGCCGCACCACCCGTTGTTCAGCTCCGTGCCAGCAGGCGATTAATAGTCGCCAAATGAACGACGTGCGCCACCTTCGCTGGAACGATTGCCTTTATAGCCGCCGCTGCCTTCTTTACGTGGCGCAGCGCCTGTGCCTGCACCAGCTGGTTTGCTGAATGAGCGTTGACCTGGTTTGTTGTTACCAAAGCCGCCACCGCCTGGTTTGCGGTTGTCGCCCGGTTTCCAGCCACCTGGTTTGCGCGCGGCAGAGCGCGGTGCAGATGCTGTTTTCTTCGGTTCAAAACCTTCGATTACATCGACCGGGATCAATTGTTTGGTAAAGCGCTCGATGCGTTTGACATGCATACCTTCTGCGTGATTGACCAGCGATACTGCCAGACCTTTACGGCCTGCGCGACCAGTACGGCCAATGCGGTGTACGTAATCTTCAGGAAATTTAGGTAAGTCGTAATTGAATACGTGGGTGATGCCTGGTACGTCGATACCACGGGCAGCAACATCAGTTGCGACCAATACGCGGATCTGACCACGACGCAAACCGTCCAGTGTGCGGTTACGCGCGCCCTGATGCATGTCGCCATGCAGTGCAGCAGCGGCAAAGCCAGCGATATTGAGGCGATCTGCAATCGTATCTGCATCACGTTTAGTCGCAGTAAATACTACGGCCTGATCCATGGATTCGTCGCGCAACAAATGGTCGAGCATACGATTTTTATGGGACAGATCATCCACGAAGTGAACTTTTTGCTGGATGTTTTCATGTTTGCTGGCAGAGCCTGCAATCTGAATCACCATAGGATCTGTCGTGATGCGTTTTGCCATGTTGCCGACAACGCCATCAAGCGTCGCAGAGAACAGCATGGTTTGACGTGTGGCTGGTGTCGCGGCAACGATTTTTTCGATGTCATCAATGAAGCCCATGTCCAGCATACGATCTGCTTCATCGAGTACCAGCATTTGCAATTCAGAGAAGTCGATTTTGCCGGAATCCATATGGTCGATCAGACGACCTGGAGTCGCGACCAGAATTTCAGGATTGCGCGACAACAACTGCATCTGTTTTGGGTAAGGCATACCACCCAGAATCGATACGGCTTTGATACGGCGTGAATAGGCGCTGTATTTGTCAGTTGCGGTTGTGACTTGCAACGCGAGTTCGCGTGTTGGAGTCAATACCAGCATTTTTGGTTTTGCTGCGACGAAACGAGGACGGTCGCCACGTGAGCGGGCGGATTGACGTTCCTGATTTGGTGTTTTGCTGTTGTCGTAAGTAACAACTTCAGCGGAAATTAATTTATGCAAGGCTGGCAGCATGAATGCCGCAGTTTTGCCGGAGCCGGTCTGGGAAGAGACCATCAGGTCACGTCCATTGATCGCTGCGGGAACGGCTTGTTCCTGTACTGGTGTTGGCTTGGTATAGCCGGAATCTGTCAGGGCGCGGATCAGGTTGGCGTGGAGGCCTAGTGCTTCAAAACTCATGGAATACTTTCGTAAAAATTTAGCGCGATGAGAAACTAACGCGCGCAAAAATGCAGCGCCAACCAAACGAAATAAACACAGAGAATCCAACAACGGACGACAATGAGATTTCGGCACAAAAGCTTTGCGCCAGGATGATGTCTTTGGTGTAACCAGACATGCAGGGCGGGAGGGCTTTTACATGCTAACTCCGGTACGGAGATGCACAGGCTTGCGATGCTACAGTTTTCTTTACTGCGTTTTATTGCAGTGCAAAAACGAAATGATACATGATTTTACGAAAATTAGCACCAGTTTTTAACAATTGCAGCGACCTGTCTTAGCTGAACGGGCAAGTTTCATCGCGTGCGGGCGGCTTATCTGACTTTTTTGCAGATCTTCTGCCAGGCCATTTCCGCTTTTCCTTTTGCAGAAAATGCATAACGTTTTTCGCGCCAGCCGAGGGCAAATAAGGATAAGACCTGATCGTAATATGCATCGGCCTTGATGGCTTGTGCTTCCAATCGCAATTCCTGCTGTTGCAGCGCTTTACTTGCTTTGCCGGCCTGCAGGAAGGGTATCAGTGCGGCAGAAAATCCGGATGAGCCCGGGCTTTTCACTTCGCCAGTCATGATGTTGACGAATTCCGGCGGATAGCCTTTCATCTCGGTTAGTTTTGCCATTGGTGACAATGCCTTGATTAAGGTGGCGCGATCGGGGTCGTGCTCGTTCATCATTCCCGCCCATAAGTACACCCGGATGGCGTTGTAACCGCCATCGCCTTTTTCTGCGCCGTTGATATCAGCGGTAAATCCTTTTTCGGGATGAAACAATATCCAGTCGGCGGTATACCCTTTTGGTGACGAACCAAGAATGATCTGCATGGATGAGGCCAGCAGTTGCTTCCAGCGTGGATCTTTATCTGTGCTGCCAAACCAGCGCAAGAGTTGAATCGGCAGGTAACTGGCATTGAGCTTCCAGGACTTATCCGCTAGCGCAAATCCCGTTGGCGCGGGTAACAGCGTTAAGCCCAGTTTGGGGATGTCCGCCGTTTCTTCGTTCAGGATGCGTTGCGCAAGTAATTTTGAGAGCGCCGTGTAGCGCTTTTCATTCCAGGCATCGCCCGCCAGGCCAAGCGTGTAGGCGATCCATAAGTCGGCGTCGGATGCCGCATTTTTATCGATGATGCCCCAGGTTTCATCGGCACGTTTGCCCCATTGCCAGGCGGGTAGGTGGGCGGTCAGATCACCGTAGGCGAGATTGTTTTCTGTCCAGCGCAGGAGTGTGTCAAAACTTGCCCTGTCATTGGCGATCAGAGCGAAGAACAGTGCATAAGCCTGGGCTTCGGAAACAGTCGGTTTGATACTGCCGCTGTGATCGATTACGCGACCATCGGCGGTGATAAATGTTTGTTTGAAATTCGACCAGGCCGGCCATGCGGAATGGCATCCGTCATTCTCTGCCCATACATGATTGCTGCTGGCAAGGCCGATCAGACAAATCATCAGGACTATCAGTTGCTGAGTCAGTTTTGTGGGAAGCTGAAAAACGGCGCGCATAGTATTGAGTGAATTCGTGGCGTATGACGAAGGGTGGTGCTACGTTGATTTTGTCCAAGTGTAATCGATTGCAAAACGATCACGAGATTCTTGTTGAAATTGATGGCGTACGACAATACGACAATACAACAGGCGATAAAAAAGGTGCAGCCAGTGCACCTTTTTAAATGCCAGTATGTAGCGCTTCTTAATGGTTGTAAGAATCGGCATTCAGACCCATCACATGCGAGAAGCCACCGTCAACATAAGTGATTTCGCCGGTGATGCCGTTGGCCAGATTCGACAACAGGAATGCTGCGGTATTGCCGACATCTTCGATAGTCACATTGCGACGCAGTGGTGCATGGTCAGCCACGAAGCCCAGCAGCTTACCGAAGTCTTTGATGCCAGATGCTGCCAGTGTTTTGATCGGACCAGCAGAAATACCATTGACGCGTATGCCTTTTTTGCCGAGGTCTTCTGCGAGGTAACGTACAGATGCTTCCAGCGATGCTTTGGCCAGACCCATCGTGTTGTAATGCGGAATCGCACGAATAGCGCCGAGGTAAGACAGCGTCAGCAAGGCAGAATCTTCGCGCAACAGAGGCAGGGCCGCTTTCGCCATAGCCGGGAAACTGTAGGCAGAGATGTCATGCGCAATGCGGAAGGCTTCGCGTGAAAAGCCGTCGAGGAATTCACCGGCAATCGCTTCGCGCGGGGCAAAGCCGATTGCATGAACCAGACCGTCAAGACGGTCCCAATGCTGTGCCAGATCTTTGAAGGTAGCGTCGATTTGTTCGTCGCTGGAGACGTCGCAATCGAAAATCAGTTTGCTGTCAAATTCTGCTGCGAATTCGGTAATTCTGTCTTTAAAACGATCGCCGACATAGGTAAATGCGAGTTCAGCACCTTCGCGTTTGCATGCCTGTGCGATGCCGTAAGCGATAGAGCGATTCGACAGTAAGCCGGTGATCAGAATTTTTTTGCCTTGCAGAAATGCCATGTTGACTCCAGGTATTGTCGTAATGCGGATGCGGCTGTTAGCCGAAAATGCCTTGAAAGGCCGCATCAATATTACGATGTGGTTTTCGGTCATTTTTAAAAGCCTGTTTTACTTTCAAGCAGGTTTTTAAAAATTTTCCTTTACTGATTACTTTCACCAGCTTCTTATTAAGCCGGTTTTCGTTGCTTTCCGGGTAGCGGGGGGCAACAACAGGTCGGAATTGTAGATGCTTCGCGCAAATCGGGCAAATACTAACTTTCAATCAAATGATGGCAGTTGGACGATCAGTCGGAGACAAGTGCAAGCCCGGATGTTTTAATGCTGCACCGGCGGGCGGCCTTTGTTTCTGATCGCGATCACAACATCCCGTATCCATGCTTCTTTATTGCGAAAGACTGGCTTAACTTCGCCTAACATGCATACCTTGATTTCGTTTTTCACAGCTGATGTGCACAGAAAAATAAGCGTGATCAACTGGTATTTTTACTCTAAATATACTCCCCCCAGTATATTTTTAATGCCCAATGTTTATTCGGACTATTCAGCTGTTTTTAAGCATACTCCCCGAAAAAGATTATTTGCAGAGGGCCGGGTCAGATTCGCCCGGCACCATTACTCCATCGTCTGCTCAGATGCCGCCGTTAACATGCGCTGCTTGCAACCCGCGCGGTATCGCTTGCAACAGAGTTTGGGTATAAGGTTGTTGCGGATGCAGATAAAGCTCATCCGAATTCGCCAGTTCCACCACTTTGCCTTTATTCATTACCATGACCTGATCGGCGATGTATTTAACGACCGCCAGATCATGCGAGATGAAGATATAAGATAAGCCGAATTCTTCCTGCAAATCCTGCAGCAGATTCAGCACTTGTGCCTGCACCGAGACATCGAGGGCTGATACCGATTCGTCGCAGATCAGCACTTCCGGTTTCATTGTCAGGCAGCGCGCAATCGCAATCCGCTGGCGCTGGCCGCCGGAAAACTCATGCGGATAGCGGTGAAAGGCCGCAGCAGGTAAGCCGACCTTATCGAGTAACTGCATTGCCATCGCCACTCTTTCATTATTGCTGGCACCGATCTGGTGTATCAGCATAGGCTCCATCAGGATCTGGCCGATGGTGAAACGTGGATTGAGTGATGCGTAAGGATTCTGGAAGATGATCTGGATCCGGCGCTTGTACGGTAAAAACGCTTTGTCCGACATCGACAAAATATCTTTGCCGTCAAAGATAGCTTGTCCGCTGGTGGCCTGATGCAGGCGCATCAGCGTTAAGCCCACCGTGGTTTTACCCGAGCCGGATTCGCCGACCACGCCCAGCGTTTTGCCACGGGCGAGTTTGAAGGAAACATTCTCGACCGCTTTGAATTCTTTTTTGCCGAAGAAGCCATCGCGTGTAAAAAAGCTTTTCCCCAGATTATTGACTTCGAGGATGATTTCTTCATCGCCGCGAATGCCGCGCTGTCTTTCATTCTGCGCGGGCAGGGCACCTTGATGATGAATGAAATCGGCGATAACGGGCAAGCGCCACGGGCGGGTATCAAGCGACGGGCGGCAATGCAGCAGCGCCTGCGTGTAAGTGTCTTTCGGCTGCTCGAAAATCTGTTGCACAGTTCCGGCCTCGCGGATGACGCCATGCTGCATGACGATGACGTGATCGGCAATTTCACCGACCAGTGCCAGGTCGTGAGTAATAAACAGCACCGACATTTTGTGTTTCACGCGCAGGGCATCAATCAGATCGATGATTTGCTTTTGTATCGTCACATCCAGCGCGGTGGTCGGTTCATCGGCGATCAGTAATTTAGGCTCGCAGGCAATCGCCATTGCGATCATCACGCGTTGTTGCTGACCGCCCGACATCTGGCTGGGATACGCATCCACTTTGGAGTGCGGGTCTGGAATGCCGACTTCTTCCAGCAGTGCAATCGCTCTGGCACGCGCCTGCTTGGCATTCATGCCCATGTGCAGGCGCAGGACTTCGGCGATCTGAAAGCCGACCGTGAAGACCGGATTCAGGGACGTCATCGGCTCCTGAAAAATCATGGAGATATCTTTGCCGCACAGCTCGCGCCGTTGTTCTGTGCTGAGTTCCAGCAGGCTGCGGCCTTCAAACAGAATTTTGCTGTCAGAAGCAATGCTGGACGTGTCCGGTGGCAGCAAGCCCATTACGGCCAGTGAGCTGACCGATTTGCCGCTGCCCGATTCGCCCACCAATGCGACTGTAGCGTTATGCGGAATCGTGAAGGACACGCCTTTAACGGTTTCTACACTGTCTTTTTTATTGATGCGAAAAGAAACGCGTAAATTCTCGACCTGAAGTAATGGCGAAGTAGAGTGAGTCATCGTGTTTCCTTATTTCAGCTTAGGATCAAGGGCATCGCGCAGGGCATCGGTGAACATAGAAAATGCCGTCACCAGCACCGCCATCGCGGTGGTCGCCGCTACCAGTTGCCACCATTTGCCGAGGATCAGTTCATTCTGGGCTTCATTGAGCATGCTGCCCCACGACACGGTGCCGACAGGAACGCCGAAGCCGAGAAAGCTCAGTATCACTTCTGATTTGATGAAACCGACCACCAGTATCGATACTTGTACCAGCGCAACGTGGCTGACATTCGGGAAAATATGGATGAACATTTTACGGAAATGGGTTGCGCCGATGGCATCGGCGGCCCAAACATATTCACGTGCTTTGTGCTTCATGTATTCGGCACGCATCAGTCGGAAAGGGCCAGTCCAGCCGGTGAAAGCCAGAATCAGGATGATGGTGGAAACGCCTTTTTGCTGCAAAACGGCTGCAACCGAAAGTACCAGCAGCAAGTAAGGGATAGACGTGAAAATGCTGTAAAACCAGTTAAAGAAATCATCGGTGCGACCGCCGAAATAACCGGCAAATGCGCCGAATAAAGTGCCCAGTAATGTTGCCAGTACTGCGGCAACCAGACCTACCACAATCGAGGTTTCTGCGCCTTTAATCGTTTTCTTGATAATGTCATGCCCCCATTTGTCGGCACCAAAAGGGAGGGTGCTTGCACGTTCTGCGACGATGGCTTTGCCAGACTTGGCCAGTGCGGTATTGATGTCGGCCATCTCTTTTGCCAGCGGATCACTGATGCCATAAAAATCCAGTGACTCAGTTTGGCCGGAAGTCTTCTGACGCAATTCGCGCAAGACATCTTTCAAAGGATCGAGCGGATTTTCTGCTGTGTTTGCCTGAGCTGACTGAGCAGCATCCATTTTTTCTGGTGGCGCATCCGCGCCGATAAAGTGTGGCGGTGCGTAACTGACGCCTGTTTCCTGCTCCCAGTCGGCGGCAATCATGCCGCTGGCTGACAAAATGAGCATCAGCAAAAATGCCGTGACGATGGCCAGTGAAACCATGGCAATTTTGTCGGCACGCAAGCGACGCCATGCGAGTGTCCATAATCCCGGTGATGTGTGTGGTTGCATAGTCATGATGTGCGATCCTTATTTCAACTGCACGCGTGGATCAACCGCCTGGTACAGCAGATCAGTCAGTAAGTTAAATATCATGGTGGCTGCGGCGACATAAACCGTAATTGCTTTGATGACGGGAAAGTCGCTGCGTTCGACTGCGAGTATCACTTCCCGGCCGATGCCAGGAATCGAGAAAAAGCGTTCAATCAAAAACGCACCGATCAGCAGGGCAGGTAAGTTCGACATCACATGGGTGATGATGGGTATGGAGGCATTGCGCAGCACGTGTACCCATTTCACACGCCGTTCTGGCACGCCCTTGGCACGTGCGGTACGTACATAATCCTGATTCACTTCGTCGAGAACAAAACTGCGGAATAAGCGCAGATTCGGTGCGACACCAACCGCCAGTGCAATCAGAATCGGCAGGGCGGAGTATTTGAATAAATTTTCGCTGAAGCTGTTGCCCCATCCTTGTACCGGAAACAGGCTTAACTGATACGCGAAGAAGTACTGGCCGACGATGATGTACACCAGAATGCTGATGGACATACCTACCGTGCACGCGATCATGACTGTACGGTCAGTCAGCGAGCCGCGTTTAAATGCAATGGCCAGCGCGAGCGCAATGGCGATCAGTGTTTCTAAGATCGTCAGTGGAATCAGCACCGTCAATGAAGGACCGAGACGGCTGCCGATAATCGACGATACCGCCTCACCGGTACTCCAGCTATTGCCGAAATTAAAGGTCAGAATTTGCTTGATAAAAATCCAAAGCTGAACATAGTAAGGTTGGTCTATGCCCAGTTGGGTGCGGATGTTCGCGATTTGTTCGACGTTAGACATTTTGCCTGCCAGAAGGTAGGCCGGGTCGCCGCCGACCCAGTTAAACAGGAAAAATACCAGCAGGATCACACCCAGCATGGTGGGTGCCATTTGCCACAAACGGCGCAGAATATAAGCGGTCATGAGATGTCCCGGAAAAACGGATAAAGGTGATGCATTACTTGTTTTTATCGATGTCGATGTAGGTCCACTCGACATGCATCACAGGATGCTTTTTATAACCGATGACCCGCGCTTGCGAGAGCATATTGCGGTAACGCGCATAACCGATTCTTTGCGCCGAATAGACTTCCATTATCCGCGCCATTTTGTGATACAGCGCGTCACGTTCTTCGCCTGCTGGCAATTTTTGCGATGCTTCATACAGTTTGTCGTATTCAGGAATCGCAACGCAGCCATTGTTATTCATATGAATATTCTTGCTGTAAAACAGCTGCATAAAATTGTCGCCGTCGGGATAATCGGCAATCCACGGCGAAATACGTTGTGTCAACTGGCATTGCTTTTCTGCTTTCAGAATTTCAGCAAAAGGACGGAAATCCACTTTCATACGGATGCCGACGCTGTCGTAAGTTTTTTTCCAGACTTCTGCTTGTAATTTGCCGCGTGATTCGGTTTGCGCCGTATAGGTGATTTCCAGTGGCTGACCATCTGGCAGGGTGCGGTAGCTGTCTTTTCCTTTCTTGTAGCCGAACTGATCAAGCAGCGCGTTTGCCGCAGCCGGGTTGTATTGAATGCTGCTGCGGTATTTTGGATCATGTCCAACTACGCTGGGAGGGATGGGAAATTCAAGCGGAACCGCTTCGCCGTTATCGACAATCCGGATTTCGTCCTCGACTTTATGCGCCATGGCCACCGCACGGCGCAGGGCGACTTTTTCTTTACTCAGGCCACCCCAGACAGGGTCTTGCATATTCCAGTAATAAATCGTTAGCTCTGGATCGATAATGCGCGAGAGCTGCACGCCCTTTTTTTCGAATTCCGGTTTCAGCTTGCCGTTTTTCATGACTTGCGGGGCGAGTCCGCCGTAAAGCTGAAATAAGTCGACTTCGTCTTTTTGAAACGCTAGCAAGCGAGATTGATCTTCGAGGATGACGTTGACGATGACTTTGCCGATTTGCGGCATGCGCTTGCCTTTCATCGCCTTAACAATTTGCTGATCCGCTGGATCTGCGCTGGCGGCATAATCCCAATAGACGGGACGATAGTCCGGATTTGCTTCCAGTACCATTTTCGATCCACGTACCCACTCTGTTAACTTATAAGGGCCGGTGCCGACTGGATTCGCCATCGCCAAGCCCTGTAAGTCCTGATATTTTTCTATGACTTCCCGTGCGACTGCCGACATCGCGGCATACGATAAAATCATCGGTAAATTGAAATCAGGGCGGCTGAGATGTATACGTAAGGTGTACTTGTCGACGATTTCCAGTCCCGGAATTTTGACGTCGTAGTCGAATTTCCCGGTTTTTTTCGCTTTGGCGGCATAAGCATCCAGACCAATAATCTTATCTTCCAGCAACCAGCGGTGGCTTGATGCGATTTTCGGATCCATTAAGCGCTTGAAAGAGTAAACATAATCTTCCACCGTCAGTTCACGTTTTTTTCCTTTGAACGCGTCATCCGGGGTGAAGTAAATGCCTTTCTTGAGACGTATCGTGTAGTTTTTTCCATCCGCAGAGACTTCTGGTAATTCTGCAGCAGTCTCAGGAACGACTCTAGCTGGGCTGGCGAGATAGTCGTAGCTGAATAAGCGTTCAAAGACAACTTCGTTAATCGTATTTGAATATAAGTCGCGCGTTGCAGCGGGATCGAACCCGGTTTCCGCAACTGGAAAGATCGTTCTTAAGACTTTTGTCGGATCGGCAAAACCCGCGTCTTTATTGGGCGGGGTTGCGTTACTGATTTCGCAGTACAGCGCGATAAGGAGAAAACTACCGATGGCACACATCCGTTTGTATCCGAGCAGATGCATGACCCCGGCATATTTGTTTTTTGCGAACTTAAAATTCATATAGCAATGTCTCCAACTTCCAGATATGACCAACCTCAGTGGCACTGATTCCGGCCACCTGATGCAGTCATTTGTTAATCTGATGAAAAGGCGGAGGAATTTCTTAGTAGTGCGTCGTAACCTTATCTTAAGTTTCTGGAAATAAGGAGATAGGAAGAAAATTTTTATTGCTTTTGATTGCACTTAAATGGTGCGATTTTGCACATTTAGAGGCAGTGATCTCAGTTTAAGTGACAGATAATAAAAAATTTTTGCTGTCATGCATTAAAAAGCAAAGAAAAATTGGCGCAACTTTTGTGGGATTTCAGCCGATATTTCTATTGAAAGTAAATTTTATTCAGTCCTGAGTATTCGGTAGCGAATAATTCTGTGAAAGTTTTTCATAGGGAGAGCCTTGCACTAATTTTATGCTGCAAGGCACAAATTAATGCATTTCCTTTATTTTTCTTTTTTTGGCAGAATAATCGCTGTTGTTTTTCTGTGGAATACTATTTGCTAGCTATTGACAGTTGATGGCGAGAAATGGTTTTATGCGCCTTCGGAAAAATTTGGCAGATAAATTTACATATTTTTCTGTAGAATATAAGTTTATTTACATCAAGTTACGTTGGACAAAAATATTTACACGAAGTTGGTTTTTTTACTTCGCAGTCTGATAAATTGATTCGTGTAAATGTGTAATGTTTTGAGCAACCGATGCTCGGATATATTCAGATCTCGGTAATCCGCTTGGATTAAATGCGAATTTGCGATTGCAGAATTGATCGTCGTTGCTGCGGTAGTTAAAGCTGAATAACGGATTGAAATTCTGGTCTCTATTTTGCTTAAGAAAAACCGGTGCGTTCTGTGTAGGAAACTACTGACCGCATAGCGTATTTATAATTGTTTTTGTTTGAACCGTTTTGACGTGAGTCAATAGTAGACCTTGTGGGGTTGGAGGAGTATTAATGGATTTTTCAGATCGCCAGCAAGAGCCGGGCAAGAAGTTCCTGGGCATAGGGCTGGTCATAGCGTTTCACGTAGTGCTGGTGTATGCACTGCTCAATGGCTTGGGCACCAAGCTCATCGAAATC
>NZ_JACOFT010000005.1:0-189 GCF_014699135.1 Cognatundibacterium aquatile
TGGCGTCAGGACTATAATGAGCAACGACCGCACAGCTCGATTGGCTATCTGACGCCGAATCAATTTGCAGACAGTTTTTTAACCGCGGACTCTAAATTGGTTTCGTACTAATTTGGGGAGCAGGTCAACCGCACGCTACATTTTTGCCGTCAGCACTAATTTGGCAGGAGGTGGACATTCCACCACATG
>NZ_JACOFT010000005.1:287-355720 GCF_014699135.1 Cognatundibacterium aquatile
TGCGACATTTTTACCATCTGAGCTAATTTGACAGGAGGTAGACATTCCACCACATGCGACATTTTTACCATCTGAGCTAATTTGACAGGAGGTAGACATTCCACCACATGCGACATTTTTACCATCTGAGCTAATTTGACAGGAGGTAGACATTCCACCACATGCGACATTTTTACCATCTGCGCTAATTTGACAGGAGGTAGACATTCCACCGCATGCGACATTTTTACCATCAGCACTAATTTGGCAGGAAGCTGCCCCTGTATGAGAGTTTGCAAATGAGGATATTAGGCACAGCATTAGAAGGCAATATTTAAATTTATTCATATCTTTTGATCTGTGATATTTAACGCCCGCGTAATCGGCGCGAGCTTGCGAGCGTCCTGATTGACGCGATTGTCATGTGATTACAGGCCAACAACTCTGTTCCAATCTGCTATGTACATGTACATTCTTTGAAATTCGCTAGGCAATAACATTCTGTTGTGAGCAATGAAATTGCGCGATTTTTCAAGCTCATCCATTCTCTGTTTGAGCCAGTGTTGTGAAGGAATGATGGATTCAAAATGCTCCCACTTGTTTAAGATCACCTGAGCAAGATGCCCAAAATCTAAAAAGCCAAGAAGATCAGTTTTTTCACCTTCTAGCCATGAATCCTGATGGGCTGTTTGCTGTCTAGTTTCAGCATGTTGTTTTACTTTTTGCGGCAGTTTATCAATCCAATCCACGCCTTCATTTTCAGATAATGTTTGCCTTATAAACTCTCGTACATGATTCTCGAAAGAGAATAGAACAGCATATAACCTAGCCATTTCAAGGGCATTGTTCCTTAAGTTAACTGGGAATGCTGCTAGAGCCTCCGCCAAAAGACGCTCTTCAGTTTCTGTTTGATCTGCCCCAATTTTTATTCCTGCTTTTTGAAAAACAGATGCTTCAGCTTCAAACAATAATCCCCTAAACAGAAAGTCTCTTAGCTCCTTGTGCTTCAAAATAGATGTTCCTTCAGCGACTTAAATATTGCGTTATAAACTTCAATATCCTTTGTTGCAGGCAAATGTACCTGAATGTTGTAATGCAACCCTGGCGTTTTGATGTGCACTGCCGGAGCACTTGTAGGAACCTCTGTTACAACACTCGCTGGTTCGTGGCTTTCTGTTGGTTCAGTTATTTTTTTTGAGGATTGTTTTGCCTTTAAATCCGCCAAATCCAGGAGGGAAAAAAATGTTCGCCTCATATTCAAGGCCACATTATCACTTGCGTTGTGATAGCTCTTAAACTTGCCCTCAATCGCAGAATGATCCGCTGATGTCGGATGTTCTTTTATAAGGAAAATGTCCGCATATGCTTCCTTTAAAGCTTCACCCATAATTTGTTTGGATTGGGAGTGGTCTCGGTAATCTTTGTAACGTGCTGTAGGCTTGCCGTCAGGCGTTAAAAAACCAAGAGCTTTTAGCAATGGTATGTATGCACGTTGCTTGTTAGATTTAAATCCTAGGTCAATTAAGAATTGTTGTGTGAATTGAGGCGGAGCCTGTCCATCTCTTAGCTTGCTAAAAAAATCACCTAGTTTGCCATAAGCTTCTGTGTAAGCATTTGATAAAGCCAATTTCGTCTCCTTCCTCAATTCACATAATGTGATTTAATTTTCATTTTTGAAAGATAACTGACTGCCAAAATAATTGCAATTTGTTTACATTCTTTTGAAATCTGCATGGCGCTTGATTGTTGTTGCTGATACCTGATCAGTAGCAGGTATAACTGAATCGACAAAAAGTGCAGATCGAATCAAGTCAACGCGCATCGTGTCAGCACCGGGCAGGCGGTAAAAAAGCAGTCAAAGCTACCAGTTTTCATCCAAGAAAAAATCAGAATCTGACAATATCCGGTGTATGCGGAAATGGAGTTACATCACTCTCTGAATCATGCCATTTTTGTCAAAAACAGGGGGAGTATGTGCCAAAAACGTCTTTATCTCTTAATAAAACAAAGGGGTTTTAAATATACTCCATCCAGTATATTTTGAGCTCTGGCAGATAAAAAAGAGGCATGTACAGTGCAATGCTGGTCTCAGTGTTCCAGCGATGTCAGCAATTTGGGGATGGCGGAAACGCCGCTGCAGGCGAGTGCGGTTTGCGGCGTGATGCCGATGCGCGACGATGCGCGTGAGGTCGGTGGTGGGTTTCTTCTGGCGATATCCAGTTGCGCCTGATCGTGAGCTGAACGTGATCGTTAGTTGTGGCTATGCTGGAGATGGTGATTGCGATCGTGGATGGCGGTGTGCATTTGTGCGCGCATGGCATCGGTCAGCGCTGCGCGGCGGCGATATTCGCTGCGTTTGTTGGATGGTCGGGATTCAAGCGGTTTCTCATCCGGTGCATGCGGGATCTCGAAATTTCCTCTGTGATTTTGATATCCGCCAGCCAGCAACCATAGCTGGTCATACTCAGCATGAATAGATTTTTTCAGGCGATAACGCCATGCGCGGTGTATGTGGTTTTCTTTACTGACGCATTCTATTGTTGTGCAATGGATTTGCGAGGCGAGGTTGCGTAACACGTCGATTAATAACAGGCGTGGCTGAATTCCGTGCAATGCACTGGTGGCTGTGCGTGCCAGTTGACGGCAATTGCCGCGGTTTGATTGAATGCCGCCGACCTTGATCGCATTGCCATAGCGGTTTTTTACCAGGGTGAACGTGACATAAAGCAGCGTCTCGTCATTCATGCTCAGTGCAAGTGTGAGGCCGCCTTCGCGTTTAAATGCGTCATCCCGCAACAGGTGAATGGTGAAATTTTCTTCGTTTTTTCCGGCAAACCGGGACAGTAAAAAACGATGGCCACTGACAATATCTGCCGTATTTTTTGCACCCAACAGACTATGCAGTAATTCGAAATGGCAGGCGAGCATGTTAACCCGTTCCATTGCGCCGAGATTGCGGTCAAAGAATGGGCGATGAATAACATCAAGCAGGTTGGCATCGCGATCAACGAGCTGCCGTAAATAACTGCTTCTGACAAACTGATACCACGACAGGCTGGGTTTTAAATTGAGCAGCGTGCGGGCTACAAATTTACTTTTTCGCTCAAGGCTGACGGTGTCTGCGGCGGACGTCATTTTGTAGGCCCATGCCAGACTGGCTGTGACCTCACTTGTCCACTGATAGCATCGCTTCAGATGTGCAACCAGGCCGGGCGTACATAAAGCGGAAATATTTTGTTCAAGCTGTGACACAGCGCTACCTATTCATGCAACATAATGTGGCTGATTGTAACTCAATGTATCTACTTCACAATTGGAGCGATGCTTCAGGAAGGGGGAAAGCAGTACACAAATCTGGCTGATTTCTAACGATTTAACAATATTTATAGTTTTGAGGTCGCTTGCTGGTCAGGTTTGCGGCAACGGTGTTCCGTTTGTCTGGAACGCAGCAAGAACGAATCGTGTGTGGCCGGGTGCGACCCACGCCGATGACAGCACTGGAAGATGAGCGCGCCGCCGTTTGTGCAACAACGCCGCACGCTTGTTTTATCTATGTTGATAGCGGGGAAGACATCCCGCAATTTGAATGTCAAAAGACTTGCGCGCTCACTGGCCTTGCGGTGCTTGCCACAGTTCGATTTTATTTCCCTCAGGATCAATCACCCAGGCGAATTTTCCATATTCGGATTCATCTGTCTGATCGAGCACGTGACAGCCTTCGTCCTTTAACGCGTTGACTAATGCGTGCAGGTCTTCCACCCGGTAATTCACCATGAAGGAGGCCGAACCCGGTGCGAAATGATCGCTGTCTTGCGGGTGTATGCACCAGGCAGTGGTGCCCGCAACCGGCTTACCATCGGCATCAGCCCAGTCAAAAGCTGCGCCGCCCCAGACCTGAACATCGATTCCCAGATGTTGCTTGTACCACGCCTGCAATGCCGGTGCATCTTTGGCTTTGAAGAAAATGCCGCCTATGCCTGTGACTCGTTTCATAGCAACTCCGCTGTGTGATGGTAGAAAAAGAAATGGACTGATGATGGGGGCGAATCTGAAAAAACAGAAACCTGAATGCAGGGAGAACAGCCATCGGGCGTGTCCAGCCGTTGTGAAGGATACTTGCAGTGCGCTATTTCTGCAACGATACCGCGCTCAGGCAGCAGCAATCAGGGCGACGATTTTTGCGATGGCGATCAGTAAATCCTGACGGTCGGCATCGTCGCTGATGGCGGTTTGTATGGCTTTCATTTGCGCCAGTTCTGCATCGCTGGTGATGGTGCCTGCTTTCAGCAAACGTGCCTGATAGTCCCCGTAGTCTTGCAGCAGTTCTTTGAGTGGTGCGATCAGCACGGCTTTATCATCCAGTGTGGCAGCGCGATACTGGATTTGCAGATCGGTGATGGTGTTGCCCATCACGCGCAACATTTCAGCGTCATTGTCTTTGACAGGCATGGTTTCTCTCCCTTTAACAGCGCATTATTTCTGGCCGACGACAGCATCAAGCAAAGGACTGAGCGCAGCGTCATTTTTCAAGTTTGCTTCTACGCGGTTGATGCTGTTGATGGCACTTTGTGCTGTGGCCGCGCGGTTGGTGACGTTGCCGTACAAGGCAGAAAATTCTCTGAGTGATTCCAGCAAATCAGCCACTGTCATCTGATCGTAATGGACGCTGGTTTGCGCCAGTTTTTCTCCGAGTACAGTCGCTTTTGCAAACTGGCTGAGGATGAGGTCGCGGCTCTGTGCCTCGTTGGTTTGATTCAGCAGGATATCGTCAGCAACGCTGCCGAGCAACGCGGCGCGGGCTTTTTCGTCAGCGACGGCCATGGCTTTGCTGCGGGCTTCGATAATGCGGATGCGGGAAATATTATCGCGGCCGGTGGATGGCAATTCAGCAAAGATATGCCCCAGTCTGGCAAAACGCGCCGTGACATTGACCACGAGTTTTTGCGCTTTTTTTACCTCATCCGTTGCCAGCAGATAGCCGCGCGGAAGATCGGTGTACATGGCGGCGAGCTGCCGGTGTGCCTCGCATGCCTGATTCAGGGCAGTCAGCGCCGGGGCGTTTGCGCTGTCGGTGATGCTGTTGTCGGCATAGATTAAATCGAGCTCAGTAGCGCCAAATTTCTTTGCCTGCGCCAGTGATGTGGCAATGTCTGAACGGGTAAGTGCTGGCATTGCCACAGCCGCTTGCAAACTATCGGCACCCATCTTGCAGGCGCGGTCTGCTTCATTGCTGAACGTGGTCGCGGCAAGCTGCAACGCCTGCGCTTTTTCCTGATTGCACGCGGAAAGACAACAAACGCTCAATAAGATCAGGGCGCACTTGATTGCTGGCAGGGTATTCACGCGATGCTCCTTGAGTTAGATGGCAAGGGAGTCAGAACTTTGAATGACTGTTGGCAATTTAGCAGTGATTTTTAAAATGTCAATAATTTAATAATTGGCTGGATAGTTCTATCACACCGGAATCGCATACAGCCCAAATCTGGAGCGATAAAAAAAGGAAGGCATTGATTTGACGCGCCTTGGCGAGCGGAATGTGGCCAGCAGGCGCATCTTGATTGGGGGGTATATGCAGCTTATTTTTTTACGGCAGGCAGATTGTATTTTGCACGGCAGGATTGGCGCATTTCCATTTCCTGATTCAGGGTTTCCTGTAATGGTGTCTGGTTGGCGGCAGATTGCGATTTGAGTGCGCGTTCAAGGAATTTATCCGCAAAACATTTGCAATAATCGTCCAGCTTAGGGTTGCCTTTGAGGTCACTTTCTCCTGTCGGCATATTCACCGATTTTTTGCACATATCAGCATAAGCATTTGATGCCTGAACGAGTTGTGCGGCGGTCTGTGCGGATGCCGTGACACTGAACAATGTGGCAGCAGCGCAGGCAGAAATGACGGAAGCGATGGAAGCGAAGCGAAAAGCTGAAGGGCGATGCATAAAATTTCCTTCTGATGTGAGTTGAAGCTCTATTTTTGAAGTTCTATTTTAACAATGCGCGCTTTTTTATCTCTTGATAAAAGTGTAAGTAAATGTATGCGTGGCGACAGATTGGCGCGCTGCGTATGTCGTGTTGTTGCAGCGCTGACGCAATGATCAAGTCAGCGTTTGCTGTATGACCCAGGCGGGATCGTCGAGTGGCAGGTCGTGTCCGGCATCAGGATGGATGCGCAATTCGACCTGCCAGCGGTGAGCCAGAGTGGCGGAGCATTGCGGGCTGACCAGCACATCCTTGGCACCAGCCAGCATCAGCAGCGGCACTTGCGGTGCCTGTGCGGGCGCGCGGTAGCGCATCGCGGCGAATAGCTGGCGCAGGATGTTGCGGCGGCGGATAGGGAATTGCTGCGCGTAATGAACCCAGTCGTTGAGCAGTTGTTCTGCTTGAGGGGCATCGCTCTGATGGCTGGTCAGACGCAGGATCAGTTCTTCGCGCTGGCGCTGTGTTCCCGTCAGCATCGTCGCGATGATGGCGGGATAGTTGGCCGGGCGCAGGCGTTGATAAAACGGGTTGTACGGTGCGAGGCTGGTGTTGATCAGCACCATGCGTTGCAGCTCTTGCGGATAGCGTTCTGCCCACGCCACCGCGACCATGCCGCCGAGCGAGATGGCGAGCAGTTTGATCTTGCCTTCGGTTTGTTGTTGTTGTTGTTGTTGTTGTTGTTGCTGTTGTTGAACTTGCTCGCGTGCCTGTTCAACCATCGCGCCTATGCTGGTGGCGCTGGCTTGCAGATATAAAGCGCCATTACCGACAAAATCAAGAGTGATGATGCGTTCGTGCGGATGGGCTTGTGCAAACTGTTGCGTGAAGTTGCCCCAATGCCGTTGTTCGCGCATCAGACCGCGCAGCAGTACCCAGGTCATGGGCGATACCAGCGTTGCACGGCGCGTTCCTGCAGGCGCAGGCGGGTCGGGCCTTGCGCCAGCCATTCCTGATGACCACAGGTGGCGCGCATTAAAAAATCCAGCCACGAAGTATGCCGCCGTAAAACACGGTGCAGGCGATGTTCTGCCACCGGATTGAACATGCCGTGGCGCGAGAAAAGCTGGCGCGGATTTTTTTTGACCCACAGCCACGAGCCCATTTCCAGCGTCAGCGGTAAAAAGGTTTTGCCAGGTTGTTCTTGTGATTGCAGGTACAGATAATCCCAGATGTCACCATGCGTGCGATATTGCAGGCTTTGCGGCTCAAACAGGTAGCGATGATTCGGATGAGTTTGCTGAAACAGTTCTTCCAGCGACAGAATATCGGCCAGATGCGGAATCGGATGCACGCTGTGCGCATGCGGAAACCAGACGCGGTCGCGCAGGCCAAAGCCGGAATGGCAGTCGATCGCGATGCTGAACTGGCGCGATAATAATTCTTGCTGAACCGTGCGTACCAGCGCAATATTTTCAGCTTCCATGTCAGCGTCTGCGGGTCCCCGGTACCACGGCAAGTGTTTGCTGATGCGATGCCCGCCGAGCATGAACGGCACTTTTTCGGTTGCTTCTACCGGCGCATTGCGCATCAGATCAACGCCATTCGGATTGGCGCGTGTTGCCTGCCACATGCCGCCGGGATTCACCAGCGGCATAAAAACCAGCCGCACATCCTGCAGCATGTGTTGCAGGCTTTTATCCCATTTCAGGCGGGTCAGTAATCCACGCAGAAAAGATAGCAGCACTTGCGAACCTATACGTTCCAGCCCGTGGATGCCGCCAAAAAAACCTATCGCAGGCAAGGATGGGTCGGGATTGCCCAGTGCCAGTTTGTACACCGGAAAGCGCTTGTGCTGGACATCGATCTCGCACAGTACGTCAACCTCCAGATGCGGATGTCCGAGTTCAATGATGTGTTCGAGTTCTTTTAATTCAGGCAAGGCGGGCATGGAGGTGTGCTTGAAAATGGACTGTGCCATGCTAGGGGAGTGGCGGCTAGAATGCAAGAATATCCTTGCGCAGTGCGCATGGATCAGACGCTGACGGCCGCTGGCCGTTGGTGCTCAGAAAAATAGCTGCCGGGCGACGAACTGATGTATTTTGTAGCGCGGTATTTTCAGAAAAATATTACCGGGCGAAAAACTAGCATTCGTAAAGGTGTTCTGGCTACAATGCCGCTCGCTGTGTTTTGCACCGGTCAACCTTTTTTCATCAGGAAAATTCATCATGGCAATGGACGTTATTGATTATCAGATTTTCGGCGACGACATGCAGTTTGTCGAAATTGAACTCGACCCGAATGAAGCGGCAGTCGGTGAAGCCGGTGCGATGTTTTACATGGAAGACGATGTGCAGATGGAGACGATCTTCGGTGACGGCTCTGCAGCACAAAGCGGCATTTTCGGCAAACTGCTGGGCGCGGGTAAGCGTCTGGTGACCGGCGAATCAATGTTCACGACGGTGTTCATGAACGGCGGCAGACAAAAACGCAAAGTGGCTTTTGGTGCCGCATATCCCGGCAAAATCATTCCTATGGATCTGGCGCAAATGGGCGGCACTTTGCTGTGTCAGAAAGATGCTTTCCTGTGCGCGGCAAAAGGCGTGGCGCTCGGCATCGCATTTCAGAAACGTCTGGGCGCAGGTTTCTTTGGGGGTGAAGGTTTTGTACTGCAAAAGCTCGAAGGCGATGGCCTCGCATTTATTCACGCCGGTGGTGCGATCATAGAAAAGACTTTGCAACCCGGCCAGACCTTGCGCGTTGATAGCGGTTGCGTGGTCGCCTTTACGCAAGACATCGATTTCGATATTCAGTTTGTTGGTGGCGTGAAGACTGCCTTGTTCGGTGGTGAGGGTATGTTCTTCGCGACCTTGCGCGGTCCTGGCAAAGTCTGGTTGCAGTCGCTGCCATTATCTCGTCTGGCTAACCGCATTGTCGGTGCGTCTAAAATCGGCGGTGGTAAAGGCGCTGAACAGGGCTCTGTGCTTGGTGGCATTGGCAATCTGTTTGAGGACGAATAAATTGTTCTGACTGAATAAAAAAGCCGCCAGCAGTCTGATCTGCTGGCGGCTTTTTTAAGCCTCATCAAATCAGCATCGTCGTTACATCAGCTTTCGCAGCACAATTGACTGGACGTGCGGGAACGATAATCGGTGATGAATTCATCAAAGCTGCCGGTTTGCGATCGTTCCATTTCTTCCTGTTCGGCGACCGAGGCTCTGGCCAGTTCTTCGAAGTAGCGGCGCTCTTCTGCGCTTGGCGGGCGGGCACGGAATTGTTCTGCCAGTACCTTGCTTTGTTTCAGAGCAAACTGATAAAACGAATTATTTTCGGCACGTATCGCGGCTAAAACCTGCGCCGATGGCGTCAGATCGGGGTTTTGTAATTTTTCGCGCTGCACCTGCAGAGAATCGGCATGCACATGATCGCTGCGTTGTGCATCCAGCAGTGCGGCTACCGGTGCAATTTTTTCCAATAATTCCAGCCCCCAGTTTTGCAGGGAAATTTCTTGCCCGCCATGACGCAGCATGAGACCAGGGCGGCGTCCTTCTTTGACTGTCAGCGCAAAATTACGGGTATTTTCCTCGCCTTCGGCCTGATTAGTCTGCGGACTTTCATCCAGCGCACAGAACAATAAAAACGCATCCAGAAAACGCGAGGTTTCCAGATTAATCCCCAGCGGATCAAATGGATTCACATCCATACAACGCACTTCAACATATTGCACACCGCGCGCGCAAAGCGCTTCGATAGGGCGCTCGCCGGTACGGATGACGCGTTTCGGGCGTATGGTTGCGTAAAACTCGTTTTCAATTTGCAGAATGTTGGTATTGATCTGTACCCATTCGCCATTGATTTGGGTGCCGATTTTTTCGTAAGCAGGATAAGGTTTGCGAACAGCGATGGACAGGCTGCGCATGTAATCCATCAGGCTGTTATACGGCGGAACCAGGCCGTCCTGTGCGTTATTCTGATAACCCAGATCGCTCATGCGCAGGCTGGTCGCGTAAGGCAGATACAGCGTATCTTCCGACAGGCTTTGTAACTGATGCGTACGGCCACGCAAAAACGATGTTGCCAACGCTGGCGAGGCACCGAACAGATACATCAGCAACCAGCTGTAACGTTTGAAATTGCGGATCATGGCAATGTAATTTTCTGACTGCACGTACATGGCGTCGCCGCTGGTGTTTTCCGCTTTTTGTAATACCTTCCAGATGTTTTCAGAAATCGAATAGTTGTAATGAATACCGGCAATGCATTGCATGCTTTTGCCGTAACGCAATGCCAGGCCACGACGATACACATGCTTGATCATGCCGATGTGCGAGTTGCCATACCAAGCGATCTGTATGTCTTTTTCGTCTGGTAACGGACAGGGCATGGACTGGCTCCACAGCATTTCGTTGCCCAGTTCGGTATAGGCGAAACGGTGAATCTGATCCAGTTTTTCCAATGCCAGCGAGATATCCTGTTCTGCCGGCGTGATGAATTCCATCAGCGACTCGGCATAGTCGGTTGTGATCTGCGGGTGGGTCAGCGTTGCACCCAATGCGGCCGGGTGTGGCTTCGGCGACAGGTGTCCTTCTGCATCAACGCGCAGGGTTTCGCGTTCTATACCACGCAAGCCCTGTCCGAGAAGAGGGCGGTACGTGTCGTTATCCAGTAGTGCCAGTCGTCGGTTTAACAAGTTGCTCACGAGAATTCCTTCTAAATTACGGTGTTTTGCATCATCTGCATTAATTTCCGAGCAAGCATAGCCGAAATTTGCATTTGGCATCGTGACCCGCATCAGTGTTTGCTTTTCAGCGATTGATGAATCTGAAAATAAAAAAGCAAAACATTGTAATTTTGGTTATATTGTAATGATGACGCTGAGAAATTGTACGGTGGATTTATTGCAGGCATATTTTCCCGGGTGGAATCTCTTGTTGAGTCTGTTTTTAGTTCCCGGCCGCCTTAATCATTATTCATGGGGAGTCAGTTGATGCAATTTGCTTACACGATTATTTACGTACCTGACGTTGCCGCTTCGCTCAGTTTTTTTGAAAAGGCTTTCGGCTGTCGTCGTCGCTTTTTAGATGATTCAGGCATGTATGGCGAACTCGATACCGGTGCAACCAAGCTGGCATTTGCGGTACATGAAATGGGGACTTTTAATTATCCCGGTGGTCATGTTGAAGCCCATCAATCTGCGCAACCACTTGGTTTTGAAGTCGCTTTTGTCACTGATGATGTGGCGCAGGCACATGCGCACGCTTTGCAGAGCGGTGCCAGAGAACTTTCACCGCCTTCACAGAAACCGTGGGGACAGACGGTTTCTTACCTACGCTGCCCCGATGGCATCATGGTTGAGTTGTGCACGCCGTTGCCAGACTGAATTCGTGAACGACCGACGCAAGGAAGTGCTTAAAAAACTTGCAGATCTGTGGCGATAGTACAGAATACAGTGCTGTCCTCGTCGTAATTTTTCAGTCGGAGTCCGCCATGATGACCGTGCCTATTGTGATCGCGTTTGAAGCCTCGGGTTTTGGCAGAGGCAGTTATCCGGTTGAAGTCGGTTTTTCTCAGCGTCACGGCGAAGGCTGGTGCAGCCTGATCCGGCCAGAACATGACTGGAATCTGTGGGACGAGATTGCTGCTGGTTTACACCAGATTCCGCGTGAAATTCTGGTGGCGAATGGTAATCCCGTGCGGATGGTTGCCGAACAGCTTAATAGCCAACTCGATGGATATACCGTGTACACCGATGGCTGGGTGCATGATTACATCTTGATGGCACGTTTGTTTGAGGCGGCGGCGTGTTCACCGAATTTCAGATTAGCCGATCTGCGCGAAATCATTTCACCGCAGCAGGAATCCATGTGGCAGGCAACAAAAATACAGGTTGAGGACGAACTCAATCTGGCGCGTCATCGTGCCAGCAACGAGGCGCGGATACTGCAATTGACATGGTTACGTACATTTGATGCCTGTCGCATCCTTCATTAATGAGCGCAGCGCCCCATTTTTTGCAGGCGCGGGTTGTTCAGAAACTAGCCATTTTCCTCCTTTAACATCGGCCTGACAGCCTAGATGTCGATTCCATGTATCGCCATTGCTTCCCGCAACTGATCTGCAGCAGCGGCAAAATTAAAATCATGTATGGCGGATGCAAGTGTAATAAAACGTTCACCGAGAGCCGCCCGCATCAGTGCTTCGTGCTGATCAAAGGTATCGCTGCTGGCAAAATCATCCGCCGCAAGTTCTGCGGCGAGACGAATGCTTATTTCACGCAATTCGCCCAGGTCAACAGCCACCGCTGTCTGTACTGACTCGACTACCGGGAAGCGCTTATCGATTGCGCTAACGAGTTCTGCCAGCGTGCCTGGAACGAGTTTTAGTGTTGCTTGAATTTTCTCCTTCGGCTCTCTATTCCTGATGGACTGTTCAAGTGACTCGGCCATCGTGCGCAATTCTCCGGCACCAATTTGTCCGCATAAACCTTTGAATGTGTGTGCCAGACGTTCCGCCAACACCAGATCGCCTTGTGTCATTGCCTCTGTCAGCCGCTCTGGAAAATCTTTCTGGCCGTCACTGAACTTGCGTAGTAAAGACGTGTACAGCGCTTCTTTTCCCAGCGCGTGATGTAAGCCAGCCTTCACATCAAGCCCGGCAACAGGCGCAATCGTGACAACGTCAGATTGCTTATGTGCAGGTTTGACGGTGGCGAGAGTCACTTCCCGCAGCGGTTTAATCCAGCGCCACAGGGTCATCCATAACTGATCAGGATCGATAGGTTTGACGAGGTAATCATTCATACCGGCGTCGATGCAACGGTCACGGTCGCTCGCCATCGCATTGGCTGTCATCGCTATTATCGGCAACGCCGACCACTTTTCCTGCTTGCGAATTTCGCGGGTTGCGGTGACGCCATCCATGACCGGCATTTGCATATCCATCAGCACCATATCGTAGTCCTTGTCCTGATTGTTCAGCATATTCATCGCAATCGCGCCGTTATCAGCAATGTCGACCAGAAACCCAGCCTGATGAAGCAGTTCCATCGCGACTTCCTGATTCAGTTCATTGTCCTCAACCAGTAAGATGCGGGCACCGGTAATCGCTGCCAGATCGGTTCCTGGCGCCGGATGTTCTGCCGAGCGCAACTGGCTGGTCTGGGTGGTGCCGAGGATGCGCATTGCGGTGTCGAACAAGAGTGACGAAGTCACAGGCTTGATCAGAACATCATCGATTCTTGCATCGTCCGCAGCCTTCATAACTTCGTCGCGACCATAGGCTGTGATCATCACCATGTGCGGCGCATTTATCGGCATGCTGCCGCTGATTTTCCTGGCGGTGGCAATCCCGTCCAGACCGGGCATCTGCCAGTCAAGAAACACAATTTCATAGGGCTCGCCTGCGTTTGCGGCGCGTACAATTTCGGCGATACCGGCTAACCCTGAAGGCGCGAGTGAAACAACAAACGACATGTTGCTTAACATGTCGCCAATCACTTCGCGGGCGTGATCGTTGTCATCAATCACCAATACGCGGCGGCCACGCAGATCCGGTGTTGGCAGTAATTGTTGTTGCTTCCCCTCGCGATGACCAAGCGGTACGGTGAACCAGAACGTGGAGCCTGTTCCCAGTTTGCTGTCGACGCCAACCTCGCCGCCCATCAGGCTGACTAGTTGGCGTGAGATGGCAAGACCCAAGCCAGTGCCGCCATACTTGCGGGTTGTGGAGGAGTCGGCTTGCTCAAAACTTTGAAATAAGCGATTACGTTGTTCTTCATCCAGACCGATGCCTGTGTCGCTGACTGAAAAATTGAGAATGAGCTCACGGGACGAAGCACGCGCAACGGCCACCCGGATAGCGATATTGCCCTGCTCAGTAAACTTGACCGCATTATTGGCATAGTTAATCAGCACCTGACCGATACGCAATGGATCTCCGATCAGGCTGTGAGGAACGTCTGCATCAATTTCCAAAATCAGTTCGAGGTTTTTGGCGGCTGCTTTTTCGGAAATTAACCCGATCACATTTTCTAATACCTGATCCAGCTCGAAATCGATGGATTCGACGGTCATCTTGCCAGCCTCTATCTTCGACAGATCCAGAATGTCGTTGATGATGCCGAGCAGATGCTGGCTCGACCACTGTATCTTTTTCATGTAATCGCGCTGGCGTGGTGTCAATTCAGTCTTCATTGCCAGATGTGACATCCCGATAATCGCATTCATTGGTGTGCGGATTTCATGACTCATGTTGGCGAGAAAATCTGATTTCATGCGCACTGCGTTTTCAGCCAGGGTTTTGGCTGCGCGCATTTGTTCTGTGGCGGCACGTTCGGCGGTAACGTCCTCGAAGACCACAACGTTGCCGCGCGTCGGATCCGCCGGATCAATGGCCCGGCTGAAGGTACGGCACCAAAGCGAGCTGCCATCTTTGCGTAACAGATTCATCTCGCGGACATCGATTTTTCCATGCAGGATGTTCGGATAAATCTGATTGCCTGCGTTAATGTAGGCATTGTCATCATGGAACCAGATGCGGGTTGATTGTCCGATTTGTTCGCCGAAGGCATATCTCAACATTTCATCCATGCGCCGGTTGCAGCGCATGATGATTCTGTTTTTGAGCAAGACAATTCCGGTACTCGCCGCATCAAACAGCGCGTCCCGCTCGTGTATCGTGGTATTCAATTCGGCGGTTCGTATCTCTATCAGTTGCTCAAGGTGTTCACGATGACGTTCAAGTTCATCAAGCATCGCCTTTTTCTCGGTGATGTCTTCCTTGATTGCAAGATAGTGCGTTATTTCGCCATCGGGTTGACGTATTGGTGCAATGTTGGCGAACTCCACATATTCGCTTTGATCTTTGCGCCGGTTGACGAGCTCGCCGCGCCAGATTTCACCGCGCGAAAGCGTCGTCCACATGTCGTCGTAGGTTGACTGTGGTGTACGCCCGGATTTGAGGACGCGTGGATTGATGCCGATGGCTTCTTCTTTTGTGTATCCGGTGTTGCGCTGAAAAGCATCATTGACATATTCGATTCTGGCATTGATATCGGTAATGACGATACTGTCCGGGCTTTGCTCGACCGCAAGAATCAATTTACGCAATTGATTTTCCTGTTGCTTCCTGACGGTAATATCCTCTTTGATCGCAACATAATGGGAAATACTGTCATCCGGCTGGCGTAGCGGCACAATAATCGCCGCTTCTATCTGTTCCCGCCCCGCGCGATCGAGGTTGATGAATTCGCCATGCCATGTCGTGCCGTTTGTCAGCGCCTGCCACATGGAATCATAGACTGTCGCCGTTGTTTTGCCTGACTTAAGCAAGCGGGGATTTTTTCCGATCACATCTTCGCGTGTGTAACCGGTATTGCGGGTGAATGCATCATTCACATACTCGATGCGGCAATCCAGATCGGTGATGATGATGGAGTTGGGGCTTTGTTCAATGACCAGCGACAGTTTTCGTATTTCTGCCGCGACTGCCTTCTCAGCAGTAATATCGCGCCAGATCGCCACCAGATAGTCGCGCTCTTTTTGCCGAATTGCCTTGACGTTGACACGAACCTCGATGACCGTGCCATCTTTGCGCCGGTGACGATTTTCGAACTCCACTCGACCGTGGTCTGCGACGTTTTGCCTGAGTTCGGCGAATTTTTCTTCAGTGTCCATCGTTGCCTGCGTATCCGTCACGCGCATGCTGAGCATTTCTTCGTGCGTATAACCCAGCAGTTTGCAGCTCGTTGCATTTGCTTCGATAAAGCGCAGGGTTTCCATGTCCACGAGTTCAATGGCATCCGGCGCTTCAGCAATGACAGTGTCAATCAGCGCCTGCCGGTCCGCTTCCTTGGCTGCGATACGGTGCCGCTCGACGGCAGCGGCCATGTGGGGCGCGATGGCTTCCAGCAGGCTCTGTTCTTCGGGAATGAACGGCGCTCCCGCATCGACAGGCAGCGCTGCGGTATAGACGACGGAGACCCGCGCATTTTGCCCCTGGATTCCGATGAAAGAGGCACTCAGGCGCTTCCCTGAGGCTTGCTTACCGTAATGCTTGTCACCGCAATCGATGAATCCTGTTGCCATATCAGGAAAGCGCATCGCCGCTGGCAGCCGCGCTGCGACTAAATCAAACATACTCTCAATCGCGATGTCGTCGCGGACAGTGATACGCAAGATATCGAACAGACATGAAAGCTCTTTCATGCGCTCACCAAGATCATACTGCGCCTGGCGGTGTGCCAGACTGGTCTCTCGAAAGGCAAGCACAGCACGCGCCAGATCACCCAGCAGATTGCCTCTTTTTTCTGCGATGACTTGTACGTCTGGCAGCGATTTCGGGGTCAGAACACCTTCTGATAAACCATCCAGAGCAGACGTCAGCATCGACAAGCGACCAGTCAGACGCATGATCAGGCGTAGCCATATCACGATCAGCATCAGTATCAACAAGCCGCCGATCACAACGTTCTGGATCGCATGTGTCTGAAAGTTTTTTTCCCGTGTTGCACTGCGCTGTGCCATCTGATCGTTGAGGTTGGCCGCGACGATGCGCACTTGTTGCGAGATATGTTGCTGACTGAGGGTTGCCTGATACGTATGGCTCATCGCACTGGACGTATCGGTTACGGCCAACTTTGTCGCCACAAGGACGGCATCGCGATAATCCTGAAAATTTTTCTGCAAATCCCTTAGGTTCTTCTCATCCACCGCTTCTTTTGCTGCTACCAGCTGTTGTTCCATTTCGGTCAACTGGTTTGCCAGTTGCTGATGTATACGGTTGGCAACCGCCTCATCAATCTTTTGCAAACGGGCTTGCTCTATCAGCGTGGCGAGCTGAACCTGAATCGCTGTGATGCCATTGTTGATATTTCTGTTGAGCTTCAGTTTTCTTTGATCCTCGGCTGTTTCGGCAATCGAGGTCTGATGTTCCTTGTTTAGTTCGCGGAAGGACAGCAGATTAAGCGTGCCTGCCAACAGCACAAACAGTGCTACCGGCAAAAAAAAGCCCATTATGTAAGGTAGCATCGGGCTACGTAAAAGCTTCATTTGTAATCCTGACGTCATTGATGAAATGTTTCAGCACTTACCGCAATCCCGACAAACTCTGTGGTGTTGCCCTATGACCGACCGCCGCGACTAATCTGAGTGATGGCCGGTGTTGTCGGATAAATTTTCGTTGAAGTCTTTCTGACTCAGCTGTGCTCTGTGACAGGGTCAGCGTATCGCGCAGCAATCTCGGCAAAGCGCTCGCGGCAAGCGACAAAAGCATCAACGACCGCTGGATCAAAGTGCTTGCCCCGGCCATCCAGGATGATTTTTGTTGTCTCGTCGAGCGTCATTGGTGGTTTGTAAACACGGCGTGTCATCAGTGCATCAAAGACATCTGCCAGCGCCATCAGGCGTGCCGACACCGGAATCGCGTCACCGGCAAGACCGGCGGGATAGCCGCTGCCATCCCATTTTTCCTGATGACTCAGAGAAATTTCGCGAGCTACCTTGAGAAACGCAAACGCACTACCTGCAATTTCTTCGATAGCGTCGTCCGCACCAGCTAATGCCTGCTCCATTGCCTTGGTAATCGCATCGGCACCGATCGTCGTATGTGTTTTCATGATCTCGAATTCCTCCACGGTGAGACGACCCGGTTTGAGGAGGATTGCATCCGGTATGCCAACCTTGCCTAGATCGTGCAGCGGCGCTGCTTTGACAATCATGTTAAGTCTGGGGCCTGCCAGCGCATCGCGGAAACGTTCGTGCTCAGCCAGATTTCGTGCCAGCAAATCCACGTATATCTGGGTCCGCACGATGTGCTGCCCAGTCTCGTTATCACGTGCTTCAGCAAGACAGGCGAGTGCCCGCACACTCAAATCCTGTATCAGCAGGTTTTCGCGCATACGGCGTGCCACCTCGCGTTCTAGCCAGTCGTTTTCATTGGCAAGGCGATCGCGTGCGCGCTTAAGTTCCAGTTGCGTATGAACGCGCGCCAACACAATAGAAGGATTGAACGGCTTGGTAATGTAATCAACCGCACCGAGTTCGAGGCCAAATTCTTCGTTTTCCGCAGTCGCCATGGCGGTGATGAAGATGACGGGTATATTTTTTGTATTTCCGTTAGCGCGCAGATGGCGCAATACTTCGTAGCCATTCATTCCGGGCATCATCACGTCCAGCAGAATGAGATCAGGGCGAGGGTCAGAGTCGGCTGCATGCAAAGCCCGTTCACCGGAGTTGGCGGCACGGATGTGGTAGTCCTGTTTCAGGAGTTCGCCCAGCACTTTGATGTTTTGTGGAGTATCGTCGACGATCAGAATGGTGGTGGGTGACGCAGAGTCCGAAAGGGAACTTTGCGGTATGCTTTCATGCATGACATTATTCTCTTATTGTGACTGGCGATTGTAGGAGTCCCGAATTCAGTATATCTGAGATGCTTTGGTCTGGAAAGCGGTGCATCCGCAGCGTTTTATCGTATGTCCAGACTGCCTTTGATGTTGATGCGCAAGACATTTTTTCGCTGTATGTTTTCCCATCGGCATGAATATTTTCTCCCCTCCTGTCTGCCGTTTCTGCATTTCATTCCTGGGTTTTGACACGCTGTCGCATGGCCATCGCTTCGTGTTGAATAAATCCGTATTCTGTTTCCATCGTATCCGGAAACAGAATCAGGGAGGGAACATAGCATGACTAAAACCGATTATATGAATGCACTCAAGCTGGCTCTGCAAGATTTGCCGGGAGATATTCAGGAAGAACTGTTGTGGACGTATGAGGGAAAGTTTATTGATGGCATGGTTGCAGGAAAAAGTGAGCAGGAAGTCATTGCCCAGTTACCGACACCAGCGTTGGTTGCCATCCAGCAAAAAGCAGCAATACATCTTCGTCAGTTTAAAAACAAAGTCAGCGTCGGTAACCTCGCACGCTTAATTGTTGCTTTGTTTGGACTGATGATTTTCAATCTGCTGATGCTGATTCCTGCGCTGTTCTGTTTCGCCATGTTAAGCAGTGCTTTTATTACGGCATTGTCTTTGTATTTCGCTGGCATTTTACTGACCGCCGGCGGTATTACAGGCGTTGATGAATTGCATATCCATGACACGCCGTATCAGCTTGTTGTTGATCACTCGCCTGCGACTGCAGATCGTCAGATAGATAAGCAAGCCCGGGTGGATATTTCAGCGTCCGGGATTCAGGTCAACGGTGAATCTGTTGCGGAAGATGAGCAGCAGACAAAACGACTCCGGATCGCGGAGCCGGTCGATATCCAGATTAATCTCGGCAAACAAGTTGATCTCTACGATGTATTCAAAGGCATTGGCATGATCATAGGATCGGTGGCTTTGCTGATGTTGAGTATGTTTCTGACCGGGCTTAGTTTCCGTGGATTCAGACAGTATCTGCGCTGGAATTTTTCGCAACTCAGACTCACCCCAGCGACCTGAGTCAAAGCGAAAACTGATGAATATCATTCCACCGTTACTGTTACTAACAGCGATTAACCAGAACGACTGAAAGGATTAGGAAATGAAATACATACTTCGCACAGGAGCAGGCATGCTGGTGCTGGCAATCATCCTGACCGCTGCTTCGGCTTTTTTTATGCAAGCGCATGCCGCTACCACGTTGACAGAAGCTGCTGCCGGTAATTTTTTTTCCGGTGACAGCAACGATACCCGCCCGGTGACAGCACAGGTCACACAAGTAGTATTAAGTGGGCCGATTGATTTACTGTTGCGCTCGTCTGTCGTTCCATCCCTGTCGGTGAGAGGCGATCCCAAGCTCGCTTCACGGGTGACCACCAGAGTTGACGGTAATACTTTATACATTACGACACGCGGTATCTTTATCACTTTAGGAAAATCCGAATCTGTCAGAGTGGAACTGAATTTACCTGTGCTTGAAAAACTACAGTTGTCTGGCAGCGGTGACGTGAATGTCAAAGGCTTTAAAGGAAAGAGGCTGGAGTTCAGCATGCGTGGTTCCGGCGATCTGATATTTGACGGCGATTTCACTCAGATACAGGGCGCGATGAACGGGAGTGGTGACTTAAATTTATCGCTGGCGAATAGTGAGCAAGTCACGTTAAGCATGCAGGGGTCAGGTGATGCGATGTTAAAAGGTCAGAGTGCTGCACTGACTGTCAAATTATCGGGTTCCGGAGACTTACATGCGGAAGCGTTGAAAGCGAAGCAGGTGTTCATCGAATCCCGGGGTTCGGCAGACAGCAAGATTTTTGCGACGGAAGAGGTGAATGCGCGGCTGATGGGAAGCGGCGATCTGTCGGTAAAGGGAAATCCGCTGCGGAGGAATGCCGAACGTCTGGGTTCCGGCGACATTATCTGGCGATAAAAGGAGAAAACTTCTGAAAAGTGTTGCAAATTGAACTCAAAATTTGCCTTGTTTTAGTGCGAAACAAAATTTTGAATGGTGCATTGAATTTTATGTAATTCAAAATATTGTTTAGTTGCCTGTATAAAAAATTAAATTGTATTTCGTCAGACTTGGTATTGAAACTCTATTTATCTCGAAAAAATTTCTGCAATAATCGTTTCGGAAATGTAAATATTTGTTTCAATTTGATTGATGCAGCAACAAGTAACAGCGGAGCCCAGCGTAAACAGACTGTTTCCTTGTATCAGAGACAGTCGTGCTGGTGAATTTCGCATGACACCTGTTGTTGTCATCTGGAAAAGATGAAACGCCCATCTGCGCAATCCTTGCGCAGTTTCGTTTTTAACCTGACCAACCAAGAACCATGACTGCTAAGCTAAGTAAATGCCTGACCGTGTTATTTGTTGTGTTTAGTTTCATCACTGGCGCGACAGCCCAAGAAAACCCCGTGCAATTCATGAGCCGTGCCAATGCTAAAGTGGCTCGCGCCGCCGCTTTAAAAAACCGCTGGGAAGGGCCGGTGGATGGCCCGAAAATGCACAAAAAAAAGAAAATTATTTTTATTGCCGGTGATATGAGTGATGCAGCGATTGCAGGTGTCTTTCACGGCGTCCGTGAAGCCAGTGCGGCGGGTGCCTGGGAGACATTGTCGATTGATTGCCGTGGCCGCTGTAATCAGGGCGCAGCCATCATTTCTCAGGCAATCGATATGAAGGCGGATGGCATTATTCTGGCGGGTGTCGATGTCGCGACGCAGGCCAAAGGAATCGCGGCAGCGGCAAAAGCGAAAGTACCTGTCGTTGGCTGGCATGCGTCTGTCAAGAGTGGCCCGACTGATGGTTTGTTCACAAATATCACTTCGAATCCGAAAGAAGCCGCGCAAGTAGCGGCCTTATTTACGGTCGTCGATTCGAACAGCAAAGCTGGTATCGTCGTTTTCACCGATTCCAGCAATCCCTATATGGCAGCCAAGTCGGCGGCAATGATAGAAGCGATCAAGCAATGCGACGGCTGCCGTATCCTCAGTGTCGAAGACGTGCCGCTCAGTGACGCTTATCTGAAAATGAAAGGTGTGGTGGAGAACGTAGTCAAACGTCACGGTGCGAAATGGACGCATGTGATGGCCGTGAATGACTTTTATTTTGATTTGCTGGATGCCTCAAGTATCGCGCCATTGGTGGCGTCCAACAAACTCTCGGGAATTTCCGCCGGTGACGGCTCTGCGACTGCTTACCGTCGTATCCGTAGCAAAGGAATACAAAGTGGCACGGTTCCTGAGCCTCTGACTATGCATGCGTGGCAACTGGTGGATGAACTTAACCGTGCATTCTCAGATCAGCCGGCCAGTGCGTTTGTGACGCCGGTACATCTGGTGACATCGCAAAATATCGCCTATGACGGTGGCGAGAAAAATACCTTTGATCCCGCCAACGACTATCGCAGTCATTATCAGCATATGTGGGCGAAATAGCTCGCAAGCACAGAGGCGTATCATTACACCATCAATAAAAAAGGCAGCTCACGCTGCCTTTTTTATTATTCATCGATTTTTTTACATCAATCAATCACCCATAGTTTGTGCGCATCCAGCTCCAGGCGGGCGTGGGCAAACAAAGCATCGATTTGCGCGGCTTCAGCGGCGAGTGTCGCATCAATTGCATTGCGACGGATTTGCAGTGTATCGCTGAGCGAGACCTCGCCCAGCTTATAGGCGGCCAGCGCCGTTGTTGCCTGCGCCTGGCTTTGCTGCTGTACTGCGTGCATGGTTTGCCAGATCGTATACTGCTTTTGACTTTCCGATACCACGCGCTGCGCTTCACGCGTTACTTTGAGCCGTGTGAACTGATATTTTTCTTCCGCCATTTTCGATTTCAGTGCCGCTGCACTGGCATCCGCTTTGCGAGCCGTACCTGATAAGGGAATAGAGATGCTGATGCCGTAGATGCGTTCCTGCCCGCTGCGCTCGCGTGCTGCGCGTATGCCTACGGTTGGGTCGGGCATCGTTTCGGCAGCAATTCTCGACGCCTGTAATTTTGACAGCGCCGCTTCTGCTTCGGCCAGTTCCAGCTCATGATTATCGTCCATGATCTGATCGACCCAATAGCTATGGCTTTGTTCTGTTTTCAAGGGCACCGGCAGCTGTGGCAGCTCGCTGATCTGCAGCCCTGAATACAAGGTTGCCAAGGCCTGTTTCTGCTGTTCTTCACGCAGTTGCGCTTGCTGCAATTGGGCTTCCACCCGTTTCGCTTCGGTATCTGCCAGCATCAGTTCCAGCCTGGCAGCGTCACCCGCTTTCACGCGTTTTTCCGCCATGCTGCGCAGTTGTACCGTGATATCAACTTGTTCTTGCAGGCGTTGGCGATAGGCGACCGCGCGCAAGGTGTCGAACCAGTCGTTGAGTAAGCTGCGACCAGCTTCATGCCAGCTATCGGCATACGACAGTTGTGCCATATCGACGGTTTTGTCACCGATGGCGGCATCTTTACTGGCTTTGCCAAACCAGCGCAATGGCCGTTCTATGGCGATTTCCTGATCGCGTAAGCTGTCGCCATTTTGTTCGGTGCGACGTGCTTGCGAGACCCGCATAACCCATTCATGGCTACCGGCTTCCAGACGTTGCTTGCTGGCCTGTGCGAGTTCTTTATTCAGTGTGCCGGAACGCAGTTGCGGCAGATTTTCCAGCGTTTTTCTTACCACTTGCTCCGGCGGCAGAATGGCAGCGATATCTGCTGGCGTTGCCGGAGGCAACACATTGGTCGCTCCAGCGATTGCTGAATAACTGGCGATACTGATCAGAGCCAGACGCATGGCGGTAGGTAAGATGTTGTTCATGACAGTCTCCCGAATTGCAAAACGGGGGTAATCCAATAGCTAATGTCCTGGCTTTTGATTTCCAGCGACAATTCTTTTAACAGCTGGCGCAGTTTTTCCTGCTCGCCGACGACCAGGAACAGCTTGCGTTTGCAGCGCCCCTGCACCTGTTCCATAGAACTCAGCAGATTGGCGCCTTGTCCCATGCCTTGTGCTGCGACGATAGTGAAGCCGCTCGCCAGCGCCGGGCGGAGTAATAAGAAGTCAGCAACCTCGTCTTCGAGTGTCACTGGGATCGCCAGATTCAGCAGGGCATCCATGTTTTTTTCAGATTGAGTCATGCCATATCCGTTCAGTTTTGTTTCGCACGTTTGTCGGTGGGAATGCCGAAGCGCTGAAATAGTATCGGTAACAGGATCAGGGTCAGCAGCGTCGCTGACACCAGACCACCGATCACCACGATCGCCAGCGGTTTCTGGATTTCAGAACCGGGGCCGGTCGCCATCAGCAAGGGAATCAGACCGAAACCCGTGATGCTGGCGGTCATCATGACCGGGCGGAAGCGCCGTAATGCACCTTCAGAAACCACTTCTTTGAGGGCAATACCGCGCGCCACCAGTTGATTGAAATAGCTGATCATGACCAGACCATTGAGTACCGCAATCCCCATCAGCGCAATAAAGCCG
The DNA here is from genome assembly GCF_014699135.1 of Cognatundibacterium aquatile. Taxonomy (GTDB): domain Bacteria; phylum Pseudomonadota; class Gammaproteobacteria; order Burkholderiales; family Burkholderiaceae_D; genus Undibacterium; species Undibacterium aquatile. The sequence goes on from NZ_JACOFT010000005.1 coordinate 24,064, forward strand.
ACCGACGCAGGTACCGACAGATATTCGCCAGTGACTGCCAGAGCGATCACGCCACCCAGCAATGCAAACGGAATATTCACGAACACCAGTAAAGCCTGACGTATGCTGTGCAGGGTCGTGAACAGCAGCAGGAAAATCAGTGCCAGTGCGACCGGCACTACCACCGCCAGCCGTGCGGCTGCCCTTTGCTGATTTTCAAATTGTCCGCCCCAGCTCAGACGATAGCCCGCTGGCAGCTTGACCTGCTGCGCCACTTTTGCTTTCGCTTCATCAACGAAGCTGACCAGATCGCGATCACGTACATTGGCTCTGACGACTGTCAGGCGCGAGGAATTTTCGCGTTCGACTTTGACCGGTCCTTCGACTGTGCGCAGACTGGCGACTTGCGACAAAGGAATAGACAGGTTATCGGTCACTGGCAGACGCAATTGCTGGAACAATGAAGGTGATATCTGCATCTGATCGCTGCCGCGTATCAGTAAAGGCAGACGTTGCCCTTCCTGTATCACGACGCCGCTGATCTTGCCTTCCACCAGCGTACGCAAGTCATTTTGTATCTGCTCGACGCTGAGGCCTAATCTGCCTGCGGCTTCGCGGTTGATATCGACTTGCAGGTATTGCACGCCCTCGTTCTTGACGCTGAGTACATCCTGACTGCCACTGACGCCAGAGACGACTTTCACGATCTGTTCTGCCAGCCCACCCAGAATCTGAGTGTTCGGGCCGTAAATTTTAATCGCCAGATCACCGCGCACACCTGACAACATCTCGGATGTACGCATTTCGATCGGCTGCGTGAAACTGAAATTCACCCCGGAAAATTCCATCGTCACTTTACGTAACTGATCAATGAGTTCGTCTTTGCTTTTGACCTTCCAGCTGGCGCGTGGCTTCAGTACCAGAAAGGTATCGGTTTCATTGAGCCCCATCGGGTCCAGACCGAGTTCATCGGAACCCGCGCGGGCGACGATACTGGTCACTTCCGGCACTTTTTCCAGAATGCGCTGTTGCACCGCCATGTCGATGCGGGCGGATTCCTGCAGATTGATCGACGGCAATTTTTCTATCTGCATGATGATGTCGCCTTCGTCCAGAGTCGGCATGAATGACTTACCGATGAACGGAAACAGACAGGCGGTCAGCAGCAGGGCGGCGACGGAGGCAAATGCGACTTTGCGTCCGTTGGCCAACGCCTTCGTCAGGGTGGCGCGGTACATCGCTTCCAGCTTCAGCACCAGTTTAGGTGTGCCGCTATGGCCGTCTTTCAGCAGGAAAGATGACAGCACGGGAATCACCGTCAGCGACAAAATTAATGACGATGCCAGTGCAAAAATAATCGTCAGTGCGACTGGTATGAATAATTTTCCTTCCAGTCCTTGCAGCGACAACAGCGGTAAAAACACAATCATAATCACCAGCATACCGGCGGTTACTGGTACCGCGACTTCCTTCACTGCGCGATAAATCACATGCAGGCGGCCAAGTTTAGGCTGACCGTGGTCACCACTATGCGCTTCAATATTTTCGACCACGACAACGGCAGCATCGACCAGCATACCAATTGCAATTGCCAGCCCGCCGAGTGACATCAGATTGGCGGTCAACCCGAAACTTTGCATCAGCAGGAAAGTACCGAGCGCCGATAAAGGCAGGATGCAGGCCACGACCAGCGCCGAGCGTACATTACCAAGGAACAGGTACAGCAACACCACGACCAGGATGGTTGCTTCCGCGAGTGCTTTGGTGACGGTGGAAACCGCACGTTCGACCAGATTGCCGCGGTCATAAAAAGGCTTGATGCTTGTGCCTGCCGGCAGCGTCTGATTGATCGTGATCAGGCGTTCGCGAATGTTATCGACAACTTGCTGCGCATTCGCACCACGCATTGCCAGTACCAGTGCCTCGACCGCTTCGCCTTTACCGTCTTTCGTGACGGTACCGTAGCGGGTCAGCTGACCGATTCTGACTTTCGCCACATCGCCGACTTTGATCGATACACCATCTCTTTGAGCGATGGCAATCGCCCGCACATCGTCGAGTGTACGGATGTTGCCATCACTGCGAACCAGCAAGGATTCTTCACCCGAAGACAAGCGACCCGCGCCGTCGTTACGATTATTCGCCTCCAATGCCGCTTGCAGCTGGGCGAGCGAGATGCCACGCGCAATCAATGCATCAGTATCAGGAACGATTTCAAAACTTTTCACCATGCCGCCTAGTGAATTGACATCCGCGACACCGGCGATATTGCGCAATTGCGGACGTATCGTCCATTCCAGCAAACTGCGTTTTTCCATCAGCGACAACGGGCCTTCAATGGTGAACATGAAAATTTCACCGAGTGGCGTGGTGATCGGTGCCAGACCGCCGCTGACAGATGCGGGCAGATCTTTCATCACGTTGCTGAGGCGTTCACTGACTTGCTGGCGGGCCCAGAACACATCGGTACCATCCTGAAAATCGAGTGTGATATCGGCAATCGCATATTTGGATTGCGAACGCAGTATCGCCTGTTTAGGAATGCCTAACAGTTCCTGCTCAATCGGCGCAACGATACGTGCTTCGATTTCTTCCGGAGTCATGCCCGGCGCTTTCATGATCAGTTTGACCTGCGTCGTCGACACATCCGGAAAGGCGTCGATAGGCAAGCCCTTAAAGGCCTGATAACCGGCAGCGATCATCAGTATGCTGGCAACGATGATCAGCAGACGCTGAGCGAGTGAAAATGCAATCAGTCGGGATAACATTATTGCGCTCCGCCTTCTTCAGCGCCAAGTCCGGCTCGTGCGCCTTTCAGCTGAATAATGCCCTGCGTGGCAATCTGGCTGCCGACTTGCAATTTCGGATTACTGCTGACCCAGGCATGTTGCCCGACTGTGCTTAACAGCTTGACTTTGACTGCTTCAAATCCCTGTGCATTTTTGACGAAGACATAGTGTTCGTTTTTACTCTGGATCAGGGCTTTGGCAGGAACACCTATGCTATTGGGCGGTATCACGCCGCTCTGGTGACGCGCATCAACGAATTGATTAAGTTTCAGACATGGATTGCCATCGATGACTTGTGTGCGTATCAGTGTGGTCTGGTTACCGCTCTGAATCTGGGACGAGATGGCGGTGACTTTGGCACTGGCGCAGTTATTCACCTGCATCAGATCGCCGATACGGATGCTGGATGCCTGCTGTGCCGATGCCTGTAATTCGACCCAGAACGCGCCGTCTTTGCTGATGCTTGCGATCGGTGTTCCCGCCTCTATACGTTGCCCGGGTTTGACATTGATTTCAGTCAGTATGCCGTTACTGTTGGCGCTGATTCTGAGCACCGACGTCAGATTCTGATTACTGAGTAACTGACGAATCTGGGTCTCGCCCATGCCGGCGCTGCGCAGCGCCTGATAGCGTTCTCTGGCAGCGACATCGGCCTGTATCGCCGCGGCACGACTGTCTTGCAGACGGCTTTGGGCGATGATGCCTTCGTTGAATAAGCCTTCATCCCGTTCGCGTTTTTCTTTCGCCAGTCTGGATTGAGTGGCGAGTTGTACGTATTCACGCTGCATCTCCATCAGTTGCTGGCTGAAGATAGTCACAATCGGATTACCGCTGCGTATCGGCTGCATAGACTGATGCTGCACTTCCTGCACAACGCCGCTGACCATGCTACTGATCATGCTGACTGCATTGGGTGGTGCCACGACCGTACCGGATAAATGCTGACCTTCGGCCGCACTTGCTTTGCCGTCGCTTTTGGCGGTATCTGCTGCAATCGCTGCTTCGGTTTTGATTCCCGCGCGCAGTATCTGCTCGTTTGTCAGTTTGATCTGGTTATTGGTTTCTGCGACTGCCGCACCACAGCTCAATAACGCTGAAAATGTACAGAAAATCAGTTGTTTGCGGACGCCGCTACGGTGTTGCAGTTGTCGTTTTTTCGTGATCATCATGATGTACCCTTGGCTTGAATAGACGTATTCTGGAATGAATATCTTAAGAACTCCTTAACAACTCGCCGTTACAATGCATTCGACAGTTACAGGAGGCCACAGGAGGTATGCAATGCGCATATTATTAGTTGAAGATGATCCCCAATTAGGTCGGGCGACACAAATCGGGCTGGATCAGTCCGGTTATGCCGTTGACTGGGTGCAGACAGCGGATAGCGCCTTATCTGCGGTAAAAACACATGACTATGCTTGTATTCTGCTCGATCTCGGCTTGCCTCAGGTGGACGGCATGGTGGTGCTGACGCGGCTGCGGGCATCAGGATTTGCCGGAGCGATACTGATCGTCACGGCACGCGAACAGATTGCAGATCGCGTCGCAGGGCTTGATGCCGGAGCTGATGACTTTATTATAAAACCTTTCGATCTCGATGAACTCGCGGCACGTATCCGTTCTGCATCACGCCGTAGCGGCGGGCGTACGCGCGAAGTGATTCATCATGGTGACATTGTGATGGATATTGCCGCCCGCTCGGTCACGGTGAAGGCGCTTCCTGTCGTTCTGACCGCCAAGGAATTCCGGGTGCTGCTGATGTTGTTTGAGCATCTTGGCCGTGTGCTTACCCGCGAACAACTGGAAGAAACGCTGTATAGCTGGGGTGAGGAAATCGAAAGTAATGCAATTCAGGTACACATTCATCATCTGCGCAAAAAACTTGGCAAACACCTGATCCGCACGATACATGCCGTGGGCTACGTCATTGATAAGCCCGGTGCAACTGCGCCAGAGGAGGCGCAATGAATATGAGCATGCCCGCGCGCTGGTCGCTGCGCCGCACTTTATTGGCGCTGGTACTGACGCTGACAGTCAGTATCTGGTGTTTCAGTGCCGTGGTTGTGTATCTGGATGCCGATGCCGAAAGCCGCGAACTGTTTGACCAGTCTTTATCCGAAACCGGACATTTACTGCTGGCGCTGGCCGATCATGAACTCGAAGAACATGTGGAAATGGCAGCGCCTACTCTGACCGAAATACATGACGGCAAACACAGCAAATATCTGTTGTTTCAGATCTGGGACGGGCAGCATCGCCTGATCTATCGCAGCGCTGGTGCGCCGGAAACGGCGTTCACGTCCTTATCGCTGGAAAGCGATAATCAGTTTGGCTGGATACGTATGGAAGGGCAGGAATGGCGCACATACAGCAGCTGGAACGCGCGTCAGAATATGCAGATACAAGTCGCCGAACCGAGTAGTCACCGCAAGGAAATCAGCAGCCGTTTTGCGTATAAATTAATGTTGTTCGCTTTGTTGGTGGTGCCTTTACTCGTCGTCGGCTTGTGGTGGAGTGTGAACCGCGTTTTCCGTAGTCTGCAAACGGTGGCAAACGAAGTTTCTCAGCGTATGCCGGGTGATTTGCATCAGTTGAACCTGCGTGGTGCGCCGACAGAAATTCATCCTTTGCTGCATGCGATTAACCGATTGTTTGAACGCGTCAGCCAGACGCTGGAACGGGAACAACGATTTACTGCCGATGCCGCACATGAGTTGCGCACACCGCTGGCGGCTATTAAAACCAATCTGCAAGTCATACAGCGCGCACGTAACGATGATGAGCGAGCAGAGGCCGCGGCGGGCTTAGGCACCAGCGTTGATCGTGCGACCCGGCTGGTCGGGCAATTGATGACGCTGGCAAAGCTGGAGCCACCCTACGACAAAAACCTGGTATTCCAAGAAACCGATCTGGCGAATTTACTGCAACCGCAAATGGCAGGTTGGCAGACGCAGGCAGAAAAAGCGCAAATCAGCTTCAGCGCAGAGCTGCATTCTGGGATTGCCTTGATACATGCGGAAAGCATACTGATTTTATTCCGCAATCTGATGGACAATGCGCTGCGCTACACGCCAGTGGGTGGGCGTGTGCAAGTCTCTTGCGGTCAGACCGAAAATGGCGTGTATCTGCGTATTGCCGATAACGGCGCCGGTATCCCAGAGGAGATGCGTGAGCGTGTATTTCAGCGTTTCGTGCGCTTGTCCGACGCGACGATTCCGGGCAGCGGTCTGGGATTATCGATCGTCAAAAGCATCGCCGACAATCATCACGCGACGCTGACACTGGCTGAGGGGCTGGATGAACGAGGCTTAGGTGTGACGCTGGTCTTTCCTTTGTACGCTGCTGCGGTTCAGCCCGCCATACAGTCAACAATACCGCCAACATCGTCAGCGCAGTAATAGTGTAGTAATAGTTTTTCCGTCTGCGCTGTGGCTGGCGTATCCAGCGTAAAATGTCGCCGCTATCTACTTTTTATGCCTCGCGCGGTGTCTGCGTTTCCAGCACCGCGCATGTCCTGTTCAGCTATTCATGTCAATCCGATCCGCTCCTCATTCCACCACTTCAGCCACATCTGCGAGTAAACCTCATGTAATCGTAATCGGTGGCGGCCCTGCGGGTCTGATGGCGGCAGAAACGCTGTCGCAGTGCGGTGTGCAAGTGGATTTGTATGACGCAATGCCTACCGTTGGACGCAAATTTTTGCTGGCAGGTAAGGGCGGCATGAACCTGACCCATTCAGAAGAATTTTCTGCGTTCATCCAGCGTTACGGTAGCCGTGCCGCCGATTTGCAGCCGCTCTTGCAAGCGTTTGACGCACAGGCATTGCGCGCCTGGGCGCAGGGGCTGGGCGTAGAGACTTTTGTCGGTAGTTCCGGCCGGGTGTTTCCGGTGGATATGAAAGCCGCACCTTTGCTGCGCGCATGGTTGCATCGCCTACGTGAACAGGGCGTGCGCTTTCACATGCGGCATCGCTGGACAGGCTGGAGCGAGGCACCGCAGACGTTGCGTTTTCAGATGCCTGAGGGTGATTTGAATATCAGCGCCGATGCAGTGATACTGGCGCTGGGCGGTGCCAGCTGGGCGCGGTTGGGGTCTGATGGCGCCTGGGTACCGTTGTTGCAGCAACGTGGCGTTGATATCGCAGCTTTGCAGCCTGCCAATTGCGGCTTTGATGTGCCGTGGACAGATTTTCTGAAAAATAAATTTGCCGGTCAGCCTTTGCTGACGGTGGCCGCCCGTGCTCAGGATGCGGATGTGCGCTCCAGCATGCGCAAAGGGCAATTCGTGATCACGGCCGGCGGTGTTGAAGGCAGCCTGATTTACGCCTTGTCTGCAGCCTTGCGCGAGCAGATCAATCGTCGCGGACATGCGGTGCTGGAACTCGATCTGCTGCCCGATAAAAGTGCTGATCGTGTGCTGAGTGAAGTCAGCGCAGGGCGCGGTTCACGTTCTTTATCAAGTCATTTGCAGAGCAAGCTCGGGCTCGATGCATTGAAAATCGCCTTACTGCATGAAGTGTTGAGCAAAGAGCAAATGCAACAGGCAGACGTTCTTGCCAGCGCCATTAAACAGCTGCCACTGCGCCTTATTTCACCACGTCCGATTGATGAAGCGATCAGCACTGCCGGTGGCATCCGTTTTGAAGCACTTGATGCCAGCGCCATGCTACGTGCTTGTCCTGGAGTCTTCTGTGCCGGTGAAATGCTGGATTGGGAAGCACCTACCGGTGGTTATCTGCTGACCGCCTGCTTTGCCAGCGGCCGCCATGCAGCGCAGGCGGCGATGCAGTATCTCGACGCCCGCTAATACCCTCGCGCCTGGCAAGGTTGTCACCAGTATTTTTCTGATTCATTGTTACAATTCATTAAGTTTCCATGTAGTAATTTTTATTGCATCAGTTGCATTGTTTCTTTATGAATGAATCCAGAAATACTCCGCGCCTTCCTGTGTCGTGGCGGGCTGCAATACAAGTTGTTCCCGGTCATATCGTTCCTGCCAAAGTCGTCAATTTTTCTGCGACCGGCATACAACTGCAAACCAGCGTGATGCTGAAAGAAAAACAGTCTTATCAGATGATGATGGAGATCCCCAGTGTCAAGGACGCATCGGCACGTACGCAGGTTGTTGTTAAAGCCAGTTGTGTATATACGATACTCAGCGGTGACGCCTATCGCGCGGGTCTGAAATGCACCGATTATCCGCCTGAACACCGTCCTTTACTCGAGAGCTGGGGCGGCTGATCGTCAGCTTCCTCGTCAGGTCCTTGCTACGTTTCGCCAGCGGATGTCCGGCAGCAGAGATGCGGCTGTGTTATAAACACTGCGTGCCAATAACAGAATTTTGTCTAAGCAGATGACTATGAGTACAGAGAATGCTCTTCCGGATACCGCGCAGCGGGTCGCCAGTTTGTTACGCGAATTAGGCCACGATCAGCCGGTCGTGATGCTGCCTGAAAGTGGCAGAACGTCCGCCGAAGCGGCCGCCGGATTAGGCTGCAGCGTTGCCGAGATTGCCAAATCCATCGTTTTTCGCCGTGTTGCCGATGATGCTGCGGTGATGGTGGTTGCCAGCGGCAGCAATCGGGTTGACGAGAAAAAAGTGGCGGCAAGCGTCGGGCCGCTGGCGAAAGCCGACGCCCGTTTTGTCCGCGAAAAGATTGGTTATGCGATTGGTGGCGTGTGCCCCGTCGGTCATCTGCAAAAAAGTGTGATGCTGATCGATCAGGATTTATTGCAATACCCTAAAGTCTGGGCGGCGGCCGGTCATCCGCACGCTGTATTCAGCCTGACCCCACAACAACTGGTCGCCATGACCGCTGCGCCAGTTGCCGATATTGCCTTGCAAACATGAGTATTCTGTACGATTACGATCCTGATTCCGCCAGCCCTGAGCAGGCCGTTCCCTCACCCTGCGTCGGCGTTTGTCGCATGGATGAAAAAAAAGCCTGGTGTGCCGGTTGTTTTCGCACCATAGACGAATTGACGGGCTGGAGCACGGCCAGTAACCCAGTCAAATTGCAGATCTGGCGTCAGGTAAAAGAACGGATGTTTTAAGCCAGCCAGCGGGAAAAATCCTATGCCAGACACGCTTATTCAACTTCCTGCCAGCATGCGTGTGTTCGAGCGCGGCTGGTTGTCGTCGAACAATATCCTGTTTGTGGATGACGATACAGCGGCGTTGGTGGACAGCGGTTATGTGACCCATGCGCCGCAAACGCTGGCGCTGTTACAACATGCCTTGCAAGGTCGTGCGCTCGATTTGCTGGTCAATACTCATTTACATTCAGATCATTGCGGCGGCAATGCCTTGCTGCAGCAGACTTACGACTGCAGCACTCTGATTCCCGTTGCCGACATGCCTGCCGTGGCGGCGTGGGATGAGGAGGCACTCACCTACGCTGCAACCGGCCAGCAGTGCGCGCCTTTTCGTTTCGATGGCAGTATCGCGGATGGCGATCAGCTACGGCTGGGCGGACTCGACTGGCAGGTGCTGGCGGCACCCGGGCATGATCCGCATTCGATGATTCTGTATTGCCCGCAAGAAGGCATACTGATTTCAGCCGATGCCTTGTGGGAAAACGGCTTTGGTGTGATTTTTCCTGAGCTCGAAGGTGAATCCGGCTTTGCCGAACAAGCGGCCATTTTGCAAACCATCAGCGAACTCGACGTGCGGCTGGTAATACCGGGTCATGGCGCTCCATTCTCCGATGTGCAGGGCGCATTGCAACGTGCACGTCAGCGGCTGGATTATCTGAGTGCCGACCCCCAACGTAATGCCCGCAATGCGCTGAAAGTCTTGCTCGCGTTTATTCTGCTCGACACGCAGCAGTTGCATCTCGATCAGGCGCTGCTGCAATTCAACAGCAGCCGTTTGATGCGTTCTGCCGCCCGTCAGCTAGCCATGCCAGCGCAGGAATTGCTGCAACAGATCGCCGCCGAGTTGGTACGCGCAGGCGTCGCCCGCCTGGAAGACGGGCTGTTACTGAATAATCGCTAAGATCTGAAGCTGACTTATTTCAACTGATAGTTCGCTTCTGTGAATGGATGCAGCGGTGCCAGATCACCGAATTGCGTCGCGCGCCCCTGTTGTTTTGCCATAAACGCTTCCATCAGATTCGCACTTTGCCAGATACCTGATTGCAGCCAGCCCATTTGTTGCAAGGCATCGTGGGTAGAATGATCGCGGGCATAATGTATTGCCTGCTTGCTGCCCCAGATCGCTACTGGCGGTTTTTCAGCGATTTCTTTCGCCATTTGCAGCGCACCTTCCAGCATCGCTTCCTGCGTATCAAACACCTCATTCACGAGTCCCACCGCTTGCGCACGCTGGGCTGGTAAACGGCGTCCGGTGTACGCCATTTCATGCACGATGCCTTCCGGGATCAGTTTTGGCAGGCGTTGCAGTGTACCCAGATCGGCCGTCATGCCGATATTGATTTCCTGTATGCAGAAGAACGCGTCTTTGCTGGCGAGGCGGATATCGCTGGTGCAGATCAGATCGACACCACCACCGATGCAGCCGCCCTGAATTGCGCTGATCACCGGCATACGTAATTGCTCGATCAGATTGAACGACTGATGCATATCCTGCAGCACCAGCGCAATATTGGCGCGGCCGATTGCATTGTTATCGTCCAGCGTGATGCCGTTGCCGGAAAACACGTCCAGCGCCATGCCTGCGGTGAAATGCTTACCCGTGGATGAAATGATCAGCACCCGCGCCGATGCTTCACGCTGTAATTTTTGCAGTATCTCGACCAGCTCGCGGAAAAAAACCGGTTGCATGGTGTTGAGGCTGTCGGGACGATTAAAGCGCAGATGGGCGATTTTCTGATCGATGCTGAAGTCAAAACATTGGTAAGTCATCGTGTTTCCTTGTTTAGCCAGGTGGATGTTGAAGTGAGATCAAAACGGCGCGTACAGCAGATTGGAACAGCTCATCAGCATGTTCCTGTTTCAGATAAAAACCTTTCAGCTCCAGGCTGATGACGCCATGCATGGCAGCCCATAACAGACGTGCGGCGGCACTCGGGCTGGAGGCGGGCAGACTGCCGGTTTGCATGCAGTGTTCAAATTCGGCTATCAGTGGTGTGAACGATTCCCATGCCGCCTGGCGCGATTCCGGCGGCGGCACAAAACCGGCAATCGCGTCGCCAAACATCACCATGTAATAACTCGGATAACGCCGCGCAAACGCGTGATAGTTATTTGCATACAGCCATAAGCGCTGGATGCCGCGGGCTTTTTGCTCGTCAGCTAAAGTGGCTTCGTAGCTCAGAAATTCACTTTTGAAGCGCTCAAATCCTTCCAGATACAGCGCATTGGATAAACCGTCTTTGCCACCGAAAATCGAATACAGCAAGGTCGTCGAGCAATTCACTGCTTCCGCCACTTTACGCACCGTCAGCGCGGCAGCGCCTTCGGTTTGCAGAAAATGGCTGGCGGCATCCAGCATTCCTTCGCGCAGCGAGCTGCGCAGCGCTTCCTGACTCTGGCGGAAATCAACAACTTTCGGTTTCATCGGTATCACTTTATGGCGAATGGGCTTGCTTCTGAGTTGGTTCACGCTGATGCTTGTGAATAACAACGTTTTTTCTGATAACATCATATCAGGCATGTAAAAAATTACCAAAAAAAGCAGCAAAAATATCTACTACGATCTGTTCACCGGAGACCATCAGTATGACCAGTACCTCTCATCTGCCGAAAGCCTTACAAAATCTGGCTTTACCTGTTATCGCCTCGCCTATGTTTATCGCCAGCGGCCCGAAGCTGGTTGCTGCACAATGTAAAGCGGGTATCGTCGGCTCGTTTCCTGCGTTGAATGCCCGTCCGGCGGAATTGCTCGATACCTGGCTGACCGATCTGCAAAATGAATTAGCCGCCTACAAAGCCGCCAACCCTGATGCGAAAGTTGGCCCGATTGCCGTGAATCAGATCGTGCATCAGTCGAATGACAGGCTCGCGCATGATGTCGAGGTGTGCGTCAAGCATCAGGTTCCCATCATTATCTCGTCGTTGCGTGCGCCGCCGCCAGAAATGCTGGATGCGATACACAGCTATGGCGGCATCGTCCTGCATGATGTGATTTCTATCCGCCATGCACAGAAAGCGCTGGAAGCCGGTGTCGATGGCCTGATTCTGGTCGCCGCTGGCGCTGGTGGTCATGCCGGTGGCTTATCGCCATTTGCGCTGGTCGGTGAAGTCCGCAAATTTTTCAAAGGGCCGATTGCGCTGTCCGGTTCAATTGCGACCGGCGACGCGATTCTGGCGGCACAGGCAATGGGTGCCGATTTTGCGTACATTGGTTCACGCTGGCTGGCAACGCCGGAATCGAATGTGGATGAGGCTTATCGCCAGGCCATCATAGAATCGAGTGCTGCCGATATCGTCTACACCAATCTGTTTACTGGCGTGCATGGCAACTACCTCAGAAAATCGATCATCGCCGCCGGGCTTGATCCCGACAACCTGCCGGTTTCGGACAAATCCAAAATGAATTTCGGTTCCGGTGGCAACAGCGGTGCGAAAGCCTGGCGCGACATCTGGGGTGCCGGGCAAGGCGTCGGTCTGATGGATGATGCGCCGAGTGTCGCCGAAGTCGTACAGCGCTTCAGTGCTGAATACCAGGCAGCAAAGGCGCGCCTGCTGGCGCTGTAAGCAGCAACCCTGCCACAGACTGACGGACTGGCAAGCGCAGCATGTCTGTCGTCGGCCAGTCTGTGGAGGATTGTTAAATTGCCTGATGGAATTCAAGCGGAATTCAAGTTTAAACAGCGCAGGCCGTAAACAGACTATCCCGACCTGAATCCGTCTAATTATGCGCCGCTGCTCTGCTCTCCTGATTTCCCTGATACTTGCGATCTCCGCTCAGGCGAATGACGCATCATCACCTCCGTCCAAGCCGATTAAACAGGCATCTGCTTCTGCCAAAGAAGAGGCGTCCGCGCCGAAGGAAAAAGAAAAAGAGACGCGCAAATCTTCCAAAGAAAAAGAGTCGAAGGAAAGCAAAGACGCTGCCAAAGATGCCATGGCTGCCGATGAGCTGGCGGTCAAAATTGCAGAACGTCTCGCCCTGTTGCGTAAAGAAAAAGACGATGTGGCACGCGCCTCAACCCGCGCCGTTGCTCGTTCTCCAGCGTATGTGGCGCCGGTCAGAAAAGTAACACCAGCCAAACCGAAAGAAGGAAGCGAACACGGTTCTTCGGCGATTATCGCGGCGATGGGTGGACATGGTGCCGTGCATTGGAGTTACGACGGCGAAGGCGGGCCGACCAACTGGGGCAAGCTCAACTCGGCAAACGCGAAATGTGATATCGGTGATCGTCAGTCACCGATCGATATCCGCGATGGTATCCGCGTCGATCTCGAACCGATCAACTTTGATTACAAGCCATCCGGTTTCAATGTGATTGATAACGGCCATACGATACAGGTCAATGTTGCGGCGGGTAATTACATCAGCATCATGGGCCGTAATTACGAACTGCTGCAGTTCCATTTCCACAAACCATCCGAAGAGCGCGTCAATGGCCGGAGTTTTGATATGGTCGTGCATCTGGTGCACAAAGATGCCGACGGCAAACTGGCGGTGGTCGCCGTATTGTTAGAACGCGGCAAAGCGCAGAATATCGTGCAGCAGATCTGGAACAATTTGCCGCTGGAAAAAAATCTGGCCCTGGCCGCACCGACAGCGATTGATATCAACCAGCTCTTGCCAGAGAAACGCGATTACTACACTTATATGGGTTCGCTCACCACGCCACCCTGCAGCGAAGAAGTGTTATGGATGGTGATGAAAGAAACCGTGGAAATTTCCTCTGAACAGATCGCGATTTTCGGTCGCCTGTATCCGATGAATGCCCGCCCTCTGCAAAAAACGGCAGGCCGCCTGATTAAAGAATCTCGCTGAGAATTCAGCATACTCCCCCCTTATTTTATACAACCCCCCCTAATCTCCTTGAGAATAAAGGGCTTCAAAATATACTGGGGGGAGTATATTTTAGGCCCCAGCACGCGTCCACGGCTCCTGGCTATGCGCACCTGCCAGATACCATTTCTGATTCCTCTGTGCAGATTCAGCCCGCAGCACTTATTTCTTATGCGGACATGGCTTGTACAGAGGTTGCCGCTGACGACCAACTTAGCGCTTCCGGTGATGCGCGCATCCCATAGTAAGACATGACGATCGTACCGAATCGGGGTACCATGTTCTACATAAAATCAGATGAGCCTGATGTCAGGTCACAAATAGCGGGTCTGAAGCGGCGCTGTTTTCTCCAGAAAAAATAGGTTCGATATGAATTTGCATCCTCTCGCTCAGAGCAATACACCGTCGCCTGCTTGCCAGAAATGTAAAGAAGGTCAGCAGCTGGATTTTGATATTGCGTTTGCTTACCAGCCCATCGTTGATCTGCGCAGTCGTACTATCTACGCGCATGAAGCGCTGGTGCGCGGGCCGAATGGTGAGTCGGCTTTTTCGGTGTTGTCTAAAGTGACGGATGAAAATCGTTATTCATTCGATCAGGCGTGCCGGGTAGAAGCGATCCGGGGCGCAGCAGAACTCGGTTTGCAGGAATATTTGTCGATCAATTTTCTGCCAAACGCGGTCTATCAGCCAGCCGCTTGCATACGCAGCACGTTTGAAGCGGCGCAGCGCTATCAGTTTCCTATCGAGCGTATTATTTTTGAAGTGACCGAAGGCGAGCGGGTCGACGACCGGCCACATCTGGTCAACATTTTCCGCGAATACAGTCGCGTCGGTTTCCGTACCGCCATCGATGATTTCGGTGCTGGTTATGCAGGTTTGAATCTGCTGTCAGAATATCAGCCGGACATTGTCAAAATCGATATGGATCTGATCCGCAATATCGACACCAGCAAACCTAAACAAGTGATCGTGCACGGCATTGTGGCGATCTGTGCCGGTTTGAATGTGCGCGTACTGGCCGAAGGCATAGAAACCAAAGCGGAACGCGACTTCCTGCGCGATGCCGGTATCGAGTTAATGCAAGGATATTTATTCTGCAAACCGGCATTTCGCGCAATCGGCGTGATCGATCCTGACGCCTGGGATTAAGCTGGCGCTTGCTGCTGATCTGGTTTCTGAACTGAGTGCCAGGAAATGCTTAAAAAACACGGAAAAATGGCGCATGACTGAACTGGTTCATGCGCCATTTTTATCTCAGATATGCTGCGTCACACGGGATGATATTGCGGTCGCGACAGATTATTTATAAACACCGCAAGCGAAAACCAGATCGCCTGCTTTTTCATAATAAGTGGATTTCTGCTCGATGGCCTTGGTGGTTGGATTTGGCCACTTGTAATCCACCCAGCCTTTTCCTTTGGTTGCGACGCCGGCCAATACTTCTTCAACAAATGCCTTGTTATCGACATCGCGCAGACTGCGTAAATCTTTGCCGACCAGACGTGCATTCGCACCGTGTGCCAGTGCTTTGCCATTCAGTTCAGTGACCCAGATATACAAATCCCGGTCGACGAAACTGCCTTTAGGATTATTGAATTCGGCCAGCGCTTTTTCCTGGCCATTCGCCTTCAGATAGGCTATCGCTTTTTTAACCAAGGCTTCCGCTTCCTGCTGCGTCCCATGTTCCGCCGCCATCACCGACTGGCTGATGAACAAAGAGAAAAAAGCAAAAGTAAAAAATTTCAATATTGCACGCATAAACTTGTCTCCGGTTTAGATATTTAAGATTTATTTTTTTAAAAATACTGAGCACGTTGCCAGACTCCAGCAGCTCAGATGCCTGTTCGTAATCAGCTTGTCACGATTACCCACAGTGCATGAATGATCTTACTTCAGGTGCTACGGCTGTCGCTCTGTTTTTGCATGTTAACGTCGCGTTTTCGCAAAGAAAAAGTGTCTCAGGATTGAAATTTTTTCTACGTGATGCTTTGGTCATCATTGGAATCCCATACTCATTCCGCTACTGGCAGCGAAAAACGGAAAAACCTGATCCAAAATCAAATTTAATAGCGACCTGCGTGAGATTTTTTCCATCGTGGAATATTCGCCGAAAGTGATGTGAATAAATAAAAAAAAGGCGCATCGCTGAGTTAGCCGATGCGCCTTTTTGTGGCAGAAAGAAGAGCTGATACAGAGTACTATCAGCCCGGTTTATTTTTTTTGCCGGATGATTTATGCCATTTTAAATGGCAGTTCGCGTAAGCGCTTGCCGTTCAGACGCGCGAGTGCATTCGCAAATGCCGGGGCGAGTGCTGGCAAGCCAGGTTCACCCATACCTTTTGGTGCGTCGGCGCTTGGCACGATATGCACCGCAACTTTTGGCATGTCGGTAATGCGTGGCACAACGTAGTCGCCGAAATTGCTTTGTTCGACCACGCCGTCTTTGAGTGTGATCGCCGCACCCGGCAGGCACATCGATAAACCCATCAAGGCGCCACCTTGTACCTGTGCTTCCACGCTCTTAGGGTTGACTGCCAGATTGCAATGCACGCCAGCGGTGGCGGTCAGCAGTTTCGGCACGCCGTTTTTGATGGTGGCAGTAACGACATAGGCCACCACAGATTCAAAAGACTCATGCACGGCAACGCCCCACGCCTGACCTGCGGGCAGTTTCTTTTTGCCATAGCCGGATTTTTCCACCGCCATCTGCAGCGCTGCCTCATGACGCGGATGTTTGCCCGCCATGAGTTTCAGGCGATACGCGACCGGGTCTTGTTTTGTGGTGGCAGCGATTTCGTCGATCAGCGTCTCCATCACAAAGGCGGTGTGGGTTGAACCGACGCTGCGCCACCACAATACCGGCACATTTTGTTTAGGATGATGCACGGTCAGGCGCATCGGCATGGTGTACGGTTCTTTCATGCCTTCAACCGCAGTGCCGTCGATACCGTCTTTGATCATCATAGATTCAAATAAGGTACCGGCAACGATCGATTGCCCGACAATCACATGATCCCAGCCGAGAATATTGCCGCTCGCATCAAAGCCCAGATGCGCGGTGTGCAGATGCATAGGACGGTAGTAGCCGCCTTTAACGTCATCTTCGCGGCTCCATAAAGTGCGTACCGGCGCTGTCAGACCTGCGCTCTGTGCGGCCTTGGCAACCTGACAGGCTTCGCTGACGTAATCACTGGTGGTGACGCCACGGCGACCGAAGCCACCACCTGCCATCAGTGTGTGTACCAGCACTTTTTCAGGGGCAATACCGAGTATTTTTGCAGCAGCCAAGCCATCGAAACCCGGCATCTGCGTGCCTGTCCATACTTCGGCGCTATCGCCTTTAATCGCGACGGTGCAATTCAGCGGTTCCATCGGCGTGTGTGCCAGATACGGGAATACGAACTCGGCTTTGATCTGATGCGGCGCGGTTGCCAGCGCAGAAATATCGTCTTTGTATTTCTGATTGCCGGCTTGTTTTGCCAGCGCTTTGTAGCTCGCTAATTGCGCCACGCTGTCGACTTTTTCAACGGCACTGGTATCCCAATCTATTTTCAGCGCATCGCGGCCTTGTTTTGCTGGCCAGTAGCCATTCGCAATGACGGCAACGGATTCGCCACCACGGTCGCCAGGAATGCGCAGTACTGCCTGCACGCCTTTGATCGCTTTGGCGGCACTGTCATCGACGGATTTTATTTTCGCGCCGAATACTGGTGGGCGGGCGATCACGGCAGTCAGCATGCCGGGAAGATGCGCGTCGATGCCGTAGTCTTGTGTGCCGGTGGATTTGGCTTTTGCATCCAGACGCCCGATCGGTTTGCCGATCAGTTTGAATTGTTTCGGATCTTTGAGCACCACGGTTTCCGGCACAGCTTGTTGCATTGCTGCTTCTGCGAGTTCGCCGTAACCGAGCTTTTTACCGCCAGGCCCGACGACGAAGCCGTTTTCAGTGACTAAACCAGCGGCATCGACTTTCCATTGTGCTGCCGCGGCATTCACCAGCATGGCTTTGGTGCGGGCACCGAGTTCGCGATATTGGGTGTATGAGTGCTTGATGGAGTTAGAGCCGCCAGTCAGGTGAATACCATAGGCCGGGTCTGCATAAGCAGGGTTATTGGTGCCGTGTACGCTGCGGACTTTCGACCAGTCGGCATCAAGTTCTTCAGCGAGTATCAATGGCAGGCCGGTTTGCACGCCCTGACCGAAATCGAGACGGTTAATGGTGACGGTGACGATGCCATTTTTGTCTATGCTGACGAAAGCACCGGGTTGTTGCGTCGGCTTTAATGCGCTGGCGGCCTGTGCCGCCGCATCTGTCTTGCTGCCAGCCGCGCTTGCCAGCAAAGGGTAGCAACCCAGTGCAAAGCCGGAAGCACCGGCAATTTTCAGGAAAGTACGACGCGGTAAGTGTTCTGTTTGTGGCAGATTTTTTTCTGTAAGTGCCAGTAGGTGTTTCGGCATGTCCAGATGATGAGATTCAAAATGCATGTTGGTTCTCCTGATTAAGCCAGCATGCTGGCAGCATCGTGAATCGCAGCGCGAATACGCACATACGTGCCGCAGCGGCAGATATTGCCTGCCATGGCCGCATCGATGTCGGCATCGGCAGGTTTTTTATTAGTTTTGAGCAAAGCCGTGGCGCTCATGATCTGGCCGCTCTGGCAGTAGCCGCATTGGGCGACATCATGTTTGATCCATGCTGCCTGCACCGCTTTACCGACTTTGTCGTTGCCTATGGCTTCAATCGTGGTGATTTTTTGTCCGGCTACTGCCGATACTGGCGTCACACACGAGCGTGTCGCCTGACCGTTGACGTGAACAGTGCAGGCACCGCACAGCGCCTGACCGCAACCGAATTTTGTACCGGTCAGACCCAGTGCGTCACGTAATGCCCACAGTACGGGCGTGGATGGATCAACGTCCACCTGATGTTGTTTGCTATTGATATCGAGCGTCGTCATGGAATGGGTCTCCGGCCAGATGAGGGTAGGGAATATTAAAAACGGGCAAAAAAGCGTTCCGTGCGGATGCGCTTTTCCGTGCACTATAGGATATTTTGAACTTTTCTGCGCGGGAGCGAAAAAAAGGGCGCTGTTCAGCGCCCTCAACAGGTGAACAATCAGTGTCGTGTGTCTTAAATTCTGCGTAATGAGCAGTTCAGAGCACCTCATTCATAGCGGCGTGTGTCGTCGATCACTTTGCCATCATTTGGCAAACTGCCGGCCGCTACAAACAGCACCTCGCCACGCAATTTGGTCACATCGCGCAAACTGGCGATGATACTGGCTTGCAGTGCATCACTGCGGTCTGCCGTTTCGCAATGCAAGGTCATGACGTCATTCGCCATTTCGCCGCTGACGACCAAACGCGCTTTTTGCACTTGCGGATGGCGCTTTCTGACTTCAGCAATCTGCGAAGGGTGAACGAACATACCTTTGACCTTGGTGGTCTGATCGGCGCGCCCCATCCAGCCTTTGATGCGTTGATTGGTGCGGCCGCAGGGTGAAATGCCGGGCAGGATCGCGGACATATCGCCGGTCGCAAAACGTATCAGCGGGTAATCCGGGTTGAACGAAGTTACGACAATTTCACCGACTTCCCCTTCTGCCACCGGATCACCAGTGCCAGGACGCACGATTTCGAGAATGATCTCTTCATCCAGCACCATACCGGGATTAAGCACACCGTCGGTCATGGTTTCATAGGCGATATTGCCGATATCGGCGCTGGCATACATCTGTAATACATGCGGCACGCCATGATCTTGCAGCCACTGGCGCAGGGATGGCGGCAAGGCTTCTGCGCCGACCAGCGCTTTTTTGATACTCGAAATATCGGCACCGCTATCGGCGGCTTTTTCCAGAATGATTTTTAAAAAACTTGGGGTGCCGATATACGCATCCGGACGCAGCTCTGCTATTGCCTGCACCTGCATTTCCGTTTGCCCTATACCCGCCGGAATCACGGTGCAGCCGAGCTTGGCCGCAGCGCTTTCGACCATAAATGCCGCCGGGGTGAAATGATAGGAAAAACAATTCTGTATCAGATCACCGCTGCGCAAGCCCGCCGCATACATAGGTCGCGCAAAGCGCCACCAGTCCGGCGATTTTCCTTCAGGGTCAAAAATCGGTCCGGGGGACATAAAAATCCTGGCTAGTCCGCGCGGTGCGGTGGTCGTTAATCCACCGAATGGCAACTGTTGTTGCTGCAAGGTTTTGAGATCTGATTTGCGCGTCACCGGTAACTGCGCGAGTGCCTGCCGCGAGTTGATGTCATTTGCCGACACATCTTTCAGTATCGTTGCCCATCCTGCGGCAGTCTTTGCCTGTGCAATCAGTGATGGCAGCCGCTGCATCAGCGCCTGCTCGCGGCTGTGCGGGGTACGGGTTTCCAGCGCGTCCAGATATTCAATCATGACGTTCTCTTCGTAATAGGAAAGGGGAGGCCGATGTTTTGCGATGTTTTACGATATGTTGCTGTGTACGGCTATGCCAGCCAGCGCTTGCGACGACGATAAAATTTCATGTCGCGGAAACTCTTGCGACCGGCACCGGACACACCGAGATAAAATTCTTTGACGTCTTCATTACTCGCGAGATCACTGGCATCACCTTCCATCACGACGCGGCCGTTTTCGAGGATGTAACCGAAGTCAGCGTAGCGCAGCGCGATATTGGTGTTTTGTTCGGCCAGTAAGAAGGAAACCTGTTCCTGCTGATTCAGGCTTTTGACGATCTCAAAAATTTCTTCCACCAGTTGTGGCGCGATACCCATCGACGGTTCATCCAGCAAAATCATGCTGGGCTTGGCCATCAGCGCCCGGCCTATCGCGCACATCTGCTGTTCGCCACCCGAGGTGTAGCCGGCTTGCGAATGGCGGCGTTCACGCAGGCGCGGGAAGTAGTGATAGACCTTTTCCAGTTCTGCTTTCAGCTCAGTCCGGCTGAGCGCGCGCGTGTAGGCGCCTGTCAGCAGATTTTCTTCCACGCTTAAATGGCCGAAACAATGGCGTCCTTCCATCACTTGCGACAGGCCGCGTTTCACCAGTTCGTTCGGCGTCAGATGATCGACACGTTGTCCCTGAAACGTAATGTCGCCCTTGGTGATGTCGCCACGTTCATTTTTCAGCAGAGTGGAAATGGCTTTCAGCGTGGTCGATTTTCCAGCGCCATTCGCACCCAGCAGCGCGACAATTTTTCCTTGCGGTACTTGCAGGGAAATGCCTTTCAATACCAGAATCACGTGATCGTAGATCACTTCGATATTGTTGACGCTGAGATAGGCGGGATTGTTGATGGCGCTCTCAGACGAATTGGAATGTATGCTCATAATATGCCTGTATTGACGGTCGGCGTAACAGAGATATCCGTTGCCGGATATCTCCTGATTCAGGAAAAATTACTTCAGACAAGCCGGTGTGATTTTTTTCTCTGCGGCATATTTGTTCGAAGATTCTTCCAGCATCGCGCGGGTCAGCGCTTTATCACCGACGACCCAGTTCGGCGTGATGGCTTTCCACTTGTCGCCAGTCCATTGCTGCACTTTGACGGCACCTGAACCTTCATGGTCTTCACACGAGGTTTTCACCGGTGGGAACATGCCAAGTGCACCAAGAGCTTTCTGACGTGCTTCATCCACATTCAGATTTTCAAAGCCCCAGCGAATCTGCTCGGAAGTCATCTGCTTGCCTTTACCGTATTTTTCCTGGGCTTTCAGAATCGCTTCTGACCACAGGATGGCTGCCGTCACACCGCGCATGTGATAGACAGAACCGATACGGGATTTGTCGCTGAGATTACCTTTGCCCGCCGCATAGACTTTATTGCGCAATTCATCGAGTACAGGGTAATTGCCCGGCGTGTTAAAGGTCATTGAGGTATAACCTTTTGCTGCATCACCTGCAGGCACCGCATCTTCCTCAGAGCCCGCCCACCAGACGCCCAGCATTTTTTCACGCGAATAACCATTGCGTTGCGCCGTTTTAATCGCGACCGCATTCATCACGCCCCAGCCCCACAGAATCACATAATCAGGATTGGCCTGACGGATTTGCAACCATTGCGATTGCTGCTCGTTGCCCGGATGCGCGACCGGGATTTTGATCAGCTCAAAGCCATATTGTTTGGCCTGGGCTTCGAGGACAGGAATTGGCTCTTTACCAAAAGCGGAATCGTGATACAGATGAACGATTTTTTTCCCTTTGAGCTTATCCAGACCGCCGGATTTATCGCCCAGATATTTCGTCATTGCCGCAGCCTGATTCCAGTAGCTGGTGATCAGCGGGAAAATATACGGAAACACTTTGCCGTTGGCCGCATCGGAACGACCATAGCCCAGTGTCGTCATCGGGATTTTATCTTCGGCAACACGATCCAGAATGCCGTAAGCAATGCCGGTGGAGAGCGGCTCGACTAATGAAGCGCCACCTTGTGCTTTTTTCAGTCGTTCATAGCATTCAACACCACGCGAGGCATTGTATTCAGTCTCGCACTCTTCCCATGTAATCTTGACGCCATTGAGTCCGCCTTTGGCATTGACCAGATTGAAGTAATCAATGACACCGCCGTAAAAGCCGGAGCCACCCGCCGCGTAAGGGCCGACGCGGTATGAGAGCAGTGGAATGTACTGGTCATCTGCCTGTGCGACATTCACTGCACCTATCATTGCCGATGCCAGTAGTATTGATTTCATCAGTTTCATGTTGTCTCCTGTTGGTTGTATGGGTAGAACGACGCCTTCAGCATGGCGCTCTGTATTGATAAAAAACGACGACGGTAAAAACTTAATGCGGGAAAGGCCACAGTCTCAGTTTTTCTTTCGTGATCTGCCACAAACGTGCAAGGCCATGTGGTTCAACAATCAGGAAAAAAATAATCAGCGCGCCGAATACCATCAATTCGAGATTCGATGCGATGTTGGTCGGTAGCGATAAAAAATGGGCGATCAGATTCAGAAACACCGGCAGTAAAACGATAAATGCCGAACCAAGAAACGAGCCGAGAATAGAGCCGACGCCGCCGATAATGATCATGAACAAGATGCGGAACGACAGATCGAGGTTATAGGCTTCTGGTTCCACCGTGCCCAGATAAGCATAGGCATATAAAGCACCCGCGATGCCGCAGTAAAACGACGACACAGCGAATGCCAGCAGCTTGGTGCGCATCAGCCGGAAGCCGATGACTTCCGCTGCCACGTCCATGTCACGCACCGCCATCCACGAACGACCGACATTCGAGCGCACCATATTTTTTGCCAGTAAGGCCATCACACAGACGATGCCCAATGTCAGCAGATATTTTTTGACTGGTGTGTTGAAGCTCATGCCCATGATCACAATTTCCTGCGCGGTAATCACACCGGAAGAACTGTAATTCGTGAACCATTGAATTTTTGTCAGACACCAGACCACAAAAAATTGCGTCGCCAGCGTGGCAGCAGCCAGATAAAAGCCACGTATGCGCAAAGATGGTAAACCGAAAGCGATACCGACCATCGCCGCTGATATGCCGCCGAGGACAAATGCCAGCAAGATAGGAATGCCAGGCACACGCAACATGAAATTGTAGGAAGCAAACGCACCGACTGCCATGAACGCAGCTGAACCCAGCGATAATTGTCCGGCATATCCGGTCAGAATATTCAGGCCTAATGCCGCCAGTGAAAAAATCAGAAACGGAATAAAGATCGCGGAAAAAGCATAATCAGAGGCGAGCAATGGCACCACAAAAAAAGCGGCGCATAGCAACAGGGCAACGCCGATTCTGTCCTGACGTAATGGAAATATCTGGTTGTCTGCCTGATAGCTGGTTTTAAATTGTCCTGCTTCACGATAGAACATAGTGTTTCCTTAAGTCTTAATACAAGTCTTAGTGTAAGTCTTCGTATTCATGCGCCTTACCAGCCATTTTTGTCTGGTAAGGCAGAATATGATTGGGGTTTGCTCAGAACAAGATTGTTTAAATCCTGCGTATGATTTTTTCGCCAAACAAACCTTCCGGCCGCACCAGCAAAAACAACAATGCCAGTACATACGGGAACCAGCCCTCGATACCACCGCCAACCAACGGGCCTATATATACTTCCGCCAGCTTTTCTGAGGCACCGATAATCAGACCACCGACTATCGCGCCGGGAACCGAGGTGAAGCCGCCCAGAATCAGCACTGGCAAAGCTTTCAGCGCGACAAACGTCAATGCAAACTGCACACCATTACGTGCACCCCAAAGCAAACCCGCCACCAGTGCGACAAAACCGGCAACCGCCCAGACGATGCCCCAGATTTGTTGCAACGGAATACCGACCGCCAGCGCGGCCTGATGATCGTCAGCGACCGCCCGCAGCGCGCGCCCGATTTTTGTTTTGGAAAACAGCAGTGCCAGACCAGTGACGAGAATGGCGCAGATCAGTGCGGCAATCACATCGAACTGCGACACCAGAATATTGAATTTTTCCATCAGAAATTCGATAGGCACATCTTCGATCGGCAATGTCAGCTTGTGCGGTTGCGAACCCCACAGTAATTGCGCCAGCCCTTCGATGAAAAAGGTCAGACCGATGGTGGCCATGAAGAGTGTGATCTCCGGCTGATTCACCAGTGGCCGCAAGACGATTCTTTCTATTGCCAGACCTAAGACGATCATCACGGCCATCGTCAGCGGTATCGCGACCCACATCGACAGATCAAATTTTTCACTGAGGCCGACGCAGGTCAGGGCGGCAAAAAACACCATCGCCCCCTGTGCGAAATTGAAGACGCCGGAGGCTTTGTAGATCAGCACAAAACCAAGCGCAACCAGTGCATACATCACACCGGACAACAGGCCACCGATGAGCACTTCAAAGAAAAAACTGAGATTCATTTTGTTTTCCTCAAGACGGTGGTGTCAGTGTGCAACGCCAAGATAGGCATTGATCACTTCCTGATTTGCCAGCACTTCTGCCGGTGTGCCATCGCCGATTTTTTTACCGTAATCCAGCACGACAACCCGGTCAGAAATATCCATCACGACGCCCATGTCATGTTCGATCAGAACGATGGTGGTGCCGAGCTGATCATTCACATCAAGGATGAAACGGCTCATGTCCTGTTTTTCCTCGACGTTCATGCCTGCCATCGGTTCATCCAGCAATAAAATCTCGGGTTCAGCGGCAAGCGCGCGACCGAGTTCAACCCGCTTTTGCAGACCGTAAGATAAGCGTCCGACTGGTGTTTTGCGGATGTGTTGAATTTCCAGAAAGTCGATGATTTCTTCGACTTTTTCACGGTGGGCAATTTCTTCTTTGCGTGCAGGCCCGAGATACAGCGCCTGCATCAGAAAATTACATTTCATTTTCAGATTCCGCCCCGTCATGATGTTGTCGAGCACACTCATGCCTTTAAATAAGGCGATGTTCTGAAACGTGCGGGCGATGCCGCTTTTGGCGGCTGCATAGGTATTCATATCCTTGCGTTGGCGGCCACGGTAGGTGATCTGCCCTTCCTGCGGCCGGTAGACGCCATTGATCACATTCAGCATCGAGCTTTTACCTGCACCGTTCGGGCCGATAATCGCGCGGATTTCATGCTCTTTGACGTTGAACGAAATATTTGTCAGCGCTTTGACGCCACCAAACGACAAGGAAATGCCTTGCAAATCAAGAATAACTTCACCGGTTTTTCTGTTATTGGTCATTGCTGTTCCTTATGCCGCATGCTGCTGGGCAGCAAATGTCTTGACATCACTGATGTGCAGATCCGCACTGACAGTACCCTGACGGCCATCTTCAAATTTGACTTGCGTTTCTATGTATTGCGAGCGCTTAGCTGAATACAAAGCTTCTATCAGCACCGCATATTTTTCTGCAATAAATTTGCGACGGACTTTGCGTGTGCGGGTCAGTTCGTCGTCGTCAGGGTCGAGCTCTTTGTGCAGGATCAGGAAGCGATGTATCTGTGTGCCCGCCATCAGCGTTTCATTGGCCAGATCGGCATTCACTTTTTCTATGCACGACATGATGAGCTGATACGTCTCAGCTTTTGCGGCCAGATCGGTGTAACCGGAATAGGCGATGCCGCGTCGTTCTGACCAGTTACCTACGGCTTCCATATCAATGTTAATGAAGGCGCACACATGGTCCCTGTCATGGCCGAAAGCAACGACTTCTTTGATGAACGGGAAAAACTTGAGTTTATTTTCGATGTAGTTAGGCGCAAAGATATCGCCGTTGGTGAGCTTGCCGACATCTGCTGCGCGGTCGATGATTTTCAGATGTCCTTCGGCGTCAAAAATACCGGCATCACCGGTATGGAAATAGCCCTGTTCATCGATGACTTCGGCGGTGGCATCCGGCCGTTTGTAGTAACCGGTCAGCATGGCACTCGATTTCACCAGCACTTCCCCATTGTCTGCCAGCGTCACTTCCACGCCGGGTGCAGCCTGACCGACGCTGTCAAATTTGATGTTGCCATCCGGTTGCAGGCAAACGTAAGCGCAGGTTTCGGTGGAGCCATACAACTGCTTCAGATTGACACCGATAGAGCGATAGAAACGGAACAGATCAGGGCCAATGGCGGCACCAGCGGTATAAGCGACCCTGACGCGGGATAAGCCGAGTACATTTTTCAGCGGCCCGTAAATCAGAAATTCGCCGATGCGGTAATTGAGTCTGGCTAACGCAGAAACCGGTTTTCCGTCGAGAATGTCGGAGCCATATTGGCGGGCGATTTCCATGTAATACTGAAACAGATGTTGTTTGACAGCGCCCGCATCTTCCATGCGTATCATGACGGTGGTCAGCATGTTTTCAAACACGCGTGGCGGTGCAAAATAATACGTAGGGCCGACTTCACGCAGATCGGTCAGCACGGTTTCGCTGGATTCCGGGCAGTTCACAGTAAAGCCGGTGACCAGCGCTTGCGCAAATGAAAACAAGTGATCGCCGACCCATGCCATCGGCAGATAGGAAAGTATATCTTCGTCGGCACTCAGGTGATCAAAGCCTGCACCGCCGACAGCAGCGGTCATGAATGAGCGATGACTCTGGCATACGCCTTTCGGCTTACCGGTGGTGCCTGAGGTGTACAGCATGACGGCAGTGTCTTCTGGCTGACCGAGTTCGATCTGATGCATGAAAAATTCAGGGTGGGTACGGTCATACATGCGCCCGGCTTCCTGCAAGGCGGCGTAAGAACTCAGTTCGGGCTGGTGGTAATGCCGCATACCGCGTTCATCTTCAAAGCAGATGTGCTGTATGCCGGCATATTGTTGTTTGATGTCGAGTAATTTATCGACCTGCTCCTGATCTTCGACAACGGCAAAAGCAATTTCTGCGTTTTCCAGCACATACGCCATGTCGGCTGCCGGCGCATCCTGATACAAAGGCACCGGAATACCACCGAGGCACTGTGCTGCCATCATCGCCCAGTAAAGACGCGGGCGGTTATCACCGATAATCGCGAGGTTCATGCCGCGCTGAAACCCTTGTGCCGCCAGACCGCAGGCGAGCGCGCGCACTTCGTCGTTGACCTGTTGCCAGTTCCAGGTTTGCCAGATGCCCAGATCTTTTTCACGGAACGCCGGATGCTCCGGGCGCATTTTTCCATGTTCCAGCAATAATCTCGGGAACGTTGTGTTCTCTGTCTTTGTCATGTCTCCACCACCAGCCTTATTTGTATTGGCCTGTCTGGTCAGCTGTACGATACTTTGATCGTTTAAGCAGCCAGTATGATTGCTACTTTTTTTATGAGTTTCTGCACTACGTCCTACATCAGACTTACTGCAGGTGTTATCTGCGGCTATTGAAACTGTCTGGCATTGTCGATACCGGTCTGCGTATAGCAATCAACGGTGTTTAAGTGGCTCGATTGCATGTCAGCTCGCTTACAATGTCTCCATCAGGACTGACGTCATTTATTCCAGCAAGTCAGTGTGCAGTGTGGCAACGCGCTGGACGATTCTGCGTCAGTTCTGAATAATTTTTTTGTTGATCAGATACTAGTTACTTGTACCCGCTGCGGCTGTCGTTTAACTGACAATCTGACGGAATGAACCAACTTTCGGTGGTGCGTTGCACAAATATGGCGAATATAAAAAGTGAACTGAAACAAGGCCTGGCAAAGACAATGTGGGCGCACATGCTGGCGCCGGATCACATGCAAAAAGTCGAGGATGAGATCATTGAGCGCTTTATCCCGGCCGGTGGTTATGTTTGCCGCAAAGGCGATCCTGTCGATCATTGGATGGGAGTGCTAGATGGTTTTCTGAAAATGAGCAGTATTTCGCCAGAAGGAAAAACGGTCACCTTCAGTTGTATGCTGGCGGGTGGCTGGTTCGGCGAGGGTTCCTTATTAAAAACTGAACCGCGCCGTTACGATGTCGTTGCACTGCGTGATACTCGCGTCGCGTATATGCCGCGCAGCACCTTCACTTTTTTGCTGGATAACAGTATTCCATTCAATCGCTTTCTCTTGCATCAGTTGAACGAACGGCTGGGCTTGTTTATTTCTTTGGTGGAATATGATCGCATGCTTGATCCGGACACCCGCGTCGCACGTTGTCTCGCAGCGATGTTCAATCCCTATCTGAATCCCGGTAGCAGTATGCAATTGCAGATATCGCAGGAGGAGATTGGCTATATTTCCAGCGTGTCGCGGCAACGAGCGAATCAGGCTTTGCAACTGCTCGAAAAGAAGCAATTGCTGTCCGTTGATTATGGCGGTATCACGATTTTGAATCTGGAAGGTTTGCGGCGTTATCCTGAACCGGTGGTCGCATGAAGACCTTGGCGATAGTTGGTGCGGGTAAAGTCGGTCAGGTGTTCGGTCGTTGCTTTCAGCAGCACGCTGTATTTTCCATCACGCAGATATTGAACCGGACATCTGCCAGCGCCCAGTCTGCCAGAGAGTTTATCGGTGCCGGTGCTGCACTTGCCAACTGGCAGGAGTTAATCGCAGCAGATGTGTGGATGCTGGCGGTTGTTGATGATCATATTTCTGAGGTCTGTACTGCCTTGTGCGAACAAGGACTGATCAATGAACATACCATCGTGTTTCATTGCAGCGGCTCGAAGGCATCCACAGAACTCGCAGCGGCGGCGGCATCAGGTGCTGCGGTTGCCAGTGTGCATCCGGTGCGTAGTTTTGCAGACCCGCAAGCAGTGGCGGAGCAATTTTCTGGAACCATATGCAGTCTTGAAGGCGATCGCCGGGCGCTTGCTGTGTTGCTGCCAGCGATGCAGGCCATCGGTGCGCAGACGGTTGAGATCAGCGCTGAATCCAAATTGTTGTATCACGCAGGTTCTGTGTTTGCCAGCAATTATCTGGTGAGTCTGATGGACGTTGCCTTGCGCGCTTATCAGTCGGCGGGGATTCCATCTGAACTGGCGCTGGCAATGGCTGCACCGTTGGCGAGACAATCGCTGGAGAATGTCTTCACGCTGGGATCAGCCGCAGCACTGACCGGGCCGATCGCGCGCGGTGATATGACAACGGTCAGCAGGCAGCAGGCGATCGTGGCGCAGTGGGATCCGGCTGCGGGAGATTTATATCAGGCATTCGTTACTCCCACTGTCGAATTAGCGGCTCGCAAACATCATTCAGAGAAATAGACGCTGTTACGCCCGTTGGCTTTTGCCTGATACAAAGCCTGATCCGCACGCTCAAATACACTATCCTCGGTTTCATTGCTACGGCATTCTGCAACGCCCATACTGACAGTGACGCCGAGTCGTGTGCGGGTAAGGTCGGTGGTGCGTGAAAAATCATTGTTCTCAATGGTACTGCGCAGGTTTTCTGCGATTGAGGTTGCTTTTTCGAGTGTGCAGTTTTTCAGCAGAATAAGAAATTCCTCGCCGCCCCAGCGACAGAGCACATCGCTCTCGCGTAAGGAACGTTTCGCGATCGCGGCGATTTCTTTGAGCACGTGATCACCGACCAGATGCCCGTGTTTATCATTCACCTTTTTGAAAAAATCAATATCCAGCAAAATCGCACACATAGGTTGGCGTGTGCGCTCGGCGTCGAGCAGGCTTTGCTGAAAAACGAAATCAAATGCATGACGGTTCAGCAGATTCGTCAGAGAGTCCGTTGACGCCGATTTTTCCAGACGTTTCTGGTAGCGACGCACTGTGAGCAGAACCATGACCATGATCAGAATGGTGATGGTGGCGCTGATACCAAGATTCAGCAGGAACACATTCTGAATCGGCCTGATACCAGAATTCGCCTCTTGTTCCACCAGCAAATGCCAGCCGAGTTCCGGGATATAACGCGAGTTGACCAGTACGGTTCCATTGTCTCCCTGATATTCCAGATGCATGGATTCACTTTGGCGATTCGCCAGAATTTTCTCGGAGATACTCTGGATACCGCTGATCGTCTGGATGTTGTCGCCTCGTTTACTGAAATTACTTCCGGTCAGAGTGACTTTACCTTTCTGATCAGCGAAGTAAATCTGGCGATCAAAGCGTTTTTGATAGCTGTCAATCAGATGTTTCAGTGTATTCAGCGTCAGCCCTATACCGGTAGCGCCGATGAATTGACCTTGATAGTCAAGAATCCGGTAATTGACGAAGATCGTGACTGCGTCGTGATTGGCGAGATCCAGATCGACATTGGTTTCGTAGGCGGATTTGAGATTTTTTACACGAAAAAACCAGGTGTCACGCGGTTCGCCTTCTTTGATTTGCTTTAATAAGCCGTCAGCATGGTAGTAATTGCGGGATTTATCTGAAATCAGAAAACTGGATATCGCTTTATTCTTGAGTTTGATTTCTTTCAGATATTTCGTGATTCTTTCCTGCTCTTCTTCACCGTTGATGATCCAGTCGCGGACAAAAGTGTCATGTGCGATTTGCGAAGAAACGAAAACCGGTCGCAGTATGTCTTTTTGTATCTCAGAATAAACATTGTCTCCGGTGATAGGCAGTGTTTGTTCCGAAATTCCTTGTTGTATCGTATCGCGCGAGACGATATATCCGGCAACGGTGGTGAAGACAAAACCGGCAATCAGAAATAGAGATAGCCATACCAGCAGACCGTATTTTTTTAACATGTTTTTCATGGACTGTAGACGGAGCGAATGCATTAAGTTTGGGCGAGATCATACTATAAACCCATGCTATTTCGGTCGGATATGCGTCGGAAATTACTTTCCATGTGGAAATGTTGACGAAAAAAATGCCGCATTTAGCGGCATTTTGTATTCAAGCAACGGTATTTAGCGATTTTTGCTGATTGTCAGACGATTTAAGGACGAGGTGTCAGGGAAACGTGCAAGCGCAGACGTGAACCAGGATCATATGGCATGACTGAGGTGTAAGTCCGACCGTTGTACTCATAAGTGACGGCATAACCATTCGTGCGAGTTTGCCAGCTATCGACGGTTCTGCATTGACGAACCGGGCGGCTCTCGTAACCTTGCTGACCATTGTTGCCATTGTCCATACGG
Source organism: Cognatundibacterium aquatile (assembly GCF_014699135.1). Taxonomy (GTDB): domain Bacteria; phylum Pseudomonadota; class Gammaproteobacteria; order Burkholderiales; family Burkholderiaceae_D; genus Undibacterium; species Undibacterium aquatile. Next base: position 55,187 of record NZ_JACOFT010000005.1, read on the forward strand.
TCGCCAACCAGAGCGCCAGTAATTGCCCCCGCTGCAGCAGCAGCGATCTTACCGTTGCCGCCACCAACCTGACTACCGAGCAGACCGCCGGCAATACCGCCGATAATGCCGCCAGAGTTGCTGCGTTCTTGTGGACGTTGATAAGTTTCGTATTCAGTCCGGCAATCCTGACGTGGCATGTTGATTTGTTCAACTTGCGGTGTGACGTTAACGACGCGTGCATAATCCTCAAAATCAGCTGCCTGCGCAATGGAACCAGCGCTGGTGATTGCCAGCAAAGCAGCGGCAGTGGAGAGTTGTTTCAGTGTGAATGTCATATATACCTCGATGCAAGTGATCATCAGTTCAGTTTAGTCCTCTTTTAACGCATCAGGTTCCGATAAGGACGACAAGAAAGATGTAAATCTATGTTTCAGCCATGTTTCTGAACATTGCGTACAGATTCCAACGCAGGTTGTCAGATCGCGCATAACGATACTGGCCGCAAAAATATTGCCGGAATGTCGATTAAATATTCTTGTTTTTACCGTCGCTGGGTTCGCCTGCACTATGTTTTAATGCGCGTATTGTGGCAGTGACGTCATTTATTGGTTGGTGGTTTTGATGACGGCAGTGGGTCATCTCTTATAAAAAGGAATTCGCATGATGGTAACGCCAAAACTCAGTGCTTCGGTTTATGCATCGTATATCGTTGTGGCAGTCAGTTTATTTTTAGTGTTGAAAGCGGGCTTGTTACTGGCTTTATTTTCCGGGTTGCTGGTGTATTCACTGGTACACATGCTGACGCCGATGATTGCGCAGAGGTTCAGTCATCGCCAGCCGCGCATGATTGCGGTCGCATTATTGTCCGCGATATTAATCGTCAGTTTGCTGTTGGCAACCTGGGGGTGTCATGTGTTTTTGCGCAGTGATGCCGGGAATTTGCATAATTTGCTGCAAAGACTGGCAGATATTCTGGAGTCGTCACGCAGTCAGGTACCGCTGTGGATGAGCGCCAATATTCCCGAAGACGTTGATGCGCTGCAGACGATGATTACACATTGGTTGCGTGAGCACGCGGGGGAGGCAAAATTGCTGGTGCCGGAAGCTGGTCATCTGATCGTGCATTTATTACTCGGAATGATCATCGGCAGCATGGTGGCCTTGCGCGATGCCAGTGGTGACAGCAATCACAAACCGTTTGCCGCCGCGTTACATCAACGGATTGCCGCCTTTGCACAGATATTTCATAAAATTGTCTTCGCACAATTCAAAATTTCGCTGATTAATACGGTATTAACCGCGATTTATCTGCTCGTCATTCTTCCTTTGGCCGGCGTGCATCTGCCGCTGACCAAAACTATGATTGCAATTACCTTTCTGGCTGGCCTGATTCCTGTCGCTGGCAATATCATTTCTAACTCCGTGATCGTGATTGTTGCGTTATCGCACTCATTGAATATGGCTATGGCTTCATTGGTCTTCATGATCGTAATTCACAAAGCGGAATATTTCCTGAATGCGCGCATCATAGGAGAGCAAGTCAATGCGCGGGCCTGGGAGCTATTGACTGCCATCTTGGTAATGGAAACCCTGTTCGGTGTGCCGGGTGTTGTCGCCGCGCCAGTGTTTTATGCGTATCTGAAGAAGGAATTGAGTGATCGCGGCTTAGTCTGATTTTGCCCCGTTTGGTGCCATAATAGGATTCTGCAACAGACACTTCAGACATTTCATTGTAAATAAAGAGCTAAACATGATTCTCGAACTTGCCGACATCCGCATTCACCCAGGACAACAAGAACAATTTGATGCTGCTATTCAGCGTGGGCTGGATGAAGTCATTTCCCAGGCCAAAGGGTTCAGCGGTTTTAAAGTGAATAAGGGGATAGAGTCCCCTGAACGCTATGTCCTGATGATTTTTTGGGAAACACTGGAAAATCACACGATAGATTTCCGCGAATCTCCGGCCTTTTTGCAATGGCGCTCTATCGTTGGTCCGTTTTTTGCGGCACCACCAACCGTCGAGCATTTCAGCCTGCTGACAAAATCATCCTGAATTCCGTAGGGATATTCCCTGGCTTGACTTGATTCTCTGCGTTTCACCCCAAGCTAAGAGAGTCTTAAAAAGCCGGCACGCTCCCCAGATATTTGCGAAAGCTGCCGGCGACTCAGGCAGCTTATCAAAAAGGTCACTATGGTTCCGCATCTTGTCACGGCTCTCAACGGGCCACTGCACGATCTCGAAAAGAAAATTCTGGAGGCAACGCCCGCCATCGAACGTTGGTTCCGTCTGGAGTGGCAGGAACATACGCCGCCATTTTACTGTTCCGTCGATTTACGCAATGCGGGATTCAAATTAGCCCCTGTCGATACCAATTTATTTCCGGGTGGATTTAATAATCTGGCAACAGAAATGCTGCCATTGTCAGTGCAGGCAGCAATGGCGGCGATAGAAAAATATTGTCCCGATGCCAAAAACCTGTTGCTGATCCCGGAAAGTCATACACGCAATACCTTTTATCTGCAAAACATCGCCCGCCTGATGCAGATATTCCGTCAGACTGGTCTGAACGTGCGCCTCGGTTCTTTATCTGCAGATATTACCGAGCCGACGCCGATTGATCTGCCGGATGGCAGCCAGCTGATACTCGAGCCGCTGGAGCGCTCTGAAAATGGGCGCCGTCTGGTGCTGAAAAATTTTGATCCGTGCACCATCGTTCTGAATAACGATTTGTCGGCAGGCATACCGGCGATTCTGGAAGAGCTCAATGAGCAAACCTTGTTGCCGCCGCTGCACGCGGGCTGGTCTATGCGCCGCAAGAGTAATCATTTTTCATCGTATGATGAAGTGGTGAAAAAATTTGCCAAACTGGTCGATATTGATCCGTGGATGCTCAATCCGTTTTTCACCAAAGTGAATGGGATTAATTTTCACGATGGCACAGGCGAAGACGCGCTGGTCGCCGCAGTTGATACGATACTGGCGAAAATCCGTAAAAAATACAAAGAGTACGGCATCAAGGAAAAACCGTTCGTGATCGTCAAGGCAGATGCTGGCACTTATGGCATGGGCATTATGACGGTGCACCATTCCGACGAAGTCCGCGAGTTGAATCGCAAACAGCGCAATAAAATGTCCGTCATTAAAGATGGCATAGCCGTCACTGATGTGATTGTGCAAGAAGGTGTGTACACCTTTGAGCAGATCAAAGATTCCGTCGCTGAACCGGTCGTCTATATGATCGATCGCTATGTTGTCGGTGGCTTTTACCGTGTGAATGAAGAGCGTGGCATCGATGAAAATCTGAACGCACCGGGGATGCAGTTTGTGCCGCTGGCTTTTGCCCAGCAACATGCGGTGCCGGACATGAAAGCAAAACCAGGGACGGCAGCACCGAATCGTTTTTACATGTATGGTGTGGTGGCGCGGCTGGCATTGCTGGCGGCTTCACTCGAGCTGGAAAAAACGGATCCTGATCCTGAAATCTATTAATTGGCCTGCTGGCTTGTCGCCGGTGCGCCGTCATTTTCTTTAAAAATTGCCATGAAAATCGCCTTTCTGACTGACCCGCTGTCGCAGTTCAAGACTTATAAAGATTCCACTTTTGCGATGATGCGCGAGGCAGTCAGGCGAGGTTACGCGGTGTATGCGTTTGGCCCGGCAGACATGGCGCTGGAAGGTGGCAAAGTCATTGCCAGCATCAGTAAGATTACGCTGACTGGTGACAGCGAAGACTGGTATCGCGCCGAAGCGCCACAGGCGTTGCCGCTGAGTGCTTTCGATGCGGTATTGCAGCGTAAAGACCCGCCGTTTGATATGGAATATATCTACGCGACTTATTTGCTGGAGCTGGCAGAACAACAGGGCGCACGCGTCTTCAACAAACCGGCAGCGATACGCAATCACAATGAAAAACTGAGCATTGCGCAATTCAGCCAGTTCACCGCACCGACGTTGGTGACCCGCGATGAGCAGCGTATCCGCGCGTTTCACCGCGAACATCAGGACATCATTCTGAAACCGCTCGACGGCATGGGCGGCGCCGGTATTTTCCGGATTCGTGCCGATGGCATGAACCTGGGTTCCGTGATCGAAACGCTGACGCTCAATGGCAGCCGCACCATCATGATCCAGCGCTATATTCCCGAGATCGTCAATGGTGATAAACGTATTTTGCTCATCGGTGGCAAGGTCGTGCCATATGCGCTGGCGCGGATTCCGCAAAACGGCGAAGTGCGTGGCAATCTGGCGGCGGGCGGTGTTGGCGTGGCGCAGGAATTGTCGGCGCGCGATCTTGAGATTGCGCAGACTTTGGCGCCGCAGCTTTATCAAAGAGGCTTGTTGCTGGTAGGATTAGACGTCATTGGCGATTGCCTGACCGAAGTCAATGTGACCAGCCCGACCTGTTTCCAGGAAATTACGCAGCAAAAAGGCGTGGATGTGGCCGCGATGTTTATTGATGCGCTTGAAACAGCCGTTTCAGGGCGTTAATATACTCCCCGGGGTATGTCGTAACCCCCTAATGAAATCAAGGAGAGTAAGTGAAAATTGGCACATACTCCCTCTATTTTGAGAAATTATGGTTGGAATACTGTTGATGACCCACGCGCCGCTAGGCTCGGCATTTATCCAGGCTGCAGCCCATGTTTTTCGCGGTATGCCGGAGCGCCTGGAAGCGATCGATGTGATTGCCGATCAGAATACGGATGATGTGCACCGTCTGGCGCTGGAAGCGGTACAACGACTCAATGACGGCTCCGGCGTGCTGGTGATGACCGATATCATGGGTGGAACGCCATCCAATTGCTGCCGCCAGCTAGGCGAACCCGATCAGGTTGCCACCATTGCCGGTATCAGCTTGCCGATGTTGTTGCGGGCGATTACTTACCGTAATGACGCGCTCGATGTGGTTGTGGAAATGGCACTCGCGGGCGGTCAGAATGGCGCGCTGCGGATAGATAACCGTATCCGGCTGTCACCGAATTAATCAAAGAGTTGAAAGTAGAGCATGATCCAACAAGAAATTGAAATTGTGAACAAACTTGGTCTGCATGCGCGCGCATCGGCCAAATTTACGCAACTGGCCAGTAAATTCAAAAGTGAAGTCTGGGTGACACGCAATGGTCGCCGTGTGAATGGCAAGTCGATCATGGGCGTGATGATGCTGGCGGCGGGTAAGGGCAGCAAAATCATGCTGGAAACCGATGGTGCCGATGAGCAGGAATGCTTTGATGCCATCGTCAATCTCGTCAATGATAAGTTTGGTGAAGGCGAGTAATGATTTTTTCCGCGCAGACCATGTGAAGTGTTCCAGGTGCGATGGTTCTGCAGTGTTGTATCCGTTTGCTCATTTTCCTGAAGGCAGGTGAGTAAAGACAATTAAGAACATGGGGCACGAGGCATGGCATCATTTACATTGCAAGGCATCCCTGTTTCACGCGGTATCGCGATCGGTCGCGCGCATTTATTGCGTCCGGCTGCGCTGGATGTGAAGCATTATCTGGTTGCGCAGGAATTAGTCGAGGCGGAAGTGCTGCGCCTGCAAAACGCAATTGCGCAAGTCCACGTTGAATTACAGGCGATCTGGGCCGATCTGCCGCAGGATGCACCGACCGAGCTCGGCGCTTTTCTGGATGTACACGCTCTCATTTTGTCCGATCCCATGGTATCGGAAGCCCCGCTCGATATTATCCGTACCCGCCATTACAACGCCGAATGGGCGCTCGTGACTCAGGTCGATGAGCTGTCGGCGCAGTTCGATGAAATCGAAGACGATTATCTGCGCGAACGCAAAGCCGATATTCAGCAAGTTGCCGAGCGGGTGTTGAAAGTGCTGACCGGCTCTTCTAGTCAGGTTCCTTCTTCCGATGGGATAGATGAGCGCACCGCTAACATGGTCGTGGTCGCCAGAGATATTTCTCCGGCAGATATGATGCAATTCCGCGATGTCGCTTTTACCGGGTTTGTCACCGATGAAGGCGGGCAAAATTCGCATACTGCAATTGTGTCGCGCAGCCTTGGTATCCCTGCCGTGGTCGGTATGGGGAATGCTTCGCAACTGATAGAACAGGATGACTGGCTGATCATCGACAGCGATGCCGGCGTGGTCATCGTTGCGCCGCCGACGATGGTGCTGGAACAATATCGTGAACGTCAGGCGCTGCTGCTCAAACAAAGAAAAAAACTCTCCAAACTCAAAAAAACCCCGGCGGTGACGCAGGACGGCATTGAAATTACCTTGCTGGCAAACATCGAATTGCCGGGCGACGCCACCCCTGCGCTTGAGGCTGGCGCCAGTGGTGTTGGCCTGTTCCGTTCTGAATTTCTGTTTATGGAGCGCAGCGGCGAACAGCATCAGTTGCCGAGTGAAGAAGAGCAGTTTGATGCTTATCGTAAGGCGGTACTTGGCATGAAAGGCCGTCCTGTCACCATCCGCACTTTAGACGTGGGTGCTGACAAACCACTGGAAGCGGCTGAACACAATATTCTCAACCCTGCCTTAGGTTTGCGGGCAATACGCTATTGTCTGGCCGAGCCGCAACTTTTTCTGACGCAATTGCGGGCAATCTTGCGTGCGTCTGCATTTGGGCCGGTCAAAATTCTGATTCCGATGATGGCGCATGGATTTGAAATCGAACAGACCTTGCAACTGATCGCGCAGGCCAAGAAAGAACTGACGGCAGAAAAGAAAGAATTTGATGCAGGCATACCGATCGGCGCGATGATAGAAATTCCCGCTGCCGCGCTGGCGCTGCCGATGTTTGTTAAAAAGCTCGACTTCTTATCTATCGGCACGAATGACTTGATCCAGTACACGCTGGCAATTGATCGCGCCGATCACGAAGTTGCACACTTATACGATGATTTACATCCGGCGATTTTGCAGTTATTGCAGATCATCGTCAGTACGGCAGAAAAAGCCGGGATTCCTTTGTCGATTTGTGGCGGTATGGCAGGCGATTTACGCCTGACCCGCTTATTGGTCGGCATGGGATTCCGGGAGTTATCAATGCCTGCGGCGTTGTTACCAGAGATTAAACAGGCGATTCTGAATACCCGGTTTGACACCTTGCAACCATATGTGAAAAAGATCTTGCGCAGCTATGATTCTGCGGTGATACAGGAAACGCTGGGTCATATGGAAGCGCTTGGCAAAACGTTGCATTGAATCCGGAACAGGTTTGACGATGAGGCTGGAGTTCGTTATCCTTGCCAACTTAGATGCAATTAGATACAGGCGCCGATTTGAAAATCAGCTTGCGGGCGCGGTCTGGACAATTTCCGGACAATAAATACGGCTAAAGCGAGCTTGAATGCAGCTTTCCTTCCTTCACATTCAGCCCTTCTTTTAGCCTTCCTTAGTTTTTGAACGAGAATTTTCTCGATGGAAGAGTGTATGTCAGCCTTACCAGGATCCGTTGGTGCCGTGACACCACAGGCGTTTCACTTTGAGGCGCCGTTGCCTTTACAAAGTGGCGCATCAATTGCCGGATACACCTTGATGGTGGAAACCTATGGCAGCTTAAATGCAGATAAATCAAATGCCGTACTTATTTGTCATGCCTTGAATGCATCTCATCATGTCGCAGGTTACTACGCCGACCAGCCCAAGAATATAGGGTGGTGGGACAACATGGTCGGCCCCGGTAAACCGGTAGATACCAACCGTTTTTTTGTGATCGGCGTCAATAATCTTGGTTCCTGTTTTGGCTCCACCGGCCCTATGCATACGAACCCCGCCACGGGCAAACCTTATGGCGCTGATTTTCCGGTGGTCACCGTAGAAGACTGGGTCAACGCGCAGGCGCGTCTGGCAGATGTTATGGGGATAAAGCAATTCGCTGCGGTCATGGGCGGCTCGCTTGGTGGTATGCAGGCACTGGCGTGGAGTATTTTGTACCCGGATCGTTTGCAGAACTGCGTGGTAATCGCATCGACGCCAAAACTGTCGGCGCAGAATATCGCGTTTAACGATGTGGCGCGGCAGGCGATACTGACTGATCCGGATTTTCACGGCGGTGATTTCTATGCGCATGGCGTCGTTCCGCGCCGTGGCTTAAGAGTGGCGCGCATGATAGGTCATATCACTTATTTGTCGGATGACGATATGGCCGAAAAATTCGGACGTGATCTGAAGTCGGATGATTACCAGTTTGGCTACGGCGTCGATTTTGAAATTGAATCTTATCTCCGCTATCAGGGCGATAAATTTTCAGATTACTTTGATGCCAATACGTATTTGCTGATCACCAAAGCGCTGGATTATTTTGATCCGGCCCGCCATACCGATGGCGATCTGACCAAAGCGCTGGCGACAACCAAAGCGCAGTTTTTACTGGCCTCATTCACTACCGACTGGCGTTTTTCGCCTGAGCGCAGCCGTGAAATTGTGAAAGCCTTAATCAGTAACAAACGCACCGTCAGCTACGCTGAAATTGATGCGCCTCACGGACACGATGCATTCCTGCTGGACGACTCCCGTTATCTGAATCTGGTTGCGGCGTATTTCGATCGCATTGCGACAGAACTGAAAGGAGTGTCAGCATGAATTTTTCAGAATTAAATCAATTACGTCCCGATCTGGCTTTTATTGCCGACTGGATTCAGCCGCAGTCACAAGTATTGGACGTGGGTTGCGGCGATGGCGTCATGCTTGATTATCTGCAAACCGACAAACAATGCAGTGGCTACGGCATAGAGATCGCGGACGACAAAACACTTGCCTGCGCGAAACGTCATATTAATGTGATACAGCAAGACATGGAAAATGGTCTGGGCATGTTTGATGACAATGCTTTTGACACTGTGTTGTGCTTATCGTCATTACAGATGATGAAGCATGTGGAACCTTTGTTGCGTGACATTGCCCGCGTCGGTCGTGAAGCCATCGTCTCTTTTCCGAATTTTGGCTATTGGCCGCATCGTACTGCATTATTGCTGGGGAAAATGCCGGTATCGAAATCCTTGCCGTATCAGTGGTATGACACGCCGAACGTTCGTTGTGCAACGATTTATGATTTCGCCGATCTTGCCAACGAAGTCGGTCTGGAAGTCATGCAATGTGTTGCTCTGCATGAAGGTCAGCCAGTGAATTTTTTACCTAACTTGCGTGGCAGTCTGGCGGTGTTCAGGTTGCGTAAGCGTCAAGCTTAGTGTTTAAGAGATCGATTCGGGCAAATAGCGATTTTTATTGCGGTATCTTTAAAACTGGCGGCATGATCACCATTTCTCTGGGTAACCTGTTCACTGGCTTATTACTGGCTTAAATATGAAACTGCATACACTCTTTGCTGCTGTTCTTTTTGCGACGATGGGCTCTGCATTTGCGCAGAATGCAACGTCGCAGGATGGCGTCAAAATTGGCGGCAACTCTCTTTTAAGCAAATTCGCTCCGGTCGGAGCGCTGGAAAACCAGGCTGCAACGCAGTATGCACAAACCATGCAGCAAGCTGAAAAGCAACATGCGCTGGGACCCGATAATCATCCACAAGTATTACGGTTACGCGCCATTGCCAATAAGCTGATCCCTTATTCGTTGAAATGGAATGAGCGAGCGAAGCAGTGGAAGTGGGAAATTAACTTGCTGGGATCCAAGCAAATCAATGCCTATTGTATGCCTGGTGGCAAGATTGCTTTTTATTCCGGGATTCTGGATACCTTGAAACTGACTGACGACGAAGTCGCGATAGTCATGGGGCATGAGATCGCCCACGCCTTACGCGAACATGGTGCCGAAAGAGCAGTGAAATCGAGCGCCGCTAATTTATTCGTCAAAGGGGTAGAGATTTTTGCCGGAGCGAAAGGATATGATCCGAATATCGCTGGTTCGATTGCAGGCGGTGCCGCAAACATGACCATGTTGAAGTTTTCCCGCGATAATGAAACAGAAGCGGATATTGTTGGGCTCGATATTGCGGCACGTGCCGGTTACGACCCTCGCGCCGGGGTTGCTCTTTGGCAAAAAATGGGCATGGTCAATAAAGGTGCCCCGCCGCAATGGTTGTCCACCCACCCCGCTGGGCAAAACAGAATTGCTGAAATTCGCCGCCACTTACCGGAAGTGATGCCTTTGTATGTGAAGGCGAAAGCATTGTCTCTGAATGGCATTGCGCCATATCGGACCAACGTCAAAGGTATTGATCCGGTTACCTATCCATAGTTTCTATGCCTGTGGCAGCCGTTCACCGCCACCGGGATTTTTCTTCATCTGAAAGAAAAGTTTCTTTTCAGACATCTCAAAAATAAAAATTGCGCAGATTTCACCCAAAGTAAGCAGATTCGCTAAAAAAAGCACATCTGTTGTGCATTTGTGACATTTTCATGCATGGAAAACCACGATGTCATCGTCCTTTCACAATTGGGTGTAACACTTTGTAATGTTGAAAAAATTATGTGATAGACTATTTTCACATATCAATATACAGCTGATTCACTCGAATTTACTTGTCCGGTCAGCACACAAAAATCAACAGTGTCATATAAAAATAGACGATAGAACCTGGTGTCTGTTTTTTTTAAATCAAAAGAGCAATCGTTTGCGTATCAGCCAATTTATGTTTTTCAGCGGTCGCAATCGATTGCGTGTTGAAATCAGGCATAAAAAATGCATTACACCGTTGCTCGTAAGCTTTTTGTATCGCGGTTGCAGGTTGAAGTTTTTATAAAGCCAGTGTATTGGCACTAAAGTGTGGTGATGGAGATGTCATCAAGCGGTGTTAAAAGCTTGAGATGATGAACAGGGTTCAGCGCAATTTTATTTTATTTACCGTAATTTGATCCGGGAGCAGTCAATGAAACAATCTACGAAGCCTTCAGCGTTTCCATCACGTTTGTCGATGGTCGCGATTGCATGCCAGTTGGCATGCATGGGTATTTCCACTGCGCAAGCACAGGAAGTCAGCAACGAACAAACAAGCTCAACACAAGTCACTATTACCGGCAAAAAAGTCGGTATGGGTTTGATGGTTCAGGAAAATGCGCCAAAAGCACGCAGTACAATTACTGCAGAAGAGCTGGCAAAACAACGTCCTACCGGTAATGCGTATGAAGCGCTGGAACTGATGCCTGCGGTCAACAGCTACAATTATGACGCAACTGGTTTGTTCGGCGGTGGCCTGACTCTGCGTGGTTTTAACAGCGATCAGATCGGTGCAACGATCAATGGCGTACCTGTTAATGATTCCGGTAGTTTCTCAGTGTATCCACAAGAGTTTGTGGATCAGGAAAATACCTGCACACAGTTCGTCACACAAGGCTCGACTGACGTTGATTCTCCACAAATCGGTGCAACTGGTGGTAACTTCGGTATTACGACATGCGACCCTTCCAAAGAGAAGCGTTTCCGCGTAATGCAAACTGTTGGCGGCCTGAATCTGTCCAAAACTTATCTGCGTTACGATACAGGTATGTTGTCGGATAACCGTTCCCGTTTGTTCATTTCCTACTCTCATGCGCAAGCGGATAAATGGAAAGGTGATGGCGGAGCTAAACGTGATCACGTCGATTTTGGCTTCCGTACAGACTTCGATAAATTCAACTCTATCAGCGGCGTTGTTCTTTACAACCGCGCGATCAACCAGAATATCAGTTCATTCAGTCTGGCTGATCTGAACAAAAATGGTTACTACTACGATTATTCTACGAAATTTATTGGTCATGTGACGCCGACCAAAGGCAAAGCAGACAACGATCCTAGCCAAGCCAATGCTGATTCTTTCTATAAGTTGACACAGAATCCGTTCGAAAACGTGATTGCGTCTGTCACTGGGAAAATGCGTATCGGCGAAAACACCGACGTCAAAGTTATTCCTTACTACTGGTACGGTTACGGTAATGGTGGCGTTCAACAAAAACTGGTTTCCGAAGTTGGTTTCCTGAACGTTGCAACTGGCAAGAATACCGGTGCAGTGGATCTGAATGGCGACGGAGATACACTTGATAAAGTGATTGTTGCGAATGCGAGTGTGACACGCACAAACCGTCCTGGTATTACAGCTTCCGTTACCCATAACCTTGGTAATCATCAGTTGCTGGCTGGTTTCTGGTACGAACGTGCAACGCATGAGCAATTTGGACCGATGGTTTCTGTTGACGCTGCTGGTAACGCGAGCGACATCTGGTTGCAGAACGGCATGATCATGCGCCCTGATGGCACGCCTTATCAATCCCGTGACTGGAAAACAATCAGTACGGCATATCAATTCTTTGCTCAAGACACCATCAGTCTGTTAGACGACAAATTGCAAGTCAACATTGGTGTACGTGCGCCAACGATGAAGCGCGATTTCACTAACTATGCGAATGAAGGTTCAAGCTCGGGTACAACATACAATATTTCTAAATCATATTCAGAAGTATTGCCACAATTAGGTGCTCGCTACCAAATCGACAACAATAATCAAGTGTTCGCAAGTTTGGCTAAAAACATGAAAGCGCCGCCAAACTATGTTTACTCGACAACGAATAACGTTGTACTGGTCAATGGTGTTCCAACGATGCCGGTTGATGTGAAAGCAGAGACATCGGTGAACCTGGATTTGGGCTATCGTCATCAAAGCGACAAACTCACAGGTCAGTTCACGGTATATTCTGTTGATTTCCGTGACCGTCAGGCGACTGCGTACGACGTAATCAGCAACACCAGCAGTGTTACTAGCGTTGGTAAAGTGAAGACCAAAGGTTTTGAAGTTGAACTGGGTAATACTCCAGTCAATGGCTGGTCTTTCTACAGTTCAGTTGGTTACGCTAAGAGCGAAATTCAGGATAACCTGATCGCAAGCAAAACTGCCGTATTGCCAACAGCAGGTAAAGAAATGACACTGACGCCAAACTGGAAAGCAGGCTTGAGCGCACAGTATGAGACAGCAGTATGGTATGCACGTCTGAAAGCCAAATATACAAGCAGCCAATGGGCAACGATGACTAATGATGAATTGGTTCCTAGCTACACATTGCTTGGTCTGGACGCTGGTTATCAGTTCGCAAACACTGGCTGGTTGAAAAAACCAACAGTACGTCTCAGTATCAGTAACCTGACAAACGAGAAATATCGCAATCCATCCAGCTTCAACGTGACAAATGCTCAGGCATATGGCACAGCAGCTGCGAAGACTGTGTTTTACTACCTCGGTGCACCACGCTTCACATCTGTCACATTCTCTGCAGATTTCTAATCGCATGAATGCGCAGTTGCTGTAGTCAGTTTTCAAGGTAAAGCAACGACAATTCAGGCCTGCAACGATTTCTTGTTGCGGGCCTTTTTTATTTGATAGTGGCAAAGATATGAATAAATTCAAACTCATCAGCCTTGCTGTTCTTGTCGCCATCGGCGGCTGCTCGACAACGTCAGACAAGAATGCCGGACTTAGCAACATCACCATCTTCAGTATCAATGATTTTCACGGCAATCTGCAGTCGGATCAGCCAGTACCTTATCTGGCAAGCAAGGCAGATGTTGCTAATCCGGGTAAAACAGTGAATGTTCCCTCTGGTGGTTATGCTTATCTGGCGGCGAAGTTAAAAGAGCGTCGCGCAGCGGTGCCATCCAGCATACTGGTAGGGAGCGGTGATTTGATGGGTGCATCTCCTATGGGCTCGGCGTTGCTGAAAGATGAGCCAGTGATCGAAGCCTTGAATCAGCTTGACCTGACGGTGACAGCAGTCGGAAATCACGAATTCGACTCTGGCACGGCTGATCTGATGCGTAAAATTAAAGGCGAATGTGCTTCCTCTGGCTGCGCATACGCAGATTTTCACGGTGCTAAATATGCGTATCTTGGTGCGAACGTGTATGAGCAGGGCAGTAATACGCCGTGGCTGACACCGTATGTAATACGTCAGGTCGGGGATGTGAAGGTCGGTTTTATCGGTGCGGTGACGTCCGATGTTCCTAATCTGGTGGCTGGTGACGCGATTAAACGCCTGCGTTTTGACGATGAGGCGGCGTCGATAAATCGCTATGTGCCTGAGTTGCAAAAGCAAGGTGTGAATGCGATTGTTGCGCTGATTCATGAAGGTGCGAGCTACAAAGGTGCTGAAAACGATCCGACTTATCGTTGCGAAGGCTTGCAAGGGCCGATTATTGATATCACTAAAAAGCTCGATAAAGCCATATCGTTGGTTGTCTCCGGTCATACTCATCAAGGCTATACGTGCAAAATTGATGGTCGCCTGGTTGTACAAGGCCGTAGCTATGGCGCGTTTCTGACAGAGTCCACGCTGACGATAGACCGCAACACCAATACGGTGGTGAATGCTGTCGCTATCAATCACTTGATTGATCAGCAGCAGATTAAAGCCGATGCAACGGCGCAGGTGCTGGTAGATAAAGTGGCGACACAAACGGCGGCGTTGCGCCAGCGTCCAGTCGTTACGATAGACAAAGCATTATTACGGTCGAGTGAGTCAGGTCGTTTCGACAGTGTATTAGGTAACATCATCGCCGATGCACAACTGCATTACGCTCAGCATCATGGCGGTGCCGACATTTCGTTGATGAATGCAGGTGGGATTCGCAGTGATTTGCCATCCGGCAGTCAGAAAACACCGATTAATGTCACTTTTGGCGATTTGTATGCGGTGCAGCCCTTTGGGAACAACATCGTACGAATGAGATTGTCGGGCGCCCAATTATTGCAGGTACTGCAGCAGCAGTGGGCCGGTGGACGCCCTGCAGAAGAGCCGAAAAAACTGTTTGTCTCGCACGGCCTCAGCTATGTCTGGAATCCGGCAGCGGCGATAGAGCAGCGTATCACCGACGTTAAGATCAAAGGTAAAGCGCTTGATCCGACGCAGCAATATCAGGTGGTCGTGAATAATTTTCTGGCGGATGGCGGTGATGGCTTCAGTGTGCTGAAGCAGGGAACAGATCGTCAGCTGATCGGGCGCGATCTGGATGCATTTGAATCGTATATCCGCGAGCGCGGTGATCGCATCACCGATGTGCAGCTGGATCGCGTGCAGCGCCGTTAGTCGCACGACTCATCAGGAAAAATTGCGAGAAATTTAAACCGCTTCTCCTAATATCTGTGCGGGTTTCCAGTCATTTTGGCTTGGAAACCCGCTTTTTTATTAGGACTATCGAATTAAACGTAGCTGATAATCAGCGGCGAATGGTCAGAAAAGCGCTGTTCTTTGTAAATGGAAGCTGAGTGTGCTTTCGCTGCGATACCGGGCGTTGCGACATGGTAGTCAATTCGCCAACCAACATTATTCGCCCAGGCCTGACCACGATTACTCCACCAGGTGTAGGCTTCGCCAGTCGTATCTGGATGCAGGCGGCGATACACATCAACCCAGCCTTGTTCGTCCAATAAACGTGTCAGCCACGCGCGCTCTTCAGGTAAAAAGCCGGAGTTCTTTTGATTGCTCTTCCAGTTTTTTAAATCGATTTCCTTGTGGGCAATATTCCAGTCGCCGCAAATCACCAATTCCCTGCCTTCTGCCATCAGCATTGCCAGATGTGGAAAAAATTCATCCATAAAGCGGAATTTTGCTTCCTGTCTTTCCGGTGATGACGATCCGGAAGGGCAATAGACAGAAATGACCGAAACGTCATCAAAATCGCAACGCACATAACGCCCTTCCGGGTCAAATTCTGCGCTGCCAAACCCGATGTGTACTGCGTCTGGTTTTTTCTTGCTATACACACCAGCTCCGGAATAGCCTTTTTTTTCTGCGTAGTGAAAGTGCCCGTGATAACCGTGCGGATTCAGAAAATCAGCCGTCATATCCGGTGCCTGCGCCTTCAATTCCTGCACGCAAACGACATCCGGGCTTTCTTTCTCCATCCATTCAAAGAAACCTTTTTTTGCTGCAGAGCGAACGCCGTTTAAGTTGGCGGAAACAATTTTGGTCATGTTTTGGAGGCGTAAAATAGGTAAATTCAAAAATTAGAGGCACCGGGGAAGCACAAGTTCTTTTATGCGCTGAGTTGCTTCAATCCGTGTCCGGTGTTTTATCTGTCATCCAGACTAGACAATTTATATAATTAAATTAATTGTTTATTTGATACTTTATGCGACATTTTTCTAAATACCTTTGCAAAAATCCATGCTGAAAGTATGCGTGTAAGGTTGTAGGTGAGGGAAAATTCACGGGATACAGCACATTTCACAATGTAACTTTGCTTGCGGCTATCTCTCGATTTTGAGACTCTAAGCTGGAGATTACTAAACGCTTTAGCATTATAATAGCGCCTGCCCACTGTTTGAGCACCTCACCTATTCACGCTAAGGGCGATCACAAAGCTAATGACGAAAAATCCCATTTCCCCTTTTTATGCAATTTATTCCTTGTGGCAGCATCGGCAGTTAATTCTGGATATGGCTGGCCGCGATGCCTTAGGTAAATACAAAGGGTCGAGGTTGGGCATTATATGGTCGTTATTGACACCGGTGTTTATGCTTGCTATTTACACCTTCGTATTTAGCGAAATATTCCGGGCACGCTGGACTCCCGCCAGCCAGTCGAAAGCTGAATTTGCCATCGCATTGTTTTCCGGAATGATTATGTTCAATCTTTTTTCGGAGATCATTAATCGCGCTCCGACGCTGATTGTCAGTAACGCCAATTTTGTAAAAAAAATTGTGTTCCCTCTGGAAATTCTCGCTTGCGTTAGTTTGTTTTCAGCGATGTTTCATATGCTTGTCAGTACGGCAGTGTTGCTGCTGTTTCAGTTAATTATGAATACGTATCTGCCTTGGACAGTGTTGCTGTTACCTTTTGCCGTTTTACCATTGGCACTGCTGTGTTTGGGCATTTCATGGTTTTTGTCGGCGCTGGGAGTGTTCATCCGTGATGTCGGGCAGACCATAGGTTTGTTAGTGACGGGCCTGATGTTCTTATCGCCGGTCTTTTTTCCTTTATCTGCCATTCCTGAAAAATGGCAGGGGTTGGCGCGGTTGAATCCTATGGTGTTTCCGATTGAAATGGCGCGGGATGTGCTGGTATGGGGGAAAACTCCTGACTGGGCAGAATGGGGAATCTACTTATTAATGACGCTGCTAGTGGCATGGGCAGGTTTCGTTTCTTTTCAGAAGACACGCCGGGGATTTGCTGATGTCATCTGAAGCGATCATTAAAGTTCACAACGTCAGCAAGTGTTATCAGATTTATGATCGACCTAATGACCGTCTGAAACAGGGGCTGTTTTCATTGGCTGCCCGACTCTGTCCAATCACCACATTAAAACAGTCTTTACTGCAAAAGGCGCATGCATGTTCGCGCCAGTACTGGGCTTTGCATGATGTCAGTTTTGAATTAAAAAAAGGCGGTGCTTTCGGCATCATCGGACGCAACGGTTCAGGCAAAAGTACCCTGTTGCAGATATTGTGCGGGACCTTAAATCCTACGCATGGCAGTGTGGAAATTCATGGGCGCGTGGCGGCATTGCTGGAACTCGGTTCCGGCTTTAACCCAGAATACACCGGGCGAGAAAATATCTATATGAACGGCCAGTTATTGGGGCTGAGCAGAGAACAAATTGATGAACGTATCGACGACATCATCGCGTTTGCCGAAATCGGTGAATTTATCGAGCAGCCAGTTAAAACGTATTCCAGCGGTATGTTTGTCCGTGTCGCGTTTGCGGTGATCGCCCATGTGGACGCCGATATATTGGTTATTGATGAGGCGCTCGCTGTCGGCGATGCATTCTTTACGCAAAAATGCATGCGTTTTTTACGTAATTTCATGGAAACCGGCACAATTTTATTTGTCAGTCATGACACCGCTGCGGTGAAAAGCTTATGTGAGCATGCGATCTGGTTGGAAAAAGGCCAGATGCAATTGCTGGGAACGGCGAAAGATGTTTCTGAGCGCTATTTGCAAGCTTTCTATGAATCGGTGCAAGGGCGCAGCACAACAACCAGGATGCGGCCAACGGCGACATCTGCGCCTATATTGCCTGCGCAACGGCGTGATGCGAGATCTGACTGGATTAATCAAAGTAATCTGCGAAATGACATCCGCCTGTTTGAGTTTGATGAGAAGGCAGCAAGTTTCGGTACCCGCGATGCAGCGATTCACGCTGTTGAATTTTTTGATCAGGAAGGTCAGCCCCTGAGTTGGGTGGTTGGCGGTGAACCTGTTACTTTCCGCATGAAAGCGATGCTCGCAACCGAGATTTATTCGCCGATTCTCGGTTTTTATATCAAAGATAAACTGGGTCAGATTTTGTTTGGCGACAATACTTATCTGACTTATCAGGATACGCCGTTATCGGCGGAGGCCAATACCCTGATCGAAGCTGAATTTGAATTCATCATGCCGATCTTGCCCAAAGGCGATTATTCCGTCTGTGTGGCGATTGCGGCTGGTTCGAATGAAAACCATACTCAACTTGAGTGGATGCATGACGCCATGATTTTACGATCTGAGTCCACTTATGTTGCGACGGGTCTGGTCGGCGTACCCATGCAGAGTATTGTGCTCAGAACAGTTAATCTCAATTAATAAAATATACGAAAAGGTAAGAGCAATGCATATCAGCTCAATGGATAAAATGCGGGCGTTCCGGGAGAAATATCTTGAGTCCCGGACTAATACTGCATTGCAGATTCTTGACATCGGTAGTCAGGAAGTCAACGGCAGTTATAAGTCGATTTTCAGCGATCAGCCGCTTTGGAAATATCAGGGATGTGACATGGTCGAAGGTAAAAATGTCGATATCGTTCTGACAGACCCTTACGACTGGAAACAAATTAAATCAAATTCAGCAGACGTTATCATTTCTGGTCAGGCGTTCGAGCATGTCGAACTTTTCTGGATCACAATGCTGGAAATCGCGCGCGTGCTGAAACCGGGTGGCTTATGTTGCATAATCGCGCCATCAGGTGGTTTCGAACATCGCTATCCTGTCGATTGCTGGCGTTTCTATCCCGATGGTTTCAGTGCATTGGCAAAATATGCGAAACTGAGCGTGGTAGAGTCTTACACTCAATGGGAAGATTTGCCACAGTATGACAACGACAACAATTGCTGGCATGATTCAGTGCTGATCGCTCGTAAGGATCGGGCATTTGGATTCCGGGATGCTCTCAGGCAGCAGTTAATCAAGTGGAGCCGACAACTGTAATTGCCGAATTAAAATATACGTTTAGATATTTTCTTGCTGCTGTCAAAGAGTTGTCAGTAACACGGCGTATAACATCAGGTAATCGAAGGTGGAATGACGCAAATTCCAGGTGTCGACGTAGAAGTTAAGCTGCACAGGCCAGCGTCGGTCATCTGTACGCCAGCCTGATGCGTTTGATCATGCACATCCAGAAAATGAAAGTACATTTTCTGCGGTTGCACTTGAAATAATTGAATTGAGAAACAGGCTTTCCGCGCAGATGGATGATCTGGCGCACAGGAATAAGCTGAAGCACAACTGAATGTACAGATATTTGAATGAGCAGCTGCAGCGCCATCGCCAGCACTGTTGCTTGTTCAGGTACGCAAAAAAGACACAAAAATGAATCAATACGAATATCAATTTGATGTGGAATCTGAAGGTATCGCTTCAAGAGTGGTGCGCCTTGCCGGTATGGATAAACGGGTGCTGGAGTTAGGCTGTTATTCGGGACACATGTCAAAGATATTAGTGGATCGTGGCTGCGAAGTTGTTGGTCTGGAAATGGATGCAGAGGCGGCAGAGGCTGCGCGTAAAATTTGCTCACAAGTGTACGAAGTCGACCTCGACGATGATCAATGGGTGGCGCTGCTGAAAGACCAACCCAAATTTGACGTGGTGATTGCTGCGGATGTTCTCGAGCACCTGCGTGATCCCGGCAAATGCTTATCCCGGGTTCGTAGCTTGATGAGTGAAAACGCAACCCTGATCGTTTCGACTCCCAATATTGCTCACGGTGGCGTGATTGCCAGTCTGATGCAAGGAAGTTTTCAATATCGTGATACGGGTTTGCTGGATCGTACTCACGTCCATTTTTTTACCGAGCAAAGCTTGCGCGATATATTAAAAGAGCAGGGCTTTGTCGTCGGGCATTTTGATAGTGTTGAAGCTGGTGCTGATCATCCGGAATTTTCAGAGTACTGGAATCAACTGACGCCAGAGTTACGCGATACCATTTTACGTATGCCGAATGCAATGGCATTCCAGTTTGTTGTCAGTGCGACTAAGCGCAATACTTCTGTTGATGCAGCGACACTTTATGAAACGCAGCGGCAGTTTGAGATCACCAAGCGTAGCATTCGCGCTTTGCAAGACCAGGCACAAGCACAGATCGCAGCAATTCAGGAAGAAGCGCAGCGGCATATCATACTGGTAGAGCAGAGAGCGGATACGCTTGAAGCGCATCTGAGAGTAATCGAGACTCAGTTGAGAACGACGGAACAGCAGCTTGATGCTGACCGTCGGCAACTGGCTGACCTGAAAAACGACACTGCGCAGCAACAGGCCTTGATTCATGAGCAAATGGACGTCATAGAAAGTCAGCACAAATCTCTTGAAAGCCAACGTATTCTTGTTGAGGAAAAAATCAGTGCGCTGGCGCAGTTAAATGCCGAGTTGCAGAATACCCAGCAGATATTGCATTCGGTCGTTAACTCCAGCAGCTGGAAACTGACTTCACCGTTTAGATTTCTCGCAAGAAAAATCCCGCAAAAACCGCGCTGGTTCCTGCATGTCTGGCTGCACAGATTTTATGTGGTCGGTAAGATTTTGCTCACCAAACCCATATCTGGTTGGGCCGAAGTTGCACGTGCACGTCAGCAAGCGCAAGCTACCCCGCCAGCGGTTGCTGCCGGACCGCATTTTTCACCTCCGGTGGACGATCATAGTGTTGCCATGCCTTTGCAGTACGATATTGCGCCGTGGGAAAGTACACCGTCTCTGGCGGTCGTCTGCCACATGTACTATCCCGACCTGGCGGAAGAGTTTGCGAACTATTTTTCCAATATCCTGTTTCCGTTTGATTTGTATATCACGACCGATACGGCAGAAAAAAAAGCCATTATCGATACCTTTTTTTCTGACTGGACAAAAGGCAAAGTCGAGGTGCGTATCGCGCAGAACCGCGGCAGGGATATTGCACCTAAGCTGATCAGTTGCAGGGATGTCTACGATAACTATGAATATATCCTGCATATGCATACTAAAAAGTCTCCGCATCGCGGCCATGAAAATGGCTGGCGCTCGTTCTTGCTGGACACCCTGATAGGCACGCCTAAAACGGTTGATAGCGTGTTTGAAGCGTTCAGAACAAATCCTCGTCTCGGCATGATTGCGCCACAACATCTTGAAGACATCCGGCCTTATGTTGGCTGGGGCTGGAATTTTGAGATTGCGCGACAATTCGGGCAGCGGCTGAGCATCCCTTTATCGCTTGATGGCGCGGTTGATTTCCCTTCGGGGTCGATGTTCTGGGCTCGCTCTGCCGCCCTGAAACCTCTGCTGGACATTAATCTGACGTTTGAAGATTTTCCTGTAGAGGCGGGACAAATCGATGGCACGCTCGGCCATGTGATCGAACGTTTTTATTTCTTGTGTGCAGAGAAAGCGGGCTTTGAATGGATGAAAATCGCTTTAAAGCCGATGCATCCACAGTTTGCGGACCGGGTTCTCGACATCAAGAGTCGCGAGCAGTTACAGCAGTACATGAAACAGCACACGCAGAATTTGCTGGAAACCCATGAGAATGCAGAACCGGTCCGATCCGGAACTGCACCTGCGGTGACCAGATCACAAAAATCGCAGTATTCCAGAGCTTTTCAGAAATCCGGCTATCGCGCATCTATGAGTCTTAGCCAGTTCACCGAACAGGCAGCTTTGCTGGCATCGGGTCAGGAAAGTGAAATTGATTTTGACGAAAAATTTTATCTTGAGGTAAACCCCGATGTTGCTCAGCAGGTCAAAATCGGTGCTGCCCCTTGTGGTTATGTGCACTATTGCCTGTCTGGTCAGTTTGAAGGTCGCTTATGGAGTGACAGGCAATTGACGCGGCAGTTCAGGCAACGTCCACGGCTGGCACAGGGTTTTGCGACACCGGTGAACTTGCGTGCATCCCCTGTGTATGGTCCTGATCTGCATGCGTTACCGGAAAGTGATAAACCATTTTTACTGATTTTCTTTTCGCACTTGCAGGACGATTTATTTTTTGCAGGTTATACCGAATTCTTTAAAGATTTTCTGCCTGTTTTCGAGGCGTTCAACCGCGTTGTGTTGTCGGTAGCAACGCCACACTTTAATCCAAAATTGGCTGCGCGTTATTCAGACAAAATTGAAGTCATTCATGACGCAGAATTAAGCCGCTTGCAGGTTCGCCCGAATGTGATTGTCAGCTTCAACAGTGAATTGTTGCTGAAAGCCCGTGATATTTTCGGTGACCTGGCCCGTACGATTTATTATTGCCAGGATTTCGAAGCTGGATTTTTCCCGATGGGAACCAGTTATGTGCGCTCAGAAATGGCGATTGCCAGCTCGCATAACATCATCGTTTCCAGTGCATTGCTTAAGAAATTCTTGCAACATCGTGGCTTGCTGACAGAGCAGCAAAACGTTTATGTGACGACTCCCGGGATTGAGGTCGTCGAGGTTGTACCTGAAAAAAGTAAGCGCATCTTCTTCTATTTCCGTCCTGAGCAATTTAACGCCAGAAATCTGCCGGAAATGCTGATGGAAGCGGTTGAACAGTTCTGTGTAAAACACACGGGTTATGAACTCTATTTACTCGGTTCAGTAGATACCTGCTTGTCTTACTCATTGAATGGCAATCAGATTTTTGTGATTTCCAAGCTGAGTAAAGATGAGTACGTTAATTTCCTGAAAACCTGCGATGCGGCAGTCTCCATGATCTATTCGGCTCATCCCGGCGTGATTGCATTCCAGACGGCAGCATCGGGAATACCGACAGTCACCAATGTGTTTGATAACCGCGATGCTGAATTCCTGCAAAGCGTATCGGCCAATATGGTTCCGTTTGATCCAGTTCGGGAACGTCTGCTTGATCGTCTCGAAGTTGCATTGGCGATGCCGAAGGGAACGCCATCTTTTAACCGCGACCTGTATCAGACGATGGAAAGCGTTAGCCTGGCTCAATACGTTGACGCCGTATTGCACTCTGAACGGAGTTGACATCAGTGCATGGCTGAATCAGTCATGCATTGATCGGTAAATATAAATAAGGGCTGATCTGCCAGATGACAGGTCAGCCCTTATTATTTTGCACCGCGTTATATCAGGTGTTTATTGGTCTGTGCCTGATGCTCAGAGCTCAGGAGCCAGATAAACTCAGCACTTCATCCACGGTGGTAATTCCTTGCCATACTTTCAGCATGCCGTCGTCGCGCAATGAGCGAATCTTTTTACTGCGCAGATAATTAATGATGTCCGCCTCGCTGACTTGCGTCAGGATCTGATGTTGCACAGTCTCATCAATTTCAAACAGCTCATAGATCGCCACTCGACCTGAAAAACCGGTGTGGTTACACTGCTTACAGCCCACAGGAGCACGTAATTTAGGTTCCGGCACAAGTGCATCACGCCATTCTTTAACGCCTTCCAGCAGTACTTTATGTGTTTCCAGTGAGACTTCTGCAGGAACCGCACAGGCCTCGCACAGGCAGCGTACCAGCCGTTGTGCCATCACACCTTTCAAACTGGAGCCGAGCAGGAAGGGTTCTATACCCATATCCATCAGACGCGTTACCGCACCGGCAGCACTATTCGTGTGTAAAGTCGAGAATACCAGATGCCCGGTGAGTGCCGATTGCACGGCGATAGACGCTGTTTCCTGATCGCGGATCTCACCGATCAGCACCACATCGGGATCATGGCGCAGGATAGAGCGCAAGGCAGAGGCGAAGGTAAAGCCGATATCGGCATTCACCTGAATCTGCGAGATGCCTTGCAGACGGTATTCGACCGGGTCTTCGACGGTGATAATTTTATTCAAACCATCGTTACCGATATCGAGAGCCGTGTACAGCGTGGTCGTTTTACCCGACCCGGTCGGCCCTGTCACCAGTACGATGCCGTTTGGCATCTTGATCCAGCGTTTAAATAAGGCCGCGTGATCAGGCATCATCCCCAGATCTTCGAGGTGATAAGGTTTCCGATCCTGACGCAGCAAACGCATTACCACCGATTCGCCCATCGCACTTGGTAATACCGAGACACGTACATCAAACACTTCGCTGTTGACCCGCGCGGTCATGCGGCCATCTTGCGGTAAGCGCCGTTCAGCAATATCGAGCTGTGACAGGATTTTAATACGGCAAACGGTCGCGTCGAATTTATCCAAAGGAAAGCGGCTCAGATCCTGCATTACGCCATCGACCCGCAGGCGAATAGCGAATTCATATTCGCCCGGTTCTACGTGAATATCCGAAGCGCGTCGCGTCACTGCCTGCGATAACACGGTATTCACCAGTTCGATAATCGGGCCTTCTTCCGCCAGTTCGCGCAGATGCATGACGTCGCCGCTCATTGCCATCTTCGGCTCGCGTCGCTCCAGTGCCGCATAGAACGCCTCGAAAGAAGACGGGCGTACCAGCGCAAATTGCAAAGGTGTGGCAGCAGGTGCTTTTAAACGTAAGACTTCCAGCACGCTTGCATTCAGTGTTTCTTTAGACGCACAGCAAGTGACACCGGTTTCTTCGTTGCTCCAGATAATCATGCCTTGCGACTGACACCAGTGCGGCAGGATTTCCCATTGTGTGATCGTGCTGTGAAATGTCGATTGGGCATGGTGCAGCTCATCATCGCTCAGCAGCGGCAAACCAGTGTACTCAGACAGATGCTGATACAGCACCTCTTCGGATAAGGCGCCCATACGCACCAGCATTGCAGGTAACGGCGTGAACTGATCGAGCTGAAGCAGGCGTACATTATCGAGCACCTCAGCCGGAACAAGATGATTCGTTTGTAAATACTGATCGAAAGATAATTTTGTGCTCATGGATACTGACTACAAATGCTATATAGCGGATAAAAAGAACGAAGCGGAACGCGGGCTGAACTCTTCAGCACAATCTGCTTGTCCAGGAAAATTATTTGGTCGCAATTTTGATGTCATTCGCGACGCTGTACCAACGTCCACCAGCTTTGACCACCAGAAGTAAATCGGCGTTTTTACTGAATTTCGCCTTAATTTTTGCCTCAGCCTTGCCTATTCCCGGTGTTGAGACCGCGGTGATAAACATAGGTTCTTTGTCTGCCGGAGACTGGTTAAACAGCATGAAAAATTCAGTACCGGGTATTTCGCTGACCATGCGTATGCTCATGATGCCAGCAACTGCGATCGTGGGTGAATCCAGCAGCAAATAGTCTGATTTTGTCAGTGTCGTTTTACTGACGGGGGGGCGCATCATGGCCAGCACAGCATCGACCGTACCGGCTTTGGTCATTTCCGGTATCAGGTCTTCTATGCTATTGACCACTTTGGTCGGAGCGGTCTGGGCTTGTGCAGAAACGGGGGCGACGCTGGAGAGCAAAGTGAAGGAAAGCAGGCTTAATGCACAAATACAGCGCGACAAACGACGCACATAAAATTTATTCGAAGACATACGAATCCAGTAACAAAACAAGAATAAAACAGTGGTATCAACATTAACAAGCCATTGGGCCATCAACTCAACCATCAACCAATGCTTAACAAAAGCAGCTGTGCCGCATTACTGGCGTTGCTGGTTGCCGCGCCATTGTGGAAAACCGTGATATTGAACAACATATCACAAAGAAAGCCAAGCGTTGATTCCGGGTGAAGGGTTTAAGTTTGGAACCCAGGCTATGAATCTGAGCCTTGATGAAGGAAATCAATAAGTCAGATTGATCAATAAAGCGTGGATGCATAAAAAAAGGGAGGCTTGCGCCTCCCTTTTTAATCAGTAGAACTAGTTAGCAATAACCAGAATTACTTAGCCAGACCGCGTTGTGCGTCTTGATCGTTCAATTGAGAATCGTATGCACGATCTGTTGAAGAATCAAAGTCAACGCCTTGTGAAGAGGAAGCTTCGATGAAGTTACCGTTAGAACCGTTCAACAGGTAGTTCTGAACTTTCAACGCGCTAACGCCTTCAGCTGTAACACGCAGACGCTCGCCCAAGCCTTGTGCTACTGGAGCAACAGCACCTGCAACATAGCCAGTACCGTTAGTTACTGGTGTACCTGTCAACAACGCATCGATTTGTGTCGAAGAGAAGTTAGCAGCAGCACGTGGTGCCAATGTTGTGATCTGACCCCAACCACCGTAGGAACCATCAGAGTGGATCAACTGACCGTAGATCGTTGCTGTGTTGGTTTCACTTGGGTTGATCAAACGGATGTAAGATGCCCAACCTTGGTTTTTGGAAGTAGCGTAGTTACGAACGTCCACTTTCACGCCACCAACCAGACCAGCCAATGGTTTTGTGCATGAGTTGTTTTGTTCGTTCAGGTATGTTGTTGTACCTGCTGCTTTTGTCAGAGTTGCAGTAGCAGAGAATGTAGATACTGGAACTACTGAAGTACCTGGGATTGTGTAGAACACATACAGAGGTGCTGCCAATTCAGCTGCTGTCAGCGTTGTGTTGCTGAAAGTGATTGTGTTGCCAGTAGTAGAAGTTACTGCTGGAGACAGGATCGCGCCAGATGCTGGTGCTGTGTATGTATCAGCTGTTGTAGACAGACCTACTGTAGAACCAACAGCAAAACCTTGGCTAGCAGTGATAGCGATATCGTAAGATTTCAACTCAACAACACCAGTTGTTTTTGTCGCTGCATTTGCACCGAAAGTAACGCCGGAAGCAACTGCATACACTGTGTTAGAACCAGAGTCAGAGCCGTTAGCATCTTGCTTAACAGTGATAGAACCCAATTGAGCCACTGTAGTAGAACGGAAACCGTTCAGTGCTGGCAATACGGAAGCTGCTGCAGTACCTTTGAACAGTGTGTTACCTGTTGATGGGTCAACACGTGCCAGATTAACGGAAGCTGCTGTCAGACCCAGAGACAAGTTTGTTGGGAATGTGAACAGTGTACCGTTGTTAGTGCTGCCTGAACGTTGGTGTTCATTCGCTGCATTTGCGTTCAATACGTCGTCAGCTTGTGCTGTAGAAGTAACGTTAGCAAAGTGTTTGAACGCTACGCCCAGAGTTGGGATAGTGTTAGTACATGGTTGAACAGCGCCAACCAGTGTGTACAGACCGGAAACAGTTGCAGCAACACCTGCTGTACCGTTAGAACCTGGACCACCAGCACCTGGAGGAGCAACTACTACGCCAGTGTTAGTTACTGTATCGTTGAAACGTACAGCTGGAGTAACGAATGTTGTACCTGCAGATTGTGGGAATGTAACGTTCGCGTACAGTACTTTTTTGTCAGCGCTCAGAGTTGGAGTCGTTACAGTGTATTTTGTGTAAGGAATACCAACACCGTTTGCATCAACCAGAGTGATCGCAGATGCGTTACCAGCTGTCGCGAATGTGCCGCTAGCCAATACCAATTGGATCTGGAAAGTTTGGGAAACCAGAGTTGCATCGATATCACCAGCGAAACGATAAGAAACTGGAGGAGCTGAAACAGCTTGTGCATCATTTACGATAACTTCGTGAGCGATAGCAGAAGATGAAGATTGGATTTGACCTGCGGAAGCTACGTTAGCAGCGAAGGCAGCAACCAGGCTAGCCGCCAGGATACTTAATTGTTTTTGTTTCATTTGAATAGCCTCTCTAGAAAAGACATTAAATTGTTACGTAATAAATGTACAACGTACGTTTGCTACAAGTACTTGTCATACGAGTACTCATATGACTAGCCGATGAAGATTAAAACATGTTTTTTCAATTGCAGCAAGTTCCCATGTGCAGTTATGTCGAAAATATAACTTTCTCTTCTTTCGCCAGGCATATTCCTAAGATCGACAACGATATAATACGTAGCGGCGTGATTCTGCGCTGTATTTCTTACGTTTGTACACATGTGTGTTGTGTATAGGATACACTTCCAGGCATTAAGTTTGATTAATTCCGGATTTTGGCTTGCTTTCTCATTCTTTTTTTAATTAAGGATGTTGTAAAGCAGCTCTGAGTGAGTGCATACAAGAGTTTCACTACTGTTGTATTCCGTTGTCTTATACAATCCGTGCACATTCGCTGCGCCAAGCCTTTTCAGCCTGGAACGGTTTTTTTCGCTATATATATATGCTGAGTTTTTTAATTTTCCCTTATGCCGGAATTTCGTTATCAAGCTACTGACGCGCAAGGCGCCGTGGTGAAAGGTGTGCTGACTGTAGAAGATCAGACTGAGGCGATGACGCAATTGCAACGTCGCGGTTTAATGGTGTTTGAAATGCAGGAAGTCGCCGCTTCCCGCAGCAGTCGTATCTCTCAACCCAAGCGCGCGGGGCGCGATGCGATTCTGGTGGTACTGCAGGAACTGGCTACTTTACTGGATGCCGGGGTGACGCTGGCAGACGCGGTGGAGAATGTTGCCAGAGGATATCAGGACTCACCTCTGGGTCTTGCCTTTAATAAAATCTATTCACAATTGCGCGGTGGTATTGCTTTCTCTAAGGCGTTAATCGATGCTGATTTGCGCTTGCCTAATTATGTTGTTGAACTATGCCGCGCTGGTGAATCTACTGGTAAGTTGGCGGGTTCTTTGCGCTCCGCAGCAGAACAGCTTGAATTAGAGCAAAACTTCCAGCGCGAGGCGCGTAACGCACTGATTTACCCTATGGTGCTGATCGTTAGTGGTTTTCTGGCAACATTGCTGGTGTTTGTCTTCGTGGTGCCGAAGTTTGCCAATATTCTGAGTAATCCTAAAGCGGATATACCGACGATTTCTCTGTGGGTGTTGGCGACGGGAATGTGGCTGACAAAAAATAAGCTGTTATTAGGTGCCTTGCTGGCGGGTGTTGCCGGTAGTGCTTTCGCTTTGTTGCGTCAGGAGAAAGTGCAGCAAAATTTATGGAACTGGGCAGCAGGTTTGCCTGTCATTGGTAGCTGGATTATGCATACTGAAATGGCGCGTTGGAGTTCTATGTTCAGTGTGTTGCTGCAAAACCATGTTTCGATATTGGAAGCGCTGGCACATGCGCAGAACGCTTTGCGCGGTGATGCCTGGCGGCAAAAAGCTGCGCTGATTCTGAGTGATGTGCGTGGTGGTAAGACTTTGGCGGAATCTTTGCAGTTGCATCAGTTTATCGACGCGACCGGCGTCAATCTGGTACGGGTGGGCGAACGTTCTGGTGCTCTCGGTAAGACGACTGCTTCACTGGCGCAGATGCATCGCATGCATAGTCAGCAGCAGATGCGTCAGTTTTTGATTTTGTTGGAACCGGTGACGATTTTGTTGGTGTCGGTGGTGTTGGGCGGCATCATGATTTCGGTGATGCTGGCGATCACCAGTCTGACGAATGTGATTTAAGGCGGAAGGCGGAGTCGCCCGCTTTGGCCGGGCGTGGCTCGTCGTCATGTCAGTAAGTCGCTTGCTGATTTTATTTTTTAATACGAAGATTATTTTGAAAGGTTGTGCTATGCATAGTAAGCAACAATTACAAACAGGGCTGCTGAAGAAGCACGCAGGTTTTACACTGCTGGAAATGCTGGTAGTGATGGTGATCATCGGTTTGCTGGCAGGTCTGGTCGGACCGCGTATTTTCGGTAAGGTAGATAGTTCTAAAGTGCAGACTGCACAAACGCAAATCAAGATGCTGGAAAGCGCATTGAATATCATGCGTCTGGATGTGGGGCAAACGCCGCCGCAGGATCAGGGTTTGCAATGGCTGCTGGCGGCACCGCAAGATCCATCGTTGCAATCCTTGTGGAAAGGCCCGTATATCGAGGGTTCGGTACCGGCTGATCCGTGGGGTAACCCTTATCAATACAAAACGCCGGGTGTTGATAACAAGGCGTTTTCAGTCTATTCGTTTGGTGCCGATGGTAAAGCCGGTGGTGAGGGCTTGAATGCCGACATCGGTCTGGGTGCGAATGTTGCCCCGACGACCAAATAAGCTGAACAGATTCTGACGCGTTGTATTCATTCATTCCCGCCGTTTATTTTGCCGAATCTTTTGTCGCCTCTGCTCTGTATAGATAAGCACATTGCTTGTCATCGTTTGCCGATTCTGCGAACGACGGCGCTATCGTCACACCGACCCATTGCGCAGGGTTTCACGTTGATAGAAATGATGGCAGTGCTGACGTTGGCGGCATTAATGGCGGGTGTTGCCATTCCTGCTATGCAGCGTTGGTTTGAATCGATTTCTGAACGGGCGCAATTGACTGAAGTGTCGATACAGTTTCAGCGTCTGGCTTCGAGAGCGGCATTATTATCGCAAACCGTGAAGCTTGATAAACAAAGCTGGAATAGCAAGTTGAATGACGGTGAACCCGCATTGAGTCTGCCTGAGGGGTGGGCGGTCAGTAGCGACAAGAGCGTGATTTTTTATCACAGTGGTGTTTGTGCCGGTGGCGAAATTGATCTGAGTGCGCCGCAAAAACGCCAGATACGACTGCTGATTGCGCCTGTGTCTTGTGACGTCAGTATTGTCAAACACTAATCCATGAAGAGTAACCGATTCCGCCTTCGTTATTTATCTGCCGGACAGCAAGGTTTCAGCCTGCTGGAGATGATTGCTGCGCTGACCATTCTGACGATAGGTTCGGTCGTGTTGTTCAGCTGGTTGGGGCAAACGATGGGGCAATTGACACGTTTTCAGTTACAGGAAACAGAGTCGATGGCACGCATACAGGCGGTGCAGTTTCTGTCGAATCAGAACCCGGTAGCGACACCTGCAGGTAAGCAGATATTTGATCAGTTTTATCTCGAGTGGACGTCGGCAGCGATATCCGAAACGCGTGAATCCGTTTCCCCGCAAGATGGATTGGGTTTGTATCAGATCACTTTATATAACGTGCAGTCCAAGGCATTTCATCATGACGGACGTGAATGGTTTGCATTTTCGGTAAAACTGGCGGGCTACAAACAGGTGCGAAATCCGACAGCGGATAAGCCGTTTTAATTGTGAAAATGATTCCCCCCATGCTTGTACGCATCACGACTTCCCGACCCGGCTTGCAGAAGCAAGCTGGCCTGACGCTGATCGAATTACTGGTCAGTCTGGTGATACTGGGTTTTGTGGTGACAATTATGTCGGGCGCTTTCTACCAGGTTGCGCAGGTGGTGAGAATCGCCGAAAACGTCAATGGCAACTTTCAGGGACAGTGGGTGAGACTGAATGCGCTCAGGGATCTGGTGGCGAATCTGGCTTTACCTAAAAACGTCGAAAAGCCTTTTACCGGTAATGACACCAGCTTTGAAGCCTACACACTGGCGATGCCCCAGGGCGACTGGGGGCAGGTGACTCTTGCAACGGCGACGCTGAAGCCCAATGCGGATGGCGGTACTGACTTGTCCGTCAGCGCTGAAAATATGCCGCCGCTGATCGTCGCTTCCTGGAAAATGCCGGTAGTACTGGAATACCAGACGATACAAGGCACGATGGAATCCATCTGGCCGCCGATGTCCGGCAAGGCAGAGGATGGTTTGCCGAGAGCAGTTGTGATTCGCGCAAAATCGGGCGAGCAACGCGTGCAGATGTTAGCCGTGTACGATGGCATCCGGAAGCCAGAGTCCGACGGTACTAAAGATCTGGCGCGTTTATTGGGTATTGAATCGAAATGATTGTGTATCGCTTACGTTCATCGACGGAGCAAGGCTTTGCGCTTGCAGCCGTGTTGTGGCTGCTGGCAGGTCTTACGATATTGGCAGCGATGATCAGTCAGTCGAATCAGATATTGGCAGAGCGTCAGGCAAAGCTGAAGCAGCGCGCCGATGCGGAGCAGGCATTTTTGTCCAGTCGTAGCGAGGCTTTATTCTGGATATCAACCAGTCGCGCCACGAAGGACGGTTTTGGCTGGCCCGGAACGTATTTGCAAGTCGATGGACGTGGCTATGCTGGGGCTGAAAAAAGTACAATTCAGTTGCAGGACATAAAAGGGTTATTGTCGCTGAACCGGCCAGACCGGGCGAAGCTGGCGCGGCTGCTGGTCGCGTGCGGCGCTGCCGAAGGAGAAACGGATGCGCTGATTGATGCGCTGGAAGATTATCAGGAACCCGGTAAGCTCAAGCGTGTCAATGGTGCAAAGGATTTTGAATATGCTGCAGCGGGTATGCGTCCGCCGCGTGGCGCACCATTGTTGGCCGAACCGGAAATCTGGCGGGTCTTTGGCTGGTCGGCATTGGAAAAAAGCTGGACTGAACAACACTGCTTTGAAGATGTCACAGTATTCGGTGATAAATCTTTTAACGCAAGTACCGCGACGCCGCGTGCGCTCGCTGCTTATGGCCTGACCGCGGAGCAGGTGTCTCAGGTCGAGCAGGAGCGCGTTAAAAATGAATCGACCCTGATCAGCCGGATACAGCAGGCCAATGATGCCAGCGGATTTATGGGCTTTGCGTCGGGCAGGGTGCCTTCTCGCACTTTCCGGATAACGCATACTGCACCGGATATGCCGTGGGCATTGAGATATGAATTAAAAATAGCAACAAATACAGAGGGAGTCCCGTGGTTCATTTTTTCACCACGCAGATTGCCTCTGGCATCGGTTATGATACCGGCTGGTCGCGCCGAATGGCCGAGAATTGACCAAATATCTGAAACGGACAAGAATGCAATTACGCAACCGATTTTACCTTTCTGACATTGCTGAACCAAAAGCAAAAGAAATTATTGCAAAGCAGAATGCGCGAACTGCCTGGTTCAAGCCGCTTTGGATTTTGCCAAGATCGTGGTGCGTGACGACTTCGCTGCAGGCGAAGGGCGTGCCATCCCATAAAACGCAAGCGTTTGTCCAATTACATTTACATCGTCTGGCGCCTTTTGCTGGCAGCGGTGTGTATGCCTGCCGTTCCGGTGACTGGGTACACCTGTGGTTTTGGGAGAATCGTAAGGTCAGGGATATCTGCGAAAAGCATGGGCTGGATATCAGCAATATGCAATTCGCTCCGGAAAGCGTATGTTTTCCGAAACGCAAAGATGGCGCCGTGTTGATTCAGTGTCAGCAGGGTGTGGAAGCGCAGTTATGGCATCAGGGTTTATTGGTGGACAGCGCCTGGTGGCCGGAGCGTGTCAGCGACGATGAATGGCAGACATGGCGTCCGGGTTCGGCGGCAGTGACTGGCGCACGTGCGCAGATTGCTTCGTGGCCGGAGCAGGTGCCGGCGCATGTGCAGTTAGCCGAATCAGGTTTGAATGACCCCACCTATCGTCTGGCAGAACCATGGGGGCGCAATCTTCTGGGCGTGCAATGGTGGCATGCGCTGAAAAATTTCCGCGGTGATGTGTTGGCAGTGGTCGCGGTGGTGGTACTGGCTTCGTATGGAGCTTATCTTGGTGCTCAATGGTGGTCGATCGAGTCTCAGTTGAAAGTTACCGATCAGGAAATTGATTCCTTGTCCGCCAAAGTTGAGCCTATTAATACTGCCCGCAGTAAGGCAATGTCTTTGCAGCAATGGACAACGAAACTGGCGGCGCTGCGTAGTCGCGATGAGGTCAGGGAATTGTTGAAAAACTTGCGCCCGCTGTTGCAGAAACAGGATGCGGCTCTGCGGGAGTTTGAATATCAGGACGGAGAAGTACGCCTGATGCTGGTTCCCGTGAACACAGAATTGAATATCGTTGGCGTGACACAGGATCTGGAGTCGATGAAGTTACTCAATAGCATACGTTTATTGCCGGATAGCGATGCGCGTCTGATGAAGATATCAGCCAAAATCGCGCCGAAAGTCGTGAAGCCAGAAAGTAGTGCGAATGGAGCACCGGAAACAAAAACACCAGCAACGCCTGCAGCACTTGCATCACCGAAGACAGCAGAGCAGAAAAAAACAGGACAGATGGATTCTTCAGTAATACCGCGTAGCGGCAAGCGGGAAAAGGGCGAATAAGATGCAAACAGGTGAACGTTTCTGGCAATTAGTTGGTGCTGCCATCTTCATACTCTGCGCTTATGGTCTGGCAGAATTATTTGATAGTAATACAGCCCGGCAAAAACAACTGGCGAATCAGCAGCAGTTGTTAGTGCGTCAGCAGGCGGCATTAAAAGAGAGTCGCTGGGATCAGAAGTTGAAGGATGCAGAGCAGGTTCAGAAAGCATGGCTTGCTTATTTGCCGGTTGAAAAATCCCCCACTTTTGCGAAAGCACGTTTACTGAGTGATGTGCGACAGTTGGCTAAAGACGCAGGTATTGTCGGCGCAACGGTATCGGCGCTGGATGCCGAGGGCGGAGAGAAGACCGGTACCGCGTTAACCAGTTACGGCGCGGGTAGTGGCTCTTCTGTTCAGGATAAGACAAAGAGCAGCCTGCCATCGGGCGTACAGATGATTAAAGTCACCTTGATCGGTCGTTTTGATCCTGTGCCTTTCGGACGTTTGCTTGATACTCTGGAAGATGCGCAGAAATTTACGGTTGTTGAACGTGTACTGGTGCGCGGGACACAGTTAGAAGTCAATATCCGCTGCTATTGGCACTTAGATGCTCAGGCCGATAAGTTAGCTGCAGCCGCTACTGATGCTGCGCCGGTTGCGAAAGATATCTGAACCATGAACATGATGCTTAGTTTAAAAAAAATATCGAGGCAGCAGTTGATTGCTGCTGGCGTGATTGTGGTTGGCATTGTGGCGGGTGCAGTCGCAGGATTTTTCTCGATTTCCGCCACCGGTCTGGTGACGCAGAACAGTGCTGACGAGCCTTCCGCGAAAGATGCTCCGTTTGTATTGCCAGCTTCTCCCCCGGTAAAAAAAGCAGTCAGTCCTGTGACAGAGGATGCGGCACAGCTGGCCGCGAAGAGTGCACAAAAAGCAGAAGAGGAATTAGCCGATCAGCGTATGTGGGAAGCAACGGCCAAGCAGCCTTTGCCACCACGTAAAGAACCGATGACACCACCGCGCTGGCGCGTTGTCGGTATCACCTCGGTAGGATCAGTAAAAAGCGTATTGCTATTGTTCGAAAATCAGCCAGTTACAGAGGCGAGAGGAATCGGAGATAAGCTTCCTGGTGGCGCAAAAATTGTCGACATCGCTCAAGACCATTTGAAGATTGTACTCAATGGTCAAACTATGAAATTGAATTTACGTAAGCAATGAAAAAATTTCCTTTTGGCCGTCATGGCAATAAATCTTTGTACAGCGCCTGGCCCGTTTCTGCGTTGGGACTGTTGCTGGCATTGAGCGGATGTGTAGATACGAAACTGGTTGTGCCTAAACGTATCGACTTTGAACGCAGCCCTCAGACTGACGCTGCATCTTTGCTCGGTGAGCAGCAGATGAAGCGGACGTATTCTGAGACGGATACGCCGAAAATGCCAGCGACGATCAGTGGTGAAAAACGGCCAGTGCAAAATCAGGCTGCTCCTGCCAATGACAAAGCTGATCTGACGGTTTCTTTCGATCAGATGCCTTTACCGACCTTCATTCAGGCAGTTTATGGCAGTGTGCTGAAAGCAAATTATTCTATGGACGGCGCGGTGGCAGCGCGTACCGATCTGGTAACTTTTCATATTCCTCAGCCAACGACGAATGCTGAATTATCGCGTTTGTCACGCATGCTGTTGAAGAGTTATGGCGTTGCTGTACAAGATTTTGGTGGTGTGGTTCGTATCGTGCCTGACAATGCTTCCAGTAGTTACTCACCAGCGATACGGCGTGGTCGTGCCAGCCCGGAGACGCCGCAGAGTCTGCGCCCGGTATTTCATTATGTTGAGCTGGATGCTGTGCGGGTGAATGACTTCAGTAGTTTGCTTAAGACCATGTTTGGCGCCAAGATTCAGACTACTGACGACCTGGCGAAAAATGCGATTCTGATCAGTGGTCAGCCGGACGATGTCGCTGCGGCGATGGAAGTAATACAGGTATTTGACCAACCGTCCATGCGTGGTCAACGCACCAAGCGCGTCAGCCCGGTATTCTGGACAGCCGAAGAATTCAGTAAACGTCTGGTGGAAGTTCTGAGTGCAGAAGGCTATGCCGCCAGCACCAGCGTTGGTGCAGGTACGCCAATCCTGATACTGCCGATTCCACCGATTAACAGCGTGATTATTTTCTCTTCGTCTGAAACGGTGATGAATCACGCTTTGCAGTGGTCCAAAGAACTGGATAAGCCCTCTGAGAGTCAAGCTGGAGGTGCTTTCTTCACCTACCCAGTAAAATATGCTGATGCGCAGGCACTGGCGAAAACCTTGTCTGAACTGATAGGCGGTTCAACTTCATCCACAGTGCCGGCAGCCACCGGAACCGGTGCGAACGCAGCGGCAACTGCTACGGCAGCAGCATCAGGAAATCGCGGCGGCTCTAAAATTGTTGTCAACAATGCGACTAATAGCCTGATTATTCAGGGTGGTGGCGCTGATCAGTATCGCCAGTGGATGGCATTATTGGCTGAGCTTGATAAACCGAGCAAATCAGCACTGATCGACGTGATGGTGGCCGAAGTGACCGCCGGAACCAGTAATTCGCTTGGTGTTGACTGGAGCGTAAAGAATGGCACACCGCTTTCCGGAGCTTTGCCGATGAGTAAGCTGGGCTCCAGTGGCTTGGCATTCAGCTTTCTGAATTCCGCACACTCCATGCGGGCCGATGTCACCGCATTGGCAAGCAAAAGTGATGCGCAGATTTTATCCAGCCCTAAACTGATGGCCAGAAATGGTGAGACTGCAACGATACAGGTGGCAGATGAAGTGCCAATCCTGACCAGTACCACCACTACACCGGGTGTGCTCACTGGTTCCACAACCACAAACACTGTGCAATATCGTACGGCGGGTATGATTTTGAAGGTTCGCCCTATTATTAATTCCGGTAGCCGTATCGATCTCGATATTTCACAGGAAGTCAGTAATGTGAAATCACTGACCAGCGGCGCGATCACATCACCAACGATAGGTACCCGCAAAGTAGATACCAAACTGACGCTGCGTGACGGTAGTACGGTGATGTTGGCTGGGTTAATTTCCAACGACAACAATTCCTCCGATGGTGGTGTGCCATTGTTGAAAGACATACCGGGTATAGGTAGTTTGTTTAAGAACGAAAGCATGAATAAGAATAAGAAGGAATTAATTATTCTTATCACGCCTTATATTATCAACGATGATTTTGAAGCCGAATCGATCACCAATGCTTTCCAGTCGACACTGGGTGATTGGGCGCGGGATTTGAAATCAAATGCCGATATGACCCGCTTGCGTCGTCCGCCTAGTCTGGAAAATGCGAAGCCGGCAGTAGAAGTTCCGGCCCTGACTCGCGATACAAAATTGGTAAAACCAATGACAGAAGTGGTACCGTCATCTGAACCTCAGGTGTCTTTGCCTGCGACTTCTGTTGAGCCGTCTGTGACAACACCGGCAGCGGTAGTGAAAGACGCGCCGAAGAAACCTGACGCGGATGAGCTTGGTGGTGTGATCATGAGTAAGCCTGTTCCTGCTCCAGTGCAAAATCCGGCTTCAACGACAAGTGCTGCCGGGCAGGACAAATCAGGTGCTAAACCAGCGGTCAAGCCAGCACCGGTCAATA
This sequence comes from Cognatundibacterium aquatile, assembly GCF_014699135.1. Lineage (GTDB taxonomy): Bacteria > Pseudomonadota > Gammaproteobacteria > Burkholderiales > Burkholderiaceae_D > Undibacterium > Undibacterium aquatile. The sequence goes on from NZ_JACOFT010000005.1 coordinate 92,657, forward strand.
AGCCTTCGAACGTCGTGATGCCGCCGATTCCAGGTGCGAAACTCGTTGAAGATCCTGAGCTTCTGGAAGAGTTGCGCCGTGCAGCCGGTTTGCCAAAACGCTGATATGAAGATCTGAAGTTTAAGCACAAATAAAAAAAGGATGCCGTTTGGCATCCTTTTTTTATTCCTGCGACAGTTGATTGTTCTTCGTGTTGATCACACCAGACTCAGATGGCTCCGTAACGCTGGCGGTAGGCCGCAACCGCATCTTTGTGCTGGGTCAGTTGAGTATCCGCGCCTTCTGCGGACAGGTAGTCAAACAAGTCATTCAGATTACCGATAGAGACGACAGGCATGTTGTAAGTCTGACTTACTTCCTGCACTGCGGACTGTGCAGAGAGGGCATCATCCTTGCCGGAGCGCTCCATACGGTCGAGTGCGATCAGCACGGCGCATGGCGTAGCACCTGCCGCACGTATCATTTCCACCGATTCACGCACGGAAGTCCCGGCAGAAATCACGTCGTCGATGATGACGACTTTGCCTTTCAGTTCAGCGCCGACAATGGTGCCGCCTTCACCGTGGTCTTTGGCCTCCTTGCGATTGTAGGCAAATGGCACGTTACGACCCCGCGCTGCCAGCGCGACGGCAGTAGCACTGGCCAGCGTGATGCCTTTGTAGGCAGGGCCGAACAGCATGTCGAATTCGACGCCGGAATTAATCAGGGTGTCCGCATAAAATGCAGCCAGTTTGCCGAGATTAGCGCCGTCATTAAACAAGCCTGCGTTAAAAAAATACGGGGAATTACGTCCGGCTTTGGTGACAAAATCACCGAAGCGGATGACGCCGGCATTGACTGAAAATGCAATAAATTCTTGTCTTAAATTGCTCAAAATAGTCTCACTTGATTAATTGGGGATTGCGCAATCAGCCTGCCAGCTTTTTCTTCAGCAATTCATTGACCTGCGCTGGATTGCCTTTGCCTTTGGTTGCTTTCATCGCCTGACCGACCAGCGAGTTGAATGCTTTTTCTTTCCCCGCCCGGTATTCATCGACCGATTGCTGATTCGCTGCCATCACTTCATCGATAATTTTTTCGAGTGCGCCGACATCGGAAATTTGTTTCAAGCCTTTTGCTTCAATCACCTGATCGGCCAGATTGACGTCTACCGATGGTGCTTGCCACATTGCTGCAAACACTTCCTTGGCAATTTTGTTCGAGATCGTGCCATCGGCAATGCGTTGCAACAGCACTGCCAGTTGCGCTGCGCTGACCGGGATGGCGCTGATATCAACGCCTTCACGGTTGAGCGTGGACGCAACATCGCCCATCATCATATTTGCTGCAGGTTTTGCCTGAGCGACGCCAGCCGCTTGTACGACGGCTTCAAAATAGGTTGCGATACCTTTTGATTGCGTCAGGATAGTGGCATCGTATTCAGGTAAGCCGAATTGCTCAATGAAGCGCTGGCGCATTGCCGACGGCAGCTCTGGCATGGTGGCGCGCACTTGCTCGACCCACTCACGGCTGATTTTCAGTGGCGGCAAATCCGGGTCAGGAAAATAGCGATAATCCTGTGAGTCTTCCTTGCTACGCATAGAGCGTGTTTCTTTGCGGTCAGGATCATATAAACGGGTTTCCTGCACCACGGTGCCGCCGTCTTCTATCAATTCAATCTGACGACGCACTTCGATATTGATCGCTTCTTCGAGAAAGCGAAACGAGTTCAGATTCTTGATTTCGCAGCGTGTGCCGAATTCTTTCTGACCGACCGGACGCACGGAAACGTTGGCGTCGCAACGGAAAGAGCCTTCCTGCATATTGCCATCACAGATATCCAGCCACATTACCAGCGAGTGCAATGCCTTTGCATAAGCGACCGCTTCGGTGGCACTGCGCATGACCGGTTCCGTGACGATTTCCAGCAAGGGCGTGCCTGCGCGATTGAGGTCGATGCCTGTCATGCCCTGATAATCTTCGTGCAGGGATTTACCGGCATCTTCTTCCAGATGTGCACGGGTCAGCTCAATGACTTTGACTTCGGATTTACCATCTTTCTCCACCACGCACGACACAGTCCCCCCCTGAACCACGGGGATTTCAAACTGACTGATCTGATAGCCTTTAGGCAGATCGGGATAAAAATAGTTTTTACGGGCGAAGATCGATTCCGGCGCGACGACCGCGCCGACAGCGAGACCAAACTGAATCGCTTTTTCTACCGCACCTTTGTTCATCACCGGCAAGACGCCCGGCAATGCCAGATCGACAGGGCTGGCCTGGGTATTAGGTTCTGCGCCAAATTGAATTGAAGAACCGCTGAATATCTTGGAGTTTGTTTTGAGTTGCGCGTGCGTCTCAAAACCAATAACGACTTCCCATTGCATAATCATTCCTTGTTTCGTTGTTGCATGTGGTGTCAGCAAATGCGCGACACACTTCATCCATCAATCGGATGCTGTCGCTGACACAGGTTGCTGTGTCAGCGACAGCAATGTTTGCTTATTCCGGTGCGCGTTGATGCCAGTCAGTGACTTGCTGATACTGATGCGCGACATTCAATAAACGTGCTTCATCAAAGTAATTGCCTATCAGTTGCAAGCCGACCGGACGTTTTGCATTTTTATCGCCTTGCCCAAAACCGCAAGGGATGGACATGCCTGGCAAACCGGCAAGACTGGTCGATAAAGTAAAAATATCGGCCAGATAGTTAGCGACCGGATCATCGGATTTTGAACCCAGATCCCAGGCAACTGTCGGTGCTACTGGCCCCATAATCACATCGCATTTTTCAAAGGCGGCCGCAAAATCCTGTGCAATCAGGCGGCGGATTTTTTGTGCTTGCAAATAGTAGGCATCGTAGTAACCGTGCGATAAAACATAGGCACCGACCAGAATACGGCGTTTCACTTCCTCACCAAAACCTTCGGTACGCGATTTTTTGTACATGTCGTTGAGGTCTTTGTAGTCGGCGGCGCGGTGGCCGTAACGTACACCATCAAAACGGCTCAGATTCGATGACGCTTCTGCTGGCGCAATGACGTAATAGACCGGAATCGATAACTCAGTTTTTGGCAGCGAGATATCAACCAGTGTCGCGCCAAGTTTTTCGTATTCGGCGAGTGCCGCACGTACCGCCTGTTCCACATCCGGGGCCAGACCTTCACCGAAAAATTCTTTCGGTACGCCAATACGCAGACCTTGGATTGATTTGTTCAGATCACGATTGAAATCTTCCGGTTTGCGATCGAGCGAGGTGGAATCTTTTTCGTCAAAGCCGACCATGGCGTTGAGCAACAGGCCGCAGTCTTCGGCTGTCTGCGCAATCGGTCCGCCCTGATCGAGCGATGAAGCAAACGCGATCATGCCGTAACGGGAAACGCTGCTGTAAGTCGGTTTGATACCGGTGACGCCGCAAAAGGCGGCTGGCTGGCGAATCGAGCCGCCGGTATCTGTACCGCTGGCTGCGGGTGTCAGGCGAGCTGCGATCGCGGCAGCAGAACCGCCGGACGAACCGCCAGGAACCGCGGTTTTATCCCATGGATTTTTGACTGCACCAAAATACGAGTTTTCATTCGCTGAACCCATCGCGAATTCATCGCAATTCAGTTTGCCCAGTGTGACCATGCCTGCTTCAGCCAGTTTTGTGACGACCGTTGCATCGAATGGGCTGACATAGTTTTCCAGCATGCGTGAACCTGCAGTAGAGCGCAGATTTTTTGTTACAAAAATATCTTTATGAGCGATGGGGATGCCGGTCAGCGCGGTGGCATCGCCATTGGCAAGGCGTACATCGGCAGCGGCTGCCTGTTGCAGCGTCAGTGCCGGATCGACATGCAGAAATGCATTCAGATCACTGGCGGCGATACGTTGCAGAAAGTGCTGGGCGAGTTCAGTCGCGGAGATCTGCTTGCTATGCAGCAGTGCGGATAATTGGGCAAGAGTTTTGGTATGCATAGAATCTTTTCCGGGAAGCTTATTCAATGACCTTAGGTACCAGATACAGGCCGTCCTGAGTTGCCGGTGCTGGCTTTTGGTATTCGTCGCGATGATTGGTTTCAGTAACCACATCGTCACGCAGGCGCAGCGCGAGTTCGGGTAACAGGGCACCGATAGGGTGGCTCAGTGGTGCAACGCCAGTGGTATCAACGGCTTTTAATTGTTCCGCCAGTAAAAAAATACCATTCAGCTTATCAAGCGTGGAATTCGCCTCGGACTCGGAAACTTCAAGCTTTGCCAGATTCGCGATGCGGGTAACATCATTAAGTGTCAGTGACATGATTTAAGGGCGCGGCAAGGCGCAAAAGGGTGTCAAAAATAATGCAAAAATATACAAATTCCGATACTGAATTTTTAGGTGTTGGTATCGAGTAAATTTAAGAAGATTATAAGGTAGAATGGCGGGTTAATGCCCTATAAGGTGCGCTAAATCCCCGAAGTTGCTGCGGACTGGCCTCGAATATGAGGATCCGGTTGATGCGGACAGGGTCAAATTTTGATGAAATTTCGTGGAACAGCGATCTGCTTGAGACGCTGTACACACAATTGTTAAATACAGGACAATACATGTTTGGTTTTCTACGTAGCTATTTTTCAAATGATCTGGCAATCGATCTTGGTACTGCAAATACCTTAATTTATGTCCGTAGTCAGGGCATCGTGCTGGATGAGCCTTCTGTGGTGGCGATTCGTCAGGAAGGCGGTCCTAATGGTAAGAAAACCATTCAGGCCGTTGGTAAAGAAGCGAAACAGATGCTGGGCAAAGTGCCCGGCAATATCGAAGCAATCCGCCCGATGAAAGATGGCGTGATCGCTGACTTTACGGTGACTGAGCAGATGCTCAAGCAGTTTATCCGCATGGTGCATGACACCAAATTCTTCAAGCCTTCCCCGCGTATTATCATCTGCGTTCCTTGTGGCTCTACGCAGGTCGAACGTCGCGCGATCCGTGAATCTGCGCTGGGCGCCGGCGCATCTCAGGTATTTTTGATTGAAGAGCCGATGGCGGCGGCGATCGGTGCCGGTTTGCCGGTTTCTGAAGCGACCGGTTCTATGGTGGTGGATATCGGCGGTGGTACGACTGAAGTTGGTATTATCTCGCTCGGCGGTATGGTGTACAAAGGTTCTGTGCGGGTCGGCGGTGATAAATTTGACGAAGCGATTGTCAATTACATCCGTCGTAACTACGGCATGCTGATCGGTGAACAGACTGCGGAAGCAATCAAAAAAGCGATCGGCTCTGCCTTCCCAGGTTCCGAAGTCAAGGAAATGGAAGTCAAAGGTCGCAATTTGTCCGAAGGTATTCCGCGTTCGTTCACCATTTCCAGCAATGAAATTCTGGAAGCGCTGACTGATCCGTTGAACAATATTGTTTCTGCGGTTAAAAACGCGCTGGAACAAACGCCGCCGGAACTTGGTGCCGATATTGCAGAAAAAGGCATGATGCTGACCGGTGGTGGTGCTTTGCTGCGTGATCTGGACCGTTTGCTGATGGAAGAAACGGGTCTGCCGGTGATCGTTGCCGAAGATCCGTTGACTTGCGTGGTGCGCGGTTCGGGCATGGCGCTGGAGCGCATGGATAAATTGGGCTCCATCTTTTCTTACGAATAAAACTCTGAACCAGGCGGGGTGGTATATCACCTCGCCTATGCAGATCAGAGTATGAGCAATACGATCCGGCGAGGCATGAAACCACAATGTATGTGTCTGTGAATGTAATTCATTGTCTTGTCGGTAGGACGCATCAGTTCTGCAGGTAGCAGAGTCGGCATTTATGTCGGCTTTTTGTTTTTTGAGCGCATGCACATAGCCCAGGCTTCTGCTGTGGATAGGTAACCGGTTTCTGACGATTGATATAGTATGGATTACAGTCCGCCACCCCTCTTTAAACAAGGTGCATCTGCACGTGTCAGAGCCGTTTTTTTTACCGTTTTTGCGGTTTTCCTGCTGGTCGTTGATTCCCGTCTGAATACCTTAACGTTTGCCCGCCAGGTATTAGGAACGGTGTTGTACCCAGCACAAATGATGGCAGTGATTCCTGCCGACATTGCGCGGCGGGTGTCACATTATTTTGTGACGCAGACAGATCTCGAAAAAGAGAATTCCCGCCTGAAACGCCAGCAAATCATCAATGCAGATTCTTTGCAGAAAACTGCTCAGCTCCAGTCGGAAAATAATCATTTGCGTAACCTGCTTGGTGCACGTGAACGGTTGCCAGTGAAGTCAGTTCTTGCTGAAATTATTTATGATGCCCGCGATGCCTCAACCAAAAAAGTCATCGTTGACCGGGGTATCAAAGATGGTGTTGCACTGGGCCAGCCAGTTATTGATGATCTCGGTGTGGTGGGGCAGGTCACAAGAGTTTTTCCATTCACGGCTGAAGTGACATTGTTGTCCGATAAAAATCAGGCGATTCCGGTGCAGATACTCAGAAATGGTTTGCGCAGTGTGGCGTATGGACGCGGCAAGTCATCCTACCTTGATATGCGCCTGACCTCGAATGCAGATGTCAAAGTGGGTGATCAGCTTGTGACTTCAGGTATCGATGGTATTTATCCCGCCGGACTGGCGGTAGCGAATGTCGTGCAAGTCGAAAATAAGGCGACGACCACTCTGGAAAACATTTTATGTGCTCCGGTCGCTGGCATAGACAAGAATAAGCAATTGTTGATTCTGCAGGTGTCGACGACCAATCTGCCGCGTCCTGACACCGAAGATGTACGGGCGAAAAAAGAAAAATTCAATCGCAAAGTAACGCGTGACACTGCGCCGCCTGGAAGTGATGTGAAACCGGTCGATCATCAGGCAATCACGCAGACCGACATGAAAGACGCGGTAAAGGAAGTGAAACCTGAAGATAAAAAGGATGCCACAAAATGAATCAGCCCCATTACATTTTGTTGCCAGTTAATTCGCTGTTTATTGCGTTTAGTTTTATTGCTGCTTTTTTTCTGAATTTTTTACCTTGGGGTGGCATCGCTGGCGTGCCGGACTTTGTTGCCCTGGTATTGGTTTTCTGGAGTATTCATCAGCCGCTCAAGGTTGGCATCGGTGTCGCTTTTGCGATGGGGCTGGTGATGGATGTGCATGATGCAATTTATCTTGGTGAAAACGCGCTGGCATATACCTTGTTGTCGTATTTTGCGATCACCATACACCGGCGCGTATTGTGGTTTCATCCTGTGACTCAGTGCCTGCATGTATTTCCGTTATTCCTGTTTGTACAAGGATTGCAGACGGGCGTCCGGCTGTTGATCGCACCAGAGGCACATTTTCCAGGCTGGTTGTATTTCTCTCAGAGTCTGGTGACGACATTGTTGTGGCCGGTAGCAACGCTGATTTTGCTGGCGCCACAACGACGTGCCATCGATAAAGACCATAATCGTCCTATCTGAACCGCTGCGGACGTGCGTCAATAGTGTGCCGCATGTTGCTGAGTAAATTTAAGAAATCATGACTGAACTAAAGAACACCGAGCGCGAGCTTTATCTTTTTCGCCTGCGGCTGATTTTCCTCGGCATATTTGTGCTCGCCTGTTTTTCTGCGTTGGTCACACGTTTTGTCTGGTTACAGATAGTCAAGCATGACGATTACGTTTTACTGGCGGATGAAAACCGTATTGATGTTGTTCCGGTGGTACCTAACCGTGGTCTGATCCTGGACAGAAACGGTGTCATTCTCGCCAGAAATTATTCAGCCTATACGCTGGAGATTACTGCTTCCAAGATCAATCAGGACATGGATGTGCTGATCGATGAGCTGGCGGATTTGGTCGATATTCAGCCTAAGCATCGCAAGCGTTTCCGCAAATTGCTAGAAGATTCCAAGAGCTTTGAAAGTGTTCCTATCCGTACCCGTTTAACCGATGAAGAAGTTGCCCGGTTTACTGCACAACGCTTTCGCTTTCCCGGCGTCGATATACAAGCCCGCTTATTCCGCCAATATCCTCAGGGCGATGTGGCTTCGCATGTAATTGGCTACATTGGTCGTATCAGCACAAAAGATGCTGAAATTATCGATGATATGGAAGACAGTGCGAACTATAACGGGACGGACTATATCGGCAAGGAAGGACTGGAAAAAAGCTACGAAAAGATTTTGCATGGAAGTACCGGGTTTGAAGAGGTGGAAGTCTCCGCCGGTGGTCGTGCCGTGCGCACCTTATCGCGCACGCCGCCGACGTCCGGTAAGAACCTGATTTTGTCGGTCGATATTGAGCTGCAGAAAGTGATTGAAGAAGCATTTGGTGATCGTCGTGGTGCGCTGGTCGCGATTGAACCGGCGACTGGTGACGTATTGGCATTCGTATCCAAACCCACCTATGATCCGAATTTATTTGTCGAAGGAATCGATCAGCAAAGCTGGAATGAGCTTAATACTTCTGAAGACAAGCCGCTGTTAAACCGGCCACTGACCGGAGCCTATCCACCCGGCTCGACGTATAAGCCGTTTATGGCGCTGGCGGCATTGGAGCTGGGCAAACGGACCGCAACGCAGGCGATTGCCGATCCCGGTTTCTTTGCATTCGGTAATCACATTTTCAAAGACGATAAACCCGGTGGTCACGGCATGGTGGATATGTATCGATCGATCGTGCAATCGTGCGATACGTATTACTACATGCTGGCCAATGACATGGGTGTCGATGCGATGCATGATTTTATGAAACCGTTTGGATTTGGTCAAAAAACAGGCATTGATCTTGAACATGAGCGTACCGGTTTGCTGCCGTCGACCGCCTGGAAACGCACAGCATTCAAGAAGCCTGCACAGCAACGCTGGATACCGGGTGACACGATTTCACTGGGCATAGGACAAGGGCAAAATACTTTTACGCCATTACAGATGGCGCATGCAATTGCAACACTGGCCAATAACGGCGTAGTGATGAAGCCGCATCTGGTGAAGATGACGGAAGATCCGCAAACCCGTGCCCGCACGCTGACTGTGCCAAAAGAAAGTTTCCGTATTCCATTGAAACAGGAAAACATCGATTTTATTAAAAATGCGATGGTCGGGGTGGTGAAAGAAGGAACTTCTGCGCGCGTATTCGCGAATGCAGAATATGTATCCGGCGGTAAAACCGGAACAGCGCAGGTCATCAGTATCAAGAAAAATGAAAAGTACGATGCTAAACGGATGGCGGTCAGACATCTGGATCACTCTTTGTACACCGCCTTCGCGCCCGCCGATCAACCTAAAATTGCATTGGCAATTATCGTAGAGAATGGTGGTTTCGGCTCGGAGGCGGCTGCACCGATTGTACGTAAGGCGCTGGATTATTATTTGCTGGGAAAACGCCCTGAGGTTAAGGAAAGTAAAGAGCTTCCGGTGCCAGTACCGAAAGCGCAAAGTGACATGGCTTTGTACCGCTCTGATGCTGAAGTAAAAAATCCGCCAGAGCCAGCCCCGGGCCCGAAACCTGGTGGCGAAACAACTGGGAATAAGGACTGATCATGCATAATTTCGGTGTCTACTGGCGTTCCTTGCGTTCTCGCATCATGGTGTTTGATGCGCCGTTGGCAATCATCATTTTTCTGATTTTATCTTGCGGAGTTGTGACACTGTATTCGGCAGGGATTGATTTCCCAGGCAGGCTTGAAGATCAGTTGCGCAATATCGTCGTGTCATTTGTCATTATGTGGATAGTGGCGAATATTCCACCACGCACGCTGATGCGTTTTGCGATTCCGATTTATAGCTTTGGTGTGGCTTTGCTGATTGCGGTCGCTGTATTTGGCCTGGTAAAAAAAGGCTCGCGCCGCTGGTTGCATATAGGTATAGACATGCAGCCTTCAGAAATGATGAAAATTGCGACACCGCTGATGCTTGCCTGGTATTTCCAGAAAAAAGAAGGCGCATTGCATTTCAAGGATTTTGTCATCGCGACAGTCATACTCGGTGTGCCGGTCGGCCTGATTGCAAGACAACCAGATCTGGGTACTGCATTACTGGTGGTCGCTGCCGGATTCACCGTGATCTTTCTGGCAGGTCTGTCATGGAAAGTTTTATTATCGATCGTCGCTTTTATCGCCGTGGTGACGCCGACAGTGATCTGGCCATACCTGTTACATGATTACCAAAAAGACCGGGTGCTGACTATGCTGGACCCGACGCGGGATCCGTTAGGTAAGGGCTTTCATATTATTCAATCGACGATTGCGGTTGGTTCTGGAGGCGTGACGGGTAAAGGTTTGCTCAAGGGAACACAAGCGCATCTGGAATTTATTCCTGAACGTACGACCGATTTTATCTTTGCCGTTTTTTCAGAAGAATTCGGCTTTATCGGCAATGCTATTCTGGTTAGCTTGTATTTTTTGCTGATCGTTCGCTGCCTGATGATCGCCGCGAATGCCCCAACGATGTTCTCCCGTTTGATGGCCGGTTCAGTGTCTATGATATTCTTTACTTATTCATTCGTGAATATGGGCATGGTGAGTGGAATTTTGCCGGTAGTCGGCGTTCCTTTACCTTTTCTCAGTTACGGCGGCACCGCATTGGTGACCTTGGGAATGGCGGCAGGAATTATGATGAGTGTGCAGCGTAATCGTAAGCTGGTGCAGACATGAAAATTTTCTTTTCTCAATCAGTCAATTTCAGACGACCAGCCTTGCTGCTGGCGTCGGCGTCATCCGTATTGTTAGTCGCTTGCGGCACTGCACCTAAGCAGCCCATCATCATTGCTGATCATCCCCGCCCTGCATCAACCAATAAGTCTGCCACAACGACCGCTCCCGCTCTGCCAAAAGCCAACTCAGGTAGAGGTGGATATTACAAAGACGATGGCCCTGGCGATAATCCACCGGAAGGACTGGAGTTTACGGTGGATCCGATTCCTGTCGTTGAAGATTTCGCCAGGGGAGCTAACCGGCCCTACGTAGTTTTTGGCAAGACCTATACACCGATTATCGACACGACCACGCCTTATGTGCAGCGCGGCGTGGGCAGTTGGTACGGTAAAAAATTTCATGGACAGAAAACGTCTTCCGGTGAACTGTACGATATGTACAAAATTACGGCGGCACATCCTACCTTGCCTATTCCGTCTTATGCCAGAGTAACCAATCTGTCGAATGGAAAGCAGATTATTGTGCGCATCAATGATCGTGGACCATTTCATTCAAGCCGCATTGTCGATTTATCGTATACGGCCGCATTGAAACTGGACATTCTTGGTAAAGGAAGCAGCCAGATTGAAGTCGAGCGCTTACTTCCAGCAGACATTGAGCGTATGGCGGAGAATCGTAAAAATCAGCCTCAGACGACGACAGTGGCTAATGCAAGTAGCGACAATGTCGTCAGACCTGCCGCCGTAGTTCAGGCGGCTTCTGCCCCTGCAAGCAATCAGATGACAATGGAAGAACTGCTGGCTGCGCAGGATAGTCGCCCTGTAGAAAAGCTGAACCCGCCTGTGCAGGCGAGTGGCGGTTATTACCTGCAATTTGGTGCTTATGCAATCCGTTCAAATGCCGAATCGATCATGACCCACCTGAAAAACCGAATCGAGAACCGGTTGCCGGGCTTTGATATTGTGCAGCAAGGAAGTTTGTATCGCCTTGTCAGCGGCCCTTTCAGTAGCCGTTCCGAGGCAATGTCGGCGATTGCACAAGCAGGCGATCTGGGTGTCGGACGCCCGCTGGTTGTGCAGCGTTAGTCTTCTGTTTTCATTTCCAGCGCAAGCTGATACAGGGCATTTTTCTTCAGACCGGTCAGCTGCGCCGCCAATCCTGCAGCCTGTTTGACTGAACATTCTTCCAGCAAAATATTGAGCACGCGGCGCGCTTCGCTATCGTCGTTTCCTTCCGCGACTGGCTTGGCATCGACCAGAATCACATACTCGCCTTTTTCGCGGTGGCTATCGGCACTCAGCCATGCTGGTGCATCGCTCAGCGAACAGCGGTGGATTTCTTCAAACAATTTGGTGAGTTCGCGCGCCAGCACGATCTGTCTCTCACCGCCAAACACAGCGAGCATCGCCTGAACAGTGTCAGTAATACGATGCGGGGCTTCGTAAAAAATCAGCGTTGCATCAGTACTTTCAAGCTTGTGCAGCATGCTGTCGCGTTGTCCTGCTTTTGCCGGTAAAAAGCCGACGAAATAAAAGCGCTCATGCAAGAGCCCGCTGGCGGATAAAGCACTGATAGCGGCAGACGCCCCGGGTAATGGCGTGACATGAATACCGGATTGCTTCAGCACTTCAACGATTTTTGCGCCAGGATCAGAAATCCCCGGCGTACCGGCGTCAGATACCAGCGCAATACGTTCGCCCGCTTGCAGGCGCGCCAGAATTTTGTCTGCGACTTCGCGCTCGTTATGCTGATGTGCTGCAATCAGTGGTTTATTGATACCATAGCGCGAAAATAATTGCGCCGTATTCCGGGTGTCTTCGCAGGCGACCGCATCGACCAGAGAAAGCAGATGCAAGGCCCGTAAAGAAATATCGGCGATATTTCCAATCGGTGTCGCGACTACATATAATGTGCCAGCCGGATATTGTTGTCGGGTGACGGCTTCAATAATGGTGTTGCTCGTGAACAGTGTGGATTCTGTGCTAGTCATACCTGTTCATTCCAATTTAATCAAAACCAGATTGTACGACAATGAGACGTGCGCCGACGCTGTCAGATGCAAACGAAGACAAACGTACCAGTCGTCGCCGTGCTGGCGATGAAGGTGAATTACAGGCGCTGCACTATCTGGAGCAAGCCGGCCTGTGTTTGATACAAAAAAATTTTTTGTGTAAAGGCGGCGAGATTGATCTCATTATGCGCGATGGCGACGGCCTGGTATTTATTGAAGTAAGAACGCGTACTTCCATGCAATTTGGCGGTGCGCTTACCAGCGTGACTCCTGCCAAGCAAAAGAAAATGTGGCATGCTGCCCAGGTTTTTCTGCTTCAACAGAGCGGGCAACCTGCATGTCGTTTCGATGTTGTTGCGATTGATGCGGGTAAAATCCATTGGTTACAAAACGTAATTCTAGGCTAGTCCCTGCCTTATAATCTGACACACTATGACAAATCAACTAAACCAACGTATCTTGGCGCACTTTCAAGAAAGTGCTGAATTAAAAATCCAGGCTGCCAACGAACTGGCCGTGCCTATTTCACAGGCAGTGGAACTCATGTTTCTGGCACTGTCTAACGGTAACAAAATCCTGGCATGCGGCAATGGCGGTTCGGCTGCAGATTGTCAGCATTTTGCGGCCGAGTTAGTTGGGCGGTTTGAACGTGAACGTTTGCCTTTACCGGCGATGGCGCTGACGACAGATACCTCCATCATGACTGCGGTTGCGAATGATTACAGCTTTCAGGAAGTATTTTCTAAACAGGTACAGGCGTTTGGTCAGTCCGGTGATATTTTGCTGGCGATTTCGACTTCCGGTAATTCAGTCAGTGTGGTGAATGCAATCAATGCTGCTCTTGAGCGCGATATGCGTATCGTTGCCTTTACCGGAAAAGGCGGTGGTGAAATTAAGAAGTTGTTAAGCGAAGCGGATGTACATATCTGTGTTCCGCATGACCGTACTGCGCGGATTCAGGAAGTGCATTTGTTAACGATACATTGTATTTGCGATGGCATTGATGCCGCGCTATTTGGAGGTGATGCAGATGATTAAAAAAAACTGGAACGGATTGAGCCGTACTCTTGCCACTGTCAGTCTGTGCTGTGCTGCGGCGATGAGCCTGCAGGGATGCGTCGAACTGGTCGTTGGCAGCGCGGTGATGGGGACTTTTGCCGCAAGTGATCGTCGTACATTCGGCGCACAGACTGAAGATAAAGCGATCGTCATCAAAGGCGAAACTCGTCTTGCCAGATCTCTCGGAGATACTGCGCATGTGAATGTGAATTCTTTTAATCGCCGTGTGTTGCTGACGGGTGAAGTCGCCGATGAGCAAACCAAAGCTGCTGCAGAGCGTGAGTTGCGTGGGGTGGAAGGTGTTTTATCTGTGATGAATGAAATTCAGATATCCGGTATTTCCAATTTCTCCGCGCGTTCAAACGATGCGCTGATTACGACTAAAGTAAAAGCGTCTCTGGTTGACACTAAAGATTTGTATGCGAATGCGTTTAAGGTCGTTACCGAGGGGAGCGTTGTCTATCTGCTGGGGCGTGTTACGCAGCGTGAAGGCAATCAGGCAGCTGAGGTTGCGGCCAGCGTCGGCGGGGTCCGTAAAGTCGTGAAGGTGCTGGAATACATCAGTGAAGAAGAACTCAAAGCGATGACAGTTCAGCCGAATAAGACGGAAAAGACAGAAACCAATAATTAAGTGAAACAAACCGGCGAATTTTCGCTGGTTTTTTATTTTTATCCGGAGAAATTATGATTGCTTTACTCGTTCTGTTGGTCATTATCGCGGTTATCGTATTCTGGGTTATCGGTGTGTATAACCGTCTGGTCAGCTTGCGTAATCGCTTTAAAAATGCGTTCGCGCAGATCGATGTGCAACTGAAACGCCGCTATGATCTGATCCCGAATCTGGTCGAAGTCGCTAAAGGCTATATGAAGCATGAGCGGGAGACGCTGGAAGCCGTGATTGCAGCGCGGAACCAGGCAGTGACTGCAAACAGTAAAGCGGTGGTGGATCCATCAGATGCCGCATCGGTACAGCAACTCGCTGCAGCGGAAGGGACACTGACTGCCTCGCTCGGGAAAATGTTTGCCCTGTCTGAAGCTTATCCTGATCTCAAAGCGAATGAGAACATGATACAACTGACCGAAGAGCTGACCAGCACAGAAAATAAAATTGCGTTCGCCCGTCAGGCTTACAACGACAGCGTCATGCAATACAACACCGGCATAGAGCAGTTCCCCGGTTCAGTGATTGCAAATTCTTTCGGCTTTAAAGCTGGTGAATTATTACAGGCAACCGAATCCGCTGAAGAGCGTAAAGCGGTCAAAGTTTCTTTTTGATTTCATATCGCCTGGCTCGTAACCGATATGGATTTTTTTGAGCAGCAGGATCAGGCACACCGCCAGACCAGAAAATTATTGTTTCTGTTTCTGTTGGCGGTGATTGCCATAGTCATTACTGTTAATGTCAGTCTGGCGCTGATCTGGTCCTGGGGTTTTGGCGGAGCGCACGGCTCGGTTGCTCCGGCATATCCTCGTGGATTTTTTTTCGTCAATACCTTTGTGACCTTGCTGTTCATCGCTGGGGGAACCTTGTTTGAAACCTGGCGTCTGCGCGACGGAGGCGATGCGGTTGCCAAAATGGCTGGCGGCAGATTGGTTATGCCGTCGTCGACCGATGTGCGGGAGCGTCGCTTACTGAACATCGTTGAAGAGATGGCCTTGGCATCGGGCATCGCCTGCCCGCGTGTATACATTCTGGATAACGAAGACGCGATCAACGCTTTTGCCGCTGGCTATCACCAGAATGAAGCGGTTGTCGCTGTGACGCAGGGAACCTTATCCCGACTCAGCAGGGATGAGCTGCAAGGCGTGATAGGGCATGAATTCAGCCATATTCTGAATGGCGATATGCGCATGAATATCAAGCTGATCGGGATCTTATTCGGCATACAGATGATCGCTGGCCTGGGACAGGAATTACTCTATTGGGGCACGCGTTTCGGCAGTTCTCGCAGTCGCGACGATAAAGGCCCGCCGCTGCAAATCATTATGCTGGCGGTTGGCGCTGCACTGTTTGTAATCGGTTACGTCGGTATTTTTTTTGGTCGCCTGATTAAATCTGCAGTGTCGCGTCAGCGTGAATTTCTGGCCGATGCGAGTGCAGTGCAATTCACGCGCAATCCTGATGGGATAGGCGGCGCCTTGCGTAAGATCGGTGGGCTGACTGCGGTCAATCATTGTGGTTCGCGCATTGATAACCCGCACGCGGAACAACTTTCCCATTTATTTCTTGGTGCTGCCCGGCCACAATTGTTGTCCGGTTTGTTTGCAACGCATCCACCGCTGGAAGAGCGTTTAAAACGTGTTTATGGCAGAAACGTGGCATTTCTTGATGCCAGTGTGATGTCAGAGGATACTGCGGCGCAGAAAGAGTTACCAGAGGGTGTGTATGGCTTTGGCTCACGTAACGTCGAGGCGATGCGGCAGGCGGCGACTCCGTCACAATCAGCGATAAATATGAATAGCGCTCAGCAACCGGGCATCGTTTCTGCACAGACTGACGAACGGCGTAAGATGAGCTTCAGCCCTGTGCTGCTGCAGGCCGCACGTGATACGCAATCAGCTTGCGCCCTCGTGTATGCAATGCTGCTGGATCGCAATCAGTCTGAAGCCTTCGTTGTGCAACAGAACCTGATCAGTCAGGTAGCAAATTCTCAGGCAAATCTGGCGCAACAATATCTGCTTGAAATCGAAGCGATGAAGAACAGCGTTCGCTTGCCTTTGCTGGATCTGGCAATGCCGGCTTTAAAACTGCTTACAACGCCGGAAAGAGCGCAGTTGTTGTCAGTGGCAGCCAAGTTGATTGCGGCTGATCAGCGCATGACGCAAGCCGAATTTGTCGTGCTGGCTGTGTTAGAGCGTCGCCTTGGTTCGCAGGCCGGGCGTTCGGTTCCCGTGCGCTACGCGAATGTCGCAGCGTTGCGTTCAGAGGTCTGTTTATTATTATCTCTGGTGGCGCACAGCCATACTCAGCAAAATATCGCGGAGGCCGCATTTATGCGCGCTGCTGCTATTTTGCCTGAGCTGGAATTCAATGCGATAGACTTGATGGCAACGGCCTCTTCAGATTTTTTTGACGTCAGGCAGGCACTGGAAAAAATACATCAGTTGGCTCCACTCGCCAAACCCTTCCTGATACGTGCGATGCTTGCTGCTGCAGCACGTGCACCGGATGTCCACATCGAAGCGCCGGTTGCTGATTTATTGCGCGGTGTTTGCGCTGCGATTGATGCGCCAGTGCCGGAAGCAGTTGTCAATGCCGGTGGCAATAGCAGTAACTGACAAATAAGAAAAGCCGGTAAGCACTGCGCGTTTCAGTGCTTACCGGCTTTCCCGTATTTATTTGCAGATATTTCCTGAGATGATGTCAGGTGCGCCCGACGATCGATGCCGTCGCCATTAATTCATCTATCAGTGACAGCAGCATTTTCCCGGACATCCCATGTGGATCTAACACCGGCAACGGTGAATATTTCAGCAGAATAGATGGGTTAATTTTGCTCATATTCGCCTGTCCCATAGTCCAGCAGGCATAGCGACGTTCTGTGATTTCTTCGTAATCAAGCAACATCACATCTTTATGGCGCGGGTCGCGCAAGATATGACCGTATAAGGTATTGACCGCCTCACGCCCGCCTTCCAGTACTTGCATGAACACTTGGTCAGTATGGCACAGTACACCAGTGATGCCATTCGCCGGATTATGCAGACGTGATTGCTGCATAATCAGTTGGACGGTATCGCAAGTTTTTTCATCAACGGCACGGCTGGCATATAGCAGGCGGACTAACATGATCTTTCCTGTCTGGATTAACGTTTAATGAGGGATAAAAATTCGCGGCGCAGATTCGGGTCTTTCAAAAACGATCCGTGCATGACGCTGTTAATCATCTTTGCTTCGGTGTCTTTCACACCGCGCCAGTGCATGCAGAAATGATCGGCTTCCATGACGACGGCAAGGCCATCCGGCTGCATTTTTTCTTGCAGCGCATCTGCCAGTTGTACGACAGCTTCTTCCTGTATCTGCGGGCGACTCATGATCCATTCCGCAATCCGCGCATACTTGGATAAACCGATCAGATTGGAATGCTCATTCGGCATCACACCAATCCATACTTTCCCCATGATCGGACACAGATGATGAGAGCATGCGCTGCGCACGGTAATCGGGCCGATGATCATCAATTCATTCAGATGTGACGCATTCGGAAATTCGGTCACCGAAGGCATAGGGACATAGCGGCCTCCAAAGACTTCATTGATGAACATTTTAGCGACGCGGCGTCCGGTATCCTGAGTATTGTGATCGCTTTCGGTATCAATCACCAGGCTCTGCAATACCGCGCGCATTTTTTCCTCGACTTCCGCCTGCAGTTCCGCAAGCTCACCAGGCTCAATAAAGCGGGCGATGTTATCGTTGGCATGGAAGCGCGTTTTACTCGCTTGTATCCGTTCACGGATGCGTTGCGAGACGGGGATATTGACCGCCTTGTAAGCGATGGAGGTATCGTTAGACATTGCAGTATTCCTATCAGGAAGGCTGATTACTCGAACGCGTATGGTAACTGAATTCATTCAAGCTTGTTTTTTCCTGCTGCAATTTCCGCTTTCCATTGCGGCAGACAGGAAGGGCACAAACAACTGGCATTGGCGGGAATTTTCCCATCCGGAAAACAAGAGAAATCTACTGGTGGCAGAGCGGTGCACCAACACTCCTGCCTTGTATTGTCAGCCATTGCGCAGGTGAATTCTGTATGACAACGCTGGCAAATGCTCATGCTGATTTCCTTTTATTAATTGATCCGCTGCTAAAGTCATGCGTTCGGGGTGAATTGGCCATCGGTTCGCCTGCATAATCCTGTAAAATCCGGGATAACCGAATAAACCTTTCATGATCTTCAGGATACCGTCATTATGAGCGATTTGAACGCAAACCCAGCAGCAGAAGCAGAAGATAAATTAGCCGGTGTCGAGCCAGTGATTAAAGCCGAAATTCTGGCTGAGGCGTTGCCTTATATCCGCAAGTTTCATGGAAAAACCATCGTCGTTAAATACGGCGGTAACGCGATGACAGAAGAGCGCCTGAAACATGGTTTTGCACGTGATGTGATTTTGTTGAAGCTGGTCGGCATGAATCCTGTGGTGGTGCATGGTGGTGGTCCGCAAATCGATAACGCACTGAAAAAAATGGGTAAGCAGGGCACTTTTATACAGGGCATGCGTATTACCGATGATGAAACGATGGAAGTCGTTGAGTGGGTGCTTGGTGGTGAAGTTCAGCAAGATATCGTGATGCTGATTAACCACTACGGAGGTCAGGCTGTTGGTCTGACTGGTAAAGACGGTGGCCTGATCCGTGCCCGCAAAATGATGATGCCGGATAGGGAAAATCCGGGAGAAATGCTGGATATCGGTTTTGTCGGTGAAATCGATGCAATCAATCCGGCCGTTGTGAAAGCCTTGCAGGACGATGCTTTCATTCCGATTATTTCTCCTATCGGTTTTGGTGACGACGGTCAGGCTTATAACATCAACGCTGATCTGGTGGCAGGCAAGATCGCTGAAATTCTGAAAGCAGAGAAGTTGATCATGATGACCAACATTCCTGGTGTGCTGGATAAGCAAGGCAATCTGGTCACCGATTTGTCGGCGCGTGAGATTGATGAGATGTTTGCGGATGGCACCATTTCCGGCGGTATGCTGCCGAAGATATCGTCAGCACTGGACGCCGCCAAATCTGGCGTCAATACGGTGCATATTATTGATGGCCGCATTGAGCACTCGTTGTTATTGGAAGTGCTGACTGAGCAGGCTTTCGGCACCATGATCCGCAGTCATTAATCCGGATGACTATCCTTCGTCTGTCTTTGCGATTGCAGGCATGAGGCGGCGTGCGTCGCAGCGGGTCTGGCTATTTGATCTGGATAACACCCTGCACAATGCCTCACATGCGATTTTCCCGCAGATTAATCTGAACATGAATGCCTACATCGCCCGTTTGTTGGGTGATGCTGGCAAACCGGCAGATGAGGCGACTGTCAACGCATTGCGGCTGGACTATTATCTGCGCTATGGCGTGACGATGATGGGGCTCGTCAGACATCATGGCGTTCAGGCAGAAGAGTTTTTGCAGCATGCGCATACCTTCCATGATTTGCCATCCATGATCCGTTCTCAGCGTGGCCTTGCCCGTTGTTTGCGCACGCTGCCCGGTAAGAAAATTTTGCTGACGAATGCACCAGCGCATTATTCCCGCCGGGTGTTAATGCATCTGAATCTGCACCGACAATTCATGCAGCATATTCCGGTGGAGGAAATGCGTGTCCATGGAAAATTGCAGCCTAAACCATCACGTTCTTTTTTGCGTAAATTTCTGGCAAAAAACCGCCTGCGTGCTTCGCAATGTATTCTGGTTGAAGACAGCATTGATAATCTGCGTGCCGCTAAAAAAGAAGGCTTGCAGACAGTTTGGGTGCACGGATACATTCCGCCGCAGCAGCGAAAAATTACGCATCTTCGACCACGCGCTGCTTGCATCGATGTGCAGTTACGCTCCGTGCAGCGCTTACTGAAGTGCAGAAGGCTGCGATAAATTAGCATTTATAGATGATAAATAGCTATTTTTAGTTACATTTTGCAAGAATATGCGTGTTTGCTTATATCTGTTATATAAATAAAAAATGCCCAAATTTTGTGCAGGTGCACAAAGAAGCGATTACAATACAGCCTTAAAATTTTCCGTGTGGAAATTGTGGGTCGCCGGATAAACTAATTTATCCCCTTCGTTATTCCCTCCGCGTTCAACGCCATCCCGCCAGTTCCATTTCCTTAAACCGTTTGCCAGGTGTTACCCGGTAGGCGGCTGTATTTTTATTGATTGTATAAAGATGATATTTCGTATTCTGTTTCTGAGTATTTTCAGTGTTTTTTTGAGTTTGAATTCTATTTCTATCGCTGCGCCTGTCACTGGTCCTGCGCTGCGTCTGCTGGTTCAGGAAGGTACTTCCAGCAGCGGCGAATCTGAGTACAGTTCGAAAAAATATCAGCAACTTGCCACGGTTCTTGGTACTTACCTGAAGCGTGAAATACAGGTAACAGGACTATCTCCTTTGCGTCAGTACGATGCGGACGCGATACGTCAGGGTGATATTCTGATTGCCCGCCCGAATGCGGTTGCCGGAATGGCGATCCAGACTTTAGGTTTTGTCCCAGTTGTTGCCCTTGATTCGGGCATCAAAAGTCAGATGACACTGGTTGGACCGGCCAGCCTGAAAAAGAATTTTAAGTCGCCTGATGAACTGAAAAAACTGCGCTTTGCGATGCCACCTGCGGACAGTGAAGTGACACGTCAGGCATTGCGTCTGCTTGCTGGTATGGGATTCAAACCGGAGACAAGCAATGTGTACAACGTACAATTACAGGCAACAATTCCTTTTGCCTTAGAAAACAAACTGGCGGACGTCGGTGTGGTGAAATCGGATTCCACGGTTGCGCCTAAACTGGCGGCTGCGGGTTACGTTGTTCTGGCTGAAGGTGAGAAGGCAGCGCCGTGGGTGATGTTGGCGAATAAAAAACTGGGCGCTGAACTGATTGATCAGATCCGTGTTGCGATGACGGGTATGATGTCGAATGCTGAACATAAAGCTGCATTGCAAGGTATTCGTGTGCAAAATGTTGTTGAGGCAGATC
The DNA here is from genome assembly GCF_014699135.1 of Cognatundibacterium aquatile. Taxonomy (GTDB): domain Bacteria; phylum Pseudomonadota; class Gammaproteobacteria; order Burkholderiales; family Burkholderiaceae_D; genus Undibacterium; species Undibacterium aquatile. The sequence continues at coordinate 113,963 of NZ_JACOFT010000005.1, forward strand.
CGCAGCCATATGTGAATGCGTACAATCGTTATAACGGTAAATAAGACCATCAGCCAGTATTGAACGAAGAACGGATAGCTGTATAAAAAGCCAGTTGTCAAGAGTATTTGAAAAATTAAAGTTTGCAAGATTGCTTCACATGAGCAGCGGGTTTCACATAGAATCTGACACCCGCTGTTCACAGGTAGTGAGTCAGTAACAGGCAAGATCATGCATCTACACGATGCATTTTGTACTTTTGTACCTTTCATTCAGATCAGAGAAAAATGGCTAGTACCAAACCGGGCGAGCGTAAGCACCAAATTTTGCAGACGCTGGCAGCAATGCTGGAAAATCCTAAAGGCGAGAAAATCACCACCGCAGCCCTGGCGGCAAAGGTGGAGGTGTCTGAGGCCGCTTTATATCGTCATTTCGCCAGCAAAGCGCAGATGTTTGAAGGCTTGATCGAATTCATTGAAGCATCCATTTTTGGTCTGATTAATCAAATCAGCGAGCAGCAGGACGATGGCTTGTTGCAGGTGCAGGCGATTGCACAAATGCTGTTAAATTTTGCAGAACGTAACCCCGGCATGACGCGGGTGCTGACTGGCGATGCGCTGGTCAATGAAGATGAGCGCCTGCAATTACGCATGAATCAACTGGCAGAACGGATAGAAATGGCGTTCCGGCAGTCTTTCCGTCTGGCCGCAAGTCAGGGCAACGCGATTGATACAGAAGCGCAGGTCCGGGCCAGCCTGTTGTGTAGTTTTGTCCTTGGCCGTTGGTTGCGTTTTGCAAAGACCGGATTCAAAAATTTACCCACCGAGCAGGCAACGTTACAGATCGCGATGATGTTGCATTAATTCTGCCGTTCTTGGTATTCAACAGATTTCCAAAGTATGATGCTGTACGCCGACAGCGCGACAGACGCTGACAGGTCATATCACATAAAAATCGACAACGCATATTGTTACCGCAGCAGAAAGTTCGCTGGTGTGGTGCGCGATATGACGAATATCAGGAGACAACATGGAACAAACCCAAACCCACGCCAAGCGTCGGCAGGTGGATATTTTGCTGACCAAATATGCCGAAAGTCACTTACATCCGACGAATGAAATCATTCATTGCATCTGTGTACCGGCGATCGTTTTTTCTTTTCTCGGTCTGATCTGGGCCGGGCACCCGTTAGCAGCGTATGCCGCCGTGATGACCAGCCTGATTTACTATTTCTTTTTATCGCCGCGCTTCGCGCTGGGCATGCTGCTGATGTCGATGCTGATACTGGCGGTTTTGCAGTATCTGCCGCAGGGCAGAATCTGGCAGATTTCTCTTGCCGTTTTCATCATCGCCTGGATAGGTCAGTTCATCGGGCATAAGATCGAGGGCAAAAAACCCTCGTTTTTTGATGATATCCGTTTTTTACTGATAGGCCCTTTGTTCGTGCTGGGCTTTCTGTACCGGCGTATCGGCATCACGTATTAAATCTTTGCTGGCGGAACACCCTCTGTTATAAGCGAACAATGCATGTTCCGCCTGTCTGATTTTCTGCTTCGACTTTGGCCTGCCGGCGATGGTTGTATGGTATTCGCAACCGTAGTTATGAACAACGCCGCCAGCCGCTGCCTTGATAAGTTCAGATGCCTGCAAGGCTGCTCATCTGCGGGTAAACTGCGACTCTGTCTCCTGCTTAAGTCTGACCGTGTCTGATATTTCTCCATCCAATTTTTCTTTATCACAACTGTTGCATTCCGCTCAGCCGTTTGCATTGCTTGATGATGCCCAGGCGGATGCGGCACAGTCGCGCTTGTATTATGGCTTTCAGAGAGTAGTCGAATGCCGGAATTTACAAGACTGGCCCGCCTTTATTCACACGCTGGAAGCGGCGTTACAGGATGGGTATTATGGCGTGGCCTTGTTGTCTTATGAGACCGGCGCGCAATTACAGAAGATAGCTCCGCGTGACACTGCTGCTGTCTCCAGGATAGCGATTTTTCAGTATTGTCAGCGGCTGAACGGCACACAGGTAGAACAGCTATTGAGCGAAATCCCGGCTTCTGTGACGGGGGTGGCAGATATCCATGCGAATGTGGATGAGCCAGCTTTCAGCGAGGCGATAGAAAAAATACAGACCTATATCGCCGCCGGTGATACGTATCAGGTTAATTACACTTATCGCCTGCACTTCGATGCTTATGGTGACCCGCTTGCTTTATACCGGCGTTTGCGCGAACGCCAGCCAGTGCCTTATTGTGCCCTGATTTATATGCCAGAGGGTGACATCGTGATTTCCATGTCACCGGAACTCTTCATCCGCCATCAGCAAGGAAACTTATACGCCAAACCCATGAAGGGAACGGCGGCCGCCACGGGCGACACGCTGCGTGATCAGCAACTGGCAAAAGAACTGGCCGCAGATACCAAGAACCGTGCAGAAAACCTGATGATCGTCGATCTGCTGCGCAATGATCTCGGTCGTATTGCGGATATCGGATCGGTGAAAGTGCCGCAATTATTTGAAGTGAATCGTTTTTCCAGTGTGCTGCAGATGACCTCGACGATACATGCGCATCTGCGTCCAGAATTAGGGCTGGCAGATATACTCAACGCGCTGTTTCCATGTGGTTCGATCACGGGCGCACCTAAGCACAGAACCATGCAAATCATCCGTGAAATTGAACCTGCCGCACGTGATTTATATACCGGTGCGATAGGCTGGTTTGATCCGCCGCAGCATAGCAATATACCCGGCGATTTCTGCCTGGCTGTACCTATCCGTACTTTGCAATTGCAGGCACCAGATAAGGGGGTAGGGGAGAGTACCGTTGTGCGGCGAGGCGTCATGGGGGTCGGGGCCGGAATTGTGTACGACAGTCGTGCAGACGAAGAATTTGCCGAATGTCAGTTGAAGGCAAAATTTCTGACAGGATTACCAGCGCAGTTTGAATTGTTTGAAACCATGTATGCCACGCGTGAGCAAGGCTGTCGTTACTGGACGCGCCATTTACAGCGTTTACGCCGGTCTGCCCAGTATTTCGGCTTTGTCTGGAATGAAAAAGAGATCTGCCGCACAGTACAAGGGTTCTGTGCCAATTTACCGCCACAGACCGCATATCGCTTACGTCTGGCGATTAATGCGCAAGGTCAGGTGGCGATTACGTCGGGCGTGTTAACACTGCTGAACGCGCATCCCGGCGTGATGCTGGCGCAACAGGCAACATCCAGCGATGAATTATTTTTGCAGCATAAATCGAGCATCCGGCAACGCTACGACGAAGCCTGGAAAGCGGCTGGAGCCCACGGGGCTTTTGACATGCTGTTTTTCAATGAGCAAGGACATCTGACCGAAGGTGGTCGCAGCAATGTCCTGATTCAGAAACAGGGGGTATGGCTGACCCCGCCTTTATCTGACGGCGTGCTGCCCGGGGTGATGCGTTCGGTATTACTGGAAGAGCCTGAGTTTCAGCAGCAATACCGGGTGTGCGAACAATCGCTGACCCGTGCTGATCTCGACAATGCCGATCAGATCATGTTGTGCAATGCCTTGCGCGGCGCATTTACAGTCAGGCTCTTACAACGGTAGTTGCTGCATAATGCCTGCTGAAATCATTACGGGTTGTGCCGCAGATCGCTGGCGGGTTACACTCGGAATGGCAACAGCAAGCATATGCTGACAAATTCCAACGACAGACAAAAAATAGACAAGATCATTTGCATGATCTCAACAGGAGATGACCGATGAAAAAACGCTACGCCCTCGCAGCTTTGCCTGCATTGATTGCCCTCATGTTTAGCGCGAATGTCGCTGCCCAGATTAAAGTCGGCGTGAATGTTTCCGCTACGGGTGCCGGTGCCTCGTTGGGCATACCTGAAAAGAATACTTTTGCTTTATTGCCGAAAGAAATTGGTGGCAAAAAAGTCGAATACATCATTCTCGATGACGCTTCTGATTCGACGATGGCAGTCAAAAATGCGCGCAAACTGGTATCCGAAGACAAGGTAGATTTACTGATAGGGTCGACCATCGTGCCGACTTCTCTGGCGATGATCGATGTAGCGGCGGAGACAGAAACGCCGATGATTTCGATGGCAGCGGCCGCTTCCATTATTTCTCCGTCTGATGCAAAGCGTCACTGGATATTCAAGACGCCGCAAAATGATTCGCATATGTCTACGGCGGTCATCAGTCACATGGCCGATGCCGGTATTAAGACAGTAGGCTTCATCGGCTTCAATGATGCATACGGCGAAGGCTGGTACAAAGAATTTTCCAAACTGGCAGAATTACGCAAAATAAAAATCGTGGCAAACGAACGCTTTGCCCGTCCGGATACGTCGGTCACCGGACAAATCCTGAAAATTATCGCCAGTAATCCCGATGCGGTGTTCATCGCTGGCGCTGGCACACCTGCAGCCTTACCACAAAAAACTTTAAAAGAGCGCGGTTATAAAGGGAAGATTTATCAGACGCATGGCGTTGCGAACAATGATTTCCTGCGTGTTTGTGGCAAAGATTGCGAAGGCACTTGGTTACCGGCGGGCCCTTTGCTGGTCGCTGAGCAGTTACCGGCAGATAGTCCGGTGAAAAAATCTGCTTTGCGTTACACCGGCGTCTATGAAAAAGCGTACGGAGCAGGCTCAGTCTCGACCTTTGGCGGGCATGCTTGGGATGCCGGATTATTGCTGGAAAACGCAGTGCCTACGGCGTTGAAAAAAGCACAGCCGGGAACCAAAGAATTCAGGGCAGCGTTGCGCACGGCGATAGAAAACACCACAAATCTGGCCGTGTCTCATGGCATTGTAAATATGAACAGCGGCGATCATGTTGGCCTGGATCAGCGTTCCCGCGTGATGGTGCAGATTGTCGGCGGCAAATGGAAACTGGCGGGGCAGGCAAAATAAGCCTTAGCATTCGCTATAAAAGGGAGCTGCGGCTCCCTTTTGCTTGGTCTTCGGGATGCACTTTGAAGTCGGCTTTTAAATGTAAATCAGCATAGACTGTCACGCTTCATCGGCAGCGATAGTTCAGATCTGTTTGTTTCAGCGAGAAAGTTTTTTCCATGGATTTTTCGATTGCCGCCATCCTTGCGCAGGATGGCATCACCAGTGGTGCGATATATGCGCTGCTGGCGCTGGCACTAGTGCTGGTGTTTTCTGTTACCCGCATCATTTTTATTCCTCAAGGTGAATTTGTCGCTTTCGGTGCGCTGAGTCTGGCCGCGATACAGTCAGGGCAATTTCCACATTCAGCCACATTGTTGCTGGGCTTGGGGACGTTGTGTCTGCTCAAAGAAATTTATCAGCATCTGCGCGCGCCGCAGCGCAGCGCGAATTTTTTACGTGCATTTTTGCCAGATACAGTAAAGCTGTTGCTGTTGCCGTTGCTGCTCTGGCTGTTGATGCGCTATCTGCCATTACAGGAATTGCCTATGCTGGTACAGGTCGTGCTGGCGCTGCTGCTGGTGATACCTATGGGGCCGATGATGTACCGGCTCGCCTATCAGCCGCTGGCTGAAGCCAGTACGCTGGTTTTGCTGATCGTTTCCGTCGGGCTGCATCTGGCGCTGACCGGTCTTGGCCTAGTGATGTTCGGTGCCGAGGGCTCACGAACTGCTGCTTTCAGTGACGCACAATTACAGCTAGGTTCGCTGATGATCTCAGGTCAGAGTCTGGTCGTGATTGCCGTTTCTGTCACGCTGATGATCGCTTTGTATGTCTATTTTGAGCGCAGTTTATCTGGTAAAGCGTTGCGGGCGACTGCCGTCAATCGTCTTGGTGCGCAACTGGTCGGGATAGGGACGACGCAGGCAGGACGTTTGGTTTTCACGCTGACGGCAGCCTTAGGTGCCTTGTGCGGCGTATTGATTGCGCCAATGACGACCGTCTATTACGACAGTGGTTTTCTGATCGGGCTGAAAGGATTCGTCGGGGCGATTGTCGGCGGTTTGTTCAGCTATCCGGTGGCTGCCGCTGGCGCCTTACTGGTCGGTTTGCTTGAATCTTATTCCTCGTTCTGGGCCAGCGCTTATAAAGAGGTGATCGTCTTTACGCTGATCATTCCGGTGTTGCTGTGGCGTTCTCTCAGTAGTAAACACAATGACGAGGAGGAATCATGAGTCACCTCCTGCGTTATGGAAAATATGTATTGCTGGCGCTGGTGTTCATTTTCCCGGCATTACCGGTTCCCGAATTCTGGATCACTTTATCGAATTACATAGGCTTGTATGCGATCGTCGCGCTGGGTCTGGTTTTGCTGACGGGTGTCGGTGGTCTGACCTCGTTCGGGCAGGCGGCGTTTGTCGGTATCGGCGCGTATGCCACTGCTTATCTGAGTACGACGGTGGGCTTATCACCGTGGCTGGGTTTGCTTGCCGGTTTGCTGATTACTGTCGTGGCAGCCCTGGCAATCGGGATGATTACCATGCGCTTATCCGGCCACTATCTGCCACTGGGGACGATCGCCTGGGGCTTGTCCCTGTTTTTCCTGTTCGGAAATCTCGAATTTCTGGGGAAATACGATGGCATCAACGGCATTCCGTCGATTGCGATCTTCGGCATCAGGCTTGATAGCGGCCGCAGCATGTATCTGCTGATCTGGGCCATATTGTTGCTGGCAACGCTGGCTGTACAACATCTGTTGCAGTCGCGTCCCGGTCGTGCGATACGTGCGCTCAAAGGGGGCGGTGTGATGGCGGAAGCGATGGGCGTGAATACCGCACGCATGAAAGTCATCATCTTCGTATTGGCAGCCATGCTGGCGAGTATTTCCGGCTGGCTGTATGCCCATTTACAGCGCTCCGTGAACCCGACACCGTTTGGCTTGAATGCCGGTATCGAATACTTGTTTATGGCCGTGGTAGGCGGTGCGGCGCATGTGTGGGGCGCTTTGCTGGGCTCGGCATTACTGACCATCCTGAAAGATAAACTGCAAGCGATACTGCCTGCTTTGTTAGGCAGTAATGGTAATTTTGAAGTGATTGTTTTTGGTGTCTTGCTGATTCTGTTGCTGCAAACGGCGCGTGATGGCGTCTGGCCTTATCTGCTTCGTGCAGCGAAAAATATATTCCGGCCGTGGTTGGCGACAGAACCGGCTATCGTGATCAACACTCACAGTGCGCCACTAGCCAGTCGTATTAAGCCAGCCAGTGGTAACGTGATTTTAGAGATAGCGCAGGCGCGCAAAGAGTTTGGTGGTCTGGTCGCTGTGAATGACATGCAGTTCAGCGTCAGCGCTGGTCAGATTGTCGGTCTGATCGGGCCGAATGGTGCCGGTAAATCGACAATGTTCAATCTCGTAACAGGTGTGTTGCCGCTGACCAGCGGCATGGTACGTTTTTATAGCAATGGTCAGTTACAGGACATTACCGGTCTCGCTTCGCGCGACATCGTCAGACTCGGCATCGCCCGCACGTTTCAGCATGTACGTTTGCTGGCGAATATGAGTGTGCTGGAAAACGTGGCGATAGGCGCGCACTTGCGACACAAGCAAGGCGATATCAGCGAAGTCTTCGCCAGTATTTTGCGTCGCGACCGGAAAATCGAAGACAGCTTGCTGGCCGAAGCAGCACGCCAGCTTGAACGGGTTGGATTGGCACACCTGATGCATGAAGAAGCAGGCAATCTGGCGCTGGGTCAGCAACGTATTTTGGAAATTGCACGTGCGCTGTGCTGCGACCCGGTTTTGCTGTTACTCGACGAGCCTGCCGCTGGTTTGCGCTATAAGGAAAAGCAGGAACTCGCAGAGTTGTTGCGAAAATTGCGCGCCGAAGGAATGAGCATTTTGCTGGTGGAACACGATATGGATTTCGTGATGAACCTGACCGATCATCTGGTCGTGATGGAATTCGGCAGCAAAATAGCCGAGGGTTTGCCGCAAGAAATTCAACAACATCCGGCAGTATTGGAAGCGTATTTAGGTGGAATAGACTGATGACACAAGAAAATTCACAGGCAAATTCACAAGCGCTGCTGGTCACCGATCAATTGCAGGTGTTGTACGGCAAGGTCGAAGCCTTGCAGGCGACGAATATCCGGGTGGAGCGTGGACAGATCGTCACCGTCATCGGCCCGAATGGCGCAGGCAAATCAACGATGCTCAATGGTATTGCCGGTGCCTTGCCTGCCAGTGGCAGCCAGCGTGGGCAGGTCCTTTTTAACGGGCAGGATTTACGCGGCATCAGCATAGAAAAACGCGTCGCGATGGGGATGTCGCTGGTGCCGGAAAAGCGCGAATTGTTCTCCAGCATGAAAGTGGAAGACAATCTTTTGTTAGGCAGTTACCGCCGTTATCAGGCCGGTGAAAAAAACTATGCCGATCAGCTCAGCGTGGTGTTTGATTTATTTCCGCGTCTGAAGGAAAGGCGTCATCAGGAAGCGGGCACTTTATCGGGTGGCGAGCGACAGATGCTTGCGCTGGGGCGCGCACTGATGGCAAAACCGCAGTTGCTGATGCTCGATGAACCTAGCCTTGGTCTGGCGCCATTGATCGTCAAAGAAATTTTTCACATCATTCAGCGACTCAGGCAAACCGGCGTTGCCATATTATTGGTTGAACAGAATGCCCGTGCTGCTTTACAGGTGGCCGACTATGCGTATGTGTTGGAAACCGGCGCGATTGCACTGCAAGGAAATGCCGCAGAACTTGCCAATGATCAGCGCGTGATTGATACCTATTTGGGGCTGACGAAAAAATCTCACTGATGTGGTATGAGCATAATGAGGGAATGCGATGCTATCTCATGTATTTATTGGCGTGAATGATTTCCAGCGCGCTTTTCACTTCTATTCGGGAGTGATGACTGAACTGGCATTACAACTTAAATTTTCAGAAGAAGATAAGGCGTGGGCAGGATGGATTAAAGCCGATCAGCCGCGCCCTCTATTTTTGATCGGCAGACCATTTAATGGAGCGCCAGCCTCGGCAGGAAATGGGCAGATGATTGCGTTACTGGCGTCTGATCGTGCGATGGTCAGGCGAGTGTACGCAAAGGCGATACAGTTGGGGGCGACTTGCGAAGGTGCTCCGGGGCTGCGACCGCAGTATCATGCAGATTACTACGGCGCATATTTTCGGGATCTGGATGGCAATAAATTATGCGTCTGTTGTCATACGCCGGAGTGACAACAGACTAACAACAGACAGACATCACTGCGTATCCTGCATCCAGGCTTTCAGTCCGTTAACCCATTTTGCCGCCGGCAATTTCATGCTGAGTCTGATCTCTGTTGCGCGTTCATACAGCACATCGAAATCGACTGCCGGTGCCTGTTTGAAGGCGATCGCGACGGTGTTCGCATCGTGCACCATCGGTAGCCAGACGACCGCATCAAAGGCCGCATTCAAGGCGTCCAGATTCGCGTTGCAATTGGCTTCGTAGTGTTCCGGGTTGCCGAATAAATTGACCGTCAGTATGCCGTCATCAGTCAGACAATCTGCGCAAGCCTGATAAAACTCCGGGCTGCTGAGTGCGGGAGCTTCGGCGGCGGCATCGTACAGATCAACCTGCATCACGTCGGCTTTGCCGTGATGCGCGGTATCGGTCACGTATGTCATGGCATCCATGGCGACGACATGCAGCCTGTCGTCGTTGGGTGGCAGGCGAAAATGCTGATAGCAGGCAGCGATCACATTCGGATTCAGCTCTATGGCGGTGACTTGTGCATGTGGGCATTGGCGGTAACAGAATTTAGTCAGTGCGGCTGCACCGAGTCCCAGTTGGACGATATGTTGCGGTGTCTTGTTGAACAACAGCCACATCATCATTTGCTGTACGTATTCCAGTTCAATCTGATCCGGCATGGCCAGTCGCATGGAGCCTTGTATTGCATCGGACGATAAATGCAGAGAGCGCACGCCGATGAACTCGGAAATACTGATTTCCGGATAACCGGCAATCTGGGTGGTGGCGTATAAATCGGTTGGCTTACTCATACGGTCTTGTCCTCAGGCCAGATATCCACGCCTTCTATCTCCATCATTTTTTTCCAGCTAGGGCGATTGGTGATCAGTTGCACCAGATGATTCAGTGCCGGCCATTCGGTTGCCGGATGCGGCATCTTACGTGACCAGCGCATCAATAGTGTCAGATACAGATCGGCGACTGAAAATTGTGCACCGAGAAGATAAGGGCCATGCGCGTTCAGGTGTTGATCTAACTGATCCCATATTTTTTCTATACGCGTTTGCAGGGCATGACATACCTCATCGGGATGCGTTGCATAACCCAGTTCTGACGGATAAAACCAGAAACGATAAGTGGCCTGCAGATTGTGACTCAGATAAACCATCCACTGACGCCATTCATCATATTGTTCCGGCGTGCCGGTCAGACCCGCCGCCGGATGGCGTTCAGCGAGCAACATCATCAACGCGGCCGTTTCTATATATGGCTTACCATCGCACACCAACGTCGGCACGACCCCGTTCGGATTCAGGCGCAGGTAAGCGGGATCTTTTTGCTGATTTTTTTCAAAATCGACCAGTTGCAGTTCGTAGGGCGCACCTGTTTCCAGTAAGGCCAGATGCACCGCCATGCTGGCGGTCGCCGGAGCGTAATAAAGTGTGTACATGATTTGTCTGGAAAATCGGGCAGAGCCGGAAACATTCGCCGGCAAACATGATTGAAATGAAGGAAGCACTTAGTGTTGCTCACCGCAAACCGGGCAGCGCGGATTTTTTTTCATTCCTATCGTCGTCCATTCCATGCTCATCGCATCCAGCAGCAGTAAGCGGCCTTGCAGAGATTTACCCGTTTGCATGATCAGCTTCAATGCTTCGGCTGCCTGCATGGTGCCGATGATCCCGACCAGTGGCGCAAAGACACCCATGCTGGAACACAGGACTTCCTCGAATTTCTGATCCGGTGGAAACAGACATGCATAGCAAGGCGATTCCGTATTACGCGTATCGAAGACGCTGATCTGGCCATCAAATGCAATGGCCGCACCGGAGACCAGCGGTCGTTGATATTTGACACAGGCAGCGTTCACCGCATGACGCGTGCTGAAATTGTCACAGCAATCAAGCACAATGTCCGCTTGCTGTATCAGCTCTTCGAGCCGCTCACCTTGAGCCCGTTCTTGCAGGGCGATGACATGAACATCAGGATTGATCTGTTGCAGCGCTGTCCGGCCGGATAAGACTTTCGCCATGCCGACCCGCTCAGTGGTATGCAGAATTTGTCTTTGCAGATTTGTCAGATCGACGAAGTCATTATCAACCAGGGTAAGGCTGCCGACACCGGCGCTGGCAAGATACAGAGCGGCAGGCGAGCCAAGGCCACCGGCACCGATGATCAGAACTTTGGCTTCAGTAATTTTTTTCTGGCCTTCTATGCCTATCTGTTCAAGCAGAATATGGCGCGAATAGCGCAGGAGTTGATTGTCGTTCATGAGATAAAAAAGGCCGCTGTGCAGCGGCCTTGAAGGTCTGATTATTTTTTCTTGTGATCAGATTTGCCGTCTTTGTCGGTTTTCTCTGATTTTTCCGCACCGTCTTTTGCTGCGTCTTTTGTTTCTTTCACTTCTTTTGGCTCAGTCACTTTGACCGGCAAGCCTTTCAGATGATTCAGGGCCTGTGCTAACTGGAAATCTTCTTTGCTGCCGTATTCCAGTGGTTTGCTTTTCTTGGCCAATGCCAGCAGGCGTTGCTCTTCCTCCAGCTCGTCCACTTTCGGGCGGACAACTTCTTTTTCTTTGTCGTTCGTCAGATGCTTTTGCAAATCTGCTTCACGTGCGCGGAAACTGTTGAAACCATCACCTTCGGCTGTTTCTTCTACATTCAGATCCGGCACGATGCCTTTTGCCTGTATCGAGCGGCCATTCGGTGTGTAGTAGCGCGCAGTCGTCAGTTTGACTGCTGTATCAGCAGAAATCTGGCGTATGGTCTGCACAGAACCTTTACCGAAACTCTGAGTACCGATCACCGTTGCGCGTTTGTAATCCTGCAAAGCACCGGCAACGATTTCAGATGCAGAAGCAGAACCGGTATTGATCAGCACAACCATAGGCACATTTTTAATGGCTTCCGGTAATTTGGCCAGCGGGTCACCCATCGCGCGGCCTGCATAATATTCACGTTTGGCGTAGAAGGTTGCTTTCGAGTCTGCCAACTGTCCATTGGTGGAGACCACCGGCACGTCCTTAGGCAAAAACGCAGCGGAAACACCGACGGCGCCTGGCAGTACGCCGCCCGGATCATTGCGTAAATCCAGCACCAGACCTTTGATTGCAGGGTCTTGCGCATACAAAATCTGGATTTTCTTGGCCATATCTTCAACGGTTGGCTCCTGGAATTGCGAGATGCGCAGCCATGCATAACCAGGTTCAACGATCTTGGCCTTCACACTTTGCTGTTTGATCAGTTCACGTGTGATGGTGACGATAATTGGTTTGTCTTCCGTTTTGCGGGCGATCGTCAGCGTGATTTTGGTATTCGGTTCACCACGCATTTTTTTGACGGCTTCATCGAGCGTCATGCCTTTGACTGGCAGCGAATCGAGGCGTGTGATCAGATCGCCGGGTTTTAAGCCAGCACGGTAGGCAGGGGAATCTTCAATCGGTGAAACGATTTTGACATAGCCGTCTTCCATCCCGACTTCAATGCCGAGGCCGACGAATTTACCTTGTGTGCCTTCCTTTAATTCTTTAAAGGATTTCTTATCCAGATAGGCGGAGTGCGGGTCCAGCGATGCCACCATGCCAGAGATTGCTTCTGTCAGCAGTTTATTATCATCGACAGGTTCGACATAATCTGACTTGATCAGACCGAAGACATCAGCCAACTGGCGCAATTCTTCCACTGGCAGGGGGCTGCCGGCATTTTTTTGCGCAAGAGCAGAAAACTGCATGGAAACCGCCACGCCAGCGACCATGCCCAGGCCGATTAAACCGAAATTCTTAAATTTACTGCCCATGATTCACCTAATGCCTATTTAACGACGATCCAGTTAAGTGGATCAAATGCCCGTCCCTGATGACGGATTTCAAAGTATAAACCTGATTCTTCATTGCCGCCGCTGTTACCGGCACTGGCAATAATGTCGCCCGCTTTGACGCTGTCGCCGACATGTTTCAATACTGCCTGATTATTGCCATAGATGCTCATGTATTGGTCGCCATGACCAACAATAATCATATTTCCGTAACCTTTATACCAATCTGCAAAAATGACTTTGCCCGCTGCGATGGCTTTAATTTCACTGCCTTCACCGGCTTTGATGAATAAACCTTTCCAGCTTGGTCCATCGCCGCGCTTGCTGCCAAACTTCGCCAGAATTTCGCCTTTGACTGGTAATCTTAATTGCCCTTTCAGTCGATCAAATTCACCCGCTGGTGGTGCTTCTGACTTCACCTGTTTCGGTGGCGGCTCGTCTGCATCAATCGCATTCGGATTCGGCTTCTTACCGGCTTTCTTGTCCAGCGCCGCTTGCTTCGCTCTTTCTTTTTGCGCCGCAATTCTTTCCTGGCGCTGTTTCTCTTCCTGTTCCGCGCGCAGTTTATCGGCTTTCAACTGCTCTTCTATCAGTTGATTCAGACGTGAGACAAGATTACTCAGTCTTTGTTCATCTTTTTGCAGATTATCTGCCTGTTTTTTTTGTGCGTAGAGTTTGTTTGATAACTGTCCGACCAGCGTCGCATGTTTTTTCTTTTCTTTTTCTAACGCGATCTTGTGGTCTTTTTCTTCTTCGGCGATTTCATCGAGTTCGGCTTTGGCCTCTTGCGCATCCTGGGTATTTTTTTCTGCCGCTTTCAGACTGCTGCGCAGGCTTTCTATCATTTTTGCCTGCGTTTGCGAGACATAGCCCATGTATTGCAGATCGCGGTTAATCCGGTTCGGATTGTCACCGGACAGCAGCAGCTTGATACGATCGCTGTCGCCATGCATGTACTGCCGGCGCAGGAACGTCGACAGTTGTTTTTTTTGCTTTTCTATCTGTGCGCTTAAGGCTTGTTGTTGCTCGGTCAGTTGCCGGAGTTTTTCTTCGGTCTGCGCTTGTTCGTTCTGCAAATCGCGTAAAGACCGGTTCGCTTCCGAGATGGCTTTTTCAGACTCGGCGAGTGCATCGCTGGCCTGATCTTTGGCGCTCTCGGTCTTATTGATGTCTGTTTTTAATGCTTTCAGTTTTTGCTGCAACTCTGCACGTTCAGCTTCTGCTTTATTTTTTTGCAGGGCGCGCGAGTTACTGGCGGCAAAGCCTGATGCTGCTGTACCTGTGATCGACAGGCACAGCAGACTGGAAAGCAAAAAGCGTGTGTGTTTTTGCATCTAGGATTACTTGGATTTACCCTGGCTGGCAACGGCTTTCAGTGCGGCTTCAATCGCCGACTGGTCACCGAGGTAATAATGTCTGATTGGTTTCAGATCAGCATCCAGTTCATACACCAAAGGCTGACCATTAGGAATATTCAGATTGACGATATCGTCGTCGCTGATGCCATCGAGCATTTTGATCAGGGCGCGCAGGCTGTTGCCGTGTGCTGAGATCAGGATACGTTTGCCAGAGCGGATCGCAGGTGCAATGCTGTCTTCCCATGCCGGTACGACGCGTGCCACTGTGTCTTTCAAACATTCTGTCAATGGGATTTGTTTGCGATCCAGACCGGCATAACGCGGATCATTAAACGACGTGCGGTCATCGTCTTCTGCCAGCGGATTTGGCGGTGTGTCATAGCTGCGGCGCCATACCAATACTTGGTCATCACCGTACTTGGCGGCAGTTTCTGCTTTGTTCAGGCCTTGCAGCGCGCCATAGTGGCGCTCATTCAGACGCCAGTCGTGCACGACTGGCAGCCACATCAGATCCATTTCATCGAGCGTGCCCCACAGCGTGCGGATTGCACGTTTGAGGACGGAAGTGTAGGCCAGGTCAAATGTCAGCCCGGCTTCTTTGAGTAATTTCCCCGCTTGTGTCGCCTCGGCGACGCCTTTCGGGGTCAGGTCAACGTCGGTCCAGCCGGTGAAACGGTTGTCAAGATTCCAGGTGGATTCACCGTGTCGCATTAATACGATTTTGTACATAGTGGTCAGTTTAAGTCGTGGTTAGTATGCATTTAAATATGTTCGCTGCATCTATTTTATAATGACGGGCTTCTGATAACCATTTTTACTACTGGAAACCTGTGAAATTCATTCTTGATAATATTTTTCTGATCGGTATTGCGTTGATTTCTGGTGGTGCTTTATTGCTGCCTTTGTTGCAACGCCGTGGTGCCAAAGTGTCGCAATTACAGGCGACACAATACATCAATCAGGGCAAAACGCTGGTGCTGGATGTGCGTAGCGCAGACGAATTTGCGACGGGCCATCTGCCGAATGCAAAAAATATCCCGCTGGCAGAAATCAATAATCGCTTGAAAGAAATCGAAAAGTCCAAAAATGCAGTGGTGATCACTGTCTGCGCGACGGGCGTGCGTTCTTCGAATGCCGTTTCTGTGTTGAATAAAGCCGGATTTGCGCAGGTATTCAGTCTCGATGGTGGCACCGAAGCCTGGAAAACCCAGGGTATGCCGATTGTTAAGTAAGCTGTAAAGTAGCTGGAGAAGTGTATGAAACCGCAAGTTCGTATGTATAGCACGGGCGTTTGTCCGTATTGCACGATGGCTGAACGCTTGTTGAAATCCAAGGGCGTCGATGAAATCGACAAAGTGCGCATTGATCTTGATCCTGCCGAACGCGATGCGATGATGCAGAAAACCGGGCGCCGCACGGTGCCGCAGATTTACATCGGCGACACCCATGTTGGTGGTTTTGACGATTTATCGGCCCTTGATCGTGCCGGTAAGCTCGATGCTTTGCTGAATCCTTGAGCAAAAAATCCGGCTTTGACCGGATTTTCTACGGGCTTGCTGTTGAAGTGTCTGCGAAGTTGTGATTTTTGCAGTCTCCTTGCTACAATAAGGCGGCGCGATCTTGAAATGGCCAGAATCGGCCCTATCTGCCCATCTCGCTGTTCATTATTAATCTTTTAGAATTTTAGAAAGTCTCACATGTCTGACGAAAATCTGCAGCCCGTATTCCAAATCCAACGCGTATATCTGAAAGATTTGTCGCTTGAACAGCCAAATTCTCCAGCGATTTTCCTGGAACAAGAAGCCCCTGGCATCGAAGTTTCTGTTGATGTCGGCAATGAAAAACTGGCGGATGGCATTTTTGAATCGACAGTGACAGTGACTGTGACAGCTAAAATCGGCGACAAAGTAGCGTTCCTGGTTGAAGGCAAACAAGCCGGTATTTTCGAAGCGCGCAATATCCCTGAAGATCAGCTCGATCCATTGCTGGGTATCGGTTGCCCGAACATCATCTATCCATACCTGCGTTCTAACGTAGCGGATGCGATCACCCGCGCTGGTTTCCCACCGATTCATCTGTCGGAAATCAACTTTGAAGCCTTCTATGCGCAACGTTTGCAAATCGCAGCAGATCAGGCTAACGCAGCTGAAGCACCTGCGACTATCCAGTAATTTTCCTGATACCCGCCGGATCGCCATCTGATTGACGATCCGCGCGGGTGAAGAAAGAAGTTCATGCGCGGCTTGATTTCCATTTCTACCCTGAGTCTGTTGGCGACGCTGGTGACAGCGCCGGTGCAGGCGATGGAGTTCCGTTCGGTTGGTGCGACGCCTGTGATTATGTACGACGCGCCTTCGGTCAAAGGTGGCAAAGTCTATGTGGCGCCACGCGGCATGCCGGTGGAAGTGATTTTTACCTCGGGTGCGTGGAGCAAAGTCAGGGATATGGCGGGCGACCTGAGTTGGGTCGAATCCAAGGATCTGATTACCCGCCGCAATCTGATTGTGCGGGTTGCCAATGCGAAAATCCGCGCCAGTGCTGATGACAGTGCCGCACTGGTATTCAGCGCTGAGAAAAACGTCTTGCTGGAAATGGCCGAGCCTGCTTCGGCCGGTTGGGTCAAAGTCCGGCATCGCGACGGGCAACTTGGTTACGTGAAAGTGAACGAGGTCTGGGGTTTATAATTCCGCCCTGATCGCTGGTTTGACGGCAGTAATTCAAAAGAGGACAGCGTGCTGTCCTTTTTTTGTATGTGATACGCAATGACGGATTGTATTTGCTGGCGTAAAGCTGGCGGAACCGATTACTGAAGACAGCCGGTATTTCAGGGCGAAATTCGCATACTCCCCCTGTTTTTATTAAAAACCCACCGATTGTCGGCATAGATAAAGGGCTTCAAAATATACTGGTGGGAGTATATTTGAGCCGTTTCTGATGAATTCCATCGTAGGTAAGAGCATGAATATCAGCGTATTAGGCGCAGGTGCCTGGGGCACAGCAGTGGCGATTGCCCTGACAGCAAAAAACAAAGTATTGATGTGGGGCCGGAATCAGGCCGCGATGCAGGAAATACAGGCGCAGTGTGAGAATGTCGTTTATCTGCCGGGGTTTCCGCTGCCAGACAATCTCGAAATCACTGCGGATTTTTCCGCTGCGATGGCGCATGTTGCGGGGAATGACAGCCTGCTGGTGATTGCGACTTCGGTATCCGGTCTGCGCCCGACTTTAGAGGCTTGCCTGCCGTATGCGCCGCAAAATGTGATCTGGCTGTGCAAAGGTTTCGAAGAGGCGACGCAGTTACTGCCGCATCAGATTGCCCGCGAAATACTGGGCGATGATGTGGCCATCGGTGCTTTGTCCGGCCCGTCGTTTGCGCAGGAAGTCGCGCAGGGATTACCTTGCGCGCTGACGATTGCTTCGACTTCTCCGGCACTCTGCCAACGTGTTGTGCAAGCCCTGCACGTCAATGCGATGCGGGTGTATTCCAGCGATGATCTGGTCGGTGTTGAAGTCGGCGGGGCAGTCAAAAATATTCTGGCGATTGCTACCGGTGTGGCTGACGGACTGGGTCTTGGCCTGAATGCGCGCGCAGCTTTGATGACGCGCGGTCTGGCAGAGATCAGCCGGCTTGGTGTTGCGCTCGGCGGTAAAGCGGAAACCCTGATGGGCCTGACTGGCGTTGGCGATTTAATTCTGACCTGCACAGGTGATTTGTCGCGTAACCGCAAAGTCGGCCTGGCGCTGGCACAAGGAAAGTCGCTCGCGGTGATTATCGAAGAGCTGGGTCATGTTGCCGAAGGCGTACGTTGCGCGCAGGCGGTGCGCAGTCTGGCAGCCCGACTGGGCGTCGATATGCCGATTACGAATGCGGTGGCGGGAGTCTTATTTGATGGCGTTTCTGCCAGAGAAATGAGTATGCGTTTGTTGGCTCGCGATTCTAAGCAGGAAGTCAGCTGAATCAATAACGGCGGCGTTGTGCCGGGTATTCCAGCACCCGCGTGATCACCGGTTCGGCAATTGCGTGGCGCTGCATCAGCTCTCGGGTTTTTGCGAATCCCAGTATGTCCAGATAGTGCAGCCCGATATCCACCAGTAAGCGTGAAATCACATCTTTGCGCCGCAATGGCTGACAATATTTGCGTAAAGCTTTACGGCGGCGGCTTCCTGGCATGACGGGCTCCGGCTGGTAGTATGAGCCGAGTATAAAGCCAGCCATGCAGCTTTGCCACTATCGTGTTGTCAAATGTGCATAGATCATCAATTTGCCCTGTGTCATTGCCGTTCTGAGCGACGATCAGAGCGTGGGAAAATCGGTGGCGTTGATGAATTCAGCCAGCAGTGCTTCCAGTCCTTGCTGATCTTCTGCTGAAAAGCGGTTCAGATGCGGGCTGTCGATATCAAACACACCGGCGACCTGTCCATTCACGATCACCGGAATCACGATTTCAGAATTCGATGCAGAATCACATGCGATATGTCCGGGAAACGCGTGTACATCGGCAACCAGCACTGTGCGTTTTTCCGCTGCTGCAGTACCGCAGACGCCACGTTTAAACGGAATGCGCGCGCAGGCGACTTTGCCCTGAAATGGCCCGACCAGTAAATCATGTGGAAATTCTGTCGTGGGGTTTTTTGCCGGTGTACACAGATAAAACCCGGCCCAGTTCAGCCCCGTCAGGCTGTGATAAATAAAGGCAGAAAATTGCGACGCGTTGGTGCTCAGATTGCGTTCGCCTTCTAAAATGCTGCGGATCTGTTTTACCAGCAAGGCATAATCTGGTTTTTCACTCGCGGCCGAAGTTTCAAACATGGTGTTTTCTCTTGAAATAAAATGTCGCGCTGACTTAAGTTGAGTAAGGCACGCGCGATAAAAAATGTTCAGGCTTTATTCAGCCTTCACCTTTAGCCTGGGATTCGCTTTTTTTTTCGTGTTTGCGGTGGCCGGTGCCGGATGCACTTTTGGCTTTGTGCCGGATGCCAGCTTTGTCGCATGATGTTGTGCTAAGTGGCGACCCACCTGCGAAGGCTCAACACGGAATTGCATACGCTGCCGTGTTGCCAGTGCTTTGTTTGCCATGTTGAACCTCGCAGAATGATCAGGTACGCCGCTTACAGCACGTAGCGCGACAAGTCTTCATTAACCGACAATGCGCCGAGTCGCTCTTCAACATAGGCCGCGTCTATCGTCACTACTTTTCCGGCGTTTTCGTGTGCTGCGTAAGAGATTTCCTCCAGCAGTTTTTCCATCACGGTGTACAGCCGGCGCGCACCGATATTTTCGGTCGTTTCATTGACGGAATAAGCGATGCTGGCGAGTTTTTCCACGCCTTCCGGAGTGAAGTCCACCGCAACATCTTCGGTTGCCAGTAGAGCCTGATACTGACGTGTCAGGCAAGCGTCGGTGCTGGTCAATATGCGTTCAAAATCGGCAATCGATAAGGATTCAAGTTCGACGCGGATAGGGAAACGGCCTTGTAATTCCGGGATCAGATCCGACGGTTTGGCGAGATGGAAAGCGCCGGATGCAATGAACAGAATATGATCGGTTTTGATCATGCCATATTTGGTATTGACTGTCGTGCCCTCAACCAGCGGCAGCAAATCACGCTGGACACCGGCGCGCGAAACTTCGGCACCGCCAGTTTCTGAGCGCGATGCAATTTTATCGATTTCATCCAGAAAAACGATACCGTTCTGCTCTACGTTTCTGATCGCGTCTTGTTTCAATTCTTCTTCGTTGACCAGCTTTGCCGCTTCTTCTTCAATCAGCAATTTGAATGCTTCTTTGATTTTCAGTTTGCGGGTTTTTTTGCGGCCATTGCCCATGCCCGAGAACATGGTTTTAATCTGCTCGGTCATTTCTTCCATGCCCGGCGGCGCCATGATTTCCATGTGGGTTACGGCTTCAGCCACTTCCAGTTCAATTTCTTTGTCGTCCAGCGCGCCTTCACGCAGGCGTTTGCGGAAGGTCTGGCGCGTCGCATTGTCAGCGGCTGGCGCAGCTTCACTGCCTTCAGGATGAATGCCGAAATCGCGTGCCGGTGGCAATAAAATATCGAGAATGCGGTCTTCTGCCGCATCTTCCGCGCGCAGCCGGACTTTGCGGGTCGCTGCTTCGCGCGTTTGCTTGATGCCGATATCGACCAGATCGCGGATGATGGTATCGACGTCGCGCCCGACGTAACCGACTTCGGTAAATTTAGTCGCTTCAATTTTAATGAAAGGGGCATCCGCCAGTTTCGCGAGACGACGGGCGATTTCTGTTTTACCGACGCCTGTCGGGCCTATCATCAAAATGTTTTTTGGCGTGATTTCATGGCGCAACGGTTCTTCGACCTGCTGGCGACGCCAGCGATTGCGCAGGGCAATTGCGACTGCCCGCTTTGCTTTGGCCTGACCAACCACGTGTTTATCGAGTTCAGAGACGATCTCTTGCGGAGTCATATTCATGCTGTTTCCTATCTGCTTCTTAAATCCATGCCGGCGCCGCAGGCGCTCATCAGGCATGGTGAATCAAAATTATTCCAGGGTTTCTATGGTGTGCGACAAATTGGTATAAATACATAGTTCCCCAGCAATCGTCAGCGACTTCTTGACGATCTCGACTGGTGACAAATCGGTATTTTCAAACAGGGCAATCGCGGCTGATTGTGCAAACGTGCCGCCGGAGCCGATCGCTCCTATGCCCTGATTCGGTTCAAGCACATCACCATTGCCGGTGATGACCAGGGTCGTGTCTTTGTCTGCCACCAACAGCATTGCTTCCAGGCGGCGTAACATACGGTCGGTACGCCAGTCTTTGGCGAGCTCTACCGATGCGCGCATCAGATGCCCCTGATGTTTTTCCAGTTTGGATTCAAAGCGTTCGATTAATGTGAATGCATCTGCGGTACCGCCAGCGAAACCCGCCAGTACTTTATTGTGATACAGCTTACGCACCTTGCGTGCTGTACCTTTCATAACGATATTGCCAAGGGTGACCTGACCATCGCCGCCGAGGGCGACAACATTGCCGCGCCGTACCGTCAGGATGGTGGTGCCGTGAAATTGTTCCATAAGGACCTCATAAATGGTTGAAACTATGTCGCGAAGCTTCGCAGGCTCGCGCCGGCAGAGATTGAAGCAGAACGAGACTGCGTACTGAGCGGATCTTGTTACGTGAGTGCTTGCTACCGCTATACTTATTTGAAAATCGTCTTTGTCAGACGGATGACAGATAGGCGCAAGAATAAAAAGCGACAACACACACGCGATGGCGCATCGGAACCAGAAAGAAAATGGGGTGTGTCGGCAGAATTACAAGAAGTCTAGTGCTTACGCAGTGAGATGCTGGCGATATTTTTTAAACCCATCGCGTTAAATAACATCATGACCAGATAATTCACTTCTTCAAACCGGATAGTCACGCCGGGTTTGCCGACGATGGGTGCAAGGCCGTTTAATAACTCAGCGGAGGCACTGAATTCCACGCGGTCAAGTTTCGAGCAATCGATGATCAAAGGCTGGTGCTGTGCAGCTTGTTCAGCAATTTTTTTCACCAGCGTGTCGACGCTGCCATCCACCATTGCAGGCATGAAGAAACGATCAGAAGGCGCTTCTTCCTCTTCATGATTGAGCTCTGGGAAGGCATCTGTAACATTATTCTGAGGTGCTTCGAACGATGGCGGAGACACTTCAAACGTAATGCAGTAATCCATGCTGGCTTCTTCGAATGCTTTTTCAAAGTGCAGCAATTGCAGAATTTCTAATAACAGCAGCCATGGGGCTTCTGTCTCATCACGCCGCCCGACCTGCAAAATAGCGCGAATTTTATCTGTCAGGCTTTGTGCGCCGACCAGCATCAGATCATGCCCGCTCTTTTTCAGATTTTTGAGTGTCCGTAACAATAAGCCGCAGCCGACAGGATCAACTTCTTTAATTTTCGAGAAATCCAGACGCAGGCTAGGACTTTTTGCGCTCGCAATATTAATTTTTTCCAGTATTTTGACAATGGTAGCGTCAAGTTTTACCGGGAAAAGTATGCTTGGTCGGGACGCATCCTTAGGATGCGTGTCGGCTTCTGGCTGCGGTGTATTTTCAGGCCACAGCGGAGGCGAGGTTTCAAATTTGTTGGCGTAATCGAGCGAGAGGCTTTCAAATTTATGCTGATTATTCGTGATCCGGTATAAATCAAACAGCATCTGCCAGCCTATTTCGGTCGCCAGTCCAAGATGTTGGTGATGTACGGCGGCATCCAGCATTTGCTCTGCCACTTCATTTTGTCCGCTTGCAAACAAAATAGCTGCTTCTTCGAGAACCGGTACGGATTCACTATAGGCGAGTGCTGACCCCGGAATTTCTGTATTGTGGCCGAGCAGATAATCTGACGGCATCGGCATCGGCAGCGTTGTTTGAAAATCTGCTACAGGGCCGCGATTTGTCAGAGGTTGTGTGTGTTCGGTAAGATCAAATTTACTGTTGCCGAGTTTTTTTGAAATATCGGTTTTGGTGATGACCGGCGGGCGCGTCTTGACGATGTCACGCGACATTTCAAATTCTATGGCATCAATTTTTCGTTCAGTAGCACGAGCGACGTGGCGCTGGGTAATGACAGAATTGCTGAAAACCTCGCTGTCATGGAAACCTGTAATAACAGTGTTACCAGATTTAGAGCGAGCTTTTCTTGAAGAAGATTTCTCGGTGGAGCGATCTTCTTTTTTGCCACCTTTTTTACCGAAAAGAGAAAAAATCCCCACACTATTCCTAAAAAAATACGTCTTAAACGAGTGAAATTTGTACTTGCTAAGTATATTCTTAATTGAGCGTAAATAGTAAGCTGCGCTTTTCTGACTTAACAATGTTTTATTTTTTACAAAAATCAGTTTTTTAAAAATATCTTAGAGAAGTTAGCATATTAAGCTCATATACACAAAAATGGAGGCATTTAGCCTCCATTTCGCATTTAACTACGCCATCTTTGTAAATTTAATTTTACATTTCGTAACAAGCCAGAAATTAAAAACTGGTTCTGACTCCGGCGATAAAGCTTCTGCCCGGCTGCGGTACGCTTTCTCTCAATATCGAGGTGGACAGGCGTATATCCTGATTCAGTAAATTTCTGGCCATCAGGAACCAGGTAATTTGTTGCCCTTGATACGGATGAGAGTAACTCAGATTGGCGTCTATTTTGGTATACGAAGGTGTGACGTAATTTTCAAAACTGGCCAGTCTGTCCTGACGCTGTGCATGCAGGATATTCAGCGAGGTGCGCCAAGCCCCTTGTTTGAATCCCAAATCGAAACCAACACGTGTGGCCGGTTGCAAAGGTAAGTTTCCGAGATCAGTCAGTGTACCGCGCGAGATATCAGCAAAGGCGCGCGCAGAAAATCCTTCTCCCAAGTGGTTATAACTGATTTCCGCTTCGCCACCGCGAATCTTCGCAGTCGCCTGTGACCAGTTGCGCAAAGTGAATTCAGCGTCCGCCTGAGCGATACCTTCTCCATCTACTTTGGTGCCATCCGTATGACCATAGATATAGTTGTCGACTTGATTAATAAAGGCATTCAACTTCCAGCGCAGCAATCCAGTGGATTTTTGCAGGGTGAATTCGAGATTATGCGAAATCTCTTTTTTCATGTTGATATTGCCGATATCGAACGTCGCGGTCGATTCGTGCGGACCTGCTGAATACAATTCTTCTGTTGCCGGAGCGCGTTGCGCGAGTGACAAACTCAGACCGGCACTGTAGCCCGGAGTAAATTGCCATAAACCACCGGCAGACGCGGAATACAGATTGAAGTTTCTGTGAGCGAGTGCACTGATTTCGTCTGGTTCACGGCTGACATTTTCAAGGCGTACACCTGCGCTGCCAAGAACATCACCAAACTGACGTTGTTCCAGCGCGAATACCGCAACCGAGGTTGATTTGGTCGAAGGAACGGTATCAGCGCGGCCACTTGAAGCCGACAATGCTGAGAATTTGGTCTGTTCCGTCTGCAGTCCCCAACTGCCTTGCCAGCCGGACCAGTTTGCGTGCGACAGGACGATGCGGCTTTCCAGCATTTTGTTTTTAAAGTTTGTGACCGGGGTACCGTCTTCAGCTTTTTCTGTGTGCTGATAATCAGTGCCGCTGAGTTTAAATTTCAGACTATCAAAACCTTTTAGTGGCGAGTTGAGCTGGCCTTCCAGATCAAGCCTGTTCTGCCGCAGATCGATAAAGGATTTTTCTGCAGTTGGTATGCCGTAATGGTCGTTCAGAGTTTGTACGGCTGCGCCCAGATAACCCCACGATTGAATCAGGGATGCACCGGCAGCAAGACTGTTTGAACGGGTGAAACTGGAAGGTAGTTTGCCATCTGCTGATGCCGGATCTGACAGGTTTGCTTTACCCGGGATATCATAATTTCCGGTTTCGCGGCTGTTGCCGTCTACATGTAATCCTATGTTGCCGCTGGAACCATCCACGGAGAATGAGCCACTTTTTTCCTGATTCACCGTGCCGTATCTGAGCTCCGCTTCGCCAGTAATTTTTTTATTTAATACGGTGGGAATGCGATCGTCTATCACGTTGATCAGACCACCGATGGCACCGCTGCCGTAGAGTAAAGCTGCTGGGCCGCGCAAAATTTCGATTTGTTGTGCGGTTGAGCTTTCACTGGCGACTGCGTGATCGTTTGACAGGCTGGAGACGTCGGCAACACCCATGCCGTTTTGCAGAATTTTTACCCGTGGGCCTTCCAGACCGCGGATGATAGGTCGCGATGCGCCTGCACCAAATCCTGAGGCGGATACACCGAGCTCGTTGCCCAGCGTTTCTCCGAGTGAGGTGCCAATTTTTGCGCGAAGCTCAGGGCCGGAAAGTATTTTTGCCGGCGTCAGTACTTGCATGTCTTCGCCATTTCCCAGTGGGTTGGAAGTGACCGTGACAGTATTGATCGCTTGTGCGTTGGCGTTGCAATGAGCAAGGGCGGAGAGGACTGCGGCTGCGGCAATAGTGCGGTGAAATTGCATGATTTTTCCTGAAACATGAAAATGAACAAAGCAGACCGCTCAGAAGAGCGATCTGAAAAAACGAACTGAGTGCCAGATGAAATTGAATTCCGGCTGAGATTTTCAATGCTTCAGAAAGGCGGGGCGCGTGAAGAGAACGAGAGCTGTATACTGGCCAGCCAGACGATATTGGCGGCAAAGGTGTTAATGAAGTCTGTTGTATCGATGGCCGAAAGTGTCTGCACTCTGGCATCGAGATAATCCGCAGCAACGGTCGCGTCAAATAACGCGCAGGAGTGCAGTGCTCTTTCGTCGGAATCCGAAGTGACTTGCCAGAACGTGTAACTGTTGCTGAGCGCGGTGACTTGCGCTTTGCCACCGGGCCAGCCCGCGTGCGCGAGTTTATGAGAAAGACTGACCCATTGCGCCAGCAATAAAGCGGGCAGCAGCAGACACAACAGCCAGTGGCTGCTGCGTCTGTGTCTGAATGGATAAGATGAGCTCATTTGTATCGAAAACTTGACCGGATATTGCTATAGGCATTGCGTTGTAAGTTGTGTTGCAAAAAGCCAACATTCTTTCCTTGATTGGCTGGCGCAAGACGCGGCTTGGATAGCTGAATATCTACAAAGTTCCTTATTGGTGCAACACTGTTGCAGTTCCTTGAGTAAAAAAAGCGTGTAACTGATCACACGCTTTTTACTTTAACGCTTTTTTGTGACAGTGGAATTAATCACCGTACAGTTTTTGTTTCATTTCGCGTCGTTGCTGAGCTTCGAGTGACAGCGTTGCTGTCGGACGTGCCAATAAGCGTGGAACGCCGATAGGCTCGCCTGTTTCTTCGCACCAGCCGTAGTCACCTTCATCGATGCTGGCGATGGATTGCTGAACTTTTTTCAGCAATTTGCGTTCGCGGTCACGGGTACGTAACTCAAGCGCATGTTCTTCTTCGATCGTGGCACGGTCTGCCGGATCGGGAACTAATACGGTTTCGCGAAGATGCTCGGTAGTTTCGTCGGCATTCTTCAATAAATCCTTTTCAAGCTGTTGCAAACGGGCCTTGAAAAATGCCAGTTGTGCAGCGTTCATATAGTCCTTCTCTCCCATCGCGAGGATTTGTTCCTCGGTGAGCAGGGCTTCGGGGGCGCTGACTGTAGCAGTCGATTTAGATGATTTAGTTGCCACTTCGCTTACTTTCGATACAACGGGTTAACACATAGAAAAAGTCTGAAACGATGAAGTTTTCAGATAATTTATCCTCCCCTTACTGATATGAAAAGCAGCATTTTTACTCATGCCACTTGCACAACAGACAATGCCTGATATCAGTAGCCCGACAGTTTATACTAAACAATGCTCCAGACCTTGAATAAATATGTCTTTTGGTAGATTTTTGCCAATAAACACCATTTTGCTTTCTTTCGTTTCTTCATCCCCCCATTTCGCGCCGACATCGGTTCCCATAATCTGATGTACCCCCTGGAAGATCACCTTACGGTCAGCACCTTGCATGTACAGCACGCCCTTATAACGCAGCATGCGCGGGCCGAACACCTGCACCAGTCCACCTAAAAATTCGTCAAGCTGCCCGGTGTTGAACGGGCGTGTGCTTTTAAATACAAATGCGGCGATATCGTCAGAATGATGGGCGTGATGATGATTATGCGCATGTTCGTGCCCGTGTTCATGTGTGCAATGTTCATCACAGTGTTCGTCATCGTGCGCATGTTCAGCATGATGTTCGTGGGAATGTTCTTCTTCACTTAGAAATTCGGGATCGAGATCCAGTTTTGCGTTCAGGTTGAAGCCTTTCAGATCCAGCACTTCAGCGATGGCAATCTTGCCGAAATCGACAGTGCTGATTGGTGCACGTGGATTGATATGCGTCAGACGTGAACGCAGACTCGCCAGTTGTTTGGCATCAACCAGATCCGTTTTGGACAGCAAAATTTTGTCGGCAAAGCCCACCTGACGCTGCGCTTCTTCATGTTCATCGAGTTGCTGCATACCGTGACGCGCATCAACCACGGTGACGACTGCATCAAGCATGTAGTAGGTGCCGACTTCTTCATCAACGAAGAAAGTTTGCGCAACCGGGCCGGGATTGGCCAGACCTGTGGTTTCGATAATCACGCGGTCGAAATCAATCTTGCCTTCGTTCTTTTGTTGTATCAGCTTACTGAGTGCGATGATCAGATCGCCGCGCACAGTGCAACAGATACAACCATTGTTCATTTCGACGATTTGTTCATTGCTGTCCTGAACCAGAATTTCATTGTCGATATTTTCCTGGCCGAATTCATTTTCGATCACGGCGATTTTATAGCCGTGGTTTTCCTGCAGGATGCGATTGAGCAGGGTCGTTTTTCCCGCGCCCAGAAAGCCGGTAAGAATAGTGGTTGGAATCAGTGCCATAGCGTCAGAAGGAAAAGTTAATTGGAACAGTCAGCACACCAGCCCTTGATGGTCAGCTCGATGTCATGACTTTGAAAGCCGCGTCCCAGCGTTGCCTGCAGGGTCGCTTGCAATTGCTCGCGTAAAGACGCCGGTTGTTCTGCATCATCGAGACAAAACACGCGGGCGCAGCGGGTGCATTTGAAATGGCCGTGCTGGTGCTGCGTCACGCCGCTTTTCGAATCGCCTGACTGTTCACTGCCGGTGCTGTAGCGGAACACCCGGTCATCGCCCGGAATTTTATGCGTCAAGCCAGCTTCCGTCAGGCAATCCAGTGCACGGTACAAGGTGACTCTGTCCATCTCAGGCAGCGCATCTTGCACTTCCAGATGCGACAACGCACGTTTGGTATCCAGCAATACAGACAACACGCCCAGTCTCGCATCGGTAACGCGGACGCCACTGGCCCGCAACAAGTCCGAGGCCTGTGCCTGATCGCTGACGGTGTGGCTGTGATGCGCAGATTTCATATTGAATGCAGAAAAGAGTAAGCAAAAATAAGTAAGAGTAAGCGAGCATTATGCCTGAAAATGCAATTCAGTTGCAAAAGTGCGTCTGATCAAAACAACGTCAGGCAGACGTCGCATGAACACAGCAGTGTTTCTATTCATCGTCTTGTCATATTTACTTTTTAAACTGCGCACGGTGAATCCGCTGATGCGTCTCGTTCTGCGTCCCGGATTCTTACTAAATTTGTGCGCCGCGCATCGCTGATGCCCGCGTTTTGACGTCAATTATTCTGGAATTCTACTCATGTCAGATCAACCTCAATCAGGCCGCCGTAAGGCATTAAAATTCCTCGCTGGTGCACCGTTGCTGCCGCTCGGCGCAATGTCCACAGCATCGCTGCTGTCTGCCTGTGGTGGCAGCTCGGCGGTCGCTGCGGCTCCGGCTGCTCCGGTGGCGAATTTTGTTTCTGCAGATTTCACTGCAATGGCTGCGCCAACGTTGACGAATGCCGCCGCGATGGCAACGACGACAGTGGCTTCCAGCCTGAATGTGACGTTTAGCGACAACTCCACACAAACCTACAAACTGGCCTATCAGCCATTCTTCCTGACCGGTGACATGGTACCGAACGGTAACGGCGGCACAGTGTTGGCCGGTGGTTACTACGACATCAATAACAAGCCGATTATTGATGCGACCGTTGCGGGCAAAGAACGTCAATATTTCTCAGATTCGCCGGATGGCACTTCCCTGTTATCGTTGCCGAATCCGACAGTGACAGGCATCAAAGGCAAAGCAGTATTTGCGGTGGTGCAGTTCGAATACACAACCTGGGCGCAAGATGGCAAAACCGATATGTACGGTAAATTGCCTTCACCTATCGCTGTACTGACACTGGATCAGGATCAGACAACCGGTAAATTGAGCCTGGTGAAATACCATAACGTCGATACATCCAAAGCCAATGGTTTGTGGATTACCTGCGGTTCCAGCCTGTCGCCGTGGGACACACATCTGTCTAGCGAAGAGTATGAGCCAGATGCGTTCACGATTTCGTCGAATGCGATGTTCGCGGCATACAGCACCAATTTGTTTGGTGACGCAACGAAAGCAAATCCGTACCACTATGGTCATTTGCCAGAAGTGACAGTCAATCCTGATGGCACTGGTTCGATCAAAAAACATTATTGCCTGGGTCGTATTTCGCATGAACTGATACAGGTTTTCCCGGATAACCGCACGGCATTGATGGGTGACGATGCAACGAATGGCGGCTTGTTTATTTTCGTGGCGGACAAAGAAAAAGACCTGTCTTCCGGTTCTTTGTATGTGGCTAAAATTGGTGCGGGTTTCTCACTCGATACTGCAGCTGCCGGTGCGTCACTGAGCTGGATTAAACTCGGCTCCGCGACCAGTGCAGAAATCGAAGCACTGGCAAACAAGCTGAAACCAACTGACATCATGGATGTGGCCAATACCGATCCAAAAGATGCGACTTACACCAAGATTTATATCAGTGGAAAAATCCAGTGGGTACGCGTCAAAGCCGGTATGGAAAAAGCAGCGGCGTTCCTCGAAACCCATCGTTATGCGGCGTTGATGGGCGGCAGTATGGCCTTGACGAAGCTTGAAGGCACGACCGTCAATGCAAAAGACAAGATTGCTTATTCTGCTTTGCAAAACATGCAAAGTTCCATGGTGCGCGGTAATGCGGCCTGGAACGAAGCATTCGGCGTGACCTTAGAAAAAGCCTTGAACGCAGGCGGTATTCTGGCGCATACGCTGGCGGGCGGTCAGAAAGATACTTCTGGTGCGGCCATCAACAGTGAATGGGTGCCGACTGTCACCAAGACTTTGCTGATCGGCGAAGATATTGCGGCGGATGCTTTGGGCAATACAGCGAATCCGGAAAAAATCGGCGCGCCGGATAATCTGAAATTCTCCGAAAAACTGCGCACCTTGTTTATCGGCGAAGACAGCAGCTATCACGTCAACAACTTCCTGTGGGCTTACAACGTCGACACCAAAAAACTGACCCGCGTTGCATCCATGCCTGCCGGTGCCGAGGCAACTGGTTTGTCGGTGGTGGATAATCTGAATGGCTGGACCTACATCACCAGCAATTTCCAGCACGCTGGCGATTGGGGCAGCATCCACAATATCGTTAAGCCTACGCTCGATCCGTTGGTGCGGGCGAACTACAAAGATCGTTTCGCTTCTGCGGTTGGCTATCTAACTGCTGATGTCAGCAGTGTCAAACTGGCGAAATAATTTCTGATGAATGCACTTCCGGCGCAGATCTGACCGGAAGTGCGACGCAGGTTTGAATGAAAAAGGGCAGATGATTCTGCCCTTTTTTACGTCTGAATATACTGGGGGGGAGTATATTTGGATGCCCTTATTCTATAAGGACATCAGCGGTATTGATGGCTCAGTAACGGGGAGTATCTGCTTTCTGTGTTTGAGCGCTCATCTAAAAGCGAACGCTCATTGCAGCGCGGTTGATCTGCACACAAATCAATCGAGAAAATCCGCATATTCTTTTTGCGCATAGCCTTTTAAATTTTGCCATGGCAGCTTAGTGCTGAGCGGAGCTTGCAGTTTGACGTCAACGCGGCGGAAGAATGTACCGGCTTTATCACCGCTTTCGATGATCAGCGGAATTTGTTTTTGCTCATCCCACAATACTCTCTGGAAATTGCCATTCATTTCGCGTTCACGCCATTGCGCACCGCTGACGGTCGATGCCTTCTTTGATAGCGGCATGGCTTTGACGAGCTTAGGATCAAGCAGATAAAACGCGTTTTCCCACGAGCCATCGAAATTCACATTGTCGTATTCGGAAACAGGAATAGCGATAATTTCTTTATCTTTCGTGTTCACGAATTCGATCTGGGTTTTATTATTTTCCTGGAACACATGGCGCGGAAGCACCACATGATTGAAGTGTTTGTGCTTGGCTTCTTTCGCGTTGCCAGCATTATTTTTCTTGTTGGTCTTCTCGTCAGCATGATCGCCGTCTGCGTGGTCATGCATACCGGCTGGCAAAACGCGGGCGATCCAGACGTGTTTGGCGCGGCGTAACAGGGTTTCTTCGTAGCGTGCTTCGCGTGTCACGCCTTCTGGCGTTAACACACGACTGTAATTTTGTATCCGGATATCCAGATCCGGCGCTGCTGTCTCAGGCGTCGCTGGCGCTGCCATCGCAAAATGGCTGACGGTCAGGGGCAGGGTCAGGCTCAGTGCGGCGATAAGGTGCTTGAATTTCATTTTTAAATAAGACTTTCGTACTCGTGAATATTGCGATATCAGACGATATGCGCTGATAGCTGTAAAGATGAAAAAAACCAGAGGGCAACACCCTCTGGTTTTGTATACATTCAGCGATGGAGGAATCAGAAACCGTAAGCTGATTTCAGCAGTGTGAATACTTTAGTGTTGTCCAGTGTGCCTTTAAACGATTTTGCGCCTGCGCCAGTGGCAAACAATTTCACATCACCACCACCATGCGTTTCACTGGCCAGACGAACGCCGGTTTCTTGCAAATAGTTGTCCGCCAATACCGTTGCACTGTCTAAATTAGTACGCAGGTTAGGGCGATTAGGACCGTTACCGAACACCAGTGTGGTGTAAGTATTGCCATCGGCATCGAGACTTGGCTTGCCGTCGCGGTAGCCACGGTTAATGTCCAGAATCGGATTGCCGCGTTTGCCGTAGCCATTGAATGCCAGCGTGTGGTCATGATCTGCGGTGACTACGATCAGAGTATTGGCCAGCGTCGGATCAGTCAGTTTTGCCTTGTCCAATGCTGCCTTCACAGCATCATCAAATGCGATGGTGTCTGTCAGTGCACGTTTCGCGTTGGTGCCGTGCAATGCATGGTCAATGCGGCCGCCTTCAACCATCAGGAAATAGCCGTTCGAATTTTGCGACAGAATATCCATGGCTTTTGTCGTCATCTCGGCCAGGCTAGGCTGGTTCGCGCCTTCGCCAACCGATGGTGTCGCAGTGCGGTCGAGTTCATATTCCAGATGACTTTTACTGCTGTACAAACCGATGAATTTTTTATTCGTCGGCGCTGCCAGCATGTCTGCTTTAGTCGCCGCAACGGTGTAGCCTTTGGCAGCAATTTCAGTCAGCAGATTGCGGCCATCGGCACGGCCGAGCTTACCGATGCTGGTGGTGGCATCGTAAGGCAGGAAGTGGTTGCGGCCGCCACCCATCAGCACGTCCACACCATCCAGCAAGGCGCTGTTGTAGCCTGCGCCACCTGGCACTGCCTGCGCAGCAATCGCGTATTGCGCATTGCGGTTACAGATATGCGAGAAAGTTGCGGCTGGTGTCGCATGGGTCAGCTCAGTCGTGGTAATCGAGCCGACTGCTTTCCCTTTAGATTTTGCCAGTTCCAGTATCGTTGGTACCGAAGTGCCGTTACCTGTCGCGGCGCAATTGTTGATACCAAGATTGCCATTCGCATCTTTGCCAGGATTCGTCGCAACGGTGTCGGCAGACATGGAGATGACTTCGTTGTTCATCTTCACGCCTGTCATGTAGGCTGCCATCGATGGTGCGCTGTCGGTCGTCTGCGCATCGTTAGAATAAGTCTTGATGCGTGCCGTGCGTTCCAGCTTGTCCATATTCAGGCTGCCGTCTTCACCGTATTTAAAAATACGGGATGCCGTGATAGTCGATGGGCCCATGCCGTCGCCCAAAAAGAAAATAATATTTTTTGCTTCGCCTGCAGCGTTTGCAGCATTGGCAAAAGTCATCGCCAGTGTGGCGGCTAAAAGTGTGCGTTTCATAATCAGTTATCCGTTCTCAACAATGTTGAATAATCACAAGCCAGAGGCCGATTTCACCAGACCGAAGACTTTGGTGTTATCGATCGTACCGAGGAAAGTATCGGCGCCTTTACCAATCGCACCGAGGAATACGTCAGTACCGCCATGTGTTTCGCTGCCGGCTGCCACGCGTACCACCGCTTCCTGATGGTAGGTATTGGCGCTGGTTGTGGTTTCATCGAGACTGATCATGCTGCTACGGCTGCCTTGCGTGCGGTTTTCACCATTACCGAAGCCGATGATCGAATACGGTGCACCATCCAGATCTTTTTCGACTGCGCCGGTGACATAGTTTTTCACCACGCCGAGCACACCTGGATTACCGCTGGCTGTTTTACCGGTACGTTTTGCGTAGCCGTTCAGTACCAGTGTATGGTCATGGTCAGCAGTAACGACGATGAGTGTGTTTTTCAGATCAGGATCGCTGATTTTCGCTTTAGCAATCGCGGCTTTAATTGCGTTGTCGAAAGCCACTGTGTCTTGTAATGCTTTCTTGGCGGTTGTTTCATGCAGAGCGTGGTCAATCCGTCCGCCTTCCACCATCAGGAAATAGCCTTTGGAATTTTTCGCTAACACGTCCATCGCTTTGGTGGTCATGTCCGCCAGACTTGGTTCTTTGGCCGGATCACGATCAAGGTCGTAGCTCATATGGCTGGAAGTGAACAGGCCGAGCAGGCGATCTGTTTTGGTGCCGTCAATCGCATTGAATTCGGTCGCGTTGCTGGCGTAGGCGTAGTTTTTCGCTTTCATTTCAGCGACTAAATCACGCCCATCGGCGCGTTTGCCACCATTTTTGGATGGCGTGAAAAATTGCAGACCGCCGCCCATTAATACGTCCAGACCTGTTGTGCCCAGCGCTGTGTTGTAGCCGACACCGCCTGGAACGGCTGCTGCTGCAATATCATTTTCCAGATCGCGATGGCAGATATGTGAGTAGGTTGCGGCAGGTGTCGCATGTGTAACGCGGGTTGTCGTGACAACGCCAGCGGATAAACCTTTGGCTTTGGCCAGTTCCAGTAATGTGGTGGCGCTGGTGCCATTTTTAGTGCCGCAATTATTTCCCAGTTTGTTGCCGTTCGCGTCCGCTACCGGATCAACTGCGACGGTGTCGGGTGACATGGAAATCACTTCATTATTCATCTTGACGCCGGTCATGTAAGCCGACATTGACGGTGCACTGTCCGTGACCTGTGCATCGTTAGAGAAGGTTTTAACGAACGCGGTTTCTGGCAAGGTATCCATGGTCAATTCGCCATCTTCACCGACAGAGTAAATACGCGCTGCTGTCATGGTCGTCATACCCATGCCGTCACCCAGGAAAAAGATCACGTTTTTCGGTGCTTCAGCGACTGGTGCCGGATCGTTTGAGCTGGTGCCGCAACCTGTGACCGAGAGAGTAAGTGCGGCGCCGAGAACAGCGACGTAAAGAGGCTTGAATTTCATTTTCGTTCGTCCAGAGGGGGTTAAAAGTATCCCAATGTAACAAGGCATTATTACCTGTCAGTGACCCTGGCTGAGGATGAGGCGGACTGTTGTATTCAGCGTTGTTTTCCTGATTTTGCTGAAAAGATGAGGAAGCTGTATGCGTGCTGCTGAGCAGTGCAGACGCCAGCAATCAATTTTTTCGATGAAATAAGCGCTAAATATACTGGGGGGAGTATATTTTGACACCCTTATTTTATAAGGACATCAAGGGTGAAATCATGAAAACGAGGGGGAGTATGCTATTTTTTGGCGCGCGGATGCGCCTGATCATAGACTTTTGCCAGATGCTGAAAGTCGAGCGAGGTATACACCTGCGTTGCGGCAATCGAGCTATGTCCCAGCATCTCCTGTACCGCGCGTAAATCGCCGGACGATTGCAATACATGCGATGCAAAGGAATGACGCAGCATGTGCGGATGGACGTTGGCAGGTATGTCCAGACTTTGTGCATGGGTTTTGATGCGCAACTGCACCAGACGTGCCGAAATCCGTGTGCCACGCTCGCTCAGAAACAGCGGATGCGGGTCGGCTTTGAGCAGACTCCCGCGGATGGCCAGCCAGTCGCGCAATGCTTCCAGCGCTGGCGCACCGACCGGCACGATGCGTGGCTTGTTGCCTTTACCGGTGACGTGCACTTCGCCTTGATCCAGATCGATCCAGCCCGCCGATGCATAGCCAGGCTCTTGTACGGCAGCGACATCCAGGCCGACCAGTTCGGAAACGCGCAAACCACTCGAATACAAGAGTTCAAACATGGCGCGATTTGCGCGCGGTGTTGCCTCGTCGCCACCGCGATGCGACACCAGACGCACAGCATCGTCGGCGCCAAGTGCTTTGGGCAAAGGCTTACTTTTTTTCGGGGCGCGTATGCCTTCGACCGGGTTGCTGCTCAGGTCATGCTGCTCCATCAGCCAACGGTAAAAGCCGCGCCAGCTCGACAGTTTGCGTGCGATGCTGCGGGCGTTCAGACCTTGGGCATGGAGTTGTGAGGTAAAGCGGCGGATTTGTGCAGCGCTCAGTTCGGCGATCGCCTGTGAGCCGGCGCATTGCTGCAATTCCCGCAGATCGAGTGCATAACTGCTGAGCGTATGCGGTGACAACTGGCGCTGACTGCGTAAGACTTCCAGATACTCATGCAGAAAATTGTCGCCAGCGGCAGTCGTTTCCGGTAGGTGATCTGGCGTTGCCATGGCGACTCCGGTCTGGCGTCAGTGAATTAAATATCGATCAGACAGGTCAATGCCGCGCTGCTGGTATCGGCGATGTTGACCAGAAAATCGGTGGCCATGTTTTTTGTGTAACGCGCCGGATCGGGCGAACCCAGCACCAGCAAACCGAAGGCCGATGATGTTGGCGACAGACGCAGCGGCAGCATGGCGATGGATTGTACCGGTGCGCTGGCTTCTATCCAACTGGCTGCTTCGAAATCCTGATTCGGGCCGCAAAACGGCGTTGTCAGGCCTTTTGCAAACAGAATAGCATCTTCGCTGGCGGGCGCAGCAAACCAGGTGTGAGAAAACTCAGGGGCGACATTCCACAGGCGCAAGGTGGCGTGCGGCAGCTGGAAAATATCCTGTAAACCCTGCGTCAGAACAAACGGCAGATCGACATCATTGCGCGCCAGCAGCAGGGCGCGCGTCCACGTCTGAAATTTTTTGCTGATGTCGTGATTTTCTTCCGCGATCCGCATTAATTCGGACAATCTGAGTTCCAGTGCGCGATACTTTTCACGCACGACTTCCATTTGTCGTTCTTGCAGAGAAATGGTACGACCCATGACCGGGCTCGTCAGTTTGACCGCACTCAGTAATTCTGCGTGCTCTTCAAAAAAATCCGGATTCTGGATCAGGTAGGTTGCGATGTCAGTTGAATTCATTACATTGATCAGAGATTAATTTCGCCTTCGAAGACCGTGACTGCCGGGCCGCTGAGCATAACAGAGCTACCTTCGCCTTGCCACGCGATAGAGAGTTCGCCGCCATGAGTGGTGACGCGAACCGGGCTGTCGAGCAAGCCGCGCCGTATACCTGCAACAACTGCCGCGCAGGCACCGGTACCGCAGGCCAGCGTCTCACCCGCACCGCGTTCATACACGCGCAAGCGGATATGATGACGATCGTTAATTTGCATAAAACCAGCATTCACGCGCTTGGGAAAACGCGGATGATGTTCGATCACAGGGCCATCGGCCGCGACCGGAAAAGTCTCCGCATTGTCAACCACCTGTACCGCGTGGGGATTGCCCATCGAGACCACAGAAACAGAGACGGTTTTGCCATTCACATCGAGTGGCCACAGCGTATCATCGGCCTGGGAAATCGCAGTCAACCCGGAATTGTCGAAAGGAACTTTTGCCGGTTCCAGTATCGGCGCACCCATATCAACGGTGATGCTGCCGTCGCTTTCCATGCGTGGGGCAATAATGCCGGACATGGTTTCAACACGGATGGTCGATTTGTCGGTGAGTTTTTTCTCAATGACGAAGCGCACGAAAGCGCGTGAGCCATTACCGCATTGCTCGACTTCGCCGCCGTCGGCGTTATAAATGCGGTAGCGGAAATCAACATCCGGCGTGTCGGATTTTTCGACGACCAGAATCTGATCTGCACCGATGCCAAAGCGGCGGTCAGCGATATGCTGCCACTGTTCGCGGGTGAATTGTATCTGCTGATTAATCGCATCGATCACGACAAAATCATTGCCGGCGCCATGCATTTTGGTGAATTTGAGTTTCATGGATGCATTATATCGCGGGATAAGCGCGATGATGCGCCCGATGCTGTGATTTAGCTGCCGTCGGCTTTATATACGCCGCAACCCAAAACAATGTCACTCGTCACCGCTTCGATATACGAAGTTTTACCTTCGACTTTATTCGAGACAGGATTCAGGATGGTGTAATCGACCCAGCCACCCGATGCCGGCAGGCTGAACGCATCGGCCACCAGTTTGCGGCCATCGAGGCCCGTCAGTTGGAACAGATTCAGTTTCAGTTTTTCTGCATTACCGCCGAATGCCAGATACTGGCCATCCCGGTTGAAGGCAAACACATACATGTCTTTGTGGCTGAAATAGTGGTCTTTATCGCCGGTGATTTCTGCTAATGCAGCCCTGCCTTTACGTTGGAACAGTTCGATCGCTTTCTTGACCATCAGATAGGCTTCGTCAGCCGTACCCTGTCTGAGGTGGAAGCTGGCGACGGCTTTGGTCAGATAGGCGGCACGCTGTTCGAGATGAATCGCGGTGCTGCGCGCTTGTTCTGCCATACCGCCGTTACTTTGTGTGATTTCATCGAGATGCTTCAGCGCTTCAGAAATTTGCGCCAGACCATTGCTTTGCTCCTCTGACGCGCTGGATATTTCGTTAATATTGCCCGCCAGATCGCGTATGCCAGAGACGATGTTATTGAGTGTGGTGTTGACGTCGTTGATCTGACCGACGCCATGTTTGACCTGATGTACCGATTGATCGATCAGATCACGGATTTGTTTTGCCGCGTCAGCACTGCGCTGCGCCAGACTGCGGACTTCGGTTGCCACCACGGCAAAGCCGCGCCCTTGTTCACCGGCGCGCGCTGCTTCAACCGCTGCATTCAGCGCGAGTATATTGGTTTGAAAAGCGATGCCATCGATCATGCTGATGATTTCATGCATCTTCAGCGCACTTTGTTGTATGCCCTGCATAGACGTTACTGCGGCGTGCATCGCGTCACCGCTGGAAGCTGCAATCTGACTCAGATTCGAGGCCAGATGATCTACTTCGCGGGCGCTTTCAGCATTTTTTTTTACTGTTACCGACAGGTCTTCGACACTCGCCGTTGTTTCTTCTAGGCTGGACGCTTGCTGTTCGGTTCTGACTGCCAGATCACCGATATCGCTGGCCAGATTCTGTCCAAGCTGTGACACCTTGCTCGCATTCGTGCGTACATTTGCTACCAGACCCGACAGGCTCAGATTCATAGTTTCAAGGGTATTGCCGGTTTCCGCCAGTTCATCTGTGCCGTCGATATGTATTTGCTTGGTCAGGTCACCGGAAGACACCGACAACGCGGATTCACGCACGGCGTGCAGCGCTTGCATAAAGCCGCGATAAAATCCCACTAACAGGTAAGATACCGTCAAAAATAAAAACACCAGAACGGTAAAGATCAGATTTCTGCGGAAGCTTTGTTTTGCCACGCGTTCGCTGAGCAGGTCAGTCAGTCGCTGATGCAATTGCTGTTGCAGTCTGACGGTTTTTTCGATGGCCTGCGTCCCTTGTTCGAAATAGCTGCTGGCGTCACCGCTGACGTTCTCTCCCAGCAAATTCTGCTTTGCCAGTACGGCGAATTCCTCACTCGCTTTGATGCTTGCCTGCTGCTCAGTCGGGACGGTTTCGCCAGCCCGCTTCAGTTGTTGTTCCAGATCGTTGACCGCTTTGATTGCGGTCTGTAAAGCGCTCAGGCGCGAGACTATGGCCGCTTTACCGGAAAAATCGATCGTACCTGATTTGATATAACCGGCACCCAGGCCCCGCAGCAGAGCCACTTGTTCTATCCATGTGGGAATCTTGATGATGGCGGCATCCATCAGGAAATAAGTGGCCGCTTCGGGATCAAAAAATAAGCCACTACGTTCACTCGCATACAAAGAGAAATCCTGAATTTTGGCAATCAGACTGGTATGCTGAGCGAGGCTGGCGGCCGACGTTTCTGCGATCTGCCCCGCTGCCAACTGGCGTAATTCGGTTTCCAGCGGTTTCCAGTTATCGGCGAGCTTGAATTCGGGGTTGGTGACGATTTCCTGACTCAGTCGTGACAGGCTATCCGACAAGGCTTTTCTGGTTGTCGCCAGATCGGCAT
Source organism: Cognatundibacterium aquatile (assembly GCF_014699135.1). Classification (GTDB taxonomy): domain Bacteria; phylum Pseudomonadota; class Gammaproteobacteria; order Burkholderiales; family Burkholderiaceae_D; genus Undibacterium; species Undibacterium aquatile. Next base: position 153,270 of record NZ_JACOFT010000005.1, read on the forward strand.
CAATATTCCCGCCAGATAACTTCAGATTGACCTGACCGCGATGTTTTTGGGTCTGGATCATCACATCCATAACCTGACGGTTGATCTGTATGCCGCCCAGCTCATTTTGCGCGACTTCAACATCCGTCTGCATTTTCGACAACATGTACATGACCAGCAGCAGCGTCGGCAGCATCAAGACGATAAACATCGACAGCAGTTTGGTGCGCAAGCTGAGCTTGCTCATCATGGCGGCACTTGGCCGCATGAGCGTGGTCAGCAGTTTGTCTCTTGAGGCTGGCATAGTTTTTTTTCGTTGGATTAAAAGCGCTCTTGCATTTTCCCAGAAAAGAACCGGCAGAACATTGTCTTCAATGGAAAAACAACAATAACAGCCCGATTACAGCACGATACAGCTGTATAGATGATAGCTTAAAAAACAGGCTATATTGTTTCTCTCAGGAACCAGTACACTTTATCTCACTGTCAGTCGTACTGTACTGGTATTTTTGTGCGTGACTGTGCATGGGGACGTACCATGCTGCATGCTAATGTGCGACCAGAATTAAAAAGTATATGATTCACTCACAAGGTGATTCTGATTATTGGCAAATACCAATGCCATACAAAAAAAGCACGGAGACCCCATGAATGCACCTCTCAGACCCGAGCAGCAGGCGCTGATCGACAATTCTATTTCCCTCGACGATAAATTCACGCTGGAGCGCGGACGCGCTTTCATGACCGGCACCCAGGCCTTATTGCGCCTGATGATGTTACAACGGCAGGCGGATGAAAAAGCCGGACTCAATACGGCTGGTTTTATTACCGGCTATCGCGGTTCGCCTTTGGGCAACGTCGATCTGACTGCCAGTAAAGCGAAAAAATATCTGGAAAAAGCGCACGTCAAATTTCATCCCGGCGTGAATGAAGATCTGGCGGCAACCTCGGTATGGGGTACGCAGCAGGTGAATTTATTCCCGGGGGCGAAATACGATGGCGTCTTTGCGATGTGGTACGGCAAAGGTCCGGGTGTTGATCGCTGCGGCGATGTGTTTAAACATGCGAATCTGGCGGGAACATCGAAACATGGTGGTGTACTGGTCATTGCCGGTGATGACCATGCTGCAAAATCGTCTACCGCGGCACATCAGTCTGAACATATTCTGAAAGCCTGTGGCATTCCGGTGTTATATCCATCATCGGTACAAGAATATCTGGATTATGGCTTGCATGGTATTGCCCTGTCGCGCTACACCGGCCTCTGGGTCTCGATGAAATGTGTGACCGAAGTAGTGGAATCCGGCGCTTCCGTCGATATCGATCCTGAACGTATCAAGCCAATTATCCCCGGCGATTTCCAGATGCCTGCTGATGGCATCAGCATACGCACGCCCGATCCTGTGCTCGCGCAAGAGTCGCGCATGATCAATTACAAATGGTACGGCGCATTAGCCTATGCCCGCGCCAATAAACTGAATCAGATCATCTGGGATAGTCCGCGTGCCCGAGTCGGCATTATCACCGCAGGTAAATCGTATCTCGACACCCGCCAGGCGCTGGCGGATCTGGGCATCGATGAGCAGGCGGCGGCCGACATCGGCATCCGTCTGTATAAAATCGGTATGACCTGGCCGCTGGAATCGCAGGGTGTGCGCGAATTTGCCAAAGGTCTGGACGAAATTCTGGTGGTCGAAGAGAAGCGTCAGATTCTCGAATATGCGCTCAAAGAAGAACTGTACAACTGGCAGGATGATGTGCGTCCACGCGTGGTCGGCAAGTTTGACGATACCGGTGAATGGAGCGATCTCGATCATACCGGTCATGGCGACTGGTTGTTGCCAGCGACTTATGAACTCAGCCCGGCGCAGATCGCCCGTGCGATTGCATCCCGTATCACCAAGTATTTTTCCGGCCATCCGGTCGAGCAACGCGTCAAACAGCGTGTCGCTTATCTGGAAGCCAAAGAGGCAATGCTGAACGTTGCAGCAAAACCTGATCCAAACAAAGATCGTGTCCCGCATTTCTGTTCAGGTTGCCCGCACAATACCTCGACCAAGTTGCCAGAAGGCAGCCGTGCTCTGGCGGGTATCGGTTGCCATTACATGGTGACCTGGATGAATCGCGAATCGACGATCTTCAGTCACATGGGCGGTGAAGGCGTGACCTGGGTAGGTCAGGCACCGTTCACGAATGAAAAGCATGTGTTCAGCAATCTGGGTGACGGTACGTATTTCCATTCTGGTTTGCTGGCGATACGTGCAGCGGTTGCCGGGCATGTGAATATCACCTACAAAATTTTATTTAACGACGCCGTTGCGATGACGGGTGGTCAGGAATTTGACGGCCCGCTGGACCCCGGCATGATTTCACGCCAGATCGCGGCAGAAGGTGTCACACCGATTATCGTCGTGACCGATGAACCGGAAAAATATCCGGCCAATTACAACTGGGCTCCCGGCGTGACCGTGCGCCATCGTAGCGAACTCGATGCGGTACAGCGCGAGCTGCGCGAAATCGAAGGCGTGTCAGCGATGATTTACGATCAGACCTGTGCGTCTGAAAAGCGTCGCCGCCGGAAAAAATTTGACAAGGATGGCAAGCCTGGCTTTCCTGATCCAGCCAAACGCGCTGTGATTAATGAAGCAGTCTGTGAAGGTTGCGGCGATTGTTCGGTGCAATCAAACTGCCTGTCGGTCGAACCGCTGGAAACCGAATTTGGGCGCAAGCGTCAGATCAATCAATCGTCATGCAACAAGGATTATTCTTGTGTGAACGGCTTCTGTCCAAGTTTCGTCACCGTCGAAGGCGGCAAGCTGAAAAAGCCAGCGAAGGCCAAAGTAGAACAAGGGACTGCGCTCGATGTGGCCAGCTTGCCTGCACCGGCTTTACCTGCAACGAAAGAACCGCTGAACGTGCTGGTGACCGGTATCGGCGGCACCGGCGTGATCACGATTGGTCAGATCATGGCGATGGCAGCGCATCTCGAAGGCAAGGCATGTTCCGTACTCGATATCACCGGTCTGGCGCAAAAAGGCGGTGCGGTCATGTCGCACGTGCGTCTTGCGGACAATGCTGCTGATTTGCATTCCACCCGCGTTGGTACCGGCATGGCGGATCTGGTGATCGGTTGCGATGAAGTCGTGACCGCCAGCCGTGATGCGCTGTCGCGTATGGGCGAAGGTCGTACCCGTGCGGTGGTCAACTCCTCCATTTCACCAACGTCAACGTTCATTAAAAATCCTGACTGGAGTTTCCCGGGCGAGAGCGCGGAAGCGGAAATCCGCCATTCCTGCGGCGAAGACCGCGTCGATATGGTTGACGCCACCCGCATGGCAACGGCACTGATGGGTGACAACATTGCCTCGAATATGTTCATGCTGGGTTTTGCATGGCAAAAAGGCTGCGTGCCTCTGAGTGAAGCTGGGTTGATGCGCGCAATTGAACTCAATGGCGTCGCGATCGACTTTAATAAGCAGGCATTCAATTGGGGACGCGTCGCAGCGCATGATCTGGCGGCGGTGAAAAAGCTGGTGGCTCCGGCACAGGTGATTGAGCTGAAACGCGCACCGACACTGGATGACATCGTCACTAAACGGATTGCTTTCCTGACGGATTATCAGAATGCTGCTTATGCCTTGCAATACAGTGACTTCGTAAATAAGGTCAAAGTGGCGGAGGCTGCGATTGCCGATGGTAAGCCATTACGTCTGACTGAGGCAGTGGCAAAATATCTGTTCAAACTGATGGCGTATAAAGATGAGTACGAGGTCGCACGTTTGTACACCGATGGCAAGTTCCAGAAAAAAATTGCTGATATGTTTGAGGGCGATTACGCGGTTCACTTCCACCTCGCACCGCCGCTGTTTGCCAAACACGATGCACAGGGACACCTGATCAAGCAACATTATGGGCCGTGGATGATGAAAGTATTCGGTGTGCTGGCGAAGATGAAATCTTTGCGTGGCAGTATGTTCGATGTATTTGGATATACAGCAGAACGCAGAACCGAACGTGCGCTGGTGATGGAATACAAACAGACGATACTGCAACTGTTGCCGTTGCTGAATGCAGGCAATCTCGCCAGTGCGGTTGCAGTTGCCAGTGTGCCCGAAGATATTCGCGGTTACGGTCATGTCAAAGAACGTCATTTGCTTGCCGCTAAAAATAAACAAGCGACATTGCTGGCGGAATTTAATACGGTCGCAACGCCGCAAAAAGCAGCGTAGTTCTGACTACTTAAAAGAATGGTCGACGCAAGTCGGCCATTTTTTATTTCCTGATCCGGAAAAGAGCAGGATGCCAGCGCTCTGCTTTACAATGCACCCGACATTCAAAGGAGTACATTTTGTCCACGATTAAACAAAAGCTTGCCACCATACCTGAGGGCTCGGCAGCCCTGTTTTTTATTCAGATATTTGCGACACTCGGTTTCGCTGTGTTGTATTCGACACTGGTGCTGTACGCAACCAAGAAACTGAATTTTTCCGTCAAAGAAGCCACGGCTATCATGGGTGTGTTTGGCGCGTTCAATTATGGTCTGCATTTATTCGGCGGCTATCTTGGCGGCCGCTTTATCAGCAACCGTAATCTGTTCGTCGGCGGCATGGTATTGCAGGTGTTGGGCTGCGGCTGTATTTCTTTAGGCAGTGCCGAGCAACTGTACTGGGGGCTGGGATTATTCCTGACCGGTAGTGGTCTGAATGTAACCTGCATCAACATGATGCTGACGCAGCGCTTCAAACCCGAAGACGACAGACGCGAGAGTGCATTTCTGTGGAATTACGCGGGGATGAATCTCGGCTTTTTTGTCGGCTTTAGTGCTGCCGGTCACTTTCAATTGCTGGAAGATTATGCCGGTCTGTTTGTCTTTGCGACGATAGGCAATTTTATGGCGATTGTGCTGGCGCTGTTGAACTGGAAGCGACTGGTCGATCTGAATACGCCGTTATTGCAGGCAACGCCAACGGAATTCAAAAAGCGTCTGGCGGTCGGGCTGGTGATTTTGTTTGGCCTGGTACCGGTGATTTATATCATGCTGCATAAAGCCGAGCTAACCGGTAATCTGGTGCTGATCATCAGTGTCTGTATCGCGTTGGTCATCGCCTATCTGACATTCAGACATGAGGATCGGCGCGAACAAAAAAACATGTCTGCTTACATTTTGCTGACCATAGGTTCACTGGTGTTCTGGACGCTGTATCAGATGGCGCCGATGGGCTTGCAACTGTTTGCGGTGAATAATGTGGACCGCATGGTCTGGGGCATAGAAATCGCGCCGCAATGGATACAAAACATCAATAGCTTCGTCATTATGGTCGGAGGCCCGCTGATGGCGATGCTGTTTAAAAAACTGCGCGATCAAGGCTGGCAGATTGATGTGCCGATGCAGTTTTCTGCCGCATTATTACTGATTGGTATTGGCTTTCTGGTACTACCGTTGGGCATAGGTTTTGCTGCCAGCAACGGTCTGGTGGCATTCCGCTGGATATTCATCAGCTACCTGTTGCAAAGCGTTGCTGAGCTGCTGATTTCACCGGTTGGTTACGCCATGATAGGGCGCCTTGCACCAGCGAAGTATCAGGGTGTGATGATGGGCACCTGGATGCTGACGACGGGCACGGCATCGATACTCGCCAGCTATTTTTCCGGCATGATTCCTGAGGCCAGCGAAGGTATGGCAGCGTCAACGAATCCAACGTATCAGCATATTTTTTCTATGCTGGGCTGGGGCGCTGTCGGCGTTGGTGTTGTATTGATTTTGCTGATTCCTTTCTTGCGCAAACTGATTACTAAAGGCGCCGATCAAGAGGCGATAGCATGAAACCGCATCACTGGATCAGTATTGCCGCAATCAATATGATCACCGCAGTTGGTGCCGGGGCATTTGGTGCGCACGGCCTGAAATCCGTGTTGAGTGCCGACATGCTGGCGATCTGGCAGACGGCGGTACAGTATCAGATGGTGCATGCACTGGGCTTGCTGGGATTAAGCCTGTTGCAGGCGCAGTGGAATGAGCGTTTGCTACGGTATGCGACGTGGACGATGTTGTCCGGCATCGTTATTTTCAGCGGCAGCCTGTATGCTCTGGCGTTGTCTGGTTTGCGCATCCTTGGTGCGATTACGCCGGTGGGTGGCGTCGCATTTTTGCTGAGTTGGGCAATGCTGGCGCGGTGCGCTTACCGCCGTCAGCATTGATGTTCTGCGCAGTCACAATCTGGCCGCCGGATAGCGTGTCAGATTGTGACCTGATGACAGTGCTTGCTAAGACTGGCGGGTGAAGCGGCAGAGCTTACTCGCCATTTTTTTCGACTGCGCGTTGGTAGGCTGGGCGTGCTTCTATCATATCGACAAAACGCGTCAGATTCGGAAACGCATCGCGTCCGGCACTTCTGACGCCGATTTGCACTACAAAAGATAGCTGGACATCTGCTCCGGTGAGTTCATTGCCGACGAAGAAATCGCGCCCTTCTAATTCCGCGTTCAAATAGCCAAGATGATTGGCGATTTCGCTGTTGATGCGTGGATGTAATGGAGCACCTGCCTCGCCGAGCCGACCGACGTACAACTTCAGCAACAAAGGCAGCATGGCCGATCCTTCGGCATAGTGCATGAATTGCAGATAGCGGTAGTAATCAGTCGAGCCTTTTTCCGGTACGAATTTGCCGTTGCCATATTCAGCGATCAGGTATTCCAGAATCGCGCCGGATTCGATCAGAATTTCTTCTTTATCGCGCAGCACCGGTGCTTTTCCCAGTGGGTGAATTTTCTTGAGTTCTGGCGGTGCGAGTCGGGTTTGCGGATCGCGGTCATAGCTGATCACCGCATATTCCTGACCTAATTCTTCCAGCATCCAGGTGATACGACGTGAACGGGATTCTTTCAGGTGATGAACTTCAATCATAGTAATCCTCAGGGGTAAAAAAGAATGCTGATTATGCCGATATTTCTGCATCCTCGTTGGCATCAGCGTGAAATGGCTGTTTCTCTGCTCATTTTTTTTCTGGCATAGGGTAGCTGGCGACGCTGATATTGCCGTCTTTATCGACTGCCTGTACGCCAAAGAAATAATTGTCTTTGGATTTCCCTTTGACGGTATAGGAGAGGACATTGCCCACCATCACACTGCCTTGCCAGACGCTGCTGGTCGTATCTCGCCAGACAATGCGGTAGCCCGCAAGATCGGCTTCAGTATTGGCATTCCAGCGCATGCTGGTGTCATTTTCAAGTTGTGAGGTATTCATCTGCACCTGTGCCGGTGCCGCAGGTGCGAGCGCCAAGCTGGCCAGTGCAGCCGCGTTAACGCGGGCTACATTTGCGGTGTAATCGGTATCGACAAATTCCGGTAAGTCACCCAGCTGCACGCCGTTTTCTATACGGACATTCTGATGCTGATGATGGAAATCTTCATTTGGTTCAGTAAAGCGCAGCGCGGCGTAACCCTGTTCGAGGAAAGGGATATGATCGCCACCACGCAGATAGCGATCACGCCGATGAATAATATTCACAGTGAAGCCAGGCACATAGCGTTCACCGGTTTCTTTGACGTGGCGCGCCAGCTGGCGGGAAATAGAATCGCTCTCACCACCCGTGGCAATCAGATTGCGGGTCGCGTCCGGTAATTCTTTGACGGCGGGTATCCCTTCTGCAAACAGGCGCACTGACTTGTTATCGATCTCGCCGTGTTCCGAGCGCGAGCTGCCGATAATGTCATTCGTGAACATGCCAGCGATATTCAGATTTTTTTCTCTAGCTTGTTTCGCCCAGTGTGTTGCGCCGTACAGCCCTTGCTCTTCCGCAGCGACCGCCATAAAAACGATGCTCGCATCAAAGCGATGTTGTGCCATCACACAGGCCATCTCCATGACAGCAGCAGTGCCTGACGCATCATCATTTGCGCCCGGGGCAAACGACGTGGCATCCATTACATCAGTGGCACGCGAATCGTAGTGTCCGCTGACGACGTAATAACGGCCGGGGTCTGTTTTCCCCTTCAGGGTCGCGACCACATTCACAATCTCGGTCGGTTTGCTGATACGGCGTCCACCTGCTTCGACATAGCTGTCGAATTGCACGTCAAGCTGACCGGCACTGCAGCGTTCAAGTTCTGCTTTGATCCAGCGTCTTGCCGCGCCGATGCCGACAGTATCTGACTGTGTCTCTGACATGGTATGACGGGTATGAAAGCTGACCAGTTTGCGGACGTAACTGTCAATCCGTTGCGCCGAGATCTGTTGCACTATCTTTGTTATTTGCGTTTTTTTTTCATTGATGTTTGGTTCGTCGATCTGGGCCGACGCTGGTAGTGCGCAGGCCAGTAATGTGATACTGAGCAGCACGGAATGAGTCAACGGCGATTGTGGCATGGTGCATATTCCCAAAAAAATAAGAGAAAAAATACGTGGATGGTGTTGAGCAGATATTACGCGAAACCACACTGGCAAGCAGAGACGACATATTTTTTGCGCCAGCACAAATCTGGTGCAAATGTCGTCTGCATGACTGCGCTGCAACATGCTTTAACGCTAACATAGACTTTCGCAGGAGACTGACTACTAATTAACACCAAAGAGAGTGCTACAACATGATGTCTGTACAGGAATTGTATCGTCAAAAACATCTTTCCCCGGAAGATGCCATCAACCAAGTTAAGGATGGCGATTTCATCGTCGTACCAACAGGCGTTGGTGAGCCGCCCGCTTTATTGTCCGCCTTATCGGCACAACGCCGGCGCTTTCACGATGTGAAGGTGGCGCAGATTTTACCAATCAGAAAATTCGACTATTTTGATCCTTCGACGGCAGAGCATGTCCGTCACGTTTCTTTCTTTTTTGGTGCGGCTTCCCGCGCTGGCGGGCAAGCAGGCGACATCGATTTTATTCCCAGCTATTTTTCAGAAATGCCGATGTTGATAGAGCGCGGCATGATCCCTTCCGATGTGGTGTTCACGCTGGCTTCTCCTATGGATGAGCATGGCTATTTTTCGCTGAGTCTGGCAGCCGATTACACGATGGCGGCGATCGCCAAAGCGCGTGCGGTGGTGCTGGAAGTAAATCCCAATGTGCCGTTTGCGAATGGTTCCTGCCACATCCATATTTCTCAGGTGGCAGCGCTGGTTGAAAGCAATCAAGCCGTCACCGAGGTCGGTCTGCCGGTAATCGGCCCTGTGCAGGAGGCTATCGGCAAATACGTTGCCGATATGATTGATGATGGTTCGACCTTGCAGATCGGTTACGGTGGTATTCCAGATGCGGTGGTGATGCAACTTACCAACAAGCACGATCTTGGCATTCATACAGAAATGATCGGTGACGGCATACTGACACTGGTGGAAAGTGGTGCCGTCACTAATCGCAAAAAGACGTTCATGCCGGGAAAAATGATTGCCACTTTTGTGCTTGGTTCAAAAAAATTGTATCAGTTCATCCACCGCAATCCGGCACTGGAAATGCATCCGGTGGACTTTACCAATGATCCGTATCTGGCGGCCAAAAATGACAAGCTGATCGCGATTAATGCGACCTTGCAAATTGACTTGCTGGGACAGTGCGGATCGGAAAGTCTGGGGCCAGTACCGTATTCGGGCACTGGCGGGCAGGTCGATTTTGTGCGGGCGGCGAATCGTTCCCGCGATGGTAAGGCGTTCATCGTCTTACCGGCAACGGCGAAAGACGACAGCATTACCCGTATCGTGCCGATGCTGACTCCGGGCACCCATGTCACGACTGGCAAAAACGATATTAACTACGTTGTCACCGAATTCGGCGTCGCCCAGTTACGCGGTAAATCGGCGAAGCAACGTGCGCAGGAAATGATCGCGATTGCTCACCCGGATTTCCGCGCGGAATTAACGCAGGAGGCCAGGCGCTTGCATCTGCTGTAAGCGCGATGATTGTCGCCAGCCTTTGCCTGAGTAAACGCCCCTGATTCGATGCGCCTGCTGGCATGAAAATGCCTTGCAGGCCTTATTTTATGCGGGGTTTTCTTTTAAGCGATGCGCGATAAAAAAACTGCTCCGATTGCCATGATTTATCGTGATTTGAGCAAAGGAACAGAAAGCATAGCTTATAATTGCTTAAATTTTAACAATAGAGACGTTCGACTGGCTTGCCAGCCTGCGTCAGTCACAGTGATGCGCGCATCCTGCAATCGATTAATTAATCAGGTAACGAGAATGAATAAATTACTGAGTGTGCTGGTGTTGTCTCTGGCTCTTCCTATGATCAGCGCGGCGCAGACGCCGGTGTTCAAATGTGAGGTCGATGGCCGCGTCGTCTGGTCGGACAGCCCATGCAAAGGTAAAGGCAAAGTAGTGCAGGTGAAATCCGTTGCCTCGTCCGAAAAGAAAAAGAATGGTGAAGCAGCCGTAGCCCCGCCGGACGCAAGAAAGTAAACTGATCTTGCTATGCGGTGTGCTAGTCGCATATTCATGAAAAAGTTTGATGATGCTGATTAAATCAAATCAGCATCCTGCAAATTTGTTGTCTCGGGAATGACGCAATCTCGTCCCGGCACGGGCGAACGATGAATGATCTTTGATCCAGAATCCGCTTTTCGCTGCTGTCACTTGCGGCTACACTGACGCTCTTTGTCCAGATCGTCTTGCCGGAGCCCATCTATGAAAACCTCATCTTTACGTCGCACTGTTATTGCTGGTTTGTTGCTGGCGACGACGCTACCTGCGAGTGCCGGTTGGCTGGATATTTTCCGCAAAGGTAAAACAGTGGCTGGTTCCGGCAATATCCAGAAACAAGTCAGAGTGGCCAGCGGATTTAACGAAATTGCGCTCGATCTTCCGGCGTATCTCGAATTGCGTCAGGGAGAAAAAGAAAGTGTCGAGATCGAGACCGATGATAATTTACAGAGCCTGGTTGAAGTCGTGGTGGAAAGCGGCGCGTTACAAATACGGCCGCAGCAGAAAAATGTTTACCCTGACAGTAAAGCGCTGAAGATTACGGTGTTTCTGAAAAATCTGGCGGAGCTGAAAATCAGCGGCTGGGGTAAGGTAAATGCAGAAAAATTACACATTCCCGGTCTGCATATTGCGGTCAGTGGTTCCGGCGATGTGCGGATACAGGATTTGCGTACCGAGATACTGGAAATCGATATCAGCGGCAGCGGCAGCTTCAGTGCCGCCGGAACTTCAACGGAAATCAGCGGGAAAATCGGCGGCTCCGGCTCGTTGCTGATGGATACGCTGGAGGCCAACGATGTGCGTATCCGTATCGGCGGTTCCGGCCATGTCCGCACCTGGGTTCATAATAAGCTGGATGTGACTGTCGGCGGCTCCGGCGAAATCGAATATTACGGTGATCCCGCCGTTACCAAAACCATAGGCGGCTCCGGTCGTCTGATTCGACTGGGCAGCGCACCGCACTAATCACCGCTGTCGGGCAATGTCATTCTTCCGGTAAGAAACTGCACAGGAAAAAGGCGATGCATCCTATAATCTCGCTCTCTTACTGAATTGTTTTTTTTCTGTCATCAATGAGTGTCCGTCAACGCGTTTCTATGGCTGTCCTGAGTCTCTTTATCTTGTTAGCAGGTGCTTTGTTTCTGGGTTTAGCGATCGCCTGGGCACCTGACAAATCTGTCGATGACCTGAAACAAAAATGGGCACCTGCACCTTCAAAATTTATTGATGTTCACGGTTTGCAGGTGCATGTGCGCGACGAAGGCCTGGCGGACGATCCCGTTCCGGTGATGCTGATCCATGGCACCTCATCCAGCCTGCATACCTGGGAACCGTGGGTGAAAGCCTTGAAGGCAGAACGCCGCGTGATCACCATGGATTTACCCGGTTTTGGTCTGACCGGGCCGAATCAGGAAAATGATTACAGCACGACGGCTTACGTGCGTTTCATTCTGGATCTGATGGATAGCTTGCATCTGTCTAAAGTCGTGTTGGGCGGTAACTCTCTTGGTGGCGAAATCGCCTGGGAAGTCGCTGCTGCTGCACCGGCGCGGGTAGACAAACTGATCCTGGTGGATGCAGCAGGTTATGCGTTCACACCAAAATCGATACCAGTTGGTTTTCAGATTGCGCGCATGCCTATGATGTCGTGGGTGATGGATCACTGCCTGCCGCGCTCTATGGTTGAATCCAGCGTCAAGAATGTTTATGCCCGCCCGGAAAAAGTCACGCCAGCCTTAGTTGATCGCTATGAAGCGATGATGCTGCGCGAAGGAAATCGTCCCGCCCTGCGCCAGCGTATCAGCCAGCTCGCCATCGGCGATCATGCTGAACTAATCAAAACGATACGTGTACCGACCCTGATACTCTGGGGTGGCAAAGATCAGTTGATACCGCCGGAAAACGCAGAGTGGTTTCAGCAAGATATTGCTAACAGCAAGCTGATTATGTTTGATGAACTCGGCCATGTTCCGCAGGAAGAAAATCCCGTAGTCACCGTCGCTGCGGTCCGCATATTTTTGCAGTAATCTGAGGAACCCGTCATGTCCGCTTTTCGTCTGTGTATTTCTTACGGTCTTGTCGCGCTGAGTTTGCTTGGCACCGGTATTGCAGGGGCCGAAGATGTGATGGCCGAAGGCAAGAAAATCTTCAATCAGAAAGCCGAGCCGAAATGTGCGATGTGCCATAGCCTGAAACATGCGGATTCGTATGCAGAAGGCGGCCCCGACTTGGACGAGCTGAAGCCGGATGCGGCGCGGGTGGAAAAAGCGGTGCGTAACGGCATAGGTGAAATGCCGGTGATTACCGGATTGACTGATGCAGAAATCAAACTGGTGGCGCGCTATCTGGCAGAAGTCGCCGGTAAGAAATAAGCTGCTAAGAAATAATTCAGTGCAATCTGCACAAACCTTACATCTGCGCTCGTTCTGATCGGCCAAAACAAAAGCGGCAGACAACAAAAAGCCCACCATACGGTGGGCGATCCATTCATTGCAGTGACTCGTCAGCAACCCATGCTATCTGCGTGGTGCCACTGACTGTAACAATGCCCGTGCTATCTGCGCGGTGCTTGTCGTGGTGAGTCACTTTTTTCTGCGTTGTCAGTCAATACTGGCAACCTCAGAGGGCAAAACGAATGCGTACCTTCGCAAGATCGACCAACGCATTTTTTCATGATGCACACGCATCAGTAAAAAAGAGATGGACGATTGCATAGCAAAAAGCAGATGCTTTCCAGTGAAACTCACTGATCAACTACGCCATTTTCCGATAACCCATACTATCTGTATGGTGCCACCAGCCGGTGAGAATTGATTGCCGCCAGAGTGCACTGCGTGAGAGCAGCGTACTGGTATGCGAAGGCTTGCTGTAACGGTCAGACTTTGTTCATCAGCAACCCATGCTATCTGCATGGTGTCACTGGCCGGTATTGCAGAACAAATTTTTCATCACAGCAAAAACGGTTGGCGCTGTTCTGGCAAGCATCGCCTGCCGGAATATGCCGGGAGACTTTAAGCCAGAATCTGGATATTGCCTGCTTTGTCGCCTTTAGGGCCTGTCGTGCGTTCAAAAGAAACGCGCTGATTTTCGCTCAGACTTTTGAAGCCGCTCGATTGAATGTCCTGAAAGTGGGCGAACAAATCTGCACCACCTGCATCAGGAGCGATGAAGCCGAAGCCCTTAGCGTCGTTGAACCATTTTACGATACCTGTTTGAGTACTCATGTTTTTATTCCTTTACGTGAAACATAGGCGAAATTGCCTTGGAGGCACTTGAAACCAAGAAATAAAACCGGAGGAGAAAAAACAGAACAGCCAGAGGATACAGCTATGCGGAATTGGGACCAACAATATAAGGACTTGATGCAAGTACGGAACGGAATATACACGGGAAAACAACAAACACCAAACTTTATTTTTAATCCGATCTGGTATTGATCACACAAAAGAGCATTCTTCCACCACAAAAAAATGCCAGCTTTTCATAGACAAAAACAGGCTCCGCATCAGGTGTTTAAGTGCTTGTTTTTATTACGAAAATTAATTGAAAATATTTTTCATTGTTGGTGATTCATATGATTTTTCCGTGGTGTTTTTTATATTCCATATATCTTTTTCATCTTTTCTAAGTGAAAAAAGGTCGTTGGGCAGCCAGCCCTCAGCACGTAGCATGAATCTCCATCGCTGCAGTCATTTTCTGACTGCGTTATCAGGCGTTCGTTATCAGGCGTCCGTTTTGCCAATTACAAAGAGGTTTATTCATGCGTGCGTATCAAACTTTTTCTATTCCCGTTCCCCGCCGTTCCATCAGTCTGCTGATCGGCGCTTTATTCAGCAGTCTGGTGGCTCCGGCTTCGGCTGTGTATGCGCAACAAGCCGAGATCGCTGCAGCTGATACTGTGATTGTCACCGGCACGCGCAGCATCAAGCGCACTGTCTCTGATTCCGAAGCACCTATCGATATTCTGACCAGTAAAGATTTGCAGGCCAGCGGCACCGGTGAATTAGGTACTGCCTTAAGCCGCTTGCTGCCTTCCTTGAATTTCCCGCGTCCGGCTGTTGCTGACGGCACTTCTGCGAGTCGTCCGGCACAATTGCGCGGCTTGTCACCCGATCAGACGCTGGTGCTGGTGAATGGCAAGCGCTGGCACACGACGGCGATTGTCAACGTCAACGGCACGGCAGGGCGCGGATCTTCACCGGCTGATCTGAATACCATTCCTATTTCTGCGATTGAAAAAGTCGAAGTTCTGCGCGATGGTGCAGCGGCGCAATATGGTTCTGATGCGATTGCCGGCGTGATCAACATCATTCTCAAAAAAGGTGCGGCGGGCGGCGAGTTACAAGCAGGAGGCGGTCAATACAGCAAGGGTGACGGCACGCAAGGTGCGCTGAGCGCCAACTTTGGTAGCCAACTGGGCGACAAAGGCTGGGTGCGTTTTACCGCAGAACAAAAATATCAGGGCGAGACCAACCGCGCGGGTGCTGATTTGCGTAATCCGGCCGAGCCTTTGTATGGCAAGGTCACGCAGAAACAAGGTGACCCGAAAGTTCAGCAAACCAATTTGGGACTGAATGGGTCTTTGCCGCTGAATAATGATCTTGAACTGTATGCGTTTGCGAATGTCAGCCAGCGTGATTCCGATGCGGCCGCAACCTGGCGCACGGCTTACACCAGCGGCACGACTTTGCGCACACCGCTGTATCCACAAGGCTTTTTGCCGAATGAAGCGGCAAGAAATACCGATGTTTCCACCGTGGTCGGGATCAAAGGGCGGGCCGATGGCTGGCGCTGGGATGCGAGTGCCAATTACGGTTCGAATGAATTCAGCCTCGATGTGAATAACAGCGTCAACCTCAGTTTAGGTGCTGCCAGCCCGACCAGTTTTTATGCTGGTAAATTAAAAAATTCGCAGACACTGGCGAACTTTGATGCGGCCAAAGAATTTGAATTTGCCGGTCTGGCGAACCCGCTGACATTGGCGGTCGGTGCCGAATACCGGCGTGATCAATATGAGATCAGCGCCGGTGAGCCAAACTCGTATTTCGGCAGCGGTGCGCAGGGTTTCTCCGGCTTCCAGCCATCGAATGCAGGCAGCTTTAACCGTCACAGCACATCGGTGTATGCGAACGTTGAAGCCGAGCTGACAAAACAACTCAGCGCCTCAGTCGCGGTGCGGCATGAAAATTACAGCGATTTTGGCAGCGTCACTTCCGGTAAATTATCGGGCCGTTTTGCTGTGACACCGGAATTTGCGTTGCGTGGTGCGGCGTCCAATGGCTTCCGCGCACCATCGTTAGCGCAGCAAAATTACACGATCTCGACCACCAATCTGATCACCATTAACGGCACCTCGCAACTGGTCGATACCGGCACCTTTGGCGTTGCTACTGCGGCGGCAAAAGCGTTGGGTGCGAAACCGCTGGAAGCTGAAAAATCGCGCAACTATAGTCTGGGTGCGGTGTTGCAGCCGAATAAAAATGTCTCGCTGAGCGTCGATGCGTATCAGATCGATATTGATAACCGCATTTTGTATTCCGGTAATCTGGTGTTGCCAGCGGCCTTGCAAAGCGTGCTGGCGAAACAGGGCGTGCTGGTCGGCGCCGCGCGTTATTTCACGAATGCGCTGGATTCACAAACACGCGGCGTGGATATCGTCGGCACTTATCAGCTGAGCCTGACTGGCAGCGATAAACTCGGGCTGACGCTGGGTTACAACCACAACAAAACTACCGTCAGCCATGTGGCGGCGAATCCGGCGGTGCTGGCGCAAAATAATCTGTTGCTGATTGATCGGCAATCGCTGTTGCGCGCGACTGATTCTGCACCGAAAGACAAGCTGACACTGAGCGCTGATTACGCGCTCAATCAATGGACGGCGCGTGCGCAGGCAACCCGTTACGGCAGCTTCGTTTCGCCGCAAAATAATGCAACGCTGGATCAGACTTATGGTGCGAATGTGGTGGTCGATATTTCTGCCAGCTATCGCATCGGCAAGTGGACGCTGACCGGTGGCATCGACAATCTGGGCGACAAATATCCGGATCAGGTGACATCAACCGGGAACCTGAATACCGGCGGCACTTTGCCTTACAGCACCTTCTCGCCGTATGGTTTCAATGGTCGTTATTTCTATGCGAAGGCAGCTTACGCCTGGTAATTTTCAGGTCAGCAGCAAGTACGAAAAAAGCCGGGAAAATTTCCGGCTTTTTTTCTGCATTTTTATACATTTAGGGGGAGTATATGGCGATTTGGCATTATTCTCAGCGTTAATGCTGGGCTTTAAAATATACTCCCCCCAGTATTTTTAAGCCAAAAATGCCGTTTTTGCGCCTGTTTTCAGCATATTTTTAGCCTGCGTTCAGTTTGTCTGCGACAAAAAATCGCGCAGATATTCCAGCAGTATCTGCGGCTGTTCGAGTGGCGACATGTGGCCGCAATCGTCGATGATGCGGAAAGTCGGATCCGGCAGCGCGGCGACGATATCTTCGGCTTCCTGCAAACGGCGCATCTGATCTTCGCGGCTGGCGACGACCAGCACCGGACAAAAAATCTGCGCGCAATCGGCGTGCCCGTCTTGCCGGATGATGCTTAACTGCTGCATGAAAATATCTGCCCCGAGCGTCAGCGACATCGCCTGCAGATGTTGCAGCAAGCCCTTGTTGTCGCTGCGTGCCGGATGCAGTGCGCGCTTGAGCGCAGTGACGGTCTGCCCTTTGTATGGAAATACTTTCAGCATCTTGATTTGCTGCTGATTGCGGGCGATTTCTTCGACGCTGGTGGCGCGTGCCGAGGTATTCAGTAACACCAGCTGACTGACGCGTTGCGGCGCTTTCGCGGCGATGCGGCGGGCGACATAACCACCGAGAGAAAAACCGATCAGCACACAGCTTTGCGGCAGGCTGGCAATGATGCGGTCTGCCATCGCATCGATATCGGTGCCCTGATTCAGATCCGCAAACGAGACCGTGCCGAGTTGCTGCAAGCCGCCCAGTACATCTTGCCACAGGCTGGCATCGCACATGAAGCCGGGAATCAGCACGATATGGCGTTGTGTTGTAGCGGCGCTTTCTGAGCTGCGCGCGATATTCATTTCTGAGGCTGTCATGACTGCGATTTCATTTCATTCACTGTGGCTGTGGTGCTGTCGTTTGCCGCACCGAATGCATAACGCTGCGCCAGTTGAAACGGCGTGCCCGGTGCGCTTTCTGTGAACAGCGCGAGGCCGTTCAACTGCAAAGGCGCATCGATCGTAAAGAAGTTTTGCGCTGCCTGACAGATCGCCTCTGCCTGAACTGGCTCATGCAATGCATCGGTCAACGTCATATGAAAACGGAACTCTTCTTCTGTGTACGGATAACCCCAGCGCTGCAAGAGCTGCATTTGCCGGTCGCTGAGTGGATGCCGCTGGCGGCGCGCGATGTCGGTGGCACTCAGCGGTGCGCGGAAGCTGTCGAAGGTGCTGACGCAATCCATTGCTAACCGATTGATCGCGCTGACGTCACCATGCGGACGCAGCGCCAGAAAATTCCCCATCCATTCGACTCGCGGAGCCGGAATCGTCAGGCTGTGCTGTTGTTGGCAAAATGCGCGCAGGGCAGCATCGAGTTGCGCGGGTGTGCAGCCTTCAGCGAGCCTGAACGGTGCTTTCAGCGTCGCATGAAAACCGTAACGACGGGCGTCGCTGGTCAGTTGGTGAAATTCTGCGGCAGTCACGTTGCTTAATGCCGGTTGCGGCAGAGCGGTTGCCGATGCCGGATCACGTCCCAGCCAATGGCAGCCAGCCTGCCACCAGGGGCTGTTTTGCTCCGGCGCAAAATACAGCGCATAACGTACTTCCGGAGCAGGAGTATTGCTGGTTTCGTTCATCAGTCGTTTTTCTCAGATTTTTTCATGTTCATTTTGTTCGCTATCCCGCATGGCGTAACGTTGTGGCGACATCGTGATTGCTCATGTAGCCGCCGTTCCTCAATACAGGAAACCAAAGTAAGCGCATTTTCAGAAGAATATTTTGTGTCTGATATGACATAGTATGCGGCGAATGCGTTGTCATTCATCATTCTTATTCCATCTGAAAACCGGGAGAACTCATGATAGATCACCTCAGCACTTATGCGACAGATTATCCGGCCACAAAATTATTTTATGAAGCGGCTTTTGCGCCATTGGGATATACCGTGCAAATGGAATTTGTCGCTGAGTGGAATGCCGATTTTCCTACCCAGCGGATGTGCGCGTTTGGTGTGAATGGAAAGCCGACGTTCTGGATTATCGAAACCAAAGAAAAATCGACACCACGGCATGTCGCTTTCAGTGCTGCGTCCCGCGACGCTGTCGATCAATTCTATGCGCAGGCGATGACGCATGGCGGCAAAGACAATGGACAACCTGGCCTGCGCCCGCATTATCATGAAAATTACTACGGTGCTTTCACGATAGATCCTGATGGGAATAACGTCGAAGCCGTGTGCCATGCACCGGTGTGAATCACACGTGAAGTAAAGGAAAAGCATGATTTCAGAAAAAACGGTGATGCGGGTGGCTCGACCCACCGATCATCTCAGCGTGATCACCAGAATGTATATCGACGGGCTGGGGTTTGTTTTGCTGAGCCAATTTGCAGATCACGATGGCATAGACGGTGCGATCATCGGACATCCGCAGCACAACTATCATCTGGAATTTACTCAGCATGCCGGTTCGCATGTCGACTCGTATGCATGTAAGGCACCGAGCCAGGATCATTTGCTGGTTTTTTATCTTCCCGACGAGGCAGAATGGCGGCGAGCCTGCGAGAACATGCAACAGGCGGGATTTTTGCCGGTGCGCTCCGCTAATCCTTTTTGGGATGTGGCCGGTAAAACGTTTGAAGATGCCGATGGGTACCGGGTGGTGTTACAAAATCGCGCATGGTCTTTGTAGTGCATTGCTGAGATCAGATCTTCATCACGCCGGAAAGTTTTGCGTAAATTCTATTCCTGTTCAACAATACCGGATCGCAGCAGTAAAAAGTCACAGGTACGACCGGTAATTTTTTTCTCAGGTTCTTTTCGGCTTGTTCACCGCTTTTCAAGGATGTATTACTTCATGAATTTTGCTTCGCATACAGCGTTCTCTATCCGCAACGCACGCGTCGTCACAGCGGATCAGGTGCTGACTGGCGGTATCGCCGTTAGTCACGGGCATATTGATGATGTTAATTCAGGCGCGGCGACGCTGACCGGTACTGACTGGCATGGCGATTATCTGTTACCGGGTCTGGTGGAATTACATACCGATAATTTAGAAAAGCATCTGATGCCGCGCCCGAAAGTGAGTTGGCCGGTGCTGCCCGCCATCATCGCGCATGACGCGCAGATCGCCTGTTCCGGTATCACCACGGTGCTGGACGCGATTGCCATCGGCGATATCGACCCCGACAGCGTGCGTACACAAATGATGCAGGCCTGCGTACAAGGGCTGGCCGGTGCCAGGCAGGCGGGGGTGCTGCGCACCGATCATTTTCTGCATCTGCGGCTGGAGTTGGCAGAGGCGCGTTTGCTGGAATTATTTACGCCATTTTTAAATGACGAGCGCTTGCGGCTGGTGTCGCTGATGGATCACACGCCGGGACAACGACAATGGACAGACCTTGAACATTACCGCGTCTACGTCACTGGCAAGCGCGGCTGGACGCATCAAAAAGTCGATCAGATGCTGGAAGTGCTGAGTGATCGTCAGCAGCAGTATGCAGAACAGAACCGCGCGCAGATCGTCAAACTATGCCGTACACAGGCGCATGGTATTCCACTGGCGACCCATGACGACACCACCCATAATCACGTGCTTGAAGGCGTGCGCGATGGCGTGACGATTTCTGAATTTCCAACCACGCTGGCAGCAGCACAGTTTGCGCATCAGCACGGTTTATCCATCGTCATGGGCGCACCGAACCGGGTGCGTGGCGGCTCACATTCCGGCAACGTCTCTGCGAGTGAATTAGCGCGCCATGATTTGCTCGATATTTTTTCGTCGGATTATGTTCCGACCAGCTTGCTGCACGCCGCTTTTTTATTGCAGGAAGATGGTTACTCTTTGCCGAAAGCCGTGTCCACCGTCAGCCTGCAACCCGCGCGGCAGATAGGTTTGCAGGATCGCGGTCAGATCGCCCACGGCCTGCGTGCCGATTTTATCCGCGTCCGCATCATTGAAGGGATTCCTGTTGTGATGGGCGTCTGGAAACAAGGTCTGCAGATTGCGTGATGGGCTAAGTTCTGGAAAAGCTAGCCAGTTAAATAAGCTTGAACTGCCGCAATGACCTTAGATGCACAATATCCTTCCGCCTATGCAAGCGCAATAGTAACAGCGGATTTCTTTGAAGCTTTGGTGAGGTATCGAATGAGTAAGGGAACTCCAAAGTACGAACCGGTGGCGCGGTAATTCTTCCAGGCCAGATATGGCATCCTTGATAATTTGCATGCGTCTGTGGCTCCACGTAATAAGTAGGTTAGATATTTAGGGAAGAAAATGGATGCAATGTGTTATGAGCCATCTCATGCTAGTCCAACGGTTGTAATTGTCGATAAGGTTTCTAAAGAGCGGAAAACTGAACGCTTTGAAAGCCTGCCTGATGACGTTAGATACAAACCTCAGCTGCGCACCTGCAAAGACGTGGAAAGAACAATTATGGTTCCCGTCGCGGAAATCAGGGTTTCTCAAGTTGATAATGCAGGCAAGCTAGTCCAGAAGGAGCTGGCGACAAGTTTGTTGATTGAATATTTCGACAAAGACGGCAAAGTCTTGGAAGTTGTGCGAATGGCGAAATAACGATTATCGAGCTCACAACACGGAAGCATGAGGATTAGAGAAAGGAGAATAGATGTCTTTTCAGCTGCCTGTCAGCCCACAAAGTGTAATTCAAAATAATGCATTTCATCCAAACTGGGGTAATGAAGCTACTCAGTTGTATGAAGTGGTGATCACTCAGGGTTTTTATTTTAAAGGAACAACCGCTCCGCAAAAGGTATTCACGAAAACGGGAGGATACGTTCTCCCCGGTGGAAATACGCAAATTTCTAAGTCGGTTATTGATAGAACGGCTCCTTGGGCTAAAGGATGGATATTGTTTTTATGAGCAATAATTCACCATTAAGAATCCCTTCATCTATATGGAGTATCTTAAAAACGCGGCTATTTAAAGATGGGAAAAAGCGTACCCAATATCAGTTAGATCAATTTAAAAAAAATGGTCAAGCAGTACAAATTCGCTTAAAAGATACCCGTATATTATTTATAAAAGTTGATAGTGAAGGTGTTGTAAAAGGTGAGGCTGCTGACATTGGTCATGGTTACTGGATAGAGCCTACTTTTGCTAGTGAGGATATTGAGTCGTGGGGATATGATGAGTTGGTATGGTCCCCCACTTTTTTTAGTCCTTTAAAAAGAGTTTGCAAGTGGAGAGTCCTCGTAAAGGCCGGAGGAGCGTAAAACACAATAAATTGAGTCGCATGGAAACGGTACTTAGGGGGGCAGTTGAACACAAATCATCCGTAAAGAAATCTCTGCGGTTCTCGCTTATTTTAAGAAAAAAAAAGCCACCCCCAACACCCATAGCAAATGCCGGGCTTTCGGTGATGCTTTTAGTTTTTAAGGTTCTTCTTTAGAGGCTAAAGAAGAAACGACAAGGTAGTTTAAAAGGATGTTAGCTTGTTCAACTTCAGTTCATCTCGCGGCTCCCGCTCCCCTTCCTCAAAAATCGACCAGTCAGTCGATAAGCTGAAGGCCACAATAATCTTCCTGAAGATATCCAATGACGGCTGCGCCTCATCCGCCTCATCCGCTTCATAGTGTTTGAATTGCGTAATGTGAGTGCCGAAATTTATATCCCCCCGAAAACACGAACCGCGCATAACCATAGTTCTTCTGCCAGGCTCATGTTCCAAAGAAGAACATACTGGTGGTAGAGCAGATATACCGAAATACCGTTCGCCAGAATATTAAAAGCCGCTAGTCCTATTGCCTGGTCGTAACGAGAATCAGGCGACAGTAGCGTGTGAAATTACAACACTTAAGTAATTATTTTGCACTGACAAAAATGCCTGTATCGCAAACTAATTCTGGGTAGTCTGCCAACCTTTACTCAGGCATACGTATTGATACGTATTGCATTGCGGAAATTTTATGCGATTGATTTATGTTGGAAATCAAGAAGGCACTTTGTTTTTTAATTTATATTTCCAATTGACAACTATATGGTGCACGGTTACGTTCTCAGCACGAGAAAATCTGCCCTGCTATTTGCGGTGTCAACATGCCGGGGTGTTTAATAAAATTGGAGATAAAAATGCGCATTCGTTCGCTACTGAGTAGTCTTGTATTGTGCCTGTGCGGCGCAGCATACGCGGAGGAGCCGCCGATCCGGATCGGGGTTATTGGCCCGTTCACCGGCAAATCATCAACCGATATGGGGGAAAGCATGCGCGGTGGCGCGCGTGTATTTCAGGCTGATCTGAATCAGATTGGCGGCGTACTCGGGCGCAAAATCGAACTCGTTGAACGCGATGATCAGGCCAAGCCAGAGCTGGGTGTGGCGATGGCAAAAGAACTGATAGAAAAAGAAAAAGTCGTAGCGGTGGTTGGTTTTGCGAATACGGGTGTTGCGCTGCAGGCGGCGAAAGTATTTCAGGACGCGAAAATTCCTCTGATCGTCAGCGTTGCCACAGGAGCTGGCTTAAGCAAATTCATGCCGCCAGCGGTTCCGCACAGTTATGTGTTCCGTTTATCGGCCAGCGACAGTATTCAACCCGTTGCGATGCTGCATGATGTGGTCGACAAACGTAAGCTGACGCAGATTGCGATTCTGCATGACGACACGCCTTACGGTCAGTTCGGTAAAGATAATCTGGTTGCTGAGCTGCAAAAACGTAAGCTGGCACCAGTCAGCGTGCAGAGTGTGAAAATCGGTGAACAGGATATGACCAGCCAGATGACGCAGGCGAAGCAGGCTGGCGCGCAGGTCATTATCTTGTATTGCCTGTCTTCGGAGGCCGCAGCAGCCGCGAACAGCATGAGCAAGGCAAAAGTGAATCTGCCATTGGTCGGCAGCTGGATTCTGTCGCAAAAGAGTTTTGCTGATACTGCCGGTGGCAATGCAGAAGGTGCGCGTATGCCAGTGACATTTATCGAGAGTGATTCCACCCGCAGCAGCAGTTTTTCTTTATCTTATCTGCGTTTAAATAATGCCAAAATTATTCCTTCGGCGGTAGCAGCGGCGCAGACTTATGATGCCCTGCGTTTGTTGAGTCTGGCGATCATGCAGGCGAACTCGACCGAATCTGAAAAGATCAAAGATGCGTTGGAAGATATGAAATACGAAGCTACCTCGACGGTCGTGACACGCTATAAAAAGCCTTACACGAAAGCAGATCATGAAGCGATCACGCAATCGATGGTCGTCATGGGCGAGATTCGTAAGGGCAAAGTTTCCTACGCGTATAAAGAGGATGCCAGCAGCGGCCTGATTGTGCGTACTAAATAATTCAGAAAGCACCTGACTTTTCTGCAAAGGCAGCAGGCAGCTTATTTTTCGGTCGTTTTAACGACCGTTACAGTACAGGCTGCCTCTGCCACCACCTGCGCGGATACGCTGCCCAGATAGCGTCTTAACGCTGAAGTGCCGCGCGAGCCAATGATGATGTGATCGACATCGTTGTTGTGCGCATATTCGATAATCGCACCTGCCGGGTCCGGCGCTTCAATCACGTGAAACGTGATTTTGTCCGCGCTGATATTCAACGGTCTGGCCCAGTGTTTGAGATCGACCAGTTGTTTGACGTGGATGTTTTCGCCCTGTTTGATCAGGCTGTCGTCCATTCCTATGCGGCTGGTTTTGCGTATGGTCAGGCAGGCCAGCCTTGCACCGGGTTCGGTCTGCAGCATCCGCCGTGTGATATTTCTCAGGTTTTCTGCCAGTGCTTCAGAGCCGCGCGTCAGATCAAGTGCGGCGACAATGATCGGCGCCTTCGCTAATTGTTCCGAAATACTGTGTTGCAAGACTGGCTCTATGCCTGAGGCTTTCAGACGGCGTTTGATCACAGACAGATAGCCATCCTGTTGCGCTTTTTCTGCACGCCCGGTCAGCGTCAGTTGTTCCGGATACTGCAGCAAAAACGCTAACTGTGACGCCGTGTCAAAGCGCGCCGCCGGTTCTACTTCCAGGCAACGCAGAATAATTTCTTGCAGCCAGGCTGGGATATCCGGGCGATGGCTGCGTGGTGGAATCGGGTCGCGGTATAAGCGTTTCTTTAAACCTGAAACGGAGGTCGGATGACCGAAAGGCCGTTCGCCAGTCGCCAGATGGTAAAGTAAAACCCCGAGTGAAAATAAGTCGCTGCGGGGTTCATTGCGCACACCCAGCACTTGTTCCGGTGAGATATACGGCCCTGTGCCCATAGGCAGGCGAAACTCTTCATCCAGCAGATCAGGCAAGCGATCATGGCGTGATAAACCAAAATCGATCAGCACCGCGACCCCATCGCGGAACATGATGTTGCTTGGTTTAATATCCAGATGAATCACATTCTGCCGGTGTAAATCCTGTAAAGCATTCGCGACTTTAATGCCGATAGTGACAACTTCGCTGATCGGTAACGGCGCTTGTGCGAAACGACTGCGTAAGGATTCTCCGGCTATCTGTTCCATCACGATATACGGCTGCGCATCAAAATCACCAGAGCCGAAAAAACGCGGCACGTGTACGCCTTTGAGCTTAGGCATGATCATCTGTTCGACTTCAAACGCGACAATGGCGGTCGGGTCGTCAGAGGAATACAGCAGTGGTACTTTCATGATCAATGGCGGCACACCGTCTTCCAGCCCAGGTTTGCCGACATGACGCTGGCGTAAATCGGTGACGCGCCAGAGTGCGGCCATCCCGCCGGTATGTAATTTTTCTTCTAAGCGGTAGCCATCAAATTCCATCCCGGCCTGCAGGCTGTGCGGGCTCATCTTAATTTCCCGTCAGAAGGCGGGATGCCAGTGCGGCTGGCAGACCCGCGCGCAGAATTTTTGCAGAAGCGGTTTCGTGATCGTAAGGAACGCGGTAATAGGTCAGCTCCAGCGTCTCGGTATCGAAGGTCGCGTAGCACGCCGCAGGGTTGCCATCACGCGGCTGGCCGACAGAACCGGGAATGACCAGCCAGCGCCGCTGCTTGCTCAGCGGTATGCCATTTTCCGGCGTTGGCAGAAACTCCCCGGTTTTTCCGGTCATCGTCATGTGATACAGCGTTGGCACATGCATGTGCCCGCAAAAGGTGATAGCTGCTTTCGAGGCATGCATGCTGCGCATGGCTTCCATCACGCCGTCGATGTATTCCCATTTTTCCGGCGCCCAGGCATTGGCGTGGACTAACAGCAGATCCTGTAATTCAATCCGGTAGGGCAGCTTTGCAATAAAATCGATTTGTGCCGGATTCAACTGAGCACGCGTCCATTCAATCGCCTGACGCGCGGTCGGATTCATGCCTTGTTTATCTTCCTGCAGAATCGCGACGTCGTGGTTACCCATCAGAACGTAAGCGCCTTTGCCGACATACTCCATCACGGTTTGTACAACCCAGGCAGGATCAGCACCGTAGCCTATCAGGTCACCAAGGAAAGCGTAGCGCGTTACGTTTTGTTGTTCTGCATGTGCCAGACATGCGGCAAATGCTTCGCGGTTCGCATGCAGGTCGGTCATCAGCGCGAGCAGCATAGGTCTCTTCCATTTATATAATTAGTTTTATCTGTCTTGCGGATATCATTTTAAGTTAGCTGGCTAACGGCCAGCTTACAAGCTTATTTTTAAGCTTATTTGGGTAATGATGCCTGATATTGATGATAGCCGCGTGCGCGCAATTCGCAGGCAGGGCAGGTACCGCAACCATGACCCCAGTCGTGCAATTGACCGCGTTCGCCGAGATAGCAGGTGTGGGTATCGGCACGGATCAGATCAATCAGGCTTGTACCGCCGAGCTGTCCCGCAAGTTCCCAGGTTTGCGCTTTATCTATCCACATCAGTGGTGTTTCCAGTTTGAGGCGGGTTGCCATGCCCAGATTCAGCGCGACTTGCAAGGCTTTCATGGTGTCGTCGCGACAATCCGGATAACCGGAAAAATCGGTTTCACACATGCCCCCCACCAATACATTCAAATCGCGGCGATAGGCGAGCGTGGCAGCCACCATCATGAACATCAGATTGCGCCCCGGTACGAAGGTATTCGGCAAGCCGTTAGCCTGCATTTCTATGGCAATATTTTCCGTCATTGCCGTATGGGATAATTGCGAAATCAGTGACAGATCTATCATGTGATCTTCGCCAAGCCGCGTTTGCCATTCTGGCGAGAAACTGCGGATTTTCTCCAATAAGGTCGGACGTACCGTTAACTCGATCGCATGGCGCTGGCCATAATCGAAACCGATGGTTTCCACGTGGGCATAACGCGACAATGCCCATGCGAGACAAGTGGTAGAGTCCTGCCCGCCGCTGAACAACACCAGCGCACGGTCGCTATTACTAAATTTATTCATTTTGCAAACTAAAAATAAGGATGGATGAAGTAGGGAGAAACCCTTTGTACTTCATTCTGTCATGATGGTAAGGTTCGTGTGAGATGAATGTTATCGCAAGCCCATGAGTTTTCCTAAAAAATTTCTATCCTCCTCGTTTTTGTCCGTCATCGATCAGGGCATGCTGAGTGCCCTGAACTTCTGCATCGGCGCTTTGCTGATCCGCTTGGTAGATAAAGACGATTATGGTCTGTATGGTCAGTTATATGCTGGCGGGCTGCTGGCGGGCCTGATCGTTGATTCATGGATAGCCGGGCCGCTGACAACGGTCGCCAGTGCGGTGCATGAAAATACTCGCAAGCTATTGTTGCGCCGTTACTGGCAGCGGCAGATCTTCTGGACGGTGGCGATGGGCGTAGCGGCGTTTCTGATCGTCGAATTTGTCCCAGCCGCCACGCATCATAGTAATAAAAACTGGTTAATGGCGGCCGCGTTCGGCCTCTATGTGATCGGCAATGGCCTGCGCGAATACGGTCGCACTGTCGGCTTTATACAATCCGATATTCATAGCGTATTGCGGCAGGATCTGGTGTACGTCGCGGCGGTGTTAGCAGGGATGCTCAGTTTGTATTTATTTGAAGTGATCGATGTTGCCCATGTTTTCATCGTGCTGGCATCTGCTTCATTTCTGTGTGCGTTATTTGGTCGTCATCGCATCATGGATCGCACGGCAACGCAGGTCCGTCAGGTTGATGCGGAAGACGCTGATATTCTGCATGAACATCAGGAAACCATACGCGGCCATGGTCGCTGGGCGGTGCTGGGGGTTATCGTTGGCTGGCTGTCAAATTACAGTTACGTCTATCTTTCCGGTGCATGGCTGGGGCTGGCGGCGATTGCCGACCTGAATGCGTCGCGTTTGCTGCTGATGCCAATTCCGCTGGCAGTGGCAGCCTGGTCCCGGGTCGCACGACCAGAAGCGAGTCGTCTGATGGCAGAACATAACTGGAGCGGTCTGCGCAAGCTGACCATCGTTTCTATCTTAGGCATTGAACTCGTTGTGTTTGCGTATGTGGGCGCGATGTTACTGACTTTGCCGTGGTTGGAAGCATATGTGATCGGCAGCAAATACAGCGGCCTCGGACCTTTGATTATGCTTTGGGGCGGCTATTTCGCAATCAATTCTGTACGCACGATAGGAACGTCATGGCTGATGAGCGGCGGCGCTTTCCGCTCTATGTTTTTTCTTGGAACGGTCACCTTGATACTGGTGGTGCTGATTACCTATCAGGCGATTCCGTATTGGGGCGCTGCCGGTGCAATCTTTGCGCTGATCGCTGTCGAAGTGTTCGAAACGGTGGTGGTCTGGAAATATATTTTGCCCGCTTTACAGAAACGCCCTCAACCGCAATCACCCGCCTGAACAGCGATGTTACGACTGCTTCATCGGTGTGGACTGCATTCTGAAGCATTTTTTGACCGGCTGGAGACTCAATAAATACGCGGGGTTCCAGCGGTCATTCATTTTTCGGTATTGGTGCAGCGATGCGCGCCATATTCCATCATTCCGGCCACACTCATCGTTATTTCTTCACGCTTTCTATGATCTGATCAACATAGTCGCCATCCGCATCGCTGAATTTCAGACGTACCGGATACCAATCCAGGGCAGGTGCAAGCCAGATATCGAGCGCCTGATCTTTAGAATCCGGCGGCGGAGCTTTACTGATATGGATCGTCGCGAACTCACCCAGAGGCGTGCTGGTTTTTTCACTTGCCAGCACTTTGAAACTCCAGGGTTCGGCATCGCGCCGTCCGGCGACAAACATTTTCCATTCGCTGCCCGGTTTGAACTTATCACCAGCGGCACGCGCATACGCAATCAGTTGCCAGGTGGCGCTGGTTCTGTCTTGTTCGCCACCTTTCAGCGTGTAGGTTTCATCCGAGGCGGTAAAGCGCAGGGTTTTGCTATCGTGCTCGAAGCTGGTGACGGTCTCAGGTTTGCGAAAGCGTTTTTCGACAAATTTTTCCGGTGCCAGACCGTAATCACTGATATGACCCTGACTGCTGGCATCGAGGATTTTGCCGACCAGCATCGCGCGCGTTTCTGTCACGATGCTGTATTTTTTGTCGCTGACTTCCCATTTGACGGTCGCCGCACCACCCAGCGGAATGCCGCTTTGCTTTGCCTTGATGGTGTATGAAAGCTCGGCCGCCGGCGGCAGATTAAAGGCCATTTTATTGAAATGTTCCGTTGTGCCTGCGTTTGCCAGCGTAGTGCTAAGAGCAGCGCTGGTAAGTACAGCGGCGATCAGACGAAGAGAAAAAGGGTGGGACATATCATTTTCCAGAAGTGGATTGAAGCTGAATTTTACTGACCGTCTGCGTCGTGACGGCGCCGTTCGTTTCAGTATTACGAATTTGTACCGGATACCACTGATACGCAGGTGCGAACCAGAGTTCCAGCGTGGAGTTATACAGTCCTGTGCGCGGCGGACGCTTGACATGCCAGGTCATGATTTTGCCGAGCGCCGTATCGATTTCTTCCTGGCCGATGACGACAAAGATGAATTGGTTCGCGTCACGATCCTCGGCAACCTGCACCGAAATTTGTCTGCCGGGTTGAAACTGTTCCGGCGAGGCGATCCCTAATCCGGCCAGTTGCATAAAGATTGTCGCCCGGTCTTGCGCGCCTTTGCTCAGCTCGGTGTTTTTATTCGATGATGAAAAGCTCAGCTGGTTGGCATCGTAATCAAAATGCGTGGCCGTTTCGCTGCGCCCGCGCCGCGTTTCGCTCATACGCTTAGGTTGTATTCCATTTGCGGACAGATTGCCTTCGCTTTGCAGTTTGTACAAATTCAGGCTGGTGAACAGCAAATCCAACGATGCCTGCACC
This sequence comes from Cognatundibacterium aquatile, assembly GCF_014699135.1. Taxonomy (GTDB): domain Bacteria; phylum Pseudomonadota; class Gammaproteobacteria; order Burkholderiales; family Burkholderiaceae_D; genus Undibacterium; species Undibacterium aquatile. Next base: position 183,083 of record NZ_JACOFT010000005.1, read on the forward strand.
TGCATCTGATATTGCCCGTCCTGCGCTTGCCAGCTGATTTCACCGAGGCCATATACCGGGTTCATGTTCGGCGAAATACGCACGACTTTCATATGCATTTTGCCGGATGGCGGTGCGGTGATTTTCAGCCCAGCTAATTCGGTCACCGGATTATCCGCATTATTGGTGCTGGCTGCCGACGCTGCGGCTGTTGCCGGCACTGGTTCCGGCGCAGATATCTCTTGTGCCGGAGATGCAAGCTCCTGATTTGGCGCGGGTTCGGCTACGGGTGTTGTTGGTGGAGTTTCCGCATCGCTTGTGGCCGTGGGCGGCGTGTCGTTCAGTGTTTGATCCGACCTGGCTGCTGTGGTCGCCGGTGTTGCTGTCTTTCTGCGTGCCTGTGGTTTTGGCTTTACTTTTTGGGGAGCTTGAACAGCGTGCGCGATGGTAGCCGGGGCTTCTTTTAACTGAACTTCTATGCTGGTGGTTGCCGGTGTCGCCGCTGGCTTTTCGGTAACAAGGCTTCCCGACAGTAAATGCCATAAAAATAGGTGAAAAGCGATCGCCATGCCTATGAAGATCAGGGCGCGAGAGCGGAAGCGGGCAGGTAAAGTGGAAAGGGTAATGCGATTCATGGCGACAGTGTAAACGCTTGCAGGTTTAGCTGCGATGACATTGCAGGAATTTTATACGGCGTAGAATGCAGGTCTTTGCCTCAGTATCACTTTTGATTATTTATTTCTGGTTATGACTTTTTTTCTGCGCATCACAATTGCAGCATTCCTGAGCCTGCCGTTTTCCACATCGTTTGCCGTAACGTCTAAAGAACCTTTGCCACCGATACGCATTGCGATGATCGATGGTATGAGCGCAGCGTTCACGAATGCCGGCGAAGCGGTGCAGCGTAATTTGCAAATTGCGATCGACAACATCAATGCGCGCGGTGGTGTCCGTTTGCCGGATGGCCAGCATGCGCTGAGTCTGAGCGTGTTTGATAACAAGCAGGGTGTGGAAGAATCCCTGACCTTGTTACGGCAGGTGACTGACCAGAAAATTCCTTTCGTGGTGCAGGGCAACAGTTCTGCTGTCGCTGCGGCGCTGATCGATGCGATCAACAAACATAACCAGCGCATGCCTGATCACCGCGTATTGTTTCTGAATTATTCAGCGGTGGACCCGGTGCTGACGAATGAAAAGTGCAGTTTCTGGCATTTCCGTTTTGATGCGCATGCGGATATGCGTATGAACGTGCTGACCGAGGTCATTAAAGACGATAGCCGCGCCAAAAAAGTGTATCTGATCGGGCAGGATTATAGTTTTGGGCGTCAGGTCGGTAAGTCCGCACGCACGATGCTGGCGCGCAAACGACCGGATATCAGCATCGTCGGCGAAGATCTGCATCCGATAGGCAAGGTCAAGGATTTCGCGCCGTATGCCGCAAAAATCAAAGCCAGCGGCGCGGATACCGTGATCACTGGCAACTGGGGCAATGATCTGACTTTGCTGGTAAAAGCGGTCAAAGAAGCCGGGATGAACATCAAGTTTTACACTTTCTATGCGAATGGCTTGGGCGCGCCGGCCGCGATCGGTGATGCGGGTATCGGGCGGGTGCGTGCGGTCGCCGAATGGCATCCGAATGTGGGCGGCAAAGCGAGCGACGATTTCTATCAGGCATTCCGTAAGCGCTATCCTTTGGCAAAGGATGATTATGTCCATCTGCGTATGCAACTGATGGTGGAAATGCTGGCCAGCGCGATAGAAAAGGCAAAAACTACCGAAGCAGCAGCGGTAGCACGGGCGCTGGAAAATGCGAGTTTCAGCAATGGTTTTCACCAGGCACTGATGCGCGCGGAAGATCATCAGTTATTGCAGCCTTTGTACGTATCCGTCATGCAGAAAAAAGGCGATGCCGGAACGCGTTTTGACAATGAAGGCAGCGGTTACGGTTTTAAAACCGAGCGATTCTTTGAATCCGGATTGACTGCATTACCCAGCTCATGCAAGATGGAGAGACGTTAGCAGAACACTATTCAGTCTTCACATGCAGTGTCATCATGGCGTGCAGACGGCGCCTACATAAGGAGTACACCGATGAGCAATCCTTTTTCTGGTTCTGATATTCCCGGCATGAATTCTATGGGTGATCCGCTCGGATTTATCAAAAAACTCTGGGGCAGTATGAATGTTCCGGGCATGGTCGCACCGCCGATGTCGGTTGATGAACTGGATAAAAAAATTCAGGATCTGAAAACCGTAGAATCGTGGCTGAATGTGAATATGAACATGTTGCGCGGCACGATACAGGCGCTCGAAGTCCAGCGTGCAACGATTGCGACATTGCAATCACTGGGTGAAAATTTTGCCCAGCACATGCAGCAGGCAAGTGCGCAAGCCAATGCACAAGCCAGTGCGGCGCAGACGGATATTCCGAAACCCGGTTCGTCTAACGCGTCTGATCATACCAGCTGGCCTATGCCACCGGCATCGGCGCCTGCACCAGCGCCAGAGCAGGAGTCTGCACCTGCGCCAGCACCTGAGCCTGAGCCTGAGCCTGAGCCGGAAAGTATCCCGCAGCAAACAGCGGAGACTGCAGAGAAAACGGTAAATTCCTCCTCTGGCAATGATGCCAGCGCACCGTTTGCGAACCCGGCAGCCTGGTGGAATCTGCTGCAAAATCAATTCAAGCAAGCGGTCAGCCAGGCAATGGAAGGAGATGGTCTGGCAAAAGAAACACTGAGTAAAGCGGATGCGACAAAGCCAAAAACGAATGCCCGCCCAGGAAAATCTGCGACAGCTTCAGCAAAAACAGCGGCAAAATCAACAGCGAAAGCGAGTGCCTCTGCCGCTACCAAATCAAAAAATAAAACCGGAGTAAGCAGCAAGACCGCAAGCAAAAGTACGCCAAAAACGGCCACAAAAACAGCAGCCAAAACAACTACAAAAACGCCGCAAAAATAATAAATCCTCTGTGTCTTTTGCCCCGAAAATTCAACGTAAAGTGACCTCATGCGACATATAGAACGACACAAAACGCACCGCATAGGCTGGCTGCGTGCCGCTGTGCTCGGGGCGAACGACGGTATTGTATCTACGGCCAGTCTGGTACTCGGTGTGGCAGCAGCCGGAGCGGCTTCCAAAGATATTCTGATTGCGGGAGTGGCTGCGCTGGTGGCAGGTGCAATGTCGATGGCAGCGGGGGAATACGTATCGGTCAGCTCGCAGGCGGATACCGAAACGGCGGATCTTGAACGTGAGCGCAAAGAGCTGGCGGCAGATCCTGCGCATGAGCATGAAGAATTGCGGGATATTTACATTGCCCGTGGCCTCGATGCAGAACTGGCGGCTGCGGTGGCGACACAACTGATGACACACGATGCACTCGGTGCGCATGGACGCGATGAGCTTGGGATTTCCGATGCATTGGCGGCAAGGCCTGTGCAGGCGGCTCTGTCATCGGCAGCCACGTTTGCAATCGGTGCGGTTTTACCTTTGCTGGTGGTTTTCTTGTTTCCCGTCCATTGGCTGATGTGGTCGGTCGCGATCAGTGCGCTGCTGTTTCTTGCTTTACTGGGGTCGGTTGCGGCGTATGCCGGTGGTGCCTCGGTGACGGTGGCGGCTGCCCGCGTTACCTTCTGGGGAGCGCTGGCGATGGCGCTGACGGCCGGCGTCGGTACCTTGTTTGGCGTTGCGGCCTGAGGCTGTCTGCCGTCTTTCCGTAGCTGTCTTGAATTCTTGTGACTGCGGATCAGTGTGTCAGTATGCAAAATGACATCCGCAAAAAGCCCGGTCACGCCGGGCTTTTTTTATACTGAAAAATCGTATCAGCTAAGAGCCTGTGCCAGTGCTGTTTTCACATCTGTATCAGTCCAGTTAATCACACGGCTTTCCGACGTGTTACTGCAGGTGAGTTTGACCTGTGTGGTTGAAACGAATTGCACGCCAACATTGACGCATGTCGAACCTGCCGTACCGACAGCCACCGTGTATTGTCCGCTGGCAGGACGCTGACTCATATTGGTTGAGTCAGCATTGACGACGAGATTGCTGGATGTGACAACCCGATTGGCGTTGCCATGATTACGGGTATAAGTAAAGCCGCTGGTCGTACTCAGGCTGCTACCGCTATTGGTGCTGATGCTGGAAACCGACCCCACGCTGAAGCTTGAGCCCGTTGTCAGGGAGATACCCAGGGTGCCATTCATCACCTGAGTCATTTCCTTGCCCGTAGTCGATGTGTCGTCGGTCGCGCTGAAATTGATGGTGTTAATCGTATAGCGTGTTGTGCCTATGCTGCTGCCATCTTTTACAGTGATATCACCATTATTTTGCAGTGTCGCTGATTTGATGCTGCCGACTTGAACCGGGATACCGGTTAGCCCACCCAGGTAGCCGTTGTCCGCCGGAAACCTGCGGATGCAGTTGTTCATCGTTGTCAGACTGGTGAGATACGAAACACTACCGCCACCGCCGCAACTGCCGTTGTTGCCAGCGATGACAGCCATGTCGTGAAAGTTTGCCAGCATTTGCGTACCAGTCCAGCTTTCAGCGAATACCGTCAGTGCTTCGGTCAATCCAGCGCTCGTGGTTCCTGTTGTTGAGCCTGATGTCTTGCTGGTATCGTCGCCACCACACGCGCTGAGAGCGGCGATCATAGTGATCATGAGCAGACTGTTTTTGCTAACTGGTTTCATAGACGTCCTTGAAAAAATCGGCTGACATTTCATGATGAGCAGGTCAGGTCTGCCCCATTGACAACATGGTAAGCCCGTATTGTAACGGGTAATATCCAAGATGGCAGGGCTATTCAAGCGGATTCGGTCATCGGGAGGATGTTTGTGAATTGTTATCTAGCTTGTGGATCACGGCCAATGCTTCTTTGGTCCATTGTATGCGCCCCTCTTCGTAGGCGATTCCGGCTTTCAGAATCAGATAGTGAATTTCGTTTTCGCGCGACAGTGATGGCGCGTTAAAGTCACGCTCTTCGATTGTCCGATAATTGGCCAACTCCTGTTCATGCAGATGCAAGCGTTTTTCCAGTTCCTCGCTGATTCCCAGCGGACCAATGGCAGCTTCAGCCCGCAGTTTCAGCATCAATTCATCGCGCAGACGCAGTGGGGCGGCGCTTTCGGCGGCCCAGCGCTGCAATTCTGCACGTCCTGCTGGCAATACCTCGAATCGCTTTTTACCCGCGCGGCCACCTTCGACCTCACTCGAGCTGACCCAGCCGTTTTCCTCCATACGTGCGAGTTCACGATAAATCTGCTGATGCGTCGCATGCCAGAAATAACCGATGGATTTATCAAAGCGGCGTGCCAGTTCATAACCGGAACAGGGTTTTTCGATCAGGGAGGTCAATAAGGCGTGGGGCAGGGACATAACAGTACTAGAGTAATTATTCGAGCTTGGTTGGCGACATTTTATATGCAACCAGTTGCATATATAAAGTTGTTTCGTTATTCTCTCGCTATCCCTCGTATCGTCTGCTCCATGCGACTGATACTGTTTTTCTCCAATAAGGAAACGCCATGTCTTTCTATCCTCACCTGAGCAAACCGCTTGATCTGGGTTTTACCACTTTGCCAAATCGTCTGTTAATGGGTTCCATGCACGTTGGCCTGGAAGAGGTGGACAATGGTTTTGAACGCATGGCTGCCTTCTATGCAGAACGTGCGCGTGGTGGCGTTGCGCTGATCGTGACTGGCGGTATCGCGCCGAATGAGCGTGCGCGCCCTATGCATGGCGGCGCGATGCTGACGACCGAAGCAGAAGCGGCGCATCACCGCATCGTGACCGATGCCGTGCATCGTGAAGGTGGCAAAATTGCGATGCAGATTCTGCATTTCGGACGTTATTCGTATCAGCCGACGCTGGTCGCACCAAGCGCGATCAAAGCGCCGATCAACCCGTTCACGCCACATGCGTTGACGACCGAGGAAGTCGCTCAGACGATAGATGACTTCGTCCGCTGCGCTGGTCTGGCGCAATCTGCAGGCTATGACGGTGTCGAGGTGATGGGCTCGGAAGGCTATCTGATCAACGAGTTCATCGCTGCCCGCACGAACCAGCGCGATGACGAATGGGGCGGGGCGTATGAAAACCGCATCCGTTTTCCGGTCGAAATCGTGCGCCGTATCCGCGAAAAAGTCGGCAGCAATTTCATCATCATCTATCGCCTTTCCATGCTCGATCTGGTCGAAGGCGGCTCCACGCTGGACGAAGTCATTCAACTTGCCAAAGCAATTGAGGCCGCAGGAGCGACCATCATCAATACCGGCATAGGCTGGCATGAAGCACGTATCCCGACGATTGCAACTAAGGTGCCGCGTGCGGCCTATGCCTGGGTAACGCAGAAACTCAAAGGTCATGTGAGTATTCCGTTGGTGGCGACTAACCGTATCAATACTCCGGATGTGGCTGAGCAATTGCTGGCGGATGATTTCTGCGACATGGTCTCGATGGCGCGTCCTTTATTGGCAGACCCACTGTTCATGCGCAAGGCAGAGCAAGGCAAGGCCGACGAGATTAATACCTGCATCGGTTGTAATCAGGCCTGTCTGGATCACACTTTCGGCGGCAAGATTACGTCTTGTCTGGTGAATCCGCGTGCGTGTCATGAAACCGAGCTCGTCAATGCAACGCTGGACAAGGCCAAGCGTATTGCTGTTGTCGGTGCCGGACCAGCCGGTCTGAGTTTTGCGACGACCGCCGCCAGCCGCGGGCATGACGTCACCTTATTTGATGCGGGGGCCGAGATCGGTGGGCAATTCAATATTGCGAAACAAGTGCCGGGCAAAGAAGAGTTTTATGAAACCCTGCGTTACTTTGCGAAGCAGATCACGCTGACCGGCGTCAAACTCCGTCTGAATACGCTGGTCACTGCCGATGAATTGAGTTCCTTTGATGAGATCGTGCTGGCAACGGGCATCACACCACGGACGCCGGAAATTGAAGGCGTGACTCATCCAAAAGTATTGAGTTACCTCGACGTGCTGCGGGACAAGAAAACCGTTGGTAAGAGCGTGGCAATTATCGGCGCCGGAGGCATAGGTTTTGACGTAGCGGAATACCTGAGTCATAGCGGCACCAGCCCTAGTCTGGACCCGAAAAAATTCTTTGCGGAATGGGGTGTGGATACCAGCTATCAGACCGTGGGCGGTTTGGCAGAAGCAGATATTGAAAAGCCGGCACGACAAATTTTCTTGTTACAGCGTAAGGTCTCTAAAGTGGGCGACGGACTGGGTAAAACCACAGGCTGGATACATCGTACCGGGCTGAAGAACCGCGGTGTGCATATGTTTGCCGGTGTTACTTACGACAAGATTGATGATGCAGGCTTGCATGTGACGGTCGATGGTCAGCAAAAAACTTTGCCGGTCGATAACGTCATTCTGTGTGCAGGTCAGGAGCCGCGCCGTGATTTGCAGGCGGCTTTGGAAGCAGCAGGAAAAACCGTGCATCTGATCGGTGGCGCTGATGTCGCTGCCGAACTGGATGCCAAACGGGCGATTAATCAGGGTACACGCCTGGCAGCAACGATCTGATAAAAAAAAGGGAGGAGACATTGATGAATCAACTGCACCCACAAGCAGCGGCATCTTTACAGCGCTGGCATCAAATGATTGCTGCACGTGATCTTAACGGGCTGGCGGAGATCGTTCATCCCGAAGCTGTATTTCGCTCACCGATGGCGCATCAGCCGTACGCCAGCGCGCAGGCGGTCGTGCTGATCCTGGGCACGGTGATACAGGTATTTCAGGATTTTACTTATCACCGCGAATTCGTGTCAGACGATGGGCTCAATGTGGTGCTTGAATTCAGTGCCAGAGTCGGCGACAAACAGCTCAAGGGGATTGACATGATTGCTTTTGACGATACCGGCAAGATACGGGATTTTGAAGTGATGGTCAGACCGATGAGTGGTTTACAGGCGCTGGGTCAGGAAATGGGCGCCAGACTGGCACAATATTTACCTGCTTATAAAGCTGCTAAAACTGCTAAAGCGGCAGAGTGATTCTGACAAATACCGGATACTGCGGCAGGTATTGCCGCATATTCGGTATGCGCTTACTTGTTCGCGGCCCGCTTTAAAAAACGCATCAGACCTCCGAGCACCGGGAGCTTTTCGTACAGTTCCTCGGCGGCATCCCAATAATCTCTGTGCATGGTGACGCGTCCATCGGTGGCAAAGCAGATGTGGGTCGCACCGCGTATGCATTGTTCTTCCCTGCTGAAACGCTTCATCGTGAACAGGAAATCCCAGCATAAAAATGCATTGTCACCTTGCAGTACGGTAGAGGTGACCAGAAAACGCGGTTGATCCACCTGCTCAAACATATGCAGAAAAATTCGTTTGATATTATTTGTGCCACGCACTTCATTAAACGGGTCTTTGAAATAAGCATCTTCGGTATAAATCCGGCCAATATCATCGACCCCGTTGAGGCTGATGGTTTCAAAAAAACTCACCAGTTTATCCAGACTGGCCTGATGTTCCTGAGGGCTCATTTATAGTCCTGTCACTTTATGTACAAGATAAAAATAACCGCGATAAGGCAGTAAACGTGCCAGTCGCAGCCAGTTGGTAAAACGTTTAGGGAAATGAATATGAAATTCCCCTTGCTCCAGACCCCGCACCAATGCTTGCGCTGCAGCCGGTGCTGTCATTAAGGCCGGCATATCAAAATCGTTGTTTGCCGTCATCGGCGTGGCGACAAAGCCGGGATTAATCATATACACCCCAATGTTTTTCGGATGCAGATCCACATACAGTGATTCGCACAGATTAATGATCGCCGCCTTACTTGGTCCGTACGCCAGTGCTTTTGGCAAACCGGAATAGCCAGCAACCGAACCGACGATGCCGATACCGCCCGCACCCTGTTTTAACAAGGTGGGCAGTATTACCTCCAGGCACTGATACACCCCACGCACATTGACGTCGAGCACGTGATTGGCGTCGGCGAGATTAAAACTGTCTGCCCGCATTTCATTGTAGGCGCCGGCGACCACTAAAACCAGATCAAGCTGTTGCCACTCTGCGAGCAACTGCGTATGCGCTGTTTGTAAACTGACGAGAGCTGTCATATCCAGTGGCAAGGGCAATGCTTTCGGGTAGGCTAGTGCGATGTGTTGCAGTTGCTCCCTGTTACGGGCAGAGAGAGCGACTGTCGCGCCTTTGGTCAGTAGCAGCCGTGCTACTTCGGCGCCTATCCCGGTTGATGCGCCGATGACCCAGACACGCTTTCCTTGCCAGTCGCGTATGCGTGGATTCATTTTGTCTGTCCATCGCGTTTTGTGAATGACAAGGTGACACTGCCGAGATCAACGCCAAATTTGCGCATGATCGCACGGTTCAGCATGACCTTTTCATCCATCAGCACCATCACATCGTCAAAATCAACGTGATACACAGTGCCATCAACAGGAAGTGCCAACACATAATTCCAATGCAGAGTGTTACCGGAAACGATGCCCTGCGCTTCTCCGATCACGTCCGGGGCAGTACCCGTAAAGCGGTCAGGCGCAGTCTGTTTCAAGGTCCAGATACGTTTTTGTTTAGTGCCGTCAGAGTAAGTAAAGTCTTCATCCAGCGTGCCGGTATCGCCATTCCATTGGCAACGCATGACGACGGTGAAGCGTTTGACTATCTTGCCGGAACGGTCCTGAAACATACCCCACGCGTCGAGCGTGCCATTAAAGTATTGCTGCAATACGAGCTGCGGCTTTTCCTTCGCATAAAGAGCCGGGTCATAAGTGCTGGCGCAGGATGCCAGCAACAGACTGGCAGCCAGTACGACAATATTTTTAAATACGTGATGTAGTTTCATAGTGTCTTTCAGCGGAGACATTCAGTCATTGATAGGTTTTTTCCGAATTGCCCAGCAACTTGTTGCGTAAATCAGGCGCAGAGGTTTTTTTGTCTAACCAGATCGCAAAAAAAGAGTGTGCAAATTCCGGGTCGCGAATTTCACCGAGAAGTTTGCCGTTCAGATAAAAACGCGCCGCTTCATTCGGAATATGAATACCGGTAATCCGGCTGCCTTCTTTGACATCCGGAAAAATTCCCTTCATCTGCAGCAGCCATTGCTGCCGTTTTTCCGTTGTGCCGAGTTTCAGTTTGCCGATTTCATCGATGCTGGCTTCGGCGATTTTGCTGCCATAGAGATTTCTGGCGTAGGTCAGATCCAGCGCGAAACGTTGCCGCATGTCGGATGGACTTCCTGTCGACATCCAAAGCGCAGCGTCATAAATTGCCAGCCCGAACCAGCGGTAGGTGCCGGTTCCCTGCAACACTGCATGCGGTATCTCATCACGTATCGGCGGCGGTGCCTCATTTGCCGCAGCCTTAACACTACAGGCCAGACTGCAGATGCTCAGCAAGAGAGTAGACAGATAACGGTGTGCGGCAACGGTTATCATTTTTTGACCAAGGTAAATTGCGCCACATCGATATTTCCGGCGCGGAATCCGGCTTCGCAATACGCGAGATAAAATTCCCAGGTGCGTAAAAATTCATCGTCGAATCCCTGTGCCCTGACTTCCGACAGTTTTTCCATAAATGCTTTACGCCACTCCAGTAAAGTGCGTGCGTAGTCGAGGCCAAAGGTAAAAGTATCAATCACCTGTAAGCCGTGTTGCTCTGCCAGCTGGTGAAACTTTTCTATCGACGGCAACATGCCGCCGGGAAAAATATATTGCTGAATAAAATCGGTGCCTTTGCGATAACGCTCAAATAATTCATCCGCAATCGTGATGCTTTGTATGCAGGCTCGCCCGCCTTGTTTCAGATTACGTTGCAGACAGGCGAAATAGCCGGGCCAGTATTCTTCCCCGACTGCTTCAAACATTTCTATCGAAGCGATGGCATCGTAGTCACCATGGGCATCGCGGTAATCCTGTATCTGCAGATCGCTGCGTGCATGCAGACCGGCGCGTTGCAGGCGTTCGCGGGCAAAATGTAATTGTTCGGTCGATAGCGTCAATCCTGTCACATGGGCTTGTGCATCGCGTGTTGCCATCTCAGCGAAACCACCCCAGCCACAGCCGATTTCCAGCACTTTGGCTTGCGTAGGCAGATTCAGTTGTTGCAGGATGCGGCGGTATTTCATCTGTTGCGCATCGTGCAGACTTTCCACCTGATCCGAGGAAAAGATGGCGCTGGAATAGGTCATGGAAGGGTCCAGCCACAGACGATAAAAGTCGTTACCGATATCGTAGTGGGCATGAATATTTTTTTTACTGCCCGCTTTCGAGTTCCGGTTCAGCAGATGTTTGATGCGGTACAAAAGATTACCCCACCAGGTGCCGTAGATGACGGATTCGAGTTGCGCGCGGTTACGCGTTATCAGTTCTATCAGTCCCGCCAGATGTGTGCTTGTCCAGTGACCGGCAATATAGCTTTCGGCAAAACCGATGTCGCCGGATTTCAGTACTGCGCGGCAGAGCTGCCAGTTATTCATTTCCAGCATCACGTGGCGGTTGCCGTCATCAGCACGGCCAAAGCGCGCGATCTGCCCATCCGGAAACTGTATGCTCAGACTACCGTGCTCCAGCCGGTTCAGTAAGCCAATAACAAAGCGGGCTTCGGCAGGAAACTGCGTGGTGTCCAGTTGTTTTGTCTGGCTGTTGTCAGGCGACAAAGTAGGATGCAAAGTGCTCATCGGCTAACCTCTTGCGATGGTGGAGTTGGTTTGGAAAAAAATGGAACTCGTTTTAACCACAGGCGCAATGCTTGCAGATGGATGCGGGCAACGACACCGAAAGTCATCAGCGGGTAGCGCAACATCACTTTGACGATCTGTTGATCGGTCATTGCCTGCTCCTCACCAGAGACGCTGGTGATCAGCACCGGCCCCTGACGATCGTCATAATCAATTCGGGCAATGTGACGTATGTTGTGTTGCGCATCGTGCTGCTGCGTCTGTAAAAAACGGAAGCGGTAATTGCCCTCTACTGCACAGAAAGGCGAAACGTGAAAGATTTTTTTTGCATGCAATTCCTGCCCGTTGAGCAGCGTGTCGCCTTGCTCCAGTAAATAGATATGCTTTTCACCAAAGGTATTGCGAACCTCACAGACAATCGCTCTGAGGCTGCCATTGCGGCGGTGGCAAAACCAGAAAGACACAGGATTAAACACATAGCCAAGCACGCGTGGAAAACATTGCAGCCAGATTTCGCCATCAGCATCGTTGATGCCGTGCTCGTGCAATATCGCATCGAGCCAGTTGCTGAGCGGCTGTTGAGCATCGCCATGATCTTTGTCGAAAAATGACAGCAGATTAAAACGATTGTGTGAAAAAAAGCGGGCATGCACCGGCAAGGTTTGTGACGTCAGCACACGTACAGGTACACGGATAAAAAAGACGCCGTAGCGAAACGCATTTTTTGCCGGGCGCAGGCGTTTATGCATGACCTCACCGGTACACAGACGTATCGTCGGTGATGCGGTCTGCTGTTTCAGTGTAGCGTTATCTGTTTGTGTCATCGTTTATTGGGCTGAGATAAAGCGATCGGTGTCAGGCTGCAAGTGGCCTCACCAGCGTCTGGCTGGCGATAATATTTTTTGCGACTCGCAAGCCGGATTTCAGGCCATCCTCGTGGAAGCCGTAACCCGTCCAGGCCCCAGCAAACCAGATCTGTCGTTGGCCCTGTATCTGATTCAGCATCGTTTGCGCTTTCACTGCTGCGGCATCGAACACAGGATGGGCATAATCAAAGCTGGCAATGATGTTTTCCGGTGCCGGGTCCTGAATTGGATTCAGGCTGACGATAACCGGGGTTGTGAATGGCAGCGGCTGCAATTGATTGATCAGATAATGCACGCAGACTTGCGGCTCTTTTCCATTCGCACTCTGGTAATTCCAGGCGGACCAGGCTTTGCGGTTCTCCGGCAGGAAGCTGGCGTCGGTGTGCAGTACCGCGCGGTTAGGCTGGTATTTCACTGCCGATAATATCTGTTGTTCCGCGGCGCTGCTGTCTGTCAGCATTTTCAACGACTGATCGCTGTGTGTCGCCATGACGACGTGGTCAAACTCTTCAATGCCTTTTGCCGATATGACGCTGACCCGTCCTGATGCACTGTTCTGTACCGCACTGACTGGCGTATGCAGATAGGTGTGGGCAATATGTGGCAGAAGCTGTTCAACATAATGTCGGGCACCGCCTTTGACGGTACGCCATTGCGGCCTGTCGTTGACTTGTAATAAGCCGTGGTTGTGGCAAAAACTGACGAACGACGATAAAGGAAATTCCATCATGGTCGCAGTCGGGCAAGACCAGATGCAGGCGGCCATCGGCAACAGATACCAGTGGATAAATTCTTCGCTATAACGATGCTGCTGCAAAAACTGACCCAACGGAATGTGGAAATCATGCGTTGCTTCCGCTTTTGCCATCGCGGTCGTCTGTTTATTGAAACGCAGGATGTCGCGCAACATGCGCAGAAAGCGTGGATTCAACAGGTTACGTCGTTGTGTGAACACGGTATCCAGATTGGCACCTGCCCATTCCAGATATCTTCCGGCTATCGGCATTTTGACCGAGAACGACATATCAGTCGCGACAGTTTCTATTTGCAGTTCTTTAAATAACCGGACCAGATTCGGATAGGTTTTGTGGTTAAACACCAGGAAGCCGGTATCGACGCCATAGGTTTTTCCTTCCAGCGTCACATCAACGGTATGCGTGTGTCCGCCAAAATAACTGTCTGCCTCAAACAGACTGACTTCGTGGTGTGCGCGGGATAATTCATAAGCGCAGGAGAGGCCGGAGATGCCGGAACCGATGACCGCAATTTTCATCATTTTTTAACGATAAATTTTTTTGTAATGAATGCCGCCCAACAAGCTTGCATTCCCGACTTACGCTTATTTCAGCCATGTTCTGTTACCGACCTGACCGGGAGGAAATACAGATTTCTACCCGTTGCCGATACGCCTGAGTTAAAATATGACCTGGTGTTTCATTTCATGACTGATCAGTCATGAAATATACTACAAAGTTTAAAGTTGTACAGAAAAAAATGATAAAGCTAAAAATTCCCTTTAAAAAACAGCAGTTTGACGCGCGTGAAGAAGCGATCATTGATGCGGTCAATCATCTTTTATCTGATAAAGGGTATGACCTGATGACGATGGATGATGTCGCTGATGCGGTCGGCATCGCGAAAGGTAGTCTGTACAAACACTTTTCTTCGAAAGAAAAGCTGGCAGCGGCCGCGCTGACCCGTCTGCTGAAAGCAACACTGGAAGAATTAGACACCCTGCCAGAAGACATGCCTGCGATAGAAAAAATCAGGCACATTCTTGCCTGGTCACTGCGTTTGCGTTTGCAAGGGGGCGTGCCGCATCTGCCATCGACAAGCCGCGCGTTGCAACGTAGCCTGATGCTGAATCTCGATTACGTGACAGTGGCTTTGCGGATCAACAAGCGTTTTTATGCACTGGTGGCAACCGCACGTAAGCAAGGCGCTTTGACGGCGTTGGTGCCAGATGATGTGCTGGTGTACACCTTGTATTCACGTGCTTGCGATCCGACGATGGAGTTTCTGGTGCGCGACCAGCGGTTGACGCATGAGCAGATCGTCGCAGCGATGGTGCATGCGACTATCGGTGGATTTTTATCAGAGCAGGCGAGAGCACCGGTGGCGTAACATACGCTCTCTTCTGGTTGTTCCTGTAATCCGTGTACTACATCAAAAAAAGGCTGGAAGCCCTTATAAACAGGGGCTTCCAGCCTTTTTATTAACGGTGTTTGTCTGTAGGTCGTCAGCTCATTCCACCAGCGCTTTTTCTATATCGGCGACCAGCTTTTTATCGTCCGGCTTAGTCATGCTGCTGTAAGCGGCAACAACGTTGCCTTTACGATCGATCAGGTATTTGTAGAAATTCCACTTCGGCGTTGTGCCTGTCGCTTTGACCAATTGAGCGTGCAGCGGATTGATGTCTTTGCCGGTCACGGATGACTTGGCAAACATAGGAAACTTCACACCATAAGTGTTGTAGCAAAAATCGGCGATTTCCTTACTGTTGCCCGGCTCTTGCTTGCCGAAATCATTCGACGGAAAACCGAGTACGACCAGACCTTTGCTGCTGTATTTGGCATAGGCTTTTTCCAGCCCCTCGTATTGATTGGTAAAGCCGCAATAGCTGGCAGTATTGACGACCAATGCGACTTTCCCTTTGTACTGACAAAGATCTTGCGGCGCATCGTCTTGCAGGCGATTGAATTTGTGATTCAGGATGGCCGGGCAGGCATCCGCTTCCTCAGCGAAGGCCGGGCTGCTGATTGCAGCCAGACTGCCAATAACGGCGGAACAGACAACAGAATACACAACAAAATGTCGCAGCATGGAGGTCTCCTTCATGAAAGAAGCACATAGTAGCCTAGCCAGTAAAAAACTGCTGATCAGGCTCTTTATATGAAAAATGAATATAGATCGTAAAAATACTTCGTTTTCAAATATAAAGTCGCGAATTATTCTGACATCCTCGTTAAACACTGATTCCAAGGATTCCAGATGAAAGCAAAAAAACTCCTGCTCCTCGCCAGCTTCGCGTTTGCCGGTGCGATTCATGGTGGCACCCAAGCTGCAGACATCACGCTGCTGAATGTTTCCTACGATCCGACACGCGAACTGTATCAGGACGTGAATCAGGCGTTTGCAAAACAATGGCAGGCAAAAACCGGCGACAAAGTCACGATCAAACAGTCGCATGGCGGCTCCGGCAAACAGGCACGTTCGGTGATCGATGGTCTGGATGCCGATGTCGTGACACTCGCGCTGGCGTATGACATCGACGCGATTGCGAATGTGGGTTTGCTGTCAAAAGCCTGGCAAAAGCGTCTGACACACAATGCTTCGCCTTACACATCCACCATCGTTTTCCTCGTGCGTAAAGGGAATCCTAAAGGCATTAAAGACTGGGCCGATCTGATTAAGCCCGGCGTATCTGTGATTACTGCGAATCCGAAAACTTCCGGCGGTGCGCGCTGGTCGTATCTGGCGGCGTATGGTTATGCGCTGAAATTGCCAGGCGGTAGCGACGCGTCGGCAAAAGAATATGTGCAA
Source organism: Cognatundibacterium aquatile (assembly GCF_014699135.1). Lineage (GTDB taxonomy): Bacteria > Pseudomonadota > Gammaproteobacteria > Burkholderiales > Burkholderiaceae_D > Undibacterium > Undibacterium aquatile. The sequence goes on from NZ_JACOFT010000005.1 coordinate 199,131, forward strand.
AAGCTGTTTAAAAATGTGCCTGTGCTGGATTCCGGTGCGCGCGGTTCAACGGTGACATTTACCGAACGCGGTATTGGCGACGTGCTGTTGTCATGGGAAAACGAAGCCTATCTGGGACTCAAAGAATTCGGCGCGGATAAATTTGAAATCATCACACCGTCCATCAGTATTCTGGCTGAGCCACCGTTGTCCGTCGTCGATAAAGTGGTCGATAAACGCGGCACGCGCAAAGTGGCTGAGGCTTATCTGAATTACCTCTACACCGACGAGGCACAAGACATTATCGGTAAAAATTTCTATCGTCCGGTCAGTGAAAAAGCGGCGAAAAAATATGCCGGGCAATTCTCGAAAATCAAGTTATTCAATATTGATGACACCTTCAGTGGCTGGACTGTTGCTCAGAAAACCCATTTTGCCGATGGCGGTGTATTTGATCAGATTTATCAGCCAAATAAAAAATAATTGACGCTATCGAGCGCATTGAAGGAATCACTATGACTATTCTCCTGCTTTCCGGTAGCCCGTCTTCGCCGTCGCGCTCCACTCGTCTGCTGCAGTATGCCGGTGAGAAACTCAATGCGCTCGGACAACGTACCGTCAGCCTGCATGTCCGCGATCTGCCGGCGGAAGCGCTGATGAATGCGGATTTTTCCGATACCGAACTGAATGTCGCCAGATTATTGGTCGAGCGCGCCGATGCGCTGGTGATTGCCACGCCGATTTACAAAGCGGCTTACAGCGGCTTGTTAAAAGCATTTTTAGACATACTGCCGCAAGACGGCCTGAGCGGAAAAATTGTATTGCCATTGGCGACAGCCGGTAGCCAATCGCACATGCTGGCACTCGATTACGCCTTGCGCCCGGTACTGACATCGCTGTCGGCACGTCATGTACTGCCGGGCGTCTATGCAACCGATGCACAGGTTCAGTGGCACGAACAGCAAGGCTTACAGTTGGATGCCGCGATAGCACAGCGAGTTGCTGACGGAGCACAATTACTGGCCGAGAGCCTCTCGTCTTTACGGCATATACAGGCATCGAAACCGGCAGTCGCAGAACTGATGTGCTGTCGTGCCTGAATTGTGCCTGACTTGCACCTGAACTCATGCGGGTTCAGGAAATGACAGGTTCATCAATCGTGGTTTTCTGAACCGCTGCAACACCGGATATTTACCAGCAATCCCGTAAGCGTTACCGCAATGCCAGATTTCCGGCAGGGGTAAGTCTTGCCTTATCAGTCAAGGAAATGAAATGAGTGAAAATCAGAATACTATCCTGCAACGCCGTCATACACGTTACGTTGAACAGGTGAAAAAGACCACTGCACTGCGCCGCAGCGTGCTGACCGGCATGCTGGCATTGACGGCGATTGCTTTTGCCGGAGGCCTGAATGTCGCTCATGCGCAAACGAAAGTCGCAGCGAAAAGTGTCTTGCGCATCGGCTACCAGAAGTACGGCACGCTGACTGTGCTGAAAGGCAGTGCCAGCCTCGAAAAACGCCTTGCGCCGCTGGGTGTGGAAGTGAAATGGACAGAGTTTCCGGCGGGCCCGCAATTGCTGGAAGGTCTGAATGTCGGCAGTGTTGATTTCGGCACAACTGGCGAAGCGCTACCGATTTTCGCACAGGCGGCCGGTGCCGATTTGCTGTACGTCGGCAATGAACCTGCGGCTCCTGCAGGCGAAGCGATCGTCGTACCGAAAGGCTCTACACTCAAATCGGTGGCGGACCTGAAGGGCAAAAAAATCGTACTCAACAAAGGCTCGAATGTGCATTACCTGCTGGTGAAGCTGCTGGAAAAAGCCGGGCTTGCGTACAAAGATGTGGAAGTCGTATTTCTCGCGCCCGCCGATGCGCGTGCCGCATTTGAGCGCGGCAGCGTTGATGCCTGGGCGATCTGGGATCCGTTTCTGGCGGCCGCTGAAAAGCAGCTCGGCGCCCGCGTGTTGGCTGACGGTAAAGGCGCTGTCAGCAACCACCAGTTCTATCTCGCTTCACGCTCTTACGCACAGAAGCATCCCGAGATCATCAGTGTGATTCTGGATGAGATCGCCAAGACCGGCGACTGGAGCGCAAAGAACATCAAGGCAACCGCAGCAATTCTGTCGGTGCAGGTCGGTCTGGAACCGACAATCGTTGAACTGTCCGTCGGCCGTTTTTCTTATGGAGTGAAGCCCTTGTCTGAGGCCGTGATTCAGGAACAGCAAAGCATTGCAGATACCTTTGCCGATCTGAAGCTGATTCCGAAACGCATCAACGTACGCGATGCAGTCTGGCTGCCATCCGGCGCTAAAACATCTGTCCTGAAATAAAGAAAGAAATGCGATGAGCTTGAATATTTTCTGGTTTATTCCTACCCACGGCGATACGCGCTATCTCGGTACCAGCCACGGTGCGCGCGAAATCAGTTATGACTACCTGCGACAAATCGCGGTGGCAGCCGACACTCAGGGTTACGATGGTGTGCTGCTGCCGACCGGTCGCTCTTGCGAAGATGCCTGGGTCGTTGCTTCGAGTTTGATCAGTGCGACGAAAAAACTGAAATTTCTGGTGGCGGTTCGTCCCGGGCTGAGCAGTCCGGGTCTGGCGGTGCGCATGGCGTCCACCTTTGATCGTTTGTCGAACGGGCGCTTGCTGGTCAATATCGTTACCGGTGGCGATCAGGGCGAACTCGAAGCCGATGGCGTCTTTGCCGACCACGAAAAACGTTATGAAATCACGGAAGAATTTTTACGTATCTGGCGCGCGTCGCTGGCCGGTGAGGGCGGCGATGCCGGTTATGATTTCAGCGGCAAACACCTGACTGTGAAAGGTGCGAAGACTCTCTATCCACCGGTGCAAAAGCCGCATCCGCCTTTGTATTTCGGCGGCTCATCGGCACCGGCGCACGAGCTCGCAGCGGAACAGGTTGACGTTTATCTGACCTGGGGCGAACCACCTGCGGCCGTCGCTGAAAAAATCGCCGACATGCGCGCACGCGCCGCTAAGCATGGCCGCACTTTGCGCTTTGGTATCCGCCTGCATGTGATTGTGCGTGAAACCAATGAAGAAGCCTGGGCGGCGGCAAATGATCTGATCCGTTATGTTGATGATGAGGTGATTGCGCGCGCGCAGAAAGCGTTTGCGAAGATGGATTCAGTCGGTCAGCAAAGGATGTCGGCACTGCATGGCGGCAAGCGCGACAAACTCGAAGTCTCGCCGAATCTGTGGGCGGGCGTCGGGCTGGTGCGCGGTGGTGCCGGAACGGCGCTGGTCGGTGATCCGGAAACGGTGGCGGCGCGCATCAAAGAATATGCGGCACTCGGCATTGAGACCTTTATTTTTTCCGGTTATCCGCATCTGGAAGAATCGTATCGTTTCGCCGAACTGGTCTTTCCGCTGATAGGAAAATCGGTGCCGCGTGTCACGAGTTCGCTCACAGGCCCTTTCGGCGAAGTGATCGCGAATTCCATCGCACCGCAGGTTTCGCAAAGCTAGGAGCACAGTATGGCGTCGCCGCTTAAAACTGAGATCAATGAATTCAATGAGTTTGCTGCACTTGCAGACGACTTGTCGCAGACCTTCCGACGTCGCGAATCGGCGCGCCCAGCCACGCCGTGGCGTCAGCATGCCTTGCGCATTTTGCGTGCCTTGGCACCGTGGGCGGTGCCGCTGTTATTGCTGGTGATCTGGCAGGTATCGGCGCAACAGGGCTGGTTATCGAGCCGTATTCTGCCGGAGCCGCTGGCAGTCGCGAAGGCCTTCTGGAATCTGAGCGTTTCAGGTGAAATTTTTATCCACGCAAAAACCAGCCTGTGGCGTGCGGTGTCGGGCTTTGTGATTGGCGGTGGTCTGGGCTTGTTACTCGGTTTGCTGACCGGCACTTTCCGCAGCGCTGAAACCCTGCTCGATACCAGCTTGCAGATGATACGCAATATCCCGGCGCTGGCGCTGATACCGCTGGTGATTTTATGGTTTGGTATCGATGAAACGGCGAAGCTGTTTCTGGTGTCGGTCGGCGTATTTTTTCCGGTGTACCTGAATACCTTTCACGGCATACGTTCGGTTGATCAGGGCTTGATAGAAATGGCGCGCAGCTATGGCTTGTCGGGCTGGGCTTTATACCGCGATGTGATTTTGCCCGGCGCTTTGCCTTCTATTCTGGTCGGCGTGCGTTTTGCGCTGGGGCTGGTGTGGGTCTTGCTGATCGTTGCTGAAACCATTTCAGCGCAGGCGGGTATCGGCTACATGACCATGAATGCGCGTGAATTTTTACAGACCGATGTCGTGCTGGTGGGGATTTTGCTGTACGCCCTGCTGGGGAAAATCGCCGATGTGTTGTCACGCGCACTTGAACATTACTGGCTGCGCTGGCATCCGGGTTATCAGAGAAAGCTTGCATGATGCCGAACATTTTATATTCACCTTCACCAGCGGTGGCGCGTATCGCCGCGCTCAGGCAAGAGCTGGACGACGGCATCAGCCAAGTCACTGAATATGCGGCGCAGCCGACATCTGCTGCGGACGTGATCAGACAATACAGCGGGCAGGACAGCAGACAAGACAGTAGAAAAGAACTGAGCCCAGCGCAGAAATCGCCGCAGATTTCACCTCTGCCACATTTGCCACGTCAGATGCCGCAATCAGGCACGGCCATCCGTATTCAGAATTTGCAAAAATCGTACAAGGCCCGCAGCGTGCTGAAGTCGTTGCAACTAGATATCGAAGCCGGTGAGTTTGTCGCGGTGATCGGTCGCAGCGGCTGCGGTAAAAGCACCTTGCTGCGCCTGATCGCCGGTCTGGAAAAAGCCGACAGCGGCAGCCTGGAGTTTGCGCAGCACGATGGACAGAACAACGGGCAAAACAACAGCCGTCCGGAAACCCGCGTGATGTTTCAGGATTCACGCTTGCTGCCGTGGAAAACCGTGCTCGATAACGTCGCCCTCGGTTTAAGCGGTCGTCGCAGCGATGCAGTTGCGGCGCTGAACAAGGTCGCGCTGGCTGAGCGCGCTGGCGAGTGGCCATCGGTGTTGTCCGGTGGTCAGCGTCAGCGCGTTGCGCTGGCCAGAGCGCTGGTGCATGAGCCGACCCTGTTGCTGCTGGATGAGCCACTGGGTGCGCTTGATGCATTGACCCGCATCGAGATGCAAAGCCTGATTGAGCAACTCTGGCAACAGCGCGGCTTCACCGCTTTGCTGGTCACGCATGATGTGCAGGAAGCGATTGCACTGGCTGATCGTGTGATTCTGATTGAAGACGGTCAGATCACGCTGGATCAGAAAATCGATTTGCCGCGGCCACGCGCGCGTGGCAACCCGGTCTTTGCCGCGCTGGAAGAGCAGATACTGGCGCGGGTGTTGCAGCGCCCGGCGCAGCAGCCGGATGCGGAACTCGGCGACGTGTCGCTGCTCCGCACGGTCAACCAGGTGACCTGGGCGATTTAGGTTTCAGCTCTGCTGGCAGCTTCAAATCAGCATCAAATCAGTATAAAAATACTCCGGGGGAGTATGTTTTAAAGCCCAATGAATTCAAGGACATTAGGGGTGTTTTATTAAAAAAGCGGGGGAGTATCTGTTTTTCGGGATATTTTCCGCATCACAAAGGAAGAAAAATGACAATTCAGGCGATTAATGTACGTAACCAGTTCCGCGGCAAAATCAAAGCGATTATCGAAGGCGATGTTGTCTCCGAAGTCGATGTCGAAACCCCGGCCGGCATCGTGACATCCGTGATCACGACGCGTTCTATCCGCGATCTGAATCTGGTGGTCGGCAGCGACGTGGTGGCGCTGGTGAAGGCCACCGAAGTCTCGATCGCGAAACTGTAACTGCGCGTACTACGCGTCTTCACAGCGACCACGCACTGACTTACTACTGAAGGCGTTGCAGCGCGAAACAAAGCGTGGCCGCTGAAGGGAGGAAATATGCATCATCTGACATTACAAAATTATCTGAGCCGCCTGCGTCATTCCATGGCCAGCAGCCATCTGTGGCTGGACGAGCAGGGGCGCGCCCGCGGACGCTATTTCAATGCGAGCCTGACCAGTGCGTTTCAGGCGATACGCTCGGGTGTGGATCATCAGATCGTTGCTTATGAAGCTTATGCCCGCAGCTATGATCCGGGCGATCAGGGACTCAATATCTGGAAGTTGCTGGAATACGTCGCGAATGATGATGAATCGGTGGAGCTGGATCGTCTCTGCCGCTTGCTGCATACGCTGAATTTTTATCGTCAGCAGCCAGAGCCGGGGCTGGATTTGTATCTGAGCGTACACAGCCGCTTGCTGGCCGCTGTGGAAGGCAATCACGGCAACGCGTTTCGCCGCATACTCAATACACTGGAAATACCGCATGAACAGATTATTCTGCAACTGCCGCTGATCACGCCGAGCCAGCGCTGGGTGCTGACGCATGTCGCTGAAAATTATCGCCGCAACGGTTTTCGCATCGGCGTGAATGCCAGCACCTTGGAACAAGCGGGTGATTTACTTGACCGCATACGGCCTGATGCGATCAAAATCGACATCTGCGCGGCTAATCATGCGCCAGCGCAGATCAGTCTGCTGCAACGTGCAGATCAGGCGCAGTGCAATATCATTTTCCGGCGCATAGAAAATGAAGCGCGCTTGCTATCGCTGCAACAGGCGAACGACACGGCCAGCCCGTATCTGGTACAGGGCTTTTTGTTTGACTTACCGAAAGCAACGCTGGTCGGACAAGCAGTGGTGCTGCCAGCGGCCACATCCCATGTAAGCGCGACCGTTGCAGCTACCGGGGCGGAACTGTCGGGCTGAGCCGCAGTGTTTCGGTTGCCTCGGTTGCTGCCGTCGTCGCAGTCGCCCTGGTGACTGACTTCGGCCTTGCTATATGTGTTTATCATCTAAAGACATAACAAAAAATTCGTTTTTCTTATATCAAAATCCTGCCAATATTTGCCATCTTTAGTTGAATCAGTAATAAAGGCTGACTATGGCATCTGCTGCAATTGCAACAGGCGGTCAACCGACCAGTAAACGCGTGCTTCCCGGCTTTCATCTTTCGCTGGGATTTACCTTGTTTTACCTGGCGTTGATTGTCTTAATCCCGCTTTCTGCGGTTTTTCTGAAAACCTTCACCATGACCTGGCAGGCGTTCTGGGAAACCGTGACATCTGATCGTGTCATGGCATCGTATCGCCTGACTTTCGGTGCGTCTTTTCTGGCCGCGCTGATCAATGTGCTGTTTGGCGGCATCGTTGCCTGGGTATTGGTGCGCTATAAATTTCCAGGCAAGCGTCTGATTGATGCACTGGTCGATCTGCCATTTGCCTTGCCGACAGCAGTCGCCGGTATCACGTTGGCGACTTTGTATGCGCCGAATGGCTGGATAGGCAAATTGCTGACACCGCTCGGCATCAAAGTCGCGTTCACACCTTTAGGCATACTGATCGCCCTGACATTCATAGGCTTACCTTTTGTGGTGCGCACGGTGCAACCGGTACTCGAAGAAGCCGAAAAAGAACTCGAAGAAGCCGCGCTGAGTCTGGGCGCCAGCCATTGGCAAGTATTCGCACGGGTGATTTTCCCGACGATATTGCCTGCGATGCTGACGGGCTTTGCGCTCGCGTTTGCACGGGCGACCGGCGAATACGGCTCGGTGATTTTTATCGCTGGCAACATGCCGATGATTTCAGAAATCACACCGCTGTTCATGATTACCAAATTAGAACAATACGATTACGCCGGTGCCACCGCCATCGCTGTCGTGATGTTGTTGCTGTCGTTTGTTCTGCTGCTGTCAATTAACGCTTTGCAGGCATGGACGCGCAGCCGGCAAGGAGGAAAAGAATAATGAGCACCACCACTATTTCATCAGCCTTACCGGTCGCAAACCAACGTCGTGCTGAACCCGCGATCACTCCGGCAGCGACGCTGGAACCTTTGTGGATACGCGTCACGCTGACCCTGATCGCATTCGCGTTTCTGACCTTGTTTTTATTTGTGCCGCTGACGGCGGTGTTTGCCGAAGCCTTGAAAAAAGGCTGGCAGGTATATCTGGAAGCGATCGTCGAACCGGATGCCTTGTCGGCGATTAAATTAACGCTGATTGCGGCGGGCATTGCGGTGCCGCTGAACCTGATTTTCGGTGTCGCCGCCGCCTGGACGATTGCGAAATTTGAGTTTCGTGGCAAGAGCGTTTTACTGACGCTGATCGATTTACCGTTTTCAGTGTCGCCCGTGATTTCAGGCTTGGTGTATGTGTTGCTGTTCGGTGCGCAGGGCTGGTTTGGCGAATGGTTGCGCGATCACGATATCAAAATTCTGTTCGCAGTTCCGGGCATCGTACTGGCGACGATTTTTGTCACTTTTCCGTTTGTCGCGCGTGAGCTGATTCCGTTGATGCAGGCGCAAGGTAGTGAGGAAGAAGAAGCCGCGCTGGTGCTGGGCGCATCAGGCTGGCAAACCTTCTGGCATGTGACTTTGCCGAACATCAAATGGGGTTTGCTGTATGGCGTGATCCTGTGTAATGCGCGGGCGATGGGCGAATTCGGCGCGGTGTCAGTGGTGTCTGGTCACATTCGCGGCGAGACCAACACCATGCCTTTGCAAGTCGAAATTTTATATAACGAATACAACTTCGTGGCGGCGTTTGCGGTGGCCTCGTTGCTGACCTTGCTGGCCTTGCTGACACTGGCATTAAAAACGATCGTTGAATGGCGCACCAATGAGAGTCGCGCCCCCATTTCTGAAGAATAAGCTGGAGCGAAAATCATGAGTATCGCCGTTCATCAATTAAATAAACGTTTTGGTCAATTTACTGCGCTGAATAATGTTTCGCTGGATTTTCCCGATGGCGAACTGACGGCCTTGTTAGGGCCGTCCGGCTGCGGAAAAACAACTTTGCTACGCATCATCGCCGGTCTGGAATTTGCCGACAGCGGCCAGGTCTTGCTCGATGGTCAGGACGCTTCGCAACAGCATGTGCGTGATCGTCAGGTTGGCTTTGTGTTTCAGCACTATGCCTTGTTCAAGCACATGACGATATTTGAAAACATCGCATTTGGTTTGCGGGTAAAGCCAAAAAATGTGCGTCCGTCGGAAGCGCAGATCAAAGAAAAAGTCACGAAACTGCTGGAACTGGTGCAGCTGGACTGGCTGGCGGATCGTTATCCACCGCAATTGTCCGGCGGTCAGCGGCAGCGTATCGCGCTGGCACGTGCACTTGCCGTAGAGCCGCGCGTGCTGTTGCTCGATGAGCCTTTCGGTGCGCTCGATGCGAAGGTGCGTAAAGAGCTGCGCCGCTGGTTGCGTCGTCTGCATGATGAATTACATGTGACCAGTATTTTCGTCACGCATGATCAGGAAGAAGCACTCGAAGTCGCCGACAAGATCGTGTTGATGAATCAGGGTCAGGTCGAACAGGTCGGTGCGCCTGCCGAGGTATATCAGCATCCGGCCACACCGTTTGTGTATGGATTTCTGGGTAACGTCAATCTGTTCCGTGGTCGTGTACATGAAGGCATACTCGATGCCGGTGGTGTGCCGTTTGAAGCACCGGGTCATGCCGATACCAAAGATGCCTTCGGCACGGCGTATGTGCGTCCACATGAATTCGAGATCGACCGCTATGCGCCGGGTGCCGAGGGGCTGGTTGTGCAATTGCGGCGCGTGCACAGCATAGGCCCGCTGGCGCAACTGGAAATGGAGCGTGATGATAACGGCGATCTGGTCGAAGCGATGATATCGAGCGAGCGTTATCTGCAATTACAACTGAAAGTCGGCGAGTCTCTGGTGGTCAAACCCAAGCGCTTACACGTCTTTGTCGATAACAACTGAGCGGAGATATACCATGAATTTTCAACAATTACGCTCGATCAGAGAAGCTTCCCGACGTGGTTTTAATCTGACCGAAGTCGCCAATGTTTTATTCACTTCGCAGCCAGGTGTCAGCCGCCAGATCCGCGAGCTGGAAGAAGAGCTGGGCGTGGATATTTTTGAACGCAATGGCAAACGTCTGACCGGCCTGACTGAGCCCGGAAAAGGCATCCTGCCCATCATAGAACGTTTGCTGCTGGAAGCTGAAAATCTGCATCAGGCCGGCAGTGAATATTCAGATCAGACCAAAGGCACGCTGGCGATTGCCACCACGCATACGCAAGCGCGCTATGTGTTGCCGAAAGTGGTGCAACAATTCCGTCAGGCATTTCCAGAAGTACGCATCGCCTTGCAACAAAGCTCACCCGAACACATCGCTGAATGGGTGATGTCAGGTAAAGCCGATATCGGTATTGCGACTGAGGGCTTATCGCAATTCAAGGATCTGGTGTCGTTCCCATGCTACGAATGGAATCACGTGATCGTCGTGCCGGAAGGCCATCCTTTGTTGCGTAAAGAAATGCTGACGCTGGAAGATCTGGCAAATTATCCGTTGATCACGTATGACGTCGGTTTCACCGGTCGCGGTCATATTGATGCGGCTTTTGTCGATGCCGGTTTGCGCACCGACATCGTGCTGACCGCGATGGATTCTGACGTGATTCAACAATATGTCGCGCTTGGATTGGGCGTAGGCATCGTGGCGTCGATGGCGATAGAAACGAATCGTACCAATGGCTTACGCACCATCGCTGCCGATCATTTGTTCACGCCGAATGTGACCCGGCTGGCGGTGCGGCGCGGTGCGTATTTACGCACCTACACTTATGATTTTATCCGCCAGTTTGCGCCAGCGCTGAGTAAGGAAGACATCCGCAAGGCGATTGCGGACGCTGACAATAACTGATTGACCGCAGAACGCTGCTTGCGCAGCCTGCTTAATAATCGACATAAGAACTGGCATTCACGTCTATCTGCGTGATGGCCGAAATACGCCGTGTACAATGGCCGCTTTTCCAGGCGGCTATTTTTTCGTCGCTATTTTCTGAATGAATCCGTATGCCTGAATTTGAACAAAAAATCTGTACCCGTGCCACATTGGCAGAGCGGGTTGCTGCATTACCCAAACCCGTGGTGATGACGAATGGCGTCTTTGATATTTTGCATCGTGGTCATGTGACCTATCTTGCTCAGGCCAGAGAACACGGCGCGTCGCTGGTGGTAGCACTGAATACGGATGCTTCGGTCAGGCGTTTGGGTAAGGGGGATGACCGCCCGGTGAACACCTGTGCTGATCGCATGGCCGTGGTTGCGGCATTAGAAGCAGTCAGCCTGGTGGTCGATTTCGATGAAGATACCGCGTTGGAAGCGGTACTCAGCGCGCATCCGGATATCTATGTCAAAGGCGGTGATTACGACATGAGCGCGATTCCGGAAGGGCAGGCGGTGCTGGCGTATGGCGGTCAGGTGGCAGCGATTGATTTTGAACACGATCGTTCCACCAGCAAGTTGCTGGCGAAAGTCCGGGCGCAAAACTGACACCGGCGTCCGGCTTTTCTGTGATGCCGGACACATTTTTTTAAGGTCAGGCGCCGCCGGTAAAACCGTTCTGGCGCCAGGCTTCGTAAATGACGACCGCCACGGTATTCGACAGATTCAGGCTGCGATTGTCTGGCCGCATCGGCAAGCGTATGCGCTGACTGAGAGGAAAAGATTCACGCAATTCTGTCGCAAGTCCGCGCGTTTCTGCACCGAAGACGAAATAATCGCCGGGGTGAAAGGCGACGCTGGAAAATGCCGTCGAGCCATGCGTGGTCATTGCAAACATTCTTTGTGTGTCCGGTTGTTCACTCGCCAGAAACGCTTCCCAGTTTTTATGCACTTTCATCGTCGCATAGTCGTGATAATCAAGGCCAGCGCGTTTCATCTTACTGTCGTCAAGTGGAAAACCCAGCGGTTCTATCAGGTGTAGCTGGGCTCCGGTGTTTGCGCATAAGCGGATGATATTGCCGGTATTCGGCGGAATTTCAGGTTCTACGAGGACGACGTGAAACAAGGCGTTTCCTTAATAAGTGTGATGTGGAGTGCGGGCAAAAACATAGTTGCTGACTTTGCGTGCGCCAAAACGTTTCAGCATTGTAGCGATTTCGTGCAGGGTCATGCCAGTGGTGATGACATCATCTACGATACCGATATGCCTGCCCTTGATGGTTTGCAGTAGCTGATCGTCAGGAACAAAGGCGTTTTTCACATTCCGCATACGTGCATCGGGCGCTAGACTGCTTTGTTTGGCGGTTTCTCTGGTTTTGTGCAATGTCTGTGGATGCAAGGGGATGCCGAGATGTTGCGCCAGTGGTCTGGCTATTTCCAGTGCCTGATTGAATCCGCGTTCTGTCAGCCTGTTTTGGCTTAATGGCACGACGCAGAGAAAGTCGGGCAAATCCTGATGCTGCTGGCGCAGAATGGCATCGCGCAACATTGCGGCAAACACCGGGGCGAGCGCCAGATGATGGCCGAATTTTAACGACAGTACCAGGCGGTCTTGCGGTGCTTCGTAATCGCAGGCAACGATGGTGCTGTCGAAGGCCGGTGGATTTTGCAGACAGTCGCCACAACGCGGCGTATTGGCACCCGGCGGCATACTCAAACCGCACTGTTCACAACGACAGATGTCGCGCGGAAAATAGGTGATCAGACACTGTTCGCAAATGACATCCGGATTCTGGGCATGACATAAGGCACAACTGCACGGCAGCAGTTGTGTCAACGAAGCTTGCCAGCTTTTATGCAATATTTGCCGTAAGTGCATCATCTGTTTGTGCCGTCATGCAGCGGCCGTAATCACAAGCGTGTAAACTCCCGCATTATCTCACTCAAACAGACGCCAAGATCGTTTTCCTTATGCTCAGTGCACCTATCGACACAAGGCTGGTTCGTCAGCTTTTTTCTCACCCGGCAAAAATCGCGGGTTCTGATTTTTTACGTCGGGAGATTGCCGGGCGTATGCGGGAAAAGCTGGAACTGGTGCGGATCACACCCGCGCAGATACTCGATGCCGGTTGCGGAACCGGTGCCGATGTCGCTGAATTTCAACGCATGTATGCCGGAGCGCAAGTGCTGGCGCTGGATGCCGCACCCGCGATGCTGGCAGAAATTCAGGACCAAGAACGGGCAGCGATGAGTGCGGTTGGCCGTTTGTTTGCAAAATGGACGCCGGTCGCCTTACGTGGTGAGCAGGGCGCAAATCTGATTTGTGGCGACTTTGCCAAATTGCCTTTGCCATCGCAGTCACTCGATCTGATCTGGTCGAATCTGGCCTTGCACTGGCATCCGCAACCCGATCTGGTGTTTGCGGAATGGCGCCGCGCCTTGCGCACCGATGGCTTGCTGATGTTTTCATGCTTCGGGCCGGATACTTTGAAAGAATTACGCCAGGCTTATGCTGACGTTGATGAATTTCCGCACACCTTGCCGTTTGTGGATATGCATGATTTCGGCGACATGCTGGTGAATGCCGGTTTTTCCACACCTGTGATGGATATGGAAAAAATCACGCTGACGTATCAGGACACAGAAAAATTGCTGGCCGACGTGCGTGCGCTTGGCGGCAATCCGCTGCTGAGCCGTCGTCAGGGTCTGAGCGGAAAACATGCGCATCAGGCAATGCTGAAGGCGTTGGAGCAGCAACGCGCTGCCGATGGCCGTATTGCCTTGAGTTTTGAGGTGGTTTACGGGCACGCTTTTAAGCCAGTCAATAAGAAAACGGCTGCAGGCGAATCCATCGTCCGCTTCGATTTACCAAAAAAACGGCCTTGATTTTGTTTGATCTGGATTAAAGAAGCATCTTAAAGTGATAAGCAAGCGCTATTATTCGTTGTTTCATTTGCGCCAGATCATTGATTTCTTGTTTGTATTCTGCTTGATATCCTTTTAAGTTACACCTTATACTCACGACGTTGTAGAAGTTGCCAGCACGCACTTTGTAACAATATTCCGCGTCCTGGTACGACAAATTCATAAGAATTCTAAACGGGGTTTTGGGGATATCATGAAACATGGAAAGCGATTAAAGTCGTTCATGCTGGGTGCCTCGCTCCTGGCGGCAGGACTGCCCGCGTGGGCAGTGGTCGACAGCCAGGGTGGACCGGCAGTGCGCCAGTTAAATTTACAAACACCTGTCACACAAATAGCGGAACAAATTTACTCGATACATAACCTGATGCTGGTTATATGTCTGGTCATTTTTGTGGCCGTCTTCGGAGTCATGTTTTACTCCATCCTGAAACACAGGAAATCTCTCGGCCATAAGGCAGCCTCTTTTCACGAAAGTACGACAGTCGAAATTGCATGGACTGTGGTGCCTTTTCTGATCGTGATCGGCATGGCGCTGCCAGCGACCAAAACAGTCGTGGCGATGAAAGATACCTCGAACGCTGATATCACGATTAAAGCCACTGGTATGCAGTGGAAATGGGGTTATGACTACCTCAAAGGTGAAGGCGAAGGCATTTCTTTCTTATCGACCTTATCCACACCCCGCACCCAGGTTGGCTCTCCCGGCGTTGCGCCGACCGAAGCCCGTGGCGATAATTATCTGCTTGAAGTCGATAATCAGGTCGTCGTCCCTGTGAATAAAAAAGTACGCATTATCACCACTGCCAACGACGTTATTCACTCCTGGACGATTCCGGCTTTCGGTGTGAAGCAGGATGCGATTCCCGGCTTCGTCCGTGATACCTGGTTCAAAGCAGAAAAAATTGGCGTCTATCGCGGTCAGTGTGTGGAGCTGTGCGGTAAAGAACATGCATTTATGCCTATCGTTGTGAATGTGGTTTCTGACGACGACTATAAAAAATGGGTCGATACCAAGAAAAAAGAAATGGCCGCCAAAGCGGATGACCCGAATAAAGTCTGGACGGTCGACGAGTTAAAACAGCGTGGTGAGAAAGTCTATGCCGCCAACTGTGTTGCCTGCCATCAGGCTAGCGGCAAAGGTGTTCCGGGTGCATTCCCTGCATTAGAGGGGTCGCTGATTGTCAACGGTGCCAAAGCGGGTCAGGTTGGTATTTTGTTGAACGGCAAAAATGCGATGCCATCGTGGAAATCCACTTTGTCCGACACGGAAATCGCCGCCGTCATCACCTATACCCGTAACAGCTGGTCTAATAAAGCCGCTGAAAATATCGTCCAACCAGCTGAAGTTCTGGCTGCGCGTAAGTAAACGTACTAAACGTACCGGAAACAGGAGACAAGATGAGCACCACAACTGTTGATCACGCTCACGATCATTCGCACGACCACGCGCACGACCATCCTCATGGTTTCCGCCGCTGGTTGTTTGCCACCAATCATAAAGATATCGGTAGTCTGTATTTATGGTTTGCATTCACGATGCTGTTATCAGGCGGCGTTCTCGCCCTGATTATCCGTGCTGAGTTATTTCAGCCCGGGCTGCAACTGGTGCAACCGGAATTCTTTAACCAATTGACGACCATGCATGGCCTGATCATGGTGTTCGGTGCGATCATGCCGGCCTTCGTTGGTTTCGCCAACTGGATGATCCCGCTGCAAATCGGCGCATCCGATATGGCGTTTGCGCGGATGAATAACTTCTCATTCTGGCTGATGCCACCCGCCGCGATTCTGCTGGTGTCGTCATTCTGGGTACCGGGTGGTGCAACCGCAGCAGGCTGGACGCTGTATGCACCGTTGTCCACACAAATGGGACCTGGTATGGACATGGCGATTTTTGCAGTCCACATCATGGGTGCATCGTCCATCATGGGCTCGATCAACATCATCACTACGATTCTGAACATGCGCGCTCCAGGCATGACGCTGATGAAAATGCCGATGTTCTGCTGGACTTGGTTAATTACGGCTTACCTGCTGATCGCGGTGATGCCGGTATTGGCTGGTGCGATCACCATGACCCTGACTGACCGTCATTTCGGCACGTCCTTCTTCAACGCTGCCGGTGGCGGTGATCCTGTGATGTATCAACACATTTTCTGGTTCTTCGGACATCCAGAGGTGTACATCATGATTTTGCCAGCGTTCGGTATTATTTCCCAGATCGTGCCTGCGTTTGCGCGCAAGCCTTTGTTCGGCTATGCATCGATGGTGTATGCAACTGCATCGATCGCGATTCTGTCGTTCATCGTCTGGGCGCATCACATGTTTACCACCGGTATGCCAGTGACGGCGCAGTTGTTCTTCATGTATGCCACCATGCTGATCTCGGTTCCTACCGGTGTGAAAGTATTTAACTGGGTGGCAACGATGTGGAAGGGCTCGATGACTTTCGAAACGCCGATGTTGTTTGCGGTTGGTTTCATTTTCGTCTTCACCATCGGTGGTTTCACTGGACTGATACTGGCGGTGACGCCGATTGATATTCAGTTGCAGGATACTTACTACGTGGTCGCGCATTTCCATTATGTGCTGGTCGCCGGTTCGCTGTTTGCCTTGTTCGCGGGTTACTACTACTGGAGCCCGAAATGGACAGGCTTCATGTATAACGAAACTCGCGGTCAGATTCATTTCTGGCTGTCGCTGATCACATTTAACATCACTTTCTTCCCTATGCATTTCCTGGGGTTGGCCGGGATGCCACGTCGTTATGCTGATTATCCGGCGCAATTTACTGACTGGAATACGGTCGCTTCGGTCGGTGCGTTTGGTTTCGGTCTGATGCAGGTGTATTTCATACTGGCGGTCGTGATTCCTTCGATCAGAGGTGGAAAAGCTGCACCAGCAAAACCATGGGAAGGCGCAGAAGGGCTGGAGTGGACAGTACCAAGTCCGGCACCGTTCCACACCTTCGAAGAGCCTCCTGTCGTTAAATAATGAATAAAGGCAGAGGTGCCGGATAATTTTCCGCTACATCTGAATAAAAATGAAAAACGACAACAAACCTAACAACTTACGCACTGCATTAATCCTGCTTTCTGTCGCGTTGATATTTTTTATCGGCGTGTTTGTCAAACAGGGCTTATTGCGGTGAAGCGGAATACCTGATGTCTGGATCAGACGAAAACTCGAAGACTGAAGCCCATCAGCTGAATGCCAGAATGTTTGGCAAGCTGCTGTTGATCGCGGTCATGATGTTTGGTTTTGGCTATGCGTTGGTACCGATTTACAAACAGATTTGTGAGTTGACTGGTGTGAATATCCTGACGCCAAAAGATATTTCGTTAAAAGAAGTCAGCAATTCTCAAATCGACAAAACGCGTGAAATTACTGTTGAGTTTGATGCGAACACGCAAGGGCCATGGCGTTTCCGCCCTACGGTTTCCAGCATCAAGGTGCATCCGGGTGAAATGACGCAAGTTGTTTATGAGGTGGTGAACAAACAGTCTTACAAGATGGATGCGCAGGCGATACCGAGCTATGCACCGCAGCAGGCAAGTAATTACTTCAAAAAGATGGAGTGTTTTTGTTTTCAACAGCAGACGCTGAATGCGAACGAGGCACGGCAAATGCCAGTGGTGTTTTACATTGACCCTGCGTTGCCGAAAGACGTGAAAACCATCACCTTGTCATATACGTTTTTTGAAGTCGGTGGTAAGAGCAAGGTAGCAAGTTCTGGCACACAAGGAAAAACATGAGTGATCTGAAGCAGGCGACGCAACGTAAGGTATCGTTTCTGGCGACGATGAAAGCGGTGTTCTGGTCATTTCTGGGTATCCGTAAGAAAAATGATTACGAGCAGGACGCCGCGCATCTGAATCCGGTGCACGTGATCATTGCGGGCATCATCGGCGCCCTGATCTTCATTTTTGTGCTGGTGCTGGTCGTCAAGTCTGTCGTCGCAAAATAATAATTCGAGTAGTACATTCAAATGTATCGGGAGATGGAAATGAGTACTTCAAACGCGAAAGCCCCTTATTACTTCGTGCCTGGACCGTCAAAGTGGCCGGTGTTGGCGGGAGCCTCCTTGTTGCTGACCATGATAGGCGCATCTGCCTGGGTGAATGCAGTGAGCTGGGGCTCTTATGTCAACTTTGCGGGTATTTTTCTGACAATGGTGGTGTTGTATAACTGGTTTGGTGATGCGATTGCCGAATCGGAAAGCGGCAAATACAGCGCCCGGATTGATGTCTCTTACCGCTGGAGCATGAGCTGGTTCATTTTTTCAGAAGTCATGTTCTTTGCTGCTTTTTTTGGCGCATTGTTTTATGCCCGAAGTATTTCCATGCCATGGCTGGCCGATCTGGATCACAAAGTATTATGGCCGGATTTTTCAGCGCAGTGGGGTAATGCTGGCCCTGCCGGCACGGTTGAAGCGTTTAAAACGATGGGACCATTTCCTATCCCGACGATTAATACCGCATTGCTGCTGACATCGGGCGTCACACTGACGATCTCGCATCATGCCTTGCGTGCCGGCCACCGTGGCACTACGGCTTTCTGGCTGGCTGCCACCGTCTTGCTGGGCGCGGTGTTCATGGGCTTCCAGGTTTATGAATACATGCATGCCTACAGTGAACTGAATCTGAAACTGACCTCCGGCATTTATGGTTCGACTTTCTTTATGCTGACCGGCTTCCACGGTTTCCATGTGACGATGGGAGCGATCATGTTGTCGGTGGTGCTGTACCGTGTTCTGAAGGGGCATTTCACACCAGAACAGCATTTCGCTTTTGAAGGCGCAGCGTGGTACTGGCACTTTGTTGACGTGGTCTGGCTGGGATTGTATGTCGTTGTCTACTGGCTCTGATTCGCGCAGCAGACTGAGCTGATTCGTTTTCAAATAAAAAAGCCGCACATGTGTTGCGGCTTTTTATTGTCGCTAAAGATGTCGCTGACTTATCTGATGCCGGTAGGCTGAATCAGCCCGAAATGATTGGCCAGTAATATCAGGATAAACAAGCTGATGGAAAAACCGACTCGGAAAGCGAGTGCTTTGACAGTACGGTTACTGCGCCCTTTGTCCTTCATCAGATAAACTAATGCCGATCCCATGCTGAAGATGATGAGGAAAAAAGCAATGGCGACGAGAATTTTCATACTGACTCTTTGACTAAGCGTTATGCTGGGTTGGCCGATCTCTTATTGTAATGCTTTTCATGCCTATTTCTTTCCGTTTCAGACTATTACCTTTCCTCGCGACCATTGCTGTCGTTGTCGTGGGGCTGAATCTGGGCATGTGGCAAAGCCGGCGTGCTGCGGAAAAAGAAGCGATCGCCGCAAAGATGGCGGAACGTATGAACAGCCCTGCCACGCAATGGCGCAGTGACACACCGGAGGAACAATTACAGCCTTTCAGTAAGGTGACGTTGCGCGGGCAGTTTCTCGAGACCTGGCCTATGTATCTGGATAATCGCCCCATGCAAGGCAGGGCAGGACTGTATGTATTGATGCCATTTAAGCTTGAGGGTAGTCGCCGCCATATTCTGGTTGCACGTGGTTGGCAAGCCCGAAACCCGCAGGACAGAACCGTGTTGCCGCGCTTGTTCACACCTTCAGGTACGATAGAAATTCAAGGCATTGTCAAAGAACATCTTGATCGTGTCATGCAACTGGGGCAGCCTGAACCGTATAAGCCCGGTGCGATTTTGCAAAATCTGGAGATCGCCAGCCTCGCGGCGGAAACCGGGTTAGCATTTTATCCTTTGATCGTCGAGCAGACATCGCTAACCGAAGACCATCTGCAACGCGATTGGCCAGCACCTTCGCTGGGGATCGATAAACATAAAGGATATGCATTTCAGTGGTATGCCTTGTCATTGATGGCAGGGATTTTTTTTGTAGTGACAGGAATACGTCGTGGAAAAAACGCAGAATCAAAAAACTAAAGGACGCTGGAAATTACTCATCGTGCTGGCCGTCTGTGCCGCACCGATGATAGCGTCTTATCTCGCTTATTACGTGATCAAGCCGGAAGGCCGAACCAATTACGGCACGATACTCGATCCGCGCCTGTACCCCATGCCAGAGCTACATGCGCGCTTGCTGGGTGCGAGCGATGCCAACGATACAAGCAATGCGGACAAACAGAATGGCTTGATGGCGTATCGTGGTAAATGGATCATGCTGACAATCAGCAGCGGTTCCTGCGATGCCGCATGTCAGAAAAAGCTGTATGACTTGCGCCAACTGAGGCTTGCGCAGGGCAAGGAAATGGACAGAATCGAACGGGTCTGGGCTGTCGTTGACGAACAAGCTGTCGATACCTTATTACTGCGTGAATACGATGGCATGCATGTGCTGAAAGCTGATGCAGACGCGCTCAGAAAATGGCTGCCGACAGAAAATGGAAGCCAGATCAGCGAACACATTTATATGATCGATCCATTGGGGAATCTGATGATGCGTTTCCCGAAAAATGCCGATCCGAATAAGATCAAAAAAGATATCAGCAAGCTGTTGCGTGCATCTGCGATAGGGTGACGCATGTTTTTACAACTCGCTCTGATAGCTTTGTGTGTCGCCGTTTTGCCCTTGTCTGTTGTAATCTGGTCGCGGGACACCGACAAACACCGCAAGCTGATTGCGGTCACCGTGGCGCTGACGTTTGAACTGATTATGTTCGGTGCTTTCACCCGACTGACAGATTCCGGTCTCGGCTGCCCTGACTGGCCCGGTTGCTATGGTCAGGCGAATCCTTTGCAATCACACGCCGATATCCGTGCGGCAGAGGCGGCGATGCCGCATGGCCCGGTGACACTGCAAAAAGCCTGGATAGAAATGATCCATCGTTATCTGGCGATGAGTGTCGGTGTACTGATCATCGCCCAGGTTTATCTCGCGTGGCGACGACGCCATGCCACAGGCATCTCGCCGTGGTTGGCCAGCTTTTTGTTGGCATTTGTTTGTCTGCAGGGCGCATTCGGCGCGTGGACCGTCACACTCAAACTGCAACCCGTGATCGTGACTACGCATCTGCTACTCGGGATGGGCTTGCTGGCGCTACTATCGGCGTCGCTCGAGCAGCATAGTCAGGCGCATGTCATTCAGACGGCTCAGGTATCCGGCTTGCGCTGGCCTGCGACTATTGCCTTAGTCTTACTCTTCATGCAAATTGCTTTGGGTGGCTGGGTCAGTACCAACTACGCTGCATTGGCTTGCCACGATTATCCCTTGTGTAATGGCGCAGTGATACCGACAATGGATTTTGAACACGGATTCAGTTTGTGGCGGCAACTGGGGCAGACTGCGAGCGGCGATTATTTACCATTTACGGCCTTGGTTGCCATTCATTGGGTACACCGCAATTTCGCCCTGCTGGTCGCGGTTGTGGTTGCCGTGGTTGCGTGGCGTGCCATGCACTTACCCGGATTTCAACGTCTGGGTCGTCAACTCATGCTGGCGATGGCAGCGCAATTCCTGATCGGGGTTTCGACCGTCTTTTTTTCCTGGCCCTTGTTGCTGGCGGTATTACATAACGGTGGGGCGGCTACCTTAGTGCTGTTGCTGACCATGTTAAACTACCGGGTCAGGCAGACGAAACTGATTGCCACACACTGACAGATATGACGACAATAAGCCTGACCTCCAACCGTTTTGCTCAATACTGGGCGCTGACCAAACCGCGCGTGACGCAACTGGCGGTGTTTTGTGCCGTCATCGGCATGTTTCTGGCCACGCCCGATTTACCCGACTGGCGTGTCGTGGTGGCCGCAACCATCGGCATCTGGCTGTTGGCTGGTGCCGCTTTTGCGGTGAATTGCCTGGTCGAGCGCGAGATTGATTCGCGCATGGCGCGTACCGCAAGGCGCGCCACAGCCGCCGGTGAAATCAGTGCATCCCAGACCTTATTGTTTTCAGGCGTGATCGGTGGTGCTGGTATGTGGGTGCTCTACACGCTGGTGAATCCGCTGACGATGTGGCTCACCTTTACCACCTTTGTCGGTTATGCCGTGGTGTACACCATTATTCTGAAGCCAGCGACGCCACAGAATATTGTGATTGGCGGTTTGTCTGGCGCGATGCCACCGGCACTCGGCTGGGCCGCGGTAGCAAACGATGTTCCTATGCAAGCGTGGTTGCTGGTGATGATAATTTTTGTCTGGACGCCGCCGCATTTCTGGGCGCTGGCGATGTACCGGCGCGATGACTACGCGCGCTCAGGTCTGCCTATGCTGCCGATTACGCATGGCCCCGAATTTACCCGTTTTCATATCTGGCTATATACCATCGCCTTGTTTGCGACGACGATGCTGCCGTATGCCGTGCAGATGAGCGGCCTGATTTATCTTGTCAGTGCCGTCATTCTCGGGGCGATTTTCCTCTGGTACGCATGGCGGATTTATCGCAATTACAACGATATTCTCGCCCGCAAAACATTCGCTTATTCGATCATTTACCTATCGCTGCTGTTTGCCGCGCTGCTGGTCGATCATTACATACGACTATGAACTTACTCAAAAAATTATTCGCTTGCGCTCTGATCGCAGGGCTGGCGGCTTGCGGCAAACCCGGAGAAAAATTTAATAATACCGACCTCACCGGGCTCGATTATGCGCAGGATTTTTCCCTCACCGATCACAATGGCAAAGCCCGTACGCTGAAGGATTTTCGCGGCAAGCTGGTGGTCATGTTCTTCGGTTACACCCAATGTCCTGATGTCTGCCCGACCACGATGGTGGAAATGGCGAACGTGATGCAGAAAATGGGGCCGCAGGCAGATAAAGTGCAGGTCTTGTTCGTCACGATAGACCCTGAACGCGATACGCAGGCATTGATGGCGGCGTATGTGCCGAACTTTGACCCGCGCTTCCTCGGTTTGTATGGCGATGCCGCCGCGACGGCAAAAGTGGCAAAAGACTTCAAAGTGTATTACCAGAAAGTGGACGGAAAAACGCCGACCAGTTACACCATGGATCACACGGCGGGCAGCTATGCCTTTGACACCGAAGGCCGCATCCGTTTATTCCTGCGCCATGGACAAGGTGCAGAACCTATCGTTCACGATTTAAAGCTGTTACTGAAGTAATTTTTCTGAACAGCCTGGCGCGGGCATATAAAACGGCCTGCTGAGCCTTAAATATACTGGGGGGAGTATATTTAAATGCCCAATGTTTTCAAGGAGATCAGGTGCAAAATCACAGATACTCCCCCTTTTTATCGATTTTCAGGGAATAAACAATAAAAAAAGGCACTCCGCAGAGTGCCTTTTTTCATGTGCGGTGTGATCAGGAAAAGCTGACCAGCGCACCTTTCATTTTTTTCAGCGCCGCACTTTCAATCTGACGGATGCGTTCGGCTGAAACACCATATTCATCTGCCAGTTCGTGCAGCGTCGCACCAGAGCCATCGTCATTTTTCAACCAGCGCGACTCGATAATATGACGTGAGCGGGCATCCAGTTTTGACAATGCCGATTCCAGCCCTTCGCTTTGCAAGCGATCGTATTGGCGTGATTCCAGTACCTGCGTAGGCTCTTCTGATTCTGTTTTCAGATAAGCGATCGGTGCGAATTTATCGTCATCATCATCGGTCGGTGCATCCAGCGCGATATCGCGACCAGACAGACGCATTTCCATTTCGATGACTTCTTCGCGTTTCACATCGAGAGTCTTCGCCAGCGCATCAATTTGCTTAGGCGACATGGTTTCCAGACCTTCTTTGTGGCTGCGCAGATTGAAAAACAGTTTGCGTTGCGCTTTGGTCGTCGCGACTTTGACTAAACGCCAGTTTTTCAGAATGTACTCGTGCATTTCGGCTTTAATCCAGTGCATCGCATATGACACCAGACGCACGCCCTGGTCTGGGTCAAAGCGTTTGACTGCTTTCATCAGGCCGATATTGCCTTCCTGGATCAGATCGGCGTGTGGCAAGCCATAGCCGAGGTAACCACGGGCAATGGATACAACCAGACGCAGATGCGACATCACCATCTGTTGCGCAGCGGACAGATCATTATTGTCACGCAGGCGAGTCGCCAGATCGATTTCTTCTTCATGCGTCAGCATAGGCAGGCGATTGACCGCAGAAATATAAGCGTCAATATTGCCCAGCGTACCTGTAAAGCCGAGCGCCAGCGCTGTGCTGTCTGATGCTGGAATAAGTTGTCTTGAAGTCATT
This sequence comes from Cognatundibacterium aquatile, assembly GCF_014699135.1. Lineage (GTDB taxonomy): Bacteria > Pseudomonadota > Gammaproteobacteria > Burkholderiales > Burkholderiaceae_D > Undibacterium > Undibacterium aquatile. The sequence continues at coordinate 222,992 of NZ_JACOFT010000005.1, forward strand.
GTGTTGTTCCTCTCAATTACTGCAGTCCGAGCAAAAAAATAACTCTGAACAAACGTACTATTTCCTAATATTAGCACTCTCTTGAGAAGAGTGCTAATTCTCGTGAAAATGATGATTTCATCAAGATGAGGTCAGAGGTAAAAGCGGGTATTCCAGACTCTCGCCGAGTATTGTTGCCAGTGGTCGCCACTGGTAACTCTGCAGAAATTTCTGGAATCGGCTTTCTTACTCTGCTTTAAACAGGCGGTTAGAGCAGCGATTTTTGGGAAAGTTGCAAATCATTATGTATCAGTTTGTTCGCGCCAGTTGACGGCGGACGGACAGATAAGCCCCAGCCAGACCCAGTAACATGCTGACACCCAGCAACATCAGGCTGGGTAATATGCCCAGCGGTACCAGCCGGAATTCGGAGGCATAAAGTTTGGCAAATTCCGCAATGGCCTGATTCAGTGGCTGCAGAGAGGCAGCAATGGCGGCCAGTGCCAGGCTTCCTGCCAGCAAACCCAGCAGCGCGCCGGTGTAATAGTAGGGGCGATGAATAAAGCTGTTGGTCGCACCTAACAAACGGGTAACGGAAATTTCAGCCTGATGCGAAATCACTTGCAGACGGGTCGCATTAAACACGACCACAATCACGACTACGCCCAGTGTCGTTGCCAGAAACAGCAAACCTATCTGCAATATCTGCACAAGTGCCGCCAGCCGTTTAACCCATGCTGAGTCAACCTGAACCACCTCAACATCGGGCAAGGCCTGCAGTTGTTCGACCAGTTTATCGAGTTTTGCTGCATCATTATTCGACAGCGAAAGCACGTAAGCATCCGGCAGGGGATTGCCGCCCAGTGTTGATAGCACTTCTGCGAGGCTGGACGCATCCTGCATCGCCGCCAGTGCTTTTTCTTTTGGTGTAAAGCTCAGTTTGCCGCTGATGTTGCTGTCTTTCAGCAGACGCTTGATTGGTACTGACAAAGCGGTCGCATTTTCACGCGCGGTGTCGGTCGTCATAAATATACTGATTTCCGGTTCTATCGATAACTGTGAAGAGATAGGACGGATATTTTCAATCAGCGTGAGTCCGGCAATCGGCAGCGCCAGCGCGATGGCGACCACCAGCACATTGAAGATAAAATTTCCGGTACCGGCGCGCAAGTGGGTGAATGCGCTTTTCAGTGCAAACAGATGTTCACGAAACCAGATGGTCATAGGGATTTCCTTGAAGGCGTAATAGCAGGCGGAAGTCAGGCGGCAGCGCCTGTTGTCCATGAATCCGAGATTTGTCCATTGCTCAGATAGATCACGCGGTCGGCCTGATCCAGGAATTGCTCATCGTGACTGGATATGATGCAAGTGACGCCGGCGCTCTGGAATGCTTTTAACGCGCTCAGCACTTTATTCGCATTGTCTCTGTCCAGAAACGCGGTAGGTTCGTCAGCCAGAATAATTTTGGGGCGATTCACGATCGCACGCGCAATGGCAACACGCTGCTGTTCGCCACCGGAAAGCTCCAGCGGCAAGGCATTGGCTTTATCCAGCAATCCGACTTTTTCCAGTGCGACGCAGGCACGTGATTCTGCTTCATTCGAAGTAGCGCCGGTCACAATCAGCGGCAGCATGACGTTGTCGAGAACGCTGCGGTCGGTCAGTAATTTCTGATCCTGCAAAATTAATCCGAGCTTGCGGCGCAAATACGGCAGGCTACCGGTTTTGAGTTTGCTGACATCCTGACCATTGACGATGACATGGCCGCTGGTCGGCTTTTCTATGCCTGCGATCATTTTTAATAAAGTCGATTTTCCGGCACCAGAGGGGCCCGCCAGAAAAATGAGTTCTCCATCCTGGATGGTCAGAGAGATATCGCGCAAAGCGTAGGCATCACGCGAATATTGTTTAGTGACGTTATCGAATTCGATCATGATCGTTGCACTGACTGTCTGTGATTTTAATTAAACAAGGCGTCGACGAATTCCTGCGCGTTGAATGGTTGCAGATCCTCGATCTGCTCGCCGATGCCAATGAAATAGACTGGTATCGGGCGGGTCTTCGCAATTGCAGCCAGAACGCCGCCTTTTGCTGTGCCATCTAATTTGGTGATGATCAAACCGGTCAGTTGCAATGCATCGTCAAACGCCCTGACTTGTGCCAGCGCGTTTTGTCCGGTGTTGCCATCAATGATCAGCAACACTTCCTGCGGTGCGCCTTCCATGCCTTTGGCAATCACACGCTTGATCTTTTTCAGTTCTTCCATCAGATGCAATTGAGTCGGCAAACGCCCTGCGGTATCGACCATCACCACATCTGTGCCACGTGCACGCGCGGACGCAACGGCGTCAAACGCAACCGCTGCCGGATCGCCGGATTCCTGCGAAATCACCGTCACATCATTGCGCTCACCCCAGACCGATAATTGCTCGCGCGCTGCAGCGCGGAAAGTATCGCCAGCCGCCAGCAACACGGACTGATGGTGCACTTGCATGTGCTTCGCGAGTTTGCCTATGGTGGTGGTTTTTCCTGCGCCGTTAACGCCGGCAATCATCATGACCAGCGGCTGATGACGACCCAGTTCCAGCGGCTTTTGCAAAGGTGTGAGCAATTCCAGCAAAAGCGTTTTGAGCGCTGTTTTGACTTGTTCTGCTTCGGTTAATTTTTCTTCTTTGACTTTCTTTTTCAGCGTATCGAGCAAAAACAAGGTTGCTTCAACGCCTGCGTCAGATGTCAATAACGCTGCTTCGAGTTCGTCATATAGCTCATCATCAATACGCGCGCCGATAAACAGCGTGGTCAGATTCGATGAGGTTTTGGCCAGACCAGCTTTCAGACGGCTCAGCCATGAACGCTTTTGTTCAGGTTGTGGCGCAGGAGCCGACGCAGACGTAGATGCAACTTCGTCGACTGCCGTTGTCGCCGTCGTGGTCACTGGCTGTGCTGCTGGTTCAGCAATTGTCTGCGGCAGCTCGGCAGGCGTAGTCGGTATTGCCGCAGAAGCAGGCGTAGCAACGACTTCTGGCGTTACTACCGGTTCTTCTTTGGGTTTTCTTTTGAAAAAACTAAACATCGGATGATTTTGTCGGAGAGGGGAAGCTGCAAACTGCTGACCCAAGTATTAGAATGCAGCCATTCTAACAGACCGCGCCGGGTAATTTGACTTACCAGTGTCATTCAACTAATGAAAACCAAGACTAAAAAACCCGTATCTCCTCAAAGAGTCGCCCATCAGGTGCGAATCATTGGCGGCCAGTGGAAGCGCAGCTTGTTAAGCGTGATTGAGGCCGATGGCCTGAGACCAACGCCAGACCGTGTCCGTGAAACGACATTTAATTGGTTGAACCATCTTTTTAACGCGAATTGGGCGCAAGTCAGTTGCCTGGATTTATTTGCCGGCAGCGGTGCACTGGGATTTGAAGCCGCCAGCCGTGGTGCGCGTCTGGTCACGATGGTGGAGTCACATACGCCGGCGTTCAAGCAGCTCGAACAGGTTAAAGCTAAACTCGAAGCGCATCAGTGCCAGTTGCTCAGGGGCGATGCTGGTAAAGTGATCACGAGCGTTGCTGCCGAAGGGAAAAAATTTGACCTGATCCTGCTCGATCCGCCTTTCGGGCAGGGCTGGCTGGCAAAAATTTTGCCTGTTTGCCGCGAAGCGCTGAGTAATGATGGGTATGTTTACGTCGAAGCAGAATTCCCGCTCGACGAGCAAAGTAGTGACCCGGATATGCAGGAATTGCTGAGCGGATGGCAGGTGATACGGGCGGATAAAGCCGGAAGTGTGTATTTCCATATTCTGCAACGCAACATTTTGCAGCATAATGCGCACGAAAATCAGGCATAATGCCAGATCAATTTAGTGCATATCATTATGCAAACAGCGCAAATAGCGAAAATAAGGAGTCAAGATGGTCACAGCCGTTTATCCGGGAACATTTGATCCGCTGACCCGCGGTCACGAAGATCTGGTGCGTCGCGCCTCAGGTCTTTTTGATACTTTGGTGGTTGGTGTTGCCGACAGTAAAAATAAACGGCCATTTTTCTCTCTGGAAGAACGCCTGAGCATTGCGAATGAAGTGCTGGGACATTATCCGAATGTGCGGGTGGAGAGTTTTTCTGGCTTGCTCAAGGATTTCGTCAGGAAAAATGATGCCCGCGTGATCGTGCGTGGTCTGCGGGCCGTGTCGGATTTTGAATATGAGTTTCAGATGGCAGGGATGAACCGTTATCTGTTGCCGGATGTGGAAACGCTGTTTCTGACGCCGTCTGACCAGTATCAGTTTATCTCAGGTACGATCGTGCGTGAAATCGCGATGTTTGGCGGTGATGTATCCAAGTTCGTTTTCCCTTCGGTTGATCGTTGGCTCAAGCAGAAGGTTGACGCGCTGAACGAAAGTAAATAAAGCGTTACTGCCATGCCGCAGATGCGCAGATGAAATGAAAGTGAAGTAAGTATGGCCCTGATGATTACTGACGATTGCATTAACTGCGACGTGTGTGAACCCGAATGCCCGAATGACGCGATTTTTATGGGGCCGGAGATTTATGAAATCGACCCGCATAAATGTACGGAATGTGTTGGTCACTACAAAGAACCGCAATGCAAGCAGGTTTGTCCGGTGAACTGTATTCCATTCAATCCTGAATGGCGTGAGACGCCAGCGCAGTTGCAGGCGAAATACGAACATTTACAAGCGGCACAAGTTAAATAATTTCGTTGCCGCAGCCGGTTATTCGCAACGCACCTGATTTCTGCCGGAACGTTTAGCATCATACAAAGCGCGGTCGGCGCGAGAGATCATTTCTCTTGCCACCGCAGTCGCCTCGCCCAGATTGTGTTTCTCCGACACGGTCGTCAATCCGATAGAAATCGTGGTGGAACAATGTCCCTTATCTGACAGTGTAAATGGTTTGCCTGCGATGCTGCGACGTATGCGTTCTGCTACCAGCATGGCGTCCTGCAGATTGGCGTTAATCAGTAAAACTACAAATTCCTCACCGCCGAAACGCCCCAGCGTATCGCTGAGCCGTAACTCTGCCTTGATCCGCTTTGCCACTTCACACAAAACATCATCACCGCCCTGATGACCATGCTGGTCATTAATTTTCTTGAAAAAATCGATGTCCAGATACATACAGGCGATGCCGTAAGACTGGCGACGGGCGCGAGCAATTTCCTCCAGCGTGCGTTGTTCGACATAGCGGCGATTACTGACATTCGTCAGTGGGTCTGTCAGACCGATATAAACGAGTCGTTCATTATTCAGAACATTTTCTAAACAGATCGCAATGATGGAACCCAGGCGCTCAATGAAATCGGTTGCCATCGTTGTCAGGAAACGCTCTGCACTGAAGCTGCCCAGATTCAGATAGCCGATCAGGCGGTTTTGCCGCAGCAGCGGAATGACCGCAACACTGGCGGGTTTTTTGGCGCAGCTGCGATATAAGTTACCGTACAGATGACCCTGATATTTGCCTAACAACGGTTTGTAAGACAGCAGTGCTTTGGTCTGTAATTCGTGTTCGTGGCGGACAAAAAGCAGGCCGGGAAACTCTTGCAGGTCAATGCGCAGATCGTTCAGCATTTGTTGTAAATCCTGACGCGGATCGACCAGAGCGAGGGTCACGATATCAAGATCGGACGTGTTTGCCAGTTCGCTGAAAATATAGCTGATCAGTTCTTTGAAATGACTCGCACCGATGATTTTCAATTCAAAACTCTGATGACGCGCAAGTATGCTTTGATTCCTGTGAGCCAGTTCCAGGATATCGTCGAGCTGTGAGCGGAGGGCGTGATTCTCCACCCGGAGATTTTCCAGACTTTGTGCCTGACGTCTGGCGTTCACATTGGCTCTGTCCATACTTCCTTATTTTTTTCGAGAGAATGCGGTATTCAAAACGCAATCGGCATCTCAACTTCATCGCCGACGCGTAGTACTAAACCCGCACCTTGTTCGAGGATGACGTTCATGCCAAATGTAATTTCGCCATCAACAATCGGGTTGGCGCGATAGCTTTGTAAAATGTCGACGGGGCTTGCGCCGACTTCACCCGTCAATTGATCGACCGCCGGAATCGGGCAGCGCGGGCAGGGTTTAACAGGACGCAGCTGTATGCCATTTTCCAGCAGATAGCTGGCGGCATAGTCTTCCTCGAATGCCTCAACGCCCTCAATGACGATGTTAGGGCGGAAGCGGTTCATGGGGACGGCCTGACGTCCTTGTGCAATGGCTCTGCGATTCAGATCTTCGAGTGAGGCCTGCGCAATCAATAGTAAAGGGTAACCATCCGCAAAGTGGGTCGGCGCCAGTGTGTCGCCAGTCCATTTGGTATTGGCGTAACGCTGTGCCTGTGGCGAGAAACGCACCAGCCGGCATCGCGTACCTAAGGCTTGGCTAAACCAGATCGCCGCTTCTTCACCGGCATCATTTGCGATGACTTCCGTTTCCCATATCTGGACAGTGATTTTTTGCGCATCGGCATTCGCTTTGAGCGAAATACTCAGCGTTGCCATCGCATCGGTATCGACGCGTAAGGTGTCACCAGCAATCGTTATCCGCAGACAGGCCATGCGGGGATATTCACGTTGCGTCAGAAAAAGACCGCTCTCATCGACCAGCATCCATTCACGGTCACTGACACCGCCGTAGCTCAATCCACTCGCGGTTATCACTGCTTCTGTCAGCGCAATGCCAGCACAGGATTTGATTGGATACATCGTGAGTTCGGAAATGGAGGGCATGCGGTAAATCTGAGAGTAAATGCGGTCAGGTCAACTATTTTAATGCCTTATGGCAAAACCGGTGAGTTTAAATTGTCAATCACATCACTTTTAAGGTGCATCAGCGGTGCCACGGAATTGCAGACGGTAGGCGGAAGGCGAAATTTTCAGCACTTGTGCAAAATACCGTCGCATCAGTAGGGCGGAGCCGAAACCGGCAGCGGATGCAATCTCTTCGATAGTCTGCCGGCTCGATTCCAATTGCCGTTGCGCATAGTTCAGTCTTTGATGCAGCAGCCACTTGCCAACCGTGGTTCCTGTCAGTTGCTGAAAATGACGGGTAAATGTTCTGCGACTCATCAGCGCTTTATTGGCCAGCATATCCAGCGTTTGCGTCTGATCTAAATGACTGTGCATCCAATGTAAGACTTTCCCTAAGCGATCGTCGCTGGCAAGTACCGGTATGGGTTGTTCTATGTATTGCGCTTGTCCGCCCTGACGATGGGGGGCTACCACCAGCCTGCGTGCAACCTGATTCGCTAACTCGGCACCAAAGTAGGTGCGCAGCAGATGAAGGCAGCAATCAATACCCGCCGCGGTTCCTGCCGATGTCGTGATTTTGTCCTGATCAACGTACAGTACATCCGGCTTGACATGGACTTGCGGATAGCGACTCGCAAACTCCTGCGCCAGTGCCCAATGGGTCGTTGCCTCGCGTTGATTCAGCAAACCAGCATCGGCTAATACGAAAGCGCCGAGGCAAAGGCCAACGATATGTGCTCCGTTTTTGTTAGCCACGCGCAGCAATTTGATTAACTCGTCCGGCGTCGTTCGTAAATCTTCGTGCCACGATGGAATGATAATGATGTCGGCTCGCCTGAGTGTTGACAGGCCATATTTGGTTTCCAGCGTATAGCCTGCACTGGTTCTGATTTTGTGATTTCCCGCTGTGCCCGCCTGCGAGCAGACACGTAAGCGTATTTCAGGGGTGTCAGCGTATTTATGCAAGTCACCGAACACCAGGCTGGGTACCGATAAATGAAACGGGCTGATGCCATCAAACGCCAGCACGCCAATCGTAAGCGGCGATGCAGCGGATTTTATTAATGTGGTAGATGGAGTTGACATGGCCTGATTGTATCTAAATATGTCAATCGGGTCACTCTGAAAGACAGCGAATTTCACGCAAAATATTCGTTCATACAGCACCGCATTTGTTGCTGATACTGAGTTGCCTCGCTTATCTGAAAAAGGAAAATATATGTCTGCTCCCGCATTAAACCCGTCCGCACCGCGCCGCGCCCTGATTGTGATTGACGTGCAGAATGAATACTTCAGTGGTCAGATGCGCATCAGTTATCCCGATCCGCAATCGTCTTTGCAGCAGATAGGCAGGGCGATGGATGCTGCGCATCACGCAGGAATTCCTGTTTTGATTATTCAGCATTCTGCGCCTGAAACGTCACCGGTGTTCGCCCGTGGTTCCGCAACCTGGGCATTGCATGACGAGCTTATGCAACGACCGTTTGATGTGTTAATAGAAAAAGCCAAGGCCAGCGCATTTAGCGGAACAACACTGGATGCGCAATTGCAGGCATTACAGATCGACACGCTGAGCATCGTTGGCTATATGACGCATAACTGCAATGCCAGCACCGTATTTGAGGCTGCGCATCGTGGCTATCAGGTCGAAATCCTGAGCGATGCCAGCGGCTCGCTGCCGTACCGCAATGCTGCTGGCGCTGCCAGTGCGGAAGAAATCCACCGCGTATTTCAGGTCGTATTTCATTCAAATTTTGCCAGCTCCTGTACGACAGACCAGTGGTTAGCTGCACTTGAGCAACAAGTCCCGCTCAGTCGCAGCAATGTCTATACTTCGCACCAGGACGCAATCAGCAAACCGCCAGCAAGCCGTGAGCAGCCCTAAGCGCTGACGCCAATAAAAAAGCGGAGCCCGGTTATGAGCTCCGCTTGCTAGCGTGCAATCAGGCCTGAACAGATCTGACTTTTATTGTCCGACTCAGACGTTAAACAGGAAGTTCAGAACGTCGCCATCTTTCACAACGTATTCCTTGCCTTCGGCGCGCATTTTGCCGGCTTCTTTGGCGCCCGCTTCGCCTTTGTGGGCGATGTAGTCATCGAATGCGATGGTTTGGGCGCGGATGAAGCCGCGTTCAAAGTCGGTGTGAATCACACCTGCTGCTTGCGGTGCGGTGTCGCCGATGTGGATAGTCCATGCGCGGACTTCTTTAACACCTGCGGTGAAGTAAGTTTGCAGGCCGAGTAATTTGTAAGCTGCGCGGATCAGTCGATCAAGGCCAGGTTCTTCCATGCCCATATCGGCCAGGAAATCGGCTTTGTCGGCGTCATCCAGATCGGCGATTTCAGATTCGATCGCAGCGCAGATGGCCACGATAGGCGCATTCTGGGATGCGGCAAATGCGGTCAGTTGATCCAGCAATGGATTATTGGTAAAGCCGTCGTCGGAAACGTTGGCGACATACATCGCAGGCTTGGCGGTGATCAGGCACAGTGGTTTGATCAATGCCATTTCGTCGGCATCCAGACCCAGTGCGCGTACTGGCTTGGCTTCGTTCAGCGCTGGCATGATGCGTTCCAGCAAAGCGACCAGCTTGGCAGCATCTTTGTCGCCGGAGCGGGCTTTTTTGTTTTCGCGGTGGATCGCTTTTTCCACGCTGCCCATATCGGCCAGCGCGAGTTCGGTTTGTATCACTTCGATGTCATCCAGCGGGCTGACTTTACCGGCAACGTGAATCACATTGTCATCTTCAAAGCAGCGTACGACGTTGACGATCGCATCTGTTTCACGGATGTGCGCGAGAAACTGGTTACCCAGACCTTCGCCTTTGGATGCGCCAGCGACCAGACCGGCGATATCGACAAATTCCACAATCGCATTTTGTATGCGTTCAGGTTTGACGATTTCCGACAATTGTTTCAGGCGTGGATCGGGTACTTCCACTACGCCGACGTTAGGCTCAATGGTGCAGAAAGGATAGTTTTCTGCCGGGATGCCCGCTTTAGTCAGTGCATTGAATAAGGTGGATTTGCCGACGTTAGGCAGGCCGACGATGCCGCATTGGAGACTCATAGTGTTTTGCCGATCAGATTGAATTAACCCGCTATTTTACCGGATTTGACTGCCATTCTGACCCGGATACTGCTGATACGCTGCAAATAAGCGAGTAACAGGCCGCCGGCAATGGTTAATCCGAGGATCAGACCGATCCAGAATCCTTGCGATGCCATTGGTGACGATGGCCGCCACGGCATCCATTCCGGCGCTAATCCCAGCAGGCAGCCTATCGGCAGGGCAAAACCATAAAACGCCATCAGATGAATCAGCATCGGGGTACGGGTGATTTTGTAGCCACGGATTGCGCAGGATGCTGTGACCTGCGCTGCATCGGATAACTGGAAAATAGCGGCGAACAACAGCAGATCCGCCGCTAGTTTTTGCACTGCCGGGTCTGAGGTATATGCTGCCGCGATACTGTCGCGGAAGACCGTAATGCCGGTGGCGGAGACAAATGAAAAGGCAAGCGAGAGGCCAACCCCAACCCAGGATACAAAGCGCGCGCGCAGCTCATCGCCTTCGCCGAGTGCCTGACCGACGCGGGTCGTCATGGCGATGCCCAAGCTCATCGGCACCATGAATACCAGCGAGGAAAAATTCAGCGCAATCTGATTCGCCGCGACTTCAATCACACCGAAACGGGCGATCAGCAAACCGACTGAGGCAAATGCCGATACTTCGGCAAAATACGTGACACCAATAGGCAGACCCAGCTTGAGCGTGGAGCGAATTTCAGCCCAGTGTGGCGGCTCGACATGCGAAAACGGATTGGTCGCACGATATGCCGGAGCGCGTCGCATCCACCAGATCATCGTACCGAACATCAACCAGATACCGACGCCGGTCGCGACCGCGCAGCCGCTGGCGCCGAGTTGTGGCAGACCGAAATGGCCATAGATCAGCAGCCAGTTCATGACGACATTAAACAGCAGCCCGCCCAATGCCATCACCATCACAGGCTTGGTCTGATTCAGACTGGTGGTGTAGCCATACAAGGCGCGGTACATCGCAAAAGCAGGCATGCCTATGCTGATGATATGCACAAAGCGGCTCGCTTTTTCCTGTACTTCCGGCTGCAGTTGCAGATGTGAAAATACAAGCGTGGACGCATTCAGTAACAGGCAGGCGATTAAACCGACGCCAAGACCCAACCACAGCGATTGCCTGACGATATGCGGAACGCGCTCGTATTGTTCAGCGCCGACTTCATGCGAAACGACAGCATTGACCGCCATCATGATGCCCATCACCGTCACCAGCACGATAGTCCAGAGTGAAGTGCCGAGCGAGACGGCAGCCAGCTCTTCGGCATTGAAATGCCCGGTCATCGCAACGTCGGCGACACCCATGCCTACTGTGGCAAGCTGGCCGATTAAAACAGGCCAGGCAATTTGCCAGAGAGCGGCGGCTTCGGTGCGGATGCGGGTTTTCATGCTGAACTTCTGTCTTTCTTGAAAGGATCAGCATCTTAACCGATCACTGTGACAGACTCAAAAAATCTGCACCAAAATTGGGATGACCGGGGCAGTTTTATTTCATCACCAAGTAAATATGCGCCGTACAGAGCATTTATCTCTTGTAAGGCGCATATTGATTGGGGCTATGTATTTGAAATTCAGTTCAGCTAAGTCAGTTCAACTAAGTCAGTTTAGTGATTCAGGAGGCGGACTTGCGACATGTCCGGCCGTGCGATGAACGCTGCGAGATCATCGCGCATACGGGCGCTGTCTGCGATCGCGATTTTCCATTGCTGAACGCGCAGCGCATGATTCAGCCCGTAATGGAAAAAATCCTGCCGATCCGGCAGTTTGCCGCGCGGCAGTTGCCGTACAAATTCTGGCGAAGGCGAAATCATGATCACATTGTCGACCCAGTTGCGATGACGGCCTTGGCCTGCACGTCGCCACGGCAGCGCTTTATCGAGCCAGCCGGGGATGATGCGGTCGGTGAAATGCGGATACAACACCAGCCCGGCATCGCCCTTGTCCGCATTGCTTAGTATGCGCTCGTAAGGCAGGGCCAGATGGTAATCGATCATGCCGCCATCCCAGTAGGTGCCAGCCGGTGCGCCTGGAATCTGCCTGACCGGTTCCATCACCAGCGGCAGGGTGCCGGATGCCAGTAATGCGGGCGCGAGATTGTCGGTGCTTAAGTCGCACAAATGGGTAGGGAAATGATCGAATGGCTTTTCCAGCCAGGTGCTAGCTGCGGCGCGATTGCCGATGACCACGCGTTCTATATGCCGCGCCAGAAAATCGCGTGACAGCAGATTGGCGAATGCGGCGCTGGCGAAACCGGCTCTCGCCTGCATTGCGGTGGTGGGTGACTGCAACAGACCACGCCCGCGATTCGTCAGTATCTGCAAATGCTGTAAAGGGTGATTGACGATTTCATGCTCGTAGCCGCTGATGAAACGCTGCAATAATTGCGTGATCTCTTGCGTCACCAGCGCGGCGGGAGGTTTTTCCGGATACTGCTGTTCGCAATACAGATCGGCCAGCCTTTGAAATGCCGCGACAGGATTCGCACAACTTGCCGCCGCCATGCGCCAGGCACCGATGGATGCGCCGATCAGCGTGCGCTGGCGCGGTGCTGCAGGCAGCCATTCACCGAACAACCATTGATCCAGTCCTTGCAAAATCAGACCTTTGGGGCCACCGGCAGCAGCGGGAATCAGCGCGATATCTGCTGCCTGCAGACCATGTTGCTGAAGGTGCGCAAAGGCCGTTTTTCCGGCAAAAATCTGCATGGAAGAAGGCATCTCTAAGTTGTCCCGCTTACTTTGCGCTGGTATGCAGACGGGTCATCGCTTCGGCGGTCTGACCTTCGACCATCAGGGGCAGCACATCTAAACTTTTTGCTATCGCTTCGTCGATCAGTGGCTGCTCTTCTTTACGCGGCCGATGCAGTACGAAATCGGCGACGCCCTGATTCAGATTCAGCGTGCGCGGATGGCCGATACCAATCCGTAGTCGCCAGTAATCTTGCGTGCCCAGCGCTGCCGTAATATCTTTGAGCCCGTTATGGCCGCCCGAAGATCCGCCTTTTTTCAGTTTGGCGACACCGGGCAGCATATCGAGTTCATCGTGCACGACCAGCACCTGATCCGGCGTGATTTTATAAAAGCGGCAGATCGCACCGACAGATTGCCCGGACCGGTTCATAAACGTTTGCGGTTCCAGCAGCCAGACTTCCTCTCCCGCAATACGTGTTTTACCGACCAGCGCATTAAAATTTTTATCGCGCTGCAAGCTGACCCGTAGCTGATCGATCAGCCAGAAGCCAGCATTGTGGCGGGTTTGTTCATACTCAGGCCCCGGATTACCGAGGCCGACAATCAGACGAATAGACATGGTGAGACTACTTCTTGCGTTTCTTTAAAAGAGGTAACAGGTATTTGCCGGTCACGCTGTCGGGATTGGCGGCAACTTGTTCCGGTGTTCCGGTGGCGATGATGCGGCCACCGCCAGCGCCGCCTTCGGGGCCCAGATCAATCAGCCAGTCAGCGGTTTTAATCACGTCCAGATTATGTTCGATGATGACCAGCGTATTGCCCTGATCGCGCAGTCTGTGTATCACTTTCAGCAACAGGGCGATATCGTGGAAATGCAGACCTGTCGTTGGTTCATCGAGAATATACAGCGTGCGGCCGGTATCACGTTTCGATAATTCCAGCGACAGTTTGACGCGTTGCGCTTCACCGCCGGACAAGGTGGTGGCGCTTTGTCCGAGGCGGACATAACCCAGTCCCACATCCAGCAAGGTCTGTAATTTACGCGCAATCACGGGAACAGGTTTGAAGAATTCATGCGCATCTTCGACGGTCATTTCCAGCACCTGATGGATGTTTTTTCCTTTGTACTGTACTTCCAGCGTTTCGCGGTTATAGCGCTTGCCGTGACAGACATCACATGGTACATACACATCCGGCAGGAAATGCATTTCGACTTTGATCACGCCGTCGCCCTGACAGGCTTCGCAGCGACCGCCTTTGACGTTGAATGAAAAACGGCCTGCGCTGTAACCGCGTTCTTTGGCGGTTGGCACGGTCGAAAACAAATCGCGTATCGGTGTGAACAAACCGGTGTAAGTCGCCGGATTAGAGCGAGGTGTGCGTCCGATCGGTGCTTGATCAACCGAGATCACTTTATCGAAATGCTCCAACCCGCTGACATGATCAAATGGTGCCGGTTCGGTTTGCGAGCCATACAGATGGCGCGCCGCGACGTGATACAGCGTGTCGTTCACCAGTGTGGATTTGCCTGAGCCAGAGACACCAGTGACGCAGGTCAGCAAACCAACCGGCAAATGCATGGTCTCATTTTTGAGATTATTGCCACGCGCACCGGCGATGACTAATTGCTTGTCCGGATGGCTTTCATGACGCTTGGCCGGTACTGAAATTTCCAGTTCGCCACTCAGGTATTTTGCGGTCAGTGAGCGTGTGTTTGTCATGATGTCATCCAGCGAACCCTGCGCGATCACTTCGCCACCATGCACGCCAGCACCGATACCCATATCGACCACAAAATCGGCGCAGCGTATTGCGTCTTCATCGTGTTCGACGACCAGCACGCTGTTACCAATGTCGCGCAGATGTTTGAGCGTGTCGATCAGTCTGTCGTTATCGCGCTGATGCAAGCCGATGGAAGGTTCATCCAGTACGTACATCACGCCAGTCAGCCCGGAGCCAATCTGCGATGCCAGACGGATGCGCTGGGCTTCACCGCCGGAGAGTGTATCGGCGCTGCGTTCGAGTGACAGATAATCGAGGCCGACGTTATTCAGGAAAGTCAGGCGTGCCGTGATTTCTTTGATGATACGGTCGGCAATATCGCGTTTCGCACCGTGTAAGGTCAGATGTTCAAAGAAATGCAAAGTCTCGCGCAAAGGCATGGCGCTGATATCGTAAATCGCTTTTTCCTGTTTGCCTGCGCCAACTTTGACATTGCGTGCCTCTACCCGCAGACGCGCACCGTCACACGATGGGCATTGTTTTTCATTGATGAATTTCGCCAACTCTTCTTTCACCGCCATCGAGTCGGTTTCACGATAGCGGCGTTGCAGGTTGGTCACCACACCTTCAAACGTGTGCTCTTTGATGACGGTACGGCCTTTTTCGTTGATGTAGGTAAACGGTATGGTTTGTTTGCCGGAGCCGTACAAAATGATTTGCTGCGCTGATTCCGGTAATTGCTCAAACGGCGTATCAATATCAAATTCATAGAATGCCGCCAGGTTCGACAGCATCTGGAAATAAAACTGATTACGGCGATCCCAACCTTTAACGGCGCCGCTCGCTAATGATAGATTCGGGAAAGCGACGATGCGTTTAGGATCGAAAAATTCGATATGACCCAGCCCATCACATTCCGGACAAGCGCCCATAGGATTGTTAAACGAAAATAGACGCGGTTCCAGCTCTTGCAAGGAATAGCCGCAGATAGGGCAGGCAAATTTATTCGAAAATAACTGTTCCTGCTGACTATCCATATCCACGATCAGTGCGCGGCCATTCGCAATCCGCAGGCAGGTTTCAAAAGACTCCGCCAGACGTTGCTTGATTTCTTCTTTGACTTTCACGCGATCAACGACAACATCGATCGTATGCTTTTCAGTTTTCTTCAGCTTAGGCAAATCATCGACTTCATAAATCTTCGCTTCATGCGTGCCGCTTTGCACACGGAAACGAACGAAACCTTGCGCCTGCATTTGCTCGAACAGATCGACATGCTCGCCCTTACGGTTGGATACCACAGGTGCCAATATCATCAGTTTGGTATCTTCCGGCATTGCCAGCACGGTATCGACCATTTGCGATACCGATTGCGCGGCCAGTGGATTTTCCGGATGATCCGGGCAATATGGCGTGCCGACGCGGGCGTACAACAGGCGCAGATAGTCGTGAATTTCGGTGACGGTACCGACGGTCGAGCGCGGATTATGCGAAGTCGCTTTCTGCTCAATAGAAATCGCAGGTGACAGGCCTTCGATCAGATCGACATCCGGTTTTTCCATCAGCTGCAAAAACTGCCGTGCGTAGGCCGACAGCGATTCCACATAACGACGCTGGCCTTCAGCGTACAACGTGTCAAACGCCAGCGACGATTTACCTGAACCCGATAAGCCAGTAATCACGACCAGCTTATTGCGCGGCAAATCGATGTTGATGTTTTTCAGGTTATGCGTACGCGCGCCGCGTACGCGGATCAGCTCGCGCTTCTGCATACGGGCAATATCGTCCGCATCGAACTCGATTTCGGCTGGTTTTGGTGCTTTAGCGGCTTTTGGTCGTGTCGTCATGATATTTGATCTGAATTTGGGCTGAGGCAAGCAACCTGCTACTATAACGGGTTTTTGAACATTACCGCAGGCTCGTCTTTGCTTTGCGCAAATTACCTCACGTGGGCGAGTTTTTAATATGACTATGGCAACAAAATCCGATAGCACTGGTGCAATACAAAGTGAATCATCCGGGATGAGCCGCGATGAAATCCGTTCCGCCACATCATTAGCGTCGATCTTTGCCTTGCGCATGCTCGGATTATTTTTGATTTTGCCAGTCTTTGCGATACACGCAAAAACGCTGCCGGACGGCGATAACGCCTTGCTGGTCGGGCTGGCGATGGGGATTTATGGTCTGAGCCAGGCATTTGGTCAGATTCCATTTGGCATTGCATCGGATAAATTTGGCCGCAAACGTATCATCGTCATCGGTCTGATTTTATTTGCCGTTGGTGCGTTTGTCGCTGCATCCGCCACCACCGTCATGGGCGTTCTGATCGGCCGGGCGATTCAAGGCGCAGGTGCAATTTCCGCCGCCATTACTGCCTTAATCGCTGACTCGACGCGCGACGAGCACAGAACCAAAGCGATGGCGATGGTAGGTGGCTCTATCGGTTTGACGTTTGCCTTGTCGCTGGTGATCTCCCCCTTGTTGTATCAGAGCATCGGTATGGGCGGCATTTTTGCGCTGACTGGGGTACTCTCGCTGATCGCGATAGTTGTCGTTTTATATGTCACACCGGATGCCCCTGCCTTGCAGCACGAGCCTGTGCCCTTATCCGTTGTCCTGAAAAACCGCGAACTGATGCGCTTAAATTATGGCGTGTTTGTACTGCATCTGTCACAGATGGCGATGTTTGTCGTCGTGCCTTCGGTGTTGGTTCAGTTTCTCGATTTGCCGGTTGCATCGCACTGGAAAATCTATTTACCGATTATGTTTGCGTCGTTTATTGCGATGCTGCCAGCGATTTTTATCGGTGAAAAATATGGCAAGATGAAACAGGTGTTTGTCGGTGCGATTGCCTTACTGTTGTTGGTGCAGCTGGGTTTCTGGCAGTTCCTGCAACAGCCTTTTGCTTTGGTCAGTTTATTGTTTGCCTTTTTTGTGGCTTTCAATATTTTAGAAGCGAGTCAGCCATCGTTAGTCTCGCGTATTGCGCCGCCTGCAGCGAAAGGTGCGGCACTGGGCGTGTATAACACCTTGCAAGCGATAGGCTTGTTTTGTGGCGGCGCTGTGGGTGGGTGGGTCAAACAAAATCTTAGCGGATCAAGCGTCTTTATTGTATGCGCAATAATGACGGTGCTGTGGCTTATAATCGCGATCAACATGCCCGACATTGCTAAACGCACGAAAGCAGCGCCCGCAGTGCAGGCTTAATTAATACACATTTGAATTACAGGAAAACAGGAGAATTACATGGCATCCGTGAATAAAGTCATCATCGTCGGCAATCTTGGCCGCGACCCTGAAACACGCTACATGCCAAGTGGTGACGCGATGACCAGCATTACCGTCGCGACAACCGATAGCTGGAAAGATAAAGCGACTGGCGAAAAGAAAGAGCAGACCGAATGGCATCGCATTACCTTCTTTGGCAAGCTCGCTGAAATCGCTGGCCAGTATCTGAAAAAAGGCTCACAAGTCTACGTCGAAGGCAGCTTACGCACTCGCAAATACACAGACAAAGACGGCGTCGAAAAATACGCAACCGACATCAAGGCGGACAGCATGCAGATGCTGGGCGGTCGTCAGGGCATGGGCGGCGGCGCAGCCATGGATGACAGCGGTTACGGCGGCGGAGCACCTGCTCCCGCTCCACGCCAGGCCGCAGCGCCTGCGCCACGTCAGGCCCCAGCTTCTCGCCCGGCACCGAACTTCTCAGATATGGATGACGATATTCCGTTTTGAGACCCAGTATTCTTTAGTTTGTAAACTAAACCCTACAAGTCTTTGATTTGTAGGGTTTTTTCTTGTTTGCAGAGAAAAATAAATACAAATTTTTTTTATAAGATGTTTGCGATTTGATTAGCAAAAAGAAATATGTTGAATAACGATAAGTCTTTGATATATATGGAATTGTTTTCCTCAGAAATAAAGAAAATTTATATCTTTAAAAGAAATGTAAATCAATGTAATTGTTAAAAAATAATTTCTTATATTGCACTATGATTTTCACGCATTAATCCGTCTCATTTTTTGGATAAATCGTCGGAGATTGATGACTGTATCCAAAAAATCATATCGGTCGCCGGCATCGTACTCAAGGGCAATGCCGCGTAAATTGATCGTAACAAAAACTTGATCTCTATTCCGGTGGTAGCGGCGTGTACGCAGTGGCGACACGCTTGCATGTCATTTGATCGCTCTTATCGATCTCTGCGACACGATGGAAAAGAAGAGTATCCGGGTTTATTTACTCCTCGCTGGCGAACATTGTTGTTGCCAGCAATAGGTTGATCTCAATTTCAAATTTATTAGGTGAGGATTCCATATGTGGTCAGGAAATAAAACGCCGTATCTCAAGCAAAGTATCGCTCTGACACTTTTGATATGCACTACTGCTTGTGGGAATAGTTCCAGCAGTTCAGCCAATCCAGATGGCAATAACAGTAGCTCAGCGGGATCGGGTTACGAGGTGGTAACGGTGACAAAACCTGAGAACCTTGCGCAGTATCGCGACTGGTATAAAAATGGTTATGACGCCTGCGTCGGTTTCGCGCAAATAAAAAATCTGCCAGTCAAGCCGTTTATTGATATTCCAGCTGATTTCATTATCGATAAAGATACATATGTCAGCGATGGAAAAAATTATTCGCATACAACGGTCAGTAACGTCATCAAGGTCGATATGACTCCGGAAAGCGGCTGTGCCTCGTCGATCGCAAAAACAGAAACATTACGTGTTGTGAACAATGGAAACAGCTATCACATTGATGTTCAGGAAAATGGCGAGCGTGTCTCGCAGCCTGTGCAAGCAGAAACTAAAGGTGGCGAGGAAAATAGCGCAATCTATACCGATGCCAAGGTGGTCAATGGCATCCAATTGAAATGCTTGCCAGAAAGTGCGACGACGCAAATTGCAGGTCAGGTTTGCATGATTGAAACCCAGGGTTCGACCAAATTTATCGGCTACGACGGTAAATACGTGGCAGGTTATGTCAGGGCATTGACTGCAAAAGATCAGTTCGGTGTCGTCATTACTGAACCGGTTTCGGTGAAAGTCAGCGCGTCCATAGATCCTAAGGTTTTCAATATCAAATAATGACACAGTTGGCGCACAGTCGATTTCAACAAGGGCAAGCCATGATGGAGTTTCTGGTATTTGCCGGCGTCGCAATCAGCCTTTTTTCAGGCATCTTATATCTTGGTAATTCCATGATATTCAAGCGCATATGATCCAGGCCGCTCGCTACGCGGCATGGGAAAGGACTGTGCACGATAACGCCAACTTATAGGATTCCTGATTCAACAGCGGCTTCTGACGTAAAGAAATTTCAGCAATGCGGACGCTAGAAAATCGGTGTGATCCGATAAAAATTTTGGCACAAATACATTGTAAAAATTTAACAAATATTTACTTAAGTTAAATCTTGTGTGCTGATGTTTTTTTATGAAAATATCAGGATATTATTCCGCCTGTTCTGGCATGAATAAATAAACATCCAGTGTTTCTTTGAATCAGGTTTCTTGGACAGAACATGCCTGCTGACAATGAACTCGTGTTCATTATTTTTTTATGTGGCAGGTTGCTCTCGGGGAAATAAATGGGGGCGTAGCGCCGGAGTTTGCGCTAATGCATAAAAAAATGAATCTGGAATATGGTACTGAAATGAAAGACATATCCAGCTTGCACAGATAGGCACAACTTGATATCGGTCAATATCGATCGCAGTGCGTCAGTCCTAGAATCGGATATGACATGCGCAAACAGTGTGTTTGTCTGACCGATCAAATTCAACAAGAAAAAGAGTCTACATTATGAAATGGTTTAACAACTTAAAAATTGCCTCCAAGTTATTGCTGTCATTTTCGATCGCAATCGTGCTGAGCATTTTTCTCGGTGTTTTTTCCATCGTCCAGTTAAGTAAGGTCAATGAAGCTGCAACTGCGGTTGCGACTAACTGGCTGCCAAGCATACAAGTCTTGGGGCGGGTAAAAATGGCGATGGCGCGCATCCGTAGTTTTGAACAACAGCATATTCTGGCAACGACGCCGGAAGATATGCAGACCGCAGAAAAAAATGCTGCAAAGCAGGTCGACGATTTGATCTCTTTACAAAAAAAATATGAGTCGCTGATCAGTGAAGAAGAAGAGAAAAAGATTTATCCGGAAGTAGCAAAAAGCATTACTGTATTTCTGGCGGAGCACACCAAGATCATTGAGTATTCTTCTAAGCGGACGAAAGAAGAAGCCATTACCCTAATGCGCGGTGAATCGACAAAGGTTTATCGTGCCATGCTGGCCGAGGTGGATAAGCTGGCAGATATCAATGATGCCGGCGCTGAGAAGTCGAGTGAATTTGCTGGAAAAACTTATAGCGATTCCAGAACCTGGATCGTCGTACTGATAGTCGTGATTGCGGTTCTGTCATTTACGTTCGCTTACTGGATTGCGCGCTTAATCTCAGTGAAGCTGAATGAGGCTGTGACGATTGCAAATACGATCGCAGGCGGCAATCTGAATCAGCAAATTCACGTTACTTCACAAGACGAAACAGGTCTCTTGCTGCAGGCATTAAAAGAAATGAACAGCAGTTTGCAGAATATTGTCGGCCAGGTGCGCGATGGAACAGACACGATTGCGACAGCGTCGGCGCAGATCGCCAGTGGCAATCTGGATTTGTCTTCGCGTACAGAACAACAGGCAAGCTCGCTTGAAGAAACCGCATCGTCCATGGAAGAACTGACCTCCACCGTAAAACAAAACGTGGATAATGCCCGTCAGGCCAATGTGCTTGCTGTGGCAGCTTCTGAAGTTGCGGTCAAAGGCGGTGCTGTTGTTTCGCAGGTGGTCGATACGATGGGGGCGATCGATACTTCGTCTAAGAAAATTGTCGATATCATCAGTGTGATTGATGGCATCGCTTTTCAGACAAATATTCTGGCACTGAATGCCGCGGTTGAGGCCGCGCGTGCAGGTGAGCAGGGGCGTGGTTTTGCCGTCGTTGCCAGTGAGGTGCGTAGTCTCGCGCATCGCTCCGCCAGTGCTGCGAAGGAAATCAAGCAGTTGATTGATGATTCCGTTAGTAAAGTTGATACCGGTAGCCGTCTGGTGGACCAGGCTGGTGTGATGATGGAAGAAATCGTTAACAGCGTGAAACGTGTCACTGACATCATGGGAGAAATTACCTCAGCCAGTATTGAACAGGAAGCCGGAATCGAACAAATTAATCAGGCGATTACGGAAATGGATACTGTTACCCAGCAGAATGCCGCACTGGTGGAAGAGGCCGCTGCTGCCGCTGCTTCTTTACAGGATCAGGCTGCAGATCTGGCGCAAGTGGTCAGCGTGTTTCAGTTGTCCGGTGGCAGTGCTATTAATCTGAAAAGCACAGTAAAAGAAGTGAGAGACACGAAGACCCAGAGCCGCATCAGCCAGGCAAAACACGAGCCTGTATTGAAAAAAAGTAAAAAGGCGACGCCACAACTGACCAGCGTAAGCGCAGCTAAACCTGCCAGAAATGATGAGTGGGAAGAGTTCTGAGTTTTGAGTTCAGAATAACGATATTAGGATAAAAAACGCACTCGATTTTTATGTCGAGTGCGTTTTTCATTTTGGCAGAGCTCTGAGAGAGCAGACCAGTCTGGCCATTTTTCCGGTACCGTCGGTGCTTATTTTTTGTCAGCTTTGGCAGTTTCTTTTTTTGCTGCGTTGGCTTTTGCTAATTCAGTTTTTTGCGCTTCGTACCAGATCATTCCTTCCATACCAACTTCTTCACCCTGAGCGCGCGCCTGCACCAGTTCAGCGACAACTTCGGCACGGGTTTTAGGAGCTGGTGTCGTTGTTTCTGCTGCAAAGACTGCACTTGTGCTGAGGCTGATCAGGCCAGCAATGAATAAATATGTTGTTTTCATTTAAGTTTCCAATTCAGTTATCAAGAGTCAAAATGCCCTATCCCTGATGCTTATGCTGCCGATAGCATTGCGGCCTACATACAACCCGGTAAAAGTGGTCTTTGAGTGTGCCGAACGACGATCTATAAGGTGGGGATCTGGCTTTGTTGAATAAGCGTATTGTGTCAAAGGCTTATTGACGGACGAAGTGTAGGCTTTTCTTTTTAATCAAAAAAGACGAGTATCGGGAATATACTATTGCTTATAGCGGAACAATAAGGGGCTTGAAAAATGGACAGGCTACAATCAATGCGCATATTTTCCAAGGTCGTTGAGTTGGGCGGATTTGCCAGAGCCGCAGCTGCTCTGGAGATGTCAAATGCCGTTGTGACCCGCTACGTCGCAGACCTTGAATCACATCTCGGTACGCGCTTATTAAACCGGACTACGCGCAAATTATCGCTGACTGAAACCGGGCATGTTTATCTCGAACGCGTCCGCCAGATTTTGGCTGATATCGAAGATGCTGATGCGATTGCTGCAACATCAGCAAAAAAGCCGAGTGGCACCTTGCGGATTTATTCGGTGCCGGGCTTTGGCGTGTCACAACTGGCCCCTTTGCTGCCACTTTTTGCAAAAAAATTCCCCGATATTATTCTGGACATCAAAATTTCTTCGCATTCTATCGATATGGTGGAAGAGGGGATTGATGTTGGTTTTTTTCTTGATTTACAAAAAATCGATAGCAGCATGATCGCCCGTCAACTGGCAGCACCGGAAGTCATGTTGTGCGCGACACCTGAATATCTGCGAGCCAACGGCACACCGCAAACTTTAGACGATATCTCTCAACATCGGTGTCTGAATTATGGCTTTGATTTTATGCGTCACAATTGGATGATTCACGAGCGGGATGCGGAAGAGTTCTCTTATCCCGGGAAATCAAAACAAGCGTTAAAGCAGATACCAGTCAATAGCCGGGTTGTTTCGAATAACACAGATATTCTCCGGGAATGTGCTCTTGCCGATATGGGCCTGGTCTTATTGCCATCCTATTCGTTGGAAAATGATATCCGCAGCGGTCGCCTGATCCGGCTGCTTCCTGATCACTTGTTTGGTAGTGTCACTATTTTCATGGCTTACCCCAGTCGCCGTTTGCTTTCTGCAAAAGTCCGAAGTTTTATTAATTTCATCGTTGAAAAATTTCCGCACGCTGGCATGACGCAGCAGACACTTTGATCTGCCATAAAAAAATTGCATGTACCCTGAGCTTGAACAGTCTGTGAAGTGATGATTTCACTTATTATTAGATTGGCATCCTGAAGGTAGGCGTTTTTAACATCGGTGTTGTATCACTTGGCTCACTTGTTCAGTCAGCGGTGGTGTTTTTAGTCGCCGTATGTTCAGGGTATCGCTGTCAGCGAAGTTGAACCGGTATTGATCTGAGAATCAACAGTGCGGCTGAGGAAATTTCCACTAGACGTCAGGAACAAAGGTGATGAAGTATGTTGCATGGATATCGGTATCAAAAATCCCGAAATGATCGCTCTGACGATGTATCTGCCGGACTTCCTGTGCAGCTGATATCAATGACGTCAACGACGCTGCTGCTTGCGTTGCTGGCAGGCTGTACGTTATCTGCACCGGCACATCAATCGTCTGCATCGCCTGTTGCTGAGGTTTATACCGAGGCACCGGCGCACGATGCAGGTATCCCTGCCACTCAGATCAGTTGGCAAACGTATTTTACTGACCCGGCTCTGCGTCATCTCATTGAGCTGGCCTTAGCCAATAATCGCGACGTGCGCGTTGCTGTGTTGCGTGTGCAGGAAATGCGCGCGGCTTACGGCATACAACGGGCAGATCGTTTGCCTACGATTGCTGGCAGTCTGGATGCGACGCGTACTGCTGTGCCCGGCGATCTGAATGTATCGGGTCGACCAGTTGTTGGTAACCAGTTTCAGCTTGGTGTTGGCTTCAGTAGCTGGGAGATTGATTTCTGGGGGCGTGTGAGTAGTTTGAATGCGGCTGCATTGGAAACGTATCTTGCCAGCGATGCGACCCGCCGCGCGACGGCGCTGAGTCTGATCACACAAATAGCGAACAATTATCTTGCTTTGCGCGAAACGGATGAGCGTCTGATGCTGGCACAACGCACTGTCGCGAGTCGCGCCGAATCCTTGCGTATATTTCGTCGTCGTGTCGATCTGGGGGCAACTTCCAGACTTGAACTGACGCAGGTCGAGTTGTTGTCGCAACAGGCAATGGCATTGCAGGCGCAACTCGAACATACACGTGCGACCCAGATCAATGCATTGACCTTGTTGGTGGGGCTACCACTGCAACTGCCGCCTGCGTCCGGGCAATTCAATGCTCTGCCTCCATTACCTGAATTGAAGGCTGGGTTGCCCTCAGATCTGCTATTGCAGCGACCGGACATACTCGCTACCGAGCATGCGCTGCGAGCAGCACAAGCGAATATGGCTGTCGCTCGGGCTGCTTTTTTTCCACGAATTGCCTTAACCGCGTTTGCTGGCACAGCAAGTGCTGAGTTAAACGGATTATTCAGCAGTGGCAGTCAGGCATGGACTTTTTCACCGAGCATTACCTTACCGATTTTTGACAGTGGCAGACGCGAGGCAGTTACTGAAGTCGCCCGGTTGCGGCGCGAGCAGGCTGTTGCCCGTTACGAGCAAACAGTGCAGGCTGCTTTCAGGGATGTTGCTGATGCTTTAGCTGCGCGCCACTGGTTGGCAGCACAGGAAGGAATTGCGCGCGAGACCCTGAAAGTACAGGCTGAGCGTGCACGGTTGGCGAAGCTACGCTATGACCATGGTTCGGCACGCTATCTGGAAGTGTTGGATGCAGAACGTGATTTGCTGTCGAGTGAGCAGCAACTGGTACAAATACATCGCGCCAGCCTGTCAGCACAGGTCGCACTTTTCGCGGCACTTGGCGGCGGCAGTCAGTTTGTTGATGAATTATCTGTGTCTACTGTCGATCCCGTATCGGTGCCCAAAAACAATCAGGAATAAACGCATGAATCCGACTATCAAAAAAATCGTCTTGCTTGTTACAGTAGTTGCCATTGCAATCACTGCCTATGTTGTTTATCAGCGCCGGAATGGGGCGGATCCTAGTGACAGTGTGGTGAGCGGTAATGGTCGTATTGAAGCGACTGAAATCGATGTCGCGACCAAGCTCGGTGGGCGGGTGCAGGAGATTCTTGTTGCCGAGGGGGAGTTTGTTAAAGCAGGGCAATTGCTGGCGCGTATGCAAATCGATAGTTTGCAGGCGCAAAGAGATGAAGCCGTAGCACGTCAGCAGCAAGCTGAATATGCGGTGAAAGGCGCCGAAGCACAGGTTGCCTTACGCGAGAGTGATTTGCAGGCAACGCAGGCGTTGGTAGTGCAGCGCGAAAGTGAACTCGATGCGGCACAACGGCGACTGGCTCGCTCGGAAACGCTGTTCAAAGAAGGTGCTTCATCCGGTCAGGAACTCGATGATGATCGCGCACGTGTCAACAGTGCGGCCGCTGCCCTTGCCGCCACCAAGGCGCAGGTCCGGGCGGCAAATGCAGCGGTGACAGCGGCCGTGACACAAGTCACCGGGGCGCAGTCGAGCGTCCGGGCCGCTGCCGCGACCACTGCCCGGATCGATGTCGAACTGGCTGACAGCGAATTGAAAGCGCCACGTGCCGGACGGGTTCAATATCGTGTTGCGCAGCCGGGTGAAATTCTGGGCGGTGGTGGCAAGGTGCTGAATCTGGTTGATCTCTCAGATGTCTATATGACGTTTTTCGTGCCGGAAAGTGTTGCAGGGAAAGTTGCGCTTGGCAGTGAGGTGCGTATCGTTCTGGATGCGGCGCCGCAGTTCGTGATCCCAGCCAAAGTGTCGTTTGTTGCCAGCACGGCGCAGTTCACTCCGAAGACCGTCGAAACGGCCAGCGAACGTCAGAAACTGATGTTTCGCGTGAAAGCCAGAATTGATCGCGATTTATTGCTCAAGTACCTGCAACAGGTAAAAACGGGTTTGCCGGGCGTCGCGTGGATTAAGCCTGATACGCAAGCGGCATGGCCAGCATCGCTTAATTTGAAAGCGCTGCCGTGAGCCTGTCTGCTTCAGCATCACCTGTCGTGCGTGGTCAAAACCTGCGGCTGAATTACGCCAAGGTTTGTGCGCTGGATGATATTACGCTGGATATCCCAGCGAATTGTATGGTGGGGATTATCGGCCCCGATGGTGTTGGTAAATCCAGCTTGTTATCGCTGATTTCCGGCGCACGTGCCTTGCAGCAGGGATATCTTGACGTGCTCGGCGGCGATATGGCCAGCCGTCACCATCGTGAGCAGGTCTGCCCCCGCATTGCATATATGCCGCAGGGGCTCGGTAAGAATCTTTCCCCGACTTTGTCGGTTGAAGAAAACCTGCAATTCTTTGCCAGTCTGTTTGGGCATGATGCCACCGAGAGTCGTCGCCGCATTGATGAGTTGACGCGCAGTACCGGTCTGTCTCCTTTTCTGGATAGGCCAGCGAGCAAATTATCCGGCGGTATGAAACAGAAACTCGGTTTGTGTTGTGCGCTGATTCACGATCCGGATTTACTTATTCTGGATGAGCCGACTACTGGTGTCGATCCGCTGGCTCGTGCACAGTTCTGGGATTTGATTGCGCGTATTCGCGTCAGTCGTCCGGGTATGAGTGTCATCGTTGCGACGGCGTATATGGATGAAGCGCAAGGGTTTGACTGGCTGGTGGCGATGGATGATGGTCAGGTGCTGGCGACCGGAACACCTGCTGAACTGATGCAGAAAACGGCGACCCTCTCGCTGGAGGCAGCCTTCATTGGTTTGCTGCCGGAGATCAAGCGGCGTGGACACCAGCGAGTCGAAATCCCGCCGCTGACGATGGCCGACAGTGCTGCTGTCGCAATTGAGGCACAAAATCTGACGATGCGCTTCGGTGATTTTGTGGCGGTTGACCATGTCAGTTTTCGCATCCGGCGCGGTGAAATATTTGGCTTTCTCGGTTCGAATGGTTGCGGTAAATCGACCACGATGAAAATGTTGACAGGTTTGCTGCCTGCGACTGAAGGTGATGCATGGTTGTTTGGTCAGAAAGTGAATCCGCACGATATCGCGATTCGTCGTCGTGTCGGTTATATGTCGCAGTCGTTTTCCTTGTATGCCGAGCTGAATGTGCAACAGAATCTGATATTGCATGCGCGCTTATTCCATGTGCCTGAATCGGAAGTCGCGGCGCGTGTGGCGGATATGGTGGCACGTTTTGATTTGCAGGATGTTGTTGACATGCTGCCGGATAAACTGCCACTCGGCATACGGCAACGTCTGTCACTGGCCGTTGCGATGGTGCACCAACCCGAATTGCTGATTCTGGATGAACCGACGTCTGGCGTTGATCCTGTCGCACGTGATAATTTCTGGCGATTGATGATAGAGCTGGCGCGGCGCGACCACGTTACCATTTTTATCTCCACTCATTTCATGAATGAGGCTGAACGCTGCGACCGTATTTCCCTAATGCATGCGGGACGCGTACTTGCCAGCGATGCACCGGCAGCATTAGTTGCACAACGGGGTGCCGCAACGCTGGAACAAGCATTTATCGATTATCTGCTTGAAGCCGATGGAGGTGATGTTCCGCAACCAGTTTCTGATGCTAACGCGGTGGATAGTGTCAACAACGCCGTACTGCCTGCGTCTTCCGCCACATCAGCATCCAACTTCAGACAACGTTGCCGGCGCAGCCTTGGACGTATCTACACCTATACCTGGCGTGAAGCACTGGAATTAAAGCGCGATCCGGTTCGCAGCACGCTGGCCTTGCTGGGATCTTTGCTGCTGATGTTTGTGATGGGGTATGGCATCAGCATGGACGTTGAAAACTTACGCTTTGCCGTACTCGACCGGGATCAAACTGTATTAAGCCAGAATTACATACTCAATCTTGCGGGGTCGCGTTATTTTGTTGAGCATGCGCCGATTGCCGACTACGCAGAGCTTGACCGGCGCATGCGTAGCGGTGAGTTGTCACTGGCGATAGAAATTCCGCCTGGTTTCGCCCGCGATGTGGAGCGGGGAAAATCGGTGCAGATCGGTGCCTGGGTGGATGGCGCTATGCCGCAACGTGCAGAAACGGTGAATGGCTATGTGCAAGGCATGCACCAGCAATGGTTCTTACAGCAGGTGCATGAACGTACCGGATCAACTTTGTCAGGTGTCACCAGTGTGGAGACCCGTTATCGGTACAACCCTGATGTGAAGAGTTTGCCATCAATGGTGCCGGCGGTGATTCCGCTGTTGCTGTTGATGCTGCCTGCAATGCTGACGGCACTGGCGGTTGTGCGCGAAAAGGAGTTGGGTTCGATTATTAATTTTTATGTGACTCCGACAACGCGCAGCGAATTTTTGCTTGGCAAGCAAGTGCCGTATGTCGCGTTGGCAATGCTGAATTTTCTTTTAATGAGCCTTGCTGCCGTCACGATATTCGACGTACCCGTAAAGGGAAATTTCTTTGTTTTATTGCTTGCCGCGTGGTTGTTCAGCATTTGTTCAACCGGAATGGGCTTATTAGCTTCAGCATTGACCCGCAGCCAGATTGCAGCCATGTTTTTTACCATGATAGGAACGATGATTCCGGCCGTTCAGTTTGCCGGGCTGATCAATCCTGTTTCTTCGCTGGAAGGTATCGGGCGTCTGGTTGGACAGATTTATCCGGCAACGTATATGTTTAATATCAGCCGCGGCGTCTTCAGCAAGGCACTGGGTTTTGATGATTTGCACGCGGCATTCTGGCCCTTGTTGCTGGCAATTCCCGTTATTCTCGGCGCGGCGATTGCCTTGCTGAAAAAACAGGAGCGCTGATATGCAACGTCATCTGGCAAATATCTATCGTCTGGGCGTCAAAGAGTTATGGAGTCTCTGGCGTGATCCCATGATGCTGGCGCTGATTATTTATACATTCACTGCGGCGATTTATGTCGCCGGGACGGCGATGCCGGAAACCCTGAACCGCGCACCGATTGCGATTGTGGATGAAGATGATTCTGCTTTATCAGTGCGGATCATCTCTGCATTTTATCCACCGCAATTTACCAAACCAGTACGTATCAACCAGGCTCAGGTTGACCCCGGGCTTGACGCCGGACTCTACACATTTGTTCTGATCATTCCACCTGATTTTCAGCGCGATGTTATTGCCGGGAAGGCACCTCAGCTTCAGTTGAATGTCGATGCGACGCGCATGAGCCAGGCATTTTCCGGCAACGGTGCGATACAGCAAATAATCATGGGGGAAGTCAATGAATTTGTGCAACGTTATCGTGACACACCCATACAGCCCGTAGAACTTGCACTACGTTCGCGTTTTAATCCGGCACTCAATCCATCCTGGTTTGGCTCATTGATGGAGCTGGTGAATAACATTACGATGCTCTCAATTATTCTGACGGGGGCGGCGCTTATTCGTGAACGCGAGCATGGTACGGTAGAACATTTATTGGTGATGCCTGTGACACCGACTGAAATTATGTTGGCAAAAGTCTGGTCGATGGCATTGGTTGTGCTCGTTGCCGTGTTGGTCTCGCTGACCGTTATTATTCAAGGCGCCTTGCGCGTTCCGATTGACGGTTCCATCCCCTTATTCCTCATTGGTGTGACTTTGCATCTGTTTGCAACAACATCTATGGGAATTTTTATGGCAACTCTGGCACGGAGCATGCCGCAGTTTGGGTTGTTGATGATGCTGACGATGATGCCGCTGGAAATGTTGTCCGGTGGTATGACGCCACGCGAAAGTATGCCCGTTTTTGTTCAATGGCTGATGTCTCTGGCGCCTACAACGCATTTTACCGAGTTGAGTCAGGCCATTTTGTATCGCGGTGCCGGGTTTGAAGTTGTGTGGCGGGCTTTTTTTGCATTGTTAGTAATTGGTTCGGTGTTGTTCATGCTCTCGTTGGCACGTTTCCGCAAAACCTTAGGGCAGATGGCTTAAATCGAAAACTAAAAAATTATTAAAAAGATAAATAATAGGCTGTATTAACAAGCGTAAGCGTTGACCAAATTTAAAATTTTAAAATTAAAAAAAACGATGAAATTCAGTTTTTTTAAGAAAATAATAAATTTTTTATAATTTCAATGAAAAAAAAGTATAGTTTTTTTTAGTTTCGTAACATTACGTGTCAACCGAAGTGGCTTCCGGCTCGTTTTTCGACTCATAGAATCTTTGCCCGTACTTTTAACGCAGCGGAGATTCCCCAACAGGAGTCTGAAAAATGATTTACGAAATTTTGGTTCGCCCTTCCGATAATAAAAAGATGACGTCTGACAATCTGATCTGGATTGAGACCGATATGCCTTCCCGTTCCTTTGAAAAATGGATGCGTGATCGTGCATTGTTAGATGGAAGTGGACATGCGCCTATCGTTCGCTGGAGTATCGTACAGACTCAGCGTCCAGCGCATTTCAAATTGGCGACCCAGGCTAAAGCGTTGAAAAGCCGTATTTCAGAATTAATGAGCGGCATCGCGGAAGTAACAGCGGTTCCAGATGCGACGAAAGCACTGAGTGCATTCCGCCTGAAAGCAAAAACACCAGAATTGGCTGGCGCGTTCCACTAAGCACGTAGCCGCATAAAAAAAGCACGACAGACAGCAATGTCGATCGTGCTTTTTGTGTTTTGACAGTATTAACGCGGAATGTTCAGCGTTAATACATGCCGGTCAGAATTCTTCCCAGTCCTGATTTGACGTTGATGCCGTCGTAATTTGTTTGCGAGGAGCAGGTGCAGCTTTGACCGGACGCACCGCCGCAGTGGCTGGTTTCAGCGCACGTGCCGGTGTTTTGACAGGTGTGTTGGCCGTTTGCAGCTGCGCCGCAATTTTGAACTGCGCCACGACTTGCGTCAGATTATCAGATTGTTCACGCATACTTTCCGCCGCAGCGGCCGCTTCCTCAACCAGCGCAGCATTCTGTTGCGTCATCTCATCCATCTGATTGATCGCCATATTCACTTGCTCAATACCAGCGCTCTGTTCCTGACTGGCCGAACTGATTTCCGACATGATGTCAGCGACACGCTGCACGCTGGTCACGATTTCCTGCATCGTGCTACCCGCGTTATCCACCAGACGACTACCGTGCTCCACTTTACTGACAGAGTCATCAATCAACTGCTTAATCTCTTTCGCTGCCGAAGCACTACGTTGTGCCAGATTACGCACTTCCGATGCAACCACTGCAAAACCACGACCCTGTTCACCCGCACGAGCGGCCTCGACGGCTGCATTCAACGCCAGAATATTCGTCTGAAAGGCAATCCCATCAATCACCGCAATAATATCGACAATCTTATTCGAGCTGGCCTTGATTGAACCCATCGTTTCAACGACCTGATCAACGACTTCTCCCCCTTTAATCGCCACACCCGTTGCCGTCACCACCAGCTGATTTGCCTGACGCGCATTGTCCGCATTTTGTTTCACTGTTGAAGTCAGCTCTTCCATCGAAGACGCCGTCTCTTCGAGCGAACTAGCCTGAGATTCTGTTCTGGACGATAAATCAGCATTACCGGAAGCGATTTCAGCAGCGGCAACATTAATCGCGTCGGTGCCATTACGCACATCGGCAATCACATGACTCAGACCGCTGCTGACACCGTTAATGGCAGTGATCAAGGTACCGATTTCATCGTTACGGTGAACATCAACGACCTCCGTCAAATCGCCCATCGCCATTTTCTGAGCGACATTCGTTGCCTGAATCAAGGGTTCTGTAATCGAACGGGTGAGCAGCCAGCCGGTGACGATAGCCAGAGTGGTGGTGAGAAGAATCAAAACGATGAGTAAAGTACGGCTGCGTTCGTAATTCGCCTGGATCTCTGCGGCCATTGCGTCGATCTGTGAGCGTTGCAGTGCCTGCATTTCTTCTACTTTTTTCACGTAGCTTAGCGCAGTCGGCATGAATGTCTTTTCAAGCAACTGGTTCGCTTCGTCGGTATTTCCCTCTTTTTTCAGTGCCACGACTTTATTACGTGTGGACAAATAGGCTTCACGAAGTTTTTCAACTTCTTTCAAGAGTTTAATTTCTTGTTCACTCTGAAGTTGTTTTACGATTAATTTGAATAAGTCGGCTGATACTTTAGTTGACTCAGCCCCTTCTGCCTCAAAAAAAGCGGCTAAAGAAGGATCACTACTTTTAGCGATTGCGGCTGTCCTGCGGATTGCTGTGTGTATATAGCGATACCAATCGCTGATCAGGCGTTCGGTTGCAAGAGGTTCTTCTAATAAGGTCTTGGTCGATGTGGCAACTGTGTTGAGTTGTGTTAAGCCAACCAAAGTAGCGAAAATAGAAAAGACGAGGATAAGGGCGAAGCCCAGGCCTAGTCGTTTTCCGACGGAGAGCTGTTTGAGCAGTGAGTTCATATGTATTCCATTTCTCTAATGCATGAGGTGCACTGATTGAGGATTGTTGTAATGTGATGATTGCGAGGGTATTCGGATATGAAAGAAAAAACATTGCCGCAATTGCTGCGGTTTCATATGTCCGGCATTATATTCGTTAATCAGTGAAGGACATAGGACGTTTTTTTGTTCCAAAGCAATATCGTGATCTATATAGTTTTGTGTGGGTTTTTACTTCACCGGGGCTTTGCTGGATTGTTGAAAAATTGTGAGTCTTTTTAATTTAGCTGTTCTCTTCAGCTTAGCAAGCTCTGATGCAATGATGGCCTGAAGTATATTCAGTCATTGATCGGCGCTGTTAACGAATGCGCTTTCATATTTGTCTACGATGCCGCATAAAAAAAGCACGACAGACAGCAATGTCGATCGTGCTTTTTGTGTTTTGACAGTATTAACGCGGAACATTCAGCGTTAATACATGCCGGTCAGAATTCTTCCCAGTCCTGATTTGACGTTGATGCCGTCGTAATTTGTTTGCGAGGAGCAGGTGCAGCTTTGACCGGACGCACCGCCGCAGTGGCTGGTTTCAGCGCACGTGCCGGTGTTTTGACAGGTGTGTTGGCCGTTTGCAGCTGCGCCGCAATTTTGAACTGCGCCACGACTTGCGTCAGATTATCAGATTGTTCACGCATACTTTCCGCCGCAGCGGCCGCTTCCTCAACCAGCGCAGCATTCTGTTGCGTCATCTCATCCATCTGATTGATCGCCATATTCACTTGCTCAATACCAGCGCTCTGTTCCTGACTGGCCGAACTGATTTCCGACATGATGTCAGCGACACGCTGCACGCTGGTCACGATTTCCTGCATCGTGCTACCCGCGTTATCCACCAGACGACTACCGTGCTCCACTTTACTGACAGAGTCATCAATCAACTGCTTAATCTCTTTCGCTGCCGAAGCACTACGTTGTGCCAGATTACGCACTTCCGATGCAACCACTGCAAAACCACGACCCTGTTCACCCGCACGAGCGGCCTCGACGGCTGCATTCAACGCCAGAATATTCGTCTGAAAGGCAATCCCATCAATCACCGCAATAATATCGACAATCTTATTCGAGCTGGCCTTGATTGAACCCATCGTTTCAACGACCTGATCAACGACTTCTCCCCCTTTAATCGCCACACCCGTTGCCGTCACCACCAGCTGATTTGCCTGACGCGCATTGTCCGCATTTTGTTTCACTGTTGAAGTCAGCTCTTCCATCGAAGACGCCGTCTCTTCGAGCGAACTAGCCTGAGATTCTGTTCTGGACGATAAATCAGCATTACCGGAAGCGATTTCAGCAGCGGCAACATTAATCGCGTCGGTGCCATTACGCACATCGGCAATCACATGACTCAGACCGCTGCTGACACCGTTAATGGCAGTGATCAAGGTACCGATTTCATCGTTACGGTGAACATCAACGACCTCCGTCAAATCGCCCATCGCCATTTTCTGAGCGACATTCGTTGCCTGAATCAAGGGTTCTGTAATCGAACGGGTGAGCAGCCAGCCGGTGACGATAGCCAGAGTGGTGGTGAGAAGAATCAAAACGATGAGTAAAGTACGGCTGCGTTCGTAATTCGCCTGGATCTCTGCGGCCATTGCGTCGATCTGTGAGCGTTGCAGTGCCTGCATTTCTTCTACTTTTTTAATGAAGGTGGCCGACGCAGGTATAAACACTTTTTCCAGAACTTTGCTTGCTTCTTCTGCATTGCCTGCTTTTTTTAATGCACTTATCTGATCCCTTGACGATAAATAGCCAGCGCGCAATTGCTCAACTTCTTTCAGCATTTTTTTCTCTTGCTCGCTTTGGAATTTTTCTGTAATTCCCTTAAGTAGTGCCGACGAGTTCTTAGTGGACTCTGCTTGTTCTTCTGCAAAAAAAGCAGCTAAAGAAGGATCGCTGCTTTTCGCGATCGCTGTTGCACGACGTATGCCGGAGTGGATATTACGGTACCAGTCGCTGATCATACGTTCGGCAGCAAGGGGCTCTTCCAGTAAGGTCTTCGTTGAGGTCGCGACATTGTGCAATTGTGTTAAGCCGACCAACGTAGCGAAAATGGAAAAGACGAGGATAAGGGCGAAGCCCAGGCCTAGTCGTTTTCCGACGGAGAGCTGTTTGAGTAGTGAGTTCATATGTATTCCATTTTTCTAATGCAAGAGACACATTGATTGAGGATTCTTTTATTTGAGTATGATGAAAATCGGATATGAAAAAAAAGCAGTGATATGAACACTGCAGCGTCATACGAGATGAAATTATATGGGTGAACTACTTACGTAAATGTACTGATTTTTTGTTTCGGCGCAATTTCAGCTTAGATAATTGAAATTGTGTCTCTATTTGTCCGCGTTGTCTTATCTGGCTTCGTCAATTCAAATCAGTCATAAGATTTATGCGGCCTTGTTTTACAATGAGTTTTTTGAGCACAGATAACCGTTATGGCAAGGCTACCCCGTTTAGTAATTCCTCAGACTTTGCATCACGTATTACAGCGAAGCCATGAAGGGATACTGTTATTCAGGGATAACGAGGATTACACGACTTTTCTGAGTTGGCTTGCGCAGGCGGCAAAGCAGTTTCAAGTTGCGATCCACGCTTATATTTTGATGCCGGATCATTTTCATCTTTTACTGACACCCTCAGATGAACAGGGTTTGAGTAAATTTATGCAATGGGTGGGGCGTTACTACGTACCTTATTTCAACCGGAAATATCAGCGATCCGGGAGTCTGTGGCAGGGACGATATAAAGCGACCGTGTTGGAGGCAGAACGGCATTTCCTGCAGTGCAGTTTGTATGTGGAGGGCAGCCCCCTGCGTAGTGGATTGGTTACCGATGCGAGTGAGTATCCGTGGTCAAGTTACCAGCATCATATCGGACAGAGGACAGATCCTCTGGTCTCAGATCACCCCATATTTTGGGCTTTGGGAAATACACCCTTTCAACGGGAAGCAAATTACAAGGAAATGATGAGCCAATCCTTATCTGTCGCGGATATGGCACAGTTAGACAATGCTGTGCAAAAAGGATGGCTGCTGGGATCAGCGTCGTTTCAGAAAGAAATCAGCAAGTTGACTGAGCGGCGCGTCGCTCCGGCGAAGCGTGGACGACCAAGAAAAATGCCAAAGGCCCCGATAGATTAACGTTGTGTGAAATCGATGCGGATTAAGACAAAAGTTCGAATTAAATAACTCTGACCCTATTAAAAAATATGGCAATTTAATTCTTATTTTATTTGTCTCTGACCCTAATTATTTAGATTGAACTTTCTTTTGCGCTGCACTATTCTCATCACCAGACTTTCAATTTTTCCATCTGGAGATCGCTATGCATGCCCAAGGTTTATACGACCCATCCAATGAACATGATGCCTGTGGCGTCGGTTTTATTGCACACATTAAAGGCAAGAAAAATCACGCTATCGTCGAACAGGGTTTGCTGATCTTGAAAAATCTCGATCACCGCGGTGCTGTCGGTGCCGATCCTTTGATGGGCGATGGTGCCGGTATCCTGATTCAGATTCCTGATCAGTATTATCGTGAAGAGATGGCAAAGCAGAACATCCAGTTGCCGCCGCCAGGTGAGTATGGTGTTGGTATGATCTTTTTGCCAAAAGAGCATGCGTCCCGTCTGGCCTGTGAGCAGGAAATCGAGCGCGCAGTCAGGGCAGAAGGTCAGGTTGTTCTGGGCTGGCGCGATGTTCCGGTAGATCGCGAGATGCCGATGTCGCCAACGGTGCGTGACAAAGAGCCTGTGATTCGCCAGATATTCATCGG
The DNA here is from genome assembly GCF_014699135.1 of Cognatundibacterium aquatile. Lineage (GTDB taxonomy): Bacteria > Pseudomonadota > Gammaproteobacteria > Burkholderiales > Burkholderiaceae_D > Undibacterium > Undibacterium aquatile. Next base: position 259,378 of record NZ_JACOFT010000005.1, read on the forward strand.
ACGTGGCGCGGACATCATGGTGACTGACGCACTCGAGCGTAAGCTGTACGTGATCCGTAAATCTGCCGTACATGCGATTGAAGCATTACATTTGCTGCATGGTAAAGAATATTTTGTACCGTCGATGTCGGCACGTACCATTGTATATAAAGGTCTGTTGCTGGCAGATCAGGTTGGCGTTTATTACAAAGATTTGCAAGATGAGCGCTGTGTTTCTGCGCTGGCTCTGGTGCATCAACGGTTTTCTACCAACACTTTCCCGGAATGGCCACTGGCTCACCCATACCGCATGATTGCGCACAATGGCGAAATCAATACTGTCAAAGGTAACTTCAACTGGATGCGAGCACGCGAAGGGGTGATGAAATCTGCGGTACTGGGCGATGATTTGCAAAAGCTCTACCCGTTGATTTTCGAAGGTCAATCCGATACCGCGAGCTTTGATAACGCGCTTGAATTGCTGGTCATGGCAGGTTATCCGATCGCACAGGCAATGATGATGATGATTCCTGAAGCATGGGAAAATCATACCCTGATGGACGACAATCGCCGCGCATTCTACGAATACCACGCTGCGATGATGGAACCATGGGATGGCCCTGCCGCGATGGCGTTTACTGATGGCCGTCAGATTGGCGGTACGCTGGATCGTAATGGTCTGCGTCCTGCGCGTTATATCGTGACTGACGATGATCTGGTGGTGATGGCGTCGGAATCCGGCGTACTGCCTATTCCTGAATCGAAAATTATTCAGAAGTGGCGTTTGCAGCCAGGAAAAATGTTCCTGATCGATCTGGAAGCGGGTCGCATCATCGATGACAAAGAAATCAAAGATACCTATGCCAACGCGAAACCCTATAAGCAGTGGATACAATCTGTCCGCATTAAACTCAGCAGCCTGAATGCTGAGCTGGACGTCGCACCGGAAGCGGCCACTTTGCTGGATCGCCAGCAAGCCTTTGGTTACACACAGGAAGATATCAAATTCCTCATGGCACCGATGGCGACCAATGGTGAAGAGGCGATCGGTTCTATGGGGAATGATTCCTCATTGGCCGTGATGTCGAACAAGCTCAAGCCGCTCTATAACTATTTCAAACAGCTGTTTGCTCAGGTGACGAATCCGCCGATTGATCCTATCCGCGAAGCGATGGTGATGTCGCTGGTATCGTTTATCGGCCCTAAACCTAACTTACTCGATACGAATAACATCAATCCACCGATGCGTTTAGAGGTTTCTCAGCCGGTATTGGATTTCGCAGATATCGCCAAATTGCGCAATATCAGCGCAAATACCGGTGGCAAGTTCAAATCGTATGAACTGGATATCTGCTACCCGATCGCCTGGGGGAAAGATGGTATTGAAGCGCGTCTCGCCTCCATCTGCGCAGAAGTGGTCGACGCGGTGAAATCCGGTCATAACATCATGATCATCACCGACCGCAAAATGAACGCTGATTTTGTGGCGATTCCAGCATTGCTGGCAACTTCTACCGTTCATCAGCACTTGGTCAGCAAGGGCTTGCGTACCACAACCGGTCTGGTCGTCGAAACCGGCTCAGCACGCGAAACACACCACTTTGCTTTGCTTGCAGGATACGGCGCAGAAGCGGTACATCCGTATCTGGCGATGCAGACGCTGGCCGATATGGCGAAAGATATGTCCGGCGATTTGTCGGCAGAAAAAGCCATTTACAACTACACCAAAGCGATTGGTAAGGGCTTGATGAAAGTGATGTCCAAAATGGGCATTTCTACCTATATGTCCTACTGCGGTGCGCAGATTTTTGAAGCGATCGGCCTGAATAAATCTCTGGTTGACAAATACTTCAAAGGCACAGCGTCGAATGTCGAAGGTATAGGCGTTTTTGAAGTGGCAGAAGAAGCACTGCGCCTGCATAAACTGGCGTTTGGCAAAGATCCGGTATTAGCCAATGCCCTGGATGCAGGTGGTGAATATGCGTACCGTGTCCGTGGTGAAGACCATATGTGGACGCCGGATGCGATTGCAAAACTGCAGCACTCGACCCGCGCGAATAACTACAATTCGTATAAAGAGTATGCACAGATCATCAATGATCAGTCGAAACGCCACATGACTTTACGTGGTCTGTTCGAATTCAAAATAGACCCATCCAAAGCAATTCCTGTGGAGCAGGTCGAGCCAGCAAAAGAAATCGTTAAACGTTTTGCGACTGGAGCGATGTCTCTCGGTTCCATCAGCACCGAGGCGCATGCAACGCTGGCGGTGGCGATGAACCGCATCGGCGGCAAATCAAATACCGGCGAGGGCGGTGAGGATCCTGCGCGTTATCAGCAAGAGCTCAAAGGAATACCTATCAAGCAGGGTGCAACACTCGCTTCGGTGATTGGTAAAGAACAGATAGAAGTGGATATCCCTTTGCAGGATGGCGACTCCCTGCGCTCCCGTATTAAACAGGTCGCATCCGGTCGTTTTGGTGTGACTGCCGAATATCTGACATCGGCTGATCAGATACAGATCAAGATGGCGCAAGGTGCGAAGCCGGGTGAAGGCGGGCAGTTACCTGGTCATAAAGTATCTGAGTACATTGCGAAGTTGCGTTTCTCAGTACCAGGCGTGGGCTTGATTTCTCCGCCTCCGCACCATGATATTTACTCGATTGAAGATCTGGCGCAGTTGATTCATGACCTGAAAAATGTCAATCCGCATGCATCGATTTCCGTCAAGCTGGTATCTGAAGTGGGTGTCGGTACGATTGCCGCTGGTGTGTCGAAAGCCAAGGCAGATCATCTGGTGATCGCAGGTCACGATGGTGGTACCGGCGCTTCACCGTTGTCATCGATCAAACATGCTGGCACACCGTGGGAACTCGGCTTGTCCGAAACCCAGCAAACGCTGGTACTCAACGGCTTGCGTGGACGTGTTCGCGTACAGGCAGACGGTCAGATGAAAACTGGGCGTGACGTTGCAATAGCTGCGATGCTGGGTGCAGACGAAATCGGATTCGCAACTGCGCCGCTGGTTGTGGAAGGTTGCATCATGATGCGTAAGTGTCACCTGAATACCTGCCCTGTCGGCGTCGCAACACAAGATCCGGTACTGCGGGCGAAATTCTCAGGTAAGCCCGAATATGTCGTGAACTATTTCTTCTTTGTTGCTGAAGAATTACGTCAGATCATGGCGCAACTCGGCGTGCGTACTTACGATGAGCTGATCGGGCGGGTTGACCTGTTGGATAAATCCAAAGCGGTATCGCACTGGAAAGCCAAAGGTCTGGACTTCAGCCGTATCTTCCATCAGCCAGAACTGGCCGATGGAGCAGCAGTCCGTCATGTTGATGTGCAGGATCATGGCCTCGAAAAAGCACTTGATAACAAACTGATTGCGCAGGCAAAACATGCGCTGGAAACTGGTGAGAAAGTTTCCTTCATTTCTCCGGTGAAAAATCTGAATCGTACTGTCGGTGCGATGCTGTCCGGTGAAGTGGCGAAGAAATATGGTCACACTGGCTTGCCTGACGACACTATCCATATTCAGTTGCAAGGAACGGCAGGGCAATCTGCCGGCGCGTTCCTCGCGCATGGTGTGACGCTCGATCTGGTCGGTGAAGGCAATGACTATGTCGGTAAAGGTTTATCCGGTGGTCGCATCATCATTCGTCCGAATACCGAGTTCCGTGGCTGGGCCGTCGATAACATTATTTGCGGCAATACCGTGTTGTACGGCGCCATCTCTGGTGAAGCGTTTATTAATGGCGTCGCCGGTGAACGTTTCGCTGTACGTAATTCAGGCGCAGTTACTGTGGTGGAAGGAACTGGTGATCATGGTTGCGAATACATGACTGGCGGTACGGTTGTCGTGTTGGGCAACACTGGACGTAACTTTGCTGCCGGTATGTCTGGTGGTATTGCGTATGTCTATGACCCGGAAGGGACGTTTGAAAGCAAATGCAATATGTCTATGGTGACCCTGGAACCTGTGCTGGCAGGCGATATTCAGGCGACTTCAATCGATAAATCGATCTGGCACAGTATGTTGCGTGGCGGTGAAGGTGATACCGATGAGGCGATTTTGCGTCAGCTGATTGAGCGTCATTTCAAACACACCGGCAGTACCCGCGCCCGTAACTTGCTGGATAACTGGGCAAGCAGCCGCGCTAAGTTCGTCAAAGTATTCCCGACCGAGTACAAACGTGCGCTGGCTGAAATGTACGCTGCCAGAAACGCTGCCAATGAAAAAGACAAAGTCGTCGCGTAGTTGAGATGAGGTACCCCTTGCCGGGGTGCCTGCTCCTGTGCGATTCACGATAGATAGGGCAACAGCCCGCAACGATATTGAGGTTAAAAAATGGGTAAAGTCACCGGCTTCATGGAATATCAGCGCTTGCAGGAAGCAAGCGAAGCACCACAATCACGTAAAAAACACTACAAAGAGTTTTTAGTCCATCTGGGCGATGCCCAGGCAAAGACGCAAGCGGCCCGCTGCATGGATTGCGGCATTCCGTTTTGCAATAACGGTTGCCCTGTGAACAATATCATCCCTGACTGGAATGATCTGGTGTATCACGGAAATTATCAGCAAGCTCTGGAAGTCCTGCATTCAACCAATAATTTCCCGGAATTTACCGGACGCATCTGCCCGGCACCTTGCGAATCCGCATGTACTTTGGGTATCAATAATGATGCCGTTGGGATTAAATCGATTGAGCATTTCATCATCGATAAAGGCTGGGAAAATAATTGGGTAGTGCCGCAGATTTCCAGCGTTAAAACCGGTAAGAAAATTGCGGTTGTCGGCTCTGGTCCTGCCGGGCTGGCGGCCGCACAACAACTCGCACGTGTCGGACACGATGTCACCGTGTTTGAAAAAAATGACCGTGTTGGCGGTTTATTACGCTACGGTATTCCTGACTTCAAAATGGAAAAATCCCATATTGATCGCCGTGTCGAGCAAATGAAAGCGGAAGGTGTTACTTTCCGTACCGGCGTCTTCGTCGGTAAAGATTTTCCTGCCACAGTGACCAACTGGTCGAAAGAAACAATGTCACCGGAACAGCTGCAAAAAGATTTCGATGCGGTGATTATCGCCGGTGGTGCAGAAACTCCGCGTGATCTGCCAGTACCAGGGCGTGAACTCAAAGGAGTGCATTTTGCAATGGACTTTTTGCCAGTGCAAAATAAGGTTAATGCTGGTGACAAAGTGAAAGATCAGATTCTGGCGACCGGTAAGCATGTGGTTGTCATCGGTGGTGGTGACACTGGTTCAGATTGCGTCGGGACCTCGAATCGTCATGGCGCCAAATCCGTGACGCAATTTGAATTAATGCCACAACCGCCGGAGCAGGAAAATAAACCTCTGGTGTGGCCATACTGGCCAACGAAGTTGCGTACATCCTCTTCTCACGAAGAGGGTTGCGAGCGTGACTGGGCGGTTGCGACCAAGCGTCTTGAAGGCAAAGGTGGCAAAGTTGAAAAACTGATCGCCTGTCGCGTTGAATGGAAAGACGGCAAAATGCAGGAAGTTGCCGATTCCGAGTTTGAAATGAAAGCCGATCTGGTGTTGCTGGCAATGGGCTTTGTCTCACCAGTGCAGCAGGTGCTGGATGCATTCGGTGTTGATAAAGACGCACGCGGTAATGCTAAAGCGACCACCGAGGGCGATGCCTGCTACAAAACCAATGTACCGAAAGTGTATGCTGCAGGCGATATGCGTCGCGGACAGTCATTAGTGGTCTGGGCTATCCGCGAAGGGCGTCAATGTGCGCGCGAAGTCGATGCGTTTCTGATGGGCGAGTCCGTCCTTCCACGCTGATAAAAACGACTGATTTCTCTTGAAAAAGGAGAAATCAGTCAGTTTTTTTGATGAATCCAGTCAAATTTTTAAAATTAATGACTTCAAATTCATTAATTTTTGTCTTAATTTATTCTCGATTTTGAATTAAATATCGATTTAAATTTTATTTCGGAATTTAATTTAAAAATTGGTTGCTATTTCAAATAATAATTAATTTGTTATTTTTTTGCTTATACTTGTCGATACAACTTCATTTCCAGTTCTGCATTACAATCTAGCCTTTGCAAAACTTAATCCCTCGTTGTGTCAAATCTCGTTGAAATTCGCGATGTTCATTTCGGATATGGAGAACGGACAATTTTATCCGGACTTCATATGGACTTCCCGCGCGGTAAAGTGATTGCCGTCATGGGAGGCTCCGGCTCCGGTAAAACCACTATCCTGCGTTTGATAGGCGGACAAATTCGTCCGCAGCGTGGCAGTGTCAGCGTCAATGGTCAGCACGTGCAGGATCTTGCCAGTGATGATTTATATGCGATGCGGCGCAAAATGGGTATGTTGTTTCAGCACGGCGCATTATTCACCGACCTGAGCGTCTTTGATAATGTCGCTTTTCCTATGCGCGAGCATACGGATTTGAGCGAAGCGATGATACGCGACCTGGTGATGCTCAAACTCGAAGCAGTCGGATTAAGAAATGCTGCATATCTGATGCCGGCAGAAATTTCCGGCGGTATGGCGCGCCGGGTTGCGCTTGCGCGGGCGGTTGCTCTGGATCCGCAGCTAATGATGTACGACGAGCCGTTTGCTGGGCTTGATCCGATTTCTATGGGCGTGGCCGCAAATCTGATCCGGAACTTGAATGATGCCTTGGGGTCTACATCAATACTGGTCTCACACGATGTTCATGAGTCGTTTGCGATTGCAGACTACATTTACTTCCTGTCACAGGGAAAAATCGTGGCTGATGGCACGCCTGAGCAGATGATGGCATCGGAAGATCCGTATGTCAGACAGTTTGTACATGCCCAGGCGGATGGTCCCGTACCTTTCCATTATCCCGGCAAAACTTTGCTGGATGATCTGGGTCTGAAAGGGGCATTATGATCATTGAATCTGTCGGTAAGTGGACGCGCGGAATGTCCAGTGATCTGGGTTATGCCACGCGTAGCTTTTTCTCAATTTTGTTCAGCGGCTTTGGTTTGTGGCGGCGGCCGCGCCTGATTACCGATCAGATTCATTTCATTGGTAATTATTCGTTGGTCATTATTGCAGTATCCGGTTTGTTTGTCGGATTTGTACTTGGTTATCAGGGCTATTACACCTTAAACCGCTTCGGCTCAGGTGAATCACTTGGTTTGCTGGTGACAATTTCTCTGGTGCGTGAACTTGGTCCGGTCGTCGCTGCCTTGTTATTTGCTGGTCGGGCCGGTACTTCTCTGACAGCAGAAATTGGTCTGATGAAGGCGGGTGAGCAACTGGCTGCGATGGAAATGATGGCAGTTAATCCGATACAACGGGTATTAGCGCCACGTTTTATCGCTGGTTTGATTTCCTTGCCGATTCTGACTGCCATTTTCAATGCCATGGGTGTGATTGGCGGATATATCGTTGGCGTCCAATTGATCGGCGTGGATAACGGCGCGTTCTGGTCGCAGATGCAGGCCGGTGTGGAAATCGGTCAGGATATCGGTAACGGTGTATTGAAAAGTATCGTCTTTGGTTTTGCTGTGACGTTTGTGGCTTTATTTCAGGGCTATGAAGCGCAACCAACACCGGAAGGGGTGGCCCGAGCAACAACGCGTACCGTTGTGATTTCCTCTCTGCTGGTGTTGTGGCTGGATTTCCTGATGACAGCCTGGATGTTCCAATAAGCGTGGCCTTCCACATACTCCTGGGGAGTATGTGGATCTGTGCGGCGGAAGTCTTTTTAAATAAACGGCAAATTAAGAATAAATGCAGATACTCCCTGATATACGGGAGTTTGAAATAGGTAAGGATTGATGATGCAAAAAAAATCTCTGGACTTCTGGGTTGGACTTTTTGTTTTACTTGGTGCTGCCGCTTTACTATTTCTGGCATTGAAAGCTGGCAATATGAGTTCGCTTTCACTAGAGAAAACGTATGAAGTGGTAACGCGTTTTGACAATATCGGCGGACTGAAACCACGTGCCGCAGTAAAAAGTGCGGGTGTCGTCGTTGGACGGGTTTCGGAAGTCAGATTTGACGATAAAACCTTTCAGGCAACGGTGATACTGCAATTAGAAACACGCTATAAGTTTCCGAAGGATACATCTGCCAAGATTCTGACGGCAGGATTATTGGGTGAGCAATATATTGGCCTGGAAGCCGGTGGTGACACCGCGAATCTGGTTGCCGGTGACAGGATAAAAATGACGCAGTCGGCGGTCGTTCTGGAAAATCTGATCAGTCAGTTTCTTTTCAGTAAGGCCGCAGACAGCAATGCGGAAGAGAAAAAATGAAAAATACATTCAAGCAGCTAAACGCGCGTTTTTGCGCCGTACTGGTACTGAGCATGACTGTGTTGCTGACAGGTTGCAGCACCGTCTCAGTCGATAAAATCAAAGACAAAGCAGACCGTACGTTGGACGTGATCAGTACCAAAACCAATATCGGTAAAAATCCACGCGATCCTCTTGAGGGGTTTAATCGCGCAATGTTCAATTTCAATGATTCGCTGGATCAGGCGGTATTGAAACCGGTCGCGCAAACGTATCGCGATGTGACGCCATCGTTTGTTCAGACCGGTGTCGGTAACTTTTTCAGCAATATCGGCGATGTCTGGAATGCGGTCAACAATCTGTTGCAAGGCAAAGTTGCTGAAGGTAGCTCCGACGTAATGCGTTTTGCGTTTAACTCAACATTTGGTCTGGCTGGTTTACTTGATATCGCTTCGCCGGCAGGATTGCCTAAACACCGCGAAGATTTCGGTCAGACGCTGGGTCGCTGGGGTGTCCGTTCCGGGCCTTATCTGGTCTTGCCACTATTGGGTTCTTCCACCGTACGTGATGCTTTGGCAACGCCGGTCGATATGAAAGGTAATTTGTGGTCGTATAAAGAGCCTGTCTATGTTCGCAATATAGGTACTGCTGTGCGTCTGGTGGATGCCCGTGCATCGGTGCTGGATGCCGGTTCGCTGATAGAAGAAGCAGCTCTGGATAAATATGTGTTTATCCGCGATGCATATTTGCAGCGTCGCGCCAGTCAGATCGCTCCAGACGAGGATTAATTCCCGCAGGGATTTGTAAAACAATATAACAACAGTCAACCCATCAACACCCCGATGAGTTAACTGGCGACACAGACGTCGCAATCAGATGGATATGAAGGATAAAGAAATGAAAACAATCATGACCCGATTTTTATTAACGATGTTCGCCACTCTGGCATTTGCCAATACCGGTTTTGCCGCAGCTGCTGCTCAGGAAGCGCCTGATCAGTTGGTCAAACGCATCAGTCTTGAAATTATTGATCTGGCGAAAGCGGACAAAGAAATTCAGGCCGGCAATCAAAAGCGTGTTTATGACCTGGTGGACAGCAAAATTTTGCCTTACATCGATTTTCAGCGCATGACTTCGCTGGCAGCAGGTAAAAGCTGGAGAGATGCGACACCGGAACAGCAAAAGCAACTGATTAACGAATTCCGTACTTTGTTGGTATTTACTTACTCTGGCGCTATCGCTCAGATTAAAGACCAACGCGTTGAATTCAAGCCGCTTCGTGCCGCACCGGAAGATACGGAAGTCGAAGTCCGTTCGCAGATTATTCAAACCCGTGGCGAGCCTATCCAGTTAAATTACCGTCTTGAAAAATTGCCAGCAGGCTGGAAAATCTATGACATCAACGTACTGGGTGCGTGGCTGGTAGAAACATATAAAGGCAGCTTTTCTGCTGAAATCAGCAAGTCTGGGATTGATGGTCTGATCAAAACTTTGACTGAAAAAAATAAAAAGCTCGCTTCTGCACCAATCAAAGCGGCATCCAAATAAGTCTGACAAAGGATTTATTGTGTACAAACTAGCAGGCGAACTCTCTCAGCAGAATGCCCGTACCGCGCTGGCAGCGGGAAACGCTGCCATATCGCAGGGACAGTCGGACTTCGACTTGTCTGGCCTGGAGCGGATTGATTCTGCTGCCGTTGCCGTTATGATTGAATGGCAGCGACAGGCTCTGGCAAAAAAGCAAACTCTGCAATTTCATGCGTTGCCAGCCAGCCTGATCAGTCTGATCAGGCTTTACGGTCTGAGTGAGCAGTTTATTACCCCATCCTCCGAGCGACATTGACGCTCACCCCGGGAATGCGTCGGTTTCCTGCACGCAGTTTCAGCCTCCATGCTGAAAATCCCCTATAATCAAGGGTTCGCCCAGCGGGTGAACTCTTAGATTTTCTCCGTATCCGATTTCTCTTACGCACGTAAGTGCAAGCATGCCAGATGGCCGCCATACAAATTAGTAATATTCAAAAACGCTACCAGTCTTTGCAAGCTCTGGGCGGCGTATCGCTTTCTATCGAAGAAGGCGAATTTTTCGGCCTGCTCGGCCCAAATGGTGCTGGTAAAACGACATTGATTTCTATCATCGCTGGCCTGAACCGCGCCGATGCCGGTCATGTCACGGTGCAAGGACATGACGTTGTCAGCGACTACAGGAATGCGCGCAGAAATCTGGGCGTCGTACCGCAAGAATTAGTCTTTGATCCATTTTTCACTGTACGCGAAACCTTGCGTATGCAGTCCGGTTATTTCGGCCTCAGAAACAACGACAAATGGATAGATGAGGTTATGGAAAACCTTGATCTGACCAATAAGGCCGATACCAATATGCGCGCTTTGTCGGGTGGCATGAAGCGCCGCGTGCTGGTTGCGCAGGCGCTTGTGCACAAGCCGCCCGTGATCGTGCTTGATGAGCCAACGGCAGGCGTTGACGTTGAATTGCGTCAGACTTTGTGGCAATTCATTGCGCGTCTAAACCGCGAAGGTCACACCATCGTGCTGACCACACATTATCTCGAAGAAGCGCAGGCTCTTTGTAATCGTATTGCAATGCTGAAATTGGGGAAGGTTGTCGCCCTCGATAGCACTGCTGCGCTGATTAAGCGTATCTCAGGATCGCAATTGCGGGTAACTCTGGCCGCATCCGGTAATACGACTTTACCTGTAACGTTACGCGACAAGATTATCAGCCATGAAACCCTGGCCGACCCACGTCAGTTTGCTTTACGTGTCACCGACTATGGTCAGGTAGAAGGAATCTTAGGTGAGCTCCGCATGGGTGGATGTGTGATTGAGGATATGCAATTGTTGCAAGCCGATCTGGAAGACGTCTTCCTGCAAATTATGGAGGGCAAGCAATGAGTAATATGACCGGTTTTAACACCCTGTTTTACAAAGAAGTACTGCGCTTCTGGAAAGTCGCAACGCAAACGATCACAGCGCCTATCATGACCGCGTTGTTGTATTTGCTGATTTTCGGCCATGTGCTGGATGCTCATGTGCAGGTGTATCCGGGTGTGCGTTACACCGCGTTTCTGGTGCCAGGATTGGTGATGATGAGTGTGTTGCAAAATGCTTTTGCGAATTCATCGTCGTCACTGATACAGTCGAAAATTACCGGCAATCTGGTGTTTGTACTGTTGCCGCCTTTATCGCACTGGGAGCTTTTCGGTGGTTATGTACTGGCGGCGATATTACGTGGTGTCACAGTTGGTGCGGGTGTGTTTATTGTGACGGTGTGGTTCACTGACCTGCATTTTGAAGCGCCAGGGTGGATTGCTCTGTTTGCGTTGCTGGGCGCGGCGATGCTGGGAACGATGGGACTGATCGCCGGCATCTGGGCAGAAAAATTCGATCAGCTTGCTGCATTCCAGAATTTTTTAATCATGCCGGCGACGTTTTTATCCGGCGTGTTTTATTCGATACATTCTTTGCCGCCGTTCTGGCAAACCGTGTCGCACTTTAATCCATTCTTTTACATGATCGATGGATTCCGGTTTGGCTTCTTCGGTAAATCAGACGTGGCACCGTTGTATAGTTTAGCGATTGTTTCTGTTTTCTTTGTTTTACTGTCAGCGATTGCGGTGCAGATGCTGAAGCGTGGTTATAAGTTGCGTGATTGATTGATGCCAGGTATCAGTCCTTCAGCGTGTTACTAATTGAGTTTGAAAGAGATATACGCCGTGTTTCCTACCCCTGAACAAATTAAAAACTACATTGCTGCTGGTCTTGAATGCAGCCATCTGGAAGTTGAAGGTGATGGTCAGCACTTTAATGCCGTCATCGTTTCCACCGCATTCGCTGGCAAACGTCCGATACAACGTCACCAGATCGTCTATGCGGTTCTGGGCGACCGTATGCGTGAAGAAATTCATGCTTTGTCGATGAAAACACTGACACCTGAAGAGTACCAGGCATAATGGATAAGTTACTGATTACCGGCGGTCACCGCCTGAACGGAGACATCGTTATCTCCGGAGCAAAAAATGCCGCGTTACCGATTCTGTGCGCAGGTTTGCTGAGTGCCGATGATGTCGTACTGAGCAATGTTCCATCGCTGCAGGATGTCAACACTATGCTGAAATTGCTGCGTCAGATGGGTTTGCGCGTCACGCAGGAAAATGGCGTCACCACGCTCAATGGGCAGGGTATTGATAAACTCGAAGCACCTTACGACATGGTGAAAACCATGCGTGCCTCGATACTGGTACTCGGCCCTTTACTGGCGCGTTTCGGTGAAGCGAAAGTCTCATTGCCGGGCGGTTGTGCGATTGGCTCGCGTCCGGTGGATCAGCATATCAAAGGCTTGCGTGCGATGGGTGCCGAGATCACGATCGAGGCCGGTTATATCCATGCCAAAGCCAAGCGACTCAAAGGTGCGCGTATCGTGACCGATATGATTACGGTCACTGGCACCGAAAATCTGTTGATGGCCGCGACGCTGGCGGAAGGCGAGACTGTGCTGGAAAACGCCGCGCGTGAACCGGAAGTGACCGATCTGGCGAATCTGCTGGTGGCAATGGGAGCGAAGATCGAAGGCATAGGCACTGATAGACTGGTGATACAGGGTTGCGATAGTTTGCATGGCGCTGCCCATACTGTGATCGCGGATCGTATTGAAACCGCGACTTTCCTGTGTGCAGTGGCGGCAACCGGTGGCGATATCACCTTGAAAAATACCCGCAGCGATATTCTTGATGTGGCACTCGATAAGTTGCGTGAAGCTGGCGTCGTTCTGACGACCGGCCCGGACTGGATACGTGCGCAAATGAGTAGCCGTCCGAAGGCAGTCAGTTTCCGCACCACCGAATACCCGGGTTTCCCTACCGATATGCAGGCGCAATTCATGGCGCTCGATTGTGTTGCGTCTGGTAGTAGCCGCGTCACAGAAACGATATTTGAAAATCGTTTCATGCATGTGCAGGAAATGAATCGTCTTGGCGCAAAAATTGAAATCGATGGACATACAGCGATCATTAATGGCGTCGATAAACTGGTCGGTGCACCAGTCATGGCAACCGATTTACGCGCTTCAGCTTCGCTGGTGATTGCCGGCATGGCAGCGGAAGGCGAAACACTGATAGACCGGATTTATCACCTCGATCGTGGTTACGACCGCATGGAAGTGAAATTGTCGGCCGTCGGCGCACAAATACAAAGGCTCAAGTAATGACTGCACAACTCACTCTGGCTTTATCCAAAGGGCGGATTTTTGAAGAAACCCTGCCTCTGCTGGAAGCGGCCGGTATTCGCGTGACCGAAGATCCGGAAAAATCCCGTAAGCTGATTCTGGCAACGAATGATCCGGGTGTGCGCGTGATCATTGTCCGCGCTTCCGATGTGCCGACGTATGTGCAGTATGGCGCCGCTGATTTCGGCGTTGCCGGTAAAGACGTGTTGCACGAACATGGTGGCGAAGGTTTGTATCAGCCTATCGATCTGAACATCGCGAAATGCCGCATGTCGGTGGCTGTCTCGGCCGGATTTGATTATCAGAGCGCGGTACATCAGGGCGCTCGTCTGCGCGTGGCTACCAAGTACACCGAAACTGCGCGCGAGCATTTTGCCAGCAAAGGTGTGCACGTCGATCTGATCAAGCTGTATGGTTCTATGGAGCTCGCGCCGCTGGTTGGTCTGTCGGATGCGATTGTCGATCTGGTCAGCACCGGCAGCACTCTGCGCGCGAATAATCTGGTTGAAGTCGAACACATCATGGATATTTCCTCGCGTCTGGTGGTGAATCAGGCAGCATTGAAATTGAAGCGTGAACGTTTGCAACCGATACTTGAAGCTTTCGAGCGCGCCACCAGTTTAAAAGCATAATTAAAGAGAATGAGCATGGCATCCCCCGCATCCCTGATTACCCGGCTGGACTCAACTGAGGCAGATTTTTCCGCAAAGCTCTCTGCCTTGCTGGCTTTTGAAGCGAGTGAAGATGAAGCGATTGATCGTGCTGCCGCACAAATTTTAGCCAGCGTAAAAGCGCATGGTGACAGTGCTGTGCTGGACGCGACCAATCGTTTTGACCGCCTCAGTGCGGACAGTGTTGCGGCGCTGGAGTTGTCGCAGCAAGAGATGCAGGATGCGCTGAATTCACTCAGTGCCGAACGTCGCCATGCGCTGGAAACGGCAGCACAGCGAGTGCGTGCGTATCACGAGATACAAAAGAAAGAATGCGGCTCCGAAGGCTTCAGCTATACCGAAGCCGACGGCACTGTGCTCGGTCAGAAGGTCACGCCACTGGATCGCGTCGGCATCTATGTGCCGGGTGGTAAGGCGGCTTATCCTTCCTCGGTATTGATGAATGCGATTCCTGCCAAGGTTGCCGGTGTGCAGGAAATCATCATGGTGGTGCCGACCCCCGATGGCGTGAAGAATCCGTTGGTGCTGGCGGCAGCGGCGATTGCCGGTGTCGACAGAGTGTTCACCATAGGTGGTGCGCAAGCAGTAGGTGCGCTGGCGTATGGCACGGCGACCATTCCGCAAGTCGATAAGATAGTCGGACCTGGTAACGCTTATGTCGCGGCGGCAAAACGCCGTGTGTTTGGCACAGTTGGTATCGACATGATTGCTGGCCCATCAGAAATTCTGGTCTTGTGCGATGGCACAACGAATCCGGATTGGGTCGCGATGGATTTATTTTCGCAGGCAGAACATGATGAGCTCGCGCAGTCGATTTTATTGTGCCCCGACGCCGCGTATATCGAAGCGGTGCTGGCCAGCATCGCCCGTTTGCTGCCAGAGATGCCGCGCCACGAAGTCATCCGCACTTCGCTGGCGAATCGTGGTGCGCTGATTAAAGTGCGCGACATGGACGAAGCCTGTGCGATAGCTAACAGCATTGCTGCCGAACACCTGGAAATCTCGGCTGAACAACCACAGCAATGGGCAGATAAAATCCGCCACGCCGGTGCGATGTTCCTCGGTCGTTATTCGTCGGAAGCCTTAGGCGATTATTGCGCGGGTCCGAATCATGTGTTGCCGACTTCCCGCACCGCGCGCTTTTCATCGCCGCTGGGTGTGTATGATTTTCAGAAACGCTCATCCATGATCCATGTCAGTGAGTTAGGTGCGCAGACGCTGGGTAAAGTGGCCGCCGAGCTCGCTTATGGCGAAGGCTTGCAAGCCCATGCGCGTAGTGCAGAATTCCGCTTGAAGTGATTCTCGACATGAATTCCTAGCATGACAGCCGATTGGCGGAACCAGATTTTTTGCGAGGACGCGCTGCAAGGGCTGGCGCGTTTACCCGATGCCAGCATAGATCTGTTGCTGGCCGATCCGCCGTATGGTCTGGGCAAGGATTACGGCAACGACTCCGACAAAATGGAAGCCGCCGCCTACCTTGACTGGATGGCGGCATGGGTCGATCTGGCATTACCCAAGCTCAAGGCGAATGGCAGTCTGTATATTTTTCTGACCTGGCGTTATTCGCCGGAAGTGTTCGTGATGCTCAAACAGCGCATGAGCATGATGAATGAAATCATCTGGGATAGGCGTGTGCCATCGATGGGCGGGACGGTACGTAAATATTCTTCGGTGCATGACACCATCGGTTTTTTTGTCAAAGCGCGGGATTATTATTTTGATCTGGATGCGATCCGCATTCCGTATGATGCGGCGACCAAAAAAGCCCGCAGCCGTAAGATTTTTGAAGGCGCCAAATGGCTGGAGCTGGGCTTTAACCCCAAAGATGTGTGGAGTGTTTCGCGTCTGCATCGTGAACATGCCGAGCGTGAAGAGCACCCGACACAAAAGCCCTTAGAAATTATCGAACGCATGATTAAGGCATCCTGCCCACCCGGCGGCGTCGTCCTTGATCCATTTATGGGCAGCGGCACCACCGCTGTCGCCGCACAACGTTGCGGGCGCGATTTCGTTGGTTTTGAACTGAATCCTGATTATTGCGAGATGATACAAAAACGCCTCGCTCAGGCGCATCCCGTATAACTCTCCGGTGTGTAGTTTTGGGGGAGTATATGAACAAGGTCTCGTACAACCTAATTAAATAGCGGATGTTTTGGTGTTAATCGAACATACTGCCTGGAGTATATAGTGAGTATCACGGATATTATCCGCCCGGAAATCAGCAGTTTAGCGGCTTACCATGTGCCCGATGCGGCAGGTTTGCTGAAACTCGATGCGATGGAAAATCCTTATCTGTTGCCAGCGGAAATGCAGCAGGCGCTGGCGCAGCATCTGGCGCAGGTGGCGCTGAATCGCTATCCGGTGCCATCGTATTTCAGCCTGAAGCAGTTGATCGCCGACAAGCTGGGCGTGCCCGCAGATCGCGAGATCGTGCTCGGCAATGGTTCCGACGAGCTGATCGCCATGATCTCGGTGGCATGCGCCAAACCGGGCGCGAAAGTGCTGGCGCCGGTGCCCGGATTTGTGATGTATGCGATGTCGGCGAAATTTGCCGGTCTGGAATTCATCGGCGTGCCGCTGCAGGCTGATCTGACACTTGATACTGCCGCGATGCTGGCAGCCATCCGCACGCACCGACCGGCGATCACTTATCTTGCGTATCCGAATAATCCTACCGGCACTTTGTATGATGCCGACGATATCGTTGCCATTGCGCACGCCGTTGGCGACAGTGGCGTAGTGGTGGTGGATGAAGCGTATCAGCCTTTTGCACCGTCGAGTTTTATGCCGCGTCTGGCGGAATTCGACAATCTGGTGGTCATGCGCACGGTGTCAAAATTAGGTCTGGCTGGCATACGTCTTGGTTATATGGCAGGCAATAACGCGCTGATGCATGAATTTGAAAAAGTGCGCCCGCCATACAATATCAATGTGCTGACGCAGGGGGCGGCAGAGTTTGTGTTGCAGCGGGTCGAAGTGCTGGATGCGCAGGCAGCCGAATTACGCGCGCAGCGTAGCCAATTGGCAATGGCATTAAGTGCCTTGCCCGGCGTGCAGGTTTTCCCCTCCGCTGCAAATTTCCTGCTGATCCGTGTGGCGAATGCTGAACAAGTCTTTGCTAAATTGTTGGATCACAAAATTTTAGTCAAAAATGTAGGTAAAATGCACTCTCTGCTTGAGAACTGTCTGCGCATCACCGTCAGTACTCAGGAAGAAAATGCTCTTTTTATGGCTGCGCTTGCAGCATCTCTGACATCAAAATGAATAAGCCAACGCAAAATGAATATCAGCCGCGCATTGCGGCGGTATCCCGCAATACCAATGAAACGCAAATCCGCGTCGCGATCAATCTCGATGGCACCGGTCAGCAAAAGCTCAATACCGGCGTGCCGTTTCTGGATCACATGCTTGATCAGATCGCCCGTCACGGATTGATCGATCTTGAGATAGAAGCGGTCGGCGATCTGCACATCGATGCGCACCATACCGTCGAAGATGTCGGTATTACGCTGGGTCAGGCATTCGCGCAGGCAGTCGGCGACAAAAAAGGCATTCGTCGCTATGGTCACGCTTATGTGCCACTGGATGAAGCATTGTCACGCGTGGTGGTGGATTTTTCCGGTCGTCCCGGGCTGGAATATCACATTCCTTTCACCCGTGCGATGATAGGTCAGTTTGACGTTGATCTGACGCGTGAGTTTTTTCAGGGTTTTGTGAATCACGCGCTGGTTACGCTGCATATCGATAATTTGCGTGGCGATAATTCGCATCATCAATGCGAAACCGTGTTCAAGGCGTTTGGCCGTGCATTACGGATGGCCATCGAGCTGGACCCGCGTGCCGCCGGTATGATTCCGTCGACCAAAGGTTGTCTTTAATATTGTCAGTCGTATCCCGATCCCGGCGACAGTCGGGCGATCATTATGAATAAAATTGTTGTTGTTGATTACGGTATGGGAAATTT
Organism: Cognatundibacterium aquatile; assembly: GCF_014699135.1. Lineage (GTDB taxonomy): Bacteria > Pseudomonadota > Gammaproteobacteria > Burkholderiales > Burkholderiaceae_D > Undibacterium > Undibacterium aquatile. The sequence goes on from NZ_JACOFT010000005.1 coordinate 277,496, forward strand.
GCGCTCAGTAGCGCAAGCCTTGCGTGCCGTTGCACCTGAAGCGAACGTATTGATTTCGGGTGAGGTGGCCGATATTCAGAGTGCTGACCGCATCGTGTTACCAGGACAGGGCGCGATGCCCGACTGCATGAGCAGTCTGCGTGATTCCGGTGTGCAGGAAGCTGTACTCAATGCCAGCCGTAACAAACCCTTGTTCGGCGTGTGTGTTGGCGAACAAATGTTGTTTGATCTGAGTGAAGAAGGCAATACGCCTGGTCTGGGATTATTGCCGGGCAAGGTTGTACGCTTTGATCTGGATGGTCAACTGCAAGCCGATGGTTCGCGTTTTAAAGTGCCGCAGATGGGCTGGAATCGTGTGCAGCAATCCCGTCCTCACGCTTTGTGGCAAGATATACCCGATCAGGAATATTTTTATTTTGTGCATAGCTATTATGCACAGCCTGACAATGCGGAGCATATTGTGGGTATGACGGATTATGGTCAGCTTTTCGCCTGTGCCGTTGCCCGCGATAATATTTTTGCGACGCAATTTCACCCTGAAAAAAGTGCGCATGCCGGCTTGCAGTTGTATAAGAACTTTGTTCACTGGAATCCTTGAGTCGCTGATCGGGCGAAATGTTGTTGCTTTGTGCTTTGCCGGATAGTCTGATTTTCTGTTGTACTTTCGTTTCTTTTTTGTCCCTTTTTTGTCTGATACCGACACCTTAATTTCTTTAACATCATGTTGCTCATCCCTGCTATCGACCTGAAAGATGGTCACTGTGTACGCCTGAAACAAGGTGATATGGAACAAGCCACCGTGTTCTCCGAAGACCCGGCTGAAACTGCCCGTCACTGGCTGAAACAAGGAGCGCGTCGGCTGCATCTGGTCGATCTGAATGGGGCTTTTGCCGGTAAGCCAAAAAATGAAGGCGCGGTGAAATCCATTCTGAAAGCGGTGCGTGAATATGCCGAAGAAACCGGCACTGAGGAAATCCCGGTTCAGCTCGGCGGCGGTATCCGTGATCTCGATACCATCGAACGCTATCTTGATGGCGGCCTGTCTTACATCATCATCGGCACGGCAGCGGTTCGTAACCCCGGCTTTCTGGCGGATGCCTGCAGCGCATTTCCCGGTCAGATTATCGTTGGCATTGACGCTAAAGACGGTAAGGTGGCAACCGATGGCTGGAGTAAATTATCCGGTCACGAAGTGATTGATCTGGCGAAAAAATTTGAAGATTACGGCGTGGAATCCATCATCTACACCGACATCGGTCGTGATGGCATGATGGGCGGCGTCAATATTGAAGCGACAGTCAGACTGGCGCAGGCCGTCAGCATTCCGGTCATTGCTTCCGGCGGCGTGCATAATCTCGCCGACGTGGAAGCCCTGTGTGCGGTACAGGAGGAAGGTATTGAGGGCGTTATATGTGGCCGCTCAATTTACGAAGGCACGCTGGATCTCGCCTCGGCACAGGATCGGGCAGACGAACTCAGTGGTGAGCCGCTTTTGGATGAAGAAGACGCTGAATGACATTAGCTAAACGCATTATTCCTTGTCTGGATGTGACCGCAGGTCGCGTTGTCAAAGGAATTAATTTTCAAGAGCTGCGCGATGCCGGTGACCCGGTGGAGATTGCCCGTCGTTACGATGCGCAGGGTGCCGATGAAATTACTTTCCTCGATATCACCGCATCATCTGATGGGCGTGATCTGATACTGCCGATTATCGAAGCCGTGGCATCGCAGGTATTCATTCCTCTGACGGTTGGCGGCGGCGTGCGTACGGTTGCCGATGTGCGACGCTTGCTGAATGCGGGTGCCGACAAGGTTGGCATCAATACGTCTGCGGTGACCAATCCGCAATTGGTGGCAGATGCTGCGCATAAATACGGCTCGCAATGTATCGTGGTCGCGATTGATGCAAAGAATGTCGCACCGGGAAAATGGGAAGTGTTCACCCACGGCGGCCGCAATGCGACTGGCTTGGATGCGGTAGAGTGGGCGCAAAATATGGCGCGTCTTGGTGCCGGTGAGATTCTTCTGACCAGCATGGATAAAGATGGTACCCGTTCCGGTTTTGATCTCGGCCTGACCCGTGCTGTATCTGACGCGGTGTCAATACCGGTGATTGCGTCCGGTGGTGTTGGTGGTTTGCAGGATCTTGCTGACGGTATCAAAGTCGGTGGTGCAGATGCGGTATTGGCCGCCAGCATTTTCCATTACGGCCATCACACGGTCGGAGAAGCGAAGCAATTCATGGCAGCGCAAAATATTCCTATGAGGTTGATATGAGTGCCGCGACGTGGTTAAACAAAGTGAAGTGGGATGATCAGGGGCTGGTACCCGTGATCGCACAAGAGGCCAGCAGTAACGACGTGTTGATGTTCGCCTGGATGAACCGCGATGCGTTAAGCAAAACAGTTGAGATCGGCGAAGCCGTTTACTGGAGCCGTTCACGTAAAAAGTTATGGCATAAGGGCGAGGAGTCCGGTCATGTGCAGAAAGTAAAAGAAATCCGCCTCGATTGCGATCAGGACGTGGTGCTGATTAAAGTTGAGCAGGCAGACAGCATTGCCTGTCACACCGGGCGTCATTCTTGTTTTTTTCAGAAATTTGAAGGCAGCCTGAATGAAGGTGATTGGCAGGCAGTGGATCCGGTATTGAAAGACCCTGAGAGTATTTATAAATGAGTACACAAGTACAAGTGCTGGAACGTTTGGCAGAGATTATTGAAAGTCGCAAACTGGCCAATGGCGGCGACCCTGATAAATCGTATGTCGCGCGTTTGTTTTCCAAAGGCGACGATGCGATTTTGAAAAAAATCGGCGAAGAAGCAACCGAAACTGTGATGGCCGCAAAAGATGCGCGTGTTTCAGGTGATGCCAGCAAAGTGTTATACGAATGTGCTGACTTATGGTTTCATTCGCTTGTCATGTTGGCCCAGTATGATTTGCGCCCTCAGCAAGTATTAGATGAGCTGGCAAGGCGCGAGGGCATCTCCGGTATCGAAGAAAAGGCAGCACGCCAGGAGTAAGGCGTGCGGCTTTGGTTCTGAGAATTATTTCCCTTGTTTAATTTGATCGGATAAACGTGGATAATTGTATCTTCTGTAAAATTGTTGCCAAGCAAATTCCATCAACGATAGTGTATGAAGATGAGAGCTTACTGGCGTTTAAGGATATTCATCCTGCTGCACCGGTGCACTTATTGATTATTCCAAAAAAGCACATAGATACCTTGTCTTCCGCACAGTCAGAGCATACGGAATTGCTGGGAAAAATGCTGGCGCTGGTGCCTAAGCTTGCGACTGAGCATGGTTGTGCACCAACGGTGATGGCAGATGGAAGTTTATCGGGTGGTTATAAAACCCTGATTAACACAGGGCCGGATGGTGGGCAGGAAGTGTATCATCTGCACACGCATCTGATCGGTGGTCCGCAGCCTTGGCGCGGACAACGCTAATTTTTTTAGAGAGCATTGCTCTCCTGGGAGTCAAACATGGGTTCATTCAGTATCTGGCACTGGCTAATCGTTTTAGTCGTGGTTATATTAGTTTTCGGCACCAAAAAACTTGGTAACGTTGGTGCTGATCTTGGTAAGGCTGTCAAAGGATTCAAAGACGGCGTTAAAGGTGAAGAAGAAAAATCATCCACTGCGACTCAGCAAGTGGCAGATAAAAGCACGATTGATGTTGACGCCAAAGAAAAATCGAAACAGTGAAGCAAGTGTTGCTGACTTCTGTGGGATGCGGCCATGATTGATCTTGGTATCAGCAAACTGGCATTGATCGGTGTCGTTGCCTTGATCGTCATCGGTCCGGAAAAATTACCGAAAGTTGCCCGCATGGCGGGCACTTTGCTTGGGCGTGCCCAGCGTTACATCAGCGATGTGAAGGCCGAAGTCAGTAAAGAAATTGAACTCGAAGAATTGCGCAAAATGCAGAAAGACGTACAGGAAGCAGCTCAGAATGTAGAGCAATCTGTCAGCGCTTCACTGCAGGAAGCAGAGAATGAGCTGCGTTCGATTGAACGCGATGCTCAAGATGATTTGCAGACGCCATTTACCGTTACCCATGATCAAGTGAGCGAGAAAGCGAAAGATTTCCGTCGCAAGCGTCTGGCGAAAACATCGGCAGTTCCTGGCTGGTACAAAAGCCGGCATGGCCAGCGCAGCCATATCGTGTCCGGCTCCGCACGGATGGCAAGACACAGGGCAAAAGCCCGTCCACCTGTCAGTTTTTTTTGATTCCTCTTTTATGTCCCTGCGCTCTTTATTTTGGGTGGTATTCGCATGAGCGATAAGATTGAACACGGCGCTGAGGAAACCTTCATTTCTCATCTTGTTGAGTTACGTGACCGTCTGGTGAAGGCGGTCTACGGTCTCGCCGCTGCATGTATTGTGTTGATGCTGTGGCCGGGGCCGGCAGCCATTTATGATTTTCTCGCCCGGCCCATGCTGGCGTCGTTGCCCGCCGGATCGAAAATGATCGCGACGGGCGTGATATCGCCATTTCTGGTGCCGATGAAGGTGACCTTGTTGCTGGCATTTATGCTGGCATTACCGTGGATACTGTATCAGGTCTGGGCCTTTGTCGCGCCAGGCTTGTACACCCATGAAAAGCGACTGGTTGCTCCACTGGTCATTTCCTCATCTCTGCTGTTTCTGGGCGGCGTCGCGTTTTGTTATTTCCTGGTGTTTGGCCGGGTATTTAAATTCATCAACGAATTTTCGCCAGCGTCGATCAGCATCGCACCGGATATAGAAAATTATTTAGATTTTATTATGTCGATGTGCCTTGCGTTTGGCGTGACCTTCGAAGTGCCCGTCGTCGTCGTCGTTTTGGTGCGCATGGGCCTGGTGACAGTTGAGAAACTCAAAGCGATACGACCTTATGTCGTGGTTGGGGCGTTTGTGATTGCGGCTATTGTGACGCCACCGGACATTGTCAGTCAGTTTTCACTGGCGTTGCCAATGTGGTTTTTGTATGAGCTTGGTTTGCTCATTGCGCCACTGTTTGTTCGCGTAACGCAGTCACCCGACACGGCCGAGTAGATGCTGCGGGACGGAATGCGTCCCGCAGAATTATGCGGCGCGTAACCAGTGCACCAATGGTAACGCGCTTTGGAACCCTTGCAGCAGTGTGCGCTTGACGTCGTCACTGTCCATGCCTTTGAGCGGGCATTCTGTCCACACCATAAAGTTTTTGAGTTTGATGTACTCGATGTGTTTCAGATCTGCATCAAACCCTTTCGGTGGGCGACTCAGTTTTCCTTCTTCTTGCAGTGCCCCGAAAGCCTGTTTGAGTTTTTTATCTTTCAGCACTTTTTCAAATCCTGCTGCATCATCAACGATGTGCTGACGGATTGCCCGCAGCCGATCAGATGGCGGCATATATTCGCCCACGGCAAAGAATAATCTGCCCGTAGCGTCCATTTGAAAATAATAAGCTGGCCCGCCGCCTTCGCTGGGCTTCTTGCGCCCGCTCGGCAGAATCGAGGAGGAAAACGTCGTTTTGTATGGTGATTTGTCTTTGGCAAAACGGACGTCGCGATTAATCCGGAACAGAGCCTTCTTCGGTTCGCAACCGGCGATTGCGGGGTCGAATTTTTGTATACCTTGTATGAGTTCTGTCACCATCTGTAAGAACTCAGCGCGCAAAATATCGTAACGCGGCTTGTTCATGACGAACCACGCGCGATTATTGTTTTCAGATAACTCAGATAAAAAAGCTTGCAGATCAATCAGGTGCATATATCAGCCTATTCTTCGCGTCGGCTTGGTGGACGTTTGCCGACGGTGACTTCTAAAGTGGGTTCCTGTTTATTTCTCACCACGGTAATTTTTGCGGTATTCCCTGGCTTGAGTTGTGCAACCAGATTCAGCATTTCGGTTGTATCTCTGACCGGCTTTCCTGCAATGGAGACCAGAATATCACCCGGCTTCATTCCCGCTTTGTCTGCTGGCCCACCGCGGATCACACCGGCAATAATTGCCCCCGATTTCTGTTTCAGCCCAAAGCTTTCAGCCAGCTCTGGCGTAATGTCCTGAGGCTCTACACCGATCCAGCCGCGTACCACTTGTCCCTGGCTGATAATTTGTTCCATGACCGCTTTGACAGTCGAGACCGGGGTGGCAAAGCCAATGCCGACCGAGCCACCGCTCTGAGAGTAGATCGCTGTATTGATTCCAAGCAGGTTGCCATTGATATCAACCAGTGCGCCACCGGAATTACCAGGATTAATCGCTGCGTCGGTTTGTATGAAATTCTGGAACGCGTTGTCGGTCAGATTATTGCGTCCCTGTGCAGAAATAATACCCATCGTTACCGTTTGTCCGACACCGAAAGGATTACCAATCGCCAGTACAACGTCGCCGACCTTGGTGTCGTCGGGTTGTCCGAGTGTGATGGCAGGAATATTCGGCAGATTAATTTTAATGACCGCCAGATCGGTTTCCGGATCGGTACCGACGACTTTTGCCGCAGCAGTGCGTCCGTCGGCAAGGGCGACATCAATTTCATCCGCCGATTCGACTACGTGGTTATTAGTCAGGATATAACCTTCAGCACTAACGATGACGCCTGAACCCAGGCTGGATTGTCGCTCAGTTCTCTGATTTGATTGCTCGCCAAAAAAACGACGCAGAAACGGATCATTTAATAATGGATTGCGCGCACGTTGGATTTCTTTCGAGGTGTAGATGTTGACCACCGACGGCATGGCTTTCTGTGCCGCACCGCGATAAGAGCTTTGCGCACCGACACTGTTTGCCGGTGCTTCTTTCAGGCTGAGTGCCGACCCCATCGGGTCGCCCTGCGCTGCGCTGAACGGCTGATTTACCCAGCCTGGTTTTAAGGTGGTTACAATAAACCAAATCGCCAGACCAACTGTTACAGTCTGGGCAAACAATAACCAAAGACGTCGCATAAGGTAAATGATGAAAGTAAATTCAATAAGTAGGGATGAACTTGCCCAATTTCTAGAGACAGAATTGCAGCTTGCCCGTGTTCGTGATTATTGCCCAAATGGCGTACAGGTGGAAGGACGAAATGAAATTAAGCGCATTGTTACTGGTGTTACGGCAAGTCTGGCGCTGCTGAATAAGGCTGTCAGCCTGCAGGCTGACGCTGTACTGGTACATCATGGCTATTTCTGGCGCGGCGAGGATATGCGCGTCATCGGGCAGAAACAAAAGCGCTTAAAACTTTTGCTGCAACATGATATCTCTTTATTTGCCTATCACTTACCGCTCGATATGCATCCGCTGATAGGAAATAACGCACGTCTGGCGCATGAACTCGGTTTGCAGGCAGAGGGAAGATTTGGTGACGATGACCTTGGTTGGATCGGTCATTCAGTTGTGCCGGAGATCGTTACTGTAGGGCAATTTGCCCGGCATATCGAGACGTGCCTCGGACGGCAGCCATTGTTGATCGGTGAGTCGGACGAGCCTCTGGGCAAAATTGCATGGTGTACCGGCGCGGCACAAGGCATGTTAGACGCGGCGATCGCGGCAGGAGCAAGCGTTTATCTGAGTGGTGAGATATCGGAACCAACAGTGCATCTCGCGAGAGAGTCCGGCGTCGCTTACCTGGCGTGTGGTCATCATGCGACCGAACGTTATGGTATTCAGGCGTTGGGCGGGTTGCTTGCAGAAAAGTTCGGAATCGAACACTTATTTGTAGATATTGATAATCCGGTTTGATATCCGTTGGGATTGCCGGCGTCGTCAGGCAATCCCTTTGAGGTTGCGTTATTGTTATTTTTTCAGTGAGTCGCGAATTTCTCTGAGCAACAACACATCTTCCGGCGTTACAACTGGTGCTGGGGCGGGGGCAGGTTCTGCCTTTTTCATTTTATTAAACAGACGCACCATCTGAAAAATGATAAAGGCCAGAATCAGGAAGTTGACCGCAACTGTAATGAAACTGCCGTAAGCAAGCACGCCGCCGGCTTTTTTCACCTCGATCAGCGTCAATGTGGTTCCTTGTCCATTCAGCGGCAGATAATAGTTGGAAAAATCCAGACCGCCAAAGATACGCCCGATGATAGGCATGACAACATCTCCCACCAGAGAGTCAACGATTTTGCCGAAAGCACCACCGATAATGACACCAACCGCCAGATCGACGACGTTGCCCTTGCTTGCGAAAGCTTTAAATTCCTGCATCATGCTCATTATTTTTCTCCGTAAATATATTGATTAATATATTGGCAAACGCTGCCAAGATAGTTAGATTGTATTTTAAGGCCGAAAGTAGCCTGAATAATCAGGATGCTTTGTTAATTATCTTTTCGTAAATTTTTTGCTTTAATCACAAAGTACAGGAAAAGATCTGAAGTAAATCAAAAAGTGTGTAAGTTGTTGAAAAAAAGCCTTGAAACGGGCGTTTCGGGTATCTTTTGCTTTAAAAGCATATCCAGCTACTTTATAATTTAATGTTGCTAGAAGTTGGATTGAGCTTCATCGGGTTTTGATTTTTGACAGATTGGGGTTGGTATGAGTAACGAAAAGCAGGTCGATTCTGGCCGTCGCGGTTTGCTCGTCGCCACTTGCGCGGCGGGTGGTGTGGCAGGTTTGGCAACAGCAGGAGCACTGGTGAGCACTTTCCAGCCATCTGAGCGAGCCAAAGCAGCTGGTGCTCCGGTGGAAGTTGATATTTCAGCTTTGAAACCGGGTGAGATGACAACAGTCGAGTGGCGCGGTAAGCCAGTCTGGATTCTGAAACGTACTCCGGAAATGCTGGCGAGTCTGGCAAAAACCGAAGATAAGGTGGCGGATCCTACCTCCAAAAAGCCTTACACGATGGATATGCCTGAGTACTGCGACAAACAAAGCCGCTCACGCAAAGAACATCCTGAGCTGTTAATCACCGTTGGTATTTGCTCACATCTGGGTTGCTCTCCGAGTTCCAAATTCCAGGCAGGTGCGCAACCATCGTTGCCGGATGACTGGCAAGGTGGTTTTCTGTGCCCATGCCACGGATCTACTTTCGATCTGGCTGGTCGTGTTTATAAAAATAAACCAGCCCCTCAAAATCTGGATGTGCCGCGTCACATGTTTTTGTCAGATACCAAAATTGTCATCGGTAAAGATGAGAAAGGCGAGGCTTAATCATGGCATTTGTTGAGAAAAAACTCCCGGCGGACGCTCCTGTCGTGGATAAAGCCTTGAACTGGGTTGATTCGCGCTTTCCGTTAACGAAATTGTGGAATGACCAGTGGGGCAAATACTACGCGCCTAAGAATTTCAATTTCTGGTACATCTTCGGTTCGCTGGCGATGCTCGTGCTGGTGATCCAGATCGTGACCGGTATTTTCCTGGTTATGCATTACAAACCAGATGCGAATCTGGCGTTTGCGTCCGTTGAATACATCATGCGTGATGTGCCGTGGGGTTGGCTGGTGCGCTACATGCACTCGACTGGCGCTTCTGCATTCTTCATCATTGTTTATCTGCACATGACCCGTGCTTTCCTGTATGGCTCATATCGTAAGCCACGTGAGCTGATCTGGCTGTTCGGCTTTGCGATTTTCCTGTGTCTGATGGCGGAAGCTTTCTTCGGTTACCTGCTGCCATGGGGACAAATGTCTTACTGGGGTGCGCAGGTTATTGTGAATCTGTTTGGTGCGATTCCTTTCATCGGCCCTGATCTTTCCCTGTGGATCCGTGGTGACTATGTGGTGTCAGATGCGACATTGAATCGTTTCTTCTCTTTCCACGTGATCGCGATTCCTCTGGTGTTGCTGGGCTTGGTCGCTGCGCATCTGATTGCTTTGCATGAAGTGGGCTCTAACAATCCTGATGGCATTGAGATCAAAGAAAATCTTGACCCTGATGGTCACCCTGTTGATGGTGTTCCGTCACATCCTTATTACACTTTCCACGATATTTTCGGCGTGACAGTGTTCCTGACGATCTTTAGCGCAGTGGTGTTCTTTGCTCCTGAAATGGGCGGTTATTTCCTCGAATATAACAACTTCATTCCAGCCGATTCTCTGAAAACGCCGCTGCATATTGCGCCAACCTGGTATTTCACGCCTTTCTATTCGATCTTGCGTGCGACAACATCTGAATTCTTGTACGTGGTTCAGGCTGGTGTTGCTGCTTATGTCGCTTTGATCTGGTTGACAACCAAGTTACCGCAAATCGTCAAAATGGCGATCGCTGGTGTCGCATTGCTGGCAATTATCGGCATGCTGCCATTTGGTCTGGATGCGAAATTCTGGGGTGTTGTATTGTTTGGCGGCTCTGTTGTGATTCTGGGTTTCCTGCCTTGGCTGGATCTGTCGCCAGTGAAATCCATACGCTACCGTCCTCACTGGCATAAGTATGTCTATATCGTGTTTGGTATTGCGTTTGTTGTCCTCGGTTATCTCGGGGTACAGCCACCATCCCCAACCGGCGAACGTGTTTCCCAGGTTTGCGCCGTGATCTATTTCGGCTTCTTCCTGCTGATGCCTTGGTGGAGTGCAATGGGTACATTTAAGCCAGTGCCGAAGCGCGTTACATTTTCGGCACACTGAGCGAACTAAGCGAGGAAGAATAAGCATGAAATTACTTAAAAAGATAATCGCTGTCCTGGCGTTTGTTCCTGCATTAGCGATGGCTGCTGGTGCAACATTCCCTCTGGATCGCGCTCCTGACCGTTCTACAGATATGGCGGCATTGCAGAATGGCGCGAAGCTGTTTGTGAATTACTGCCTGAACTGTCACTCGGCCTCAGCAATGCGTTATAACCGTCTGAAAGATATCGGTTTGACGGATGATCAGATCAAACAAAACTTGCTGTTTACTGGTGAGAAAGTTGGCGATCTGATGAAAAATACGATGTCAGCCAAAGATGCTAAAACCTGGTTTGGTGCGGTGCCGCCGGATTTGTCCGTGATTGCCCGTGCCCGTGCTTCTGAAGCCGGCTCTGGCGCGGACTGGTTATACACCTATCTGCGTACCTACTACAAAGATGATTCCCGTCCTACAGGCTGGAATAACATGGTTTTCCCGAACGTGGGTATGCCTCATGCATTGTGGGAGCTGCAAGGCGTTCGCGATGCCAAATTTGTGGAAGAAAAAGACCCGCATGATGCTTCTAAAACCATACACAAATTTGTCGGATTTGAAAAAGTAACCGATGGTTCGCTTGATCAGGCCGCTTACGATAATCAGGTTGGCGATCTGGTGGCCTACTTGCAATGGATGGGTGAACCAGCGCAAAATACGCGCAAACGTCTTGGTGTTGTTGTGCTGATTTTCATGGCATTGCTGGCAACACTTGCATGGCGTTTGAATGCTTCTTACTGGAAAGAAGTAAAATAAGGTATTGTTTCCTGTTTTGCGTCTGCGATTCATTAAATCGTAAGGCAGGAATTTCTAAGATCGTCCGTTTCTATCCGTCGTAAACGGACGAGTAATCCTTGGGGTGAGGCGCGCAAAATTGGCTCCTCGCCCTGATTGTTTCTAAGGAACTATAAAAATGATGGTTCTCTATTCGGGTACAACCTGCCCATTTTCTCAACGTTGCCGTTTAGTGCTGTTTGAAAAAGGCATGGATTTTGAAATCCGTGATGTTGATCTGTTTAATAAACCGGAAGATATTTCGACCATGAATCCTTATGGTCAGGTACCTATCTTGGTTGAACGTGAATTGATTCTGTATGAATCCAATATCATCAACGAATATATCGATGAACGCTTCCCGCATCCGCAACTGATGCCGGCAGACCCGCTGCAGCGTGCACGTGCACGTCTGATGCTGTTTAACTTTGAAAAAGAATTGTTCGTTCACGTACATACGCTGGAAAATGACAAGAGCAGCAGTTCCGCTAAAATTCAGGACAAAGCACGCGCTGAAATTCGTGATCGCCTGACGCAACTGGCACCTTTATTTATCAAAAATAAATACATGCTGGGCGATGAGTTTTCTATGCTCGACGTAGCGATTGCACCTTTGTTGTGGCGTCTGGATCACTACGGTATCGAATTGTCGAAAACCGCTGCACCTATCATGAAATATGCTGAGCGCATTTTCTCCCGCCCAGCCTACATTGAAGCGTTGACACCTTCCGAGAAAGTGATGCGTCGCTAAGCTCTGAGTGATACGTCTTCTGTCTCAACGGTATTTCAACAAGGCTGACTTATTCCATCAAGTCAGCCTTGTTGTTTTTATCGGTCCCATCTATTCTTAAACTTTGATCTGTTGAGTAAGCATCATGCAAGAAACATCGACAAAACCTTATTTCATGCGTGCCATTTACGAATGGTGTACTGATAATGGCTATACACCTTATATGGCGGTGAAAGTGCAGGGCGGTGCGCGGGTGCCTATGGAATTTGTCCGGAATGGCGAAATCGTACTGAACATCAGTTTTGGCGCGACCAGTGGCCTGAAAATGGATAACCAAGCCGTGACATTCAAAGCCAGATTCGGCGGCTTTTCCCGCGAGATTTACGTTCCTGTCGCGAATGTGATGGCAATTTATGCGAGCGAGAATGGTCAGGGAATGGCATTTGAGCTGGACCTTACCGAGCTGGAAGAAACGCAGGAAACAGTGCGATCGGCAGAGGAAAAAGAAATACCTGAAAACGAAGCGCCGCCGAGAAAGTTAGGTTTGGCCGCGGTCAGTTCCAAACCGGATAGCGAAGAAACAGCGGATTTATCCACTGAACAAAAAAAATCAGAAAAAAAATCAGAAAAGCCCTCGCTAAAAATAATAAAGTAGCCTATAATCTTGGTCTTCGGGAATGCAACGGAAACGAAGCAAACACGATAAGATTTTCGCCGGCTTAGCTCACTTGGTAGAGCAGTTGACTTGTAATCATCAGGTAGCCAGTTCGATTCCGGCAGCCGGCACCAATTAAAAACCCATCGTTAGCAATAACGGTGGGTTTTTTCTTTGCCATCGCATTTTCTTATTCGCGGTGCTGCCCTGATAATTCCTGCTCTTTCAAACATAACAGTGAACTGTGCACAGCTCTGCATGGTCATACTGCGCAAGCGCGTGCTGATGAGTCAGTGTTGGCGGCACGGAATAAAAATACACAGAGGAGTTTCATGAAAAAAATAATCAACAGTGGCTTGTGTTTATTTCTTGCTGCCAGCACCGTGATGGCGAATGCTGACGATGGCAAGCTGAGTCTGGAGATGCTGTATCACCCGCTGAAGAAAGAGAAATTCGATACCCGCCCGCTGACCCGTTTGTCGTGGGATCAGCAAAATCGTCTGATCGAGTCCGAAGTGAAAGACGGTGTCGTCAAGCTTTCGGTTGTGAATACCGATACCTGGGAAAAACAGGCGCTGACGGTTGATGGGAATATTCTGCGCTATCTTAAATCCGCAGGCATTGACGACAAAGCGGCGCTGACTCTGGCGGAAAAACTGGGGCAACAGGTGCAAGCTGAAGTGAAGTCGTATTTGTTCACCTATAAAAATGATCTGTGGCTGCTCGATCTGCAAAATGCACGCGCACGCGAACTGACCCATACGCCGGATCAGGCCGAAGATGAAGCGATACTCTCGCCGGACGCGAAATCGGTGGCGTACCTGAAAGGGAATGACCTGTATCTGACCGACATCGCCAGCGCGACAGAGAAACGTCTGACCACTGGTGGCAGCGAGACGAATCTGAATGGTCGTCTCGACTGGGTCTATATGGAAGAAATTTACGGACGCGGCAAATTGCGGGCATTCTGGTGGGCGCCGGATTCGCAGAAACTCGCCTTCCTGAATTTCGATGAAAGCAAAGTGCCGGTCTACACCCTCAGCGGTGATCATACGCAGCCTTTAAAAACGAATCTGACCCGCTATCCGAAAGCGGGTGATCCGAATCCCATAGTCAGATTAGGCATCGTTGATAAAGACGGCAAACTGACATGGACAGTCAATCCTTATCCCGAAAAAGAAACCCTGATCGTGCAAGTAGGTTGGACGCCGGATGGCAAGTTGCTGGCCGGTTGGCAGGACAGAGTACAGACCTGGCTCGATCTGCGTTTGTATGACGCGCAATTACAGCAGAGTAAAGTGATCGTGCGTGAGACCAGCCCGGCATGGACTGAGCGTTTGCCGTTTCCGGTGTTTCTGAAAGACGGCGGTTTTATCTGGGAATCGGATCGCAGCGGGCATCGCCATTTGTATCGTTATGATCAGCATTATCAGTTGCAAAAAGTGATCACCAGCGGCGATTGGGATGTGCGCAGCGTGTTTGGTGTGGATGAAGCGCGGCAGCGGATATTGTTTGCCGCGAATCAGCGCAACCCTATCGGTAACGATGTCTACAGCGTCAATCTGAATGGCGAAGGCTTGCAGCGCCTGACCGAAGAATCAGGCACGCACGCGGTTCGCTGGAACAAAACCTTTACTCATTTCCTCGATAGCTGGAGCAGCCTGAAACAAACGCCGAAGCAGGCCTTGTTTAACGATGCTGGAAAACAGCTCAGGCTGATCGATGACGTTGGCATGCCAGAGAAAATGCGTACTCTGCGTCTGGCCAAAGTCAGCCAGCAACAAATCCGCGCACGCGATGGATTTTTACTGGAAAGCCTGTTGTACCTGCCGCCGGATTTCGATCCGGCAAAAAAATATCCGGTATATCAGCATTTGTATGCCGGGCCAATGGCGCCGCAGGTGAATGACCGTTGGTCGAATGATTTGTACCATCACTTCCTCGCACAACAAGGCTATGTTGTGTGGGTGCTGGATAACCGTAGTGCGAGTAATAAAGGCGTGGCAAGCGCGTGGCCTATCCACAAAAAACTGGGGCAACTCGAATTGCAGGATCAGCTTGATGGTCTGGCGTGGTTGCGTCAGCAAGGCTGGGCAGACATGGACAGAATTGCGCTGAACGGCTGGAGTTACGGCGGCTATTTCACCTCGTATGCGATGACGCACAGCAAAGCCTGGAAGATCGGTTTTGTCGGTGCGCCGGTGACCGACTGGCGTTTGTATGACAGCGTGTACACCGAGCGTTACATGGGCTTGCCGCAAGAAAATGCGAGTGGTTACGATCAGGGCAGTGTGCTGAAAGCGGCGAAAGATTTGCACGGAGAGATCCTGATCATGCATGGCACGATGGACGACAATGTGCATCCGCAAAATACCGTGATGCTGATCGAGGAGCTGATCAAAGGCGGCAAGGATTACAGTCTGCAACTGTATCCGGGTGCAGGTCACGGCCCGCGCGGTGACTGGACGATCTGGTCTTTGCAAAAAGCGAAATGGGAATTTCTGCAAAAGAAACTGTGAGCCGGAATTGCAATGAAAAAAGGACGCTGCGGCGTCCTTTTTTTACGTAGAAATTAAAAAAACAGGGGAGTATCCAGAAAAAAACGCTTAATCCCAGCATAAAACAAGGGATTTAAATAATACTGGGGGGAGTATATTTAAGCCGTTTTCGACTAGTTTTGACCCCGTTTCGGCCCTGTTTTATCTTTGCTTACATGCTGTTGCGCTTTGCGGACATCCAGGTGCAACGGTCCGCTGCTGATCTCCTGCTGATCTTAGCCACTGCCATTTTCAGACTTCAACGAAATAAAAAAGCCACCACACGCAGGTGGCGGCTCGTCTCAGATCAGGTTCCGCGTGACGCCGTTGTAATGATGCCGAAGTCACGTCGCGGTGACGTCACAGCGACGTGACTGCATTACTGCGCAGGCACGGCGAAGTCGGCCAGTTTCTTGTTGAATTTGAACAGCCACAAGCGATTCGGACGTTCGCTGTCGGCACCACGAGCCACGCGTACCGAATTACCGGCAACGCAGCCAGTTGCACCGGCCGTGGTGGTCAGTGCGCCATTCGCATCCACCGTGCATTTTGTGATATCGGCACCTTCTACCGCTTTACCATTCGCATCGGTAATCAGGGTTTTCAGTCCGAAGTCATCATCATTCACCAATGCCAGCGTGTACTCATCGACCAGAGCCAGACCTTCGGCTTTTTCTGCCAGCCAGCCTGCGCCATTCAGATCAAACAACACCGTCTTTTTGAGCGTGACTACGTTCGCATAATTCACACCGTTGACCGCTGCCCCTGTCATGCTGCTTTTTTCGAGGTCGCTGCCCATCGCGGCGATATCGGTTGCATCGCTTGGAATCTGCACCAGCATCAGACGATTGAATACCTTGCCGTCAACGCCAGCACCCTGTTCAATCACAATGAATTTGCCACCACCGAGTGCGACCAGATCGCCGAGTTTAGCGCCGCCGGTTTTGCCGGATGCATACATCGTGCTGTCAAGCGGATACGCATACAATTTTGTTTTTTCAGTCGTCGGGTCAAACTCAACCCAGCGGTTAAATTTGGCGTAATCCTTGATGCTTTCATTCGTCGCAGCGCTTGCACCCGGCACTTTATATGACGCTTTGCCGTCGTCCAGCGGGCTCTGGATAAAGCCCTGCAATTTTCCTGTGCCTGCATCAAGTGACAGACCTTCCATGCCGCGATTCGCACGGCGTTTCAGCAGCACTGCGGGCAGGTCAGCAGCACCGCTGCCTGGCTGATATTTTTTCAGAATGATACCGGTATTCATATCGATCTTCAGGATGAACGGACCATATTCATCCGATACCCAGAACACGCCGCGTGCCGTATCGAGCACAACGGATTCGGTATCGAGACCGTAATCGCTGAAGGTGGTTTTGCTGGCGGCATCGTATTTCATCGCGTCGTTCAGCGGCACCTCGCCGGAGGAGCCGACTTTGCCAGCGGCGATCGATAAGCCTGAAGCATTGATGGTGCTGCTGAATTTAATCGGCATTGATGATTTCAATGTCGCGCCGTTTTTACCGACCGAGATCAGACCGATCGATGGTGTGAAACTCGGTGAAGGGAAAAATTTAGCGTCGCTGGTGCCGCTGGCACCGGCTGTCACGACTGAATTAGGTACTTTCGGGCCGTCGCCGTTCGGGCCACGGTCGGTAATGCCGTAGAACTCCAGAGAACCATCGGCCGCTTTGCCTTTAAACGTCAGGCCAGAACCATACGATGGCAAAAAGCCTTTCGGGAAGTCGGCTTTCACGGCCGCGTTTGTGCCTTCATACGGAACATAAAATGCATCTGCCGCCTTGATCTGGTAGCGCGTCACATTCGCCACCACCGTGCCGAGTGCATTGGTTTGCGTGACCGCATCAACGACAGGCTTGTCCATTTTGGACGCGAGCGTATCTTCAAAATGTTCGCGTACCAATGCGCGACGATCCGCATCCGCGCTGCGGCTCTGATAGGTAGCCGGCAGCTTGCTCAGCAGATTCGTCATCGCCGTATTGAATGTCGCCGCATTCGCATTGAAATCCAGAGCCTGACCTGCCAGCGCAGTTTTAACGGTAGAAGATAAGCGTATGCCATTCGAAGGATCATTATCTTCATCCAGCAATTGCAAGGCCATCAGGCGATTGACGACTTTATCGTCGTTGCTGTTGCTCAGATTCGCCAGGCTCAATGGCGTGATCACTGCCGCACATGGCGCAGAACCCAGGCTGATGCCGCCGACAGAAAAACTCATGCTGTCACCACTGTTGCAGCTAAAGCCGCCATCGGCTTGCGTTGTACCTTTTGCTGTGCCGCTGGTGTAATCCAGACCTTCCACCGCTGCATCCAGAAACACGCCCGACTGTGCGACCGGTGCCGGGGTGGATGTCGTGTCGGAGCCACCGCAGGCGGCCACCAGAGCGCTTGCCGTCAGCGCGGCCAGCAGCGATACATTTTTGTTGTGATTCATGTGTTGATCCTGTGCTTGTCGAGGTTGACTGCTTTGCAGCAATCGCTGTTGTTTGAGGAGGTGCTTGCAAGCACGCCGTTACCGGGTGCAGGGCGATGACTGTGATCGCAAGTAACAAAATGTAGCGACCGGATATGACCCTGTGATTACAGCGATGGCAGATAACAACAGCACAGAGAGTTGGAATAACTTATGTGGAAGATGGGAAAGAAGACGCAGCCATATGCGCGATCCTGTCTAGCGAGTCAGACATCCGTGGCAAGAGGCGAGCGCAGTCAGGCGCTGCGATTGAGGTTCTATTGGCTGTCTTTTAAACCTTGCCAGCGCGGTGTCAGCTCGTGCGGCAGGGTGAACATATCAAGTACGCGACCAACCGTGTGGTCGACCATTTCCTGTATCGATTGCGGGCGGTGGTAGAAACCGGGGAGAGGGGGGAAGATGATGCCGCCCATTTCGGTGACGGCGGTCATGTTGCGCAGATGCGCGAGGTTGAACGGGGTTTCCCGCACCATCAATATCAGGCGGCGGCGTTCTTTCAGCACGACATCGGCCGCGCGCGTGATCAGATTATCTGACATGCCATGCGCCACCGAGGCCAGCGTTTTCATCGAGCACGGTGCAATCACCATACCGTCTGATTGAAACGAACCGCTGGCGATGCTGGCGCCGACATCACGCACATGATGCACGACATCAGCGAAGGTCTCGACATCCTTACGCTTCATATCGAGTTCCTGATGTAGATTCAAGACCCCGGCTTCAGAAATCAGCAGATGCGTTTCGACATCCGGGTTTGCCTGTAATACTTGCAGCAAGCGCACGCCATACACTGAGCCGGTCGCGCCGGTGATGGCGATGATCAGGCGTTGTTTCGGTTGTGCGCTGGTGCTCGTCATTGATGGCTCAGTCTTTCAACAAGGTTTGCAGTTCGCCGTTTTCAAACATCTCATTCATGATGTCAGAGCCGCCGATGAATTCGCCTTTGATGTACAGCTGCGGTACGGTTGGCCAGTTAGAAAAATCTTTGATGCCCTGACGTACTTCCGGGTCTTCCAGTACATTGACAGTCACCAGATTCTGTACGCCGCAGGCTTTCAGTACCTGCACCGCGCGACCGGAAAATCCGCATTGCGGGAATTGGGCAGTCCCTTTCATGAACAACACGACAGGGTTTTGGGTAACGGTTTCTTTGATCCAGCTTTGAACGTCGCTCATGGCTTTTCCTTGGTTAATAATGTGCCGCCATTATAAAGGAAACTCCGGCAGCGCTCCCGCGCGCCAACAGCGTGCTGACAGGCGCTGTTTTGCGCTAGGGGAATAAATATACTCTCCCGGAGTATATGTTTAACACCCAATGAATATAAGGAGATCAGCATAGTTTTGTAAAAATATGGGGGGAGTATATGATTTTAACCAGGATTGACCTAACTCAAGGATTTCCAATCCGGCTCGCGCAATACCGACGGAGCGGGGCGCGTTTTCAAAGGCGCTACGACCCCGTGCCGACAGAACCAAGGCCTGAGCTGTGCAGTAATAATACTTTGCCGTTGCGACGAACCAGCGTATCCGTGCTGCGTGATCGGATATGCATCAGCGTTCCAGCAACGTCCAGCGAACTGCTGACATCCACCGTCGCAGTTTTGCCGTCCGGCGATAGCGAGATGCTGTGTATCGTGTATTGAGAATCCAGTTGCAACATGCCGCCCATTTTCTCGCCGAGCTTTTCCCAGGTCGCATACAAGTCACGATAGGCGTCGCAGGCTTGCTGCTTGTTTTGGTTCACCGTTTGCGTGTTTCCGGCTGTGCTGACGCTGCCGGTAGAGTGAAAATCCGGCGCCAGCAGCGCGCATATCGCCTCAGGCTGACGCTGCAGCGTCGCTATTTCAAGATCGCGGTAAAAGCCGTTGACATGTTCGTCCGACAGCTTGCGCCCGCCGATGAAGTACCACCAGCCGCCAGCCACAATCAGCACAAGGAGTATTACTTTTTTCATTTATGTATGCCAGAACGGATTGCACCTGCAGACTTGATGTACTCCAGACGTCGGAAGCGCAGTGCCGACCAGTCTTCATCTATGGCGACCTGGCGCACCGTATCGAAACCCTCGCTGCGAATGGCATCCCAGCCCGTGTCGCGGTTGAACTCGCACTTGTAACGCTTAGACGTGCCCTTCGGATACGCGAACCACAGCACTGCATCGCTTTCCGCCTTGCTTGCCAGAACTTTGGATAAAGTATCTACCTCGGCTTGTCTGGTGGCGAAGATCAGAGCGAAATGGATTGCCTTCGGTTGCTTCAGGTCACGCCTTCAAGCGCAAGCAACTCAGGCTCGAAGGATGGCGGCGCATTGACAACAAGAATCTCTTGTTGCTGTTTTAGGTTCAGCTTTTCAAAGATTGACGACATAAGTTCACTTCCGGCGCCGCGATTGCCTCCACCAGTCAATTCGTAAAAATGCTGATTATTGGCGATTCTCTGCCGTACGTAAAGCAAGCGCAAAAACTGATAATGAAGCGGAATAATATCGCTGTGATTAGCTGCCGTCCCTTTTTAGCCATTGGCATAAAAATACCATCGTGCCCAGCTAATGTATGGACGCGCATAAAAGCGTTTGCAGTGAGAGTTTATAAATCTAAAAGGGCGCGTGAACCGCACCCTGAGCCAGGTTGATTTAGCTGCTTCGTGTTAGTCCTGCTCGAACGTGAGGTTAGGCATTAGGTAATGGCTCAACTGGCTCTTTAATAAGATCAATTTCGGCTTGAGTAACGATGTTTGTGCCAGCAATAAAATCGCGAAGAACCTTGAAAATTGGTAGATCTTTAGCTTTGTTATTTTTGTAGAAAAAATATGCACTCATCGGCTTGCCCAAGTCTGGATCTTGCTGATATCCATTTGCTGACTCAAAATCAAAAACTGAAATCCAGCGATGTTTCTTATTGGCGGAATCAGATTGAAGTTCATTAGAAATATTCTCGTTGATAGCCCATGCGCTATTTTTTTTGGGGGTGCCGTCTTTTTTTGTAACGTGCTTAGTACGTTCAGAATCGGCATAAATATAGCGAGTGTCTGCGTCATGGAGAACGCCATAATCAATTGCAAAGTGGTTCAAGATTTTTTGGAAAAAAGGGATGTTATTTTTTGAACCTGAATTCAAGATGAAAATATCTAATTCGGGGTGATGTTCCTTCAGATATTCGCGGCACACTATTGCCTCCGTGTCACCTTCGACCACAAGAACATTGGATGCGTAAAAGGTTTCGCATACGTGCGGGTTATATCTGTTGACCATTTGAATAAAATCCTTGAACTCGTCGCTCTGAAACAGGGTGTGGCCAACTTGATGCGTAGATGTTTCTTCGTTTTCAAGTTTAACGATTCGAACTAAAGATGAATGGGGTCTAGAAATATCAATCATCTGAGCACTATGAGTTGCACAAAGAACTTGGAAAGGACTGTTCTCTGCGAGGGCATATAGTTGGTCTCGGAGCATGCGTTCGGAATTCGGATGCAGAAAAAGTTCGGGCTCTTCGAAAAGAATAAGATATTGTTTTCTATTACCTTCGCTAGCATTTTTTAGGAAGGCAATAAAATTAAAAAGCGCCTGTCTTATTACACCATGACCGTGTTGTGTAAATAATTCTTTTCTATCGATTCCGGATTTAATGACATCAACTGAGTGATTAGACTTTATGGCCTTTTCTAGATCAATACCATCTACATTTTTGACTGATATTTTGAGTTCTAGATGTGGAAATACTCGCTGGAATCCCTTGTTGATATTTTCATTGTATGTGTTCACAGCTTCAGTTGATGTGATAAGACCTTGAAGGGTCTTTAGCGCGTCAGCAGCAGCATCGTATTCTGCCTTGTGGGAGGCGTTCAATTTTTTGATGAACTCCTTCTCCATAATGTCATTGATTTTCTTCTCAAGCGATTCAACGGTTTCGATTGCACTAATTTTGATTGGTTCAGGGGCATACTTTTTGAATATGGCATCAAACCCTCCAAAGCCATTTAGAACCCAATTGCCATCTGCATCCTTGGTAGATTTCTGAAACTCTGATTCAGCTTTTGAGCATTCTTTCTTAATCGTAACAAGCCCGTTCGACTTCTGAATCCATTTGGTAGTCCAATCAGGCTCTTTTGAGAGTTCTTTGTCGATTTTATCTGATTCCTCAATCTCAAAATCACCTTCAAAACTAATCGTATTGTCTTCGGCGTATTTAAAGAAGTCAGTCAATTCGGCTTTTTGTTTGACATTAACGAAATATTCGTAAGCATCCAAAAATGATGATTTTCCGACGTTGTTTTGGCCAATTAAAAAAATAATATTCGATTCGGAAAATCGAATCACATTCTTATTTCCACCCAAGCCTCTAAAGTTGGTGATTCTCAGTTCGACAAGCTTCAATTGATGTCCTTTCGTTTGAGTAATAGTGCGAGGATAGAATGCTGAACTTTATTTATTTTTGACAAAATCAAAGCTTAACTTGGAATGTGAAAAAAAGACAATTTTCTTCAAACGCCTTGTTGTCCTTTTTATGATGAACATACTGTCTGTTTATCTAAACGGAGAAAAATCTCACGTCTTCAATATCGCCAAAACCGTATTAAATGGATCGGGCACTGGAACGCTTACGATATATAAGTACAAGCAGCCAAGATTCAGGGTGCCGCAATCAGATACAGGATGCCGCACAAAAAAACACCCCGGTAAAAACCGGGGTGTGCTCATGGCAATCTTGTGATCGCAGTCGTAATTTCAGCCGCGTAATTTCGCAAACGCTGCTGCCATCGCATTTCCGGCAGGGGCGGCTTCTTGTTTGCGTTGTTGCTGGTGTTGGCCGAGGCGTTTGGCGTCGTTGCGGTCGCCGCGTTGTTCCGGTTTGCTGCCGGGTTGCGGTGCGCTGTCGGTGAGGCGCATTGTGAGGGCGATACGCTGGCGTTTGACGTCGACTTCCATGACTTTGACTTTGACCACCTGACCGGCTTTGACGACGGTATGCGGGTCTTTGACAAAGGTGTTCGACAGTGCGGAAATGTGCACCAGGCCATCCTGATGCACGCCGATATCGACAAACGCGCCGAACGCGGCAACGTTGGTGACGACGCCTTCTAAAATCATATCGGGCTGCAAATCTTTGATGTCTTCCACGCCGTCTTTAAAGGTGGCGGTGGTGAATTCAGGACGCGGATCGCGGCCCGGTTTTTCCAGCTCTTTGATGATGTCGGTGATGGTCGGTACACCGAATTTGTCATCGGCGTATTTGGCGGGGTTCAGCGATTTCAATAAGCCACTGTCGCCGATCACGCCTTTCACATCTTTCTTGATATCGGCCAGAATTTTTTCGACCAGCGGATACGATTCCGGATGCACTGCGGATGCATCGAGCGGATTGCTGCCGTTCATCACGCGCAAAAAGCCGGCGGCTTGTTCAAATGTTTTGTCGCCGAGGCGCGGCACTGCGCGCAGATCGGCGCGAGAGCTGAACATGCCTTTGGCATCGCGGAAATTGACGATGCTTTGCGCGACGCTGGCAGACAAGCCGGACACCCGCGCCAACAAAGGCGCAGACGCGGTATTCACATCAACACCGACCGCATTCACGCAGTCTTCGACCACCGCATCAAGCGAGCGAGCCAACTGGGTCTGGCTGACATCATGCTGATACTGACCAACACCGATGGACTTAGGATCGATCTTCACCAACTCGGCCAGCGGGTCTTGCAGACGACGCGCAATCGAGACCGCGCCACGGATGGACACATCCAGATCGGGCAATTCTTTAGAGGCGAATTCTGAAGCGGAATACACCGATGCACCAGCTTCAGAGACAACGATTTTAGTCAGCTTCAATTCTGGTTTGAGTTTGATTAAATCCTGCGCCAGTTTATCGGTTTCGCGTGAGGCGGTGCCGTTACCAATCGAGATTAATGACACCTGATGTTTTTCAGCGAGCTTCGCCAGCGTATGCAGCGAACCGTCCCAGTCATTGCGCGGCTGATGCGGATAAATCGTGGCGTGTTCCATCACCTTGCCGGTCGCATCGACAATCGCAACCTTCACGCCGGTACGCAAGCCAGGATCGAGGCCCATCGTGGCGCGCGGGCCTGCCGGTGCGGCCAGCAATAAATCTTTGAGGTTGCGCGCAAATACGTTGATGGCTTCGATTTCTGCACTCTCGCGCAGCTTACCCATGAGCTCGGTTTCCAGATGCATGAAGACTTTGACGCGCCATGCCCAGCGCACGGTATCGGCCAGCCATTTATCGGCCGGGCGATCTTTTTGGCTGACGCCGAAACGTGCGGCGATGCGGCTTTCACACGGGTTCAGCGGCGCATCCCATTTTGGTTTTTCTTCTTCAGTGTCGAGCCGCAAAGTGACGGTCAGCATTTCTTCGCGGCGACCACGGAACAAGGCCAGCGCGCGATGCGACGGAATGGTGCCCAGGGTTTCTGAGTAATCGAAATAATCGGCAAATTTTTCGCCTGCATCTTCTTTGCCTGCGACGACTTTGGATTCGACGATGCCGTGGTCGTTCAGATATTCGCGCAGCGCTTGCAACAGGCTCGCATCTTCGGCAAAACGTTCCATCAGAATCTGACGTGCACCATCGAGTGCGGCCTTGGTATCGGGCACGCCTGGGTTGTCGCCGTTGTCGGTGCTGAACGCGGGTTTCAGATAATTGGCGGCCTCGGTTTCCGGCGTCAGCATCGGGTCGGCCAGCAAGGCGTCGGCCAACGGCAACAAACCTGCTTCAACGGCGATCTGCGCTTTGGTGCGGCGTTTCGGTTTGTACGGCAGATATAAATCTTCGAGACGGGTTTTGTCTTCGGCGTGGGTAATCGCATCAAGCAAGACTGGCGTCATCTTGCCTTGTTCGTCTATCGAAGCGATGATGGCGGCGCGGCGGTCTTCGAGTTCGCGCAGATAACGCAGACGTTCTTCGAGCAGACGCAATTGGATATCGTCGAGGCCGCCGGTGACTTCTTTACGGTAACGGGCGATAAACGGTACGGTCGCGCCTTCATCCAGCAAGGCAACGGCAGCGGCCACCTGTACCGGTTTGGCGGCGAGTTCTACGGCGAGTCTTTGTTCAATCGAAGGCAGCATAAATCCAGAATCCAGACAATAAAAAAGCAATGAAGGCGCAGATGATACGCAATTTGCAGCGTTGCGCCAGTCTTGACAGTCGTTCTGACTGCGGTTAATAGTCGGCATTCTGGCGTGGCTTGGTTCCCGCAGCATCCCGGAAGGATGACCCGCAGTGCCGCAAAAATGCTGCTCAGGAAGTAAAAAAGGGGGAGTATGTGGCGATTTACGCTTATTCTCTTAATGAAATCAAGGGTGTTTACACATACTGGGGGGAGTATTTTAAAGGTGATTTTCATGTTTTTTGGCCTTCCCAAACAGATCAGACATGTCGCTGTATGGCTGGCGGCGGGCTTGCTGATTTGGCTGATGTCGCTGTCGCTGGTGATACGCCCGGCGCTGGCGGCCCCTGCGCCTGCTGACAATATGCGTGTCATTTCTACGGCTGCCATCGCCGCAATCACACCGGCAGCTTCAGCTTCGGCAGCAACCGCCAGCAGCGCATTGCAGCCATCAACATTCACCTTTGCCGATGGCGGCGTTGCCCTGTTTTATCAATGGGATAAACAGCCGTGGCAGGCGGAAACCGCGGTGTCTGCGCCGACGAGCTCCGTGGCAGCACCCGTGAATCTGATCTTCGTTGTCGCCGGTGCAGGTTGCGGTAGCATGGGACGATACTTGCCGCAGTATTTCACCGGATTGGAAGGTGAATCAGGGGCGACCCGCATCAGCGTTTTGCAGAAGCGCCATATCAGCGATCAGGCCAGCGGCGACGAATGCAGTGAGGCATTTATCCGCGCTGATCATCTGAGCCAATGGCAGGCCGATCAGCGGGCATTCATACAAGCGCAGTTACGCCAATTCAAACAACAAGGCATGCAGCCACGGCGCGTGATTTTGTTGGGCATTTCTGAAGGTGCAGAGCTGGTACCGCTGTTGGTGCCGATGTTGGCGCGCGATCTGCCGCACATCACGCATCTGGCCTTGCTGGCGAATGCGGGAAATAGCGCGATTCCCACGTATCGCGCGCTCGCTGGCATCTATCCGCATATGCAGCAGGGCTGGAATGTTTTATCCAGCGCATTGGCAAGTTCCCCTGCTGACCCTGAGCAGTCACGTATTCACGGACGCAGCTGGCGCTACTGGTCGGAAATCGCTGGTGTTGATCAGACGCGTAATCTGATCGCCGCTCGCTTGCCGGTCTTCGTTGGTATCGGTGAGGCGGACACCTTAATTCCGCCGGGAGCGGCAAACGCCTTGAGAAAAGCGTTCGGCGATGCCGGGCGCAGCAATCTGCAACTGCGTGTTTATCCCGGTGCTGATCACGGCTTGCGTGGTGAGCATAAAAATTATCTGCCAGATTTTATGTGGCAACTGGATCAGTGGTTGCTGGATGAAGAGAATCCGAAGCCCAGCTTCCGGTGATGGAGTTTGATTAAAAGCAAAGTTTATTTGCTGCAAAAATAATAATTTTGAAAAAGTGTTGTTTTGTATGTTTTGCTAACAATTTTAAGCATTACAAAAACAAACGCGCTCTTTATAATTTCCCGTTTTAATGCTGGTCATGCCTTGGTAATACCTTATTTTGCAGGGCAGTATTTATCACTTTGTACGATGTGTACCTGATCGTTACAAAAATGATGTTGCTAGTCCGGCCGCCTTTTTCAACACTCAAATATATAAGCTAAATGCGCCTCTCTTCCTTCTCGCTCACACCTCTGGTTGCTGCTCTGGTTCTCACTGGTTGCGTTACAACGCAAACCCACGACAGCAAAGTCTCTAACTCACTGGCAGTTGTTAAAACCGGGCAGATCGAGGATGCGATCCGTCAGGTGGAAGAGCAGACTAAAGGTGCTAATCAGAATGATTTATTGCTGAATCTGGAAAAAGGCGAACTGATGCGTATCGGTAAGCGTTATCAGGACAGCTTGAATGCGCTGACGATTGCCGACACCAAGGTGAAAGAGTGGGAAGAAAACGCTAAAAGTAATCCGCAGAAATTGATGGGCCAGATCGGCGCCACGATCATGGGCGACGCCAGCCGCGATTACGAAGGACAGGATTACGAAAAAGTGATGCTGACTGTACGGATGGCGATGGATCGTATCAATCTGGGTGATCTTGATACTGCCCGCGTCGATATCAAACGCACGCATGAGCGTGAAGCGGTGATTGCTGAATTCCGTTCCAAAGAAACAGAGTCCGCCGAAAAGGAAGCGAAAGAAAAAGGTGTAACAACCAGTAACAAGGAAATTAACGGTTATCCGGTTGAAACCCTGAATGACCCTGAAGTGCTGAAACTGAAGAACGGTTATCAGAATGCACTGAGTCATTACCTCGCAGGTTTTGTATACGAAGCCCTGAATGAACCAGGTCTGGCGGCACCAGGCTATCGCAAGGCGATAGAATTGCGCCCGGATTTGCCGGTGCTGGAAGATGGCTTGAAGGGCCTTGATCAACGCACCAGCTTCCGCCGCAAAAAAGGCGTGACGGATGTCCTGTTCGTGGTCGAAACCGGTAATGCGCCAGCCCGTCAGTCACAGAAATTTGCGTTGCCTTTGCCAACCTCACGCGGTCTTGTTACTGTATCGCTGACTTTCCCTGTGATCCAGCCGGATAAAGAAGCGGCGGTGATCCGTTCGGTGAATATCGCGAATCAATCTTTGCCAACGGCATTGATCACTGATTTCAACGTCATGGCGCGTCGTGCATTGAAAGATGAAATGCCTGGTATTTACACCCGCGCTGCGATCCGCGCGATTACCAAAGGTGTGGTGCAGGATCAGGTCAATAAAAACTTC
This sequence comes from Cognatundibacterium aquatile, assembly GCF_014699135.1. Taxonomy (GTDB): domain Bacteria; phylum Pseudomonadota; class Gammaproteobacteria; order Burkholderiales; family Burkholderiaceae_D; genus Undibacterium; species Undibacterium aquatile. The sequence continues at coordinate 305,082 of NZ_JACOFT010000005.1, forward strand.
GGCGCACTCGCTGGTCTGGCTGCTAATATTGCCGTGGTAGCGACTGAAGGCCCGGCAGATGATCGTATGTGGCGTAGTCTGCCAGAGCGCGTCTTTATTGCTCGTGCGTTTTTACCACCGGGCGAATATGATGTGAATTTTTCGGGTCGTCCTGGCGAAAGCACCAAGCTGAGTATTGATGGTCGTTACATGGTGGTGCCAGTGCGTTTGTATCCGAACAAAACTTATGTCGGTGATCTGGCAAAATTCGGTAGCGTGACACCAGCGGCGCAAATCGCAGCGGAAACGCCAGCGGTAAAAGCCGCACCGACGAAGCCAGCGAACAGAAAAGCAGCGCAAAAGCAGGTGAAACCAGCTGCTGCAACTGCAGGTGCTAACTAAGTAAAACTGGCAAGACGACAGAAACCAGTCGATTTAATTGATGTACAAAGTTACTAAGGAAAAATCATCCATGATGTCTAAAAAAATTGCCGTTTGTGCGGCTGTCATCGCAGCCTGCTTTGCTGCACCGGTCATGGCCGAAGATGTGCCAAATGCAGTTTCTCCTGGCATTGCTGCGAAATTAATGGTGCGCGGCACGCTCGAAGGTGTGCAGGTCACTGATCTGCGCGGTCAGCGTCGCAACGACGTGCTGGTTGTGCAGGCCGAAATGTATAACACTACAGCCAAAGATGTGCGCGTGTATTACCGTTTCCGCTGGACAGATGCGGCCGGTATGCAGGTTGGCGACGGCGAAGTCTGGAAACCATTGATGATACTGGGTAAGCAAAGCCAGCTCGTCAAAGGCACAGCCTATGGCCCGCAAGCGACAGATTTCAAAATCGAAATGAGCGCTGAGCCACGTTAATCACAGATTTGTTTTAAAAAAATTGTACAGAACTACGGAGTTATTATGAAACGCATTTCCTCTTTATCGACTACTTTGTGCCTGATGATTCTGGCCGTGACTTCTCTGTCTGCTTGCCAGACAAAATTATCGCAGCCGACCGTCAGCCTCGCGCGTCAGGTCAATTATGGCGACAACAAAGCGGTAGAAACAGTGACGAATGAATTCGGTTCGACTGATCTGCAAATGATTGCAGAAAAAATGGTAGGTTCCTTGCTCGAAGATCCGGCACTGGCAAATCGCCCGACACTGACACTGGCCGGCGTGCGCAATAAAACCAGCGAATACATCGACACTAAATCGATCATGAACAGTATTCAAACTGCGTTGGTGAAAAGTAAAAAAGTAAAATTCACACGTAGCGCGGATGAAATGCAGCAAGGCGTGGATGAGTTGCAACGTCAAAATCAAAGTGGCTTGTACAAATCCCAGGGTAAAGCAAAAGTGGGCAACATGACGGCAGCGAAATATTCACTCGAAGGTGAAATCGTTTCTATCGTCAAACAAAATTCCACGACTAAAGATGTGTTCTACAAGATGACATTGAAACTGTATGACATCGAAGATGGTTCCATCGAATGGCAGGATGAAAAAGAAATCCGTAAAACATCGAAAAAATAATCAGCCCTGATCAATCTTTAACCGGTTTTTAACCGGCTCCTGAAGGACGCAAGATGTTGAATATGAAAAAAATTCTGGCAGGCGTTTTCTGCTCCGCAGCGGCATGCAGCGCGCTGGCAGCAGAACCGAAAATTGCCGTGACCGATCTGACTTACGAAGAAAAAGTCAGCGAGTATTTCCGTGTCGTTTCTGCCAGCAGCAAAAGCAGTGTCAAAGGTAGCTACAGCGAACGCGAAACCGATCGCAGCTATTCACAACGCGGCAAAATCGATGCCAAGAGCGAAAGCAATTACTACGAAGCGGAAGGTTTTTACACCTATATCGATCGTGGCGAATTAAAAACCTACACGGCTGATTTAAAAGGCGCGATGATCAAAGGCGGTGGTGTGCATCTGATTCAGGCGCGTCCGTATGTTGGTAAACCGATGGAAAAAATTTACGACATCATCGGTCGTATCAAACAAGGCATGTATCCCGGCGCGGATTATGTGTTGTTCGGCACAGTCAGCAATATCCAGTTCCGTCAGGAAAGCAATCAACTGCAATACGGGAATTCGATGACAGCCAGCCTGTCACTCGATCTGGTGGCCGATTTCAGCCTGATTAATACCAAAACCTATGAGGTCAAAGCGGCTTTCAGCGCGAGTGGTTCCGGTGTTGATACTAAGATCATCAGCCGTGCCGGTGATCGCGTTGTCTTCAATCGCGGCAAGGTCATGCAGGAAACGTCACGCAGTCTGGCAGATGCCGCCTATAACGAGCTGATGGTGCAGTTCGGTTTGCCACGCGGCGCGAACCGTCCGGCGAATGTCAATGGTCAGCCAGTGGTACCTGCAGTGCCAGTACAAAATACAGAACCAGTGACGGTGTATCGTTAATCGGTCATCGCTGTTTTAGTAACTGAAAAGCCAGCAGAAATGCTGGCTTTTTTATGTCACTTCCATCCGCGAAACTGCGTAATATTTTGTGTGAAATTGTTGCGTGAAATAGCATTTTTAGGGGAGTATAAGCAAAAAATTCCATCATCTCCTTATGAAATAAGGGCTTTAAAATATACTCCGGGGAGTATATTTGATGCCAAATGACAGGCTGGTGCCGTCACTGAACACCTGGCCAGTCGCATAGCTGATCTGCGCGAGATGTTTATTTTATGCGCCGGGTTGCTGGAAATGTCTGTCTGAATTTTTTTGAATAGGTGATTGAATGATGAAACGTAAACCGTTTGCACAGCTGTTCTTCTTCGCTATTTTTGCGCTTGCCGCAAATGTTGGTAATGCCGCGAATGCCGCTGGGGCAGATCGATATGTCCCTGTATGCGTTGATATGAAGGGCTATCAGGCAGAGGCTGAGTGCTTCAGTCATCAGCTTGATTTGAAAGAGGCTCAATTTAAAAAGTACTATCTGGCAGCGCAGAAGCAGGATATAAAAATATACGGCGGCAACGCCGAGGAATTAGCCGAATCACAGCAGATGTGGGAACAGTATCTGCGAAAGCATTGCGACTATCTGTACAGCCGTGAGCAAGGTACTGCCCGGATACGCGATTCTGCCGAGTGCCGGTTGCGACTGTATGACGAGCGCATTGACGAAATATGGATTTCGTATTTAAGGTATTTTGGTTCTGCTGAGCCGGTTCTTCGCGATCCCCGGAAATAATGTTTCTTTATGGCGCAGATGCTTTGCAGCGATTGTAGTCGCGCCATGCATGAAATAGGCAACGTCCGTGGTCATGATGGCCTATACTGAATCTTCACTTGCATACGCGGGTGCTTACCCGGAGTCAGATCATGAGCAAAGTTACCAAGAGCAATAAAGAAACCAAGAAGCAGGCCTCATCCACTCCTAAAGAAAAAAAGGCAGCAAAGGAAGCGAAGAAAGTAGCGAATGCTGTTATTCCCTGGACACCGCGCGCATAACCGCGTTGACTTGAGCAAAAAAAACGATGTGTTGAACAGCATCGTTTTTTTTCGCCGGTCAATGTTAGCGATCAATATCCGCGATATATATCAGCGATAAATATCGGGCCGATGAATTTCCATAAAATTTTCTGGTGTTGCCGGTGAGCGGAAACCAAATTTTTCATACAGGCCGCGTGCCGAGCTACTGACCAGTATGAAGCGGCGTATGTTTTGCAGATCAGGATGATCTTGTATCACTTCCAGCAGATGGCGGCTATGACCTTGGCCACGGAAATCCGGCAAGACAAACACATCCATCAGATAGGCGAATGTGGCATGGTCTGTGACTACCCTGGCAAACGCGATTTGTTTGCCATCAATAAATCCGCCAAAGCACAGGGAATGCTCAATTGAACGTTGTACCGTTTCCAGCGGAATCCCTTGCGCCCACGGTGAGGTCGTGGATAAAAAATCGTGTATCAGCGCAATGTCGAGCGCGGTTTTATCTGTCGTAATGTGCATAAAAATTCTTTTCCGATCAGCTGCGTTGTCCGCCTGTAACACGTTCTATACCAGCGAGGTCGCGCCAGCTTTGTACTTGCGTGTAGCCCGCGCCGTTTAACAAAGCGCGCACATCCTCGGCCTGATGGTAACCATGTTCCATCAGCAGCCAGCCTTGTGGCGCAAGATGCATATGCGCGCCGCTGACGATGTGCCGGTAAGCGCTGAGGCCGTCTGCGTGATCGGTGAGGGCATTAATGGGTTCAAAGCGCAGATCGCCCTGGCTCAGATGTGGGTCATCTTTGACGATGTAGGGCGGGTTGCTGACGATGGTCTGAAATACCTTGCCCGTAAGCGCACTGTACCAGTCGCTGTGCAGCAATTGCAGACGATCAGGCGGCAGCAAACGCGCGGCATTTTTGTTTGCTACCGCAAGTGCCTCAGTGCTGATATCGACCGCGCAGACATCCAGATCCTGGCGTTCGTGGGCAATCGCAATCGCAATCGCACCGGAACCTGTGCCGAGATCGAGTAGGCTGGAGTTTTGCGGTGCGAATTGCAAACCGAGTTCCACCAGCAATTCTGTATCGGGTCGTGGGATCAATACTGCTGGTGAGGTATAAAAGGGCAGACCGAAAAACTCACGTTCACCGGTCAGGTACGCGATGGGCTCGCCAGCTAAACGACGTTGCTGCAATTCGACGAACTGAGACATTTGCTGCGCGCTGAGCTGATAGTCCGAGCGGGTAATCAGTTGTATGCGGCTAAAGCCAGTCACATGCATGAGCAACATGCGTGTTTCCAGCTTGTCCAGCGGCGACAAGCGCTCATGATCGGCAATGCTGAGCGGTTGTCCTGCTGTCATCAGTGACGCTTTCCGAACATGCCGGTTTTTTGTTTTTGAAAAAACAGTACGATCAGCGTGAGACTGAAAATAACAAACCAGATCATGGCCCAGGTCGGAATCGCCAGACCGAAGATCGGTGGATACGGTGTTTCACACAAACCGTCTGCACGGAACAGGATAGGAAACCATTCCGACAAGAAGATTTTGTTGAGCCCGGTTTCCAGCGGATCGATACCGCAGGAAAGCGTAGGATTCGACAAGACATACAGATGTTTGCCTGCGATGCCGATGCCGCCGAATGCTGATAAACCTGCGAGACCTATGCCGTAACGGCGCGCATCGGCAGGAAGAAACGCAGCGATCAGGCTGAACAGCGCGATGGCAAGGAATGCGTAACGCTGGAAGACGCATAAGGGACAAGGCAGCATCAGCTCAACGATTTGCAGATAGAGGGCAACCGCTATCAGTAGCAGGCAGGTGGCAGAGATGCCGAGTAAGACGAATTTAGAGGAACGCATGTAGGTCATTCGTAAAATGAAAGCGGATGCCAGCTTACACGCTATTTAAAGCCTCATGTTTATAAGAAACTAAATAGTATGGAATGCTGGTGTTGCTGGCGCTGTTGGTACCGTGACTTGGATAGTTTAATCGTCTCCAAGTTCCGCAAGGAGTTCAGCCTGGTGTTCTGCAATCAGGGCATTGCTCAGTTCGGTCAGATCGCCATCCATAATGAAATCGAGTTTATACAAGGTCAGATTGATGCGGTGATCAGTCATGCGGCCTTGCGGATAATTGTAAGTGCGTATGCGCTCACTGCGGTCGCCGGAACCGATCAGGCTCTTACGGGTTGCTGCCTCTTTCGCCTGTTTCTCTCTTAACTGACCATCCATGATCCTGGTGGCCAGCACCCGCATCGCCTGCGCCTTATTCTGATGTTGGCTGCGGCCATCCTGACATTCGACCACGATACCGGTAGGAATATGCGTCAGGCGCACAGCAGAATCAGTTTTATTAATGTGCTGCCCGCCGGCACCGCTGGCGCGGAAAGTGTCGATACGCAGATCGGCATTGTTGATGATCACGTCGGCGAGCTCATCCGCTTCAGGCATCACGGCGACGGTACAGGCGGAAGTATGGATACGGCCTTGCGTTTCTGTCGCCGGAACGCGTTGCACTCGATGTCCGCCGGATTCAAATTTCAGCTTGGAATACGCACCCAGACCGGCGATACGCACGATCACTTCTTTGTAGCCGCCAAGCTCAGAAGGCGACTCCGACATCATCTCTACTTGCCAGCGGTTACGTTCAGCGAAACGGGTGTACATGCGCAATAAATCACCGGCAAACAAGGCAGCTTCGTCACCGCCGGTGCCGGCGCGGATTTCCAACAAGATGTTACGTTCATCGTTGGGGTCTTTCGGCAGCAGCATTTTTTGCAGATCGGCTTCCAACGTTTGCATTTTTTCTTTTGCGGCTTCTATCTCATCTTGCGCAAATGCTTTCATGTCGGGATCGTTGAGCATTTCCTGTGCTTCGCCCAGATCGGCTTGTGCCTGCTGATAGTTTTTGTAGAGAGCGACGAGGGGGTCTAATTCCGCATGCTCACGGTTGAGTTTGCGGTAATTGTCCATGTCATTGGTGGCGCCTTCCTGCATCAGCAGGTGACCAACTTCGTCGAGACGTTCAGCCAGCTGATCCAGCTTGGAGAGCATTGATGGTTTCATACGGGAAGAGTAGTAGGTGAATCCGGAGGGAACTGCTTCAGGCTTGAAAACAGTCACCGAGAAGATGACGCAGAGAGTCTGCATCAGAAAGAAAAGCAGAATCCGCTAACGCTTGGTGCGGAATAATTGCGGCAACAAGCTCGCCAGACGTGCCCGTTCATCGCCACTGGCCTGATGCAATGCCTGTTGCGGGCCATGCAGGAATTTGGCTGTAATACCTTTGGAAAGCGCTTCCAGCACAGCGTCGATGTCATCACCGCGCGCCAGCATTTTACGTGCGCGTTCGAGTTCCATCAGGCGGAGTTGTTCGCTGCTTTCATGCAAGTCCTGAATCACGGGCACCACCGCACGGCCATCGATCCAGTGCATAAAAGACTGCACCCGCGTTTCGATAATCGCTTCTGCCTGCGCGACGGCTGCCTGACGGCTTTCTATGCCGGTCTGCACCACGCTGCCGAGATCATCCACCGTGTATAAAAACACGTCATCGAGTTTGCCGACTTCCGGTTCAATATCGCGTGGCACGGCCAGATCAACCATGAATACAGGACGATGTTTACGCGCTTTGACAACACGCTCGACCAGACCCAATCCTATGATCGGCAATGAGGATGCAGTGCAGGAGACGATGATGTCGAACTGTGCCAGTTGTTGCGGTAAGTCAGCAAGGCGGATCGCTTTACCATTAAAGCGATGGGCAAGGACTTCGCCACGTTCCAAGGTGCGATTGGCGATGGTCAGGGATTTTGGATTTTGCGCCGCGAAATGCGTGGCGCAGAGTTCTATCATTTCACCTGCGCCGATAAACAGCACATGTTGATCGGCAATTTTGTCAAAAATACGCTGAGACAAGCGCACCGCTGCTGCAGCCATAGAGACGCTGTGCGCACCGATTTCCGTGGTGCTGCGAACTTCTTTGGCGACCGCAAAAGTACGTTGAAACATCTGGTGCAGATAGGTGCCAAGACCACCGGCAGCTTCTGCCTGACGTACCGCATCTTTCATTTGCCCCAGAATTTGCGGCTCGCCCAGCACCATGGAATCCAGGCCGGAAGCAACGCGGAACGCATGACGGACGGCATTGTCTTGTGGCAGCGTGTAGAGATGCGGGCGTAAATCCGCGTAAGGCAACTGATGAAAATCTGCCAGAAAATGTGCAGTAGCGTCGACCGGATTTGCTGCGGCACAAGCTGCATACAACTCAGTGCGGTTGCAGGTCGATAAAATCGCCGCTTCATTGCCATACGAATGCGTGGAGTTTGCTGCGTTGTTGCCAAACCATGCACGTGCAGCCACCACCGCCTGACCTATTTGTTCAGGCGAGAATGCGACTTTCTCGCGCAGCGAGAGCGGCGCAGTCGTGTGGTTGAGTCCAACAGCAGTCAGTTGCATGCGATGTGGGGCGTAAGATCAGACCATCATTATAACGCGTTGGCGGCATTAATTTCCGTCCGGATGGGCTTGATGTAGCTCAAATGGTGCTTGATGGCAATCTGATATTGAAAGTGGTACCTTCATTCGGTGCACTGCTGAAATCGATCTGTGCATGATGGCGATCGAGAACCGCTTTCACAAACACCATGCCCAGTCCTATTCCATCATTTTTGGGTTGATCGGTGCTGTTGAAGCGTTGAAAGCGTTGAAATAATTTGCTTTGTTCCGCGCGCGGTATGCCGTAACCCTGATCGCTGATGCTACAGACGATATTTGCCCCAGCCAGATGTTGTTCATAGGCCAGTGTGCAGCTAATGATGGTGTCGCGCGGACTGTATTTGACGGCATTCGACAGCAGATTCGTCAGAACCCGCGTGAACAGTGAGCGGTCGGCGCGAATCGGATATTCTCCATCGGGTATCGTGCACTTGATGCGTATGTTTTTACTCTTGGCCAGCGACCACATTTCTTCCGTCGCATCCAGCAACACCGTCTGTAAATCAAGCTCTTCAAAACGGTAATCCTGCGATTCGGCGCGAGCCAACTGGACGAAATTATCGGCCAGCCCCAGCGTGATGCGTGAGGCTTTATCAATCCGGGAAATAAATTCCGCCTGCGGCAACGCGGTTGCATCATCCTGTTGCATTTCCAGCAAAGCAAGTATTGATGCTTGCGGCGCGCGCATGTCGTGCGAGATGAAATGCAGGGTTTCATCGCGGCTGCGCTCGGCGGCGCGGATGGCGGTGATATTGATAATACTGACTATCCAGCCGACCAGTTGCTGGCTGGCGCTGTAACAAGGGGCGCTTTTGATCAGTAAATCCTGACCCTGCGGATCCCTGACTTCGACGCCTTGCTTCATGCGTGCCGTATGTTTGAGATCCAGCAGATTCCACCAACTGAAACTACCCGTCTGATTTTCGTCAGACTCCATTGGCGCAGACATTCGGGCGAATAAATACGGCAGCAGGGAATCGTTCACTTTGGGTAATCCCTGACTGGCAAAATAACTGAGTGCCGGCGGATTAGAGAGTAAAACATTACCATCGGTGGTGGTCACCAGTGTCGCATCTGGCAAGCTGGCCAGACTGTCGCTGACGAATTGGCGTAAGTCACGAACTCTGTCGGCAGCGACGCGCACGGCATTGATACTTTGTTCCAGCGTATCTGTCAGAACTGGCGCGCTTTTTTCTTCTTCGTCATCAATAAATTCTGGCAGCAGATGCGGCTCTTTTTCAAGAAGAGTAAATTCTTCGCCCAGATACTTAATCGCTGCCTCCAGCCTGCGCCAGCTCCACACCGGGTAGGCAATGATTAAGGCCAGCAATGAAGTTGACGGTGATATCCATTTGCCTGCATAGCGCATGGCAAGGAAACTGCCTGCGGCAGCACCGAAGATAAACAGAATAGTCAGTAGCAAGGCTTTTCTTGGTGACAGTAACTGATAAGAGATCAGTGCCGCCAGCAACAACAACAGGTTGTATAAAGCCACCTGCCAGGCTGGAGCAAAATCAATGGCACGTTCATCCAGCAGGCTGGCCAGAATATTGGCATTGATTTCAATTCCTGAGATGGTGCCGTCGTTGCCTGATACCGGTGTCGGAAATGAATCGGCCATGCCCAACGCCGTTGGACCAATCAGAATATACTTATTTTTTAAGAACTCTGCGGGAACTTCGCCGCGTAGCACTGACACATACGGCACGGATTTAAAATGTCCGCTGCTGCCGTAAAACGGAATATGCATCTGGTAATCACGCTGCCACAGGTCGGCCTGATTATTTTCTTTGCGCAACCGCACGGGCAGTCTTTCTCCCGGCAGATATTTTTCGGTACCGTAAGCAGTGTTTTGCGCAACATCTTTTAACGCAAGTGCAAAGTGAGGCCACCATTCGCCTCGTGATCCTTCACGCAGAAAGACACTGCGTGCCACGCCGTCTTTGTCGAGTTCGATATGGATGTGGCTGATCTGCCGTGCCGCATTTGCCAGCAGGGGAATGGGGCGCGCAGCTACCAAACCTTTTCCGCCATTTTGTGAGACCAAGGGTAAAACGACCTTGTTGCTCTGAGCGATAGCATCCGCCAGCAGTTGGTCACCGTTGATCTGATTGCCGGCCTGTGGATATTCTGCTTCCGTCAACAGAATATCCATACCAATAGCGGCCGGTGTTGCCGCATTGATGTGCTTTAACAGTTCCGCATGCCGTTGCCGTGGCCAGGGCCATTTCCCCAGCTCACTCAGGCTGTAATCATCAATCGCCACAATCAGAATGTCGTCACGCGCTTCGCGGCTGTTGATCTGCATGTAGCGATCGTAGGCAACCATATCCAGCCGTTCCAGGCTTTTAAAGTTAACCAGAGCAACAGTCAGAATACAAAGCAGCAGACTTAGTATCAGCCACTCGCGAAACGCGATGCGCTCCACCTGTATATATCTGGTTGCCATACCTTAGCCGTTAAAATCCACTGCGAATGGCGCCGCTGCCACTATTGATTGCCTCGCCATCACTTGTCGTCCAGCGCGACTGGATGGTGATCTTCTGTGTGGCGGAGAAGGCACCAACGTAGCCATCGGCATCCGTCGCACGGACACGGATATAGTATTCACCGGCCGTCGGGCGTGGAATTTTCAGCTCAGCCTGATCTGATTCCTGTGATAAATACAGTCGTTTAAATTCTGCATCAAGTGCGATTTGAATCAGGAATTTTTGCCCCGGTTCTGCTGTCCAGTTGAAAGAAATTTGCTTGCTCTGAGAATCGCTGAAAGAGGCTGCTGCTTGTGGCGGCAATTTTTGGAAGCTCTGTATATCGCCGTACGGCCCCTGATCAAATTGGCCATTTTTTTGTATGACAGTCGCAATGCGCCAGAAATATTCTCCTTGTGGCAATGCGCTGGAGAATTGCACATCCTTGATGTCTGCCTGATCCAGAATAATGTTTTTGAACGCTGCGTCTTTCGCGACTTGCAAATGGTAAGCGTAGGCGTGCGCCGCTTCTGTCCATGTGAAGTCAACACTGGCCGCCCGCACTTTATTTTTGGGTTGTATCGAGAATGGTGGCTCTGGTCTTGCTTTCAGAGTGAAAGCTGTAGTGAGTGGCAAGCCCTCCAGCCCCAGTGCATCAATTGCCGTCAGGCGGACAAAATACTGGCCGTCTTCCAGTCCATCAAATTTGAAGCGATTTTCTTTGAAACGGTTCTCTGCGAGGACATCCAAGGCCTGTGCATCTCTGGCAATCTGCACCCGATACGCGGCGGTCACCGCGGATTTCTGCGCGATGAACTGCACGGTGGGGCGCGTTTGAATTGCATAACCAGCTTCTAATACCGGCGGCGGCAGCAAATCAACGGCTTTTCCGACACCATTTGCGCCGACGATGTTTCCTTTGCCCGCTGGCAGTATCAGTTCGTTCGTCTTTTTGTTACCCGTTCCGACCGCAACACCACCTTCCAGAACTTCATTCGCGGTACCGTCAGGGTTGATGCCAACGCGGAAATGTGTACCGCGCACACCCGCAACCGCCAGAGGCGAGCGTACTTCAAAACGTCCTTTGTTACTTGAAAGACTGGTGACGCGGGATTCGACTTTTCCTTCAGATAAAGAAATCTCAGTTCTGGGACTGGCGACGTACTTTGTTTTGCGTAATTTACTCAAGCTGACCTGGCTATTCGACGGAATGGACACGCGCGATTCGTCCGGAAACGCCAGAGTCAGAAAGCCGTTTTTTCCGGTGGTGATGCTGGTTCCTTCTTTCACCACAGTCCCGATGGACAAAGCTGTTTCTGTACCATCGACTGTTTTAAACGTCGGGTTGCCTGCCAATGCAACAACACGGGCTTCACTTGCTTCTTCCGGTAACAGATCCGCCGGGATCAGGATCGCTGTGCCGATGGGGATGGCCCTGTCATCGGCAATATGATTGCGTTTGCTGAGCACTTCCCAGTTTTGGGATTTATTAGTAAATCGCTTTGCGATGCCAGTTAAGGTGTCGCCTTGTAAAGCGAAATAGGTCATGTCCGGTGGTGTGGCCGCGATGCTGCCAGGTTCGCCGGTGACTTTTGCCGCCAGCAACAGCGGGGAGTAGGTAAGAAAAACCGCAAGCAGAGTGCAGACTGATAATTGCCGACGGAGTGTAGGTGAGCCTGAACTCATGCGCATATCCTATGTATCAAAATTCTGTGCATTAAATGCAAACCGGGTCAGACTATGCTGACCCGGAAATTTATTCTGCTGTAACCTGTTCTAGTCTGTAGCCATAACTATAAACAGGTGCCAGCCTGTAGCCGTTTTCAGGCCTCAATTCCAGTTTGCTGCGCACCCTGGAGATATGAGTGTCCATGGTTCTGGACGGAATATCGACATCGCGCGACCAGACCGCTTCCAGTATGTATGCGCGGGATAAGGGGCGACCGAGATTGCGGAATAACAGCAGCGCGAGATCGAACTCTTTTTGCGTCATTTCTACCGGCTGATCGTTAACGCTGACACGACCAGCGCGCGTCTCAAACTTGTAGATGCCGAATTGCAGATGTTCTGACGCCGTCTGCGTCGGATACGCCCGGCGCAACAGCGCCTGCACCCTGGCCACCAGTTCACTGCGGCGGATAGGTTTGATCATGTAGTCGTCTGCACCAGCAGCGAGGCCAGCGACGATGTCGTCTTCACCTGAGCGACTGGTCATAAACAAAACCGGCAGCGTTGGTGAGAGCTTTTCCCGCACCCAGTGCAGAATTTCAGTGCCATTCAGATCGGGAACCTGCCAGTCCAGTATCAGCATATCGTAGCTTTCGCGACGCAGCTGATGCAGCATTTCTTTGCCGCTTAAAAAAGGATGACATGTATGACCAGCCGCATTCAAAATAGTGCAGACCAGCTCCAGCAGATTATTGTCGTCGTCAAGTACAGCGATTCTCATGGATAGTTATCGTTAATGTCTGGCAATTGAACAGGGTCTTATCATTATATCGAAAGCAAGTAAGAAAAATGAAATTTGTTAAAAAATGTAACCCGTAAAAATAACATTTGCAACGAAATTTATTTCTTTATTACCGCATCGATCATTCTTCTTTAAGCATTACCTCGTTAAGTGATGTGAAACACCGATCTGATTCATTCAAGGCGAACGCATTGCAGACTTGTCCGCCTCAGTTACTCATCCAGTTGCTGACTCAACTGTTTAATTACGTAGTTCTAATTCAGGCAAAACAACATTCACGTCCAGTACTTCAAGATTCCCTTGCTTATCAAGAGAGACGGTAATGTCCTCCGGACTGACTTTGGTGTATTTTGAAATGACAGCGATCAGCTCCTCGCGCAACGCGGGCAAAAAATCGTAACCTTCACGACCTGTGCGTTCACGGGCGATGATGATCTGTAAGCGTTCTTTTGCCACATTGGCAGTTTTTGGTTTGCTATTAAATAAAAAAGAAAGCAAGGCCATGTTTATTTACCTCCGAAAATACGCTGCAGTAAGCCTGGCTTTTCGTAAGTGATGAAGCGCAACGGAACTTCCTGACCGAGGAAGCGGGTGACCACATCTTCATAAGCATCAGAGACATCGCTGCCTTTCATGTGTATAGCAGGGTTACCCTGATTCGATGCATGTAATACAGCCTCTGATTCCGGGATCACACCAATCAGAGGGATACGTAAAATTTCCTGTACATCGGTATACGACAGCATTTCACCGGCTTCAACACGTTTTGGTGAATAGCGTGTGATCAGTAAATGTTCTTTGACTGGCTCGCCGCCTGCTTGTGCGCGTTTAGACTTCGCCTGAATGATGCCGAGGATACGGTCAGAATCACGTACTGAAGACACTTCAGGGTTGGTAACAACGATTGCTTCGTCAGCAAATGTCAGCGCCATGACGGCACCGCGTTCGATACCCGCTGGTGAGTCGCAGACGATGAATTCAAAGTCCATTTTTGCCAGATCATTCAGCACGCGCTCAACACCTTCTTCTGTCAGTGCATCTTTATCTCTGGTCTGTGAGGCGGGCAGTATGAACAGGTTATCGCAATGCTTATCCTTGATTAATGCCTGATTCAGGGTTGCTTCACCGCTGATGACATTCACCAGATCATAGACCACGCGGCGTTCGCAACCCATGATCAGATCCAGATTGCGCAGACCGACGTCAAAATCCAGTACGGCTGTTTTATGCCCGCGCATTGCCAGACCTGAGGCAAAACTTGCGCTGGAGGTGGTTTTTCCTACGCCGCCCTTGCCGGATGTTACAACAATGATTCTTGCCACAAAAAACTCCTTTTTCTATTCGAAATAACTGAAATATAGGGCGTTATCCGACCGTTTTTACTGATGATACTTCAATACTGTCACCAATCAGCCTTACTTGTGCGGGATGTTGTGCCTGCAAATCCGGGAAGCCATTTTCAAATGTCCGGTAGATGCCGGCAATCGACACCAGTTCCGGTTCCATTTGCAGAGCAAAAATTCTTGCTTCCGTATTGCCGGTAGCGCCAGCTAATGCGCGTCCGCGCAGCGTAGAGTAAATATGGATGCTGCCGTCGGCGATAACTTCCGCGCCGTTATTGACTGAGGCTGTAATAATCAGGTCTGCGCCGCGGGCATAAATACGCTGACCAGCGCGTACTGGCGTATCGATCACCATTGCCGGATTATTGCGGATAATTACTTGTGGTTCAGCTTTTGCTGCCGGTGCCGGTACTTCGGCTTGCGCTGCGATCACTTCTGGTTCGTGGCGTGGTTTGCTTACCACATCAATACTTAAACCATGTGAACGGATGATCGCATAATCCTCTTCGCGCGCATTGCGAACCGCGACCGGATGCAAGCCATGCGCTTTGAATAGTGGGATCAGCGCATCCCAGTCAACGGTTTCTGCAGCGATGCTTTCAACGTCAATGACTGCGAATTCATCGTCAAAAAAATCCGGTGAACCAGTGGTCATTTCCTTTAAGGCAGCTTCCAGCGCAGGAGTGGACGCTTCATGCAGCAATACAGCGACAGCGACAACGGTGGAAATTTTTATTTCTATGGGCTTACGCGTCAGACTGTTTTGCATGGCATTCATCAGAAAAGGAAAGGCAGTCGCCAGCGTATCATTATTTTGTGGTCAGGAAATCATCCGCAGGATATCGATACGCGTTTCGGCAGGTAAGCTTGATACCTGCTAAAAGGACTCATCCTACCAATTGACAGAAAAGATTGCAAAAATAAGCAAGGTTTTCTTGCGCCAAGCGGCAAATCCACGACGCTACTCAGTAAAACTTTCCATATGGAAAATTTATGTAACAGACGTAAGCGGATATAAGCAGAAATCATCTCTATTGATGAAACGAGATCTAGAACGCATGCGCAGCATGCAAATTGTCCAGGATTTCTGCTTTTAACGGTGAGAGCGTCGCTTGTGCACGATTTCTTGGTTGTTGAAGCCCGGGACGGAAGATGGATCTGACATTGCCTGCATCGCGATCCAGCAGAATAATACGGTCGCTCAGATACAGCGCCTCGTCAATATCGTGTGTGACCATGATTATCGTCAGTCCATGCTCTTGCGCCACGCTGAGCAGCAAATCCTGTAATTTCATGCGGGTGAACGCATCCACCGCAGAAAATGGTTCATCCAGCAGCAGTAACTTCGGGCGAGAGTACAACCCCCGGGCGATTGCTACGCGTTGTGCCTGTCCGCCAGATAACTGTTTGGGCAGCGCATTTTCATATCCGGACAAGCCGACTTCTGACAGCAGATGTGACACCGATGAGCGTTCTGTGGCTGATTGCGCCGGGTCGAAGGCAATATTGGCGGCGACGCTCAGCCAAGGAAATAGGCGGGGTTCCTGAAATATAAAGCCGATGTCCTGGCTGACACCATATAGCCGCTTACCTTCGAGTTGTATTTGTCCACGGTAATCACGATCAAGCCCGGCAATAATGGAGAGCAAGGTGCTTTTGCCGCAACCGCTGGCGCCGATCAGGCTGACGATCTCGCCGCGCTGTATCTCGATTTGCAGCGAGCGCAATACCTGGCGGCTGCCGTAGTGTTTGTCGTCGATACTGATATGCAGGAAATCGCTCATGCGGAGGTTCCTTCTGCCTGATAAGTATCACGCCAGGTAAGCAGGTGCTGCTCCAGTTGTTGCATACCCCAGTCACTGATCTTGCCCAGCAAGGCGAGTAAGGCGATTGCGGCCAGAACAATGTCGGCACGGCTGGTTTCGCGCCCATCGGTCAGCAGATAGCCCAGCCCCTGACTGGCGGCAATCAATTCAGCGGCGACCATAAACATCCACGCCAGACTCAGTCCGTTACGCAAACCAGTCAGAATCGCCGGCAAGGCGGCCGGTAGCAAGATGCGGCGCGTCATCGCATAAGGCGTCAGACGATATAGTTTACCCACTTCCGTCAGCCGCCGGTCAACGCCACGAATGCCGGAAACAACGCCCATATACACCGGGAAAAAAGCGCCGATCGCGATCAATACTAATTTCGGTGCTTCATCAATACCCAGCCACAACAGCAATAAAGGAACCCATGCCAACGAGGGAATCGCACGCAATGCCTGAAAGCTGGGATCGAGCAATGCGTCCAGACGTCCGCTGAGCGCAACCATAGAACCGGTGGTGATTGCCAGCGCCGCACCGATGACAAATCCCGCTGCAACGCGGGCGCTGCTGACGCCGATGTGGCTGAGCAGGTCATGCTGCCAGAGATAAAAAAGCGTACCAAAAATCTCAGACGGTGCTGGTAGCAGATTAGACGGAATCAGCGCAAAGCGGACACTGATTTCCGCCAGCAGTAAAACGGTCAGCGGCAACAGCAGGCCCCACAATGCGCGTGGTAACACCGGGTTCTTTTTTTGCGCTGCCGGATTTGTGCTGGCAGCAGTCATCGCAATGGCAGACGTGTTCATGATGTTCAGCTGCGGCTAATCAGTGGTTGGGAAAAACGCGTATCGATTAGTGCATGAATCACGGCTTTCAGATCGGTGCCTGGTTTGACCAGCCCTTCCTCCAGCAGAATAGGCGCGGCAGTTTCCAAAGCCTGGATATGTTCATTTGTCGGCAAAGGCTGGCTGAAGTCGCTGCGTAATTTGATTTGCAATAAAGCGACTGGCAACGTGACTTTGGCTTCTTCCGACAATATCTTTGCGGCCTCCGATGGATTACTGATAATCCACAGACGTGCTTTTTCATAGGCGCGGATGACACGCGCGACCTCGGTCGGGCGACTGCTTAGGAATTCTTCGCGCACATTCAAAAAGCCATAGGTGTTGAATGCCACATTACGGTAGATCAGTCTGGAATTCGATTCCAGTTCGCTGGCGGCCATGTGCGGATCCAATCCTGCCCACGCATCCACTTTACCTTGCTCCAGCGCAGCACGGCCATCGGCGTGTTGCAGGCTGACATGTTCTATGTCGCTACGTTTTAATCCCGCCGTTTTCAGCGCACGTAACAAAAATAGATAAGGATCGGTGCCCTTGGTAGCCGCTACTTTTTTCCCTTTCAGGTCGGCGAGATTGCGGATGGCAGAGTCTTTCCGCACCAGCAGTGCCGTCCATTCGGGGCGTGAAAAAATATACGGCGTCCTGATCGGATTGCCGTTGGCTTTGGCGAGTAAGGCCGCCAAACCGGCACTCGAACCGATATCAATACTGTTGGCGTTCAGATATTCGAGCGCTCGATTGCTGCCTGCACTCAGCACCCACTTGATACTGGTACCGTCGGCTTTGAATTCATCTTCCAGCCAGCCGAAACGACGTAATACCAGACTGGTGGGGGAGTAATACGCATAGTCCAGCCGCAATTCTTTCAGTGGTGTCGCAGCGTGAGCGAATGTCGGTAATAAAGCTGCGGTTGCAGAAGCGGAAGCAAGTTCGAGGAAATGGCGACGTTTCATGAGGCGCTTTCAAAAAAAAGAAATAATCAGGTTGCAGCTGTAGCTGCGACCGGGGGCGTGATGCTGACCTGGCGTCCGGCATGATTTTGGGGTAAATAAGGGCCTTTGCCGAAAAGCTGATGTCGCAAGCTGCCGCTGGCATACCTGGTCTTGTAGCGTTTGCGGCGCTGTAATTCGGGAACGATCAGATTCACGACATCGCGCATCGTTTCGTGGGCGATGGCAAACGCAAGGTTAAAACCGTCGATACCTGTTTCATCGACCCAGGCTTCTAACTGGGTGGCGATTTGTTGCGGGTCACCGATGAAGACCGGCCCGCGACCACCGAGCGCAATGAATTCTGCCGCTTCCCTGACCGTCCATTTTTTTGAAGGATCTGCTGCACTGAACGAGGCCAGCGCCGATCTGCCTGCATCTGACTCGATGTAGTCTATCGTGGCATCGAGTGGAAATTGTGAAAAGTCGACACCGGTCCAGCCAGACAACAAGGTCAGCGATGCTTCAATATCGAGGTATTGCCGATAATCCAGATATTTGGCTTGCGCTTCTTTTTCGGTTTCTGCGGTGATGATCAGTGCCTGCGCATAAATCAGAATGTCGGAAGGCTGGCGGCCAGCGGCAACGACCGCCTGCCGAATATCATCGACATAGCGTTTGACGACTTGTTTGCTGGGGCCGCTGACAAACGTGCATTCAGCATGTCTGGCGGCAAATGCAGTACCGCGCTTGGAAGTGCCAGCCTGAAACAAGAGTGGCGTTCTTTGTGGTGAAGGTTCGGATAAGTGGATGCCCGGTACTTTGAAATACCGGCCTTCGTGCGCAATCGCATGCACATGTGCCGGGTCGGCATAAATACCGCGCAATTTGTCGCGCTGAAGCGCTTGCTCATCCCAGCTTTTTTCCCACAATTTATAGACGACCTCCAGATATTCATCTGCCAGGTCATAGCGTTCGTCGTGACCGAGTTGCTGCTGCAGACCCAGATTGCGGGCGGCGCTGTCGAGATAGCCAGTGACGATATTCCAACCTATGCGTCCTTCCGTCAGATGATCGAGTGTCGATAAGCGACGCGCAAACGGATAGGGATGTTCACTGGTTAATGCACATGTCACGCCAAAGCCCAGATGTTTGGTTACGCTCGCCATGATGGGCACCAAGGCCAGCGGGTCGTTTAAGGGGATTTGTATCGCATGTTTCAGTGCAGCATCCACCTTGCCCTGAAAGACGTCATACACACCCAGCACATCGGCCAGGAATACGGCGTCAAACAAACCGTATTCCAGTAAGCGTGCGAGCTCGGTCCAATGCCGCGCGCTGGTGTATTGATGGCTTTGATCGCTGGGATGTCGCCACAGCCCCGGCGACTGATGGCCGACGGTATTCATCTGAAACGCATTGAAGCGGATGACTTTGCTCATGGCCTGATTTATTTTCCGCTGTTTTCCAGCGCTTGCTGATAATCCGGTTTGGAGAACCCGGCGAAATGTTTATTCGTGACATCCAGAAATTCGCGTGAACGATAAGCGGCTTCCAGATCTTTCACCCAGGCTTTGCCTTTATCTGCAGTGCGGATCGCGACCAGGTTTTGATAATTGGCAGAGATTTTTTCACGCGCCAGCGCTTCGCTCAGTTTCAAGCCTGACACCAGCGCAAAATTGCCATTCACAAACGAGTAATCTGTGTCTTGCAAAGAGCGTGGTAACTGCGCTGCTTCCAGCGGAATCAGTTTGATTTTTTTGATGTTGTCGGCAATATCTTTTTCTGAGGCACGGATAGGATCGAAATTTGCCCGCAGTTTGATCCATCCTAACTGGTCGAGCAGCACCAGTGCTCTGGCCTGATTGGTCGGATCATTTGGTAAGGCGACGGTCGTGCCTTCTTTAACTTGGTTCAGTGAAGTATGTTTTTTGCTGTAGATCGCAATCGGAGCCGTGGGGACTTTAATCAGCTCGCTTAATGGCAATTTGTTTTCAGTCGAAAACTTGGTCAGATAGATGATGTGTTGAAACGCATTCGCATCGAGCGAGCCTTCGGCGAGTGCAAAATTCGGTTGTATATAGTCGTTAAATTCGACGACTTTAACTTTGTATCCCTGCTTTTCCAGTACAGGCTTAATGCCTAATTTCACCTGATCGGCATACGGGCCTGCGCTTGTACCGATGACTAATTCTTTCGGGTCTTTCGCCAATGCCGGAACGGAAACGGCGAGCGCTAAGCTCGTCAACAGGGTAGTCAGAAGTGTACGACGCAGCATAGAAATTCCTTCAGAAAGTTGAGTATGAAAGTGAATGCAGTAAAGGTAAAGGTAACGGTAGCGGTGACGGTAACGAATCAACGATGATCAATTTTTCTGGCGATACGGCTGCCGGTGAACTGTATCAACTGCACCAGAACAATCAGAATGGCAACAGTAAAAAACATGACATCGGTCTGAAAGCGGTAGTAACCGTAGCGGATCGCAAGATCGCCGATGCCACCGCCGCCGACCACGCCAGCAATGGCGGAGTAAGACAGAAAACTGATCGCCAATACGGTCAGGGCGAGCACCAGACCGGAACGGGCTTCGACCAGCAAGACCCGCCAGACGATCTGAAATTCGGTGGCGCCCATCGCATGGGCGGCTTCGATGACGCCGCGTGGCACTTCTTTGCAGCTTTGTTCGACCAGCCGCGCGAAATAAGGAATCGCAGCAAACGACAGTGGCACTGCCGCTGCCAGCGGGCCGATGGAGGTGCCGACTAGCCAGCGTGTGAATGGCACCAGTGCGACCAGCAAAATGATGAAAGGAAATGAGCGTACGGTATTGACCAGCCAGCCTAGCGCCAGTGCGAGGGGGCGATGCTGTAGCGATTGCCCCTCGCCGACCAGAAACAACAGAATACCGAGTGGCCCGCCGATGATGACGGCGGCTGACAAGCCTATACCCAGCATGGTCAGCGTTTGCAGCAGAGCCGTTCCGAGTTCAGGTAACAGTGAGATCAGATTTTCAAACATGGGCAAGATCTTTCCACTGTCCGGCGCTGCTTTCTTCGCGGCTGTAATACGCCAGTTCACGTCCTAACGCGGTTTGGCGTGGGATGTCGGTATCGGCCAGCGCAAAGCTTTCAGCGACTTCGCCATCGACGATCACCGCGACATGATTGCAAATACTGCTGAGGACGGATAATTCATGACTGACGATCACAATCGTGACTCCTAAACGTTGATTAATATCGCGCAAAGTGTCCAGCACTTCGCGTGTTGTTTCTGCATCGAGAGATGAGGTTGGTTCATCGCACAACAGCACTTGTGGTCTGCTCGCCAGTGCGCGCGCGATTGCAACGCGTTGCTTCTGCCCACCGGATAACTGCGCCGGATAGCTGTTGGCTTTATTCGTCAGGCCGACGATATTCAGACATTCCTCTACACGTTCACGGATCTCGTGTTTGCTCAGATGGGTGTGTATCTTCAGCGGGAACGCGACGTTGTCGAACACGCTGGCATTTTGTAAAAGATTGAACTGCTGAAAAATCATGCCTATGTTCTGGCGTGCTTCACGCAATTGTTTTTTGTTGAGTCGCGTCAGTTCGTTACCGGCGACAGTGATGCTGCCCGTGTCTGGCCGCTCCAGTAAATTGAACAGACGCAGCAGCGTCGATTTTCCTGCGCCGCTTTTTCCTATCAGACCAAAAATATCGCCTTTTGCAATGTCCAGACTGACGTTGTTGACCGCCTGAAAAATGTCGCCGTGCGGCAGCACAAAGGATTTGCTGGCAGACTGTATTCGTATGATGTTGTCGCTCATGATCGGCTCCGTATTACGAATAGGCGGTCGGTTCAGGCACGCTGCCGTTCAGTGCATAGCGCCCCAGATCACGTAGTTTGTAATCAATCGGGTCGTGCAGGGTATGTACCCGGACATTGCGCCAGAAACGGTCGTAGCCATAGCGGCTGGATGTTGAGCTGGCTCCGGTCAGTTCAAACATTTGTGAGCTCACCTCAATACCTGCGCGGTGCGCAAGGCATTTTGCTTCTGCGACCGAGATCGCAAGCGCACCTCGCTCTGTGGCAGTGACCAGCGCCCCTTTTCTGAAAGTGCGCTCCAGTTCTTGTGCCGCCAGATCGGCAAGTGCCGTCGCCGGGCGCAGCAATAACCAGAGTTCACCATAACGATGCTGAATGTAAGGGTCTTCTGTGGCGGCGCTGACTCCTGAGGAAAACCAGGCTCTGGCCTTATCCCGCGTGTAGTTGCGGGCGGCATCAAACGCACCGGACGCGATGCCCAGATACAGGTTTGCCATCATCAGTTGGGCAATTTGCGAGCGCAGTGTGGCTTGCGCCGTCGGTACTTGTCCCGGCGCCTGCAACACCAGATCGTCATGCAGGAAGACGTGATCGAAATGCACGTTGCCGCTATCTGTCTGGCGCTGGCCGAAGGCATCCCAGTCTGCCTGTATGCGTATGCCGGGTTGGGTGCTAGGTATTGCCGCAATCAGCGCGCTTTGCGTTGCTTCATCCCAGGCTGAAATGGTCAGCCAGTCCGAACCCACGGAGCCAGACGAAAAACTTTTAATACCGTTGAGCAGATAGCCATTTTGAGTACGGGTTGCAATCGTGCGTTTATCCAGAGGATTCAGCGCATTACCCCAGAATAATTTTTGTGCGACGGTGGCGCTGTACAGACGCCGGCGTTGCTGCGCGTTGCCATACAACTCTATGCCTGCAATTTGTAAGTGGTGAAACGCGAACACATGCGCGAGGGCGCTATCGGCTTTGGCGAGCAATCGTACGATCTGCAAGATCGTTGCCCAGCTCGCGCCCTGACCGCCAAATTCCTCAGGAATGGATAAGGTCAACAAGCCGGATTCACGTATCCATGCACGTTCTGTTGCTGCATGACCGCCAGTCTGATCACGTTCGACGGCGCTTTGCGCCAGACGATCAGCCAGGTTGGCGGCGATGGCAATCATCTCGTTTTCAGGAGATGAAAAATCGATGGCGTCACTTAATGTTTGTAGTCGTCGGGACATGCGAAAACCTGATGGATGAGCAATATGTCAGGCCAGTATTGCATCTGGTCTTATCGCGGTACACGAAGATATTTCGCCTTGCTTATGCGGAATTTTCCTATGTTGAAAATCAGATGCTGATAGTTGAAATCTGTTGTTTTTTAATTTTCAACTATAGAAATATGAAATGCTTCCTTGTCAGGTGTTCTGGCGCTTTTTATGATCATCACAGCTTTTTTCAAACCATTTCAAACCATCTCAAACGACAGGAAACCATCAATGAAACTGGAAACTATTGCTGTTCACGGCGGTTATTCGCCAGACCCGACGACACGTGCAGTTGCGGTGCCGATTTATCAGACCGTTGCCTATGCTTTCGATAACACCCAGCATGGCGCAGATTTATTTGATCTGAAGGTGCAGGGGAATATTTATTCACGGATCATGAATCCGACCAATGATGTGCTGGAAAAACGCGTCGCGGCACTCGAAGGCGGTATCGCTGGCCTGGCATTGGCATCCGGGCAGGCCGCCATTACGTATGCGATACAGACGATTGCTGAAGCTGGCGACAACATCGTTTCGGCATCGACGTTATATGGCGGTACCTATAATCTGTTTGCGCATACCTTGCCACAATTCGGCATAGAAACCCGCTTCGCGGATTATCGTGACCCAGAGTCGTTTGCGCGGTTGATCGACGATAAAACTAAAGCAGTGTTTGTTGAATCGATTGGTAATCCGCTGGGGAATATCACCGATATCGAAGCGATTGCTGCCGTTGCGCACAGACATGGTGTGCCGCTGATCGTCGATAACACGGTGCCATCGCCTTATCTGTTGCGCCCGATTGAATTTGGTGCCGATATCGTGGTGCATTCGCTGACTAAATATCTGGGCGGGCATGGTACGACGATAGGCGGCATTATCGTTGATTCCGGCAAGTTTCCTTGGGCAGAACACAAGCAACGTTTTAAGCGTCTGAATGAGCCTGATGTCTCATATCACGGCGTCGTTTATACCGAAGCTTTAGGCCCTGCCGCCTACATAGGTCGTGCGCGCGTGGTGCCATTGCGTAATACGGGTGCCGCCTTGTCGCCGTTCAATGCCTTCCTGATATTGCAGGGCATAGAAACGCTGGCGTTAAGACTGGATCGCATTACCGACAATACACGCAAGATTGCCGAATATCTGCAACAGCACGCGAAAGTGAAGTGGGTGAATTATGCTGGTTTGCCAGATCATAAAGATCATGCGCTGGCGCAGAAATACCTGGGCGGTAAGCCATCAGGAATACTGACTTTTGGTCTGCAAGGTGGACGTGAAGCGGGTGGACGTTTTCAGGATGCCTTGCAACTCTTCACTCGTTTAGTAAATATCGGCGACGCTAAATCTCTCGCATGCCATCCTGCGACCACGACGCACCGGCAATTAAATCCGGAAGAACTCGCCAAAGCAGGCGTGACCGAAGACACTGTGCGCTTGTCGATAGGTATCGAGCATATCGACGATCTGATCGCTGATCTCGAACAGGCATTAGCCGCTTCATAACATAATATGTCGCCCTGATCGCAGGCTTTGCATCAGGGCGCATCTCACTGATTTTCATCCGCAGTAAGGAATAGCAATTTTTTGCTCATTCTGTCAATGACCCAAGTCAATGCCCCGACCTGATGGCGTCCTATAATTCGTTTGCCCTGAATTCCGCACGGATGTGCTATTTTCAGCCGACTGTTCTGCGCCGATATGCTGCCATAGTAGTAATATAAACATATGCTGTCTGAATGAATCAGGTATTGCATGCGTCGCATATGCCGCATGTTTCGCATGTGGCGCATTTGTTCATACGCAGCCTCGTACTTGCCAGAAGCAAATTATTTTCCTGAACATGTTGTCTGAGCTGCATTCTCATCCGGCGACCAGCCTACCGTCACAGAGCGGTGCTTAACGAAAACTTAAAAATCATGTCAAACCAACAGAGACCATTGCAAGAGCGCGCATTGACAGACCTCCGGACCCTCGCTGAACTTTTCACATGGCGCGTAGCGAAAACGCCGTCCGCAGAAGCTTATCGGCAGTTTAATGAGCAAAATGGTCAATGGATCAGTTACACATGGGAAGAAACCCATCAGCGCGTGATGGGCTGCGTGCGGGCGCTGTCGTTGTTGAATCTGGAGCGTGGTGCGCGTATCGCGATTTTGTTGCCGAATGGTTTGCAGGCGGTGTGTATCGATCAGGCGGCGTTGCAGATGGCGTGCGTGCCAGTTCCGATGCATGCGCTTGATAATCCTGAAAGTATTGCTTACATCATCGGTGACAGCGATGCTTCAGTTCTGATCGCAACAACTGATCAACAATGGAAAGACATAGGCAATGCCGGGATTGCGCTGCCTGCTTTGCGTCAGGTCGTGGTGCTGGAAAAAAATCTGACGGCGGCTGATTATCCCGCCGGTGTTCCTGTCGTTTCAAGCGAAGAATGGCTGTCTGCTGCGGCGAGTGTGAATGCTGCCGGGGGGCTGGAAGAGGCTGCGACGGATGATCTTGCCGCCTTGGTTTACACCTCAGGCACCACAGGTAAGCCCAAGGGCGTGATGCTGACGCACAATAATGTCATGTCGAATGTGAAAGCCGTGGTTGCACGTGTGGCACCGGTGATCAGCGATGTATTTCTGTCGTTCCTGCCTTTGTCGCATACCTTTGAGCGTACAGCCGGTTATTACCTGCCAGTGGCGGCCGGTGCCTGTGTTGCATTCTCGCATTCGGTCAAACAGTTGCCTGAAGAGTTGGTCACGATTAAGCCGACAATTTTGATTTCTGTGCCGAGGATTTACGAGCGTGTGTACAGCGTGATTCAGACCAGGCTGGCGCAGTCAAAAGTACAGTCGTTTTTGTTTAATGCGGCGATCGCAGTGGGCTGGCGGCGCTTCACGCGCGCGCAGGGTTTGTCGGCAGATAGCGTGTTGCAAAGTATCAGCGATGCTATCGTCTGGCGTGTGCTGGAGCCTGTGGTTGCCAGCAAATTGAAAAATCAGTTTGGTGGTCGCCTGCGCGTTGCGGTCAGTGGCGGCGCTGCACTCTCCACATCGATCTCGCGTTGCTTCCTCGGTCTGGGAATTCCTATTGTGCAGGGATACGGTATGACAGAAACCGCGCCGGTTGTGGCATTCAACGCACCGGACGACAATAATCCTTCCACCGTCGGGCGAATTCTTGAAGGTGTTGAGGTAAGGGTAGGTGAAAACGCCGAGCTGCAGGTGCGCGGACCTAACGTCATGCGCGGTTACTGGAAGCGTGAAGAAGATACTGCCAAAGCATTTATTGATGGCTGGCTGCGTACCGGTGATCAGGCGGAAGTCGTCGATGGTCGCGTGCGCATACTCGGCCGCGTCAAAGAGATTATTGTGACATCGACTGGTGAAAAAATTGCGCCTGTCGATCTGGAAATCGCAATTTCCACCGATCCGGCATTTGAGCAGGTGTACGCTTTTGGTGAGAATGCGCCTTTCATCGGTTGCGTCGTTGTACTGAGTCAGTCTTACTGGGCACAGTTAGCGCAAACGCTGGGGTTGGATGCCACGGATATGAACAATTTAAAATCCCCCGCTGCAACTGACGTGGTGTTGAAGCGTGTGCGTGAACTGACCAGCAGCTTTCCGTTTTACGCCCAACCTAAAGGCGTGATTTTATCGACCGAACCCTGGACGATAGAAAGTACCTTAATCACACCAACGCTGAAATTGAAACGTCTGAATTTGCAAAAGCACTTTGCAGAAGACATGGCACGTATTTACGCTCCACGAAAAAAATAAACCTGCCATCGTCGGACACCAGTCTCTGCAATGTTTATCCAGATAATGCAGGGACTGGTGTCCGTTATTCCTGCGCGTTCTGGTGCATGCTTGAGCATTCCGCGATTTTGTTTTTCCCGCCTTTGTATCGTTCCCGATCAACGGTACAGGGGAGGTTTTTCTATTTTCGGTTTGATGGCGACCTCACGTAAGGTCGCGCATCCAACGATCTGCATATTTCGTGCAAAAAAATTCTGATGACGTACCGATTCATCTGCATACGGCAGCGTGACGCGTTACCGTCTTAGGGTTACACTGGCAAGCTTGTTTCAAATCGCCTCACGTTATGCCAGGTATTTTCACTTTCTCACAATGTCAGCGCACTTACGATGAATGATCTCAAGGTCAAATCTTATCTGCCATGGGTCGTCGCGATTGCTCTATTCATGGAACAGCTCGACGCGACTATTCTGAATACCGCGATTCCTTCTATGGCGGCGAGCTTGCAGGTGACGCCTTTAAGTTTGAAGGCTGCAGTAACCAGTTATATTCTGAGTCTGGCCGTTGGTATTCCTGTCAGCGGCTGGATTGCAGATCGCTTTGGGACACGCCGGGTTTTTGGTTTTGCCGTCGCAATTTTTACCGTTGCTTCGGTTCTGAGTGGTCTGGCAGTCAGTGTGCCTATGCTCGTCGCAACCCGTATTTTGCAGGGCATCGGAGCCGCCATGATGATGCCCGTCGGCCGGTTGGCGATCATCCGTACTTTCCCAAAAACAGAATTACTGACTGCGATGAATTTTGTGATCATCCCTGCACTGATAGGCCCGCTATTGGGTCCGACCGTTGGTGGACTGATTGTGCACTGGTTGTCGTGGCGTGTGATTTTCTTTATCAATGTGCCGGTCGGCATCATTGCGCTGTGGCTGGCGTATCGCCACATGCCGGATTATTACGGGAATGAGGAGCGCCCGCTGGACGTGGTTGGATTGGTCTTATTCGGCACCGGAACCGCCTTGCTGTCATGGCTGCTGGAAATCTTTGGTGAGCACCGCCTTGATATTACGTCGGAGTCAGTTCTGTTTGTGATCTCGCTGATATTACTGGCAGCTTATGGATGGCATTCGCAACATACGCCATATCCGTTGTTACGCTTAAATCTGTTTCAGATACGCACGTTCCGGGTGTCTATTGTCGGTGGTTTTGTCACGCGCTTAGGTATAGGTGGACTGCCGTTTTTACTGCCTTTGTTGTATCAGCTGGGGCTGGGACTGCCTGCATGGCAATCTGGATTACTGATGATGCCTGCGGCTGCGGCTGCTATGGGTATGAAGCTGATCGCCCGACATTTGCTGCGTCAATTTGGCTATCGCAAAATTCTGATTACGAATACGTTCATGATAGGCGTGACGATCTGCTTGTTTGCCCGTGTTTCCTCTTCCACACCGTTGATATTGATTGTGGCGCTGAGTCTGGCGCAGGGATTTTTTAATTCACTGCAGTTTTCCAGTATCAACTCAATGACGTATGCCGATATTGAGCCCGTCGATTCCAGCATGGCCAGCACAATAGGCAGTTCTTTGCAGCAGATGGCCTTGAGTTTCGGGCTGGCTTGCGGCTCACTGGTCGCAGCATGGTATCTCGGCGCGCTTCCGCAGAGCGACAAAATTGCGGTCACCAGTGCGTTACACCACGCCTTCCTCACATTAGGTGTGGTCACGATGTTGTCGTCGATATTTTTCTGGACCTTAAAAAATGAGGACGGTGAAAACGTCACGAAGGGCGTCGTTGCAGATAAGGAGTCGTAGCAGCTTTGCCGCATCAGAGATGGCGCTGTCGGCGCACTCCCAGTAATGCTGCGCGGGTGACTGGCGCTTGCAGTTGATCCAGCCACCATTGCAGCGCACGTCCTTGCATGGCTTTACTGCTTTGACGCCACGCGTAACTTGACTGTACCTGCTGCTGCGCCCGTTCCACTTTTCTGACGACCAGTTTTCCGCTGTCTATGCATGGGTTAGCAAGGCAGGTCGGTAAAAATCCTGCTCCCAGTCCTCGCACCTGCGCCTCCAGTTTGGCAGACATATCGGCAACGGTGAACACATCTTGCCCCGTCAGCAAACCTATCGACATGCTGGTTCCTTGTTTGACTGAGTCGGCAATAGCAACCGCACGATACTGGCGTATCACCTTGTCAGACAAGGGTTCTGTCGCGGTTGCCAACGGGTGATGCGGCGCGACGGCGAAGGCAAAATCGACAGTGCCCAGGTGTTCGCGTTGTAAGCCGGTTTTCGTATTGCTGTCCATCACGACACCAATAGCCAGATCGGCTTGTCCTGATGTCAGCGCCTCCAAGGTGCCGGATAAGGTTTCCGCCCTTAGTTTAAGCCGCGTTGGTGGATTCATCTGAAAGAACTGTTCACACAATTCCATGATGGTTGTGCGATCAATGATGCTGTCAACGGCGATGGTAAATTGTGGCTCCCAACCGGTGGCAACGCGTTTCACACGATTGGCGATGGCGTCGATTTCTTCCAGCAGACTGTTTCCCTCGCGTAGTAATTCCATCCCTGCAGCCGTTAATTGCGCCTGACGGGAGCTGCGATCAAACAGCAATACATCGAGCGCTTCTTCGATCTGACGCACGCGATAGGTCAGGGCACTTGGCACCATATTGCTGGCGCGCGCGGCCGCGGCAAAGCTGCCGGTATCAGCGATGACTTGCAACATCGCCAGTGCCGCTGGCGTCAGGACATCACGGGGAGTATTCATGGTGTATTTATTCGTTCATTTATTCAGAATCATGACATCAAATTTCACCCGTGGAAACAGTGTGTTTGTCAGGCATGATGGGAAGGTGGGATCAGGCTGCTCATTGCTCATTGCTTGATGGGCGATATTGATCAGAGACGATTGCCAGGATTTTCAAAAAATGCCAACGCGAAAACATCGCCGCAGTGTGATCGCAGAGATTCGCTATTTGTTCGCGCCAGAACAAAACTGAAATGGTAGACTGCGGAGTCAGCTTTATCAGGAACATTCAAGTCGGTCACAATGGAAAATATCACCTCTCTTTTTTCTCAGCATGGGTTGCTGGCACTGTTTTTTGGTGTACTGGTCGAGCAACTCGGTGCTCCTATTCCCGCCCTGCCTTTTCTGTTGTTAGCCGGTGTCGCGGCGGCAGATAACGGTGTGTTTGCGGTTCAGGCGCTGGCAGTGGCGACGCTGGCATCAATGATTGCCGATTCCGTCTGGTTCTATGCCGGGCGCAGGTTTGGTCATCGCGTATTGGCATTGCTGTGCCGGATTTCAATTTCTCCCGATACTTGTGTGCGCCAGAGTGAGCTGAGTTTTGCCCGCCGTGGTATCGCAACTCTGGTCGTCGCCAAGTTTGTTCCGGGACTGTCGATTCTCACACCGCCGCTGGCAGGGGCAATGGGCATGCGGGTGTCATCATTTGTGATATTTAATATTGCCGGCACGCTGTTATGGGCTGGCAGTGGTATTGCAGGAGGCTTACTGTTTCACAATCAGGTCGGGCAACTGTTGGCTTACCTGAGTCAGCTTGGCGATACCGCCATGTTGCTGGTTGCTTGTGGAGTTGCTTTATACATTGCCGTACGTATCTGGCGGCGCTGGCGCGTGAAACGCTCGGTGGCCAGTTTGCCGCGTGTAGCGCCTGCTCAGCTGGCAGATCTGCTTGAGCGTGGTGAAGAACTCGTGATTGTCGATGTCCGTGTTTCTTTGGCCCCGGGCGCGCTGGAGACACATATTCAAGGTGCCAGACACATAGAATTAAGCGGCATAGAAACTGCCCCTGTCGACACATGGCCGGCAAGCGCAAAAATTATTACGTATTGCTCGTGTCCGAATGATGCGTCCGCACTCAAAGCTGCGTATTTACTGAGTCGGCGTGGAATTGCCGCCAGTGTTTTACATGGCGGTATCGACGCCTGGATCGATGCGGGGTATCCGGTAGAGACAATCGGCCACGCGTAATGTCTGATATCTCAGGCTATCGGCATACGTGATTCAGATGAGGCAGGATAATTTTTCTACCTGTCATTTAATTTAATAGGAGTTTGATGATGACGATTTCGGTTGATTGGCAAGCCGCTAGTGGCAGCACTGCATGCAATGTCGAATTTGAAGGTTTGCAATGGATTTCTGACATCGATAAAAAATCTGGCGGATCAGGGCAACATCCTTCGCCGCATGAGCTGCTTGATTCCGCACTCGGGGCATGTACCGCGCTGACGCTGGAGTTGTATGCGAAGCGCAAGGGATATGCTCTTGCAGGCATACATGTGGAAATTGACCGGGAAGAATCGGGTGGTATTTATCGCCTGACCCGGCGCATACAATTGCTTGGCGAGCTGGATCAGACAACGCGTGAAGATTTACTGCGTATTGCGAATAAGTGCCCAATACATAAAGCGCTGAGTGGGCAGTTTCAGATCGATAGTGAGCTGATCTGAAGCGATTCCTGATATCGCGTAGCAAAGAAAAAAGGCGTCTGGACGACGCCTTTTTTTATATTTGCCGAGATTAACGGTGCCGAGAATTTGTCGCCATACGAGCATCAATACTCCATGTACCTGCACCCCACGCGGCCAGTGTCAGCAAGCCACCTGCAACCGCAATATTTTTAAAGAACAGCAATTGCGTGACGTATTGCTGATCAGCCGGAACCGCCCAGTAAGCATGAAAAACAAATGATGCGACCAGCGTGAACAGCGCAAGTACCAAGGCCGCAATGCGTGTGCCCGCGCCGGTAATCAGTGCTGCGCCACCGCCGATTTCAACGATGAGCGCGGCTGCCGCAGCCAGTGCAGGCATAGGCAACTCTGCCGAACTGATATAAGCGATAGTGCCTGCAAAACCCGTGAGCTTACCGATCCCCGCAGGTAAAAACAGCGAGGCCAGCAATAAGCGACCAGCGAGTGCCAAAGGATTTTTTAATGCATCAAACATAGTGACTCCGATTCTTTAGTGAAACAGCTTGTTCAGGCAGTCAGATCAAACACTAATACTTCAGCGTCTTTGCCATTGGTGAGGGTAATCTTGCTTTCATTCTCAATTTTGAAAGCATCACCACCACTGATGCGCTGACCATTGACTTCCAGTTCTCCGCGTATCAGATGCACATACGCTTTACGTGCAGGATTTAAGATCAGTTCCGCTTTTTCATCGCCATCAAACAAGCCGGAATACAGCGCAGCGTCCGCATTCATCGCAACAGAATCCTGCGCACCATCAGGGGATGCAACTAAACACAAAGTGCCACGTTTTTTCGCTGCCGGAATCGTTTTTTGCTCGTAGCCCGGCGCGATTCCTTTTTGTTTTGGCGTAATCCATATCTGCAGAAAATGGGTGGTTTCACCTTCTGCGTGATTGAATTCACTATGTCTGACGCCGGTACCTGCGCTCATTCTTTGCACATCGCCTGGCGGAATGCCTTTGATGTTACCCATACTGTCCTGATGCGCGAGCTGCCCGGATAACACATAGCTGATAATTTCCATGTCGCGATGGCCATGAGTGCCAAATCCAGTGCCGGGAGCAATAACGTCTTCATTGATCACCAGCAGATTACCCCAGCCTGAATGATCAGGATCGTAATAATCTGCGAAAGAAAATGAGTGATTACTTTTAAGCCATCCATGATCCGCACGACCACGACTTTGAGATTTTCTGAGTGTAAGCATGATAGGTTTCTCCTTGTTGATGGCAGTGATTATTTCATTTCTCTGCGACCTGATGCCGCGTGCCGTTTGATGACATCATTTAAAAAATTTGAATGTCCAATCACTTTGAATTGCATATTGATGACACTCATGGAGTCATAGCAACAATGTTATTTCCGCATATGGGAAGTTTTGATCTTGCTCAGGATTGAACAAGATCATTGCTGCATCCGGCAGGGCATATCCGTGATGAATCCCGGAATATGAAAAAGAAAACAGAATACGTATTAAATTTTATCGCTACGTTGTTCCGTCTGTGCGAATTGGCGAAAGATGCGTGTTTTGGCTCACAGCAGCACAGGCTGATCCGGTAACTCATTGCAGGTGTTATGTTCTGTTGCGTAGTGCCGTATCAGATGCTGTGTCACAGCCTGTATTCCGGCGATCACACCGGCCTCATATTCTGCTCGTTGAAAGTAGCTTTCCATATCACGGCAGATTTTTTCCCATTCGGCGTTACCAGTTTTCGTGTGGATTCCACGGTCTGCGATGATTTCGACACGTTTGTCGGCCAGCAGCAGATAGATCAGAACACCGTTGTTGTGTTCTGTGTCCCATATACGTAATTCGGAAAACAGATTAATCGCACGTTCTCGGGAGGATTGATTCCGGAATAGCGGCGCGCCATCGAGTGAGGCTTCGACAGCAAAACGTATTTCACCCAGATGCCGGGTCTCGCTGAGCTTAATTGTCTGCTCAATGGCCTGCAGAGATTTTTCAGGGAAATAGCGCGGCAGTTGCCAGCGGCTCATCGATAAATGTTTGATTATGCGTCTCAGATTCATGATTACCACCGTCCGGATGCGCCGCCACCGCCAAAGCTGCCTCCGCCTCCGCTGAAACCGCCACCTCCAAAGCCGCCGCCACCAAAATCACCACGATCGCTACGGTTTCCACCGCCATGATAAGTACCGACCCCACGTCCACCGATACTTCCGCTGAACAGGGTAAATATCATCGCAATGATGCCGGCGATCAAAGCGACCGTGATCGCACCAGCGAGTATCCAGGTTAAGCCTGCAACAACAGCGCCGGTTATCATCGCGCCGGGAAGCCGGCCAAATATCGCACGCAATATTCCGCCAGCGGCCATCGCGAAAATAAACAGCATCGGAAGATACTGTTTAGCGCCATCGTCATTTTTCGCCTTTTTCTGTCTGACTGCGGGCAGCGGTTCACCATTCACGACCTGGATCATCTGATTGATTCCGGCGGAGATACCGCCAAAGTAGTTATCCTGCTTGAATTGCGGAATGATCGTTTCGCTGATGATGCGTTTGCTGGTCGCGTCATTGAGCGCACCTTCGAGACCATATCCGACTTCTATGCGTAAAGTGCGATCATTCTTGGCAATCACCAGAATAGCGCCATCATCAATTTTCTTGCGACCTAATTTCCATTGTTCAGCAACACGCAGCGAATATTGCTCTATCGTTTCCGGTGCAGTGCTGGCGATAATCAATACTGCAATCTGGCTTCCTTTTTTTTCTTCGAAAGATTGCAAGGTCTGTTCCAGACTGCTTTGTTGTTCTGTGTTGAGCGTCCCAGTCTGATCGGTGACATGCTGGCTCAGCGCAGGAACGGCAAGTTCTGCCGAAGCAAAAAATGAGCAGCATAAAGAGCCGGCAAGAATCAGCATTCTTGCCGTTTTCAGAATAGTCATTTCTGATTTCCGTTATTCCCTTGCGGCGCACCGAAATCAACTTTCGGTGGCACTGCAAGTGCTTTTTCATTTTCAACAGTGAAATTAGGTTTTACCTGATATCCAAAAACCATCGCGGTCAGATTGGAAGGAAAAGAACGAACGGTGACGTTATATTCCTGCACGGATTTAATGTAGCGATTTCTGGCGACAGCAATACGATTCTCAGTGCCTTCCAGTTGCGCCTGCAAATCGCGGAAACCGGCGTCAGATTTCAACTGCGGATAATTTTCAGTAACAACCAGTAACTTTGACAGTGCACCTGATAATTCGCCTTGTGCACTCTGAAATTTAGCAAAGGCCTCGGGATTATTGATCAGTTCAGGCGTTGCTTGTAAGCTGCCAACTTTCGCGCGGGCATTGGTGACACCGAGCAGCACATCTTTCTCTTGTTCCGCAAAACCTTTGACCGTGCTCACCAGATTTGGCACCAGATCTGCTCGTCGCTGATACTGGTTTAACACTTCTGACCAGTCTGACTTAATTTGCTCGTCTTCGGTCTGTATCGTATTGTAGCCACAGCCAGATAAACAAAGGATCAGGATGATGGATGCGGCCTGCCATAATTTACGCATAGAAGTACTCCATAAATGTTGAATCATCGTTCGTTAAGAATAACGTAAGCGCCTGTTACCTGCATCAAAAAAGATATCGTAACGGAAAGATAGTTTAGTAATTGTACTGCTGTGAGTGCATTACTCTCCAAGCTGCGGACCAACTGCCTCGCCTCGCTGCAACTAACTCACTTTAACGAAACTTAGTTAAGTTTAATTGGAATATCTTGCTGTGCAAGACTGATTTCAGCCTGCTTCTTACTTATGTGAGTACTAAATAAGCTGCCATTTTTCAGTGATGTAGCTCGACGATAGTATTTTCGATCGCCTCATTTTCACTAAAAGCAAATACCGAATTGTGACAAGACCAGTGCCGTAGCCAGCTTTTAAAAACCTGTTTTTGTACTACCCTGAGTGATAGAAACGACCCTTGGGAAGATCATTAATATTCACTTCAGTCAGTTAAATAAAGTTGCATTCGCGTAACACTTTGAAACAGAAGATGAAATGAAAAGTTAATACAATTGCTGACCTCATTTATTGTAAGAGGCACACCGTTGTCAAAAGTAAAGATATCCAGAATTAACAAGCGTCTGGCTTGCCGCCTCCCGATTATCTGTCAGGTCGTCGAGCGGTTATATAACCCGGATAGCTCGATTCTTCATTGCCTGGCAATGCCAAATACTGTGTTGTCCAGAACCGTATTTAGCGACGAAAAAGTGGTATTTCAGGATGACCGCACTATCATTTCGACAAATGATTACTTTACCCGGTACATTCGCATCGCCTCAGATGAATTGCGTCCGACTGGGAAAAAAATTTCGCAATTTCAAGGGAATAAAGAATTTTCTGTCGGCGTTCTGGTACTCAAGCTCAATCATGAAAACCGACATGTGATTGATAACATCTATATTGATGACGCATATCGTCGTCAAGGCATCGCCTCGTGGCTGATCGAAAGAGCCTTTTCTGATTTTCCTGATCTGTGTCTGGATGGGCGCTTTACTACCGAAGGCATTTCATTCTTTGGCGCAAAGCATAGAAAAAAATAGGCGTACAACCAGCTTCCTGATTTGCCGGCGACAACTATCGGAGATCAGAGTTTTCAAAAAACGTTGGCCGATCGCAGGTTGAGAATATCCGATCTGGAATTCGTCGGTATCTTAGCTTTTATCGACGATTATGCGCGAATGCAATACGGAATTGCACTTGATATTTCAATTCAGTGAATGCGCTATTTGGCGCAATGCCTATCGATAGTATTCGCCCGTTTTATCGCTGAATATTTGCGGGTTCGCGGCGAAACATTCAAAGTACGTGCGAACCGCGAGAAGGCACTTTTCAGCACGATTTTAACCATGCCAGGGCTTGGGGATATACCGACATTACAAACCCCTGTATTGGCATCAAAGGGCATAAGAGAAGTCGCGTGACAGGTATGTGTCTGACGACGAATATGCCGCTGTATGGGCGTGTGCGCATCCTACCGTGCAAGACGCAATGGACTTGGCATTGTGTACAGACCAGCGCCCGGCTGACGTACTGAAATTTAATGTGACAGATATTGCAGATGGAAGTCTGAGCTTAATCCAAAATAAAACGGGTAAAAAATTACGCATCGCAATTGAGGGCGAACTTGCGGAAGTGATCGACCGGATTTTTGCTAAACTACGCGATAAGGTGAATGAGATGAATAAGGCGTTATTGCAAGACCCCGATGGGCAACGGTTGAGCTATTTTGCTTTGCGCTCTCGCTTTGATAAAGCGAGAGACTTAGCGGGAGTTAGTTTCCAGTTTCGCGACTTACGCGCCAAAGCCGCAACGGATACTGATGATTTGGCTCATGCTCAGCGGTTACTAGGACATAAAAATCGTAGCACCACTGAAATTTATACGAGGGACAGAAAGGGCGATTTAGTGAAGCCGCTTGCAAGAACTTGTAAAAGCTAATTCTGTGTAGGTTTAGTGTGAGTTCAGGCGACGCGAATAGGCAATTGAAAAAATCAATTACACTTGGTCTAGCGTGCTCTGCATAAATTGAGGATCGATTCTTCCTGAAAAGAACCCGACTATCGTTTCGGCGAGTTGCCTTCTGTCATCTGATAGTTTATCGATAATACCATTTTGGATTTCGTTAAATTGCCAATGAACTAATTTTGAGTGCATACCGGGAGGGGTTTTCGCGATTAAAGGTTGGAGTTGAGCCTTTATTGCGGCGGTATCATTTTCTTGAATTGCCTTGAGTGTATTCATTAAAGTGACGAAATTTCCATCATTCAGAGTGTCCAGTGATTGTTTGTGTTCAGCATATAGCTTTTGATACTCATCATATTGCTGCAAAATAATAAGACATTCTGCGAGATTTGCTACATCTCCGACTTCGACCGTGGAGTTGCAAGTGAGTATTTTTCTTAGGATATCGGTCGCCTTGTCGAATTTACCCTGTTTCATTCGACACATACCATACACCCTTAATAAGGGGGGGGTAAGTCGGATTAATGGCAAGACCAGCTTCAATATTCTCTATTGCCCAAACATAAGAACCGCTATTTATAAGCGCTGACGCCTTTTCCACTATTTCCAGAACTTGAATTGTAGTTGCCTGCTTTTGATTTAATTTTGAAATTTCCTCATCTGCATGCTTTTGCTTCTTGCGCAGTTCTTCAATTTCAATTTCCAAACCACTTTTTAGCATACGCGCATTTTGCAATTCGTTTGAAAATTCATCTTTTAGTTTGCCCACGCTCTTAAAACTAAGGTAGCCAATAATTGCAAAAATAATTCCAACTGAAGTGGAAACTAAAGAGATCGTTAAGGCTGTGGTTTGGTAGTTGGTTGAGTAGGTCTCTTTTAGAAGATCTTTTTCAAGCTGGTAGTTAATTTGATCTCTGTGCAATATAGC
The DNA here is from genome assembly GCF_014699135.1 of Cognatundibacterium aquatile. Taxonomy (GTDB): domain Bacteria; phylum Pseudomonadota; class Gammaproteobacteria; order Burkholderiales; family Burkholderiaceae_D; genus Undibacterium; species Undibacterium aquatile. Next base: position 342,552 of record NZ_JACOFT010000005.1, read on the forward strand.
AATGTCGTCGTCGGTTCTTTTCAAGTCGCGTTTTAAATAATCAACTTCGCGTTGAAATTCCGCGCTTTGCTTTGAGTCTGTATGACTTTCGGCTACTCCATGTGAGCCTAACGAGAAGGCTATAGTTAAGAGTAACAGGGTAATTCGTATAATTTGCATGCCAGTCCCAGCGAGCGGATTTATATTTAAATAATGCGACTAATTTCTAAATTGTAGAACAACTCCATTTTTTGTAGAACTAAAGGGGCAATGCAAAAAGGGCTTACATCGCTGTAAGCCCTTCTTTTTATTACGTATTTCTTGGTGGCCCGGGGCGGAATCGAACCACCGACACAAGGATTTTCAATCCTCTGCTCTACCGACTGAGCTACCAGGCCAAGACCACGCATTATAGAGATGTGTTCGGTGCTTTGCAAGTCCCTTGCGAAAAAAAGCTGCTGGGCGGGGCTAGCTCTGAATTGATGTGTCTCAGCCGGGTGCTGGTTCCGGTGCCGTATAATGCCTGCCATTGTCTATGGCGAAGGTCTTTTATATGACGGCTCAGATTCATCATTGTGATATTTGTATCGTGGGTAATGGCGCGGTGGGTAAAGCTGCTGCACTGGGATTTGCGCAGGCGGGTCTGAAGGTGGCGGTCCTTTGTCGTTCCACCGTTGCTTTGCCGATGTCGGCGCAGTGGGATGTGCGGGTATTCGCGCTGAACCATATTGCGCATGATTTATTGTCTTCACTTAAAGTATGGGATGCATTGGATTTACAGCGTGTCGCGGCTGTCACTGAAATGAATGTACGCGGTGGCAAGTCGGTTGATGATGGTCAACTCGCGTTCGATGCATACGGCGCCCGTACCGGTGAGCTGGCCTGGATTGTTGAAGATAAAAATTTAAATCACGCACTCGATACAGCAATGAAGTTTGCGCAGAATTTATCGGTAGTCACGGGTGCTGCCGCGAGTTTGCATGCAGATGAACATGGTGCGCAGATTAATCTTGAGGATGGCAGCCAGATCAAGGCGAGTCTGATCGTTGGTGCTGATGGTGCCCAATCGTGGGTGCGCGGTCAGTGCGATATCGGTCTGGATTATCGCTCTTACGGACAACAGGGTGTCGTCACTAATTTTGAATGCGAGATTCCGCACCACGGGGTTGCGCATCAGTGGTTTGTCGAAGAGCAGGGCATTATTGCTTTGTTGCCTTTGCCGGGGAACCGGGTGTCGCTGGTGTGGTCTGCACCAGATGCTTTGGCTGCCGAATTGTTGCGTGAGCCATTGTCTGCGCTGGTCAGTCGGCTGGAAGAATATTGTCTGGATACGCTGGGGCATCTGACACCGGTATTGCCAGAAGATATTAAGGCGTTTCCTCTCCGATTAATACGTCCGCACAGCATGATTGCACAGCGTGTTGCGCTGATTGGCGACGCAGCGCATGCCGTGCATCCGCTCGCCGGGCATGGCATGAATCTGGGTTTTGGTGATGTGACGAGCTTGCTGGCGTTGATGAAATCACGCGAAGATCATTGTGATTGTGGCGATGCCAAACTGCTGGAACGTTACCGTCGTTCACGTAAAGAAGACGTGATGCTGATGCAGATCACGACCGACGGACTGGCTCGATTATTCGGTTCTGATCTGGCGCCTTTGCGTCTGGCACGCAATGTTGGATTGAACTTACTGAATCGTCTGCCTGTCTTAAAGAACAAATTAATCTCCCACGCAATGGGGAAGTAAGCATTGCTGACTATGGCGAAGGCCACCACACGGAATTACAAGGAATAATATGAATCTGAAGCAATGTATCGCGCTCTTGTCGCTCACCTTTACTGGTGTCGTTTTCGCGCAGACCGCACAGGAATCTGCGGTAAAAAAACTGATAGAGCCAAAGTTAGGTCAGGGCGTGAAAGTGGACTCCGTCGTCAAGACACCTTACAGCGGTTTGTTCGAAGTGCGCGTCGGCTCGGACATTTTGTACACCGATGAAAAAGCGCAGTATTTATTTGTCGGGAATGTACTCGATGCCAAATCCGGCACGAATTACACCAAAGCCAGAACGGATGAGCTGAGTAAGATTAAGTTCTCTGATTTGCCGCTGGAATCCGCGCTGAAAATGGTCAAAGGTGATGGTAAGCGTGTGATCGCGGTGTTTGAAGATCCGAATTGTGGGTACTGCAAACGTTTCCGTAAGACCTTGGCGGGCATGGACAACATTACTGTTTACACGTTCTTGTATAACATTTTGTCGGAAGATTCGACGGTCAAGTCAAAGAATGTCTGGTGCTCTGCTGACCGCAATAAAGCATGGGATGAGTGGATGCTGAACGGTAAAGCACCATCTGCCGCGCCAGCAAACTGCGCAACGCCAAATGAAAAAATACTGGCGCTCGGACAGAAGTTACGTGTGAACGGGACACCGGCTATTTTCTTTGCAGATGGTTCGCGGGTGCCGGGTGCGATGGATGCAAAAGGTCTGGAAGAGAAGTTCGCCAGCCTGAATTCCGCAAAATAAGCATGACGCTTTCTCCCGCGAGCTGGACGGGCATTTTGCTTGCTGCCGGACGCGGGCGACGCTTTGATCCACATGGTGTCGAAGATAAGCTGCAACAAACTTTGCCGGATGGACACCCGGTTGCGCTGACAGCGGCACAGCATTTGTCTTCTGTGATGCAGCATGTCGTCGTTGTCGTGCGGCCGGACAATCGGGCGTTGCTACAGGAATTTCAGCGTCAGTTATATGAGGTCGTTATCTGCCCTGATGCTGATCAAGGCATGGCGGCGTCACTGACCTGTGGGCTGCGCCACGCTGCACGCAGTAAAGGCTGGATTATTGCGCTCGCAGATATGCCTTTTGTAAAGAGCTCGACCATTGCTGCACTCTTGCGTGAGCTGGAAAACGGCGCGGATATTGTGGTGCCCGTGTTTCAGGGGCAGCGTGGTAACCCTGTCGGTTTCTCAGGTAAATATCTCCCCGAATTATTGGCGCTGAGCGGTGATCGCGGCGCACGCGGCTTATTACAGCAATTTTCTGTGCGCGAGGTTCCGGTGGATGATGCCGGAATTTTGCAGGATATTGATCTGCCCACCGATTTATCTGCGCAATAAACCAAGAAACATTATTCATACATCTGCGATGGTCAGATATATCTAAGTCTCTGATTTCCTCTTAGAATAGCGTTTTTCTTCAATTTGACAGAAAACAGACGTTGCGACATTAGCAGCGATACTTTATGAATAATCTCAATCAGAAACTCGTTATCCGCCTTGGTTTTGCAGGCTTGATTCCATTTATCCTGCTGACTCTCGCATGCTGGCTGGTGCATCCGGAATGGTTGGGTTATTTCATTAAAGCGCAGCTCGCTTACGGCATTGCCATCTTATCTTTTCTCGGTGGCGTACATTGGGGCATCACCATTATGGCCAACGGCAAGGATGATCATGAAACCAGAAAGGCATTGATCTGGGGCGTGATTCCTACTGTGATCGCCTGGTGTTCTCTGGGTAATATGCTGCTCGGTTTTTTAGTGCAGGTGATTGGTTTTATCGCGGCCTACAAAATCGATAAAAAACTCTATCAAAGCTATGATGTTCCTGAATGGTTTATTCATTTGCGCCTGCAATTGACCCAGGTGGTCGTGACGGCGCAGATATTCACCTTCATCGCTGCGAATGTGCGCAACTAATATCTCTAACAATTAAAATAGAAAGATCGTTGAGCATGGCAAAAACGATGAGCACTCAAAAAGCAACTCAAAGTCAGACAAGCCGCAACAGCGTCAAAAACGCGATTCATTATTCGATCATCCCCAAAGATTTAGCCGCTCACTTGTATCAGGTGACGCTGCACATCAGTCAGCCCGATCCTGAAGGACAGGTTGTCAGCTTGCCGGCATGGATACCCGGCAGTTACATGGTGCGTGAGTTTGCACGAAATATTGTGCAGATCAAGGCAAGTGCCGCCGGTAAAAAAGTGACTCTCAAAAAGCTCGACAAACATACCTGGCAGGCAGCTCCGTGCAAAACTGAACTGCTGATCAGTTATGACGTGTATGCATGGGATTTGTCGGTGCGCGCGGCGCATCTCGATCAGTCACATGCTTTTTTTAACGGCACCAGCGTATTCCTGAGCGTACACGGGCAAGAGTTTTTACCGCACATTGTTGATATTCAACGTGCCGATGCGCCCGCATGTAAGAGTTGGCGCGTCGCCACTTCTTTGCCTGAGTTGAAAGCCAAGCGTTATGGCTTTGGTACTTATATTGCCGCGAACTACGATGAGTTGGTCGATCACCCGGTCGAGTGCGGCGATTTCGCACTGGCGACATTTGAAGCGCACGGCGTGCCACATGATTTCGTCGTGACCGGAAAAGTGCCGAACATGGACATGGAGCGCATGGTCGCTGATGTCAAAAAAATCTGTGAAAGCCAGATCGCATTTTTTGAGCCGCGTGCCAAAAAAGCGCCGATGGATCGCTACGTATTTATGACGATGGTAGTCGGTGAAGGTTACGGTGGCCTGGAACATCGTGCGTCAACCGCCTTGATCTGTAACCGCACTGATATTCCGGTAAAACATCAGCCTGAGATGAGCGATGGTTATCGCGGCTTTTTAGGTTTGTGCAGCCATGAGTATTTCCATACGTGGAATGTCAAGCGCATTAAGCCTGCTGCATTTGCCAGTTACGATCTGCGTCAGGAAAACTACACTAGCCTGTTGTGGCTGTTTGAAGGTTTTACGAGTTATTACGATGATCTGATGCTGGTACGCGCTGGTTTGATCGATGAAGCAGCGTATCTGAAATTGCTGGCGCAGACTGTCAATAACGTCCATCGCGGTAGCGGGCGTCTTAAGCAAAGTGTGGCCGAATCCAGCTTTGATGCCTGGACGAAGTATTATCGTCAGGATGAAAATTCGCCGAATGCGATTGTCAGCTATTACACCAAAGGTTCACTGGTCGGGCTGGGCCTGGACCTGACGATACGTGCAGCAACTGGCGGAAAAAAATCGCTCGATGATGTGATGCGTGCTTTGTGGCAAAAGTATGGTCGTGATTTCTATGTCAATTTTGCGGCGGGAAAACAGCAGGGCTTGGCCGAAGACGAAATCGAAACGATCATCGAAAAAGCGACTGGCGTGAATGTGCGCCGCTTCCTCGATAAGCATGTGCGCGGAACTGATGATGTGCCGCTGGCGCAGTTGTTTGCAGAGTTCGGCATTACACTCGATGCTGGCAACAGCAACAGGTCTGCCAGTCTTGGCGTGAAAGTGGCACGCGATGCCAATGGCTGCAAGATCGCTCATGCGTATGAAGGTCGTGCCGCACATCTGGCGGGTTTATCTGCGAATGATATTCTGGTGGCGATTAACGGTTTGCGTGTGAGTGTCGCTGACGTTGGCGATAACCTCGCGGTGGCGATCGGGCGTTATCGCGTCGGCGATACGGTGGAAATTCACGCGTTCCGCCGTGATGAGTTGCTGGTCGTGAAAGCGAAATTGCAAACGGATGATGTGCCTGCAGTGAGCTTCAAAATTGAGAGTGACACCAAGGCCGTGTTAGCGACGGCAAGGCCCGCCTACCGTAAAGCAACGAAATCGTAAGATCAGTATCGAATAAAAAAAGCCGTTAGCGCAGAGATGACGCTAACGGCTTTTTTTCTATTAGCAACGATCATGTCTCAGTATTCATGCGGCTTCTGGCAGGAAAATGCCTGGAAAGCCGCAGATTGATTAGGACATGCCGTCAGATGTGTATCGATTCAGAAAAATAATTTCTGTAACTCTGCACCAGGATTTTCTGCCCGCATGAATGCTTCGCCGACCAGGAAGCCATGCACATCCGCAGCGCGCATTCGTTTTACGTCGTCAGGATTGAGGATGCCGGATTCGGAAATCACCAGTTTTTCCGGTGAGAGTTTCGGCAGTAAGCCCAGCGTCGTCTCCAGCGTCACATCAAAGGTGCGCAGGTTGCGGTTGTTAATACCTAGCAGCGTGGTTTTCAGTTTAAGTGCCGCGTCCAGCTCTGCGCCATTGTGTACTTCGACCAGGACACCCATACCGAGTTCATGTGCACAGGCTTCGAGTTCTGCCATCAGACCATGATCGAGTGCGGCAACGATCAGCAAGATACAATCAGCGCCCCATTTTCTGGCCTGATATACCTGATACGGATCAATCATAAAATCTTTGCGCAACGCCGGTAATGCACAGGCATTGCGTGCCTGCTGCAGATATTCCGGTGCGCCCTGAAAAAACTGCACGTCTGTCAACACGGATAAACAGGCCGCACCGTGCTGCTCGTAGCTTTTCGCGATGTCTGCCGGATTAAAATTTGGCCGGATTACGCCTTTGGAGGGCGAGGCTTTTTTGACTTCCGCAATCACCGCAGGATTGCCCGCCGCAATTTTGCTGCGCAGTGCGGATTCAAAACCACGTAGTTGTGCGCGTGCTTCTTTGTCAGATTCGACTTCGTCACGCAGACTGATCAGCGACTGATATTTTTTTGCTGCCGCAATCTCATCTTTTTTGACTGCCAGGATGTTGTTAAGTATGTCCGACATAATTTACTTTCCGAGTTGCTGAGTGACCTGAATGAAGTGATCCATCTTGGCACGGGCAGCCCCTGACGCGATCGCTTCTTGCGCCTTCTTGACGCCGTCGGCAATCGAGCTGGCAACGCCCGCGCCGTATAAAGCGGCACCGGCATTCAGGCTGACGATATCTTTCGCGGCACCGCTGACATTGTTCAGCACTTCCAATACTTTTTCGCGCGATTCTTCCGCACCTGAGACACGCAGATTCCGGCTAGATACCATTTGCAGGCCAAAGTCTTCCGGATGAATATCGTATTCGCGGATTTCACCATCGACCAGTTCGCCGACCATCGTCGGTGCACCGAGCGACACTTCATCCATATTGTCGCGACCCCACACGACCAGCGCATGTTTGGCGCCCAGCCGCTGCAACACGCGCACCTGAATACCGACCAGATCCGGATGGAATACACCCATGAGAATATTTGGTGCGCCTGCCGGATTCGTCAGCGGGCCGAGGATGTTAAAGATGGTGCGCACACCCAGTTCGCGACGGACTGGTGCCGCATGTTTCATCGCACCGTGATGGTTCGGTGCAAACATAAAACCGATGCCGGTCTGAGCTACGGATTGTGCAATTTGTTCTGGATTCAGGTTGATGTTAACACCCAGCGCTTCTAGCACGTCTGCGCTGCCAGATGATGAAGAAACGCTGCGTCCGCCGTGCTTGGCGACGCGCGCTCCGGCGGCGGCAGTCACAAACATCGAGGTGGTGGAAATATTGAAGGTATTCGCGCCATCGCCGCCAGTGCCGACGATATCGATCATATTTTCGGTATTGACCAATGGCACTTTGGTCGAGAATTCGCGCATGACTTGTGCCGCTGCGGTGATTTCACCTATGCTTTCTTTTTTGACGCGCAGACCTATCGTTAATGCGGCGATCATCAGTGGCGACATTTCACCGCCCATGATTTTGCGGAACAGATACAGCATTTCGTCATGGAATATTTCGCGGTGTTCGATCAGACGTGTCAAAGCTTCTTGCTGAGAAATGGTCATTGTGCTGCTCCGGTCAGAAAGTTTTTCAACAGAGCATGGCCATGCTCTGAGAGGATGGATTCGGGGTGGAATTGCACGCCTTGCAGATTGAATTCTTTGTGACGCACACCCATGATTTCGCCATCGTCAGTCCAGGCGGTGACTTCCAGGCAATCGGGTAGCGTAGCGCGTTCAATCGCCAGCGAGTGATAGCGGATAACGGTGTAAGGGCTGGGTAAATTCTTAAAGACGCCCACGCCGGTGTGTGCAATCATCGACGTCTTGCCATGCATGACTTGCTTGGCGCGGATGATATTGCCGCCAAATGCAGCACCGATACTTTGATGACCAAGGCAGACGCCGAGAATAGGAATCTGGCCGGCAAAACGTTCGATGACAGGAATAGAAATACCAGCTTCATGCGGCGTGCATGGTCCCGGCGAAATGCAGATGTGATCCGGCTTTAATGCGGCGATTTCGTCCAGTGTGATTTCATCATTGCGGTAGGTGCGCACATCTTCACCCAGCTCGGCAAAATACTGCACGAGGTTGTAAGTGAAGGAATCATAGTTATCGATCATCAGCAGCATTTAAATTTCTCCGTCCAGACCATCTTGTACTTGTTCGGCAGCGCGCAAAACTGCGCGCGCCTTGTTTTCTGTTTCCTGCCATTCCATTTCCGGTACTGAATCCGCCACCACGCCCGCCGCAGCCTGCACATACAACATGCCGTCTTTCAGTACGCCGGTGCGAATCGCGATCGCCAGATCCATCTCGCCGCCGAACGACAGATAACCGCAAGCCCCGCCATAGATGCCGCGTTTGACTGGTTCGAGTTCATCGATCAACTCCATGGCACGCACCTTTGGCGCGCCGGACAAGGTACCGGCAGGGAAGGTCGCTTTCAGCACATCGAGATTCGATAATTGTGGTTGCAATGTCCCTTCGACATTCGACACGATGTGCTGTACATGCGAGTATTTTTCAATGACCATCTGATCCGTTACCTTGACGCTGCCAGTCGTAGCGATGCGGCCGATATCATTGCGTGCGAGATCAATCAGCATTACGTGTTCGGCGATTTCTTTGGGATCAGCCAGCAATTCTTTGGCGAGTTCAGCATCGCGCTCAGGTGTTGCACCGCGCGGACGCGTACCGGCGAGCGGACGTATCGTGACTTTGCGTGAACCATCATTCAGGCTTTCGTTGCGTACCAAAATTTCCGGCGATGCACCGATGATCTGCATGTCGCCGAAATTGTAGAAATACATATACGGTGACGGATTCAGTGAGCGCAGTGCGCGATACAGTGAGAGCGGCGAATCAACATAAGGTTTCTTGATGCGCTGCCCGACCTGCACCTGCATCAGATCGCCAGCCATGATGTATTCCTTGGCTTTTTCAACGGCTTTTAAATAATCTTCTTTCGCGAAATCGCGTATGGATTCGGTGCGCACCGAGGCGGATGTAACGGGCGCATCAACGCTGCGACGTAACATCGCACGCAAATCTTTCAAACGCTGGCGCGCTTTCGACCATGCTTCGGCTTGCGTAGGATCGGCATACACAATCAGATACAGCTTGCCTGATACATTATCGATGACCGCTAATTCTTCTGTCACCAGTAACTGAATTTCCGGCAGACCAAGATCATCTTTGGGCGCGCTGTGTGCGAGGCGTTTTTCGACATGGCGTACCGCATCGTAACCAAAGTAACCGGCGAGTCCGCCGCAAAAACGTGGCATGCCGGGACGTAACGCTACTTTGAAACGGCTTTGAAATTCTGCGATGAAATCGAGCGGATTGCCGTGATACGTTTCGATGATTTCGCCATTTCTGACGATTTCTACTTTTTCACCGTAGCTGCGCAACAGCGTATTGGCAGGCAGGCCGATGAAGGAATAACGCCCGAAACGTTCGCCACCCATGACGGATTCGAGCAGGAAAGTGTTTTTGCCCGCGTTCTGGGTCTGAGCAAGTTTCAGGTACAGGGTCAGTGGAGTTTCCAGATCAGCGAATGCTTCCGCAATCATCGGAATACGGTTGTAGCCTTGCGCGGCCAGCGATTTGAATTCGAGTTCGGTCATGGTTTTCTTTCAGCCGTCAGCCATAGCTCGCGATGCTTGCAGACACAGAAAACGAGCAAAACGACTCGCATCTTGAGTAAGGACGGATAAGACAGATTGATAAAACAAGCGACAAGTCGTGCGGAGGATGTGCAGAGCCAGTCGCGGCATTCCAGGATTAAGAGGATTGCCAGCGTCGCCATAGCCAGGCCTCAAAGGCACCTGGTGTTATTTCGGGACGTTTGTTTTCGGGAAACATTCGTGAGTGGAATGAAAGTGATTAATGTCGAATTAATGTTGATTTTCTGTCGCCAGCAGTCGTGCCGCTTCCAACAGTGTGCCGACTATACCATCACTTTGAATCGTTTGTACAGCCTCGCCGTGGTTGTAACCATAAGGCACTGTGAGTACCGGGCAGCCTGCTGCGCGCGCCGCGATGGCGTCATTGCTGGAGTCGCCGATAGCCAGAATGTGTGATGGCGCGATGCCAAACTTTTTGCTGACTTCAAGCAATGGTAGCGGATCTGGTTTTTTTCGAGGGAAGGAATCACCGCCGAAAGTCAGTTCAAAATAGGAAGACAAGCCCTTTTTCTGCATCAGGGGAATGGCGAAAGCGAGCGGCTTGTTTGTGACGCATGCCAGCCGCAGATGCATCGCCTGCATTGCTTGCAAACCCTCGATGACTTCTGGATACAACGTGCTGTGATCGCCATTGATGTCGAGATAATGCCGCTGGTAAGATGCCATCCCTTGCGCAAAATGTTGTTGCACTCCCGCTTCATCGAAATCCAGACTCAGGACACGGGTGATCAGATTTTCCGAGCCTTTACCGACCATAGATTTCACCATGGCTAGCGTTATTGGCGTCAGGGAAAAATCATTCCGCATACGATTAATCGCGACCAGAAAATCCGGTGCGGTATCGAGCATGGTGCCATCGAGATCAATGATGACGGCGTTGATATTGTTAAACATGGCGTTGTCTGTGGAATATCTGAATAACCATGCGGTTCCTGGCACAAATTGACGCCACGAGCCGTATGGTTATTGAGTGTCTGGAACGTAAGCGGTGAATGACGGGTCAGACTTTACCGAGTTCTGTGCGCATGGCGTCAATGACGGCCTTGTAGTCTGGCTTGCCAAATATCGCTGAACCGGCAACAAACGTATCTGCACCTGCTGCTGCGATCTCGCGGATATTGTCTATCTTCACGCCACCATCGACTTGCAGCATGATGTCGCGACCGGATTCGTCAATTAATTTGCGTACCGCGGCGATTTTTTTCAATGTGTGCGGAATAAACGATTGACCGCCGAAGCCGGGGTTGACTGACATTAACAGGATCAGATCCAGCTTATCCATGACATGTTCTAACACATGCAAGGGTGTCGCAGGATTGAACACCAGACCGGCTTTGCAGCCGTGATCGCGGATTAATTGCAGACTACGGTCGATATGCTCGGAGCCTTCCGGGTGAAAGCTGATGATATTCGCGCCAGCTTTGGCAAAATCGGGAATGATGCGATCGACAGGTTTTACCATCAGATGAACATCAATCGGCACCTGCACATGTGGGCGTATCGCTTCGCAGACCAACGGGCCTATGGTCAGATTCGGGACGTAATGGTTATCCATGACGTCGAAGTGAATCATGTCGGCACCGGCAGCGACGACATTGCGCACTTCCTCGCCCAATCGGGCAAAGTCGGCGGATAAAATACTGGGGGCAATTCGGTAGGTTGTCATGGCAATGGTCTTGCAAAAGGAAAGATGCGCTATTTTACCTTGCGCCATCCATGTCGTCTTTGTGATCCTCTGGCACAATAGAGATTCAATTGCAGTTGATAAAGAAAAGAGGAGACTGTGGCAGCCTACGAAATGAGTGTGTCCGTTGTGACACAGTATTTACAAGAGCAATCCAATCCGGATCAGGCGAATTTTGTGTTTGCTTACACCATAACGATTAAGAATACGGGGACGGTGTCAGCGCAGGTAATTTCGCGTCACTGGATTATTACAGATGCAAAGAATCATATTGAAGAGGTAAAAGGGCTGGGGGTGGTCGGGCATCAGCCGTTTTTGGCGCCAGGACAAAGTTTTGAATACACCAGCGGCAGTTCCTTAACGACGCCGCAGGGAAGCATGAAAGGTTCGTATTTCTGCGTGGCGGAAGATGGACATCGTTTCGAGGTCGAGATTCCTGAGTTTGTGCTCTCTATTCCCCGTACCTTGCATTAATAGGGTGGCGTGCGCTGCCTTGCGATACGGATCGTACGGTTCCACTATAGTTGGCATGTCGTGAAAAACTGCGCGCCAGTTTTTTAATAAATAATGTGATGAAGTTCAGTTGCTGTCGTTCTTACTGTCAGTTTGTTCTTCAATGCGCGGTTTGTTTTCCGGGCGTCGTCCGGAAAACATGGTCCACCATACGATAAAGATCAATATTAAGAGCGCCATTCCGGCTTCTAATAACAATAACCACATAGATTTCCTTTGATTACAATCTGGCTGTTCTGTAAACAGATAAGCTGGATTGTTTGAGTAATTTAGCCTTGCCGCGCTGAGCGGCACATCCATTGACACTATATAGGAGACTTCCATGGAATTCGAATGCATATTAGTAGAGACAAAAGAGAAGGTTGGACTGATTACTCTCAATCGCCCGAAGGCATTGAATGCGCTGAATGATCAGGTGATGAATGAATTAGGCGTTGCTTTAAAAGCGTTTGACCAGAATGATGCGATCCAATGTATCGTTATTACCGGAAGTCAGAAGGCATTTGCTGCTGGTGCAGATATTGCCGCAATGGCGAACTACACGTTCATGGATGCTTATAAAGGTGATTACATCACGCGCAATTGGGAAACTATTCGCCAGATTCGCAAACCAGTCATTGCTGCCGTGGCAGGTTATGCCTTGGGCGGTGGTTGTGAATTGGCGATGATGTGTGATTTCATCATTGCTGCTGATAACGCAAAATTTGGGCAGCCCGAAGTTAAGTTAGGAACCTTGCCAGGCGCTGGCGGTACTCAGCGTTTGCCGCGTGCAATATCGAAAGCGAAGGCGATGGATATGTGCCTGACCGCACGCATGATGGATGCGGAAGAAGCAGAACGCGCTGGATTGGTCTCGCGCATTGTTCCGGTAGATATGTTGCTGGAAGAAGCGCTGTCAGCGGCGAACACGATTGCCAGCATGTCGCTGCCTATCATTATGATGATTAAGGAATCTGTTAATCGCGCTTACGAAACCACTTTGTCGGAAGGCGTGCATTTTGAACGCCGCTTGTTTCATTCAAGTTTCGGAACCGAAGATCAGAAGGAAGGCATGAAAGCATTCCTGGAAAAACGTACGCCGGAATTTAAGAATCAATAAATTATAAATAATTTGCGAGTTTCATTGCGAATTGAGGAAGGTTTTGCTATAGTTCGGCTCCCGCTGAAAGGCGGGGGAAGAAAGTGAAGCGCTGCAAGTAAAAAAGCAGCCCGCACAGTCAACAGACCGAAGTCAGGCCAAGTGATCCGATTGGTGCCCGCACAA
>NZ_JACOFT010000006.1 GCF_014699135.1 Cognatundibacterium aquatile
TGGCGTCAGGACTATAATGAGCAACGACCGCACAGCTCGATTGGCTATCTGACGCCGAATCAATTTGCAGACAGTTTTTTAACCGCGGACTCTAAATTGGTTTCGTACTAATTTGGGGAGCAGGTCACCTCCAGTAACTCTATAGCGTAATCTGGACGACATCTATCCAATTCATCCACCAAGATAAATATTGGCAATTCAACGCCAGAACTTTTTTCAAGCGCCTCAATCAATAGCTGGAGTTTTTGTTTGAATTCTTCAATGGCTACTTTTGTCGTCTTATGTTCCTTCAGAGACTCGGCAACCATTTTTTCTAATGCTTTCGCGGTGGTCTCAAACGAAGTGTGTTTGGTGCTACGGCCTGTTTCTATATCGACCTCATCAGTTTCAGTATCTGAAAATGAGTCGTGCATTTTCTCCCAGCTTAAACCTGCAATATGTTTAAGTAATGCCATTCCAATGACCTGGATCGAAGGTTTAATTAATTTTTTTACTTTTCCCATAGCACCACTGAGAGCTCTTTTTGCTGCGGGAATTTTAGTAAATGAGGGTTTTAATCCATTGTCGATTTCAGAAATAAACGCAATAAGAGGCTCTGGAGTGAAATCATTTTTCCACGCATCAAAATATACCACTGGATAATTTTTTGACTCTAATTCGTCCTTCCAACACTGAAGCATGAAGGTTTTACCGAAGCCCCACTCTGCATTAACAGCGAGAACAAACCCGCTTTCCGTAGGCTTGGCTTGATACCGATTAGTGAGATATTTCTCAAGATTTGCTGCAACCTGCTTTCTGCCTAGTTGATCACCTTCCCAGTGTTCAGACAAATTTTTGGCTTGCTTTTGCATAGGTTAACTCAATGGAGTTATTTTCAATGTTTTATTTTAAGCAATTATTGAACATTCAGGAATGCAAACTAATTATCTTTTATTAATATAGCCATGGATTCATAAAGCAGTGAAGATCGCTTTTTCACCATACTAATCGGGATACACTGCCGTCATAAGTGATTTGACTCAAATCACTTATGATCTGAAGAAGTGACAACGGCTCTATATTTCACGCTATTGGCAAACGCTGACGTACCGACTGACACTAAGTATGCAAGGAGTTGCTTATGTTTAGCGACTGAAATGATTTACCAGCAAACAAATTGATTTAGGGGTACTGATTGACGTACTCTTGCTCTAAAAAGAGCAACGCAGCACAAAAAGGTATAGCCACCTAGCGACCGATACACTGACGAAGGCTATTTTTAAAATCAGATGGCGGATGACAAATTTCTACCGCCACAAAAGAAAAAAGACCGCATTTAGCGGTCTTTTAAATTTACGGAAACCCGCATGAATACTGGAGGGGGGAAGTCAAATCACCCTTTGAAAGCCTTATATATAAAGGATTTCTATAATTTAAAGTTGCCTCATGGCTCCAACCATGGCTCCATAAAATTTTTTTGAAAAACCGTTTTAAATTGTTTTCTCGTTCTGAAATAAGAATTTTTCAGGATAATTTGTTTTAAATATTTTTAAAAAAAACATACATCTTAGACCTTTCCTCGTTGTAGTCGCGCTCGCCGAGCTTTTACTACGATAGCAGCGTAGCTTATCGCTAGTTCGATTCCATTTTGGCGCTCTGCCAGTTCAAGTAAATCATTACCAATAATAGACACATCAAAACCAGACTTAATTGCAATATCTGTTAACTCGTCAATCGAATATTCATATTTATTCAAATGCAGAGGTACATCTCCATTAATGTTGTTATTTTGAGGTTCATCAACATGCTTTGTTTTGGCAATTTCTAGGTCAGAAACAGCAGATTTCTTTATTGACGCTGCGATTTTTAGATTTGAAGTGAGGTCATCGTTTACCGGAGTATTGGTTGCGTCGAACATATCGCGGGTATGCAGCGGAACTCTCGCCCGTACTTTTTCTAAATCTGTTGGAGGATTATATGTCTTCAGTGGCGAAATGATCGCAGGGAGAGCTTTGGCATCCATTTCGTCAATTTTTATTCTTCGTTTGCACAGTATTGTCTGACCAAACTCTAACTTGAACCATTGGTAAGAGTAATCTGCTTTACTACTTACAAATTCCTCACTACAGCGTTCAATAAGCCCGAGACCTGCAAATGCCAATTGAGCACCAATGCTTCCAACCGTATCAAGTTGAGTTCGTGGTGCTTGCCAAGTCATTAAGTCTGGGTATTGAAAGCTTTCTACGATCTCGCCGCGACTTATCGCGTGTAAGCGTTTCGCTTCAATTGTTATATATTTCTTATCCTGAACGATGTCTAATGGCTCGCTAGATGCTATGGCTCCTAGAAGTGCGCCTGCCATAGTGCCAATTGTGTCAGTATCGCTTGAAAGGAGATTCGCCACGATTACTAGCCCATTCTCCGTTGGCATTTCACGAAAACACCATGCTGCCACAAGAGCAAATAACGCACACTTAATACCGGAGCCTCTCGAATTGTCATCAAACCCGCCCAACATTTGTACGACTGACGCATATGCGATTTTCGGATCTTGGTTTAATAAAGGGAGGCATTTTTCGACATCTTGGATCCATTCAAGCTTGACTTTCTCCATTTCCTCGCTAAAAGATCTACCAGCTTTTTGTTCCCAAGTTGGTAGCCAGAAAGTGCTTAATTCGGGGTCTTCAAAAATGAATTTTTGAGCCAATTCTATGTAAAGAACTAGATCAACCCAATCTGTTGGAACCGGTATTTTTGATTCATGTAATACAGCGGCCAAGCACGCTGCGTGAATAACAGCTCCGGAGATTCCTCTAGGATGACCATGCGTGCATAATGAATTACGAATTACGTCCGGTATATATGTTTCAGCTATTCCTAAGTCTGTTGAAGCCCAAACATGTGGTTGAATACGCATTGCAGCGCCATTTCCGCCGCCATCCACATATCGCACCGCGCGTTGATCAAAAAAATTGCTAAACCAATTTACGCCTCGTTGACCTAACATGGTCGCACCAAGTTTACTGCCACGGCCTGCACCAAGGCAGTATGAGAGCCAGACTGGGAGTTCAATCTTTGCAAATGTTTCTACATCAAAATGTCCGTCACCCCGTATTGACCGAGATGTTGCCAATCGTAATTGAGTATCGTCTGAATATGTCCCCGCATTGAGCATGGCCCAAACACCGAAATGTCCGCCTATGAGTCGTTTCCAGCCGGTTGCTTGAGAAATTTTGGAAGTTCCAATTCGCCTCTTTAGTCCGTCCTCGTCAACAAGTTCGGTCGGGAAACCAAGTATGTCGCCGTAGGCTGCCCATAGTGCAGAGCGAACTATCCCTTGTTGAAGTGTTCGATTCATTATTTGTATTTCAGTAAAGTTCTTTAAAAAGCGACTCGCGGATTTCAATTTCAATGGCACGGTGATTAACTGCAGTCAATTGGCCAGCAATTTGATCACAGATATCGTCATTAGGAACGTAAATTTTCCTTAAAAACTCAGTACTTAGTTCGCCGGGGTACAATATTTCGGCTTGCTCACACGTCGTGTGGTTTGCTGGGCAATTAGGATCACGTTCAATTGATTTCCCATTATATTGCACGATTTTTTGTGCAAACATGGCCTCAAATCCATCTGAACCCTGCCCCCTTTTTACTGAAGTGTATATATTATTCGTCGTAGTAAAAACGACACCATCATGAATTAATATTTCAGGCGAGAATGATAGAACACACCACCAAATGTTTGTATCTCTATGCCAATTACCAGAATAAGTTGCGAACGACGTGTTTATTTTCGATACCGACAGGTTTACGTGGTCGAGCCATGCTGCATCTCTATTACGAACTCTGGCATTTGGGGTGAAAATATATTCAAGTCTAGCATCTACATTTAGTCGATTTCGAGCTTTTAGAAGGCGAGTATCCAAAATCCCTAAAATGCCCGTATTCGTAGTGAAATGAAGAATTTCTTCAATCTCACGGAGGCGTACAATATTATCAATGGTCATACCGCTATATCCATGAATGTCTCTGGATCCAAATATTCAATAACTGTTGATGCATCTTCAGGTTTGTACCCTAAGATAATTGTTGATTTTGCACGACCTATTCCCATCGCTAATAATCGTCTAAGTGTAAGGAGTTTTTCGTCCTCATTGCCATCCCCGTGTGGCATAACTTCAGCATTTAATCCCAAAATAAAAACGTGATCGAATTCCAGACCTTTTGCTGAATGCAATGTACTTAATGCAATATTTTCGGATCCGATGGGCCAATCTGATGCACGTGTAATTGTTATATATTGGAGGTCAGCATCATTCAAAAGTATTTCTAGCGCCTTGAACCAGCCTAAGGGATGCAGAAACGCGACAGATTCAGAGGATAGATCAATTTTTGATTTAATAAAATTAATTGCATATTTGACTTGATTTCCAAAACTGCCTTTGAGAACAATTGGAATTTGCCCTTCGCGGGTTGTAGCTGAAAAATCAGGTAACGTACCATCGTCGTCGGTTCCAATGCCTTTCAATAGGGAAGTTGCAAATCTTGCAATTTGCTTGGTGTTTCTATAGTTAGCACTAAGTCGGAAACTGTTTTCTGGCCGAACGCTAATTCCTAACTCAGCCCAAGTAAAGCCTCTTGCATAAATTCTCTGAGCTGTATCTAGGATAAATGTAACTGAGTGGTCGTCTAAGAGTTGGTTCATTACCGCTCGAATCTGATTTCCTGAGAAGTCTTGCGACTCGTCGACAATGACAATATCGTAGGCGTGGAATTTTCGCTCTGCCATCGCAACTGCCAAATCATTCCAATCAAATTTAGCATTGGCGTATTTTTTTTGCATATAAGGATAAACAATTTCGTTTAAAAGTTTTTCTCTCATATTTTGTGCCATTCTCGGAGTACCTCCTCGACCGTCTCGCCGAGCGGTCAAGTAGTGCGCAATTTCACGAGGCAAATATTTCCCCATAAGATAGTCAACTTCTTCCCTTACGAAATCCGCTGATAAATTTGTATTGCTACAAAAATTCAAGAACTCAGCTCGAGAAATCAGATCTTCTGGGCCATCGATGATATTGCCATTTATCCCTAAAGAATTTTTTGCCCACTTACTGAAAGTGGACACTTCTAAGTTTATTTCTGGCGTGTTTGTAAACTGTTTATGTGCGAGTTCGGAAACATACCCACTCAATGTTCGGTTATATGTAAGAAGCAGAATATTTATTGGGGTAGTTCGTTTTTGACGACGTTTGCGATTTAGGAATGCACCAATTGAAGAGCGAAGTTTGAGCAATGCAGTAGTCGTTTTGCCACTGCCTGCCGCCCCTCTTATTACCTCTACGCCCATTTGAATTCGAGAAATTAACGATAATTGCTCTGGGGTTGGGCCAACATCAATTAATGCGCGCATATAAATTTCCAAAAAATTTTGCGATTGATAGAGTTTCTAGATGGAAAATCCCCGCCTAGAAATTTTAAGTAAAAGAAAGCGATTTTTGCGACAAATAATGACCCGTGAGAGTTTTACCTTTTTGACATCATGGTGCTATAGTTTTTCTCTATCGTCAATAAATTAACAACTTCGGCCGAAAAAAAGAAGGATAAATCGCGACTAATTTTTTAAATTTAGAGGCTTACCCTTTATTCGAAAAATTGAAATTGACAGGAAGGCGATATTGCACAGAAAAAACTATCTTAGTTCTTTAATTTGGCAACCCTAGATTTGAACCGCGACTGATTACGTAAAGTCTTTTACATGAAATTTCACAAAGGAGAATGATGACGAACACAATAACTAGTAATACCCACTCGTTATAATTCTTGGTAACAACGGTAACAGTAGTAACGTGAGTTATCTTTTTTCCGTCAATCCATAAGCCTATGAATATGCATAGGGATGTACTATATTTATCACTACGGCACGTATCCATAGACACGTGTGCGCTAGACCTAGGCATATACATATCCATAGACACCCCTAGGCACGTCTAGCCCTATGCCTAGGCGCACCTAGGGCTAGGTAAATGCAAAATCATCGGCAGAAATATCAGAACCCGACAGATCAAAATGCAAAAGGGTGAAATCCTTCACCCTTGGTTTGTTACCAGCGTTACCGCCGTTACTGAATTTTTGATGTAGGCGCTACGCGCTCTGATATTTGAGTACATACGCTTTGACTGAGCCGAAAGTTGGGAGCCGGATGTTTTGCGACGGCTGGCCACTATCAGCAGGGATCAGGATACCGGCTTTGATCAAAACTTTTTTCACCAGCTTTTCGTCTTTGTCTCGGCAGATTTCATTGCGAAAGACTTCAGGCAACACAATAAATTCTCTGATGTTGTCTGACGTGGTTCTGAAGAATCCGGCGCGATGCGGAACCCGTTGTTCGTCGGTGACGCGGATATCTTCAAACCGGCTTGCACCATGAGTTTCAAAGAATGATCTGACTTGCGCAAGAATCGCACGTTCTTCACGATTGCCGTTGCCGCCGAAATTCTCCAGCCATGATGTAAAGCAGATTTTTGCTGCTGCCGTTACATCGCCAATACTCCAGCCCGTCAGTCCATATTCGGTCGCCAGTTCACCCGCGACCGCGACCAATGCAAAGCGCCGCGCTACCCGCTCAACTTGGCCTGCTGATCCATTGGGAACCACCTGACGTATAAACAAATTGATTCGGTCGTTCACGTCTCTATGTAGCTGATCACGGTTGGCAGTGAGTTGTTCTAACCACGCCTGACCAGCAACACCAAAATACTGCGATGTCCTGTCTTTGATTTCCTTGGCAAATTCAGCAGGACTGGAACGGCCATGCAAGGTTTCAAATATCCCCATCTCTCGCCCGGCATCGGCTTCGATATCCGCCAGTCGGATTTCTTGCCCCGCCGTTGATTTCTTTCCGGCTCGTGCCATGATTGCGCTTAACGGTTCTTCACCAGAACTCAAAAAGATCAACCGCCACTTTTGCGCAGGCTTGGCAACACCATTACGGCTTGCTCTGGTTTTGCCTTGGCCGTTCGCCAACAGGTAAGCCGTATCGCCTGCAACGGTGGGATCAACTTGTCCGATTTCGTCTAAGATCAATAAGCCGTCATTGTGCAGTGCTGCCAGTCCTTCCATACCGTTCAATGTAGAGCGCCACAGGCAGATGTACTTGACAGGTTTCCCCCAAACGGATGCGGCCATGGTGAGTGCAGTGGATTTGCCGGACGACGACATACCACGCAAATGGAATCCGCCGGAATCTTCATTAGCGATTTCTGCCAAAGCACCTGCAAATGCGCTGGAGATTGCAAACATCAGCCTTGAATTCCCTTGCGCTAAAGCGCCAACTGAATTACGCCATTCTGTGATGGTTCCCGATGTTGAAAACGCTGGCTCAACGGATTGTGTATTCTGGAACACCATGATTTCATCTGATTTTCCAATGGCTCCCGCAGGGGTAACAAAGACATTGCCATGCCATCCTAAGCGCTGCACACATAACGCTCTGGCTTTGATATTGGCGACTTTAATATAAGCCGATAGCAGCGCCCGTTCGGTTTGATTGGGTGAGATATGCAAGCCTCGATTCGCTAATTCCCGCCGCACTTCTGCGCCGTCGCCTTCTAAGTTATCGAGTGGCATCGCCCATTGGTGTATCTGATCGTCGTCATCTTTCCATTCGAGCAAACGCCCCCATTCACTGCTTCTTTCGTCGCGTGTTTTGGCGATCACGTAAAGCGGAGCGCAAATCCAGCGGGGCTTTTGCTCATTGCCGTCTTTATCCGTTCCAAAAAAGAAAACCCCTTTGGAAGATACTTCGAATTGTCCGCCACCATATTTAAAGCGATTCACCGCCTCTTGCTGAACTGGCTCTGATACGTCTGCAACACATTCATCATCGATTTGCATAAATCGCCCCTCAGATGTTTTTGAAGGCGCTGGAGCGTGCTTCTTCCAGTTTGACGACCAAGGCGCGAATGCTCTGATCGTCAAATCCGGCAATACGTGCCTGAAGGAGTGCCGCCACTTCGTTGGAAGGCCAGCCAATCGCCCGTAAGCCGAGCTTGACGGGTTTTGTCCATAAGCCTTGCTTGATGCGCAGATAAATGGTGGAGCGGGATGCACCGGATTCGGCTTTGACTGCCGGAAGTCTTAGAATAGTTTGAACCATGTTAGTACCCCTTTGGGCGTTGTTGAACATGGAGCCATTACACCTTTTGACGGACAGCGCGAATAGGCGCAGTTAACTGCGCCCATTCCTCACAAATTAGCCTTAAACCCGCGCCGGTATTGGGTTTTAGTGGATGCTGTTAACTATTTTCTTGGGCCGGTCGAGAGGCCATCCACGCGGAGTATCGTCGCCATCACTGATGCTGTTCGATTTGCAACACCTTTCTTAACCAGCCAGTCGACCACTTCCTTATTGGTGGGGGCCGTCGTCGGATCAGCAGGGTCGTAATTCTTCCAAAACCGATTCGCTGCTGCTGCCAAATGACGCAATAGCTTGGTTTCATAAGTAGACCCCCACGGCCATTCTCTGGACAGGGGTGCTGCCGCCTGATCTTGCCAAGGGAAGGACTCCGGCAGCGGATAACGCATGGATTTCAGCCATGCGCCGAACTTAGCGAGTTCTATTTCGCTTTCTTCTGATCCGTCTTTGCTATACGCAATCGGCTTTAACAGCGGATTACCAAGATTCACTTTGGCTTGATCGAGCAGATCGTTAAATTGCGTTGGCGTTCGCGCAAATACCTTGTCCAGATTGGGCAATCCGAAATTCGTGAATTGAAACGGATCAAGATTGCAGGCCAATGCGACTGCCTGCCAGAGCCTTGCTTGTTTTTGCTGTGACCAATACTCCCAGCTTGGCTCTTGAAGAGTGAAGAACGTCGTTTCGTTAGGGATATTGGGAGTCGTCATCTTGTCAGCTCAGGCGGCGTGTTGAGTGAATTTGGGCGGAACTATTTTATTGGCTGCAATTTGGTCGATGTAATCCGCCCAGTCTTGCATCATCTTTTTGCGCTCCTCCAAGAAGATGGCGCGGTCGTAGGCGCTGGCGATTTTGTCTTTCTGCGCATGAGCTAATTGCCTGTCCACGACTTCATGCCGATACCCTAATTGCTCTTTGATGGTACTCATGGCTAAGGCTCTGAAGCCATGGCCTGTCATCTTATTCTGATAGCCCATGCGCCGTAAGGCCATCAGGATTGCGCCATTGCTCATGGGTTTTTCGTGGTCGCGCTGGTTCGGGAATAAATACACACCGCCACCTGTCAGCGTATGCAGTTCGCGTAATAGCTCCAAGGCTTGGCGGGATAAACAAACATGATGATTGGTTTTATCGGGGTTAATGGTCAGTTTGCCGCGCTTCATGCGTTGCCAAGGAATGATCCATTCGCCTTTTTCCAGATCGATTTCGCTCCATGGCGTGGTAATTAATTCGCTGGTACGCACAAATAACAGCATCATCAAACGCAAGGCAATGCGGGTCGGTTTAAACAGTCGCGCATCGTTTTGATTCATCGCTGCCAGAAACGCCGGTAATTCATCCGTGGAAATGGCCGCAAAATGTCCGGCCTTCACAGGTTTCAGTACATCTTTTAAATCTTGCGCCGGATTACGGTTTTCTATGCCTTGCTGATTCGCGTAGCTAAAGATACGGGCGCAAGTGGCTTTCAGGCGGTGGGCGATCTCGACGGCACCACGCGCTTCAACCTTGCGTAAGGCGGCAATCATTTGCTGGTGGGTAATCGATGCAATGGGCATGGAGCCAATTTGCGGGAAGATATCAATCTCAAGACGACGCAAGGTATCTTTTGCGGTACTGCCGCGCCATGTCGGAATTTTATTGGTATGCCATTCCCGCGCTAACTTCTCAAACGTGTTATTCGCGTTCTCAGAACGTGCCGCTTTATCGTTATCGCGGGCTTCGGCGGGATCAATGCCGCTATTGAGTAGTTTCTTTGCGGCGGTGCGTTTTTCTCGGGCTTCCAGTAAGCTGGTTTCCGGATATTGCCCAAACGTTAAGCGATTTTTCTTGCCACTGGCTTGCACGAAGTTCATGCGCCACGTTCGTGTGCCGGACGGCATCACCTCCAGATACATCCCGCCGCCATCCGATAACTTATAAGGTTTGTCTTTAGGTTTCGCGTTGCGAACCTGCACATCCGTCAGAGGAGTCGCTAATTTGGGCATTTTGGAGCCATGGAAGTTAAGGGGTTACTTCATGGCTCTAAGGATGGCTCTAAAAACTTAGGATGTCAATGAACACTAAAAACGCTTAATAAACAAAAAACCCGCATCAGCACTGGGCTAGAAGCGGGTTTTTGAACATCTTTGAATCTTAAAATACTGAATTTTGGCGGAGAGGGGGGGATTCGAACCCCCGATACCTGTTACAGTACGCCTGATTTCGAGTCAGGTACATTCAACCACTCTGCCACCTCTCCGGCTTGGTTGTTCGCTATAAAACGAAGCCGCCGATTATAGCAAAGAAATCTTTGCTTTCCTAGCAAAGTGCGATTCGATCATGCACCCATTCGATGGAGCTGATGTTAATTTATTCCCTAAAGGCAATAATGACACGCGCTTGTCATATCAACTATTTATATTGTTGCTATTGATTGTTTTTGCGTCTGCAGCCTGAAAAGCCAGCGGCGCGTTTTTGGGAAAGTCGCCGAATGAACAGCGCAGCGTCTGAGGAAAGAATGGCCATCGTGCATCAGCACCTGGCAACCGCCAATATTGCAGCTGGTGTGACGACGGATGATGCCGATGCGATGACTCTGGCGCATTTGCAGCGCATCATCGAACAACGCTCGCTGACGGCGCGTTTCCAGCCTATCGTTGAAATGCAGAATGGCGATATTCTGGGTTACGAAGGCTTGATACGCGGCCCGTCTGACAGCCCACTGCATTCACCGATTAATTTATTTAAAGCCGCATCGGCGCACAATTTAACGGTTGTGGTTGAACATCTGTGCCGCAAAATCGTGCTGGAAGAATTTTTCGTACAGAATCTGCCGGGCAAGCTGTTTCTGAATGTCAGCCCGGAATGCCTGATCCAGCGCGATGTGCGCTATGGTGAAACGCTGGATTACATTCATCAGTTGGGCGTGAATCCAGACCGCGTCATCATCGAGCTGACCGAATATCAGCCGACGCATGATTACGCTTTGCTGTCGGAGGCGGTGATTCATTATCGCAGCATGGGTTTTGAAATTGCGATTGATGATCTGGGCGAGGGCTTTTCGAGTCTGCGCTTGTGGTCAGAATTAAAGCCGGATTACGTAAAAATCGATATGCACTTTATCCAGGGCATCGATCATGATCCGGTGAAGGCGCAGTTTGTCCGCTCGATACAAAGCATTGCAGAGAAATCGGCAACACGGGTCATTGCCGAGGGCATAGAAACGCATGCGGAATTGCTGATGGTGCGCGATATCGGCGTGGCTTGTGGTCAGGGCTATCACATCGCCCGCCCTCACCCGACGCCGAGCAAGGCAATTCCGGCAGAGGTGGCCAAGGCGCTGGTATCGCATCATCAGCAACTGTCGCGCCGGGCATCTGGTTTCTTTGAGCAAACCGCGGCAGTCGAAAAGATTCTGAAAGAAACGCCATCGATACCATCTAGCATGCTGAATAATCAGGTCGATGATATTTTTCTGCAAAACCCGAAGTTACAGATGATACCGGTGGTCGATCAGGGCACGCCGATCGGCATCATCAATCGCTATCACATGATTGACCGTTTTGCGCGCCCGTATCAGCGCGAGTTGTACGGCAAAAAATCCTGCAAGGTGTTTATGGACCCGCACCCGGTGGTGGTCGATAAAAACACCAGTATGCAGGATGTCAGCCATATCATTGTCGAAGCCAATCCTGAGCATCTGATCAACGGCATCATCATTACCGATCAGGGGCAATATCTGGGCATTTGTACCGGGCCGGATCTGATGCGCGAAATCACGCAAATGCAGATTACCGCCGCACGTTATGCGAATCCGCTGACGCAGTTACCCGGCAACGTGCCGATTAACGAACACATTGATCAGCTGCTGCAAAAACAGCAAAGGTTCAGCGCCTGTTATTGCGATCTCGATCATTTCAAGCCGTTTAATGACGTGTATGGTTACCGGCGCGGCGACGATATTATTCAGATGACGGGCGATGTGCTGAAACGGCATTGCGATTCGCAGATGGATTTTATCGGTCACATCGGCGGCGATGATTTTATTATTCTGTTTCGCAGCGATGACTGGGAGCAGCGTTGCAGCGATATTCTGGAAAGCTTTGCAACCGAGATTCAGGATTTTTATAACAATGAAGACCGCGAACGCGGTGGCTATCTGAGCGAAGACCGGCAAGGAAAAAAAGTGTTTTATCCGTTGGTGAGTCTGTCACTGGGCGTGGTCAAATCCAGCCCGAATCAGTTTTATTCGCACCATCAGATTTCGATTGCGGCTTCTGAAGCGAAGAAACAGGCGAAGAAAATTCACGGCAACAGCTTGTTTGTCGATCGCCGCTCAGAAATGAAACAGGCATAAAAAAATCCCGCGTCTTTGCATTCGACGCGGGACTTTTTTTTCAAGATCAGCTCAGTTCATCAGCCATCTCGGCTTCATTAAGCTGCCGGCACTAATTTTTCCATGCCGCCCATGTAAGGACGCAGCGCTTCCGGAATCACGACAGAACCGTCCGCTTGCTGGTAATTTTCCAGCACCGCTACCAGCGTACGTCCCACCGCCAGGCCAGAGCCATTCAGCGTATGCACCGCTTCCGGTTTGCCCTGCGCATTGCGGAAACGTGCTTGCATGCGACGTGCCTGGAAGGCTTCCATATTCGATACCGATGAAATTTCGCGGTAAGTATTTTGTGCTGGCAACCAGACTTCCAGATCGAAAGTTTTGGTCGCGCCAAAGCCCATATCGCCGGTACACAAACTGACGACGCGGTATGGCAAGCCCAGTTTTTTCAGAATCGCTTCGGCGTGACCGACCATTTCATCCAACGCTTCCATGGATTTTTCTGGATGCACGATCTGTACCATTTCCACTTTATCGAACTGATGCTGACGTATCATGCCGCGTGTATCGCGACCATAGCTGCCCGCTTCAGAACGGAAGCATGGTGTATGCGCCGTCATCTTGATCGGCAAGGCATCCGCTGGAATGATTTCGTCACGCACGGTGTTGGTCAACGTCACTTCGGATGTCGGAATCAGATACAGCGTTTCGCCTTCGCCGTCTTGTCCGCCTTTTTTCACGGCAAACAAATCTTCTTCAAATTTTGGCAACTGACCTGTACCGCGCATGGAATCAGCATTCACCATGTACGGCGTGTACATTTCTGTGTAGCCGTGTTCTATGGTTTGCGTGTCGAGCATGAACTGCGCCAACGCACGATGCAAACGCGCCATACCGCCTTTCATCACCGAGAAACGTGAGCCGGTTAATTTGACTGCGGTATCAAAATCCAGACCCAGTGCAGAGCCGATATCAACGTGATCTTTGATCTCGAAATCAAAAACCGGCGGTGTGCCGACTTTACGGATTTCGACGTTCGCGGTTTCATCCTGCCCCACCACCACAGATTCGTGCGGCAGATTAGGGATCGTCTGTAAGAATGCCGTCATGGCGGTCTGCACTTCTGACAGACGGACTTCTGAGGCTTTCAATTCGTCGCCGATGCCGCCGACTTCGGCCATCACTGCGGAAGCATCTTCGCCTTTGCCTTTGAGCATACCGATTTGTTTGGACAAGCTGTTACGCTTGGCTTGTAATTCTTCAGTGCGGGACTGGATCTGCTTACGTTCACCTTCGAGCGCATTGAACGCATCGACATCGAGTTTGAATTTACGAGTAGCAAGACGCGCGGCAACAGCGGCGATATCTTTACGCAGGAGTTGAATATCTATCATAGTGATCTGATACGAATAAGTGGAATGAGCTAATCGGCTATTGTAGCAAGGGCGGGCGAATTTCCCTAAACTTATAGCATGCGACCGCGACTGAATTTCAACGCCATCCAGCGCATGTAAATACAAATAATGGGGAGTATATGAGCAAAATCAGCTTATCTCTATACAAACAAAGGGGTACAGGCTGGCAAAAACAGATACCCCCGGGAGTATATTTCAGGCTTTTTTCTGCTTTTTGAGTGATTTCTGAGCGTTTTTTTACCGCATTTTGACGATCGAAAATGCGCTCAAACCTGATCAAGCGCATCAGCAAATCGACAGACGCCGTTAAACACCGTCCGCCTCATCATCCAGCCGCCGCAAATACGCCAGCTTTTCTGCAATTTTGATTTCCAGTCCGCGCGGTACCGGGTGATACCAGGATTCGCCCTCCAAGCCTTCCGGCAAATAAGTTTCGCCAGCGGCATACGCATCCGGCTCATCGTGGGCATAGCGATACAGTTTGCCGTAACCGAGCTGCTTCATTAACTTGGTCGGCGCATTCCGCAAATGTTCAGGCACGACGCGCGATTTATCTTTCGCCACCAACGCCCGCACCGCGTTATAGGCTTTATAAACTGCATTCGATTTCGCCGCACAAGCAAGGTAAATCACCGCCTCCGCCAGCGCTAACTCGCCTTCTGGCGAACCCAGACGTTCATAGGTTTCAGCTGCATCCAGACAAATACGCAAAGCACGCGGATCAGCCAGACCGATATCTTCCGACGCCATACGAACGATGCGGCGCGCCATGTAGCGCGGATCAGCGCCACCATCGAGCATGCGCACCAGCCAGTAGAGCGCAGCATCAGGATTCGATCCACGCACGGATTTATGTAAGGCAGAAATCTGATCGTAAAACGCATCGCCGCCTTTATCAAAGCGCCGCAAAGCGTCGCCCAGACATTCACTGAGTAAAGCAGGATCAACGACAGTTAAATGTTTGGCAGTCGCGGCATGCGCGACGATATCGAGGTTATTCAATAATTTACGTCCGTCGCCATCGGCGCTCGACACCAGACTGGCTCTGGCTTCCGGCAGGATCTGCAAACCATCAAGCTGACGCTCACAAGCGCGATCCACCATCAGCGCAAGATCATCATCCGTCAGCGATTTCAGCACATACACAGCGGCCCGCGACAGCAAGGCGCTATTGACTTCGAATGAAGGGTTTTCGGTCGTCGCGCCGATGAAGGTGAACAAGCCACTTTCCACATGCGGTAAAAAAGCGTCTTGCTGGCTCTTATTGAAACGATGCACTTCATCGACAAACAAGATGGTGCGGCGTTGCGAAGTTGCCTGCAGAATCTGCGCCCGTTCAACGGCTTCGCGAATATCTTTAATGCCAGATAAAACGGCCGACAAAGCAATAAACTCGCAGTGGAATGCATCTGCCATCAGGCGCGCCAGCGTGGTTTTCCCCACACCCGGCGGGCCCCACAAGATCATCGAATGTGGCTCGCCAGACTGAAACGCAACGCGTAGCGGTTTACCCTCGCCCAGAATATGCTGCTGACCAATCACATCATCCAGCGTCGCCGGACGCATGCGCTCGGCCAGCGGCGCGAGCTTCTTACGTGGTGCGTTCATCATGCAATCACA
The DNA here is from genome assembly GCF_014699135.1 of Cognatundibacterium aquatile. Taxonomy (GTDB): domain Bacteria; phylum Pseudomonadota; class Gammaproteobacteria; order Burkholderiales; family Burkholderiaceae_D; genus Undibacterium; species Undibacterium aquatile. The sequence continues at coordinate 15,524 of NZ_JACOFT010000006.1, forward strand.
TCTGCCATCTCATTTGCCAACTCAATTTCCATCATTATTGGCGGAACACATCTGCCCCGGCAGGGACGACGAATTTGAACTGATCCGCTTTCAAAGCAGGATTTTTTTCCATGCTTTTGAGCGTCACCAACGACACCTGACCAAACTGATCGCGCAATTCCAAAGCGTAAGGAACGCCGTCTTTCATGCCGATGCCGATATGATCGAACTGGCTGCCTTTGGTTTTCGCAGTTGCTTCCAGCCATTCCATGCCCTGCTTCGATGGCACATCTTTGAGTACGAAATTTTTATCCAGATCAGCAGCACCGGCGCTGCCAAACAGAATCGCTGCAGGGCTGGAACCCAAAGCATTGCCTAATTCTTTGATCGTGACCTGATTTAAATCTTTATCAAAGATGAAGAGCTTTTCACCATCGGCCTGCAACACTTGCTCGTAAGGCTTTTGGTAAGTCCAGATGAATTTCCCGGGACGGGCGAAAACAAATGCGCCGCTGAAGGTCTTGGAGACTTTAGGGTTGCCATCCACCATTTTGATCTGCTGCTGAACGAATTCACCTTTGGCGCTTTTGGTGTTCGAGACAAAGGATTTGAATTGATCGACCGCGGACGCCATGGCGATTGCGGGTAACAGCGTGGTGGCAACAACACATGCCAGCAGACCGCGTACTATTTTACTTTGCTTCTTCACTGATTTTCCTTGATTACTCATCTGTACTACTTATCATATCGACCGCCTGATCCGCCTGTCGCGGATATCCATGACTACTCAGCATTTCCGACCGGGACCAGAATTTCACGGTTACCGTTCGACTGCATCGTTGATACGACCCCGCTTTGTTCCATTTGTTCCAGCAAGCGGGCAGCGCGATTGTAACCAATGCGCAAATGCCTCTGTACCAGCGAAATCGAAGCGCGACGGTTTTTCAATACGATCGCTACAGCCTGATCGTACAAGGCATCGGCCTCGCCACCACCGGCAATCTCGCCCGCAGCGCCGCTCTCACCGCCCTCTTCCAAAGTGCCGCCTTCGAGTATGCCTTCAATATAGTTAGGCTCGCCCTGCGCTTTTAAATGCTCAACCACACGATGCACTTCTTCATCCGACACAAACGCGCCGTGTACCCGTACCGGCAAACCGGTTCCGGGCGGCATGTACAACATATCGCCCATACCGAGCAAGGTTTCTGCACCCATCTGATCGAGAATCGTGCGCGAGTCGATTTTACTGCTGACCTGAAACGCGATACGGGTAGGAATATTCGCCTTGATCAGGCCGGTAATTACGTCCACCGATGGTCGCTGCGTTGCCAGAATCAAATGTATGCCCGCCGCACGCGCTTTTTGTGCAATACGGGCGATCAACTCTTCCACCTTTTTACCCACCACCATCATCAGATCGGCTAACTCATCAATGATGATGACGATGGTTGGCAATTTATCGAGTGGCTCCGGCGCATCCGGCGTGAGGCTGAATGGATTCGGTATATGCTGCTCTTTCTTTGCCGCTTCTGCGATTTTGACGTTATAACCAGCCAGATTACGCACGCCCAGCTTGGACATCAGTTTATACCGGCGCTCCATTTCAGAAACCGCCCAGTTCAGAGCATGCCCGGCCTGACGCATATCCGTCACCACCGGTGCCAGCAAATGCGGAATGCCTTCGTACACTGACATCTCCAGCATCTTAGGGTCGATCAGTATCATGCGCACATCGTTAGGATCAGACTTGTACAGCAGTGACAATATCGTCGCATTAATGCCGACAGATTTACCTGAGCCAGTCGTACCGGCCACCAGCAAATGCGGCATCTTCGCCAGATCGGCACAAATCGGATTGCCCGCAATATCTTTACCGAGTGCTACGGTCAGGCTTGATGAGCTATCGTGATAAATCTTGGAGCTGAGAATTTCTGTCAGGCGGACAATCTGCCGTTTCGGATTCGGCAATTCCAGCCCCATGTAATTTTTACCGGGAATGGTTTCTACCACACGTATCGACGTCAGCGACAATGAGCGCGCCAGATCACGCGCCAGATTGACGATCTGACTGCCTTTCACGCCGGTCGCTGGCTCAATTTCGTAACGGGTAATGACAGGCCCGGGATAAGCGGCAACGACCTTGGCATCGACACCGAAATCGGAGAGTTTTTTCTCTATCAGACGACTGGTGAATTCCAGTGTCTGCACGCTGACGGTTTCTTGCACGGGCGGTGCATCATCGAGCAAAGAAAGCGGTGGCAAATTCGTGTCTGGCAGTTCATTGAATAAGGACACCTGTTTCTCTTTTTCCACGCGCTCAGAACGCTGCACGGCAACCACCTGAGGCTCTATGCGTATCGGCGATGCTTCCACAATCTTAGCGCGTTCCTGCACCACTACTTCTTCGCGCTTGACTGCGGCAGTCTGACCAACACGCCGGTCTTCCGCCGCCGCGTATTTATTTTGTATGAACACAAAAACGGTTTCTATCGCCGCACCGGTTTTTTCTGCGATCGTCAGCCAGGACACCTGAAAATACAAGCTGATACCCAATGCCATCGCCATCAGTAACACCAATGTTGCGCCAGTAAAACCCATAGCGCTGTATGCGGCAGAACCAATGACATTGCCAAGTACGCCCCCGGGAGCCAATGGCAATGGCAGACTCAGGGTATGCATGCGCAAAAACTCCAGCCCCATGCTGCCGCAAATCAGTAAGGCAAATCCCGTGATCCGCGCAAGCAGGTAAGGCAAACCCTCTTCTTCGCCGGTTTTCGTTTCGACTTGCATCGATAGCCGATCGGCCAGACGCCGATAAGATTTCACGACCTGACGCAAGCAAACGACGCTCCACCACCAGGCAGAGAAACCGAATACATACAGCACCACATCTGCCAGCCATGCGCCGAACTTTCCGCCCAGATTATGGATTTTCGGTACAACGCTGGACTGTGACCAGCCCGGATCTGCCTTGGAATACGTCGCCAGTATCAATATCAGGCAAACGCTTAATGCAGCGAAAATGAGCCAGCGTGCCTCCATCAGCAACACCACCATTTTATTTGGCAATGGCGGGGGCGCCGGGCTTTTACTGCTACGGGTGTAGGCTTCGCTGTTACTTGTAGTCATAAATCAGGAAAATGTTCATCCAGACAACCAAAGACTGACAAGATAGCATGTTAGAGCCCGCTCGCCAAACACCGGGCACCTCACGCAGCACCAGAGGATAGACTATAATTTGCGCTGATCTGCAGATGAAAATGCAAAAAAGCGCCATCGCTTGCTTTTTTCTAAGGCAACACCATCTGCAAGCAAATAAGGCATCGATTATCCCGTCTGGCCTCCCCTTCAACTCTTTTTATGCAGGTCTGCTCATGTCTACATCTAAAAAACACGCTCGCGTATTGATTCTCGGCTCAGGTCCAGCGGGTTATTCCGCCGCTATTTATGCCGCCCGCGCCAATCTTAATCCGGTATTGATCACTGGCGTAGAACAAGGTGGGCAGCTCATGACAACAACGGATGTCGAAAACTGGCCAGCAGATCCGCTGGGTGTGCAAGGTCCGGAACTGATGCAACGTTTTCTGCAACATGCAGAACGTTTTAACACGGAAATTATTTTCGATTACATCCACACAACCAAGTTGGACGAAAAACCTATCCGTCTGATCGGTGATCAGGGTGAATACACCTGTGATTCACTGATTATCGCGACAGGTGCTTCAGCACAATATCTGGGTTTACCTTCTGAACAAGCCTTTATGGGTAAAGGTGTCTCCGCCTGCGCCACTTGCGATGGATTCTTTTATCGCGGCAAAGAAGTTGCGGTTGTCGGTGGCGGCAATACAGCAGTCGAAGAGGCACTGTATTTATCGAATATCGCCAGCAAAGTCACAGTGATTCACCGTCGCGACAAATTCCGCGCAGAAGCTATTCTGATCGACCGCCTGATGGCAAAAGTTGCCGAAGGCAAAGTAGAAGTCAAATGGAATCACACTCTGAATGAAGTCACTGGAGATGATTCTGGTGTCACCGGCGTAAATATCAAATCGGCGGATGGGGTAATTACACAAGTGCCTGTCCATGGTGTATTTGTCGCAATTGGTCACAAACCGAATACCGGCATTTTTGAAGGTCAGCTGGAAATGCATAACGGCTACATCAAAACCCGCACCGGTACTGAAGGCATGGCAACCGCAACGAATGTTCCCGGCGTATTTGCAGCTGGTGATGTGCAGGATCATGTTTACCGTCAGGCGATTACCAGCGCAGGTACCGGCTGTATGGCGGCACTGGATGCACAGCGTTATCTGGAAGAATAATCCAGGCTGAATCGATGTCGTCGCTGAAAAATTTTGCTGACCTGAAATCTCTGGGTCAGCAACTCAAAACACAACAGGAAGCCAGACAGCGCGCTGAAGCAGAACGTCTGGAGCAGGAAAAGAAAGCAAAAGCAGAAGCGAATATTTTCCGCTCCAGCATAGGTTCGGTTGAACCATTGAAAGTGGCAGTCAAGCATCAGGCAACTCCGGTACGCCCGGCACCAATACCATTTCAATACATCGCCGATGAGAAAGCAGCATTACAAGAATCGCTTTCTGATGAATTCGATGCGGATTCATTGCTGGAAACAGATGAAAATCTGAGCTATACCCGTCCCGGAGTCGGCGTTGATGTCGTCAGAAAATTACGCAAGGGGCACTGGGTGATCCAGGCGCAATTAGATTTGCATGGTCTGCGCCGCGATCAGGCCAGAGACAGTCTGGGTGATTTTCTGAGGCGATGCGGTAGAAATGGAGTCCGTTGCGTACGGATCATTCATGGAAAAGGTCTGGGTTCTGTCAATAAAGAACCCGTTCTGAAACACAAAGTAAGAAACTGGCTGATCCAGAAAGATGAGGTGCTGGCATTTAGTCAGGCGACTGCAGCGGATGGTGGATCAGGTGCGCTGATCGTATTATTAAAGGCCTGAGTTTCCTCAGGCCTTTTTTATCAGTTCTTGAATTTTCCGTCTTTGCCAATCATGGTCATATCAACGAATTTTGAACCATTGTGATTCGACGATGAAAAGTTAATGTCAAAACCACCCGCATCGTAACTCTTAGTGTTCAACGACTCTAAAGAGGAAATCAATTTTTCGCGGGTCAGATTCTGGCCTGAACGACGCAAACCTTCCACAAATACCTTCGCCGCAATAAAACCTTCCAGACTGGAAAAATTCAGGTCTTTAATGCCGGCTTTATTCATGATTTTAGTGTATTCACCGACGACAGTTGCGTTCGCCGCTGACCAAGGGAAAGGCACGACTTGCGACACAACGACGCCGGAACCATCTTTACCCAACGCATCCGACAAAGCCTGACTACCGACAAAAGAGACGTTATAAAACTGGCCGGTATAACCCAATCGGCGCATCTCTTTAATTAACGCTGCAGAAGAAGAATAGGCACTGATCTGGATGATAACGTCGGGACGTTTTGCCATCATTTTTTCAACTGCTTTGGCAACATCAAGACTATTTCTCTCTACCGTTGCGGTATCAACAATAGGAAGATTTTTTTTCTTCAGCGCACGCTCTACGCCCGTTAATCCTGCTTTACCGTACGCGTCATTTTGATAGAACACAGCGATATTTTTAAGCCCGGTATTTACCAGACGATCAACCAGATGTTCGGTTTCGTCAAAATAGCTGGCGCGAACATTGAAGATCAACTTATTGAAAGGTTCCCGCAAAGACTGAGCACCAGTATAAGGTGCAAAGAATGGCACTTTCGCTTGCGTGAATATCGGCATTGCGGCGTTGCTGGTTGCAGTGCCAACATAACCAAACAAGGCAAATACATCGTCAGTCTCTATCAGTGCCTTCGTATTGGCAGCAGCAATGTCAGCCTCGTATTTATCGTCACGTTTAATGACTTCGATCTTACGGCCAAAGACGCCGCCAGTGCTATTCACGTGATCAAAATAGGCTTTCGCCCCTGCATGCAACTGTATGCCCAGTTGCGCTGCAGGCCCCGAAAAAGCAGCAGATTGGCCAATAATAATTTTATGCTCACTGACGCCATTTTCCGCAATAGCTGGCAAGGCCAGCAGCGCTGCGAATACTGCAGTGAGTAATTTGGATGCCATCATAGTTGCTTGCACTCAGTTTAAGTAATAAATCAGACCGCTTCAGAACCAGTTTCACCGGTACGGATGCGAATTACCTGCTCAACGTTTTGCACAAAAATTTTGCCATCGCCTATTTTTCCAGTATGCGCCGCTTTAATAATGGCATCAACAACGTTATCGCAAATGTTGTCGTCCACAACAACTTCTACTTTAATTTTCGGCAAAAAATCCACAACATATTCGGCACCGCGATACAGTTCAGTATGTCCCTTTTGGCGGCCAAAGCCTTTTACTTCGGTCACGGTCAAGCCCGTTACGCCAACATCAGCCAATGCTTCGCGGACTTCATCCAACTTAAATGGTTTAATGACTGCTGTGATTTGTTTCATAATAAATTTCCTTTTTTAGTCTCTGAATTTTGAGGTGATCGGGTAGCGCCAGTCACGACCAAAAGCACGGTGAGTAATCCGCACACCTATTGGCGCCTGACGACGTTTGTATTCATTAATTTTAATCAAACGCGTAATTCGTTCAACATCCTCTTCGCGATATCCTGCTGCAATAATATCGGCACGGGATTTATTTTGTTCCATATACAACTGCATGATGCCATCGAGTATTTCATAGGGCGGCAAAGAATCCTGATCGGTTTGATCCGGACGCAGTTCGGCAGAAGGTGGTCGCGTCAGAATGCGCTCTGGAATAATTTCGGCAATACTGTTTCTGTACGCACACAAACGGTATACCAGTGTTTTAGGAATATCCTTGATCACGGCAAAGCCACCAGCCATATCACCATATAAGGTGCAATAACCAACAGCCATTTCACTCTTATTGCCGGTCGTCAGCACGATAGAACCATACTTATTGGATAAGGCCATCAGTATCGTGCCGCGAATCCGCGCTTGAATATTTTCTTCTGTCGTATCTTCTTTTAAGCCGGCAAACTCTGCGTTCAGGGTGGTTCTGAATGCATCAAAACAAGCGCCGATTGAAATCTCATCGTAACGCACAGCAAGGCGCTCCACCATATCGCGCGAGTCTAACAGAGAGATATCTGCGGTATAAGGTGAAGGCATCATGATTGCCCTGACTTTTTCTGCACCCAATGCATCAACCGCGATCGCCAGAGTTAACGCAGAATCAACGCCGCCAGACAATCCCAGTAAGACGCCGGGAAAGCCATTTTTAGTCACATAATCACGCACGCCAAGTACCAGTGCATGATAAACCTGAGATTCTGTTGTACCTAATTCAGGCAAGGGCTGAGACACGGGTTGCCCACCGTCAAATTCTATGACTTGCAAAGCCGTTTCGCAGTGTGCCAACTGAGCAACGAGTTCCCCTTGCGAATTTAAAACAAAGGAATTTCCATCAAAAATCAGTTCATCCTGACCGCCAAGTAAATTGGCATACACAAGCGACATGCCTGTAGTGCTGACATTCGCGCGCATCACATCAAGACGCTGCTGCTGCTTATCCATGTGAAATGGTGAGCCATTTGGCACCAACAATACCTGCGCCCCAGCACTCCTCGCGGCCAGAGGCGCATCTTTAAACCAGGTATCTTCACAAATATTGATACCAAAGCGCACGCCCTTCACGTCGAACACACAAGCCTCAGAACCAGCAGAAAAATATCTGACTTCATCGAATACCATGTCATTCGGCAGATTGCGCTTAAAGTAGCGAACAATGACGCTGCCGTTGAGCAAAACGGAAACCGCATTAAAATGACGTCCATCTATGGCCTCAGGATGCCCGACCAACACATAAATATCTTTGAATGCAGCAAGCTGCGCAGTCAGATCAGATAACACCTGCTGTGTTTGCAGATAAAACCCGGTTCTTAACAGTAAATCCTCCGGAGGATAACCAACCAAAGACAGCTCAGGTGTTACAACAATATCTGCTCCCTGCTCAGCTGCCTGGCGGACATAATTTACTATTTTCGCGGCATTTCCGGCCAGATCACCGACCGTACTATTCATCTGAGCAATGGCAACTTTAATCGTCATAATCGTGCAATTTGAAAAAATCAAAAAATGGAATTAGTTTCTATCGACCAGTATTATCGCATGGGCTTCGCAAGTTCTCTCTCTGATATTGGACAAGAACAATGGGACAGTTTGCTGAAATCCGATCCGTCCGCCAATCCCTTTCTTTCGTATGCTTTTTTGCACGCCTTACACTCATCCGGATCGGCCTCGGCAAAAACTGGCTGGCATCCATATTATTTAACGATATGGCAAGATAAAACCTTGGTTGGCGCTTGCCCGCTTTATCAGAAAACACATTCTTACGGTGAGTACGTGTTTGACTGGTCCTGGGCACAGGCATATCAACAGCATGGGTTGCAGTACTACCCCAAGCTACTGTCCGCGATACCATTCACTCCCGTTACAGGCAGCAGAATTATTGCGAGTGATAATACGGTCAGAAACTTATTGCTGGAAAATCTGAAAAACCTCACGCTATCAGGAGACTTTTCCTCGTGTCACATTCTGTTTCCTGATGAAAATCAAATAACACAGCTGAAAAATGCAGGTTTTTTGATCAGAGCGGGGGTACAATTTCATTGGCAAAATGATCAGCACTCTGACTTCGAGAGTTTTCTGAATACGCTCAGTAAGAAAAAACGCAAAAATATCCGTGCCGAGCGAAAAAAAGTACAGGAACTAGGCATTGTTTTCTCGCATATTCAAGGTTTGGATGCGAACGAGGAAGACTGGCTTTTTTTCAAGCGCTGTTACGATGCAACGTATGAAAATCATCACTCAAAACCTTACCTGAATCTTGAGTTTTTCACACAAATTGGCAACACAATGCCGCAGCACGTCCATCTTATTTTTGCGATTAAAGATGGAAAGAAAATTGCGGCTTCGCTGTTGATATTCAATCAAAGCAAGGTGTACGGTCGTTATTGGGGTTGTGTTGAGCATTATCCCTGCCTGCATTTCGAGACAGCTTATTATCAGGCGATAGAATTTTGCATTAAAAACGGTATCCGGACCTTTGAAGGCGGAGCCCAAGGGGAACACAAGATGGCCAGAGGATTTCTACCGCAAAAGACTGCCTCGGCACATTTCTTAACGCACCCAGAGTTCAGTAATGCTGTCGCCAATTTTCTACAAAGAGAAACAAACGGCATAGAACTGTATCTGGACGATTTGAATGAGCATAATCCGTATAAACAACCACTTGAAATTTAAGATGCATCAAGGCATCCTGCTGACATGCAAAAAAACAAAACAACATCCGATAATCCGAGTAACGCAATGAATATGCACAAACGCGCAGGTCGCTTTTACCTGACTGAAAAGCTAGGCACAGGATCGAATGGCACCGTCTTTCGGGGTCATGATCCTGTCATTGACCGGGATGTTGCCATCAAAATACTCAATGCAAGCGGGAATGCCGCAGACAAAAAGCAACGTGAACAGCAGTTCATCAACGAAGCACGGGCGGCCGGCAGACTTTCTCATCCGAATATTGTGACGATCTTCGATGCTTCCAGCGAAGGAGGTACGACATTTATCGCGATGGAATTCCTCGGTGGACAAGACTTGAAAATGATGCTGGCCGCGGGACGCACTTTCGATTCCATAGAAACCACAGATATCATTCAAAGAATTGCGGACGCGCTTGCCTATGCCCACGAGAAAGCAGTTATTCACAGAGATATTAAACCTGGTAATATTTTTATTCTGACGAATAATCAACCCAAAGTAGTCGACTTTGGTATCGCCCGCGCACCGAATCGCCTGCTGGATGAAAACCAACCAGCTAATGTAACGCTGTTCAATAATAATATTCTCGGTACACCTAACTACATGTCTCCGGAACAGGCCATGGGAAAACAGGTGAATGCGCAGACGGATATTTATTCGCTCGGCGCGGTCATGTATGAAATGCTGACTTTGCAGAAACCATTTCAAAGTAACGATATAGACAAACTACTGAATCAGATCGCATATAAAACACCGAAGGCACCATCAGAAATCAATCCCGCGATACCTGAATCGCTCTCAAGAATCGTAATGAAAGCAATGCAAAAAGAGCTGAGCGATCGCTACCAGACTGCACGCGAGATGGCTGATGATTTACAAAAAGTACTGGATCGGGATAAAAGACTGAAACGCAAGAGAGGAAAAATCAGTCCGGACGGTGCAGAGAACAACACCAGCACTGAGAGTAATACTCTTCTCTGGCTTAGTCTTGCAGCGATACTGATTGCGATCGCGTTTGCGGTAATGGTCAACCTACCTCGCTAAGGTCTTGTCCATGTGGGTTTTACTAGCAATTACAAACAAGACTTAATTGATTCTGAATAAAAAACGCGGCCACAATAGCCGCGTTTTTTAGGGAAACTTACTTATTCTTACTTATTTCTGAAGCTTTTTGAAATTTTCAACGCCATCAAGAATCTCTTTTTTTGCCTCTTCCGGGCCACCCCAACCTTCAACTTTCACCCATTTGCCTTTTTCAAGATCTTTGTAGTGTTCAAAGAAATGTTGAATCTGTTTCAGGCGCAACTCATTCATATCTTCTGGTTTCTGCCAATGCGTATAAATCGGCAAAATTTTATCGACAGGAACTGCCAACACCTTTGCATCTTCGCCACCTTCGTCCGTCATTTGCAATACACCAATGGCGCGACAGCGAACAACAACACCTGGAATCAAAGGAAATGGTGTGATGACTAATACGTCAACTGGATCACCATCACCTGCGATAGTCTGCGGAACATAACCATAATTACATGGGTAGTGCATTGCCGTGCCCATGAAACGATCAACAAAAATGGCACCAGTTTCTTTATCAACCTCGTATTTGATAGGATCTGCATTCATTGGAATTTCAATGACGACGTTAAAGTCATTTGGCAGATCACGACCTGCTGGTACGTTATTCAAGCTCATGTCACTCTTTCTTAATAGATATCAATAAATTCAATTTACCGTGCAAAATTATATCGGGTTTATGGCTATATTTGTGCGGCGCAAAAGATAAGCCAGTCAAATTACAGCGTCGTCGCTATGGCACATTGCCGGTAATGGTAGGCAGCCTCTTCATCCTGCCCAAGCGCCTCGTGCAATTGTGCCAATTTCAGATTCGATTCTGTCACTGTCCGGGCTGAAACCGCGTCAGACAAAGCTTGTTCCATGTGTCGTTGTGCCTTGCCCCATAATTTTTGACGCAAACAAAGTACGCCAAGCGTTAACGCCAGTTCAGGATCAGTCGGATGATTCAGGGACCATTTTTCGCAATGTTCAATCTGAGATAACAATGCGGCCGAACCCTCTGCAGCGGCTGCATCGCGATAAGCCCGCAACAGGCGCTCATCCCAATCCTCTGTCAGTGCTTTCTCAACGATAGAACGTGCCTCATCATACAAACCTCTGGCATTAAAAGCGTTCGCAGCCTGATATGCGATAAAGGCGGATTTTCTGTCGTTTGCCGGGATTTCAAACCAGACGCGCCGCAAAGACTCTGCATCATGCTCATGCCCCTTTAACAAATCCTCGTAGGCTAATTCCTTCAGCCTTTTCGAGAGCGCTGGATGCAGGGCATGATGCTTATCGAGAGTACGAACCAGTTTCAACACATCTCCCCACTTCTGCGCCTGCTGATTTGCTTTCAATGCCCAACGCAGCACCTGGATATGGCGACTACCATTGGCATGTAACTCCTTAACTGCCTCAAGCGCCTTATCTGACTGATGCTGATCAACCAGCAGCTCAGTCGCACTCACAAGTCTGGCGACTTTATAGTTGTTGTCAGCCTCAATTCCCGCCAACCACAGATCTCTGCGCTCAAATTGCCCCATGTGATGCGCCGCACGCGCACCAATCAGTGCAGCTACCCCGGCATTATCTGGTAGTTCGGCTGCGCGGATCGCCGCTTTCTCAGCATATCCGAAACGTCCTTCAAACAAGGTCTTGAGCGACTCACGCAAAGCCTTATTGCCATCACGTTCACGCTTCTGCTGGCGGTAAGCTGCCACTTTCTTAGGCATTTTGCGTGTGGTGACAATTGCTCCGAAAATCGCATAGACAATCAGAAACAGCACTGCCACCAAAAAGAGAAATAAATTTAAAGATAAATCGATTCTGTAAGGCGGATAAAACAACACGACGTTTCCTGGATTGAAACGCGCACCGATCGCCAGACCAACGGCAAGAGAAAACAGAATCAGAAGCCGGATAAAAATTCGCATACGTTAAGGCTTCACTTTGTAGTTGCGTACTGCATTTAAACTTTCTGACAAATTCGGCATTTCTATCGACAGATTGCTGCCCTGAACCTGACGCAATAAGGCTTGCGCATTCTGAGTCTGTTTCGCCCTGGTGTCGAAATACTTTGAAATCGCATCTTGCGCAGACACCAAGTCACTACGGAAAACACTCTCATTTCTGGCCAGCAAGGCAAGTCTTGCATTAAGCAGACGCAATTTAAGATTTTCGCGTGCAAAATAGGATTGCGTCGGGGTCAACAACAAAGCGTCAGGCGTTTCTACACTGCGGACACGAATCAGTTGCTTAACCTCGCCCCACATCTCGCTGGAAAAACTCTGCCAAGCGTCCTGCAAACGCATGGAGAAAGTACTTTCCTCAACCTCGGCCACTTTCTTATCCTGCTTATCCTGCTTCGATGCACGCTGAGTTTTTGGAATAATTCTCAATGGTGCTTTTGGCGGCGTTGGCGAAACCACTGACTTCTCATCCGCCCACAAAGGAATATGATCAACCTGTGTAATGACGCTGTCGAGGCGTAACGCAATGCCAGGTAAATCAAGTGCCGGCAAAGACTTCAGACGATCAATGTCTTTCGCGATTGCTCTTCTGATCGTAATGAACTGAGGCTTGTCAGATTTAGCCAGGCGTCCATCCGCGTTCTGCAATGCAATCAACGCACCCTGAACATTACCTGCCAACTGCAATTGCTGGCTGGCTGTCGCCAATACCTGTTCAATTTCTGCCAATGCCCATTCATCACGATTTTTTGACAGATCCTGATACAGCTGCTCCAAAGCCAGTTGCTGGCTTTGAGATTCGATTTGTTTGCTTTCAATCAAAAGAACTTTGGCCTGAATTTCTTTTGTCGTTTCCTGCACATTTTTGGCCAGCAACTTCGTTTCATTACTTGTCGTGTCAGCGCTCAGCAAACGTCGAGCAACCTCCTCTTTCAGAGCACTGATCTGATTTTGAGAAGACCACCATTGCGCAGCCAACAATACGGCTAAGACGCCTGAAATCAGAAAGGCAGGATGAGTCCAGCTGCCTGACGAAGAAGCCGGAAGCGAATTGGCCGCAGTAGCGACCACGGATTGATCAGGGCTTTGAGATGGCAAAGAACCCCCTGTGTTAGTTTGCTGTTCATTCATACTCAGGATTGTAACGCGACAAGTAGCTGTTCGTCGCCTGATGCGGTTAAAGTGATGGAATGAAACCCCATTGCCTGCGCTGTTTCGGCAATACGGACGTGGGGAACGATAATGTGTTGATGTTGGATTTTTGCCACGGCATCGTCGAGGGTTAATTGTTCACACCAGAAAATGAGCGTTCGCAATGCCTCAGAACTGGTAATCACCCAGTCATTCTCTGACTGGAGCAACTGTTCTAACTGCCTCTTCACAGAAATACTGAATTCGGGAGCAGAACGCCGATAAGCAGCCAGTTGCGTCACATGAATGCCACGGGAACGAAATGCATCGGCCAAAAATTCCCGGCCTGTTGTTCCTCGCACGATCAATACCTGCTTATCAGCCAGTGCAGCAAAGTCAATCTCGGCCGCCAAGGTCTCAGAATCCGTTTTCAGTTTATTCGAGGGACTGATGATCGTCGCATTGTCAGAATGAAGACCATAGCGCGCCAAAGCAAGCCTACTCCCCTCACCGACAACACCAATCGGAACCTGTAACGGCCATTGCGTGATATGCGAAAAAAAAGCATCAATCGCGTTCGGACTCACAAAAACAACTAATCCATAACTACTGAGATTAGTTACTTTGTCGCTAATCTCAGTCTGATTCTCTAAGTGATGTATTTCGATCAAGGGAAATAATTGACACGGACGCGATAAAGCCTGAAGTTGAGCGGCAAAATCCTGAGCCTGTGCCAATGGGCGCGTGACAATCACATTCCTGCGCGACATAAGAGAATTACTCAACAATCTGTGCTTTACACAAAGCCAGGATGCCCTCAGCATCTTGGGCAGACAAGGCCTGCGCCAGTTGTAAACCCAGCGTTCCTGGCTCAGACGCATCACCAAAAATCTCGGCACTCGCCACTCGCCGTCCATCCGGGGTTGCCACCATTCCACGTAAGTGCATTGTTTGATCAGCTACGGTTGCGAACGCCGCCAGTGGTATCTGACAACTCCCGCCAAAAACCTTGGACACAGTTCGCTCGGCAATAACAGACTGAGAAGTTGCCAAATGATTCAACGGGGCAAGTAACTCAAGTAAATCAGGGCGCGAATCCGACACTTCTATCGCCATAGCGCCCTGTCCAGCTGCAGGCAAGCTTGCCTCAGGCTCTAAAAATCCGCGTATACGCTGAGGTAATTCGAGACGTTTTAATCCTGCCGCTGCAAGAATAATCGCAGCGTATTCGCCCTCATCAAGCTTACGTAAACGGGTATCTAGATTGCCACGCAAAGGGCGAACCACTAAATGCGGGAAACGGGCGGAAATGACGGCCTGACGACGCAGGCTGCTGGTACCGACAACAGCCCCATCGGGCAAGCTACTAAGGGAATCATAATCGTTGGAAACAAAAGCATCGCGCGGATCTTCACGCTCTAAAATCGCAGCCAAAGTGAAGCCTTCGGGTAACTCCATAGGAACATCTTTGAGGGAATGTACTGCCAGATCGGCACGACCTTCAGCCATCGCCACTTCCAGCTCTTTAACAAATAAACCCTTCCCGCCGACTTTAGATAAAGCACGGTCTAAAATCTGATCGCCGCGCGTCGTCATTCCAAGAATATCGACCTGGCAATCCGGGTATAACGATAACAGGCGGTCACGAACATGTTCAGCCTGCCACATTGCCAACCGGCTCTCTCTGGAAGCAATGACCAATTTTTTGGGAGAAACTGCAGTCAAAATAATTTTCTTTCTAAATATTCAGGCAATCAGATGTCATCTGGTAAATCGAGTGTGCCGAATTTTACCATTCAGAAATCATGATTTCGTCGGTTAAACTATTGAAAATTTGCAGACTTTTTGATCAATCCAGGCAAACTTGACACATAATCGGCGGTGACGGCATCATAACGCCTTGATTAGACGCACATATTCAAAATGCCGCCAAAATTGAGCGGCATTTTTTACGCACGTAAACAACGGAATTTTTATGCAAGCAAGTACAACTGAAAATAAAAACCACACCATTCTGACTGGCGACCGCCCTACTGGCCCTCTTCATCTGGGACATTTTGTCGGCAGTCTGCGCAACCGCGTCAAATATCAACATCAATATCAGCAGTACATCATGCTCGCCGATGCACAGGCATTGACGGACAATATGGACAACCCGGCCAAAGTTCATGACAACGTACTTGAGGTTGCACTGGATTACCTTGCCGTTGGCATTGACCCCACTAAATCCACGATCTTTATTCAGTCGCAAATTCCTGAACTAACAGAATTAACGTTCTACTATCTGAATCTGGTTTCTGTTGCCCGTCTGGAACGCAATCCGACGATCAAACAAGAGATCATCCTGCGTAATTTTGAGCGCGATATTCCTGCTGGCTTTCTGACATACCCTGTCAGTCAGGCCGCCGACATTACTGCATTCAAAGCGAGCCTGGTACCTGTGGGCGAAGACCAGATTCCTATGATTGAACAGACAAACGAAATCGTTCGCCGATTCAATCGTCTGGCAAAGAAAGATATTCTGGTTGAGTGTCAGGCATTGGTGCCAGAGATCGGTCGTTTGCCGGGTATCGATGGAAAAGCCAAAATGAGTAAATCCCTCGGGAACACGATCAACCTCGGTGCCAGCCCCGCAGAGATAAAAGCGGCAGTACGCAATGTCTATACAGATCCATTGCATCTGCGCGTCAGCGATCCTGGACACCTGGAAGATAACGTCGCCTTTATTTATCTGGATGCGTTCGATGAAGACAAAATCGGATTACAAGCAATGAAAGACCACTACACACGCGGCGGCTTGGGTGACAGCGTAGTCAAGGCACGTCTTGAAGGAATATTGCAGGATCTGCTTACACCAATTCGTGAGCGTCGCGAAGAATATGCCAAAGATCGCGGTCAGGTTCTGCAAATGCTCAAAGAGGGAACCCAAAAAGCGCGGGAAATTGCAGCTAAAACGACCGATGAAGTGAAAGCAGCGATAGGATTAAAACATTTCTAAAAAAGATGCTGTACATCATTAATTTCCCCCTCTCATTCAGTCCAGAAGGGGAACCATCTGCAGGATGTATCAACGTGTGATTAACCACCTTAAAACTTGTTATTAATCAAACGCACATCCCTCAGATAATCCATCATGAAGGTTCGATCTGCCACTACTGAAAGGAAGAACGATGTATAGCAAAATTCTTATGCCGACCGACGGGTCTGAGTTGGCCAATGCCAGCATTCAAGCGGGTATTGAGTTTGCAAAAAAAGTAAATGCCAAGGTAGTTGGGATTTTTGTAGCGGCGAATTATCAGTACCCTATTTACATCGACATCATTCCGCCAAACACCCCGACTGAAGAAGAATACCAGGCGGCGATGCGTGCCTTTGGCGAATCTTATCTGGAGCCGGCCAGAGTAGCTGCGCACAAGGAAGGTCTGGAGTTTGAAAGTGTCGTCAAGTTTAGTGATGCGCCTGCGAAGGAAATTGTCCATACAGCACAGCAATATGCTTGCGACCTGATCTTTATCGCATCCCACGGACGCAGTGGGGTCGGACAATTACTTTTGGGTAGCACGACAAGCAAAGTTTTATCCATGTGTGATATTCCAGTTCTGGTGCATAGAGTCAAAAAACACTGAGCTGGTAGCCACGGACATAGGCAATAAGCAACTAATCGGGTTGTACAGTACAATAGTGCATGCCTTGCGACTCAGCTTGCACAAAATTTAACTGCACCACTGATCAATGATTAGAATTCTTATTGCCGATGACCACACTATCATGCGTGAAGGACTCAAGCGCATACTTGATGGAAACGACGACATACGTGTGGTTGCAGAAGCTATCGACGGTTTTGACACTTTGGAAAAAGTGAGGAACACACAGTTTGATGTCCTGTTAATGGATCTGTCCATGCCAGGGCGAAGCGGCGTCGACCTGATACGTCAGATCAAAGATGAATTCCCCAAGCTGCCCATCCTGATTCTCACCATGCATGAAGAAGAGCAATACGCTGTGCGTGCGATCAGAGCCGGCGCCAGAGGGTATCTGACAAAAGAAAGTGCGGGCACACAACTGGTTACAGCATTGCGCAAAGTCGCGTCGGGCCGCCCCTATATCAGCATAGAAGTGGCAGAGCAGTTAGCCATGAATGCGATGCCTGCCGACGATAACCTTCCGCATACCAGCCTTTCTGATAGAGAATTTGAGGTTTTCAGCCATATCGTCAAGGGAAAAACGATTACAGAAATTGGTGATCTGCTACATCTCAGTGTAAAAACAGTCAGCACACATAAGATGCGTATTTTGCAAAAAATGAATATGAGCAACATTTCCGACCTGGTTCAGTACGCTGTCGCCCATAACCTTCTGATTCCTAACGCCTGACCAAGCACTTCCCACCGTCACTATCTTGTAGGAATATTCCTATAAGATCAGCCTTAAATCTGACAATTCAAATCAGCATTACCTGATTTAAATCAAAAAGCGAAGCCGTGATAATAGACATCAAGCAAACAAGCGATGTCTTACATCACGCGCACCATGAATTTATTTATCGTTGAAGATTCGGTTTTAATTCAAAATCGACTCGTTCGTTTCATAGAAGAAATACCAGGGATGCACGTTATCGGTGTTTCTGGCGACATCGATACTGCCTACGACAGTGTTATCAATAGTGACACTGATGCAATGATTCTTGACTTGCAATTAGGTGATAAAAATGGCTTGCAACTTTTGAAAGATGTGAAGCAAAATAAACCAGAGGTCAAGATTGTCATTCTCACGAATCACTCAACTGAAGACAATCGCGTGCACGCTATGCGCGCTGGTGCAGACGGTTTTCTCGACAAATCTACTGACTTCGACCAGATACAGAATTTTCTGTACGACTGGGAAAGTCCAGATGCGTCGAAACAAGTTAATTAATTTTCGTTTATCCAGGAGACTCACATGACAACAGTTGCCCAATCATCCCGCCCAGTCAGCCAACATATTGCAGCAAACAAAGCGATGCTTCCAGTGATGTCAAACGAGGCAGGTTGGCGTTGCCACGGCAATTTGTGGTCAGACCTGAGTCAGGTCTGTGATCTGTTAAATATTCCTACTCCTCTTAACTCAACGGATGAAGAAGCCTTATTTCAGCATGTTCGCTTTAAAGCTGGTCAGCGCATTCATACGATAGGACAGAATTTTGAAGCGCTGTATGTTGTCAACTCGGGATTCCTGAAAACTGTATTAATTGATGAATACGGTAACGAACAAGTACTGAGCTTTCCGATGAAGGGTGATCTGCTTGGAATCGATGGCATCCATAATCAACAACACGCCTCAGAAGCTGTTGCTCTGTCAGATTGCGACATCATTATTTTGCCTTACAAGGCTTTTGCAAATCTGGGGCGCAGCTATGTTGAATTAGAACATGCAATGTTCAGCGTCATGAGCCGCGAACTGGTTCGTGAACAATTAATGATAGGCATGCTTAGCGCACTTAGCGCAGAAGCCAAAGTTGCCCGTTTTCTGACCACACTGGGCGAACGCTTCAGCCAGTTAGGTTACTCTGGAAAATCATTCAACCTGCGTATGACTCGCCACGAAATCGGCAGCTACCTTGGCTTGACATTAGAAACCGTTAGCCGGACGCTGTCTGCATTTAACGAAATGGGATTAATCAGCGTCGATCAACGTGAAATATGCTTACTTGATACAACTGCGTTGAAAACCCTGCGTCGTCTGCCGCCAGCAAAAACCCGAAATAAAGTCAGTGAAAAAGTATCTGTAATGGTTGGGAAAAAACTACTTCCGCAATGGGGAAGTGAAACAGCGGTTGCCGTATAAAATATTTAAGCTAGAATCTGGCAACTTATACAAAAATTTGCGTCACCGATTTTGATTCATTACCGATTTTTCTCTAAGAGTTTTTTAAGCTCTGACGCGAAGAAAAAATTAACAGGAGCAATGACATGACATATAAGACCTTACTTGTGCACGTTGATGAATCAGAGCGATCAAATTTAAGAGTCAAATTTGCGGCTGAAATTGCTAAAGCTGAAGATGCACATTTAATCGGGACAGCAGTCACTGGCGTTTCACGATTTATCTATCAGGACGGAAACATCAGTGCCAGCGACCCGAACTTGACGATCCATCTCAATTTTCTCAGAGAACGCGCAGAAAAAGCCGTCGCCAATTTCAATCGCGAAGTGGAAACGATTGGTGTTTCATCACATGAAAGTATGGTTGCAAATGACGAGGCTGGTGGTGGAATTGGCCTTCAAGCCAGATATAGTGACTTGGTGATCATAGGACAAACCAATCACGATGAGCCCTCGCCTTCAGTATTACCAGATTTTCCTGAATATATTGTGATGAATTCCGGGCGTCCGGTACTCATCATTCCGTATGCGGGAGATTTTAATACGATCGCAAAACGCCCCTTGATCTCTTGGGATGCAAGTCGGGAATCGACCCGTGCAGTTACTGATGCACTGCCCTTACTAAAAAAGGCAGATGTAGTTCAGGTTGCCATTTTCAATCCAAAATCCACGCCTGATGCCCACGGCGAGCAACCCGGCGCTGATATCGCTCTTTACCTCGCAAGACATGGCGTTAAAGTCGAGGTTTCAGTGCACAAAACTTCCACTGATATCGGTAACGCGTTGCTCTCATTAGCACATGACCTCGATAGCGATATGATAGTGATGGGCGGTTACGGACATTCCCGTTTCAGGGAAATGATCATGGGTGGCGTGACTAAGACCATTCTTGAAAGTATGACGGTTCCTGTATTTATGTCTCATTGATCATTACTGGCGTCAGGTTCACCGCCTCGGTAATAATGGCATCCACTGATGGGTGCCATTTTTTTTACCAAGACATCAATACAAGCTGATTTCAGCCCTTAAAATACACATATCTCATCTCAATATCATCAAGTCGCATGTCATCAAATTCACTCTCGTTAACATCAAGACTATCCGAAGCGCGTTGGATCGCGGGGGTCCTGTTTGTACTATCCTGTTTTTTATGGGTAGACCAGGAGCGCCTCTCCGTCTTCGTCGTACCAGCGCCGCTCCCGGTACATACCTTTCTAGAGACAGTGACCATCGTTATTTTTGCTTCGGTGTTTATCGTTTGCTGGAATGCTTTTGGTGAAGTACGTAAAAAAAGTAGTGTGATACTGGCAGTTGCATTTCTCTGCACAGCAATATTGGGCTTTTTTCATACGCTCACATTTCAAGGTATGCCTGGATTCGAAACCGCAGGAGACATGCATAAATCAATGAGTTTCTGGCTTATTTCTCGATCAATAATCGCGACAACTTTGCTTGGGCTTGCGTTTGATCCGGAAGACTCAGAAATAAGTCAGATGCAATCGTATGGGGTTTTGAGTGCCGGTTTACTAGCCACGTTAGGCTGGGGGATTCTGGTTTTTGCATTTCCCAATTTAATTCCGCTGACATTCATTCAGGGAGCCGGTCAGACATCGTTCAAAGTCGCCTGCGAAACCTCGTTAATTGCAGCACATATCTTAGCTGCAGTTTTATTTTACAGACACGCACTACGCTTCCAGATTGACAAATCTGCAGAGCATTTACATATCGACAGAGTTCCACTGTTTCTGGCCACCGTCTTGATGGCAATGTCTGAAGTCTACTTCTCCATCTATGCGGAAACCAGTGATGTCAATGTCGTCATAGGACATACATTTCTACTATTTTCCGCGATTGCGATTTACCGCAGCATGGTCGCTGTCAACATCCATACACCTTATGCAAGCCTCGCTGCTTCTACTAATAATCTGGCAAAATCTGCTGAAGAATTAAAACTGGAACGCCAACGTCTGAGTCGCATGATCGATACTGCAATTGATGGCATCATCACCGTTGACGACAAACAGGAAATCATTCTGGTCAATCCCGCCGCTGCGTTAATTTTCGGCTATGAAGTAAATGAATTAGTCGGAACATCCCTTAACCGTTTAATTCCGGCACGCCATCGCGAGACGCATAAAAGTCACGTGCAGCAATTTGGAGAGGCCGGGATCACCCGCCGCAAGATGGGCACCCATTTTGAAGACTTTTATGTCACCGGATGTCGCGCATCAGGTGAGGAGTTTCCGATCGAGGCATCAATTGCACATCAACTGGAAAACGGAAAACGCTACTACACGGTCATCTTCCGAGACATTACTGACCGAAAAGTCGCAAAAGAGAAAATGGCAAAGTATCATGAGCAACTCAGCCAGCTCTCAGCAACACTACAATCGATCCGTGAAGAGGAGCGTAAGCACATCGCGCGCGAACTACATGACGATCTGGGTCAGCTGCTCGCTGCACTTAGGATGGATTTATCATTACTGCAACGGGATCTGTCATTTCTGGACAGAAATAAACCCACGATCAACAGCATGGATCAGTTGATATTGACTGCGATTACTACGCTACGGCGTATCGCCACAGATCTGCGCCCACGCGCACTGGATGAGGGAGGACTGTTCTTCGCGCTACAGACTTTACAGAGAGATTTCTCTCATCGACATCGCATAAATTGCGAATTGATTGCTGACGAAGATCAACTGACGTTAGACGATGCGCGAAGCACAGCCATTTTCCGCATTATTCAGGAGTCACTGACCAATGTCGCACGTCACTCTGAAGCAAGCGATGTTCAGATCGAATTTCAACGCTCTCACGCAGAACTTAAATTAAACATTAACGACAATGGTAAAGGAATCGTTGAAGAAGATATGGGGAAAACCAGCTCATTCGGCTTGGTAGGCATGAGGGAAAGAATTAAAGCAATGAACGGAGAATTTCAGGTTCTGAGCACGCCTGGAGAAGGCACTACTCTGGAAATAAGATTACCGCTGACAGATTAAATATTGTAAAACACATCGTGATGCAAAAAAATACGGGATACACTCTGCATATGGCAATATTTTCAAAGGAAAGCTGATGCTATCTTCTATTTTGAGCAATGGACTGTCAGGTATGCGAGCAAATCAGACAGCCTTAGATGTTTCCAGTCACAATGTAGCGAACGCGGAAACACAAGGCTTCATACCTCAGCAAGCTGCGTTTCAAGAGGCAAGCAATGGTGGTGTGACCGTCAGCATCAGCCAACAGGGTTTTAAGATGGCAACACAAGAGACCAGCGGCACTGATCTTACGAAAGAGATAGTGCAGTCTATTCAGTACCAAGCTGGATTTGACATCAACGCAAAAATGGTGAAAACCGCTGATGAATTATTAGGAACGCTGATCAATACCAAAGCGTAGTCGCCACACTGACTGACACCTAAAAAAAGCTAGCGATCAGGCAAGACACAAAGAAAACCGGGCATCTGCTGCATATCTGAATACCAGAGTCCGATCAATCCTATCCCTATCAGTACAAATGCGCCGATGTATTTCAATACCGAAGGCACCCTGACCTTACTGACAGCATTAAATATGCCCTGACTCAACAACAGATGTGGCATTGCACTCAAACCGAATAACAACATCAGTATTGCACCCGAAAATGCATCTCCCGATAGCAAAGCAAAAGGTGCCATCCCCCAAAGTAACCCACAAGGCAGACATCCCCAAGCCATACCGACAAAGAACGGATATTCAATACTTTGCTTTAGCGGCGGGGCAAAAAAAAACAATGCTTGCTGTAGGCGCGAAAAATAAGGACTCAGAGCGTTTACGTGAAAACGAAACCCGATAACTTTGAGTCCCAGAATAATCAGCGCAAGATTACCAATGACAAACAAAATCTGATGAACCGGAAAGTAAGGTTTCAAAATCATGCCTGCACTTCCCAAACCACCAAACACTCCACCAATCATCATATATGTGGAAAGTCTGCCGGCCTGTAGCAAAGCCTGAAAACGAATACCACTTGTTACCGAGACTAGCGACTGCCTTTCAGTATCATCACTCCGGCTGATAGGAATCACTTTTCTTCCATTGCTCCCGGTACGACTAAGCATGGAAGAAATACCACCGCACATACCT
Source organism: Cognatundibacterium aquatile (assembly GCF_014699135.1). GTDB lineage: Bacteria > Pseudomonadota > Gammaproteobacteria > Burkholderiales > Burkholderiaceae_D > Undibacterium > Undibacterium aquatile. The sequence continues at coordinate 38,993 of NZ_JACOFT010000006.1, forward strand.
ACACAATGCACCCCTCCCGCGATACCGGCGGTTACAGCAGCAAGTATCAGGGGCAGAGTCAGCATAGTAATAATATAAATCGGGATGAACGCGAGATAATAAATATATCTCGCTTAAGAGATGAAACTGACACGCATTGCGCAGTAGTATTCAAGAGCTACACACCGATTGAATAAAGATGTATAGCAGACTGGCGTCTGAAACCTGGCTAATGAGCCTTCTGTACTAGTAAAGCAGTCAAACCGCTGGAGAGAATGCCTAACAGCCAGAACATGAAAAAACCTATTGTGTACACGCCCGTAAGATGCAACTGCAAACGCTGATCAAATATAATCAACTCCATAGGATCAACGAGACTAAAAAACAATCCTGTTGCAGCACATGCCATTAGAAATGCGGGCCACAACACTATCATCAACATTGGCCGTAAATAAGCTTTGCTGTGAGCTGAATTCTGATGTTCCAATCTCGTCCCCTTTAGTGATTATTCAACTGATCAGTCAACAAATCATAGGGATGCGCAATTATTTTGCCATACCTAATTGCGCGACCTTTTGCTCTGGTTCAAACCAATCCCCGGTCAGTCGCCAATCAGTCGTTTCTAATTTAATGTGAAACAATTTAACAGAGCTTGAAAAAATACTCGAGACTAACTTTAAGTCACCCTCATAAATCCCAGGGCTAACTTGCACCATAGGTAAGCGATGAACGACTTCGTTTACAGATGTCGCACCTTCAGCGGCATTAGCAAGACTCAGCTTCACAGTGTCAGGTAACAAACCGTCACCTTTCAACTGCATACGAAGTTTTCCAGAGGACACGTCGAGACTCAGCGTTGCACCTAAATGCAATTCTCTTGATTTCGCATCACGCTGAATATCTTTATTGATCATTAAGCCTTGCTTGTAATAATCTTCAGCAACCACCTTATCTGCTCCACGAAATGCAATGGCACCAGTAAAAATACTCGCACAAACAACGATTGCAGGTCCGCCCGCGACTAACAAAAGCCAAGGTTCTTTGAACCATTTATCTCTTTTTTTTGAAATCAGGATTGCATCCATAACCACTCCTTAGCGGGGAACAATAAACACAGCTTTTTCAGTGACGGAAACATCAGGCGCATCGAGATCTTTAACGACAAAACGAATTCGATTGGATCCTGTCTGTAGAACATTCGCCGGAACTCGTACACGCACCGGAAAAGCTTTTGCTGCGGCAGATTTAACGTCGATATCAACATTATTCAAAATTGTTGCGCCCTTAACACCCTGAATTTCTACCGAATACCTGCGTGCAGATTCCTGCGTATTCATGACTTGCAGGCGGTAGACATTTTCTATCTCGCCATTTTCAGTGATTTTTGGCATACCACGATCACGAATCACATCCACTTTTAATGGTACGTGATAGACCAGAGAAACTGCTGCGACTATGATAATTAATCCTAAAATACCGCTGTAAACCAAGGTACGTAAGCGGAATACCCGTTTCCACATCGCCTTGTTATCTAACTTGCGTGTCAGTGCATGTTCAGTTGTATAGCGGATCAATCCACGCTCATAACCCATTTTATCCATGACCTGATCACAACCATCAATACACAAACCACAAGCAATACACTCGTATTGCAAGCCGTTACGAATATCAATTCCAGTCGGGCAAACCTGAACACAGATACCACAATCAACACAAGAGCCCAGACCAGCAGCTTTAAAATCAACCTTCTTATTGCGCGAACCACGTGGTTCACCGCGCTCGGTATCGTAAGTCACAATCAATGTGTCTTTATCGAACATTGCGCTTTGGAAGCGTGCATAAGGACACATGTATTTGCAGACCTGCTCACGCATCCAGCCTGCGTTGCCGTAGGTGGCAAAACCATAAAAAAGGAACCAGAATGTTTCCCAGGGGCCCAAGGTAAAGGATCCGACAGAAATAGCTAATTCACGTATTGGCGTGAAATATCCAACAAAGGTAAAACCCGTCCACAAGCTTAAAATCAGCCATAAAAAGTGTTTAACGAATTTTAAAGAGAATTTGCGAGCAGTTAATGGACCTGTATCAAGTTTGATACGCGCATTACGGTCACCTTCAACCTTGCGCTCTATCCATAAAAAGATTTCGGTGTATACCGTTTGCGGGCAGGCGTAGCCACAAAATAAACGTCCCGCAACTGCTGTAAATAAAAACAAGGACAACGCTGAGATTACCAGCAACACCGCGAGATAAATAAAATCCTGCGGCCAGAAAACAATTCCAAATATGTAAAACTTACGTGCAACCAGATCGAACAATACCGCTTGTCTCTCATTCCAGTTGAGCCAGGCAGTACCGTAAAACAGTAACTGTGTAAAAGCCACCATTACCCAGCGCCAGGATGCAAACCAGCCCTTTTGTGTACGAGGATAAACTTTCTTACGTTCCTCAAACAGAGCCAGCTCTACTTCATCCATCGGCACCGGAGTAATGGGGATATGCTTCATTTTAAAACTTCGTCTTTCTTATTTAAACAAATGCTCTTACGCTTATTTTACGGCGTTATCCGCAGCAGGTACAACAGCGGTAGCAATTTGCTTGATGCTCTTAGCTTCAGAATCAGATACTTTCCCTGCTTCTGTATTGTTTGACAGCCCCCAGACATACGCTGCTAACAGATGAATTTTTCCTTCTGTAAGTATAGTCTTATGTGCAGGCATCTGGTTAGTGCGGCCTTTATTGATCGTTTCCATTACGGTATCGATACTGCCACCATACAACCAGATTTTATCTGTCAGATTCGGCGCACCCAAAGCCTGATTTCCCTTACCATCAGCACCATGACATGCTGCGCAAGCGGCAAACTTTGGCTTACCTATCGCTGCTTTGATAGGATCGTGTGCAGAATTAGACAAACTCAATACATAGTTAGCAACGTTACGAACATCATCATCGCTACCAATTGCTGCACCCATTGGTGGCATCATGCCGTTACGACCATGAGTGATGGTAGTCTTGATGACTTCAGGATCGCCACCATACAGCCAGTCGCTATCTGTCAGATTTGGATAACCTTTACCGCCTTGGGCATCAGATCCATGGCATTGCGCACAAGTGTTCAGGAAAAGGCGCTGACCAATTTCACGTGCTTGCGGATCTTTCGCGACATCCTTGATATCCATTGCCAGGTACTTATTGAAAATCGGACCGTATTGCGCCTCACCATCTTTCATTTCTTTTTCATAAGCACCAACCTGGCTCCAGCCGAACGATCCTTGATTTCCACCAAAACCTGGGTAGACAATCAAATAGCCCACGCTGAAAATGATCGTCAGATAGAACAACCATTTCCACCATTGCGGAAGCGGGTTGTTTTGCTCCATCAGAGTACCATCCCACACGTGACCAGTGGTTTCTGCTGGCAAAGGCTTACCATCAGCACCAACCTTCACTTTCACTTTTGACTGCGACCATAACAGCACAACGCAAAAGACCATGCCGAGAGCCACGATGGTGGCGATACCTATGCCCCACCATTCATTAAAAAAATCTGCCATGACTATTTTCCATTCTCATTATCAATTGGCAAGCGAGCCAGTTTTTCGAAGCGCTCCTTGTTACCGGAACTAAACGCCCAGTAGACGATGCCCAGAAATACAAACAGGCTAATCAACGTCACCACACTGCTCAGGATCGTGAAATTCATAATTTACCCTTTCAAAAAGTGATAACCCAAGGAGCCACTCTTTAGTTTTTATTTTTAATCGCTGTTCCAAGAACCTGCAGATATGCAATCAAAGCATCTTGCTCCGATTTATTTGCCAGTTCTGCCGGACCTGCTTTGATTTGCTCTTCAGTGTATGGAACACCTAAAGTTTTCATCGCATTCAGTTTTGGAACAATGCTATTTGGATCCAGCGGTGTTTTTGCCAACCATGGATAAGCAGGCATATTCGATTCAACAACAACTGAGCGAGGATCATTTAAGTGATCACGATGCCAGTTATCACTGTAACGACCACCGACACGTGCCAGATCAGGACCAGTACGCTTACTACCCCATTGGAAAGGATGGTCGTAGACAGACTCGCCCGCAACGGAATAGTGACCATAGCGCTCAGTTTCAGCACGGAAAGGACGAATCATCTGTGAATGGCAGCCGTAGCAACCTTCACGCAGATAAATATCACGCCCCGCCAATTGCAATGGCGTGTAAGGCTGCATTCCCTGAACAGGTTGCGTTGTCGATTTCTGAAAAAACAGCGGAACAATTTCAACCAGACCACCAAAGCTGATCGTCAGAATGGTCAGCACCAGCAGCAAGCCTACGTTACGCTCAATCAGATCATGAGTAAAATTACGCATCAAATTTCTCCTGTTGATTTAAGCATGAGCGGAATTAGCAGACAACGCAGGTATCGCGTTATTTACTGGTTTCGCAGCCATCAATGTTTTCGCAACGTTGTATGCCATGATAATCATGCCACTCAGATACATTGCACCACCTGTTAAACGGATGACGTAGTAAGGGAATGTCGCTTTAACAGACTCAACGAAAGAGTAAGTCAAAGTACCGTCTTCATTTACTGCACGCCACATCAGACCTTGCATCACACCGGCAATCCACATAGAAGCGATGTACAAAACAACGCCGATAGTCGCAACCCAGAAATGAATCTCGATCAGACGCTTGCTGTACATTTGTGTCTGTCCAAACAAACGTGGAATCAGGTAATACAAACTACCGATGGAAATAAAGCCAACCCAACCCAAAGCACCGGAGTGAACGTGACCAACAGTCCAGTCAGTGTAGTGCGACAAGGCATTCACAGTTTTGATCGCCATCATAGGACCTTCAAATGTCGACATACCATAGAAGGACAGAGACACGATCAGGAAGCGCAGGATAGGATCTGAACGCAATTTACTCCAGGCACCAGACAAGGTCATAATACCGTTGACCATACCACCCCATGATGGAGCCAGCAGAATCAGGGAGAACACCATACCGATGGACTGCGCCCAATCAGGTAATGCCGTGTAGTGCAAATGATGCGGACCCGCCCACATGTAGGTAAAAATCAATGCCCAGAAGTGAACGATCGACAAACGATAGGAGTACACAGGGCGCTCGATTTGCTTAGGAACGAAGTAATACATCATTCCAAGGAAACCTGCAGTCAGGAAGAAACCAACCGCATTATGACCGTACCACCACTGAACCATCGCATCCTGCACACCAGCATAAGCTGAGTAGGACTTAGTCAATGAAACTGGCAATGCAGCACTATTTACGATATGCAACACTGCGACGGCGAGAATGAACGCGCCGTAAAACCAGTTTGCAACATAAATATGTTCTACTTTACGTTTAGCCAGTGTGCCGAAAAATACAATCGCGTAAGCAACCCAAACGACTGCAATCAGCAAATCAATTGGCCATTCCAGTTCAGCGTATTCTTTACCCTGAGTAAAACCCAGAGGCAGAGAAACGGCTGCAGCAACGATCACCAGTTGCCAACCCCAGAAAGTAAATTCAGCCAAACCATCAGAAAACAAGCGTACGTTGGAAGTACGCTGAACTACATAATAAGATGTCGCCATCAGCGCACATCCGCCAAACGCAAAAATTACTGCATTAGTATGCAAGGGTCGCAAGCGCCCATAGCTAAGCCAAGGTATCCCTGTTAAAAATTCTGGAAAGGCCAGTTGAGTAGCAATCACCACGCCCACAAGCATGCCGACTATTCCCCAAACTACAGCCATGACAGAAAATTGGCGTACAACCCGATAGTTGTATGAGTTTTCTTTAGTTATCGTCATGATCTCACTCTGTTGTAAAAATACACTGAAAGAATAACAACCGCACTGCACAACTACATTGATACATATCAAATATTACCGGAATCTGCGCCTGCTTCATGCTATTCGCAACAGCCTCAAGAATAACGCCGATTAACGGTTTGCGCAAAAAAAACGGCACCGTTCCGGCGCCGTTTTATGGTCATCTTTTTTGATTACTGAACTACTTGAACCGGAGCTGCCAAAGCCGATTTATTAACGCTGACTTTCGCCTTTTTTTTCAACAACTCTATGTAAGTCAAAAGATCCTGTTGCGACTGCATACTGGCAATTTGCTGCGCATCTGATGCACGTTTTGCTGCATCAGGAACACCTGCACTCACCTTAGAAATACGGAAAACACTATAACCGCCACCGCCGAGCGCCACACCAACATAAGCTGGCAATTTTTGCGTGTCCGCCTTCATCACCTGCACAAATGCTGCCGCCGGAATAACCTGCGGCTTCGCACGTGAAATCACTTTCACATCCGAGAATCCGGCAACAGAATCCGCCGCTTTCAATGCGGCCAGTTTAGCCTTACCTTCTTTTTCAGCCAAAGCCTCAGCTTCGGATTGCGTAAGTTTCGCAACGATCGTCGGCTTCACCTCTTCCAACGGGCGCTTGCTAGCCGCTTTGTATTCCAGAATACGACCGGCAATCAGAGTATTTGGCGCAACCTCAACCGCTTCTGTGTTGTGTTTTTTCTTCACAGCACCGTCAGCAAAAATAGCCGTCAGAAATTTGGCATTATTCGTCACCACAGAAGCCGGCAACGCCTTATTCGGTTCGCGCACCAAACCATCAACTACTTCTATTTTGAGCTTCAGTTTGTCTGCAACCGATTTCAGACTATCCGCCTGCTCATAAACTGTATTACCAAAAGTTTCCGCCGCCTCTGCATACGCCTTTGCTGCTTTCTGCTTTTTAATATCAGCAGTAATTTGCGCCCTCACCTCATCCAGAGGTTTGACCATCGCAGGCTTAACATCCGTCAACTGAATAATATGAAAACCAAAATCGGACTGCACGACGTCACTGACTTCGCCTTGCTTCAGCTTGTAAGCAGCATCCTCAAAAGGCTTGACCATCGCACCTTTACCGAAGAAGTCGAGATCACCACCACGCTCTGCTGAGCCTGGATCCTGAGAATTTTCTTTTGCCAGCTTTGCGAATGAAGCAGGATTTTTGCGAACTTCTGCCAACAATGATTCAGCCTTCGCTTTTGCCTTCGCTTTTTCAGCATCACTCGCGTCTTTTTTCGCCGCAATCAGAATATGACTCGCGCGGCGCTGTTCATCAACGCTGTAGGCTTTCGCATTACTTTTATAAAACTCCTGCACTTCCGCATCAGAAACAGCAACCTGCGCCTGCAATACATCATTATTCAAGACAACATATTCGGCCTTGATTGACTCAGGAATTTCGAATTGCGCAGCATTTTTATCGTAATAAGCTTTCACCATTTCATCAGTGACTTTTACCTGCGAGGTAAAATCAGCCGTTTTAAAGTTCAACATCTGAACTTCACGCTCCTGCTCGCTGATCAGCGCAATACGATCCACGACCGTTTTTGGAATAAAACTCGTGTTCTGCACAGCACCAGCCAACTGCTCAACCGTCAAATCCTGGCGCATACGCTGATCAAACATAGCCTGAGTCATCCCCTGAGAAGCAAGATAATTCAGATACCGTTCTTTATCGAAGCTGCCATCCGCCTTCACCAGACCAGGCAATGCCAGAATCTGTTGCTGCAAAGTCTGATCGGTCACCGTCAGTTTGCTATTTTTAATTTCAGCAGCAACGGCTTTACGGGCAATCAACTCATCCAGAACATTTTTCCTCATTTCCGGAGTATTCAACATCTTAGAGTCGAATTGCGGACCATAGCTCTGGCGAAATTTATCCAACTGTTCGCGCAAAGCAGCATCCAGCTCCTGCTGAGTGACCGCCTGACCTGCAACCGTTGCAACCGTTGCACCGGCAGTCGCTTGCGATCTGGTATAACTCTCGATACCAAAAAAGGCGAACGAAGGAAAAATAATCAGCAACAATAAAAATTGCATTAAGCGCTGATGGGTACGAATAAATTCAAACATGTTCAACCTATCGTATGACGAAGAATAACAATCACAAAATTGCAAATATAAAAAAAGGCGAACTTTCGTTCGCCTTTTCAGTTTTCTGGCGGAGCGGACGGGGCTCGAACCCGCGACCCCCGGCGTGACAGGCCGGTATTCTAACCAACTGAACTACCACTCCTTTTTTACTACTATGTATAAATTAACTGGTGGGCGCTGAGAGGCTCGAACTCCCGACCTAAGCCTTGTAAGGGCTCCGCTCTACCAACTGAGCTAAGCGCCCGCACCTTCAATTTACACTCGCGCCACCATTGTCACGGCGCCGCGAAAGATCATTAGTTTACAGCATCTTTCAATGCTTTGCCAGGTTTAAATTTAGGAACCTTAGCCGCCTTGATTTTAATTGCTTCTCCGGTGCGTGGATTACGGCCAGTTCTCGCTGCACGTTTACCGACGGAGAAAGTACCAAAACCAACCAGTGTGACTGTACCGTTTTTCTTCAGCGTTGTTTTTACCGCACCGATCAAAGCGTCCAGAGCGCGGGAAGAAGCCGCTTTTGAAATATCCGCTGTTTTCGCAATATGATCGATCAACTCAGTTTTATTCACTTAAAGCCCCCTCACAAAAATTTGAATTTCGCGACGATGTATTCGATTGTTTCTCAGTCTCGCATCTATCACGGCAAGCAGGAAATCTGCATCCGGTATTAAAACAAGCCGGAAAGCCTTGTGTCAAGCGGTTTTACAAGCTTTCATTGCAATCTTAAAGATTAAGTTTGACTTTACTCAGTATAATTTGACCTTGATATCGTTGCTGGCTTTCTGTTAACGATAAATCGGCCCCGCCGCGCATTGCATAAATAAGCGAAAACCACATGCTGGTGGCTACGACAAAATCATACAAAAACTATCCGACACGAATATGAAACTGATTCAAAATTTAGGCACTCCACTCTCCCCTTCCGCAACCAAAGTTATGCTGCTGGGTTCAGGTGAACTTGGAAAAGAAGTCATCATTTCACTGCAACGACTGGGAGTCGAAGTGATCGCTGTGGATCGCTATGAAAATGCACCGGGTCATCAGGTCGCACATCGCGCTTACGTTATCGATATGACCGATGGCGCAGCATTGGCGGCACTGATTGAAGTCGAGCAGCCTGATCTGGTTGTTCCAGAAATCGAAGCCATCGCTACTCCGACGTTGGTTGAACTCGAAAATGCCGGCAAGGTGCAGGTGATTCCGACAGCGCGCGCAGCGTGGCTGACAATGAATCGCGAAGGCATACGCCGCCTTGCGGCAGGAACATTAGGGCTGGCGACATCGCCATATCGCTTCGCCGATAGTCTGGACGAGTTGCGCGCTGCATGCACAGAAATTGGTTTTCCCTGCATCGTTAAACCAGTCATGTCTTCTTCCGGCAAAGGACAATCAAAACTCGACAGCGCCGCCGATGTAGAAACCGCATGGAACTACGCTGCAGCAGGCGGGCGCGTCAATTCTGGTCGCGTCATTGTTGAGGGCTTCATCGATTTCGACTACGAGATTACACAACTGACCGTACGCGCCATAGGTAGCAATGGCGAAATCCAGACGCACTTCTGCGAGCCTATCGGTCACGTTCAGGTGCAAGGCGATTATGTCGAATCCTGGCAACCGCAGGCAATGCACCCGCAGGCACTGCAAGGTGCACGTGATATCGCCAAGAAAATTACCGATGATCTCGGTGGTCTCGGTTTGTTTGGGGTTGAATTATTCGTCAAAAACGAGATGGTCTGGTTCTCCGAAGTCAGCCCACGTCCACATGACACGGGCATGGTCACCATGTCGAGTCAGGTGCAGAATGAATTTGAACTGCATGCCAAAGCCATACTCGGCTTGCCGGTCGATGTCGCATTACGGACACCGGCGGCATCAGCGGTCATTTACGGCCAACACGAAGCAAAAGGGATCGCATTTGAAGGCGTTGCGGAGGCATTACAAGTACCGGGCACAGATATCCGCCTGTTCGGCAAACCCGAATCTTTCGCACGCCGTCGCATGGGCGTGGCATTGGCAGCAGCGGGCGACACCGACACAGCACGCCGCCTGGCCAAAGAAGCTGCAGCCAAAGTGAGACCTGTCGTCATAAAATAATAAAATAAATCATTTCAACAAACGCAGGTCTGTCAGCACGTTTGCCGCGACTTAAAAATCGCGGCCATTTATCAACAAGACGGCGCAACAAGACAGCGCGTTTTTATAAAGCTCTTTATGAAGAATTTCGATGTAGTCATCGTTGGCAGCGGTCTGGCTGGCTTATCCGTCGCCTTGCATCTGGCACAAACACGCAAGGTTGCCATCATCTCCAAACGCGAATTGCTTGACGGTGCCAGCAATTGGGCTCAGGGCGGCATTGCCGCCGTGCTGGATTCGCATGACAGTCATGATCAGCATATTTCAGACACACTGATCGCTGGTAGCGGCCTGTGCGATGAAGGAGCAACCCGTTATATTGTTGAGCATGGGCGTGAAGCGATAGATTGGCTGATAGAACAAGGCGTGCCATTCACCCGCGACGAGGAAGCAGAACTCGGCTTCCACCTGACGCGCGAAGGTGGTCATAGTCAGCGTCGCATCATTCATGCCGCCGACGCCACCGGACATGCGGTTCAGGTCACGCTGGAACAAAAGGTGCGTAACCACCCCAACATCGCGCTGTTTGAACATCATTACGCGATTGACGTCATCACATCAGCAAAGCTCGGCGACACCTCACCGACACCACGTTGTCTCGGTCTGTATGTTCAAGACGTTAAAACCGGAAAAGTCGATACCTTCTCCGCTCAGCATACCGTGATGGCGACCGGCGGCGCAGGCAAAGTTTATCTGTACACCACAAATCCGGATACAGCGACTGGCGACGGTATTGCAATGGCATGGCGCGCAGGCTGCCGCGTCGGCAATATGGAATTCATTCAGTTTCACCCAACCTGTCTGTATCACCCATTTGCCAAATCTTTCCTGATCACGGAAGCGGTACGTGGCGAAGGCGGTATTTTAAAATTACCCGCCGAAGCAGGTGCCGCCGCTGGCAAGCGTTTTATGGCCGATCATGATGAACGTCTGGAGCTCGCACCACGTGATGTGGTGGCGCGCGCGATCGACTTCGAAATGAAAAAACGCGGCCTCGATTATGTTGAACTCGACATCAGCCATCAGCCGCCAGAATTTTTGAAAGAGCATTTCCCGACGATTTATGCGCGCTGTCTGGAGCTGGGCATCGACATCACCAAACAAGGCATTCCGGTCGTGCCAGCGGTGCATTTTACCTGCGGCGGCATTGTTACCGACACCGATGGCAGAACTGATCTCCACGGCCTGTATGCGGTTGGGGAAACGGCTTACACCGGCCTGCATGGCGCCAATCGTCTCGCCAGCAATTCCCTGCTTGAATGTCTGGTCGTTGGCCGTGCCGCAGCAAAACACATAGAAAGTCAGGAAAGAATCACACCGATCGCCCTACCTGACTGGGATGAAAGCCGCGTCTCTGACGCCGACGAAGAAGTCGTGATCGCCCACAACTGGGATGAATTGCGCCGCTTCATGTGGAATTATGTCGGTATCGTACGCACCACCAAACGACTGGAGCGCGCGAAGCACAGGATACGTTTGCTGAAAGAAGAAATCGACGAGTATTACGCCAACTTCCGCATTTCCAACCACTTACTGGAATTGCGCAATCTGGTTGAAGTCGCCTCGCTCATCGTCAACAGTGCACTGTCTCGCCGCGAAAGTCGCGGCCTGCATTTCAGTCGCGATTATCCCGACACCTTGCCAAAGGCCTTACCAACAGTGCTGACACCGAAGCGCAAAAAATAAGCGTCAGGCGATACAACACAATCAAGAATCACGAAAACGGCAAAAAACAATGCCGCCACAGCCCAATATTTATGCGGACTCTGGCGGCATTGTTTTATGCGAAAAAAGAATGGGAAACCTGTCAGCGCTCAGATAATCCGTAAAGAATAATCCGTCGCCTTGACATCCTTGGTCAGGCTGCCGATGGAAATACGGTCAACGCCGGTTTCAGCAATCGCGCGAACGGTGACATGATCAATGCCACCGGATGCTTCCAGCAAAGCCCGGCCTGCGTTGATTGCCACGGCTTCACGCATCATTGCGGTATCGAAGTTATCCAGCAAAATCGATGTCGCACCGGCTTGCAATGCCGTCTGTAATTGCTCCAGCGTTTCCACTTCTATCTGTATGCTGACTCCGGCATTCAGGCTCAGTGCCTGTTGCATGGCAGCGGCGACACCACCGGCAGCCGCAATATGATTTTCCTTGATCAAAATGCCGTCATACAAAGCCAGACGCTGGTTTTTTCCACCACCAACACGTACCGCATATTTTTGCGCCAGACGCAATCCTGGCAAGGTTTTGCGCGTATCGAGAATCGCCGCTTTAGTGCCGGCGATGATAGCAACATACTTGCCAGTCGCAGTCGCAACCGCAGACAACAACTGCAGGAAATTCAGAGCAGAACGTTCGGCCGTCAGCAAAGCACGAGCCGGCGCCTTGATTTTGCAGACCACGGTGTTGGCCTTTATCGCCTCACCTTCGGCATATTGCCAATCCACTTCGATAGAGTGATCCAGCGTCGTCATCACGGCATCGAACCACGGCGCGCCGCACAGGATGGCATCTTCGCGCACAATCACTTGCGCCTGCACGACTTCATCAGCAGGCACCAACAAACCAGTCAGGTCGGCGGCACCGACATCTTCGGCCAGCGCATCGCGGATATTGCGTTCAAACGCTTTTTGCAGATCGGCATCGAACGGCGAATGGGAATTTTTCAAATTACTAGGCATGAGTACAAAATCCTGAGCAGAGTTCAGTTAAGCCGGACCAATGCCGGAAAATAAGCTGGCTTCTTTTGCCAGATCGGACGATGGGCGCACATTGGCTTTTTTCGCCGCCGCAAAATCCAGCATGCGATCAATGCAGACCCGCGCTTTTTGCCCGACCACAGGATCAACATGAATTTCATGATCGCCGTTTTCCAGCACATGCAACAGATTGCGCAAGCCGTTCATCGCCATCCACGGGCAATGCGCACAGCTTTTACATGTTGCGCTATTGCCCGCCGTTGGCGCAACGATGAACGTTTTGCCGGGTGCAGCCAGCTGCATTTTGTGCAGAATGCCGTTGTCGGTGGCGACAATGAATTCCTGCGCATCCATGGTCTGCGCCGCGTGAATCATTTGCGACGTCGAACCCACCACATCGGCCAGCGCGACGACGGCAGCAGGCGATTCCGGGTGCACCAGAATTTTTGCATTCGGATGCTCGGCCTTCAGCAAATCCAGCTCTATGCCTTTGAATTCATCATGCACAAGGCAGGAACCCTGCCACAACAACATGTCGGCACCGGTTTTTTTCTGGATATAGCTGCCCAGATGTTTGTCCGGCGCCCATAAGATTTTTTTGCCCTGCGCATGCAGATGCGCGACGATATCGAGACCGATACTGGACGTCACCATCCAATCGGCACGCGCTTTGACAGCCGCACTGGTATTGGCGTACACGACCACGGTGCGGTCAGGATGCGCATCGCAAAACGCCGCAAACTCATCTGCCGGGCACCCCAGATCGAGCGAGCAGGTCGCATCCAGATCCGGCATCAGTATCGTCTTTTCAGGACTCAGAATTTTGGCTGTTTCGCCCATGAATTTAACACCAGCGACGATCAGTGTTTTGGCAGGATGATCACGCCCGAAACGCGCCATTTCCAGCGAGTCAGACACGCAACCACCGGTTTCTTCGGCCAGATCCTGCAAGTCTGCATCCACATAGTAATGCGCAACCAGCACCGCCTGCTTTTCTTTCAGCAAGCTGCGGATACGGTTTTTCAGGGCGACTTTTTCTTCCGGTGTCGGCATATCCGGCACTTTGGCCCAGGCATTAGCGACACAACTGCTGCCTTCTTCCATTAAAGGACGTTCAAATTCAACGACTTTGGTAGCTTCCATCATTCTCTGCCTATCGCCGGAAGCGCGCTGGAAGGCGTTCCGGCATCAAAATATACTCCCCGGGGTATATAAAAAGACCCATTGTTTATGCTGACAATAGGCCGATTTTGGCATATACCCCCTGTTTTTCAGGGAAATTGAGGATAAAAAACGCCGGTTGCGCTGTGGGCGAAACCGGCGTTGGGATCACAGCAAAGGCGACAGTATACGCTGTTACCAGATGTTCACGCGCTTCGCGCCCTGACGCAATGGCGAACGATCGCCCTTACATTGGAATGCCTCCGCAAATTCGGGCATGTTTGCCAGCGGCGCAATGACGCGGTATTTGTCCGGCGCATGCGGATCTGTTGCCAGTTTCATGCGCAACATTTCATCACGAATCAGGCTGCGGAAACTTTGGGCATTCGCCACAAAGAAGCGCTGATCCGGCGTCAGGCCGTCAATTTCTGCGGCCTGCGGTTTGGCCTTCAACGATTGGCGCAAGGCTTGTAACGCGATTTTCAAGCCCCCCAGATCGGCGATATTTTCACCGGCAGTCAGCTTGCCGTTAATGTGCAGTTGATCGATAGGATTAAATTCATCGAACTGACGCTCAATGGCCTTGGCGCGCAACAGGAATTTTTTCTCATCCTGCGGCGTCCACCAGCTTTTCAGATTTCCCTGTGCGTCGAACTGCCGCCCTTCATCATCAAAACCATGCGTCAGTTCATGCCCTATCGTCGCACCGGTATTACCGTAGTTCGCTGCCGGGTCGGCATTCACATGGTACAGCGGCGGTTGCAGTATCCCGGCCGGGAAGACCATTTCATTCATGGTCGGGTTGTAATAGGCGTTCACCGTTTGCGGCGTCATACCCCATTCATTACGATCAATAGGCTTACCTAATTTTGCCAGCACACGCTTAAACTCGAATTCAGAGGCGCGCGCGATATTGTCTGCATACGAGCCTTTGTCGATCTGCAAGCCAGAATAATCGCGCCAGACATCGGGGTAACCGATTTTCACCATTACCGTATCGAGTTTTTTATACGATTGCTGCTTGGTCACATCGGACATCCACTCCAGCTTACTGATGCTGTCGCGCATCGCCGCCTTGATGTTCATCACCATTTCCTGCACGCCAGCTTTCGCTTCGGGTCCGAAGAACTGAGCCACATACAACTCACCCATGGCCTCACCAGCCTGAGCATCAATGCTTGCCAGCACCCGTTTCCAGCGCGGTTGCAGCTCTTTCGTCCCGGCCAGAGTTTTGCCGTAAAAATCAAAATGCGCATTGACCAGTGCAGAGCTGAGTGCTGATGCCCGCGTGTTCAGCAATTCCCAACGCAAATAGGTTTTCCACTGATCCAGTGGTACGCGATCCAGCAGGCGATCGGCTTCGGCGAAAAATTTAGGATGCGCAATATTGATCTGCCCCGGCTGTGTCAGCCCAACACCCGAAAAATACGTGGCCCACGGCGTGGATTTCGTCAGTTTCTGCAACCCAGCCAGGTCGGACAAATGATAGCTGGCCTGCGGATCACGCAACTCAACCTTGGTCAGAGAAACCTTGGCGAGACGGGTTTCCAGCGCCAGCACATCTGCTGCATTTTTTGCTGCGACCTCAGATGTATCGCCCAGAAAGCCAAACATCTGCGTCATGTAAGACAGATATTTAGCGCGAATCTCTTTGGTTTTTGCATCAGTTTTCAGATAGTAATCACGATCCGGCAAACCCAGACCGCCTTGCATCAGCTGTGGAATATAGCGGTTCGCATTCTTTGCGTCCTGATCAATCGTAAAACCAAACAGTGGATTCACACCCTGCTTGTGCAACGCAGCGATCATGGAAATGAGCTGCTGTTTATCGTGGATGGCATTAATTTTCGCCAATGTCGGATCCAGTGGACGTACGCCCTCTTTTTCGATTTGCGCTTCATTCATACCGCTGGCGTAAAACGCGCCAACCAGTTGCGCTGCGCGGTGTTGATCGTGACCCGCTGCAGCTGTTTCCGCGATTTTTTTCAAGGCAATCATATTGCGCTCGGTGACCTCATCGTAAGCACTGTAGCGCGAGCGATCAGCAGGAATAGGATTATTTTTCAACCATAGTCCATTCGCATATTCAAAAAATTGTGTGCATGGATCTGCTTTCAAATCCATCGTAGATGATTCAAGTACCAATTGGTTTGAGGTGGCGGTTTGCGCCTGCGACGGCGCAGACATACAGGCAAGGCTCACCAGAGTAGCAAGGATGCTGCGTTTGAAGAATTGAGGTGTCGACATAATTTTTCGTTTTATTGAAATATAAGTGAATGTAGTGCCAGCGATTATTTCACCAACACTGGTACGGAGATACCGGAATACTGCCCTGGCGAGCGATAAACGCGTTGCGTCGCTTTTTGGAAATCGTCAGGATTTGCCTTAGGAATATCCATAAATTTTTGTGGATTTAAGTCAATCAACGGGAACCATGAGCTTTGTACCTGCACCATGATCCTGTGCCCACGGCGAAACGTGTGGTTGATATCCGGCATACGATAGCTCACTGTATCAACTTTTCCCGGCGCAAATGGCATAGGTTGTTCAAAACCGTGACGGAACTTTCCACGCAAAGGCTCGCCACGGACTAATTGCTGATAACCGGCCATTTTTATCGCCGGAGGCGGCACATCACTACCCCGATCACGCGGTGCTTGTCGCTCAGGATAATCGTCAGGATAAACATCAATCAGCTTCACGACCCAGTCAGCATCGGTACCGGATGTCGAGACAAATAAACGGGGATTGACCGGCCCCGCAATCGTCACATCTTCTTCCAACACATCAGTCTGATACACCAGCACATCGGGGCGGGTAGAAGCAAAACGTTGGTCCGACACCATATACTCGCGCGGCACGCCTGTTGCCACATACGAGATAAACGGCACAGGCTTTTTCGGGTCGCTGATATATTCGTCAAAGGTGTTGAACTCTTCCTGTGGTTCTTTCCAACTCAGCTTCCCATTCGCAGAAAAATACAAAGTACGATTTTGTGCCTGCTGTGGCGGCCAGCTGGAGTATTCGCGCCAGACATTCGTTCCGGTTTCAAACACGGTCGCTTCCGCCAGTGCTTTGCCCTTCTCGCCTTTCAGATGCTGTTCAAAAAACGGAAACAGAATATTTTTACGATAATACTCACCTGTCTTCACATCAAAACTGACATTGCCTAATGACTTACCCTCAGCGCCAGCCCAGCCACCATGCGCCCACGGCCCCATCACGATGCCATTAAAACTGCCTTTATTATTCGCTTTGATGGCCTGATAGGTTGTGAACGGACCCTGCGCATCCTCGGCGTCATACCAACCGCCAACCGTGAGCACAGGCGTTTTAACGTTTTTCAGATGCGCCGCAATATTGCGCGACTTCCAGAAATCATCGTAACTGGTATGGGCAATTGTCGGCATCAGTAATTCGCGCTGTTTGTCGCTGAGTTGTGCCGTGATATTTCCCAGTGTCAGATGTTGCAGAAAATACTGATAACTATCCTGCGTTCCATAGTCAAACTGACTCCAGATTTTTGGCAACCGGGTCGGATTTTTTTCTGCCGTGAAATTGGTATAAAAATCAAAATTTGCCGACAACATAAAGGCGCCACCATGATAAGAATCATCGCCCATATATAAATCTGTCACCGGCGCCTGCGGTGATGCCGCCTTGATTGCCGGATGCGAATCAATGACGCTGGCAGAGGTATAAAAACCGGGATATGAAATACCCCAGATGCCAACCTTACCGTTATTACCACGTACGCTCTTTAACAGCCATTCGACGGTGTCATACATATCCTGGCTTTCATTGCCTTCGCCGGGAGCACGGTCAGATTTCGCATGGGGCGTCATTTCCTGCCACTTACCTTCCGACATGTAACGCCCACGCACATCCTGATTCACGAAAATATAGCCGCTATTTTCAAATTCCTTTGATGGACCGACAGAACGCGGGTAAAAATCCACACCATAATGCGACTCTTCACCATCATGCACACCGCTACCGTAAGGCGTTCTGACCATCAGAAACGGATAAGCTTTAGATGTATCCTTGGGAACATAGACCACCGTAAACAGACGCGCACCATCACGCATAGGAATCTGATATTCATATTTGGTGTACAGCTCACGCACCGAGGGCTTGCTGTCAGCTTTTTCCGTTGCATCTGCTGCAGCCAGCGCAGAACTAAGCGGATTAAACGCCAGCAGCGACGCACATAACAACGCAGAAAGTTTTAAACGAGTCATCACAGATCCTTTTTCTTATCGGTTTTTCACGGAACATCATTTCTTTTAACTGTCATTTACACGCATATTCTGTGATTTCCAATTTAAAAAGCACGCTTCATCGTGCAACATAAGGAAACAATAGATTTTCAGAATACTGCTAATATGCAGTATATGAACATGACAGATCATAGTTATCTGTTACTGAGTGTTTTTTTTGCATTAAGTTTCGGAATTTTACTGAAACAGTCATTTATATGCTGAAGGTTGACATCATGAAGGTATTTAATCTGCTGTGCGTAACCGGATTTGCTCTTTGTTTTTCCGCCAATGTGCTGGCGCAATCGCATTCCAGCCCGGTCAGCTCTGTTCGCCACGGCTACTACGCCGGACGCCCATTCCCCGGATACACCTATCACAGTCCCCGCCCTTATTACGGCAACCACGGCTATTACCGGGGGCATTACTCTTATTTTCCAGAGGTTCTTCTGGGCTCAGTAGTCGTGGGCGCCATGCTCAGTGCGCCATCTGTCGTGTATAGCAACCAGACGTACACAACGTATGCGCCCTACCCAGCATACGCAACGACATATAGTACCTACTCCAGTCCAGTGTATATCAGTGAACCTGTGACCAGTTATACCTATTCCGACCCAATCCCGGTAACAAGCAATAACAGCGACTGGCTGTACTGTAATCAGCCAGACGGCTTTTATCCTGCAATTAAAGATTGTCCGGGCGGCTGGAGGAAAGTCCCCGCGCAAGGACGCTAACTTTATTAGCCATGTTCAATTCCAAGGTGGCGACATCGGTCGCGATATAAATGGCGATATAAAAAAAGGACGCCAACCCGGCGTCCTTTTTACATGGCAAACAATCGCTGACTTACTATTTATTTTTCAAAATTTTCCTGATTGCTGCTGCCAACTCTTCTGCCACAAACTTGGCGACATAGGCATCTGCTCCAACGCTCTTAATGTGCTCTTCGTTCGTGGAACCGGAGAGAGACGAGTGGATAATCACGGGTAAATTCTTATAACGATCATCCTGCTTGATCTTACGTGTCAGGGTAAAGCCATCCATTTCAGGCATTTCCAGATCGGTGAGTATCATCGCCACTTTATCGCTGGCAGGCTTACCATCCGCAAGCGAGGCTGCCGTCATTGATTGCAATTTATCCCAGGCCTCTTTACCCGTTTTAGTCATGATAAACGGCGCACCTATCGCATTCAGCGCCTGTTCGATCAAGCTGCGAGCCACGCCAGAATCATCCGCCGCCAGAATGACAGCGCCTTCTTTCATCAGCAACTTATCGCCAATCGTATCCGGGTCAACATCTTTCGTGTCCGATGGCGTAATCTCACGCAGGATCTGCTCTACATCGAGCACCTGAGCGAGACGGGTATTCTCAACATCACCGTCAAGACGTGCAATGCTGGTTACCATGCCACCTACAGCACTGTTTTCTGCTGATAGCACCTGACTCCAGTCAAGCCGCACGATTTCCTCAACAGATTCCACAGCGAATCCCTGAGTGGTGCGCGCATATTCAGTGACCAGCATAATATTCAGGCCTGTTTTCGGCGTACATCCGACAACCGCAGGCAAATCAATCACTGGAATTATTTGCCCGCGCAAGTTCACTACACCCAGCATATGGGGAAGAGAGCCGGCAACAGCAGTAATCGCAGGCATCGCAACGATTTCGCGCACTTTAAACACGTTGATACCAAACAATTCAGAACGATCGCCATTTGTATCGCCACCCAATCTGAACAGCAGCAATTCAAATTTATTCGAACCGGTGAGATTGGTACGCTCATCCACTTCCTGCTGTACTGTACTCATAGATATTTCCTTCTAAATTAAAGAGAACTGGTTCGATGGTATGTTACCAATTTCAACGGATAAGCCAAACAAATTTATCTTTCAAGACGGGGAATTCACATCTTTTTGCAGTTACTGAACAAAAATAAGACGATAAAAGCGCAAGTACCCCGCATCTGTTTTATTTAATAATCCGATAACAAGGAGTGTACGCTTTCCCCGGCAATTTCATACGATTTTGTGCAACAAACGAGCTTAATAAAGCATCCATGGATTCCATGATGGCGGGGTCACCACAGATTTCAAAATTCCCATATTGTTCTATCGCCCTGATTCCCTGATTCTTCACATTACCGGCAACCACCCCGGAAAATGCACGGCGCAGGTTGGCGGCCAGTATGTGCTGCGGCTGATTTTTATGAATTGCCAGATTGCGCATATTTTCGTGACTGGGTTCAAATGGTCGCTGAAACTCTTCATC
This sequence comes from Cognatundibacterium aquatile, assembly GCF_014699135.1. Lineage (GTDB taxonomy): Bacteria > Pseudomonadota > Gammaproteobacteria > Burkholderiales > Burkholderiaceae_D > Undibacterium > Undibacterium aquatile. The sequence goes on from NZ_JACOFT010000006.1 coordinate 59,454, forward strand.
GATCTTCAACATCCAGTTGAAATAATAAGCGTCACCCTTTTGCTTTCTGAATTCTCTTACCTGTTTTATACCCTGTTCAACGGCGCTGGCAACCGCGACGGGATCATTTACAATAATCTGGTAGTGCTGCTGCGCCTGAGAACCCAAAGTGCTGGCGATAAACTGATCAATCTGATGAAAGTAATCAGCCGCACCATCAGGGCCTGTAAAAATCAGAGGGAACGGAATTCCTTCATTCTCAGGATGCAGCAAAATACCGAGCAAGTAGAGAATCTCTTCAGCCGTGCCAGCGCCACCTGGAAAAACGATGACTGCATGCCCGATGCGAACAAAAGCTTCGAGCCGCTTCTCAATATCCGGCAAAATGACCAGATCATTGACGATAGGATTCGGTGCCTCGGCGGCGATAATTCCCGGTTCGGTCAAACCTATGTAGCGGCTATGTGCAATACGTTGCTTCGCATGACCTATCGTCGCTCCCTTCATCGGCCCCTTCATCGCACCTGGGCCGCAACCGGTGCAAATATCCAGGTTACGCAAACCAAGCTGATAACCGACTTGCTTGGTGTAGTCATACTCATGACCAGAAATAGAGTGACCACCCCAGCACACCACCAGATTCGGGTTCACCTGAGGGCGTAACAAATTCGCGTTACGCAAAATATGGAACACCGCGTCAGTGATTCCCTCGCTGGAATTCAGATTGAATTTATTTCTGTCTGCAATTCCAGTCGCGACACTGTTTTCCATTTCTGCATTCATGAACAAAATGTCGCGCAATACGGCGAACAGATGCTCTTGAATTCCTTTGATCATGACGCCGTTGACAAAAGCCAGAGCAGGTGCGCCCTTGATATCCAGTTTAATTCCACGCTCACGCTGAACAATGCTGATATCAAAATTTTTATAACGTTCCAGCAATTCCTTGCCATCATCCAGACCGCTGCCGCAATTCAATACCGCTAACGCACAACTACGAAACACCTGATACAAACCGCCATGGCTGTTATCGAGCAACTTACTGACTTCCGCCTTAGACAATACTTCCATGCGACCTTCTGGTGCAATCTGACTATCAATCACTTCATATTCCATCACTGCTTTTCTCCGCATCAATCAAATTAATTCCGCACATCAAACTCTCGACACAATGTTATTTCCGTACTTTATTTCAGTACTAGCCTTCATACATTCCCCATTATGCCTCGCAGTAAACCATTTATATCTTGCAGATGATTTTAATCATTGAATTTCGACCAGTAACAACTTTACGGGGCTCGCGGAATTTATTTTCGTTGCGCACTTGTATATGGGCCACTTGCCATGTATCATTCGCCCTCTTCAGACGCGGGGTGGAGCAGTCTGGCAGCTCGTCGGGCTCATAACCCGAAGGTCGTAGGTTCAAATCCTGCCCCCGCAACCAATCAGCCTATCTCAGACCTGTCGAACCGACAGTTACTCGATTCAATCGAAAAATCCCTGTCCAATCTTAGTCTGAGATATTCGGTACGCAACAGCATTGTTCTGGTGTATCACTTGTTTTTATAAATATCCCATTAAAAAATCAGGGCAGTCATTCGTTTATCAATGCGGTATTCCTTGGTACGACTAATTATTTTTTTACAGAAAAAACTGACGCACTGATTCAGACGAAGTCCGATGAAAGATTATAAAGATAACGCGACAATGGAATTACCCGGATTCGGTGAACCTGCGTTTGAGGCTCCGGAGGTCAGAAAGGGAAATACCAAACCCCGACAAGGAAAAAACATCCGGCAGGAACAACTTGATTTGCTTGCGGCGCTGGGCCCGACAGATATCAGTGGACTGCCAGCTTGGGTTAATGATGAGAATACCGATCTGACGGGTCTTCCTATCTGGCGCTGAAGACACTCAACGAACCAATGCCTTGATCAACGGCCATTGGCGTCTTGAAATAGGCAGGCGTTCAACAGAACCAGCGACGATCACCTGCCAATTTTCACTTACTTTCTCGTTCTCGCCATCCATATCGACAATGTGAGTCGCTCGCTCGACACCTGCAATCGCCGCTTTCGCAACCAATGCATTTCTGTGGATGCGTACAAATTTATCTTTCAGCTCTGTTTCTAATGAAGTCAGGGATTCCTCCAGCAAAAATTCCTTTTGCGACGTATATAAAGTCACGTATTTCTGCTCCGCCTTCAAAAATAAAACATCACGAACCGGAACCAGCAAAATACGTCCACGCTCAGGAACAGAAAAATTCTCGCGGCAAACATGCGCAGGTACTTGCTGAATGGTCGCGTTCACAGACATTGCCATCGGAAGGCGATTCGCTACCCGGGTAACTGCATCAGCCAGACGATTCGCCCTCACCGGCTTAAGGAGATAATCTGCTGCTTGCACACCAAAAGCAGGGAACGCAAACTCATCATAGGCCGTGATAAAAATAATCGCCGGCACTCCGGAAACGACTGCGTGATCGCGCAAATACTGCGCCATTTCCATCCCACTCATTTCCGGCATCTGCACATCCAGCAAAATAATATCCGGTCGCAATTCTGCAATCTTTTCAAGGGCAGACTTTGCATCGGATGCTTCACCGACAAGCTGATGCGGGCATTCGGCCTGTATATCAGACAATAAAGTTGTCAACCGCTCCCTCGCAGGAGCTTCGTCATCAACAATAAAAATGGTGGGAATACTCATCTTTGTGCCGGGAAATGTAATATCACTTCAAAACTATCATCTGATTTTCTGATACTTAATTGTGCCTCAACGTCATACAATAATTTTAAGCGCTGCCGGATATTGTCGAGCGCCATTTGATTTCCGGAAGATAATCTGGCGTCCTGATGTACAGAATTCCGCACACGGATTTCGATTTTATCCAATCCTCTCTGAATGTCGATGAAAATCGTTGCCGCTCCGGAAGATGGCTCGACACCGTAGTGAACCGCATTTTCCAGTATCGGTTGCAGTAATAACACAGGGATTTGTATCTGGCGCATATCGTCGTCCGTCAACTGCTCTGTGTTCCAGGCTAACTGCAGACGCTCCCCAAGTCGCAAAGACTCAATTGCCAGATATTGCCTGCAAAGATGCAACTCATCATGCAAACTTGTCATGGTTCGGGTATCGCGCATCAGCACCCGAAACAAATCAGATAAGTCCTCTATCACCGATTCAGCCCGACGCGGGTCTTTTCGTATCAGCGACAATGCGGTATTCAAACTGTTAAACAAAAAATGCGGTCGTATCCGCGCCTGTAACGCCTGCAAGCGCGCCTCACCTAATGCAGGTGAAAAAGCACGGGTACGCAGCTCAAAATACTGTTGCAGGCAAAATCCTGAAACAGCAGTGAAAATAAGAATAAAACCCGTGTTCAGACGTGGGAAAGCAAGCAAAAACCATTCAAACTGTCCAAAGAAGGCGAGCAGAAAAATACTGACAGCAGCGGGAATCAATACGCAGGCCAGCCGCTGTAGCCAGACTGGGGAGGCATGTGAATAGGCATAGCGGCGACAAGCACATAACAGGAAAAGCGAAAGCAGACAAATCGCTTCTATCAGCATCGACGCTTCAATGAAATTCTCCAAAACCAGCGCCCAACCATCGCCACGCGAGGCTAATCCCAGCAAAACAACCACACTGACACCCGCCAGCACGCGGAAAATCACGCCGATATTGCAGCAATCGGGAATCACAGGTTCATTCTTTGGGACAGATAAAACAGTCGTCATCGTGGTTTTGCTCGGGGAAAAGTGGTGCGGTGTTTTATAATCGGAGAATATTTATCGCTAACCGCAGCCAAAACGGCAATCAATCCATTATGACATCACAATTCAATAAAAAAAGCGAGGCATGGTCTGCCCGTTTCTCCGAGCCAGTTTCCGACCTCGTCAAGCGCTACACCGCTTCGGTATTTTTTGATAATCGCATGGCGGCGGTGGACATTCAGGGCTCTCTCGCGCATGCGGAAATGCTGAGTGCACAAAATATTATCAGCGCTCAGGATTACGCTGATATTCAACGCGGCATGGCACAAATTCAGTCAGAAATTGAATCGGGCAAATTTGAATGGTTACTGGATCTGGAAGACGTGCATCTGAACATAGAAAAACGCCTGACCGAGCTGGTCGGTGACGCAGGGAAACGACTGCATACCGGACGCTCGCGTAACGACCAGGTCGCGACCGATATCCGCCTTTACATGCGCTCTGCGATTGATAATATCGTCACCCTGCTGCGCTCCCTGCGCAGCGCGTTGATTGATCTGGCAGAAAAAAATGCAGCGACGATTTTGCCGGGCTTTACGCACATGCAAGTCGCACAACCGATCACTTTCGGGCATCACATTCTCGCTTACGTTGAAATGTTCGGACGTGATACCGAGCGCATGCTGGATTGCCGCAAACGCGTCAATCGTCTGCCGCTGGGTGCAGCAGCACTGGCGGGCACCACCTTCCCGATCGACCGCGAACGCGTTGCTAAAACACTGGGCTTTGATGAAGTTTGCTACAACTCCCTGGATGCAGTTTCTGACCGCGACTTCGCGATTGAGTTCTGCGCCGCTGCCGCGCTGGTGATGACACATATCTCTCGCATGTCTGAAGAACTGGTGATCTGGATGAGCCCGCGGGTCGGCTTTATCGATATTGCCGATCGTTTCTGCACCGGCTCATCGATCATGCCACAAAAGAAAAACCCAGACGTGCCAGAACTTGCCCGTGGCAAGACAGGTCGAGTCAATGGTCACCTAATTGCGCTGCTGACGTTGATGAAGGGTCAGCCGCTGGCATACAACAAAGACAATCAGGAAGACAAAGAGCCGCTTTTTGATACGGTCGATACCCTGGTCGATACACTGCGCATTTTTGCCGATATGGCGACTGGCATCAGCGTCAAACCTGAAGCCATGCGTGCTGCTGCTTTGCAAGGCTATGCAACTGCAACCGATCTCGCCGATTATCTGGTGAAAAAAGGTTTGCCGTTCCGTGATGCGCATGAAGCTGTTGCACACGCCGTCAAAACTTGCGTGGAAAAAGGCTGCGACCTCAGCGAAATGTCGCTTGACGAATTACGCGGCTACTCTGCATTGATTGAACAGGATATTTTCCAGGTGCTGACACTGGAAGGTTCTGTCGCTGCTCGCGATCACATCGGCGGCACCGCACCAAATCAGGTGCGGGCAGCAATTGCACGTGCACGCCAGTCGCTCGCATAAACTCTCGTATTAACAACAAGCATCAGGTGCAGCCCAAGTCCATATTAGGGCTGCACCTTCCCACCTCAAGACCCGCTTCCACCCCAGCTCTGCCGATGCTATAAGTAATTCTACTTAAGCAGCGGATATTGCACCGCAACACCATGTTATATTGCCCTTCTGCTTCGCAGCCAATACAATATTTGGCGAAAATAAATATTTATCTAATAAAAATTCTACGGCGATTATTCTGGGCCGCAAGTTAATAGAGACGCATGCTATTTCACGCTATCGGTGACCAGTAAATCCTTTTCATCACATTCTTTCAGGAACCCTTTATGTCACACCAACTAAAACTGATGGTTGCAAGTGCCTTGCTCGGATGGACTGTCATCGGCAATGCCGCCGATATCAAAGTCGGCGTTGCCGAAGCACTGACTGGCCCGGCAGCGAAATACGGCGTAGCAATTAAAAACGGGTTCACTCTGGCAGCCGATGGCATCAACGCAAAAGGTGGCGTCAACGGAAACAAAATCGCTCTGGTTGTGGAAGACGAACAAGGTAAGAAAGAAGAAGCGATCAATGTTTTCAAAAAACTGATCTTCCAGGAAAAGGTTTTACTGGTTTTCGGCCCGACTTTATCCAATTCCGCGTTTGCCGCTGACCCTATCGCCAACGCCACTAAAACCGTGGTTTTTGGCACCAGCAATACTGCTGATGGTATTACCAATATGGGCCCTTTCACTTTCCGTAACTCTGTGATGGAAGCCGACGTCTTGCCAGTCACCACTCGTGCGGCAGTAAAAAAATTCAATATCAAAAAAGTTGCGGTGTTGTATGGCAATGACGATGCCTTTACGAAGAGCGGCTACGATGTTTTCAAGTCAGCACTCGCGGATCAGAAAATCAGTGTCACCGATACCGAAACCTATGCGAAGGGCGACGTTGATTTCAAGGCACAACTGACCAAAATCAAAGCGTCGAATCCTGATGCAATTGTTTGCTCCTGTCTGGCAGAAGAGGCCGCCAATATTATTCTGCAAACCCGCTCTCTGGGCATGAAACAGCCATTTATCGGTGGTAATGGATTCAACTCACCTAAGCTGTTTGAAATCGCCAAAGACGCGGCTGACGACACTTTGATGGGTAGCCCATGGTCGATAGAAAATACTTCTGCCACAAACAAAAAATTCATCGCCGATTACAAAGCGAAATTCGGCAATGAACCTGATCAGTTTGCGGCACAGGCTTTTGACGCGCTCAATATCGTTGCCGAAGCATTGAAAACAGTAAAACTGACCGGCAGCATCGATAAAGACCGGGTCGCGCTACGCAATGCCCTGCCTGCGATCAAATTTGAAGGTGCTACCGGCAAATTTGCTTTCCGCCGCGCTGCTGCAAAAGATGGAAAAGAAGCAGGTTACGATGCACAGCAAGAGGCCATTGTGAATATTGCTAAGGGCGGTAAGTTTATACTGCTGAAATGACATTCTTCTTTAAAACACAGCGGTTCCGCTACCGATAGTGCGAACCGCTGCTGTGTTTCTAAGGTATGAATTTTTGTTTCGTATAAGTTTTCACTTTTTCAGCAGCTTTTTCCTGCTTTGCATCTGTGTTTTTTGATCTGAACTTTCTCTCATTTCCATAAAACGCTTTTCTGACAAAACTGATACGCAACTCAACAGCGACAAGAGTTGCAACAGTTTTTCGCCTGGATCATCATGTTTGAACAACAACTTATCAATGCCCTTTCACTCGGTAGCGTGTATGCATTGTTTGCGCTCGGTTTTACTCTCGTCTTTGGCGTGCTGGGCGTCATCAATCTCGCTCATGGCGCGATATTCATGCTGGGCAGCTATGTAGCCTTATTGCTGGTCAACCAATTCCAGATGTCCTTGTGGCTGGCCATGCTGATCGCGATGCTGACCTGCGGTGTGATTGGCGTGATCGTCGATTTCCTTGTACTTCGACCTTTGCGTAAACGGAATGCCCCGCATCTGGCTCCGATGATCGCCACTATCGGCGTCGCCATCATGATTACGAATGTGGCACAGGGTTTCTTTGGCGCAGAAAACAAACGCTTCCCGTTTGGCACGATACCGGAAGAAAGTTTTACTGTCGGTAATCTGCACCTGACCGCCGTGCAGTTGGCCATCGTCCTGATTTCATTTGCGCTGATGGTTGTGCTGCTGATCATTATGCGTCGCACACAACTGGGCAGAGCCTTGCGGGCGATTGCAGAATCACCTAAGGCAGCGTATCTGCTCGGCATTAATGTTGAGGGTCTGTTCCTGTTCACATCTTTTGCTGCGGCAGCACTCGGCGGCGCAGCAGGTGTGCTGGTCGGTCTGTCTTTCAACGCGATTTCACCATTCATGGGACAACCCATGCTGCACAAAGGTATTGCAGTGATTATTCTGGGTGGCATGGGCGATATCCGTGGTGCACTCATCGGTGGTTTATTTCTTGGTTTTGCCGAAGTCATGAGCGTTGCGTATTTATCCAGTGACTTCCGTGATGCCGTGGCATTTGGTTTATTGTTTGTGATCTTATTGGTTCGTCCTTCCGGCATGTTTGGCAAGATTTTAGAAAGAAAGGCATAAGATCATGCTCGAATGGTGGGATGGTTTCTGGGCTATTTACAGCACTGTTATTTTTGGTATTGGCATCAACGCGATGCTGGCACTTTCAATTTATCTGACCCTGTCGTGCGGCTTGCTGTCGCTTGCCAACGCAGCGTTCATGGGTATAGGCGCGTATGCCGCGTCGATGATCAGCATGCAGACCGAGCTTGCGTTCCCGGTCGCCTTGCTTGCAGCGGGTGTTGCGCCGGCGCTTGTCGCTCTCGCCGTCGGCATTCCGACCTTGCGTTTGTCGGGTGTTTATCTGGCGATGGCCACTCTGGGTTTTGGCGAAGTCGTACGCGTCATCGTCCTGAATATGGAAATCACCGGTGGCCCTATGGGTCTGAACGGCATTCCACTTAAAACAGAGTGGTGGCACATCGTTGTTATTTTAGGCATCACCTTATTTGTACTGGCGAGATTACGTCGCTCGAAAACCGGACGTGCATTTGAAGCGATTAAGGAAGATGAAATTGCGGCGCGCTTAATGGGTGTCAACGTTGCGGGCTACAAACTGCTGGCGTTTGTGCTCGGCGCAGTGATCGCCGGTGTCGCAGGCGGTCTGAACGCACATTACACCTTCACGATAGGCCCAGGAAATTATGCGTTTGAAAATGCCGTCGAAATTCTTACCATGGCTGTCTTCGGTGGCACAAGTAATCTGATTGGCCCGGTGCTTGGCAGCACCATCCTGACATTGCTGCCTGAAGTGATGCGTTCGCTGAAGGACTACCGACTCGCCGCGAATGGCCTGATTCTGATCATCGTGATTCTGTACCTGCCTAAAGGCATCTGGGATCCGGCTAAAATCCGCGCGCTGCGCCGCAAATTCACATCCAGCAAGTCTGAAGAGGTTGCTTAAATGTTGCAGTTACAAGCTATCAGTAAAAATTTCGGCGGCTTGCAGGTCTTGCAGGACGTCAGCTTCACCATGCCTGAAGGCAGTATTTTCGGCCTGATCGGCCCGAATGGCGCAGGTAAAACCACCATCGTGAATCTGATCACCGGTCTGTTGCGCCCCTCCAGTGGCGAGATACGTTTCAACAATCAGGATCTGAGTGTGGTGGAACCCCACAAGATTACGCAGCTCGGCATCGCCCGCACGTTTCAGAATATCCGCATTTTCAAGGAAATGAGTTTGCTGGAAAACGTCGTCGTCGGCATGCATGAGCACCTGAATTACAGCGTCGGCAGCATGTTGTTTAATCTTGCTTCGTTTAAAAATGCAGAAGCGAAAGCGCGTGAACGTGCGCATGAATTGCTGACCTGGGTAAGACTCGATCACAAAGCACACATGCTGGCCGACAATTTATCTTACGGCGAACAACGCAAGCTGGAATTCGCGCGGGCACTCGCGACGCAGCCCAAACTATTGCTGCTCGACGAGCCGGTCGCCGGTATGAATCCCGCAGAAAAAACCGAGCTGATGGCAGAAATTAAAAATATCCGCCAACGTGGATTTTCGATTTTTATGATTGAACACGACATGCGCTTTGTAATGGAACTCTGCGATCGCGTCGCTGTACTCAATTTCGGCAAAATCATCGCAGAAGGCACGCCGGATGAAGTGCGCGCCAATCCTGACGTCATCGAAGCCTATCTCGGTAAGGAAGATGCGGCATGAGCACTATATTAAGCATCCAGAACCTCAGCGTATCGTATGGCCACATCCGCGCCGTCAAAAACATACAACTGGAACTGAACGCCGGCGAAATTACCGCTCTCGTCGGTGCCAATGGCGCGGGCAAGAGCACCTCATTACTGGCGGTCTCCGGCTTGATCAAAACCAATGCAGGAAAAATCCTGTTTGAGGGCGAAGATCTGACCACACTCTCGCCGCATCAGATCGTGCAAAAAGGTGTGGTGCAAGTGGCCGAGGGGCGCGCCATTCTGACCACATTAACGGTGCAGGAAAATCTTGATCTCGGCGCATACACCCGCAAAGATAAAGCGCAGATCAACAAGGATCTGGACTACGTATTTCATCTGTTTCCGGTGCTGAAAAACCGCGCTTCCGGACTGGCAGGCAACCTATCAGGTGGCGAACAACAAATGCTGGCAATTGGTCGCGCCCTCATGGCGAAACCCAAAGTGCTGCTGCTGGACGAGCCATCCATGGGTCTGGCGCCGTTGATGGTGCAGGAAATTTTCCGCGTGCTGAAAGAGATTAACCAGACCGGACTGACGATTTTACTGGTGGAACAAAACGTCAGGCAAGCACTGAAAATCGCCCAACGCGGTTACGTTCTTGAAAACGGAGAAATTGTATTGCAAGACAGCGGTCAGAATCTGCTGAACAACCCCAGAGTGATCGAAGCTTATCTTGGTGCCTGATCTCGAATGCCAACCAAAACGTAATCAGCAATCCGAAATCCGAATCGCAGGCAATCGCTTGCGATTATCTGATGACAAGTCAGTCGCAAAGCACCGTTATCCCGGTGCATCCTTATTTAATTGCTCCAGAATTTTTTTCGCCACTCCGCCAACATTGGGCAACACGCTATTTTTAGCCAGATAAGTGATTTCATCTTCAGCGAGTTCCCTCACCTGTTTTGCTATTTCAGGATGCTGTTTTAAAAGCAAAAACAGTACTCCCAAGGCTTTATTCCTGTCGGTGTGAGAAGGCAGGTTCAATTGCCATGCAAGGTCGCCGATAAGATGGTGTATGTCTGCTGACGGTATATATGTAAAATAAAAAGAAATGAATTGAACAAGATTGTTTCTTACTGACGAGCTCTCATCTCTGAAAGCGATCATTGCTTTGATCATCGCTGCCTGCGGGTCGCCACACCAGTTCAGCAAATGTGCTGCCTCTGTGCGCTGCGACTCGCTCTTTGAATATAGTAGTACGTCAAATATCGTCTGTTTTTGCATCGAAGCAAGCAAAAATAACTGATTAGCCAACAACGATAGTTCTTGATCGTCATAATCAAGAAAAACACCGCGCGAGACAAAACTATTTACGCCGACATTTTTCTTGAGTTTTTCTATCCAGACGGAAGTCAGTTGCCTTGATAACTTGTATAAGTCTGAATTCAGTTCAATGTCGCGATATGGCATCTTCTCCTGAATTTTTAATTTACTGTCGTTCCCCGCTTCAACAACGTCGACTACTGCATAGATCTTACCTCCGCCAAAACCGACTATACTGCATCGCGCGAACGGAACATGAAGCCGGACCTCCAACTTATCACACCATGCTTTAAACGAGGACATATCAGAAGATAACGGCATATTCGTTTGCAGAGGAAACCCACTCAGAATGGTCTCCCTCGCTAACAGTTTATTTCCCAATACCTCAACGCCTTGCAAAGACTGCTGCGCAATTCCCTCATGTGAGAGCAACAACAAAGCAAAAAAGGAAAGTAAATTTTTAACGGGCATAGTGGGTATTGAAATAAGGAATTCAGCATAAAAAAAAGACCATCTGTGATGGTCGTTTTTATTTGAACAGTCAGTAAATGATCAGTTACCTGCAATCGTCATGCTCTCGATCAGTATCGAGCCAGTCTGCTTGGTGCCGCGTACTAATGTATCCGCACCAACCGCGACGATTTGCGTGAACATGTCGCGCATATTGCCAGCGATGGTGATCTCTTCGACCGGATATTGAATCACACCATTTTCCACCCAATAGCCAGAAGCACCGCGCGAGTAGTCACCCGTCACGTAATTCACGCCCTGCCCCATCAGCTCGGTCACCAGTAAGCCAGTACCCATTTTTTTGAGCATGGCGGCAAAATGATCACTCTTTTTTGTATTGGATGACAGCAGACTCAGATTATGCGAGCCGCCCGCATTGCCGGTTGTTTGCATCCCCAGCTTGCGCGCCGAATAGGTCGACAGGAAATAGCCTTGCAACACGCCATTGCTGACGACATCACGGCGCTGGGTGCGGACACCTTCATCATCAAATGGCGATGAACCTACCGCGCCCGGCACATGCGGATCTTCGACCACCTGAATATGTTCAGGAAAAATCTGCGTCCCCAGCGAATCGAGTAAAAACGAGGATTTACGATACAGGGCACCGCCGGAAACCGCCTGCACAAACGATCCCAGCAAGCCTGCGGCCAATGGTGCTTCAAACAGAACCGGGCATTTACGGGTAGTCAGTTTGCGTGCATTCAGACGCGCCAGCGCGCGTTCGGCAGCATAACGACCGATGGCTTCGGGTTGCGCCAGTTTTTTTGGATTGCGTTGCGATGAATACCAATCGTCACGCTGCATCTTGGCGCCCTTACCTGCAATCGGTGCCACAGCAATCGTATGACGGGAGAGCGGGTAACCACCGATAAAGCCACGTGAGTTCGCAGAAACGAAATGCGATTGCTGCACATGGACGCTGGCACCTTCACTATTCGTAATCCGTTTATCGACGGCAAACGCCGCCGCTTCGGTGCGCGTGGCGATATCGATCGCATCTTCTGCGCTGATCTGCCACGGATAGCACAGCTTCAGGTCGCGCGGTGCCATTTCAAACAGTTCCGCATCCGCCAGGCCGGCGCAATCGTCTTCGGCAGTAAAACGGGCGATGTTATACGCTGCATCAACCGTATCTTTCAGCGCCTGACGGGAAAAATCAGAGGTGCTCGCATTGCCGCGTTTTTGTCCGATATAAACAGTAATACCAATACCTTTATCGCGGTTCTGCTCTATCGTTTCCACCTTGCCTTTGCGCACGCTGATCGATAAACCTTCGCCTTCGCTGATTTCGACGGCCGCATCGGAAGCGCCTTTTTCCTTAGCAAAAAGCAACATATCCTGCGCAATTTGTTTCAGTTGATCTTGGGAATGGGTAAAAACTGGCTTGCTCATAGATGAGGTTTCTTTGGAGACGGAACTAAAACGGTTATCATATCAGCCGTTTCATTAAGTTTATAGTAAAGGCGCAGAATTATGCCAAATCCAAACCGGGGCTCATGTGGCTACCAATCGAGCGAATTTGAAGAGGAATACGAACGCCCTTCAAAATCTCAGCTCAAACGCGAAATGACCGCGTTGCAAAAACTGGGACAAGAACTGGTCGAACAGGCGCGTGACCGCGTCAAACGCGTTCCTATGCCGGAAGATGTGCGCGATGCGATTCTCGCATGTCAGCAAATCACGAACCATGAAGGTCGTCGTCGTCAGATGCAATTTGTCGGCAAAAAAATGCGTACGCTGGATGAGGCGGAAGTTGCCCTGATCCAGAAAACCATCGACAGCTGGAAAGGTGCGTCGAAAGCAGAAACCGCCGCGATGCATGCGATGGAACGCCGCCGCGACAAACTGCTGACAGATGACAATGCTTTGACAGAGTTACTGTCTGAACATCCGCATCTCGATGTACAGCAATTGCGCACCCTGATCCGCAACGCGCGTAAGGAACAGGCAGAAAACAAACCGCCAAAAGCCTACCGCGAGATTTTCCAGATTCTGAAGCAATTGCAGAAAGCGCCCGCGGGCGATGATGCATTGGATGATGAGGATGCAGAAGATCAAGAGGATGAGGACAATGAGTAATACGGATACAGCCGACCGCGCATTGCGCATAGGCCTGGTCTCGATTTCTGACCGCGCCTCTGCCGGTGTCTATCAGGATCAGGGTTTGCCCGCGTTGCAGGAATGGTTCAGCACTGCCATGGCGAGCAATTGGGTGATGGAAACCCGCCTGATTCCCGATGAACGTCAGGCGATCGAACAAGCGCTGACTGAGTTGGTGGATGTGGCGCGCTGCGATCTGGTGATCACCACTGGCGGCACCGGCCCTGCGCGGCGCGATGTGACGCCGGAAGCCACGCTGGCGGTCGCCACCAAAGAGATGCCGGGATTCGGCGAGCAGATGCGTCAGATCAGCCTGCAATTTGTGCCAACCGCGATCTTGTCGCGGCAAGTGGCTGTGATACGTGAAGCCGCTGATCACGCCGCATTGATTCTGAATTTGCCGGGGCAACCGAAGTCGATTAAAGAAACGCTGGAAGGTTTGAAAGATGCGGATGGCAAACAGATTGTGTCTGGCATTTTTGCAGCGATTCCTTATTGCATCGACCTGATCGGCGGGCCTTACATAGAAACGCACGAATCCGTGTGCAAAGTCTTCCGCCCTAAATCGGCGTTACGACAAAAATCCTGATTGCCTCTGTTAAATCGGGTCGCCAGCAATGTACGCAGACAGATGAACAAAGCAGATTTTCCGCCATCAGCAAGACGATTATGGATTACTGCTTTGCTCGGCACTTCTGCGCTCGGCCTGCTCAATAACGCCTTTGGGGTAACTGTGAACGCGGTGACTGCAGTCACCGCAGTCACAACTAAGAAACAACAGAAATCATCCGACATCCGCAATTCCCCTTCAACCAAGAAAAATACTCCGTCAGCCATGAGCAATTACCTCGACACCGTAGAAATTGAAAGCGCCACCAATCCCAGCGTCGCCATTATCTGGATGCATGGTCTGGGCGCAGATGCCAATGATTTCGTTCCCATCGTTCAGGAACTCAATCTGAGCGGCTTACCCGGCATACGCTTCGTGTTCCCGAACGCGCCAACGATGCCGGTGACGATCAACAATGGCTACGTGATGCGCGCCTGGTATGACATTCTGGGCACCGACATCGCCCGCCGCGAAGATGAAAAAGGCTTACGCGCATCGCAAGCGGAAATTGAAAAACTGATCGCGCGCGAAGTGGCACGCGGCATTCCGGCTAATAAAATTTTCCTCGCGGGTTTCTCGCAAGGTTGTGCGATGACCTTGCAAACCGGCTTACGCTATCCGCAAAAACTGGCAGGCTTGCTGTGTTTATCCGGCTACGTGCCATTGCGTGATGTGGTTGCTGCTGAACGCAACGCAGCGAATCAGGATACGCCGGTGTTTCTGGTGCATGGCCGCGCCGATCCTGTGATTCACATTCAACGCGCAGAGCAATCGCGCGATTTGCTGAAAGAGCTGGGTTATCAGGTCGAATGGCATGAATACATGATGCCGCATTCGGTCTGCGCCGAAGAAATCCGCGATATCGGGCTGTGGTTGCACAAGGTGCTGGCAGCGTAAATTTGCACCTGTTGCCCGTTGCAAGAGGCAAAAATGCCTTAAATATACTCCCCCCAGTATTTTAAAACGTCCTTATTTTCTGCTGAGAATAAGGCGTTTTTTGCATATACTCCCCGTTTTTCGTCATTTTTTTATAAAATCAAAGCGCAAAACTGAGGCTTGCCTGAGTTCAGCAGCAATGGCGATCAGCGCATCAGAACGACCGCACCATGCCCGCATTCACTGTTTGCGATGTATAGTACGCGCACATCCTGAGCAGCAAAAAAGTATGACAAAAGGAAGAGCGTCCACCCTCTTTTTTTTTCATATCGATATACGCAAAAAATGTAAGGAAGCACGCTTAATAAAGATCAATCACGCGGCATCACCTGACTCGTAGTATCCATACACCCAACTTCTGAAAGACCATCATGGCACTTTATTTGAACAACGCAGATTCCATCGGACGCACACCATTGATTCGCCTCAACCGCATCACCGCCGGTGCAGGCGCAACGGTGCTGGTGAAAGTGGAAGGCCGCAATCCCGCCTACTCCGTCAAATGCCGTATCGGCGCGGCGATGATCGCGGACGCCGAAGAACGCGGATTGCTTGGCGCAGGCAAAGAACTGATAGAACCCACCAGCGGCAACACCGGTATCGCCCTCGCTTTCGTCGCAGCAGCCAAAGGCATACCGCTGACATTGACGATGCCGGAAACCATGAGCATAGAACGCCGAAAATTACTCGCTGCCTTCGGCGCGAAGCTGGTACTGACCGAAGGGCCTAAAGGCATGAATGGCGCGATCGCCAAAGCCGAAGAAATCCGCGCCAGCGACCCGGATCGTTATGTCTTGTTGCAGCAGTTTAAAAACCCGGCGAATCCGGCAGTACATGAACGCACGACAGGCCCGGAAATCTGGGAAGACACCAAGGGCAACATCGATATTTTTGTCGCTGGCGTCGGCACCGGCGGCACCATTACCGGCGTCTCCCGTTATCTGAAAAAGACGCAGGGCAAAGCGCTGCATACCGTTGCGGTAGAGCCTACTTCCAGCCCGATACTGACGCAGCAACGCGCAGGCCTGCCTTTGCAACCGGGGCCGCATAAAATTCAGGGTATAGGCGCTGGCTTTGTGCCTGATGTACTGGATTTATCGCTGATCGATCAGGTGGAACAAGTCAGCAACGAAGACGCAGTGCTGTTCGCGCAGCGACTCGCCAAAGAAGAAGGCATACTGGCCGGCATCTCGTGCGGCGCAGCGGTCGCGGCAGCAACCCGACTCGCGTTTTTACCTGAAAATGCAGGTAAAACCATCGTCGCGATTTTGCCGGATTCCGGTGAGCGTTATTTAAGCTCAGTGTTATTTGAAGGTTACTTTGATGCAGCAGGTGTTGCTGTATAAAAAAGTCGTCGCATCAATGTAAAACGGCTTGCGGAAAAACAGAGCCATCTCTGATTTCTCCGCAAGCCGTTTTTACGTCACTCTTATAAAAGCAGATCAACCAAAATCCTTCAGCATTTCCAGATCGATCTGCACCGAGGCATCGCCTGCGGACATCCAGATTTGCCCGTCCTGTATTGTGCATTGCAATTGCATAGAACGTTGTGCAAGTTTTTCCAGCGCCTGACTTTGTTCTGACGGCACATTCATCACCTTCAGATTTTTTGCGCGATCGAGGCGGCTGTTCATCTGCTTCCACCAGATATCGCTGGCACTGGCAAAGCTGTAGACGATCACTTTATCTGAGCGCCCGCAGGCCTTCAACAAACGGCGGTCATCGGGTTGACCAACTTCCACCCACAGTTGTATCGCGTCGGTATAGTCTTTTTCCCACAGATCCGGCTCTTCCGTATCGGAAATGCCTTTGCCGAATTCCAGACGCTCAGCGGCGTGAATGGCAAACGCCAGCACGCGTATCATCATGCGTTCATCGGTTTCCGATGGATGGCGGGCAATCGTCAGACTGTGGTCGGCGTAATAGCCACGATCCATATCAGAGATATTCAGATCGGCTTTGTAGATAATCGATTTCAAGGCCATTATTTGAACACCACTGTCTTGTGACCATTCAGCAAAATGCGGTGTTCAACAAACCATTTCACGGCACGTGCCAGCACCACGCATTCAACATCACGACCAATGGCTGTCAGTGTTTCCGGTTCCATCGCATGATCAACGCGCTCAACATCCTGCTCAATAATCGGGCCTTCATCCAGATCGCCAGTGACAAAGTGCGCAGTCGCACCGATCAGTTTCACGCCGCGTTCATGCGCCTGATAATAGGGTTTCGCACCTTTAAAGCTAGGCAGGAAAGAGTGATGAATATTGATTGCTTTGCCTTTGAGTGCATCACACATCTGCGGCGACAAAATCTGCATATAGCGCGCCAACACCACCAGATCAGCGTGATTAGCAGCGACGATTTCCAACACTTTTTCTTCCTGCGCACGCTTGGCCTCAGCCGACGCACCTGCAGCCAGTGGCAAATGGTGGAAAGGAATATTGTAGCTGGCCGCAAGCTGATAAAAATCGGTGTGATTAGAAACGATGGCTTTAATTTCCACCGGCAATAAACCGCTCTTGTAGCGGAACAGCAAATCATTCAGGCAATGACCGATTTTTGAAACCATCAGTATCACGGCGGGTTTGTGGTGCGCGTCATTGAGCTTCCAGCTCATTTGCATGCCGTGAGCGAGTTCCGCAAATTCTTCGCGTAATGCTGCCTCTTTGACGCCCGCATCTTCAACAGCGAAATGCACACGCATAAAAAACGTGGCGGATTGTTCATCACCAAACTGCGCAGAATCGATGATATTGCAGCCATGATTGGCTAAAAATCCTGAAACGCTGTGTACGATACCGCGTTGATCAGGACAAGAAAGGGTGAGAATATATTCTGGTCGTATGGTCATCATGTTATTTTTTCGCCCGAATACACATGACATTCGGGGGTGAGGCAAATTTAATTTGGAATAACCCGCAATTTTAAAGCAAAACAAAGCTAAAAACCGTAACTGACTATTGTCGCACGTTCATCGCAGGTACGTCGCGCATCGGTGCCAGATTAGCGAGAATCGGTTCTGAATTTCACGGCGTTTTAAAATAGCGGCAACAAAAAGCACGTACGTTCTATTTCGTGTATATTAAGGCTGGCGCAAAAACAGCGATAGCCACCATCCGTAAAACGTAAGACATCACCAAAAACACAGGAGACACTATGAGCAGCTTCAGCAATCAACAATACCGCCTCGCCGCCCGTCCGGTCGGCACACCGAAACACAGCGACTGGAAATTCACCACCGAACAAGTCAGAGAGATCAACGATGGTGAAATCGTCGTCCAAACGATCTACATTTCACTGGACCCTGCGATGCGCGGCTGGATGAATGAAGGCAAATCCTATATCCGCCCGGTCGCGATTGATGAAGTCATGCGCGCTGGCGGTGTCGGCAAGGTGGTGGCATCGAAATCGCCTTTATTTGCGGTCGGCGATTATGTTTCCGGCGGCACCGGCGTGCAGCAATACTGGGTTGGCGCGGCGAACGATAAAACAGCGGCCTTCTACAAAATTAATCCAGCACTCGCACCTTTACCGAAATACCTGAATGCGCTCGGCATGCCTGGCATGACTGCGTATTTTGGCTTGCTCGATGTCGGCCAGCCGAAAGCGGGCGAGACTGTTGTCGTTTCTGGTGCGGCGGGTGCGGTCGGTCAAACGGTTGGTCAGGTTGCCAAACAAAAAGGCTGCCGCGTCGTTGGCATCGCTGGCGGTAAAGACAAATGCGATTTCGTGGTGAATGAACTCGGCTTTGATGCCTGCATCGATTACAAAACCGGTTCTGTACGTGATGGACTGAAAGAACATTGCCCGAATGGCGTAGACGTGTATTTTGATAACGTTGGTGGCGACATTCTCGATACCGTGCTGACCCGTATCAATATGAAAGCCCGCATCATCATCTGCGGTGCAATCTCACAATACAACAACACAACACCGGTTAAGGGGCCAGCCAATTATTTATCGCTGCTGGTCAATCGTGCGCGTATGGAAGGTATCGTCGTTTTTGATTATGCCGCACGTTATGGCGAAGCGGTCGCAGAAATGAGCAAGTGGATGGCAGAAGGTAAATTCCACACCCGCGAAGATATCGTCAAAGGCATAGAAACTTTCCCTGACACGCTGATGATGCTGTTCGATGGAAAAAATTTCGGCAAGCTGATTCTGCAAGTCGCAGACGAGTAATTTTTCATCTGAACTGACACAAAAAAACGGCCTGAGAAAAACACAGGCCGTTTTTTTATTCTGCTTACCGACGATGAAATGAAGACGCCATCAGCGGAGAATTACATCGTCGGGCTATTTCGATCACACTCGCCGCGCGATACGGAAGCGATTTACTTCGCGGGCTGCCAGGGTCTGATCCACGCCAAACCTTCTGAGGTTCCCGCCCGTGGCCGGTATTCGCAACCTATCCAGCCGTTATAGCCCAAATCATCCAACAGTTGAAACAGATACGGGTAATTTACTTCGCCTTCGGATGGTTCATGACGATCTGGCACACCAGCGATCTGTATATGACCGATGCCAGCCTGCGGCCTGCGCATATCCCGCTGCAGCTTGCGTGTGATATCGCCTTCCATAATCTGGCAGTGATACATATCAAACTGCACTTGCAAATGGCTGACGCCAATTTCTTCACAGATTTCCTGCGCCATATTTTGCTCAGATAAAAAATATCCCGGCATATCACGGGTATTGATAGGTTCAATTAACACCGTCAGATTTTCACGCGAGGCCAGTAATGCCGCATACGCCAGATTACCCAGATAGACCGCGCGATGACGCGCCCTATCTTGCTCTGGCTGTATCAAGCCCGCCATCACATGAATATGACGGTTGCCCAGCACGCGGGCGTATTCCAGCGCCTGATCAAAGCCACGCTTAAATTCGTCTTCGCGCCCCGGCAACGACGCCAGGCCACGTTCACCGGATGCCCAGTTCCCCGGTGGCGCATTGAACAACACTTGCTGTAAATTATTCGCGTCCAGCAATTCACGTAATTGCTGCGCCGGATAATCGTAGGGAAACAGATATTCCACTCCAGTGAAACCATCTTTTGCCGCAGCAGCAAAACGTGCAGGAAAATCGACTTCGGTATACATCATGCTGAGATTGGCAGCAAAACGAGGCATGTATTTCTCCTTAAAAAACCCGGTATTCAGGCAGGCCTGACATTGGCCGGATTCTGTTGATTTCTATTTTGGTCTATTTGCGTAGCGTTGCGCCAGCACAGCGCAGACCATCAGTTGCAATTGATGGAACAGCATCACGGGTAACAACACCGTGCCGACGGAACCGCTGGAAAATAAGACTTTCGCCATCGGTACACCGCTTGCCAGACTCTTTTTAGAACCACAAAAAACAATGGTGATTTCGTCTTCCTTACTAAAGCCAAGACGACGACTGATCAGGGTAGTAAAACCCATTACCAATGCCAGTATCACCGCACTGATCAGCAGCAGGCCGAATAGCATCAGCGTTGGCACCTGATGCCATAATCCTTGTACGACCGCTTCACTGAACGCCACGAATACCACCAGCAGAATCGAGCTCTGATCGACCATTTTTAACACGCTCGCATGTTTAGTGATCCATGCCTGTAAATACGGGCGCATGATCTGTCCAGCCACAAACGGCAACAGCAATTGATAAACGATTTTCAGCATCGCATCGGCAGAGGAATGTCCATCACTGTTGGCTTTAATCAGCAGGCTGACCAATAAAGGCGTGATGAAGATGCCGAGCAGGTTACTCGCGGAAGCGCTGCAGACGGCAGCAGGAACGTTACCACGCGCAACCGAGGTGAAAGCAATCGACGATTGCACCGTCGATGGCAGCAGACACAAATACAAAATTCCCAGATATAAATCCGGGGTTAACACGGTCAGCAAAGCTGGTTTGAGCAGCATCCCCAGCAAAGGAAATAAGGCGAATGTTACCCCCAGCACCAGCAAATGCAAACGCCAGTGCGTCATCCCCGCCACCACCGCCTCACGCGATAATTTAGCGCCGTGCATAAAGAACAGCAGCGCAATCATCAGTGTCGACAGATGATCAACGCTGACTGCAAGTTCTCCTTTTACCGGAAAAAAACTGGCGATCAGAATCACGCCCAGCAAAAGTAAAGTCATGTTGTCAGGTAAAAAGCGGGGGCGTTTCATAGGCGGCAATAGAAATAAAAACGAGCTTCATTGTACTTGAATCATCTGAAAATATTCCCCTCATCAAAATGCAATTCTGCTGTTCGCAAAACTGTGACAGTCAAACTGCACCCAAGTACAATGCCGGGCACAAAAAATTGCGTTTTCAAATCAGAAAAAGGGAAATCTAAATCGTATAAAAAATAGTCAAACGAAGCAAAGCCAGAAGATTCTCCGGAATTGCACGGGTTTTATCAAATCTGTGATTCATCTGCCTGTTACCTGAATTCATGCAATAGATTTACCTGTATATTTTTGCTTTTATCGCATCACCTGTCACATTGTTCGTTACATCGTTTGTGATTACCTTTACCGGCTTTTGCCGACAATACTCAACACCGGAGACTCTATGCAAAAACATCTGATCGCCAGCCTGCTGGCACTCGCGTTTGCTTTTCCTGCCAGCGGTTTTGCAGCGCACAGCAACGACACTGAAGCGCAACGCTGGAATCTTACCGATCTGTATGCCAATCGCGCTGCGTGGAACGCTGATGCAAAAAATCTGGAAACACAGTTAGTCCAGCTGCAAAAATGCAGCGGTCATCTGGGCGACAAGATCAGCAGCTTTAAATCCTGTCTCGATCTGAATGCGGATATTCTGAAACGTTATGCACGCCTGGCGACCTATGCGTCGCAATTCCGCGATCAGGATACCGGTGACAACGAGGGACAAGACATTGCGCAAAATGCGGATATCATCGGCAGCAAGCTCGAAGAAGCGAGTTCTTTCTTCCGTCCGGAGATACTGAAGCTGGGGCAAAAGAAAATCGACGCATATCTGAATCAGGACAAATCACTCGCCGCCTACCGCTTTGGCCTGCACGACATCCTGCGCGGCACGCAACACACGCTGGATAAAAAAGGAGAAGAACTGATCGCAAGCTTTGGCATGGCAATGAATGCTCCCGCTGCTGTGTACTCAACATTGTCCAATGCAGAGATGCCGTGGCCAAAAGTCACGCTGTCGGATGGTCAGCAAGTCACCATCGATCAGGCCGCTTATACCAAATACCGCGCGTCACCGAATCGTGCTGACCGCAAGCTGGTGTTTGATGCGTTCTGGGGCAAATGGAAAGAGTTTGAACGCAGCTACGGCGTCACGTTTTACGAACAACTCAAACGCGATGCAGTGTATGCCAAAGTGCGCAATTATCCTGATTCACTGACCCATGCGCTGGATGGCAACAATATACCGCGCGCTGTATATGACACGCTGGTCGATCAGACCCGCGCCAATCTGCCGACGCTACACCGTTATTTCAAATTACGCGCAAAAATGCTCGGAGTACAAGATCTGCGCTACTTCGATATTTACCCGCAACTGGTTTCCGGCAATTTCACTTACAGCATCGACGACGGTGTGAAACTGATGCTGAGTTCAGTCAAACCGCTTGGCGACGATTACGTCAATGCGATGACCAAAGCGAGCACTGCGCGCTGGATGGACGTCTACCCTCGCCCACGCAAGCGTTCAGGTGCCTACATGTCTGGCGTCGCGTATGACGTACACCCATACATACTGCTGAATTACAACGACGATTACGAGTCAGTCTCTACACTCACGCATGAATGGGGCCATGCGATGCATTCGTATCTGGCGAATAAACATCAGCCGTTCAGCACCGCTGACTACCCTATTTTCACCGCTGAAATTGCCTCGACCACCAACGAAGTATTATTGCTTGATCACATGCTGAAAATCGCGAAGAGCGACGATGAGCGTCTGCTATATCTGGGTTCCGCACTGGAAAATTTGCGCGGCACGTTCTTCCGTCAGGCTATGTTTGCAGACTTTGAACGCGAAGTGCATGCGCGTGTGGACAAAGGTGAATCACTGACTGGTGAGGGCCTTACTAAAATCTACGGCGACACCCTGAAGCGCTATCATGGCGATAAAGAAGGCGTCATGAAAATCGATGATGTCTATGCAACAGAATGGGCTTACATCCCGCATTTCTATAATCGCTTTTATGTGTTCCAGTATGCGACCTCGATTGCTGCCGGTTCGATGTTTGCCGATGAAATCCTGAAATCGCAAGCAGGCGCAAGCGACAATTATCTGAATATCCTGAAAGCTGGCGGCTCTGCTTATCCTTACGATCTCGTAAAAAAAGCCGGGGTCGATCTGGCATCGCAAGCACCATATCAAGCAGTGTTTAAACGCATGAACAGCATCATGGATCAGATTGAAGCCATCGTTGCAAAACGCTGAAACGCTGAAACGCTGAGAAAGCGTAGTCAGTCAACCTCGTTCCCTGCTAATGGGAACGAGGTTTTTTTATATAAACAGGGCAATAAAAAATACTCATCAAACGAGCATAAGTGGAGAGTAAAACAAGAGCCGAATGCGGACGCGAACACCGATCAACCTAAAAAATCAGCGGAAGTCAACGAAATCCGTTGGTACGTCTCGCTTTATTTGATCGGCATCAAACAGCGAATAAGGTGCACAGAGTACAGTATAAAAAAATTCTGCGGAGACCGTTATGTGCGCCAGAAACTTCCATCCAATATCTATCGATATCATTCAGCAAGAACATCAGCATTTGTCTGCCGTCATACAGACCATGCTGGAATTTGTGCGTTCGACAGATAAAGGAGACGCGCCACCTGATCTTAAATTATTCCGCGCCATTCTTTTTTACATCAGCGAATATCCGGAAAAAGTACATCATCCTAAAGAAGACAGATTTCTGTTTTCCAAGATTAAAGAGCGTACACACCAGCTCGACAATGTGCTGGATGCGTTGATCGAACAACATGGCAACGGCGAATGCCTGGTGCGCAATCTGCACAATGCGTTGCTGAAATACGAGTTTTGCGGAGCCCCGGCTTTTCCGCATTTCAGAGATCTGGCGGAGCAATATGCTCTTTTCTATTACGCGCACATGCACGCTGAGGAAAATGATGTGTTACCGGTCGCCAAACTGGTATTGAATGTCACCGATTGGCAGGAAGTGGATCAGGCATTTATGGAAAATCGCCATCAGCTTGACGACACAGGTGAACGTTATCGCTACGAACAATTGTTTTCCTATATCGTCAGTAACGGCTCTATCGCTGCGGGCGCTCCCGACCCTTTATAAAACACAGCTAATCTGCAAGACTACGTCAACGTCTTGAAGATAAAACGATGCCGGCAACGATCAG
This sequence comes from Cognatundibacterium aquatile, assembly GCF_014699135.1. GTDB lineage: Bacteria > Pseudomonadota > Gammaproteobacteria > Burkholderiales > Burkholderiaceae_D > Undibacterium > Undibacterium aquatile. The sequence goes on from NZ_JACOFT010000006.1 coordinate 83,694, forward strand.
CAAAAACGCTACCGCATGAAACAGTTGTGGCGTCTCACCTAAAAATAACGATGACAGCAAAGCGGCAAACAAGGGCGTCAGATTACTGAAAAACGCAGCGATACTTGGTCCGACCCGTTGTACGCCCATGCCCCAGCAGCGAAAGGCTATCAGCGCCGGCCCGACTGCGACAAAAATGATCGCAGCGATCAGCGTACTGCTCCAATGAATCACAGGAGCAACAAGCATCCATTCACCCGCCGCAAACAAACCCGACCACACCAGCCCGAAGCTGACCTGCGCCAATAAAAAATGTGACCAGTGATCACGCAACTCACCGTCGCCGCCACGTGTCAGCAGCCAGCTGTAAAGTGACCAGCAAATCGCTGCCAGCAGCATCAGCATATCGCCGGGAACCAGACGCAGTGCCATTAAATGCTGAAGCTCGCCACGACACAGCACCAGCAATACCCCAGCTATCGAGACGACCACACCGGCTACCGCAAAGCGGGAAATCGATGCATGAAAAAATAAGCGCCCGATTAACAACATCCAGACTGGCATGCTCGCCGCCACCAGCGTCACATTGATGGGCGTCGAACTTTGTAAAGCCAGATATTGCAAGGCGTTGTACATCCCCACACCGAGCAGCCCGAGTAATGCATAGCGATACCAGCGAAACCAGAATATGCTGCCACGTTTAAAAATACTGGCCGCCATAGGCAGCAAAATCAGAAAAGCGATTGCCCAGCGAAAGAAATTCAAGGTCACTGGCGGCACCATCGTATGTATCATACGTCCGACAACCGCATTACCTGCCCAAAGCAGTGGTGCCAATACCAGTAAAAAAATGGTGCCGGGAGTCAGTTTATGATTCATACAAAATCGGAACAGGAAAGAAATGGCAGTGAGCAAAGTCCGACAGCATACCACCCTGACACAGGCCGCGGCGACCAGCATGATGGCTGCAATATGTCCGATTCACATCTAAAATACCGGCAGACGCTGCCGTCGCTAAGTTGATGGCACAGCAAAAAGAGAGAAGGTAAAAGTGAAATTATTAATTCTGGGCGGTACCGGCTTAGTGGGACAGCAATTAATTGCGCAAGCCCTGGCGCACAAGGATGTAACTCAAGTGATCGCGCCGACGCGCACCGCGTTGGCGCCGCATCCTAAACTACACAACCCCATCGTTGACTATGCCCACTTGCCGCAGAATGCAGACTGGTGGCAGGCAGATGCGGTCTTATGTGCGCTCGGCACGACGATCAAGATCGCCGGATCACAAGCCGCATTTTCCCGTATCGACCACAACTATGTAATAGCCGCTGCCAGCCTTGCCAAAGCCGCAGGCACAAGACATTTTGTGTATAACTCGGCACTTGGTGCGAATGCAGATGCCGGTTCCTTTTATTTACAGGTTAAAGGCCAAGTGGAAAATGATTTGCGTGCTTTGGGATTTTCAGCGCTGACAATAGTACGTCCATCACTGCTTAGCGGCGGCACCAGAAAAGATAAACGCCCGGCCGAAGCCATCGCGATCTTCTTATCCCACCTATTTGGCTCGCTGATACCGCGCCGCTACCGCGCGGTAGATGTCGCTGATGTTGCAGCCGCGATGCTGCATGCAGCCATGAATGCAAGCTTTACTGCAACCGATAGCGTCGCGATTCTGGAGTCAGATCAATTGCAGGGTGCGCTAACACGCACGACAGAAAAATCTAGGCAAGTCCAATAAAAATATGCCTCTCCAGCCAAAAAGCACTGGAAAGGCACGTATTTATTCAGACATTCACTGCAATTTCCAAAGCAATTAACGCTGCATACTTTCCCAGACTTTCTGCAAGCGCTTCACCGACACCGGCATCGGCGTGCGCAACTCCTGCGCAAACAAAGACACCCGCAACTCTTCCAGCAACCAGCGGAATTCCAGCAACTTAGGATCAGCATCGGCACCTGTTTTTCGCGGCGTCCGTTGCCACGGTTGCGCGACGCTGTTCCACTCGGCCATCAGTTTAGCGTCACGCGCCGGATCGGCACGCAGCTTATCCATACGTATCGTGATCGCTTTCAGATAACGCGGAAAATGCGCCAGCTGGCTGAAATCCGTCTCGGCAATAAAACGTTTAGTGATCAGCATCTGCAACTGATTCTGGATATCAGCCGCTGCTTGCGCGTGGGCTTTGATGCCCTGAATTTTCTTCGGCAGGCTGTGATATTCCGCCAGAATCTGCCCCGCCATGCGAGCGATTTCATTCGCCAGTAAATTCAGGCGCGCCTTCCCTTCCTCGCGGCGGATATTGAATTCACCCGAATTGCCTGGCAGCGGCTGCTGCAGACACGCGCGTTCAATCGCCGTCTGGATAATCTGTTCGCGCAATTCTTCCTGCGAGCCCAGCGCCATAAACTGCATGCCCATTTGCTGCAGACCCGGAATATTTTTCTCAAGGAACTTCACCTGCTCCTTGAGTTGCAAAGCAAACAAACGGCGCAAGCCTATGCGGTGCACCCGCGCTGCTTCGTCAGGATCATCAAACACCTCGATATGACAATGCGTGAGCTTGTCCACCAGCGCCGGATAACCGATCAGGGTTTGCTTACCCTGCTGTACTTCCAGCAATTCCGGCAAGCTGTCAAAAGTCCAGCCAGTGAAATTTTCCTGCTTCAGCGCGGGCATTGCGCCTGCAGACGCTGCGCTTCCATTTTTATTCGCTGCGGATGTGCGCGGGGTCTCGGCTGCAGCAGACGCTTTACCCTGATTTGCACCACGCACATTTGCTCCCTGTGCGTCCAACAGCGCCAACTTTTCTGCACTCGCAATCTTCTGGAAACTTTCACGCGCCTGCCCGCCAAATTCAGCACGCAGATTCGCCAGATTCCGCCCCATTTCTAACTGGCGGCCATGTTCATCCACCACTTTAAAATTCATCGTCAGATGCACAGGCACGGTTTCAAATTTAAAATCTGTGGTTTTGCACAGCAAACCTTTTTGCTCGCGGATATCGGCAATCACGGCATCCAGAAAATTGCCCTTACCAAAGTCGTTGCGCTCACAAAATCCTGCCGCATATTCCGGCAACGGCACGCAATGGCGGCGTATTTTTTGCGGCAAGGATTTGATCAGCAAATGCACTTTTTCTTTCAGCATGCCGGGCACCAGCCACTCACAGCGTTCTGCCGAGACCTGATTCAGCGAAAACAAAGGCACGGTCAATGTCACGCCATCACGCGGGCTGCCGGGTTCAAAATGGTAGCTGAGTTGCAGCGCCACACCGGATACCTGCATGGTTTTCGGGAATAAATCCGTCGTCACGCCTGCAGCCTCGTGGCGCATCAGATCGTCTTTATTCAGATGCAGCAGTTTGGGATTGGCTTTGATCGCTTCTTTATGCCATTCTTCAAACAGCACTGCGTTATACACGTCAGGCGGAATCAGCTTGTCGTAAAACGCGACGATCAGTTCAGCATCGACCAGCACATCGAGGCGGCGCGATTTGTGTTCCAGATTTTCAATCTCACGCACCAGTTTCTGGTTGTGGGCGAAGAACGATGCGCGTGTCTCGAACTCGCCTTCCACCAAAGCTTCGCGGATAAAAATCTCACGCGCTTCGACCGGATGATACAAACCATACTGAATCCGGCGCTGGCTGTAGACAACCAATCCATACAGGGTCGCTCGTTCAAACGCCGACACCTGACCCGTCCGCTTTTCCCAACGCGGCTCGCCATAGGACTTTTTCAGTAAATGACCGCCGATTTTTTCCAGCCATTCCGGCTGTATCTGGGCAATACAACGCCCGTACAAACGACTTGTATCGACGAGCTCTGCCGCCATAATCCAGCGTCCGGCTTTCTTCGCCAGGCTGGAGCCGGGCCAGATATAGAATTTGATACTACGGGCGCCGAGGTAATGCGCTTCTTCCTCAGATTTATAGCCGATATTACCGAGTAAGCCGGTCAATAAAGACAGATGCAGTTGTTCATAAGTGGCCGCAGTTTCATTCAGACGCCAGCCCTGCTCTTTCACGATGGTCAGCAATTGCGAATGCACCTCGCGCCATTCGCGCAAGCGCATCTGGCTCAGGAAATTGCTACGGCAATTATCCTGCAACTGACGGTTCGTTTTTTTGTGCTCTATCGCGTCTTCAAACCATTTCCATATTTTCAGATACGAGATGAATTCAGATTTTTCATCGGCAAATTTCTTATGCGCCTGATCGGCAGCCGCTTGCGCCTCCATCGGCCGGTCACGCGGATCCTGCACCGACAAAGCCGCAGCAATGATCAGCACTTCCTGCAAAGCCTGATTATCACGCGCTGCGAGGATCATGCGTCCGACTCGCGGGTCTAACGGCAACTTTGCTAATTGCCGACCGACTGCTGTGAGCTGATTGGTATCATCCATCGCCCCCAGCTCTTGCAAGAGCTGATAGCCATCGGCAATCGCCCTGCCCGGCGGTGGTTCAATAAACGGGAAAGTTTCCACATCGGTGAGTCGCAAAGACTTCATCCGCAAAATAACGGCCGCCAGCGAGGAACGCAAAATCTCCGGTTCTGTAAACCGGATACGCTGATTAAATTCCTGCTCGTCAAACAGGCGTATGCAAACACCGGCTGATACACGTCCGCAACGACCTGCACGCTGGTTCGCCGCCGATTGCGCAATCGATTCAACCTGTAACTGCTCTACCTTGTTCCGGTAGCTGTAACGCTTGACGCGCGCCAGGCCAGTATCAACCACAAACCGGATGCCCGGCACTGTCAGCGAGGTTTCAGCCACATTCGTCGCCAATACGATACGGCGTGAATTCGATACCTTGAACACCCGCTCCTGCTCTTGTGCCGACAAGCGTGCAAATAAAGGCAGTATCTCGACGTGTGGCGGATGATGTTTGCGCAAGGCTTCCGCCGCATCGCGGATTTCGCGCTCGCCCGGCAAAAACACCAACACATCACCAGAGCCGATACGACACAACTCATCGACCGCATCGGTGATCGCAGTCATCAGATCGCGCTCTTTATCTTTATCGGTGTCCTGTACCGGGCGATAACGCAATTCCACCGGATACAGCCGCCCCGATACTTCTATGACCGGCGCAGGTTTAGGTTCTGCTCCACGCGGATTGCCAGCATCGTCGGCAAAATGGTTGGCAAAGCGTTGCGCATCAATCGTCGCGGACGTGATGATGATCTTCAGATCGCGGCGCTTCGGCAGCAATTGCTTGAGGTAACCCAGCAGGAAATCAATATTCAGGCTGCGTTCATGCGCCTCATCAATAATGATGGTGTCATATTGACGCAGCAAGGGGTCGGTCTGCGTTTCTGCCAGCAAAATACCGTCGGTCATCAGTTTGACCGACGCACCTTTGCTCAGCGTATCGGTAAAACGTACCTTAAAACCGACATGCTCGCCGAGTGGCGAATTCAGTTCCTGCGCAATCCGTTTGGCAGTTGATGAAGCCGCAATCCGGCGCGGCTGGGTATGACCGATCAAGCCTTTGCGCCCACGCCCGAGTTCCAGACAAATTTTCGGTAATTGCGTTGTTTTACCAGAGCCGGTTTCGCCGCAGACGATGATCACCTGATGCTTTTGCAAAGCTTCGGCAATCTCGGCACGTTTACCGGACACCGGTAATTCTTCCGGAAACGTAATGACCGGCAGAGGGTTGCGGAAAGGCAGACTGCTCTCATCGGCTACTACAGCAGCCGTGGCAGCGCTAGCAGCTTTAGCATTGGCGGGCTTCGCGCCAGCACGCGCAGGCTTAGCTGCGTCTCGCTCAGAACGCCCACGCTGATCTGGCGATGCGGATGATGCGAATGATGCTGGTTGCCGCACCTGCGCGACCGGTGGCTTCGCTGTCGGCGTTGCCGGTTTTTCTGCCACTGGTGCAGCTTGCCGCAATTGTTGACGTAGCTCGCGCAACCCCGACAAACCATCTATCGTGGTGGACGTTGCTTTTTTTTGGGAATTTTTAGGTGTTTTATTTGAAGACATAGCGCTGCGCATTATCCCTGATTTTTACGCTGCACAGGAAATGTTGCGCTGTTCACCACAACACTGCGGTTTCACCCCGATCAAAACAAGATTGCGAACCGATACGCATCGGACTTGCAACAAGCATCAAATCATATAAATAAATCCTTTCATTATTTCATTACCTATAATGAAGAAAACAAAAATTTGAGACCACCACCTTACGTCTACGACCCATTTTGCGTAGCTATGTCGCAATCCAAAGTAGCCTAGATTGCTGTCTAAATGAAGAACCTGTTTCATCAACAAAATTGAAGTGTGTTTCAGTCAAAATACAGACGCGTGAGGATTAAAATGAAAACTTGGATTATTCTGCTCTTCGCCAGTTTGCTGAGCGCCTGCGCCAGCCAACCCAACCAAAAATTAAGTAACCTACAACTTCACGATCAGGGCTTTGGCCCGGCACCGACATCCATCAATGCGGAAGATGTCATGGCGGTCAGCAAAGAAATGCATACGTACATAAAAAATGAAATTACTACCCAGCTACGTGGAAAATCCCCACAAAAAGCCCTGTTTGAAGCACTTTCCACCAAAGGCCAGATCAAGCTTGAATACGATGCGGAAATGACCCGCAATGCTGCACAGGCCTTCAACGCCCGCTCCGGAAATTGCCTGTCGCTGGTTTTGATGACTGCAGCACTGGCAAAAGAACTGGGCATGAATGTGCAATTTCAAAATGTCATGATGAATGAATCCTGGAGCCGCAACAACGATATTTATTTTGCGGTAGGACATGTGAATATCGTATTGGGAAACAAATCGGTATTTAGGAACTCCGCGCAGGAATATAGTCAATCCATGGTGATAGATTTTCTCCCTCCCAAGGATCTGCGTGGTCAGCGTGCGGAACTGATAGCTGAAGCCACCGTCATTGCCATGTATTTCAACAACCGCGCCGCTGAATCGCTGGCACAACATCAGGTCAACGACGCTTACTGGTTTGCACGCGCTGCCCTGATGAGCGACCCTGATTTCATTGCCGCCTACAATACCCTTGGCGTGGTATATCACCAGCATGGAGATCTGGCGTTATCTGAAAATGTCTTCAAGCAGATTCTAAGCAAAGAAAAAGAAAACACGATGGCGCTCAGCAATCTGATCGAAGTATTGCGCAAAGTCGACCGCCAGTCTGAAGCACAGGTGTATGCCGACAGACTGGCAAACCTGCAACCGAATGCTCCCTTCCACTACTTTAACCGTGGCATGGCGGCCATGGATCGTGGTGAATACGCCGAAGCCAAAGCCCTGTTCAAACGGGAAATAAAACGCGACCCGAATTATGACGAATTCCATTTATGGCTTGCACTGGCACATTTAAAACTGGGTGAAACCAAGGACGCGATAGAAGAACTTACACTGGCACAGGCCAACAGCACCACGCGCAAGGCCCGGAATTTATATGCAGGCAAACTGGAAAGGATTAAAGCCACGTACCATTAAGCCATTCAAATATTAGCGATCAGGCACTTACCGATACGAGATCCGGCGTCTGATTGACAACAATGTGGAAATTCGACCACGTTGCAAGGTCATCTGCTTTCTCGTCTAAGATTATAATTGGCGGATGGAAAATCCTGTTCAATTCGTTCAATGGCTGCGCTCAGTCGCGCCGTATATTCACGCCTTTCGTGGCAAAACCTTTGTGGTCGCCTTTCCTGGCGAACTGGTCATGGCAGGTGCACTGCCCGTGCTGGCACAGGATTTGTCTTTATTGCACGCACTTGGCATCAAAATTGTCATCGTCCACGGCTCCCGCCCGCAGGTCGCTGAACAACTCGCCTTGCGTAACGTGGAAGGCCGTTTTCACAATGGTATCCGGATTACCGATATCGCCGCACTCGAATGCTCGAAAGAGGCCGCTGGCGAATTGCGTCTCGATATCGAAGCGGCATTCAGTCAGGGCTTGCCCAACACCCCGATGGCACACGCCGCGATACGACTGATTTCCGGTAATTTTGTCACCGCCAAACCGATAGGCATCGTCGATGGCATCGACTTCGGCCTGACAGGCACCGCGCGCAAAGTCGCTTACGACACCATAGGCCGTATTCTTGATGGTGGCAGCCTGGTTTTGCTGGGGCCACTCGGTTTCTCTCCTACCGGCGAAGCATTCAACCTGACGATGGAAGATGTTGCCGTCTCAGCCGCCAGTGCGCTGCGCGCCGACAAGCTGATTTTCATTTCAGAAACGCCGATGATGGTGGATCGCGAAGGTGCTGAAATCCGCGAGCTTTCCTTCATTCAGGCAGAAAAAGAATTGGCTGCCAATTACCTGCCGCCGGATTCTGCGTTTTATCTGGAACATGCAGTCAAAGCCTCGCGTGGCGGCGTACCGCGTATTCATATCGTGCCGTATGAAATGGATGGTTCTGCGTTGCTGGAATTGTTCACGCATGATGGTGTCGGCACGATGGTCTCGTCGGAAAATCTCGAAAGTCTGCGCGAAGCGACGATTGAAGATGTCGGCGGCATTATTAAACTGATAGAACCGCTCGAAGCCGACGGCACGCTGGTGAAACGTGGCCGCGAACTGATAGAGCGCGAAATCAATTACTTCTCGGTGATTGAACATGATGGCGTGATTTTCGGCTGCGCTGCCTTATATCCGTTCCCGTTTGAAAAAATGGGCGAAATGGCCTGCCTGACGGTCAATCCGGACGTACAGAGTCAGGGCGACGGTGAACGTATTCTGAAACACATAGAAAAACGCGCACGCCGCGCTGGCTTTCATTCACTGTTTGTGCTGACAACCCGTACTGAGCATTGGTTCCTGAAACGCGGCTTTGTCAAAGCAACCGTTGATGATTTGCCGAAAGACCGGCAAAAAATGTACAACTGGCAGCGCAAGTCATTGGTGTTGATCAAGCAGCTCTGATCACTTGGCTTTATAATCCACGGCGGTTGAATGACTGTGACGTCCGCTGTGTTTTGACGAATTACTAAGGAGTATTACTATGGCCCGTATGGTCCACTGCATCAAACTAAACAAAGAAGCTGAAGGCCTGGATTTCCCGCCATATCCGGGTGAGCTGGGTAAAAAGATCTATGAAAGCGTATCCAAAGAAGCCTGGGCTGGCTGGATGAAACATCAGACCATGCTGGTCAATGAAAACCGCCTGAACCTTGCCGACACCCGCGCCCGTAAATATCTGGCGACGCAGATGGAAAAACATTTCTTTGGTGACGGTGCCGACGCCGCTGCCGGTTATGTACCTCCAACGGAATAATCACCTTCCGCTCAGATAAAAAGCCCGCAACTCGCGGGCTTTTTTCTTAGTAACGCATAAAAATCAGCGCGCAACGTATCGATATCGGCATGATGGTATTTCGTCATATCAAAGAATCACCGTTATTTAAAAAATCAGTTTTTGCTGTTTTTATGGGAAACCTGTGCATTTTTGTGTTTTCTTAAGATTTTGTTCAGAAATGCCATCTATGCTGAGCATTCTCACTGATATTTCTATTCCAAAATGCACCTAACCCTGGGTTCAACGATGAACATCTACAAAAAACGGGCAGCACTCAGGATAGGACTGGTCAGTCTGCTGCTGGCGATACTTGGCAGCCCTCTGGCCTGGCTGATTTCACGCGAAAATGCCGAAAAAGAAGTCGTTTTGTTTGCCATCGAAGAAAGTCGCCGCCCGCTGGCGTTTCTGAACGATGCAAGCAAATCTGATACCGATAACGCCAGTCAAGCACAAAATGGCGCAAACATTCTGACCAGCGGCATATTCGACATTGCCGAAGTCTACGATGCGCAAGGCAAAAAATTAGCTGAACAAATGACACCGACCGGAAGTCTGGTTGAAAACCAGTTGCCACATCATGCACGCCCAAACTATCAGGATACGCACTACGAAAATAATGCGATCAGTCTGGAAGGAGAAAAAAGAACGGCCATCCGTGTGTTCGTTCCACTGTTTGACAAGCAAAAGAAACTGAGCGGCTATTTTGAAGGTGTGCGCGTGATACCCGAATGGCAAATGCAGCAAATTTCTGCCGATGCCAGCATCGTTGCGCTGATGGTGGCGATTGCGTCATTGCTGTGCGGGATGACGATTTACCCGGTGGTCACCTACCTCGCGAAAGAAAACGAACGCAAAACGCTGCAGATCTATGAATCGCACATTTCGATGATGGAAGCGCTCGGGCGCGCCATCGCAAAACGGGATTCAGATACCGGCTCGCACAATTATCGGGTTGCCTGGATGTCAGCGCTGATGGGCGAGAAGCGTGGTTTGAGCGGCGAACACATGCAAGGACTGATCATCGGCAGTTTTTTACACGATGTCGGAAAAATCGGTATTCCGGATGCGATCCTGTTAAAACCGGGAAAACATACGCCGGAAGAAATGCAGATTATGCGCACCCATGTTGAACATGGCGAACAGATCGTCAAAGGAGCAGGCTGGTTGCCCAGCGTAGCCGCCGTGGTCGCGGCACATCATGAAAAATGGGATGGCCAGGGTTATCCGCGTGGGCTACAGGGCGACGCCATTCCCTTGGAAGCCAGAATATTTGCGATTGTGGATGTATTTGATGCTTTGTGTTCAAAGCGTCCATACAAAGAACCGTTCAGCTATGAGCAAGCCATTGCGATTTTACGAGAAGGAGCAGGCAGCCATTTCGACCCGGATCTGCTGGCACAATTTCTCGACATCGCCAGTTCGGTCTACAACACGATCTCGTCCATGAACGAAGAACAAATACATGCATTACTCAGAGATACCATGACGCGCCACTTCGTCATCACTGCATGAGCGGCGTCAGAACTCTGCTTCGTCTTACAGATACGGTGAGTGTCGTATCAGTGCAACCTCAGCCAGCATTTCAATGTCAGCACAATCGAGAATGCTAAAATATTAAGCACGATTTGTTCTGACAAGGTTGACATCATGTACCGGACTATCCTCACCGCTCTCAGTCGCTTGTTCAGCATTTTCACGTTACTGGCACTCGTTTCCTGTGGGTCAGGCGACACCTCTGCAAATAAAGAAACGGTCGCACCAGTTGCCGGCATTCGTGCCGTCACTGCAAGCGGTGCGGTCAGCGACACAATCTATGTTTTGCCCGAAACAGGCTGGTACTGGAACCCGGCAGAAGGCGGTCGTGGCTTTGCGATTGAACGTCAGGGAGACAAGATATTTTTATCTGGCTTTCTGTACGAAAGCAATGGCCATCCGACCTGGTATGTCACCACGATGGAAATGCAGTCGAACAAACAATTCATAGGATCGCTGGCGCGTTTTGCCGGTGGGCAGAGTCTGACTGGTGACTATAAAGGTGCGACGCAGAGTCAGGTTGGATATGCAGTACTCTCGTTTACGTCCGCGACTGAAGGTACGCTATATGTCACGCCGGATACCGGTGAAAACGCGATTACGGTCAAACTGCAGCGGTTTCCGATTTCCACTCCGGCGCCGTTTCAGGCTTCGGCAGCCAGTTTTCAGAATGGCTGGTGGTGGAGTGACAAAGAAGGCGGGCGCGGCTATTTTATTGAAGTACAGGGCAATCAGGCCTTTATTGGCAGCTTCATGTACGACAACGCTGGCGAACCGACCTGGTACGTCAGTTCCGCCACGTTATCCGCACCGAACAAACTCAGCGGATCACTGCAGGAATATGCTGGCGGTCAGACCTTAATCGGCGGCTACAAATCAGCGGGACTAAAAGCCAATGCAGGTGATATGAGCTTCAACTTCACTGCCGCCGATGCCGCGACGATGACACTGCCAAACGGAAAGCCGGTACAACTCAGCCGTTTTGGATTCAGCACCTCAACCAGTTCTGCACCGCCGTCAGTCAATTGCACCTCACCGCAAATACTGCAAAATGGCAGTTGCGTCACCGCCACCGCGCCGGTTCCGATTCGCCCTGTGTTTTATTTCACCATCACTCCGGTTCAAAGCGGAAACTATTACGGTGTCATGCTCTGCTATGCGGGCCCTTACGATTGCGACACACTGGTCAATTCCATTTTTGTCAGCAATGAAGAGTTACAAGACCCGGATACCGCCGAAGCCTTAATTTATGCCAAAAGCGTTGCGGAAGAATTCCGGCAGATTATCGACCGGCTGTGGCGGGCAAAAACCTACCCGAGCAATACAGCCCTGGCAGCGGCCTTCCGTACAGCGATACAAAACAATCTCGCAAACCGAGGCAAAACCGCTGTCAATGACGCGACCAATTATCTGATGACGGCTGGCTATCCGGCCGCTTCCACCGCAGCCCCAGTCACGCCAACCTGCTATGCACCACAAATACCGCAGAATGGTGTGTGCGTCACGCCGCCGACACCAGTGACCTGCAAAGCGCCGCAAATACTCTCTAACGGTTCCTGCGTCACGCCACTACCTTTGGATGTGAGACCAATATACGGCGCCTACGGCATCGCTACGCCGCAAAATCATAAACAGTTTTCAGACGCAATTTGCGATAGCTGGCAAGTCATCGGCGCACCCGTGGTGCTCAGCACTTGCACGACCAAATCGGGTTACTGGGGCTATGAAGTCATCGAAAACCGCAGCGCCACAACGGCAAGAATTTGCTACAAAGCGTATTTCCATAGCGGTGCAGCGCCAGATAAAGGCTGTTACTCCTACATGAAATCGATGGAAATAATGACGCCATATTGCCCTGACTGCGCCAGCAAAAAAGGAGGCGCAAGACAAATCGACTTAACCGAATTCACACCGCAGTAACATGGCCCCCCTGACCTCATGCCTGCGGCATGCCAAAAAGAATGCCTGGAAGCTTAAAATATACTCCCCCCAGTATATAAAGCAGCCCTTTGTTTATAAGGAGATGACGGTGGTTTTATTAAATTAGTGGGGGAGTATGCAAAAATGGCTGTCAACGACAGCCATTTTTATGTTCACCGATCTGTTTGAGTCCATTGCGAATCAGTCGCAGATCAGTTGCAGGTCTGTCGTGAAAATTACCGCATTTCACTCAGAATGAGCACTCAGAACGCGTGCTCAGAATTGCAGAGTTTTCACGCCTTCTGCCGTTCCCAGCAGGCAGACATTCGCGCCTTGTTGCGCAAACAAACCCACCGTCACGACACCCACGATGTTATTGATCGTCGCTTCCAGTGCCACCGGATCAGCGATCTGCAGGCCATGCACATCGAGGATCATATTGCCGTTATCCGTCAGCAAAGGTTTGCCGTCTTTCAGACGCAAACGCGCCTCGCCACCCAGCGCATTGAGCTTACGCGTCACCACCGCATGCGACATCGGAATCACCTCAACCGGCAACGGAAATTTGCCCAGTTGATCGACGAGTTTAGAGCCATCGGCGATACAGACAAATTTATCGGCCACGGAAGCTACAATTTTTTCACGGGTCAGCGCAGCGCCACCACCTTTAATCATCGCGCCTTGCGGCGTAATCTCATCTGCACCGTCGATATACACGGGCATGGATGTCACCTCATTCAGATCGAGTACGGTGATGCCGTGATCACGCAAGCGTTGCGCAGTGGCTTCCGACGACGCGACGGCCGCCTTGATTTTATGCTTCATTTTTGCCAGTTCATCGATAAAGAAATTGGCAGTCGAGCCTGTGCCGACGCCGACAATCTCATTTTCAACAACATAAGCAATCGCTGCCTGGGCAACAGCGCGTTTCAGTTCATCCTGGGTCATGTGATTTCCAATCAAGCGTGGACTTTAGTATTGCAGTCCAAAAGTTCAAAAAATTTGCGCTATTTTACCGGACAGCAGACCAGTACATAGTAAAGCTCAGACCGGCCACAATGGCGCTTCATCCATCAGCGCAATCTGCTCGCGCAATTCGAGTATGCGATCCTGCCAGTAACGCTGGCTGTTAAACCATGGGAACGCCGCCGGAAATGCCGGATCATCCCAGCGTTGCGCCAACCACGCCGAATAATGCAGCAGACGCAGGGTACGCAGCGCTTCAATCAGATGCAGCTGGCGCGCATCAAAGTCGAAAAAGTCTTCATAACCGACCAGAATATCGGTCAGCTGGCTCTGCATCTCGGCACGGCTGCCGGACAACAGCATCCACAAATCCTGTATGCCCGGCCCCATGCGGCTATCGTCAAAATCGACAAAATGCGGCCCGGCCTGCTCGCCCGATTCCAGCCACAAGACATTGCCCATGTGGCAGTCACCATGCAAACGCAGCATCTGCACCTCCCCTGCCCGCTCGTAACAGCGCGCAATGCCATCGAGCGCCTGCTGCGATACCGATGCATACGCCTGCAGCAAATCTGGCGGAATGAAATCATGCTCCAGCAACCATTGCCTCGGTGCGATACCAAAGGTGTGCTGATCAATTGCGGGTCGGTGACAATACGTCTGCATTGCGCCAACGGCGTGTATGCGTCCGATGAAACGTCCCAACCATTCCAGTGTGGCGGCATCGCCGATTTCCGGCGCGCGCCCGCTCTGCCGCGGGAACAAGGCAAAACGATAGCCGTGATACTGATGCAGACTGTCGCCAGCCGCATTCACTATCGCAGGCACAACGGGTATCTCTTGCTCAACCAGCTCGCGCACAAACTGGTGCTCTTCGAGAATCGCCGCATCGCTCCAGCGCTGTGGCCGGTAAAACTTAGCGATCACAGCAGGCGCGTCATCCAGCGCAAGCTGATACACGCGGTTTTCATAGCTATTGAGCGCCAATAAACGCCCATCACAATGCAAGCCGCAACTGTCAACGGCATCAAGCACCAGATCGGGCGTCAGGTCGGCGAAGGAAACGGCCAAAGTTACAGGGGAAATTTGTTCTGTCATAGCCGAATTGTACGTGCTTATCCAGCATAGGCTTTGATTTACGCGCCTCTGAGAACGATTTAATTCCACGGAAAAACGCAGAAAACACCTGCACAGCCTGACGACAAAGCGCTACACTTCCGGTATTTTCATCACACCAACAGGTAACACCATGCATCTCGACGAACCGCTCAGCGACAAAGAATTCAACGAACTCGATAAATTTCTCATGTCCGATAAGGTAGGCGATGAAGGTATGACGATGGACGCCTTGCACGGCTATCTGACAGCGATTGCGCTCGGGCCTGAAATGATACCGATGGCGGAATGGCTGCCGAAAGTCTGGGGTCTGCCGGAACAGGGCGAACCTAAGTTCAAAAACGAAAAAGAAATGCAGCGCATCACGCAACTGATCGCGCGTTTTATGAATGAAATACAAATCACGTTTGAAGTCGCACCACAGGAATATGAACCTTTATTCTGCGTGATGGAACAAAACGGCAAAGAACTCATCGACGGCGAAACCTGGGCCTGGGGCTTCTGGGAAGGCATGCAGTTACGCGAAGAAGCCTGGGAAGCCGCCTGGGAATCCGAAGAAATCGGCCCTTTGCTGCAACCTATCTATTTGCTC
Source organism: Cognatundibacterium aquatile (assembly GCF_014699135.1). GTDB lineage: Bacteria > Pseudomonadota > Gammaproteobacteria > Burkholderiales > Burkholderiaceae_D > Undibacterium > Undibacterium aquatile. The sequence continues at coordinate 99,085 of NZ_JACOFT010000006.1, forward strand.
GGCGCTGAAGAAATCGAAGAAGAAGAAATGCGCTTCGTTGACACACCAGAAAAATGCCACGAACTGGCGCTGACGCTGGAAGCATCGATTCCCGCGATACGCCGTTTCTGGGTGCCTTTGCGCAAATCCGGTGTCACAACCGTAAAACGCGAAACAGCGAAAGTCGGTCGCAATGATCCCTGCCCTTGCGGCAGCGGTAAAAAATACAAAGTCTGCTGCGGTGCTGAACCAACTATCCATTAATTCGGGTTCACGATAACAGGCAGGCATCAGGAAGAAAATATTGTGTTTATTCTCCTCCTGAAAGCGGCCAAACCGCTAGTCAATATTGACCCTAGCTTCACTCATAACGCAGCAACGACGAAGCAAATACTTGAAAGGCCGCCATGGGCATAGAATATTCGATAGAATTTTCCTTTACTGATGCACATCGCGTCGCCAGTTTATTCGCCGCCATCGGTGCGTTAACCGTCACATTACCAACAGGTGCCCGTTACGATTTTCAATCCGCTGTCGCCGGAAGAATGCCGGATGGCACCGCAAAAATAACAGAGTCAGGCGTGATTTTTTATTCGCACGGTGGCCAAGGCGAGGAATATTTAGGTAAAGTCATCGCTTCGCTGATCAGGGAGTTCGGTAGTGTCAACGTACGGAAAACTCAGTAAATTATCGTCCCTGATTCAACTGGCGCTGATCCAGTACTAAGCTCATCTTGCTGGAAGGAACCCTCTAGCAGAAATGCTGGCGAACACATCTTCAGCGTGTTATTTTTTGCGCTTTCGTTTAAAGACCGCCGGAGACCCGCATGAGCTTGCAAGAACAATTCAACCAGGCATTGGCAGATTCTAAAAATTTGCCGGAACGCCCTGACAATATGACGCTGTTAAAAATCTATGCTTTGTATAAGCAAGGCAGCACTGGCGACGCAACTGGCGATCGCCCTGGCATGACGGACTTTGTCGGTCGCGCCAAGTTTGATGCGTGGGCTGGCCTGAAAGGCACCACGCAGGAAGCCGCGATGCAACAGTACATTGATCTGATTAACTCACTGAAATAAACAATAAAAACGCAATTAAAAAAAAGCCCTGATCTGGGCTTTTTTTGCGTCAATTTTTGGCAACCAACCTCAGAGTTTCAGCAAGTTCGGCGGCACCTGCCCGCTCAAACCGGCAATCAGATTATCGGCGGCACAATTCGCCATTGCGAGGCGTGTTTTTTCCGACGCACTGGCGATATGCGGGGTCAGTACGACATTGTCGAGCGTCAGAAAATCCGGGTGAAACTTCGGCTCACTTTCAAACACATCCAGCCCGGCAGCAGCGATACGTTTTTCGCGCAGCGCTGCAATCAGCGCCACATCGTCCACAATGCCGCCACGTGCCAGATTAGTCAGCGTTGCCGTCGGCTTCATGATAGCCAATTCAGCCGCCGCAATCGTGTGGCGGGAAGCCGGTGAATACGGCAACACCAGCATCACATGATCGGCCTCGCGTAAAAGCTCTTCTTTGCTGACATAACTGGCGTTATTCGCCTGCGCTTCCAGCTCTGGTGTAATCCGTGAACGATTGTGATAAATCACCCGCATATTAAATCCTGTGGAACGGCGCGCAATCGCCTGTCCGATACGCCCCATACCGATAATTCCCAGGGTGGAACCGTGCAGATCCGGCCCAAGGAAATAGTCGTAACGCCATTTATTCCATTTCCCTGCCCGCAGCCAGTGTTCTGATTCGGTAATACGCCGCGCTGTCGCCATCATCAGCGCCCAGCCAAAATCGGCTGTCGTTTCATTCAGCACGTCAGGTGTATTACTCGCCATCACGCCATGCGCAGAGCAAGCCGGCAAATCAATATTGTCGTAACCGACCGCCATATTCGCGACCATTTTCAACTCCGGCACTTGCTGCAACAAAGCAGCATCGATGCGCGCGCTTCCTGTCGCCAGTATCCCTGCTTTGCCAGCCAGACGCTGCGCCAACTCTGCCGGCGTGAAAATCACGTCGTCCTGATTCGATTCGACCTCAAAATGCTGATGCAAACGGCTCAATACTTCTGGAAATATCGCTCTGGCAACCAAAATCGCTGGTTTCATAGTTAACAACTTTCTTTACATTAAAGGCGGGTGGTTGCTTATCTTAACCTCGAAAAAGAAGTTTTTCCGGGTTCCGCTGCGTCCTTAAAAACTTTCATCTCAGCAATGAATGCTATAGATGATTTTCATCGATAGTGACCCATATCAATAACAATGATCGTGAATCCACTTAAAATAAGATTTTGCGTTTCCGCTGACAAAAGCGCACATCCAGAATCGCTTTTAATCCCTGTTCGCATTTGCTTATGCGCAAACGATATAAGTGCAGTTTGTGAGAACTCTTAAATTGCCTTAAAATACAAGGCTTTGCAGCCTAAGCATGTGTTTTTCTGCGATCTGGCTGCGCCAACATCCCGAATTTTTTAGATTGGACTGTTATGACCCACGTTGTGACCGAATCCTGCATCCGCTGCCGTTATACCGATTGCGTGGATGTCTGCCCAGTGGACTGCTTCCGTGCTGGCCCGAATTTCCTGGTTATTGATCCGGACGAATGCATCGATTGCGCCGTTTGCGTTGCAGAATGCCCGGCAAATGCAATTTATGCTGAAGAAGATGTGCCGTCCGACCAGCAACAATTCATCAAGATCAATGCGGATCTGACACGCAACTGGCCTTCCATCACCAAAACAGTGGCACCGCTCACTGATGCGGATGACTGGAAAGATGTCAAAGACAAACTGCAATATCTGGAGCGCTAATCTGGCGCGGATAACTCCGTCCAGCTTATCCACATAATTTTAAGCAATATCAGGAACTATCTAGTCGTATGGAAAACAAACAAACTACCCAGGCAAATGGCGTTATTGAAGCAGATGCCGTCATCATTGGCGCAGGTCCGGTTGGCCTGTTTCAGGTGTTCGAATTAGGCCTGCTCGAAATCAAAGCCCACGTCATTGATTCTCTGCCAGTAGTTGGCGGTCAATGCGTAGAGTTGTATCCTGATAAACCGATTTATGACATCCCTGCAGTTCCTGTCTGCACAGGCCAGGAATTAACTGACAATCTGCTCAAGCAAATCGAACCGTTTGAACCTACTTTCCATCTGGGTCAGGAAGTCACGCTGGTTGCGCGTCGTGAAGATGGTCGTTTCGACCTCGAAACATCGACAGGCACCCGCTTTATCACCAAAACGATTTTCATTGCGGCAGGCGTTGGCTCATTCCAACCTCGTACCTTAAAAGTCGACGGCATAGAAGCGTTTGAAGGCAAACAGGTGTTCTACCGCGTCAAAGATCCTAGCCAGTTCCACGGCAAAAATCTGGTGATCTGCGGCGGCGGCGATTCCGCGCTCGACTGGGCATTGAATCTGGTGGGCAAAGCAGAATCCATCGTGCTTCTGCATCGTCGCGACGATTTCCGCGCAGCGCCAGCCTCTGTCGCTAAGATGAAAGAGCTGTGCGACAACTATGAAATGCAACTGACTATCGGTCAGGTTACCGGCATTGAAACCAAAGATGACCTGCTGTCTGAAATCAAAGTGACAGGTGCAGACGGCGTCACACGCCGCATGCCGCTGGATAATTTGCTGGTGTTCTTCGGCCTCTCTCCAAAACTCGGCCCTATCGCTGAGTGGGGTCTGGAAATCGAACGCAAGCAATTGAAAGTCATGGACACTGAGAAGTTTGAAACCAATGTTCCGGGTATTTTCGCGGTGGGTGATATCAACACTTATCCTGGTAAGAAAAAACTGATTTTGTCGGGCTTCCACGAAGCGGCGCTGGCTGCTTTCGGTGCAGCACCGTATATTTTCCCTGAAAAGAAAATTCACATGCAATACACGACAACATCACCAAAACTGCACAAGATTCTGGGTGTGGATACACCGACATTCGACTAAGTCGTATCATTTCTAAAAAAGCGCAAAGGTAAAAACTTTGCGCTTTTTTATTGGGAAAAAATGATCGAATCATACTTATTCGGCAATAAATTTATATCCTGATCACGTTTGTAACATTAATTTGCACACGAACGATCAGCAGCAGCAACAGAAAAACCAAAAAATTCAAAACTGGTTTATGATGCAATGCAATATCCCTATAAAAATACTGCCATAAGCAGAGAGAACTTTTCCTAAAATCCAATCAGTTGTAAGAAAACGGACTATCCGTCTTTGACCAGAAAGATGTCATCATGCTCTATCAACTTCACGAACTTAATCGCGCTTTCCTGACCCCGCTCACTCAATGGGCAGAAGCATCATCCAAGTTATTCACTAACCCGGTTTCTCCCCTTGCGCATACACCTTACGCGCAAAGAGTTGCCGCTGGTTACGAGTTAATGTTTCGCTTAGGAAAAGATTACGAGAAACCAGAGTTTGGCATCACATCAACGACCATCAACAAACAAGTCGTTGAAATTACTCAGGAAACGGCGGTCATTAAACCTTTCTGCAAGCTGCTGCACTTTAAAAAAGTATTACCAACAAAAGATCTGCAAAAATTAAAGCAGCCGACAGTATTGCTGGTTGCGCCACTCTCCGGGCACCATTCAACCCTACTGCGCGATACGGTTCGTGGCTTATTGCCGCTTCATGATGTCTACATCACCGACTGGACAGACGCCCGCATGGTGCCACTGTCGGAAGGCCGCTTCCATTTACATGACTACATCTACTACGTGCAGGAATTTATCCGCACTTTAGGCCCGGACGTACACGTTATTTCTGTATGCCAGCCTACTGTGCCGGTACTGGCAGCGATTTCCCTGATGGCGACGGATAACGATCCACATTTACCGAAAACAATGACGATGATGGGTGGGCCGATAGACCCGCGCAAATCGCCGACACAAGTCAATAACCTCGCCACCGAAAAGAAATTCTCGTGGTTTGAAAATACGGTTATTTACAGCGTACCGGCAAACTACCCGGGCTACGGTCGCAAAGTCTATCCGGGCTTTTTGCAACACACTGGTTTTGTTGCCATGAATCCGGATCGCCATGCTCAAAGCCACTGGGATTTTTACCAGCATCTGGTGAAAGGCGATGACGAATCTGCCGAACAGCATCGCAAGTTTTACGACGAATACAATGCAGTGCTGGATATGCCAGCCGATTACTACCTCGAAACCATTAAAACCGTGTTTCAGGAATTCCATTTACCTAAAGGAACCTGGGAAGTCGAAGGCAAGCCAGTGCGTCCGCAGGACATCAAAACGGTGGCTTTATTCACTGTTGAGGGTGAGCTGGATGATATTTCCGGCGCGGGGCAAACTCAGGCCGCACACGAACTTTGCAGTAGCATCCCGGCAAACATGAAACAGGATTTCGTCGCGCCCGGCTGTGGACATTATGGTATTTTTTCAGGACGTCGCTGGCGCGAAATCATCGCGCCAAAAATTGCTGAATTTATTCAAAAACACGCCTGATTTCATTGCCATCCACAAGGCGTCAGGACGGCGAATCAGCAGCCACTATTCTCACGGATAGTGGCTTTTTCCATTGTTGTTCCTGAAATTTGCGTAGATAATCTCGGCTTCGCACAACGTATTTATTTGTTTACTTCATTTCCCGTGTCCACTTCCATCGCAGCACAAATCGAAGATCTGCTTCCGCAGACGCAATGCACAAAATGTGGCTATCCATCCTGCCACCTATACGCCACCGCAATTGCCTCTGGCGAAGCCAGCTATAACCAATGCCCTCCGGGTGGTCAACAAGGGGTGGAACGTCTGGCACACTTGCTGGGTCAGCCCGTGATCGCACTCGATATCGGCCGCGGTGCTGAACGGGAACGCCCGGTTGCGGTCATTGATGAAGCCTACTGCATAGGTTGCACGCTTTGCATACAAGCATGCCCCGTCGATGCGATTATTGGTGCGCCTAAGCAGATGCATACGGTGATTGCAGAGTTATGCACAGGTTGCGATCTCTGCGTTACCCCCTGCCCTGTCGATTGCATCGCGATGTTACCGGCGACTGAGGGGGAAACCGGTTGGGACGCATGGAGTCAGGAACAGGCAAATAGCGCGCGTCAGCAATTTGAATTCAGAACCATGCGTTTAGCGCGTGAAAAGCGTGAAAATGACGAACGCCTGGCGGCCAAGGCTGCCGCAAAACTAAAGGCGCTGGAATTGGAACCTGCGCTGAGCGAGGAAGAAATACGCAGCAAAGAACGTAAAAAGGCGGTGATTGCTGCCGCAATGGAACGCGCCAGATTAAAAAAAATTGCAGCAGAAGCGGAGCAAAATAAATCATGAATGCAGAAAAACGGCATGCCATTTTTACGCGTCTGCAAAAAGAAAACCCGCATCCAACGACAGAACTTGAATACAAAACGCCTTTCGAATTACTGATTGCGGTCTTATTGTCGGCTCAGGCAACCGATGTTTCCGTCAACAAGGCTACCCGCGTGCTGTATACAGTCGCCAACACCCCTGAAGCAATTTACGCTCTCGGTGTTGATGGATTAATTCCGTATATTCAGACGATAGGCTTGTTCAGGACCAAAGCAAAAAATGTGATAGCGACCTGTCATCTGCTGATGACGGAGCATCATAGCGAAGTGCCGCGCAACCGCGAAGCGTTGGAAGCCTTGCCCGGTGTCGGCAGAAAAACCGCCAACGTTGTGATGAATACTGCGTTTGGTGAACCAACCATCGCGGTCGATACGCACATTTTCAGAGTATCAAATCGTACCGGCATCGCACCGGGTAAAAATGTTGATATTGTCGAACAAAAACTGATGAAATTCGTACCAAAAGAATTCCGTCAGGACGCCCATCACTGGCTGATCCTGCATGGTCGTTACACCTGTATCGCCAGAAAACCCAAATGCTGGAATTGTATGATCGCTGACTTATGCGAGTACAAACAAAAAACGCCCTTACCCGACAAAGTGTAAAAAATAAGGGCGCAGTGAATAGTTAAACGATTTTGCAGGCTTCTTCAAAACTGAGACGTGGCGAACGAGGGAATAATTTCTCTGCATCGCCATAACCCAGATTACAGATAAAATTAACTTTCACTTCCGTTCCAGCAAAAAAACTTTGATCGATCTTCTCTGCGTCAAAGCCAGACATAGGCCCGCAATCCAGACCAATCGCTCGCGCCGCCAGCATCAGATAAGCGCCTTGCAATGACGAATTACGAAATGCCGTCGACTCAATCGCCGCCTGATTCCCGACGAACCATGAACGCGCATCGGTATGCGGGAAGAGTTTAGGCAATTGTTCATAAAACGCCATATCCATACCGACAATGGCAGTCACCGGTGCAGTTTTTACCTTATCGACATTTCCCGCAGAGACGCAGGCAGCTAACTTTTCCTTTTCAGCGTCCGACTTTACAAAGACTATGCGCGCCGGCGTTGAATTCGCAGCAGTCGCGCCCCACTTCATCAATTCATAAATCTGATACAACTGCGCGTCGCTGACTGGCTTGGCGAGCCAGACATTATGCGTGCGGGCGTGGGAAAATAGAGTGTCGAGGGCGTCTTGATTCAGCATTGTTTTTCCTTTTTACTGTGGCAGATGAATAAATGAAGTCTGAAAATGTTCAGGCTTCAAAGCGATAAATGAAAAATCCCCTACAATAGCAAACTTCAAATTTAAGCTCCGGTATCAATGTTATGTTTAACCCCAGCCAACAAGATGTCAGACGTTTTTTTTGCGAAACCTACAGAAAAAACCAGGCACGTGAGATTCTGACACCACTGGAAGCGATTGCTTCAGACTGGATCAGGCAACACCCTGAATACGATGAGACTTTACACGATGCAGAAGAAGCGCTGCAGGCGAATTACAGCGTCGATCAGGGGCAAACCAATCCTTTTCTACATTTATCGATGCATCTGTCGATTTCAGAGCAAATCTCCGTCGATCAGCCACGCGGCGTCAAAGCAGCATTTCAGATGCTCGCCAACAAATACAACTCAGAACATGAAGCACACCATCAGATCATGGAATGTCTGGGTGAGATGATCTGGAACTCCCAGCGAACCGGGCTGCCACCGGATGGTCAGGCCTATATTGAGGCCTTACAACAACGATGCCGATAAAAAAAGCCACGTTCAACGTGGCTTTTTATCTTTTTACGCTTTGCACTCAATGAACGAGCGTTTTTCTGGCTTATTTTTTCAGTACCAGACTGCCAGGCAAGCTGTGCAGGTAAGCAGCAATATTTTGAATATCAGTATTCGACAAAGCCTTTGCCTGTCCGCCCATAATCGCATTGCCACGCCCATTCGCGCCATCCGCACCGCGCTGATACGCCTTCAATGCCTGCGCCAGATAATCCACATGTTGCCCAGCCAGTTTAGGGTAAGCCGGATCAATCGGCGAGTTGTAATCTTTACCGTGGCAAGACGCACAGTTATTTTTTTCAGTTGCCGCTTTGCCAGCCTCAATATTGCCCGCAGCAAAAGCAGAAACAGAAAAGAACGAAAGCAGCAACGCCAGTAATTTGACTTTTTTCATCTTGATCTCCGACTCTTATTTTTGTTGTGAATAGTAAGCAGCTAAATCAGCGATATCCTGATCAGTCAGGCTACCAGCAATACCGCGCATAGATGGATGTTTACGTTCACCCTTTTGGTATGCTTTCAGCGCACTTTCTATGTATTTAGCAGACTGCCCGCCGATCATCGGGACTTGAAAAACTTCAGGGTATGTCGCCTTGTATCCAGGAATGGCATGGCAACCTATGCACATAGCAATTTTTTTATCAGCAGCATCTTTAGCATTGCCAACAACTTCAGCCGCTGCTGCAGCTTGAGCGAGACTCGTGAAAACGAGGAGTGCGAACAGTTTTTTCATATGAGCTTTAATAAGAATTATACAAACTGAAAAATGAAGACAACACCTTGATGTAGCTCAGCATTCTATATGATCAAAATCAATTTTGCGTAAAAAAAAGTCAGCAAAAACCCACAATTTGCACAACCATGCAGCAGTTTGTTGCGTCCTGTGTCGTGTAGCTCTACAAAAGGCGATTTTGCTAATTTAGAAAAACGCACATCCGTTCACAAAATTACAGATTCTCGCTTATACTCAATAAGCTTATTTAACTCTTCTGATACCACCATGACGCTGGAAACTACGACTCTCCGTTTTGATGGCGCCGACAACTACGTCGCCACCGATGATTTGAAACTTGCCGTCAACGCTGCGTTAAAACTGCAGCGTCCGCTACTGATCAAAGGCGAACCCGGCACCGGCAAAACCATGCTGGCAGAAGAAGTGGCGGCAGCGCTGAATATGCCCTTACTGCAATGGCACATCAAATCCACCACCAAAGCCCAGCAAGGCCTTTACGAATACGATGCCGTCTCCCGCTTGCGCGACTCCCAGCTTGGCGATGAGCGCGTCAAAGACATCCATAACTACATCGTCAAAGGTGTTTTATGGCAGGCGTTTACAGCTGACCAGCCGGTCGTGCTGCTGATCGATGAAATTGATAAAGCCGATATCGAATTCCCGAATGATTTGCTGCGCGAACTCGATCGCATGGAATTCTACGTCTACGAAACACGTGAAATGGTGCGCGCCAAACATCGACCACTGGTCATCATCACATCCAATAATGAAAAAGAATTGCCGGATGCATTTTTGCGCCGCTGCTTTTTCCATTACATTAAATTCCCAGACAAAGAGACAATGCAAAAAATTGTCGATGTCCACTTCCCCAAACTCAAGGCAGATCTACTGACACAAGCTTTGCAGACGTTTTACGAAGTGCGCGACGTGGCCGGCCTGAAGAAAAAACCTTCCACATCCGAATTTATCGACTGGCTGAAACTCTTGCTGGCAGAAGATATTCCAGCCGACGCCCTGCGCAGTAAAGACAATAAAGCCATCGTGCCGCCACTGCATGGTGCCCTGCTGAAAAATGAGCAAGACGTGCACTTGTTTGAACGCCTGATCTTCATGTCCCGCAACAGCCGCTAATTCGCTAATCAATTCCACATCAACGCGCAGACGCTTGCATACACCAGTGCTCTGCGCGTCACATCAAAATTTCTCGTTCAAAACCCTCCGCAATTTTCAGAATTAGCAGAGAACAGTTTCTCCGACTCTCGCCTCAATACCCTAATTTTTCTAAAAGCTCCTATTGTCGCAAAATGAGACCGCGTGAATTGAAAACAAAAAAAGTAACTTATAAGTTACTTTTTGAGTTTTATGAGTTACCATTCTCCGGCTTAATAGACTATTCGATAATTCATTTTCAGGAAGAGGATCATCATGCAAAAATCAGATAGAGCAAAAACCGATCAGCTTATTCACGCTTCGCGAACAATGTTGTGGCTTGCATTGATTGTCGTTGCTCTCCTAGGAGCAATCGCCCTCGCCATCAATCTCTTTCCTGAATCTGGCTGGGGCAATCGACTACAGCAGCTTTTACAAATCCTGCCAATATTCATTGTTGCAGGAATATTTTCTATTCGAAAAAAAGGGCTCAAGCTAGACCCTAATGACTCAGCGATGAAAGCCGTACTCGAAGACGAGCTGCGTGTCGCGAGCGCGCACCGTGCCTATCGTTACGGATTTATCGGCGTTTTATTCGCACAACCGACACTCGCCCTTTTACTACAACTCATTCAACAAAATAACGTTTGGCTCATGTGCAGCATGAGCCTGACGCTTGGCTTCAGCGTCTTCATCGCTACCACACTCATACTGGATCGCTAGTCGATGATCCGCCCATTTTTCTTGAGCCAATAAAATGAATGAACAATTGAAAACCACCATGAAGGTGCAGCGAGCGATGCGCGATCTGACTCAGGCGGACCTTGCAGAAATGAGTGGCATCACCCGAAAATCAATCAACGCCATTGAGACGGGGAATATGGTGCCATCGATTATTTTGGCGCTCAAACTTGCACGCTGCTTACAAGTACCCATTGAACAGCTATTTAGTTTGGAAGTTCTTCCGGAATAAACAAGGAAACAAGCGATAAGACATTCAGCATCATCAATGCGCAGACGCTTGCATCTATCAAACTCTGCGCAAATTCGGCAAAAAAAAACGGCATCACCGTTCAGGTAATGCCGTTTTTGCTGAGTAGAAAAACCGTCGTTTATTCAACGGCTAAATCAATTACTGCGCTTCTTTCAACTGATCAAGAATGGCTGGATTTTCGAGAGTTGATACGTCTTGCGTGATGGTTTCGCCTTTTGCCAGAACGCGCAATAAGCGACGCATGATTTTGCCGGAGCGGGTTTTAGGCAAATTATCACCAAAACGAATTTCTTTTGGTTTGGCAATCGGGCCGATTTCTTTGGCAACCCAGTTACGCAGTTCTGTCGCAATTTGTTTCGCTTCATCGCCAATCGGACGGCTGCGTTTCAGCACCACGAATGCGCAAATCGCTTCACCTGTGGTGTCATCAGGCTTGCCGACCACGGCTGCTTCTGCCACCAGCGGATGTGCAACCAGTGCCGATTCAATTTCCATCGTGCCCATGCGGTGACCAGACACATTCAGTACGTCGTCAATACGACCGGTAATAGTGAAGTAGCCGGTGTCTTTATTGCGGATGGCGCCGTCACCGGCGAGATAAATCTTGCCGCCGAATTCCTCTGGGAAATAGCCTTTTTTGAAGCGCTCCGGATCGCCCCAGATTGTGCGTATCATCGCTGGCCATGGACGTTTCACAACCAGAATACCGCCCTGCCCGTTCGGCAAATCATGGCCAGTTTCATCCACAATGGCCGACATGATTCCGGGTAAAGGCAAGGTGCAGGAACCAGGTACGAGCGGCGTTGCGCCTGGCAATGGGGTCATCATGTGACCACCGGTTTCCGTCTGCCAGAATGTATCAACGATAGGGCAATTGCCACGCCCGATATTGTTGTAGTACCACATCCAAGCTTCCGGATTAATCGGCTCGCCCACCGAGCCCAGCAAGCGCAGGGACGACAGATCAAATTTTGCCGGATGCACATTGGCATCCGCATCGGCGGCTTTGATCAGTGAACGGATTGCCGTTGGTGCAGTATAGAAAATCGTCGCTTTATGTTTTTCTACCATGTCCCAGAAACGTCCTGCATTCGGGAAGGTTGGAATACCTTCGAATACAATTTCTGTCGCACCGACTGCCAGCGGGCCATAGGTAATGTAGGTATGGCCTGTGACCCAGCCGATATCGGCAGTACACCAGAATACGTCAGATGGTTTGATATCAAAGGTCCACTTCATTGTGAGAATCGCCCACAACAAGTAACCGCCGGAAGAATGCTGCACGCCTTTTGGCTTGCCGGTGGAGCCGGAAGTGTAAAGAATAAACAGCGGATGCTCGGCGCTGACCCATTCAGGCTCGCAGACAGCAGACTGATTGGCAACCAGATCGTTCATCCACAGATCGCGTCCGGCAGTCAGATTAATTGCACCGCCAGTGCGTTTGTAGATCACGACATTTTTAACTTTTTCGCAGTCGCCAAGCGTCAGCGCTTCATCCACGATCACTTTCAGTGGCAGATGTTTACCACCACGTACCTGTTCGTCTGCGGTGATAACGGCGACTGCCCCCACGTCAACGATACGTTCATGCAAGGATTTTGCAGAAAACCCGCCAAACACCACGGAATGCGTCGCGCCGATACGTGCGCAGGCTTGCATTGCGACCACGCCTTCCACTGACATCGGCATATAAATCACAACGCGATCACCTTTAGTGATGCCGAGCGACTTCAATCCATTCGCAAACTGGCAGACCTTGTGATGCAATTCTTTGTAAGTCACTTTGGTGACCTCACCGCCATCTGCCTCGAAAATGACAGCAACTTTATCGCCATTCCCTTTTTGCAGATTCACATCCAGGCAGTTGTAAGACACGTTCATCAGACCATCTTCAAACCATTTGTAAAACGGCGCATCGGTTTCATCCAGCACCGTTTCAAATGGCTTGTGCCAATGCAGATTTTCACGCGCAAGTTTGGCCCAGAAACCTTCGTAATCGGTTTCTGCTTCCTTGCACATCGCGTGGTAGGCATCCATGCCGGAAATCGTTGCATTCGCAGCGAAAGCGGCTGGCGGAGGGAAAATCCGGGATTCGGCTTTTACATCTGACGCTGAATTTTGGGCGGTATTAAGGTCTGACATACGTGTCTCCAATTTTTATAGTTTGATTGAAATCATCAACGAAGTAATAGGCAAACCTTAAACTTGGAGACTTACTCAAGCCTTACGGTTTGCAAGCGCAAGCAATACCAAAACAATACCAATTTACCACATCAGATCTGCAGTAAAATCCTGCCACTCATACAATACAACAATCACAACGAGAACAGCAGTGGCATCACCAATGCTATGCCGTGCCGATCTGCCGCCGCACTCTGTTGCCACACAAAAATAAACCGCTTCAACAAATCCAGCGTTCTCACACGATCAGTCAGTGCCCATGTAAAATACCGCCTGCATTCATGTCAACCTGGCAGATAAAGACAGGGCTTACGCAAAGTTGTACCGGCAAAGCATGGCGACGAAGACAGTACGAATAGGTCGGTCGGGAGCCATAACGCCACTGGGACGGCTTTGCGTAAGCCCTAAAGAGACGAAGAGAACACCACATGTCAACACCAGAAACCCATAGCAAACTATCGCCACTCGCTAACCTGATATTTTTCAGCCGCTGGTTGCAACTGCCACTGTATCTCGGCCTGATCCTTGCGCAATGCGTTTATGTCTTTCATTTCTGGGTAGAACTGGTTGACCTGATCGGTGCTGCACTTGGCAATCAAGCTGCGCTGCAACACATTCTTGATGCGGTTTCCACTGGCGGTGATCGTCCGACCAAACTGACAGAAACCACGATCATGCTGGTGGTGTTGGGATTAATTGACGTGGTGATGATTTCCAACCTGTTAATCATGGTGATTATCGGCGGCTATGAAACATTTGTTTCCCGTCTCGGGCTGGACGGTCACCCGGATCAGCCGGAATGGCTGTCGCACGTCAATGCTTCGGTACTGAAAGTGAAATTGGCGATGGCGATCATCGGAATTTCCTCTATTCATTTGCTGAAAACATTTATCAATGCCGGCAATTACAAATCAGAAGTGATCATCGCGCAGACGGCAATACACATTGCGTTTCTGCTGTCCGCGATGGCAATCGCCTACTGCGATCAGATTATGACCAAGACACAGCAAGCCGCTGCTAAACATTAATAACAACGCACAAACTCAAACCAATCATGTGCCCTGCCTCCCAATATTCATGCGGTCTTCCTGAGCAGTCATCTGGACACCCGTATCTTTATTGGGGTTCCGCCACATCACTGGTTGATACCCGCGCCAATATTCGCTGTGCCAATATCGGCACAGCAAAGATACAGCGCAAAGAACCCTCGCTTTTTTCATTCACCTAGCCAAGAGCCACATCATGACAGTCATTAAACAAGACGACCTGATCGAATCCGTTGCTGCAGCCCTGCAATTCATCAGTTACTACCATCCTGCTGATTACATTGCCCATCTGGCGCGTGCTTATGAAGCAGAACAAAGCCCTGCCGCGAAAGATGCGATTGCGCAGATTCTGACAAACTCGCGCATGTGCGCTGAAGGCCACCGCCCTATCTGCCAGGACACCGGCATCGTCAACGTATTCCTGAAAATCGGTATGGGCGTGCGTTTTGAAGGTTTTTCCGGCTCCGTCATTGATGCCGTAAACGAAGGTGTGCGTCAGGGCTACAACAATGCCGATAACAAGCTGCGCGCATCCATCGTTGCCGATCCGCAGTTTGAACGTAAGAACACCAAAGACAACACGCCAGCCGTGGTACACATGGAACTGGTGCCGGGCAATACCGTTGATGTCAAAGTCGCAGCCAAAGGCGGCGGCTCTGAAAACAAAACAAAATTCGTGATGCTGAACCCATCTGATTCACTGGTGGACTGGGTCATGAAAACCGTGCCGACCATGGGCGCAGGCTGGTGTCCGCCAGGTATGCTGGGTATAGGTATCGGCGGTACAGCCGAAAAAGCTATGCTGATGGCGAAAGAATCCCTGATGGATGACATCGACATGTACGAGCTGAAAAAGCGCGGCCCACAAAACAAACTCGAAGAATTGCGTATCGAGTTGTGCGACAAGGTCAATGCACTTGGCATAGGCGCGCAAGGTCTGGGTGGTCTGACGACAGTGCTCGACGTCAAGATCAATATGTATCCGACGCACGCTGCATCTAAGCCAGTTGCGATGATTCCTAACTGTGCGGCAACACGTCATGCGCACTTCGTACTCGACGGTTCTGGCCCGACTTATATCGAACCACCGAAACTGTCTGATTGGCCCGATGTTCACTGGACACCGGATACAGAAAAATCCAAGCGCGTTGATCTGAACACGCTGACAAAAGCGGAAGTCGCTTCATGGAAACCAGGCCAGACTTTGCTGCTGAACGGCAAAATGCTGACCGGCCGCGATGCTGCGCACAAACGTATTCAGGACATGCTGGCCAAAGGTGAATCGCTGCCAGTTGATTTCACCAACCGCGTAATTTACTACGTTGGCCCGGTTGATCCTGTGCGCGATGAAGCGGTTGGCCCGGCTGGCCCGACCACGGCAACCCGCATGGATAAATTCACCGACATGATGCTGGAAAAAACTGGTCTGATCTCGATGATCGGTAAAGCGGAACGTGGCCCGGTCGCGATTGAATCGATCAAGAAGCATCAGTCTGCTTATCTGATGGCAGTCGGCGGCGCGGCGTATCTGGTCTCAAAAGCAATCAAATCTGCCAAGGTTGTTGGCTTCGCTGATCTGGGTATGGAAGCGATTTATGAATTTGACGTGGTGGATATGCCGGTCACTGTGGCAGTCGATTCAAACGGGACTTCGGTGCATAACACCGGCCCTAAAGAATGGCAGGCAAAAATCGGCATCATTCCGGTTCAGTAATATCCGCAGTTTCCTAAGCTAATCACCACAGGACTGAAGCAGAATAAGACCAGACAGCGAGTCACTGGCACAATTCTGCCTCAGTCCTTTTTCATGAAAACCACGTATGCCATTTGCCCCTGATGCACCAATCGGTGTGTTTGATTCCGGCGTTGGCGGCTTATCAGTGTTGCAGCATATCCGTCAGACACTGCCGCAAGAATCCCTGATCTATTTTGCCGACTCCGGCTTTGCCCCTTACGGAGAAAAACCAGAAGCCGTCATTATTGATCGCAGCCTCGCAATTACCGATTTTCTCTTGCAACATCACATCAAAGCGCTGGTTGTGGCGTGTAACACAGCGACTGCAGCGGCGATACAATTACTTCGCCAGCGCCACCCTGATCTGATCATCGTCGGCATTGAACCCGGCTTAAAGCCTGCGGCAGCGCTGACTCAATCCGGCGTCATCGGCGTCCTCGCGACACGAGGCACTTTGCATAGCAAAAAATTTCAGGATCTGCGCGATCATCTGACGCAGACGACCGGCATCAAAGTGGAACAGCGAGCCTGCATAGGACTTGCGAGCCAGATAGAAAAAGGCGAACTGCATTCCTCCACAACCTCTACCTTGATACAAAAATACCTGACTCCATTATTGAATGCTGGTGCGGATGCCATTGTGCTCGGCTGCACGCATTACCCGTTCGTTATTCCACTCATCAACGATGTGATTGCGCAAACCTCAGAACCGGGCAGACAAGTACACATCATCGATACCGGATTAGCTGTCGCTCAGCAATTAAAACGACGGCTCATCAAAACGAATTTGCTAACGCATAGCAGTGACACCGCCGACGTCACCGCTTGGACTACGGGCAGCCAATCCAGCCTGAAAACGGCGTTCACACAGTTATTGAAAATGCCTGCAACCACGATACACACAGTAGTCCCACAACATATACCGACAGACAAATAAAAACGGCGCTCAACGGCGCCGTTTTTATTTGCGAGCGTGATGCTCAGTATTTAGCAGTGTTCAGCAAAACCGAGCAGCACCAGGTATAACCTCATTAACTCAGCACGGCCGCAATTGCCTTCGCCGTTGCTTCCACATTGCCAGTATTCAGACCAGCGACGCACATACGACCCGAGCGCACCAGGTACACGCCGAACTCGTCTTTCAGGCGATCACATTGTTCTGCAGTCAGGCCGGTGTAGCTGAACATGCCGCGTTGTGTGAGGAAGTAGCTGAAATCGCGGCCAGGCAATTTCGCACTCAGCACATCATGCAACTGACGGCGCATCAACTGAATACGGTCACGCATCGCAACCACCTCTGCTTCCCACATCGGGCGCAACTCAGGGTCTGTCAACACACGCGCCACTAATTGGCCACCATGCAGAGGCGGATTCGAATAATTGCGACGAATTGTTGCCTTCATCTGACCAAGCACATTCACCGCCTGCGCCGCATCCGGGCAAACAACACTTAATGCACCGCAACGCTCGCCATACAGACTCATACTCTTGGAAAACGAATTAGCGACAAAGAAGCTCAAGCCCTCATCGGCCAGCAAGCGTACCGCATACGCATCTTCCTCTATGCCATCGCCATAACCCTGATAAGCCAGATCGAGGAAAGCGATCAGCTCGCGCTCTTTCAGCACGGGCACCAGGGCCTGCCATTGCGCTTGCGTCAGATCAACGCCGGTCGGGTTGTGGCAGCATGCATGCAACAAGACGACGCTTTTCTTTTCTGCTGCCTTCAATGCTTCCAGCATCGCATCAAAACGCAAACCACCAGTCGCGGCGTCATAGTATGGATACGTTTTAACCGTGATTCCCGAGCCCTCAAACACGGCACGGTGATTGTCCCAGGTCGGATCACTCACCAGCATGACGGAACCGGGGAAATAACGATGAATAAAATCGCCGCCGACTTTCAGGCCACCGCTGGAACCCACCGTCTGCAAGGTCACAATGCGACCAGCCTTGACCGCCGCATGCTCGGCACCAAACAACAAATGCTGAACCGCTGTACGGAAATTCACCGCGCCTTCCATCGGCAAATAAGGACGTGCCCCCGCCTCAGCCACTACTTTCAGCTCCGCAGCACGCACTGATGGCAACATCGGGATTTTTCCTGCATCGTCGAAATAAATGCCAATAGATAAATTAATTTTATTTGGCCGCGGATCTTTACCAAATGCTTCATTCAAAGATAAGATAGGATCGCCAGGATAGGCTTCAACGTGCTGAAACATGGTATGACTCCGGATAGTTATCAATAAGTAAGACATTGCATTGATGCGGTTGCGCAACACAAGACAATGCAGTCAGGCGTCATTTTGACATACATGCGTCGCGAAACAGGATACACATAGTGTTTTTACGAGGGAAAACTGTATCTGTGAGTATGCATTCTGCCATCTGTCCGCATACCACCTGTGAGGCGCATCAAAGATATGCTTCATCCCCCATTCTATAGAACGACATCCTCCTAACGACGTATAGCTGCAGCAATCACTTTGCTTTACTCTGAGATTCGGCTGGATCAGACCGGTAACCATTCCGGACAGTACTTTTTATACCAACACCGATGTCGACACCAGTTTTCCAGAGCAATACAGAAATGGCAGCTCCCCGGAAAATTTTGCAGCACGTCCCATCATCATTTGAGAGGTATTTATATGAAGCTCATAATTAAAACGGCTTGTGCAATGCTGGCAATGGTCACAACCCTGATCACCGCCCCTGTCGCCAGTGCTGCAGGTAATGTTAAAGCCGCTGCAAAATCCACCGGTGATTTTGGCGCACCGCAGGGTATGCCTATTCAGGCTATATTAACCAGCCCGCCGAATGTTCCGCCACCGATTAAAAGAAAATATCCGGCAAAAGTGATTGTCAATCTGGAGGTCATCGAGAAAGAAATGCCCATTTCTGAAGGGGTGAGCTACACCTTCTGGACATTTGGTGGCACGGTTCCGGGGAGCTTTATCCGCGTTCGTCAGGGCGACACCGTTGAATTTCACCTGAAGAATCATCCTGCCAACAAAATGCCACACAATATTGACCTGCACGGCGTGACAGGCCCTGGCGGCGGCGCAGCATCCAGCTTCACTGCACCTGGACATGAATCCCAATTCTCTTTCAAAGCCCTCAATGAAGGCATTTACGTCTATCACTGCGCAACTGCTCCGGTCGGTATGCACATCGGTAACGGTATGTATGGTTTGATCTTAGTAGAGCCACCAGAAGGATTACCTGCTGTCGATCACGAGTACTACGTCATGCAAGGTGACTTCTACACCACCGGCAAATACCGTGAAAAAGGCCTGCAACCATTTGACATGGAAAAAGCCATCGACGAAAGACCAACTTACGTTCTGTTCAATGGTGCTGAAGGCGCGCTGACTGGCGACAAGGCACTCAAAGCTAAAACCAATGAAAAAATCCGTCTGTTCGTCGGTAATGGTGGCCCAAATCTGGTGTCAAGCTTCCATGTGATCGGTGCGATTTTCGACAAGGTACGTTTTGAAGGCGGCACTAATTTCCAGAAAAATGTACAAACTACGCTGATCCCGGCTGGTGGTGCTGCGGTCGTGGAATATACAACCAAAGTTCCGGGCAGCTTCGTGATGGTGGACCACTCCATCTTCCGTGCATTCAACAAGGGTGCGCTGGCTATTATCAAAGTGGATGGGCCTGAAAATAAAGCCATCTATTCCGGTAAAGAGGTCGATGCGGTTTACCTGGGTGACCGTGCCGGCCCTAACCTGGCTGCCGTCACCAAAGCGACAGCCAACGCAGCCAGTGGCACACTGACATTGCAAGATCAGGTGCTGGCGGGAAAAGCCCTGTTTGAAGGCACCTGCTCAGTCTGCCATCAATCCAATGGTGCTGGCTTGCCGGGCGTCTTTCCTCCTCTGACAAAATCAGATTACCTGAACGCCGATCATCAGCGTGCGATCAAAGTAGTGCTACAGGGACTCAGTGGCAAAGTCACAGTCAATGGCAGCGAATTTAACTCTGTGATGCCGCCGATGAATCAGTTAAATGATGATGAAGTCGCCAATATCCTGACGTATATCCTCAACAGCTGGGATAACAAAGGCGGCCAGATCAAGAGCGATGATGTGAAGGCCATCCGTGCGAAAACCCCGGTAAAAGCGTCGGCTGAACACTGATCGCCAATACCAGGCAGATATTGCGCATAGATTGAATAGCTACTGAACTTGATTTACTTTCCACCGGAGAACCCGTTGAGTACTTTGTCCAGACCAGGTAATACATCCACAGTGCTGGCAAGCTTACGGGTTTCCTTCGGAATTCCCTTGCTGATCGTGGCGTCACTGCTATCAATCAGCGGGATAGCACAGGCAGCATCGATGGAAAATTATCAGGCCATTCCGGCAGGCAGCATCGATAGTGTGCTGTCTGCCGGACGCGGCCTCAGCAATCTTCCCGTCAAAATCAATGCGTTTTATCTGCGCACGCAACCAGTGACAACAGCAGAGTTTTTTGCATTTACCAAAGCACACCCTGAATGGGAAAAAGCCAATATCCCCAGTATTTTTGCGGATGAGAGTTACCTCAGCCAGATACCTGACACCGGCCCCGAAGCCAGTCAGGCGGATACTCCGGTAACACAGGTCAGCTGGTTTGCCGCCCAGGCATACTGCGAATCTGAAGGCGGACGGCTTCCTTCCTGGTATGAATGGGAATATGTCGCAGCGGCCGACGAAACTCATGCCGATGCGCGCAAGGATCCGAAATGGCGGGCAAAGATTTTGTCCTGGTATTCCCAACCCGGCAGTTCCAGCCCGGTCAAAGTCGGTGGTGCGCCCAATTACTACGGCATCAGCAATATGCATGGCCTGATCTGGGAATGGGTGGACGACTTCAATGCCTTGCTGGTCAGTGCAGACAGCCGCAATCAGGGCGACCCTGATCAATTACAGTACTGCGGCGCCGGAGCAATCAGCCTGCAGGATAGAGATAACTTTGCCATACTCATGCGCGTTGCCTTGCTGTCCGCCATGAATGGCGCCAACACTACGCGACAACTGGGTTTTCGCTGTGCGAAAAACCTACCTCAGGAAAAACCATGAAACGACTGAACTCATTGACTACCGGCCTGCTGTTCTCGGCAAGCTGCCTTTTGCTGGCATCAGCCACATCCGTGCTGGCGCAAACCGCTGACGGCTCCACTTCCAGTAGCAGCGCCAGCGTCACCGCCACAGCAACTGCCAAACCCCTGCCCGGTAATTCGGTTTATAAGATTGCTGCCACACTGAGCAATCAGAATAACGAATCCTTCACACTGGCAGACAAGCGCGGCAAACCTGTGTTGGTCAGCATGTTTTATAACTCATGTGAATTCGTCTGCCCTATGCTGATCGAATCGATGCGGCTGGTGGAAAAAGACCTGACCCCGGCAGAGCGCGACAATCTGTCCATGATGCTGATAACCTTCGATCCGGCACGCGACGATACGCAGGCACTGCAATCGGTTGCCAGCAAGCATGAACTGAATTCAAAATACTGGACCATTGCCCGTACCGACCCTGCCAGCGTCCGCAAGATTGCGGCTGCACTGGGTATTCAATACCGCCTGCTGGAAGACGGGGAATTCAATCACACCACAGCCATGATACTGCTGGATGGCAATGGCAAAATTGTGGGGCGCACACAGAAAATCGGCAAGTCTGATCCGGCTTTCCTGAAACAAGTCAGAAAAGCCCTGCAAAATCCGTAACAGCACAAGCGGTCAATACGCTCAATACACCTCGTTAAAAAAAGCCCTGCATCAGATATCTGACGCAGGGCTTTTTCTTTTGTCGGCAAGCGGACAGACACGTCAGACGACGTTCGTCGGGTAGCCAATGGCGTCAGCCTCGGCATAGACCTCACTTAAATCAGCATCAGGATTCAACGCCAGAATGAGCGCATCATCAAGCGGCTGATGAGAAAACAACGCCTCTACCGCGGCAAGCGACACAGCAACTTCGTAGTACTCTTCCGCCCAAGTTTTATAGGCCGCAGGCTCCGAAACGATCAGCGCAAGCATGTCGTCGGAACCATCATGACCTAAACTGCTGCTGACCTTACTCCAGCCCACATCGCCCATTTGTCGCCAGTAGCAAAAAGTTGCGCATTCCATAGAAAATGCCGGCTCCTGCAAAAATGACGCAAAATTCGCTGGTACCTGCACCTGAATGTTGTGAGGAAGTTCAGCATCATCAGCCAGTTCGTGCGCGTAACCCTTGAGCGCCGCCCCGGCAGCGTCCAGCAGCAAGAACCAGTCATCGCCGCAGCCATTCCGCATCGAGGCCATCTCTTCACCCTGCCCCCAATGGCGATCAAAGCTGTAATAGCGATATTCCCATTCCGGACAAAGTATCACATCCAGCATCGCAAGCGATTGCGTGACCCGTCGTATTTCTGGAATGGATGGTAGTAAATCGGGGGACATGTTTGGTACTTAACGTTTGACGTGAGGGGCCGCCGTAGCGGCGAAGCCGCGAAGGGAACCCACAAGCGCAGCTTGTGGGCGGTCCCTCTCGACGGAATGGTTAGGCGGTATCACGCCGCCGCTTTGTAGCCATCAAACGACCGGCTAACCGACGACTTTCTTTGCAACGGGCTTGGCTGCGACTTTCTTTGCAACGGGCTTGGCTGCGGCTTTCTTTGCAACGGGCTTGGCTGCGGCTTTCTTTGCAACGGGCTTGGCTGCGGCTTTCTTTGCAACGGGCTTGGCTGCGGCTTTCTTCGCCACGGGCTTTATTCCGGAAACGGCGGGTCTGCTGGCGCGCACTATCCAATCTTGCGTCTTTTCGTATCCCTGCGGCTTTGCATCTTGTGCAAGTAGGTTGAGAAATTCCTTAATCACTGGCGCTAGGTCGGGATCGCTGCTGCTAGCACCGCCGAGAATTTTTGAGTTGATCTCGTTCATCAACTTCTCAGCGCGCTCTTTGAGCTCTTGAGCTTTTTTCGAGTTGCTTTTTTTTACGGACCAAGCGTTGTATTTATCGTAAAGCGAGCCAAGAATTTTCCAGCCAGCGGCAATAGCTGATCCTGTGATGAGTGGTTCTGGCATGTTTCCTCCAAAGTGTAAAAAAGGGAGCCTAACAACGAAGGTCAGCGGCAGTCAGACAGCGAAGCTGACTGACTTTCCGCTGGACCGAATTGTTATGCCGCAGCATCTACAAACACCTTATCTCTGTGCCATTTCATGTACTTT
The DNA here is from genome assembly GCF_014699135.1 of Cognatundibacterium aquatile. Classification (GTDB taxonomy): domain Bacteria; phylum Pseudomonadota; class Gammaproteobacteria; order Burkholderiales; family Burkholderiaceae_D; genus Undibacterium; species Undibacterium aquatile. The sequence goes on from NZ_JACOFT010000006.1 coordinate 122,242, forward strand.
ATATGCGCTGGCTGGAGGCATACCTTGGCATCATTGGAACATCCAAGCGCTTTGCGTGCGGCAGTCGGCAATGCTTTTGATATCAGTACTTCGCCGCTATCTGTGAAAGAAATGAGTCCTTTGTCAAAGAGAGCATCAAAATTTGGTGACAGAAGAAGCCCATTGAATTTGTCTAGACGCTCAGCGTTCGTGGAGTCTCTCCATGGTTTTATGTGTGATGCCCGAAGAATACTGACATATTCACAGCCGGTAACGCAGCACTTACTCCACATGGAAATAAGGCTCTCCCGAAACGCCCCTTGGCCGATGCGCGCCTTTACCAATTGCTGCTTTTCTGTTTCCGTGAGGTTGGGGTTTTGAGAAACATCTTTCTCAGCAATTTCATCAAGCAACTCAGAAACTTCAGGGGAAATCCAGTACTTTCTTTCAACGCCAAACGTTCCTGTTTTCGATGGATTTACCCCAATTGACTCACAGAAACTAAAATAAGCCTTATCCAACACGGTGTTAATAATGGGCTTGGATCCAAGCACCGCATTTATGGCAGCGTTCGTAACACGCCCATCTCTGCCTGGATTGTTTGCATGAGTTGCTAGTTTATTATCAATATATCCAACAAACCTTGATGGCGCGAATGAGAGTCCCGTTTGAGCCTCGTATGGCAAGAAGCAGGTTCCACGCTTAATCAGTGTCCTGTATTCCGCTTGCTCTTCGTTCCTTGCTCTTCTTCCTCGCTCCAGCTCTGCGATATTGTTTTTAATCTGCTCTAGGGTGGTGACGACGTTCATTCAATGGACTCCGATTATGCTGCATAACGTTTGACGTGAGGGGCCGCCGTAGCGGCGAAGCCGCGAAGGGACCCCGCAAGCACAGCTTGTGGGCGGTCCCTCTCGACGGAATTGTTGGGCGTCACGGGCACTCTCCTTCGATGTGCTTTTCTAGAGCCTCGATTTCTTCCCCGAGCTTTTTTAAATGCAGATCATTCCGCTCACGGTCGAACCTCTCAGGTGCGTCAATGGATGCTGGATCAGCCCCATTGGCTTTTAGGTACTCGGCAATTTTGAAGTGACCAAAATCAACCGCGACTCTCAACGGAGTAAAGCCAAGCTCACCCTCCTGATGGATATTAATGCCATTGGAGACGAGAAGCTGGGCGGACTCTAGATCGCCCCATACACAAACAGCATGAAGAGCATTGTCTCCAAGCGCATTTGTTGCATTGATGGAGTCGAAGACCACGTAACTGAAATCGGGCGAGCTCTTAATGCGATTCAGCAATTCAACGACACGTTCATTCATGGCCATGATAATGACGCCCAACGTGCGAGCTCAGCGGGCGGCGAAGCCGTCCGCTGGAGCACAGGGTTAGCCTTCGGCGGCCACATAGGGCGACTCCGCTGACCAGAACTTGTTAAGCCCTCGCCACCAGCGCTGCGACTCCAGGCCGAGGAACGGGAAGAACGCTTCGGGGCTCGTCGCCGAGTGGCTCCAAACATTCTGAATCCCTTCTAGCACACCGATGGTGGCGAACTCTCGAACCCAGGGCGTTCCCTCGGTGTGCAGCCTCTCGATAGCAATACCGACCGCCCTGAACGCCTCGGCATCTCCAGCTTGAAAGCGCTCAAGCAAGTGTGCTGCGAACTCCCCTGCGGCCAAGTACAAGACGTCATTCCCAAAGGCCTCAACGTGCTGTTTCCACTGATCCTCGAATGACGGACAGGCGTCAACGAGGATTTGCATGGTTTCGGTCTGCTCGATCATCGGAAGAGAAGGCTAACTTGTTTTAAAGTGCAAAATGGCAAAATATCAGATGAATAGAAAATAAGCAACAAGTTCCAATGCCTCGCAAGTCCTTATCTGGTATAGCTTTTTTTCGTTATACTGATTAAAAACACAGTATAACAACAGGAACCTGTCTGCGTTCGTCGCAGGCTCAAATATGTCGGGGCATCACGTCAGTTGGGCGCACAGTCGCATACGCCCAAGCCCGGGAAAAACGTCCGCATCCTGCATACTCCCCCCTGTTTTTAAGAAAACACCCTTAATCCCTGCAGAAACATTGGGCTTATAGATATACCCCGGGGAGTATATTTTCGGGGTTTGAAGGGCTGAAAAAGTGTATGGAGAGCACCTGAGGCTGCCAGCCAACGCGTATAGCACAAAAAATCAGTGGCAGAAAGTCGGGTGACTTGCCTGCACTCTGACAATATTGGTTATGAAATTCGTTTAATCCAGCGGGCGGCACAGCGACAGCACATGCCCCTGATCTGGTCGGGCGGCGCCGCTCAGCATGGCTTCATAGACCTGACGTACGTCGGCTTCGCCATAGCCGTGGCTGATCTGCATCCACGGTTTTTCAGCCGCCATGACGGGTTGCATGAAGGCTTGCCATGCGTCTGCGAGGCGTTTCTGTACGCCACCCGGGCCCCAGTCTGTCATGCGTTTTTTGATTTGTGCCGGAGCAAAAAACAGGGTTGGTCGCGCACCCGGCAAACCGGATGCACCGCTGAGTTCGTCCCAGTGCGTGCCGCCGACGGCGCAGCTGTATTTCATGTTGTCGCCGAAATGATGATGCAGCTGGCTGCGCAACTGCCCGTTGCCCGCCATATCGACATAGACCACGGCCTGCTCCGCCGCCAGTGTGGCGACCTGATCATAGCTGATGACCTGGTCGTAAATTCCCATATTGCGGACGAAGTCCAGATTCGCCGCCGAGGTCAGGCCGATCACCTTGCAGGCTTTGTCCTTGCGCTGCGACAGCATGAACGCGAGGCCATACGCCGTTTTGCTGGAGGCGCTGGAAATCAGCACCGATTGCGCACCGAAAAACTGGTTGTCATCGAGAAAATCATCGATCATGAAGGATGTGATAAACAGCGGCCGCAGCAGCACCTGCACGTCTTCCGATTCTTTGGTGTAACCAGGGTCGGTCGTGGTTCTGACGTAATGGTTGTACAAGCCATGCATGGCCTGACGGTGTTCTGCCCCATCCATAAAACCAGCGTCTGAGACTCGGGTCGCATTCACGGTCAGATGCGTCGCCATCGGGTAGTAGCCATAAAAACGCTCACCAACCTGCACACCGTCGGCTTTGGACGCGATCACGTCGGCAAAGCCCCAGACCGGAATATTCCCCCAGCCATCTTCCGTAGGAAAGAAATTCCAGTATTGCATGGCCTCGCCAAAAGCGGCATAGGTCACGTTATTGGATGTAAAAGCAAAGCGGTCTATCTGCAGCAACACCTGTCCGTCTTGCAGCTCGCCCAGCGTTGGTACACGCAAAGGGACGAATCTGGATTCAGGTAAGTGGCTTTTGTTGACGATAAATTCTTTCGGCTGGATGCTCATGTCTCGTTATCTGTTTTATTAAAAAATGCAGTATTGCATGTTTTTTGACATCTTTTCCCCCGGTCACCGTTGTGATTCAAAAAAAATGCGCCTCGTCACTATCGATGATTGTGCTTCTTCTCATCGGCAACGCCACCGATGCCATTGTTTATCCAGACCAGACTACAAAAGGCGTAATGACGGGCAAATTTGATGCATTTTACAAAAAACCAGCGCAGCGGCAAAAACACAGCCAACAAAATAAAAGCACAGAACGCACCAAGATGGACATCGAATATTCCACTCAAACACAAGATAAGAAATTAAAGTGCGGAATGCACCAACCTGAACACCACTTTGGTGCAATGCAATAAAATCAGAAAAATCAGGCGCTCACAAGCTCTGATTTTACAAAACCAAGAAATTCACTGACAAAAAAAAAGCCCGCATTTGCGGGCTTAAATCCAAAACCTGAGAGGTGTTGGAGGAGACAGTTCCAATATACTGCATTGCAGCAAAAATATCTACATCAATAACAAAAAAAGACCATTATTTTTTTATTTGCCAAAATTAAGGACTCTTCAAAGCAAACTAGTTGCTTCAAACATACACATTGCATGCAACACAATAATTACATTTGCGACAACAATGTTAAAAATGTAAAATGTTTATTGGCGTTTATTTAATGAAATTGACTTGAATCAACGTCAGATTCCGGTGATGCCAGATACGTTCAGGTACATCACTTACTTATCCCTATAAAAAAAATTTTTACACATGATTAAGAAAAATATTATCGCTGCAGCTCTGCTCGCCACTGGTTTCGCTATGAGCGCAAGCGCATCCGCACAGGCTTATGTTGGCGGTACAGTTGGCCAGGCAAAATGGAATGCAGACTGCCAAGGCACAACACAATGCGACACATCAGACACAGCATTTAAATTACTGGGCGGACTGGATCTGTACCCTAACATCGCTGTAGAAGCCAGCTACTTCTCTCTGGGCAAAGCAACTGCCAATGTCAGTGGTATCAAGGCCGAACTCAAAGCAAGCGGCGTTGACCTCGTTGGCGTATTCAAAACTACACCAGTCAATGGTTTCGTTGGCTTTGCTAAATTGGGTGTTGGCTACATCAAAGGCGAAGTCAATGCCTCTATCGGTGCAGTAAAAGGCTCTGTGTCTAAAAATTCCGCACAAGCAGTTGCAGGCCTGGGTGTTACCTATCAAGTAGCAAACAATGTTAACCTGCGCGCTGAATACGAACGTCGTGATGCAAAAGTTGCTGACGTTGACGGCGCAAAAGTAACGATCTCCAACTTCTCCGTTGGCGTTCAATACGCATTCTGATGCTCTGATTGCCCCGCGCAATCCATCATAAAAAAAGGCATGCTCAGGCATGCCTTTTTTTATTGAACAATACACTCACAATATTGATCCCCCAAAACCGCACTCTGAATCAGCGATGATCTTCGCGAAAAAATCGCCATCATCGTTGATTCCTTTCGCATCACTTGCTGAAACACGGTGCGGCCTCTGGGCACAGCAGATTTCAGATATGATCCCTCTTCCGAATCATTCTCAGAAAGTTGACAAGCATGTCGAATTCCTTTTTATCCAAAGACCAGCCAGACAGATTAAGTAAAACCAGCCGCGTATTGCATTGGCTGATCGCACTCGGTATGGTCGCGCTGCTTTGCGTGGGCATCATCATGACGAAAAATGAGCTGTGGAATCTCTACGACCTGCATAAATCGATAGGCTTACTGCTGTCGGTATTGATTATTTTTCGTGTGATCTGGAGAGCGGTAAATGGTTGGCCGCATCCGGCTGGGCACTATCGTCCAGTTGAGAAATTTTTAGGAAAAATCACGCACTGGGGGTTGATCATCGGCAGCGTTCTGATTCCCGTGTTCGGTATGATGCACTCGGGTTTCAGCGGACATGGCTTTGGAATTTTCGGGCTGGAAATCGTGAAGGAAAATCCAGACCCGCAACGCGTCAATGAAGTTCTCCCTATCTGGGAAGCCGGATATAAATTCGGTCAGGCAGGCCATCAATACATCAGCTATCTGCTGATATGTCTTTTGGTTTTACATATTGCCGGTGCACTCAAACATCACATTGTCGATAAAGATAAAACCTTGCTGCGTATGCTGGGAAAATAAATCTCAAAAAAAAAGCCGGTGCATTTGCAACACCGGCTTTTTTCACTTCTTTTGCTGCCTGGAATGCCTTTCATTCACTGCATTCATTTTTTACGGAACGGCAGCTCGACAGCTTATTCTTCTGCATGATTATGTGAATAATCATTGGCTTCCACCGGCACGTTCACACCGTTGATTCCTTCAAAGAAGAATGGCTTGCGGGCTTTTTTGCTTGCACCGGTTTCGTTCATGCTGGCCGTATCGTATAAACGGCCATTAATCATGACTTGCGTAATGCGGTCAGACTGGCGGATGTCTTTCAGCACATCGCCATCTATCACCATCAGATCAGCGAGTTTGCCCGGTTCCAGCGAACCCACATCTTTATCCAGACCAAGATAGCGCGCGCCGTTAATCGTCGCGCTGCGGATCGCTTCGATTGGTGTCATGCCGCCGCGCACCAGCGTCCACATTTCCCAATGCGCCGCCAGGCCTTCACGCTGACCATGCGCCCCCAGATTCACAGGCACGCCTGCTTTTTCCAGCGCCACGGCGGTTTCTGCGGTACGGAACACATTGAAATCTTCTTCCGGTGCGGTCACACGACGAACGCTGCGCGGTTGCAATACCGAGCGCGGCACGTATTTAGACAGGAGTGGATGCTTCCAGACGTCAGTACGCGCATACCAGTAATGTTCGCCATCCAGACCACCATAAGCAACGCCGAGTGTCGGGGTATAACCGACCTTAGTCTGCGACCACAACTGCTTCACGTCATCGTAAACTTTTTCCACCGGCAGCGCGTGCTCAACACCAGTATGACCATCGACGACCATCGTCATATTGTGCTGGAACAGCGAGCCACCTTCGGGCACCACCATCATGCCTGTCTGCCGTGCGGCTTCCAGAATCTGCTGACGCTGTTCGCGGCGTGGCTGATTATAACTTTTCACCGAAATCGCGCCTGCTGCTTTGAGGCGTTTCAGATGCGTCATCGCGTCATCCAGACTATTCACCACAGCGCTGAAATTGCCTTTTGCACCGTACAGAATTGTGCCAGTTGAAAAAATACGCGGTGCCACCACTTCTCCGGCTTTTTGCAATTCGCTGTGCGTGAAAATATCATTGGTGTCGTTTGACGGATCATGTATCGTCGTCACACCGAAAGCGAGCGACGCATAATCGATCCAGCTTTGTTGCGGGATAATGCCGCCCTCGCCCATGCCGCCATGCCAATGCACATCCACAATGCCCGGCAATATGGTTTTGCCTTTGGCGTCAATCACGGTTGCACCGGCAGGTGTCGCCACCTCTGACGTTTTGCCTATCTGCACAATGCGATTATCTTTAATGACGATGCGACCGTCTTCTATCACTTCATCGCCTTTCATGGTCGCAATCTTGGCGCCGGAAATCACCGTCACCCCGGCAGGCTTATCGGCCTTTTGTGCAAAGCCTATCTTCATGCCGTTTTCACTGAATTTCGGCAATTCCTTCGGCGCACCGGGCACGAAAGCAAAGGCATCTTTCAGATCGCGGGTGAACAATTCATCGCCCAGCGCAAAATGAATTTTCTTGCTATCGCCCGACCAATGCAGATATTGGCCTGCATTCACATCCAGCTGTTTGACTGGCAGCGCATCCATTTTCTGGCCTATCGTGATTGGTTTACCCGCCAGCGGCAGCGGCGTCACGTACGCATGGAAACGCTCACCAAATGCCAGCCATTCGCCATCAGGCGAGATCGCAAACTCACCGGCAAATTCACTTTTTGCCACCGCCTGTTCCGGTGATTTATCCAAAGGCACACGCACCAGCGATGTTGTCCAATCGACTTCGCCGGTGTATTTGGTGCGGCTCACATACACGGCGCTGCTGTCTTTGCCGAGCTGCGGTGCGCTGCCGTCTTCCGTCACCAGTACCGGTGCAGATTTACCGTCGGCATTGGCGATATACACACCTGTTTCGACTGCATACCACGGCGTGGTCAGGTAACCGCCTCTGGCTTTGACGAAAACAACTTGCTTACCATCCGGTGAAAAACGTGCCTGCACATATTTACCCGGTGCTTTCGTGATTACAGTGTCTTTGCCTGAGGCGATATCCAGCACTCTGACCGTACCCAGTTTCTGATCATTCCAGGTGGTGTAAACGACGCTTTTACCATCGCGCGAAAAGCTGGGGAAATATTCAAAATTCTCGGTTTGTTTCGTCAGGCGACGCGGTGTGCCATTCGGTAAATCGCGGATATACAAATGCCCCAGCGCCGAGTAAATCACTTTGTCACCTGCCGGTGCCACATTTACCCAGCGCAGCTGATGCACATCGAACTGATCCGGCGCGACCTCATGCGCGAAGCGTAATGCCGGACGAATCTCACGGCTGTCTTTGACGTGGAAAGCAATCTCATTCGCCTTGCCTGCGAACGGATCAAGACGCCATAATTTGCCCTTGGCCCAGACCACAATTTCTTTACTGCCCGGCATCCACGCAAACGCAGGATACACGCCGTGGATCGCCCAGGCTTCCTGCATATCGCGTTCCAGCTCTGGCCAGGCGGCAGTTTCAGCGCCGGTTTCCAGATTTTTCAGGAACAAGGTAGATTGATTGCGCACACGGCGCACGAAGGCGAGGTATTTTCCATCCGGCGAAGGCACAGGGCGCACCGCACCGCCAGGGCCGCTGACAATGGCTTTGACTTTACCGTCCTGTAAATCTTTGCGGAAAATCTGATAAATCTGCCCGTTGGAATCTTTGTTATATTCAAACGACGTGCCGCCTGTCGTGTCTTGCGAATAATAGACATAACGACCATCCGGAGAGAATGCGGGTTCGCCCAGATCTTTTTGCCAGTTCGGCTTTTCGTTCAGTTGTATGCCTGCACCACCGCTGGTGTGATACATCCAGATTTCACCGGAACCCAGCGAACGCGTGCCGCTGTAATGTTTGCGGGCGGCGATGTAATTGCCATCCGGATGCCAGACCGGATTATTCAACAGGCGGAAATCTTCTTTGGAAACGGCGCGCGCGTTGCTGCCATCGGCATCCATCACCCAGACATTATCGCCACCACCGGCGTCCGACATAAACGCAATGTGTTTACCATCCGGCGAAAAACGCGGCTGCATTTCCCATGCGAGCGAATGCGTGAGTGCTTTCGCCTCGCCACCGCTGACCGGCAGGCTGTAAATGTCGCCGAGTAAATCAAACACCACTTGCTTGCCGTCGGGGCTGACATCGACGCTCATCCAGGTGCCGCTGCGGGTATCGATATTCACCGTTTGTTTTTCACCGGGCGGATTATTCACATCCCATTTTTTCTTGTCGGCATCCGCTTTTTTTTCAGCTTTAGCGTCAGCAGCGGCTGGTTTTTCAGCATCGGCTGCGAAAGACGCCGCCGGAAAACACATCATCACTGCCAGTGCACCCGGCAAAAGTCTGGAAACTCGCATCAATTTTCTCCCTGTTGATTTTTTTCAGTTCACCTTCGCCCGCCGTTGTCCTGCCAATTTGTAGAAACAGGCTGAGCGCAGATGATATTTGGCGTCTATCGGATACGAAAAACAGGCAAATAGTTCCCGTTGAATGCGTGTTTAGTTGCAGTTTAGTTGTAGTTTCGTTTCAGTTTCACGATGGCGGGCGTCGCGTCTTGCGCGGTGACAAAGAATATTCTGGAACAGCTTGAAGATATCGCAGATTCTGCCGCCCAAAATCAGTCATAGAGAGACGCATCAACTCCGGGGACACCAGTAGCACAAACCAGCACAAGGGGGAATTTGCCTGCAAAACGTCAAAAACAGCTTAAATATACTCCCCCCAGTATATTTTAAAGCCCTTTATTTATAAGGAGATGAAGGCGAAAACGGCAGATACTCCCTGTTTTTCTTCATTTTCCGGGCTTTTTTCGAGGTCGGACGACAGCCGGACCAGCGTTCAAATCAGCTCGCGCTTGTTACCGAGTTGTTTGGCGCAACACCCCAATCACGCAGAATGTCCTGACTGTGCTGCCCGGGCTGCGCCGGTGCTTGCGGCACATCCGGCACGCTGCGGCTGAAACGCGGTGCAGGTGCTGGCTGCGTCACGCCATCGACCTCAATAAAATTCTGCCGCGCCAGATTATGCAGATGCTGCGGTGCCTCGGCCATATCGAGTACAGGCGCAAAACAGATGTCGGTGCCTTCCATGATCGCGCACCATTCAGCCCGGGTTTTGCTGCCAAAAATCGTCGCTAATTTTTGTTTCAGCTCCGGCCAGGCAGGTGTGTGCATTTGCTGCTGAAATGCAGGATCGGTGATGCCTGCGTGTTGCTGCAATAACTGATAAAACTGCGGTTCTATCGCACCGACCGAAACGAATTTACCGTCCGCGCAGGCGTAGGTATCGTAAAAATGCGCGCCACCATCCAGCATATTGCTACCGCGCTGATCATTCCACGCACCGTAAGCACGGAAGCCATACAGCATCGCGCCGAGCAAGGCGGAGCCATCCACCATCGCCGCATCCACCACCTGACCGCGCCCGGATGTTTTCGCTTCCAGTAAAGCGCACACCACGCCGAACGCCAGCATCATCGCTCCGCCGCCAAAATCACCGACCAGATTCAGCGGCGGTGCTGGAGGCGTATCGGGGCGCCCCATCGCTTGCAGCATACCGCTCAAGGCGATGTAATTCAGATCGTGCCCTGCCACTTGCGCTAAAGGACCATCTTGTCCCCAGCCTGTCATGCGGCCAAACACCAGACGCGGATTTTTCTGCAGGCAGACGTCCGGCCCGAGCCCCAGGCGTTCCATCACACCGGGGCGGAATCCTTCGATCAGCGCATCGGCTTTGCCGACCAGTTCCAGCAAAGCCGCGCGGTCTTGCGGCTGCTTCAGATCCAGCGCCAGCGAACGCCTGCCGCGCGCCATCACATCATATTTCGTGCCCAGCATAGGAAATGGATTCGCCGCACCGGGAACTGGCGGGCGATCTATGCGTATCACCTCCGCTCCCATGTCGGCAAACATCATCGCCGCAAACGGGCAAGGCCCCAACCCCACCATTTCTATGATGCGCAAACCAGTTAATGGACCACTCATACTTCCTCCGGAGAATGATTATCTGATGCAGGGTACGTCGCGTTTTCTGCCGCATAATCTTCGTACCAAGCAGCACACGCGATTCTGTCAGAACGACACCCTGATCAATTTACTTGCAATCGCTTACAGGCCGCGGGCGATGATTTCTTTCATGATCTCATTCGCGCCGCCATAAATACGTTGCACCCGCGCATCGACATACATCTGCGCAATTGGATATTCCAGCATATAGCCATAACCGCCGAACAGTTGCAGACATTGATCGATCACTTTGCATTGCAGATCGGATATCCAGTATTTCGCCATCGACGCCAGCTCAGTATCCATACGGCCTTCGAGCATATCGACGATGCAACGGTCGATGAAGGTGCGGGCAATAGTGGCTTCGGTTTTGATTTCCGCCAGTACAAAACGGGTGTTCTGCATTTCTATCAAAGCTTGTCCGAAAGCCTTGCGCTGTTTCGTATGCTCGACTGTCAGCTGCAAAGCACGTTCTATCGCGGCAACCCCGGTGACACCGAGTATCGTGCGTTCATACGGTAACTCTGTCATCAATTGTGCGAAGCCACGACCTTCCACGCCACCGAGCACCGCATCCGCAGGCACGCGCACATCGTCAAAAAACAGCTCACAGGTATCCTGCCCTTTCTGACCGATTTTCTCCAGGATGCGACCGACTTTAAAACCGGGGCAATCTCTGGTTTCCAGCAACATCAGCGAAACACCTTTGGCACCCGCGTCCGGATCAGTTTTGGCAACGACAACGATCAGATCAGCCAGATAGCCATTCGAGATAAAAATTTTAGAGCCATTAATGCGGTAACCATCTGCATCCGGCAAGGCGGTGGTGCGTATGCCTTTCAGATCAGAACCGGCACCGGGTTCGGACATTGCAATCGCGGCGACCATTTCGCCGCTCGCCAGCAAGGGCAGATATTTTTTCTTTTGCGCTTCCGTTCCCTGATTCAGAATGTAGTGCGCCACAATCGCATTCACATGGATGCCGAACGCCATGTCACCGCCATAAGTCAGCTCTTCAAACACGATCGCCTGATGCGCAAAGCTGCCGCCGGAACCGCAGTATTCTTCAGGGATATCGGCCAGCAACATGCCCATCTCGCCGCCCTTGCGCCACAACTCGCGATCAACGTGTTGTTGTTTTGCCCAACGTTCCTGATGCGGTACTACTTCGGCATCGACAAAGCGGCGTATGGCATCGCGAAATGAGACCAGTTCCGGCGTCATCCATGGTGAGCTGTAATTCATCGTTTTCTCCTGTTCATCGTTTTTTCTTAGTACTTATTCTTAGCGCTTATTCTTAGCGTTTATGATCAGATCACTATCGCATCACGACAGGATCAGGATTGACGATACATGGTCACGACGCAAGCGCCGCCCAGCCCCAGATTATGTTGCAGCGCTGTCTGCGCATTGGCAACCTGTCTGGCACCAGCATTGCCACGCAATTGCTGGGTCAGCTCAAAGCATTGCGCCAGCCCGGTGGCACCCAGCGGATGCCCTTTCGACAGCAAGCCGCCGGATGGATTGGTCACCACTTTACCGCCGTAGGTATTGTCGCCATCGTCGATGAATTTTTCCGCGCCACCTTCAGGGCATAAACCCAGCGCTTCGTAAGTGATCAGTTCATTGTGTGCAAAGCAGTCGTGCAATTCGACGACATCCAGATCTTCCGGGCCTATGCCAGCCTGGGCATAGACTTTCGCTGCCGCACTCTGGCTCATGTCGTAACCCACTACGCGCATCATGTCACCGGAATTAAAGGTCGATGGCGTATCCGTGGTCATGGCTTGTGCGGCAATATAGACCTGCGTATTCAAGCCACGCGCTTTGGCAAATTTTTCAGAAACCAGGACTGCCGCAGCAGCGCCACAGGTCGGCGGACATGCCATCAGTTTCGTCATCACACCGGGCCAGATCATGGTGGAATTCAGCACATCTTCCGGTGTCACTTCCTGACGAAATAAGGCCAGCGGATTATTCACCGCATGGCGGCTGGCTTTGGCGCGGATTTTTGCAAACGATGCCAGCGGTGTGCCGTATTTCTGCATGTGTGCCAACCCGGCACCACCAAAATAGCGCAGCGCCAGCGGAATCTGCGGCATGCCGACCAACTGATCGGTGACGGCATCAAACGCATCAAACGGACTCGGTCTGTCCTGAAACACTGAGCCCAGCGCACCCGGGCTCATCTGCTCAAACCCCAACACCAGCACGCAATCAACGGCGCCACTGGCAATCGCCTGACGCGCCAGAAACAAGGCGCTGGAACCGGTCGAACAATTATTATTCACATTCACAATCGGTATGCCGGACATGCCGATCTGATACAAAGCCTTTTGCCCTGCCGTTGAATCGCCATAGACATAACCGACATACGCCTGCTCGATGTCATCGTAGCTGATGCCTGCATCAGCGAGTGCCAGACGGCCGGCCGTCATGCCCATCTGATCGTAACTCGCGCTGGTGCCTGGCTTGACGAAAGGGATCATCCCTACGCCGGATACATATACCCGCTGATTCATGTGTGTCTCCTGATTATTTTTATGATTGATAGATGATGTAAAACTGCGCTGAAGCAAAGCTGCGTCATCTCCGGTAACAACTTTGCAGCTTTGCCGCATCGTCCGCAGAACAGCCGGGCTGAAGCGGGCAACAAAATAGGTCAAACGACCAATTAAACAAAAATTATAGGTCAGTCGTACTATTTGTCAATCGTTATGGGATAATTTTGCCTCACACGTATTCACTCAAGCGGTCATCTCCACACATTACTCATGCCTGACGCACTGTACACCTCGTTGAAAAGCAAACCTTCCGGAACCACAGAAAAAGGCATGGAGCGCGTCCACGCGATACTCAGCGTTGCACGGACGATTTTTGCGACCGAGGGTTACGCTGGTTTATCGATGCGCAAAGTCGCTTCGCAGGCAGGCATCAGCCTCAGCAACGTGCAGCACTATTATCAAAGCAAAGATTTGCTGATCGAGGCCGTGCTGCTGATGACGATGAATACGTTTCAGGAAAAACTCGATCACATCACCACAACGAAGGGCAAACTGTCGCGCATAGAGCAGCTCAACAGCGCCATCGATATGTTTCTGGAAGAATTGAATGATCCGCTGACGCACGGTTTGTTTTTTGAACTATGGGCACTGGCCGCGCGCAATGCATTTGCTTCGGCGCTGATGGATACGATGATTCTGCGCGAACGCAAGGCCATCTATAAATTGATACGCGGTATGCACCCGGATGTCAGTGATGACGAGTACATGTTACGCGCAGTTCTGATCGTTGCGCAGGTGGAAGGTCTGATGCTGTTCCGCTATCACAAGCACAGACAAAAAACAGAAATGCAGGCAGTGCATGCGGCGTTGAAGAAAAACATCATACAACTTGCCACCACCGCATGAAGCCTGCGTTCTTACAATAAAAATCAGGCCATCGCGGACACAAAGAACAGCCCGCTCAGCGCAATGCCGGCACCGGCGAAGCGGCTGATTTTTGCGTTGAGAAAACGGTTTGCAGTGATCGTCGCGAATAAGCCACTCAGATGCAGCAAGGCAGTCGCGACAACAAAACCGGTTCCGAATGCCAACGCCTTACCATCGGCAGGCATTTCAACCCCATGCGCATAACCATGTGCAACGGCGAATACCGCAATCAATGCCGTGCTGGCTGCCAGCGGCAATTTCACCGCGCCCGCGATCAGCAAACCGAGTATCAATACAGAGGCGGCGATGCCTGCTTCCACGCCCGGAATGATGATGCCACTCATGCCCAGCGCAGCACCTGCCGTCATCATCAGCGGAAATGCCAGTGGCAAAAGCCAGTATGCCGGGCGCTGATGTTGCGCTGCCCAGATGCCAACCGCTAGCATTGCCAGCAAATGATCTGCACCCATCAGCGGATGCAGGAAACCAGCCAGAAAGCCGCTGCCTCCGGCGACGGAATGCATCACGCTGACGTGGGCAAATGCGGGTGTAGCGGCCAACATCGTTGCGCTCAGCAAGCTCAACAAGCTCAGTAAAAGGCGGGATTGAACGGTGACTGATTTCATGATTTTTTCCTTCAGCTTGGATAAATACGAATAGATAATTTTTCAGAAAAACATCGCAGGACTTACACAACATTGCATCACGCCACTGGGGCGGTTTTGCGTCAGTCCTCGCACGGGCTTATGGCCTGACTTCGTCCAGCATGCCCTGCTCACGAATGAAACTCACCACCGTTTCCAGCCCGTCACCGGTGCGCAGATTCGTGAACACAAACGGGCGTGTGCCGCGCATACGCTTGGCATCCTGCGCCATGATGTCGAGGTTCGCGCCGACATGCGGTGCCAGATCGGTTTTATTGATGATCAGCAGATCAGAACGGGTGATGCCGGGGCCGCCTTTGCGCGGGATTTTTTCACCGCCAGCCACGTCGATCACATAAATCGTCAGATCGGATAATTCAGGGCTGAAGGTCGCCGCCAGATTGTCACCGCCGGACTCGACCAGAATCAGATCGAGATCAGGAAAATCGGCGCTCATGCGCGCAATCGCTTCCAGATTAATCGAGGCATCTTCGCGAATCGCGGTATGCGGGCAACCGCCGGTTTCCACACCCATCAGTCTTTCCGCTGGCAACGCATCGGCACGCAGCAGAATTTCCATGTCTTCTTTGGTGTAAATATCATTCGTGATGACTGCCATTTCATAGTCGTCGCGCATGCGTTTGCAAAGCATTTCGCAAAGTGCTGTTTTGCCGGAACCAACAGGGCCACCAATGCCGACACGCAAGGGATTCGGTTCGCTCTTGCCAGTCGCTGCGCTCGTATCGGCTGCGTTTAAATTTTCCGCATTTAAATTTTCTGTATTCATATTCATTCTGTTCCTGTTGTTCTCATGTTGAGGCGACAAACATCATCCTTAACTTCCATCTGTAAAACACGTCAGGAGCGGTAAAGACGGCTGTACTGCACTTCATGCTGCATCGATAATAGCGATAAGCCCGGCGACCAGTTCGATAACTGATGGTCTTCCAGATGTTCTGCCAGCGTCGCTGCGGCTTCCAGATCTGCGCGCAGCGACAGCAATAAACGCTGCCCTGCAACCTGCCCCAGCGGTATCGACTTCACACACACCAGCGCCTGATTTTCTGCCCAGGTAAATAACATACCTAGCAAGGCTGCTGTCGCAGGCACCTCCAGCGCGACGGCGGCACAAGCCAGTGCGGTCGGTAATGGCAACTCGCTTTGCGCCTGCAAGATCGTCAGCAATGCAGGATCGGCAATCTGTAAATCGCCCACCAACTTGCCCAGCGAGTATCCCATTTGTATGGTTTCTGCCCGAAATTCAGCAGTATCGCGGGCGGCAATAAATAACTCATTCCAGTAAGTGACTGCGGCCTGATCCCGGCGCTGAAATGCCGCCATCAAGCGCCACAACACCGGCGCTTCAAAGCGGGCAACCACTTCGCGCAAATACGTGGTGATCCATGCTCTCGCTGTCGCTTCATTCTTTACCGTGCCATTCTCTATCGCCGCTTCCAGGCCTTGCGAATAGCTGTAAGCCCCTATCGGCAACGACGGGCTGGCAAGCTGCAACAGATGAAGTAAGGCGGCGGATTGCATGTGCTTATATTTGTTGTTGCTTACTGTTTATCCGAAGGACGATGTATCCGTTGCCGCAACGGGATAGGCGCCAGCGGATTATGCGGATGCATCTCGTCGCCGCCATGATGATGGCCGCCGCCGTAAGCACCGGCTTCCGGCTCGAAACTCGCCAGTTCTTCAGTCACGACAGCATTCAGGCCTTCCAGCATTTCTTTCAGTACCGGGTCTTTGCGGATACGCAAAAAGCCATCGCCTAATTGCGCCTGCGTGTGCCGATTTCCCAGATGGAAGGCGCAGCGCAGCAATGCAAACGCATTCGCACATTCGACCTTATAAGTAGGTTCAGCCGCCGCCAGCACCTGAATAATGCGGCCATCATTTGCCAGCATCAGATCGCCATCGCGCATCACGGTGCCGCGCACGGTGAATACAGCCACATCTTCACCGCTTTGCAGCGTCGCACGCAAACGCGATTTTTCGCGCAATTCATACGGCAGGATAAGTTGGCCGTCGATCTGAGGCGCATTCTCACTGCGTTCAATTTTGGTTTGGAGTGTCAGCATCATGTCAGAATAAAAAATAGCGCTGTGCCATCGGTAAAATTTTTGCTGGTTCGCACACCAGCAATTCACCATTCGCACGCACTTCATAGGTTTCAGGGTCCACTTCCATCTTTGGCGTAAGCCCGTTGAGGATCATGTCTTGTTTGCGGATCGTGCGCGTGTTCTTTACCGGAATCAGGGTTTTATTCAGTTTCAGTTGTTCTGCTAATCCGGCATCAAATGCCGCTTGCGAGACAAAGGTAAACGATTTTTTCAGACCGCCGCCAAACGCGCCAAACATCATGCGGTAATGCACAGGCTGCGGCGTTGGAATCGACGCATTCGGGTCGCCCATCTGCGCCGCTGCGATCATGCCGCCTTTCAATATCATCGATGGTTTCACGCCGAAGAACGCGGGTTTCCACAACACGATATCGGCAATTTTCCCAACCTCCAGCGAACCCACCGCATGCGAAATGCCATGCGTGATCGCCGGATTAATCGTGTATTTGGCGATGTAACGTCGGGCGCGGAAATTATCGTTATGGCGACTGTCTTCCGGTAATGCGCCGCGCTGTTGTTTCATCTTATCGGCGGTTTGCCAGGTGCGCATAATCACCTCACCAACACGCCCCATCGCCTGCGAATCTGACGACATCATCGAGATCGCGCCGATGTCATGCAGAATATCTTCGGCAGCAATCGTCTCACGGCGTATGCGCGATTCGGCAAACGCAATATCTTCTGCAATCGCCGGATCAAGGTGATGGCAGACCATCAGCATATCCAGATGTTCATCGAGCGTATTGACGGTATAGGGCCGGGTCGGATTGGTCGACGACGGCAGCACATTGCCCTCACCTACTGCGGCGATGATGTCCGGCGCATGGCCGCCACCCGCGCCCTCTGTGTGGAAAGTATGTATCGTGCGGTCTTTGAATGCGGCCAGCGTGTGCTCTAAAAAACCGCCTTCGTTCAGGGTATCGCTATGAATGGCGACCTGCACATCCATGTTGTCGGCCACACTCAGACAATTATCAATGGCCTGCGGCGTTGTGCCCCAGTCTTCATGCAGTTTCAGACCTATCGCACCGGCGCGGATCTGCTCTTCCAGCGGCAATGGCAGGCTGACATTGCCTTTCCCTAAAAAACCCAGATTCATAGGAAACGCATCTGCTGCCATGATCATGGAATGCAGATGCCACGGCCCCGGTGTGCAGGTCGTTGCAGCAGTACCGACCGCAGGCCCGGTGCCGCCACCAAGCATGGTGGTCACGCCGCTCATCAGCGCTTCTTCTATCTGTTGCGGGCAAATGAAATGAATATGCGAATCAATGCCACCGGCAGTGACGATCATGCCCTCGCCCGCAATGATTTCAGTCGCTCCGCCGATTGCCATATCCACGCCGGGTTGAATATCAGGATTGCCCGCCTTGCCTATGCAAGCGATCAGGCCGTTTTTCAAACCGATATCCGCTTTGACTATGCCCCAATGATCGAGGATGACCGCATTCGTGATCACGGTATCCATCACGTCAGCATGCGCGCGCTGAGATTGCCCCATGCCATCGCGTATCACTTTGCCGCCGCCGAATTTGACTTCTTCGCCATAGATCGCAAAGTCTTTTTCGATCTCAATAAATAAACCGGTATCGGCAAGGCGAATACGGTCGCCCGTGGTCGGGCCAAACATTTCGGCATACGCCTGACGCGAAATTTTCATGCGTTGTTCTCCTTCGCATCCAGTGCACCCATCACCTTGCCGCTGAAACCAAACACCCGCCGTTCACCTGCCAGCGCCACCAGCTCAACCGTACGTTGCTGCCCCGGCTCAAAGCGCACCGCCGTACCCGCAGCGATATTCAGCCGCATGCCATACGCCGCCTGCCGCTCAAATTGCAGCGCCGGATTGGTTTCAAAAAAATGAAAATGCGAGCCCACCTGAATCGGCCGGTCACCGCTATTGGCCACCGTCAGCGACGTCGTCTGCCGCCCCACATTCAGCTCGATATCGCCGTCAGCGATCAGCATTTCTCCGGGAATCATGTGGCCTCCTATGGAATCGGATGATGAACGGTCACCAGCTTGGTGCCATCCGGAAAAGTCGCCTCGACCTGAATATCCGGAATCATTTCAGGAATCCCTTCCATCACATCGGCACGGCTCAATATCTGCGTGCCATCGGACATCAATTCCGCCACGCTTTTACCATCGCGTGCACCTTCCATAATCGCAGCAGTAATCAGCGCCACCGCTTCCGGATAATTCAGTTTCAGACCACGCGCCTTGCGTCTTTCTGCCAGCAGCGCCGCCGTAAAAATAAGTAATTTGTCTTTTTCTCTCGGGCTCAGATCCATCGTTCGTTTTCCTCATCTGCATACGCAATGTGTTGTTGACAGAAACAGCAAGAATCAAACCAGCCAGAACGCACCAATGCCTATCGCCAATGCACTACCGCGAAATGACGTGCGCATCAAATAAGTGCAGGTTGATTTATTTTGGTGCGATTGGGAATGCAGGCAGGAAGTTTTGTTATTGACTTGCGCGAAATGTCGTGTCCGGCTATCAAGACGCAGAGCAAATCATGCTGCTGGAAACATCAGGAGCATTTACGTAAAAGCCAGAAATCATGCGGATTTTCATGACATAAAATCGATAAGTAATATTGCAATACTCAATGTTAATATTGCATTTTCCTATATAAAAACCGTTAGAGATGAAAATGCCGAAAACTTACGAGCAATTCGAATACTGAATAAAAAACGCAGATTGATTTTGGCGTTGACTGCTTAGGAAACATCTGCTGAAGATAACACCGTAGAAGAAATGGACACAAAGCTTAGTGTTGTAGCTGGACGCTATACAGGTAAATCTATAAGGAAATAGCGTTTACTTTAATGTGAATATTATTGATAAAAATTTTATGAAATTTACAAATGAAAACATTGCATAAATTATTGTTATTTGTCTTGAGTTTGTTTGTTTTCAATGCGCAAGCGCAGAATTTGGACATGAAGTTTTGGAAGAAAAACGATAGCACTTTAATTGCGTTTGGAATGATCACCGAGCAAAGTTTAAACGCATTTAAAAAGGAAGATTTACAAAATATAAAAGAGTTGATCGTTACATCCAGTGGCGGTGAAGTACATGCTGCCGCAGAAATTGGATTGATTATATTTGAGCGCAATATCAAGGTTATCGTGAATGATTATTGTTTTTCCGCATGCGCAAATTGGATATTTCTTCCGGCGAAACAGAAGGCTCTCTTATCCAATGCCGTACTAGGATTTCACGCAGACATCACGTCACAATTTGACCTTGTCCGAACGGAGTTGCGTATTTCCCATGGTGATCCAGAAAAAAATCTTTTTCTGATAGGGGAAAAGTCAGCGAAATCACTATTCGCGAAAGCAGGCATATCTCCAACTATTTATCGTGAAATTGCGAGTAAAACATCTTTTGCGCCCCCGTCTATCATCATGTCGGTTAAAACCGAGCAAGGGCAGGTAGAGGAGTACGAACTAACGGGTAACGAAGAAAATGATTCAACCCTATATTCAAAATATGAAAAGGCAAAAGTTATTTCATACCGCTGGAAAGGGCGAATAGAAAACGCTTATTGGTTTCCGTCGAAAGCCGAACTTATGGCTTTCAATGTATCTGGAATTCAAGAATATTACTTTCCTGCGAATATTAAAGAGGTTGAAAATTTAGAAAAAAATTACGGAATTCATCTGGTCGAGGGGGGGAGTAAATAAAGAATGTTGAGATTGAATAACAGCCACAACTTTTTATTTACATGAAATGAAATCATTCACACTGAATTCAGCAAGCGCAGGCGACGATTAAGAGTCAGAGTTAGCAAAGCAGTAAGATTTATGATATGAAAGCAAACTCTAATCTGCTTTAGGGATGCCACATCCTCAATGCCCAACTCCTCCACCAGTATCATATCAGTGAGGTTACAATGAAAATTAAAGCGGAAGAGCGCGGTATCGCGATTGGCGGAATCGGTTTCTTTTGCTGCTTATTGGGATTTGGAGTTTCCCTAATAGGAGCCGATACTCTAGGAGTATGGATTATGTGGGCTTCTTGGGCTGTGATTATTTGGGGAATGCTGTTGCATTTTCGGATTATGAGTAAGAGGAAATAATTCTTGGAAAAGCCGAATAACACAACAGCCGCTTAACGGCAGCAAGGATTTTCGGTAGTCGAAGTTAAAACAGCGCAAAGCAGTTAAACAACGAGCTACTCAGGTATTCCAGATGCGCGGTATGCGTGCTGGTTGTCTGGCGACAACGGGGCGCAGGTGTTGCCAAACCAGTTGCATCCATGCGCGGGTGACTTCGCTGGAATTGCCTAAATAACGCGCCACCAACACTGACTTCATTTGCGTGACGCCGCACAAAGCCTGGGGTTCGCGCGCATCCAGTAAGGCGCGGCTTTCTTCGCGTAATTGCAGCAGTTGTGCGCTGCTGAGCATGGCGCCTGCCGCCAGCACCATGCCGCTGACGGAGCGACCAGCAAGCCCCAGCGGACTTTGCATGGATTCGCCATGGCCTTCCAGACAACCTTGCTCAAACCAGATCAGTTTGCCGTCACGATAGATGCGGCTGTGTTGCCAGATGCTGCCGCTGGCATAGGTTTCACCGGCAGCGGTGCGGCCAAAACACAGAATGTCGGACGCAATGACGGCGGCATTGCCGCTGAGGTAGATGTCCTGATGCAAGGATACGCAGGCATCATCAAAAAATATGGTTTCTTGCGGCAGCCATTCCATGACCGCGCCGTCAGCGACATGCAGCACCACAGATTGTTTTGAGGTATAGCCATTGCCGCGATACCATTTGGCGGCACCGGGCGTGGTGATCAGGGCGTGGGTTCCTGCGCCCAGCGTTGCGCTGATCTGCAATTCGTCACCGCCGACCACGCCACCGGGAGGATGAATAATGATCGCGTGGCAAATCTCTGCGCCTTCGGGATACAAAGGCTTTTGCACCCGCAGCGGGCCGCTGTGCTGACGCTCAATCAGGCGTGTGGTCTCTGCATCTTTGCTGAACCCCAGTTGCAAGCGTGCCTGCCAGTGGCTTTTCTCTGGGGCTGATGGTGCAGATACTGCAGCAGATTCGGAGATAGTTTCAGCGACAGGTGTCGTAACAATGATGGGCAAACTCATGCAGACTCACAACAAAAAACAAGAACCACACTATACCGCCAGATGGCGTTTGATATCGTCGCCATCCATTAAATCCTGTGTGCCGGACGCCACGACTTCGCCGCGTGACAAGACCACAAACTGATCGGCCAATTCACGTGCGAAATCAAAATACTGTTCGCACAGCAGAATGCCCATATCACCACGTTCACGTAAAAGCCGGATCACACGGCCGATGTCTTTGATAATCGATGGCTGTATGCCTTCGGTGGGTTCATCAAGAATAATCAGCTTGGGTTCGGCCAGCAAAGCACGGGCGATCGCGAGTTGCTGTTGCTGACCGCCAGACAGATCACCGCCGCGCCGATGCAGCATTTCCTTCAACACTGGGAATAATTCATACACTTCGCCTTTGATCGTCTTGGCGCGTTTCGCTGGCAGCGTTGCCATGCCCATCAAGAGATTATCTTCCACCGTCAAACGGGCAAATATCTCGCGCCCTTGCGGCACATAAGCGATACCGGCCTTCGCCCGCTCATGCGGCGCCAGCTTATTGATATTGCGCCCTTCAAACACCACTTCACCCTGCGACGCAGGCAGCACGCCCATCAGGCATTTGAGCAAGGTGGTTTTACCGACGCCGTTACGCCCCAGCAAGGTCAGGCATTCGCCTTTTTTCAGCGACAGGGAAATGCCGCGCAGCGTATGGCTGGAGCCGTAGTATTGATGCAGTTGATTAACTTCTAGCATGATTTTCCCGATTTAAACGGCGGCTGTAGGCTGCCTGACCTCATCTTATTTTCAGCGCCCCAGATAGACTTCGATCACACGTTCATCTGCCTGCACCTGCTGCATCGTGCCCTCTGCCAGTACGGCACCTTCGTGCAATACCGTGACCTTGCCCTGCTGCGCAATCTCAGTCACAAATCCCATGTCATGTTCCACCACCATGATCGAGTGTTTGCCGCGCAATTCATTGAGCAATTCGGCGGTGCGTGCGGTCTCGGCATCGGACATCCCTGCCACCGGCTCATCCAGCAGAATCAGTTGCGGCTCTTGTATCAGCAACATGCCGATTTCCAGCCATTGTTTCTGCCCATGCGACAGCAAACCAGCAAGCCGTTTTTCTTCACCCTGCAAACGTATCAGTTGCAGTATTGCCGCGATCTTGTCGCGCTGCTCGCTATTCAATCTGGCAAATAAAGTCGTCTTGACCCGTTTATCCATTTTCATGGCGAGTTCCAGATTCTCGAATACCGTGTGCTGCTCAAACACCGTGGGGCGCTGAAATTTACGACCGATACCGGCATGCGCAATTTCGACTTCATTCATCTTGCTCAGATCCATGGTCTGACCAAAAAATGCGGTGCCCGATGCAGGCCGGGTTTTGCCGGTAATCACATCCATCATGGTGGTTTTACCGGCACCGTTCGGGCCGATGATGCAGCGTAATTCACCGACAGAAATATCCAGCGTCAGATGATTGATCGCTTTAAAACCGTCAAACGAAACGACGATATCTTCCAGATACAGAATCGCACCATGCGTGGTATCGACACCTGCCTGCCGGACTCTGCCATAAGAAACACCCTGATCGCCGGTCGCCGATGCGTATTGCTGGCCGGGACGCAATACGCCGCTCATCACGCCGTTCATCAAGTAAGTCATGCGGACTCCCCACGTTTGCGCAATTTACCGGCTAAACCCAATATGCCTTGTTGCATGAATAGCGTCACCAGAATAAACAATAAGCCCAGTGCATATAACCAGAGATCGGGAAACGCCGCCGTAAACCAGCTCTTGAGCCCATTCACAGTGAACGCCCCGATAATCGGGCCAAGCAAGGTGCCGCGCCCGCCAACGGCGGCCCAGATCACCATCTCGATTGAATTTCCCGGCGACATTTCAGACGGATTGATAATGCCGACCTGCGGCACGTACAAAGCCCCGGCAATGCCGCACAACACCGCAGATAAGGTCCAGATAAACAGCTTGAACCATAAGGGGTCGTAGCCGATGAACATCAGGCGGGATTCGGAATCCCTGACCGCCTGCAACACACGCCCGAGTTTGGACTGCACGATCCAGCGGCATAAAAATAAGGCGGCCAGCAAAATCAATAAGGTCATCAGATACAGCACAGCTTTGGTGCCCGGCGCAGTGATGCTGAAACCGAGTATGCGTTTAAAGTCAGTAAAGCCGTTATTGCCGCCAAAGCCTGTGTTATTGCGAAAAAACAGCAGCATGAAGGCAAAGGTCATCGCTTGCGTGATGATGGAAAAATACACGCCTTTGATTCTGGAGCGGAAAGCGAAATAGCCAAAGATAAACGCCAGCACACCGGGCACCAGCACCACCAGCGCCATGCAATACCAGAAATGATCCGTCAGCGACCAGTACCACGGGTAAGTTTTCCAATCGAGGAACACCATGAAATCGGGCAAATCGCTTTGATACACACCGTCACGACCAATCGCACGCATCAGATACATGCCATGCGCGTAAGCACCGAGCGCAAAAAATACGCCGTGGCCCAGAGACAAAATACCGGTATAGCCCCATACCAGATCCAGCGCCATCGCCGCCAGCGCGTAACACATGAACTTGGCAACGATACCGATCACATACGACGACACATGCAAGGCATGGCCTTCAGGGAATACCAGATAACACAGCGGTAGCAGCGCTGCGATCAGTGCCAGTACGACGATGCCCGCCCATGCCGGACGTAAAAATAAATGGCGCATCAGTCGACACTCCTTCCCTTGAGTGCAAACAAGCCCTGCGGTCTGCGTTGAATAAAGATAATGATGAACACCAGAATCACAATTTTTGCCATCACCGCACCTGCCACTGGTTCCAGAAATTTATTCACTTCACCGAGGCCGAATGCCGCAATCACGGTACCCGCCAGCTGGCCGACACCGCCCAGCACCACCACCATAAATGAATCAACGATATAGCTCTGTCCCAAATCGGGGCCGACATTACCCAACTGAGACAAGGCAACGCCGCCCAGACCCGCGATACCCGAGCCCAGACCAAAGGTCAGCATATCGATCTTACCGGTCGCTACGCCGACACAATCGGCCATGCGGCGGTTTTGCGTCACGGCCCGCACAAATAAACCCATGCGTGTTTTATTCAGAATCAGCCAAACCGCAAACACCACGGTCAGAGAAAAGAAAATGATGATGATGCGGTTGTAAGACAGCACCAGCGAGCCCATCACCGTGACGCCGCCAGACATCCAGGCAGGATTGGCCACCTCGACGTTTTGCGCGCCGAACACCGAACGCACGCCCTGCATCAGCATCAGGCTGATACCCCAGGTACAAAGCAGAGTTTCCAAAGGGCGGCCATAGAGCCAGCGAATCACCGTGCGTTCCAGCACGATACCGACCATGCCCGATACCAGAAACGCCGCTGGCACGGCCAGCAATAAATACGCATCAATCGCTTCCGGGAAAAAATGCCGGAACAGTGACTGACAAACATAGGTCGTGTAGGCACCTATCATCAGCAATTCACCATGCGCCATATTGATGATGCCCATCAATCCGAACGTGATCGCCAGCCCCAGTGCTGCCAGCAACAACACGCTGCCGAGCGAGATGCCATAAAACAGATTACCGACAAATTCGGTGCGGGCTATGCGGTTGTCAATCGCATTCAGAGTTGCCACCGCTGCGACGCGTATGCTTTCGTCCGGCTCGGCATAACTACCATCCGGACGTTGGGTAATCATTTCCTGCAATGCAGGTTTCAGATTCGCATTCGCACTGGTGACGAGTGTTTTGACCGCCGCTTTACGAATGGCGGGATCTTCTGCATGCAGATTCACGGTCGCGATCAGCATTTGCAGCAATGCGCCGATTTCAGGATCTTTTTCTTTGACATACGCCTTGTTCAGTAAAGGCAGTTGTTCCGGCGTCGCTTCTTTTTGCAGCGCATGCGCCGCCGCAAGACGAACTGCGCGCTCCGGCGCAAACAGCTTCAGACCAGATAAGGCGCTGTCGACTGCAGCACGCAAGCGATTATTAATCGCAATGACATCAGCACCGTCAGGCAAAGCGACTTTTTTGCCATCGGCTAAGGCGATGAACTGCTCACCCTCAGGCAGAAAAACCTGATCGTCTTTGAAATATAGTTCTTCATTTTTAAGTGCAGTCAACACTTTCGCGGCTTCATCATTCGCCAGCGCGGCTATCGTATTCACGGCAGCGATACGTGCATCCGGATCATCACCCGCCAGCGCTTTAAGCTGACTCGCGTCGATCGCTGCATGCGCTGTTGCCGGTAGCAACACAGCGAACAAGACGCCGAACAAGATGCCACGTGATATGTCACGTAATCTGCCAAGTAAGATGACGGGCATAGTGACAAGCAGGCGTGCCAACGTTTTCTGGAATGTCATAGTTCTGCAGACGCATTCATTCGTGGAAATTTCTTGAAATTCTGTTGTAGGCGGAAACGGGAAAACGCCGCTTCCGCATTGGCAGACCAAAATTGGCAGCTCAAAGCCAGGCAATATTCCCCATACGCGCGAGCAACGACCTGGTCAGTCGGGAAAACACCAGGAAGTGCTCACGCAAGGAGAAAACTGCCGCGCTGCTTACAGCTTTTGCTTACCTTCATTGCCCTTGATATACGGGCTCCAAGGTTGCGCACGGATAGGCGCTTTGGTTTTGTAGACGACGCTGAACTGGCCGTCTGCTTTAATCTCACCGATCATGACGGGTTTATGCAGATGATGATTCGTCGCATCCATCGTCAGTTCAAAGCCGGATGGGGCTTTGAAGGTTTGCCCGCCCATCGCTGCGATCACTTTATCGGTATCGGTGGATTTAGCTTTTTCCACCGCTTGCTTCCACATATAAATGCCGACGTAGGTTGCTTCCATCGGGTCATTCGTCACCACGGTGGCAGCATTCGGTAATTTTTTCGCGACCGCATACGCCTTCCATTTTTTGATGAATTCCGCATTCGCCGGATTTTTGACGGACTCAAAGTAATTCCATGCGGCCAGATGGCCGACCAGTGGTTTGGTATCGACACCGCGCAATTCTTCTTCACCAACCGAGAACGCTACGACAGGCACATCGGTCGCTTTCAGACCGGCATTACCAAGCTCTTTGTAAAACGGCACGTTCGAATCGCCGTTGATGGTCGAGATCACTGCCGTTTTACCACCGGCAGAAAATTTCTTGATATTCGCAACGATGGTCTGGTAATCAGAGTGACCAAACGGTGTGTAGACTTCATCGATATCACTGTCTTTCACACCTTTGCTATGCAGGAAAGCGCGCAGAATTTTGTTGGTCGTGCGTGGATAAACATAATCCGTACCCAACAGCACGAAACGTTTTGCCGCGCCGCCCTCTTTCGACATCAGATATTCTGTCGCCGGTATCGCTTGCTGATTCGGTGCAGCGCCGGTGTAAAACACGTTTTTCTCCAGCTCTTCACCCTCATATTGCACAGGATAAAACAGCAGGCTGTTCAATTCTTTAAAGACCGGCAACACCGATTTGCGTGATACCGATGTCCAGCAACCAAACACCACCGACACTTTATCCTGCGACACTAACTGCCGTGCTTTTTCAGCAAACAAAGGCCAGTTGGATGCCGGATCAACGACAACGGCTTCCAGTTTTTTACCCATCACGCCGCCCTTGGCATTGATTTCATCAATCGTCATCAGCGCCACGTCTTTCAGCGATGTTTCGGAAATCGCCATCGTTCCTGAGAGGGAATGCAAAATGCCAACCTTGATCGTATCTGCTGCGAATGCCTGAGCCATCCAGCCCGATGTAGCGAGCGCCATTGCGCCTATTGCTGTTGCTTTCAAAACCGTACGACGTGTCATGATTTCTCCTGAAGGTGGTGGGTAACAAAGAAACTGCAAGCTTCACCAGCCTATGAGCAGATAGCGTGCCACGTTCGCAAAAAGCCTGAAAAATCTGCCAGCGCATCCTGAAATAGAGAGAATTTGGGGGAGTATATGCAGAAAACAGCCTTATCTCCTTATGAATATTGGGCTGTTTTACATACTGGGGGGAGTATATTTAGTGCTTGCGGAGGCGTTTTTTCGGCTTGGCGAGGCTCTGTCGCTGTGTGGGGTGCGCCAGCTTGAGATAATTTGCGGCGCGAATGCCCGCAATGTCTGAGTGCGGACGCCTTTGCGATTTCAGATCTGTGCGTGATTCGGGCAGACAGGCATCTGCCTGAACCAGAACGGGGCGAAAAGCATCTGAATCTGAAACGCGATGCGCTTTCTGTCTTTTTCGGTGCAGCCCTGCATTCGCATTGTGCGCAACGAATAAAAGCAGCGCGCAAAAAAATACGGAGACTGTCTGTTCAGTCTCCGTACCCTTGTTCTGGACGGTGGCCAACCCGCTATCTGCTGATCCGGCACACCTTGTTACCGTCATACATATCAGTTGCATGTACAGTAACTGAGATGAATCATACCAAGAAATTGTGTCATTGCCATGACATACATCAAAAGAATTGTGCTTGCCTGGCGCCGCACTGTTTTTATACCTTACCGCATTTACTTCGTACGGCCATAGGTGTCTTCAAAACGGACGATATCGTCTTCACCCAGATAACTGCCGGACTGCACTTCGATGATTTCCAGCGGTATCGCGCCCGGATTCGCCAGCCGGTGCACCTCACCGAGCGGAATATAAGTCGATTGATTTTCCGTCAGCAGCATGACTTTATCGCCGCAAGTGACTTCGGCCGTTCCTCTGACCACAACCCAGTGTTCCGCGCGGTGATGATGCTTTTGCAGGCTCAGGCTGGCACCGGGCTTAACCTGTATGCGTTTGACCTTGAAGCGTTCTTCTTCATCAATGCTGTCATACCAGCCCCAGGGACGATACACCTTGCGATGCAAAGTATGTTCCTGCCGCCCCTGCTGCGTTAATTGCGCCACAATCGCCTTCACATCCTGACTCTGGCGACGATCGGCCACCAGCACGGCATCCGGCGTTTCGACGACCACCAGATGATCAATGCCAACGGTGCTGACAAGGCGGCTGGACGAATAAATCAGGCTATTGCTGGAATTGGTCTGTATCACATCGCCATAGGTCACGTTCGCCTGCGCATCCTGTTTGCCGACCTGCCAGACTGCATCCCACGCGCCGAGATCGTTCCAACCGGCGGCCAGCGGAATCATGCGTATGTCAAAAGCTGACCGCGGGCATTTTTCCATCACGGCATAATCGATAGAATCTGCCGGAATCTTGGCAAAAGCAGCCGCGTTGGGACGGATGAATTGAGCATCACTGGTTTTTTCCGACCACGAGAGTCTGGCAGACTCCGCAATATCCGGCCGGAATTGCGCCAGCGCTTTGAGCCAGGTGCTTGCTCTGAGCACAAACATGCCGCTGTTCCAAAGGTATTCGCCGCTGTCCAGATATTGCTGCGCGGTCGCGGCATCGGGCTTTTCGGCAAACTGCGCGACGGCAGATTCGCCAAACGATGCTGCCGACCCGGTTCTGCGGATATAGCCGTAGCCAGTTTCCGGGCGATCAGGCGTAATGCCTAAAATAATGATCGCGCCATCGCTGGCGGCACGCACGCTCTGCTGCAATGCGCTGGTGAACGCGGCGTCATCCTGTATGGTCTGATCTGCTGGCGTCACTACCAAGACTGGATCATCGCCTTTGGCGGTAGCTTCGAGAGCCGCCAGCGTCAATGCCGGTGCGGTATTTTTTCCGGTGGGTTCCAGTAACAGACTGGCCGCAACGGATTTCATTTCACGTAACTGGTCGAGCGCCAGAAAACGGTGCTCTTCATTGGTCACGATCAGTGTAGGACTGACCTGAATATCGCTGTCTGCAATCGCATTCACGCGTTGCACAGCCTGCTGAAACAGGCTGGTGGTGCCGGATAACACCAGAAACTGTTTAGGAAAACCAGCGCGTGACAAAGGCCACAGGCGGGTGCCTGAGCCACCACATAAAATTACCGGAACAATTTTGGTCATTGATAATTCCCGCCTGCATTACATAAAAAATAGCGTTGTTATGCTGTTTTACTCAGCAGATTCCAGCAACTGTTCGCTGGTTCTGCCGAAACGGCGCTCGCGCTTCTGGAACGACGCTATCGCTTCGTCCAGCGATTTGCCATCAAAATCCGGCCAGTAGGTATCGGTAAAGAAAAATTCGGAATAAGCCATTTGCCACAGCAGGAAATTCGATATGCGCGCCTCGCCACCGGTGCGTATCAGCATATCTGGCGGCGGCGCGTAGGCCATAGCCAATTTTGATGACAGCATTTCTTCGGTAATGCTGTCCTGATCCAGTCCTTCACGAATCAAGGCATTACAGGCATTGACGATATCCCAGCGACCACCGTAATTAGCGCAGATCGTCAGCGTCAGCCCGGTATTGGCGGCGGTTTTTTCTTCCGCATTGCGGATCAGCTCTTTGAGTTCGGTGTCAAACTTGCTCAGATCACCAATGATTTTCAGACGGATATTGTTCTGGCACATATTGTTAATCTCAAGTACCAGCACTTTCCGGAACAACTTCATGAGCAGAGAGACTTCCTCCGGTGGACGACGCCAGTTTTCTGAGCTGAACGCAAACAAAGTCAGATAGCGCACGCCGCGATTACAACACGCTTCCACCACTTTATTGACGGCATTCACCCCTTTGGTATGACCGGCAAAACGGGGCAACAATCGTTGCTTCGCCCATCTGCCGTTACCATCCATAATGATTGCGATATGTTCGGGGATGTTTCCTGATTCAGCCTTGGCGGGCTTACTTAAGTCTTTACTCATACAATTTACATTCTTTATTTAACACGTCTATCCAAGATAACAACCTCCAAGAATGTCACAACGTTGATACGAGCACATCAATTTCGAAGGTATCAGTCATCAGTCCACGCTCCGGGCGACTTATCTGGTACGCGGGGGATTATAAAAGACTTCGCCGGAAACCAAAGGATTAATCTGCAATTCAACTCTGAATTTATTTTCAATTAAACAATATTTAACTCTTCTTGCAAGCCACTCGCCCGCAGCGTCAGGCGTCCGATTGCATGGCTCAGTACTGTGGATGCGGGCGTCAATAAGCTGAAATTCTGCTTTGCCCGGGTAATACCGGTATAAATCAACTCGCGGGTAATCACCGGTGACGCTTCGGCCGGTAATACCATCACCGTATGCTGAAATTCAGATCCTTGCGATTTATGCACGGTCATCGCGAACGCGGTTTCAACATGGCGCAAACGTGAGGTCAGCACGTGGCGCAATTTATCGCCATCCAGAAAATAAACTCTTTGTACCTTGTCTTTGCTGAAGTCAGGCAAGGTCATACCGATGTCGCCGTTAAAAACACCGGTACCGTAATCGTTACGCGTAATCATCACCGGACGCCCGCTATACCATTCATTACGGCTGTTGATGTGTCCCAGTTGATGCAGGTGTCGCTCGATGGCCTGATTCAAACCACTGACGCCCCAATCGCCTTCCCGGACGGCGCACAGAATACGGAATGATTCGAATGCTTTCAGAACAGCAATCACCCATAGATGAAACTGCGCTTCGTCACTGCCCTGCGGCCTTTGCGCCAACAATTGCAGATAAGTGGAATAACCGCCTTCTGCACCAGCCCTGCCATGCAAGGCCATTTGCAATAGCGTTTTTTGCTGGGCAGATTCGGCCCAGAAAAGGACTTGCTCATCCGCACGGCGCAAACAATCAATCGCAAGGTCTGTCTGCCCGCTGTTCACAGCCAGTGCCAGCGCGCCGATGGCACCGCTGAACCTACGGCTTTTTCTAAGCATCACGGTCTGCTGTGCTATCACGCTGCCATCGGCAATGAACTCTGCCGGAATCTCTTTGCCGCAGGCAGTCGCAATATAGCGCGCCGTGGCAGGCGAGTAATTTCCGGATTCGGCGCGATCGCACAGATCACCCAGCACCGCCCCCGCCTCGACTGATGCCAACTGATCTTTATCACCCAGCAAAATCAACATGGTGGAATCTGGCAGCGCCGCTAACAGTGAAGCCATCATTTCCAGATGCACCATCGATGCCTCATCCACGATCAGCACGTCAATATCGAGCAAATTCCCGGCATGATGCCGAAATGCCCGCGTATCCGGGCGAGCGCCCAGCAAACTATGCAGCGTACGCGCAGCACCTATTCTGTTGGTCAATTCCGCCAGCGGTAACGCCGGACCGATTTTTTCTGCGAGTTCAGACAAAGCATGATCAATTGCCTGCTTCAGGCGCGCTGCGGCTTTACCGGTCGGTGCGGCCAGTGCGATACGCAAACGTTCAGGATGTGCGGACAAGGCAAACAACAACGCCAGCAGCCGTGCCACGGTGTAGGTTTTCCCCGTCCCCGGCCCGCCAGTAATGACAGAAAAATGGCTGCGGACAGCAATCGCACAAGCGGTCTTTTGCCAATCTATCTCGTCGGAAGCGTTGAACAAGATATCCAGCCAGCGCGACACTGCTGCCACATCGACAGGCATCAAGGCAGATGCGCGTTGTCTGACGGCAGAGGCAATCGCCATTTCATGTCGCCAGTAACGACGCAGATACAGGCTGGCTCTGTGTAACACCAGCGGTTGCTGTTGGTCGTTCTGATTTTCTATGTCAGCGGCATAAATTTGTGCGGAACCACCGAGTACATGCAACCAACCTTCAACGTCGGCAGGCAATTCCATATCAGCGATCAGCGTTTCCCACAGCGACACATCCCATCCCAACAAAGCACAAGGATCAGTCACCAAGGCTTCGAGTTTGATACAACTATGACCAAGCGCTTCAAGTTCACATAACAAGCCAACGATCAGCATCTGCCGCTGATCCTGCATGCCAAGGCTGTGCATGAAGCGCACAAAGGCGACAGACAAAAGGCGGACATGACCACGCTCTGCATATTGTTTGAGCCGTTCCAGCACTGGCGGTGTCGCTACCATCATGATGGGATTTCCTTTGTGTCAGCAAATTTACCACCGTCAGATTTACCAGCAGCAGACATATCGCCTGCCGCCGAATCATCGTCGCGCATCAGCTGATCGAGTCTATCCAGAAATTCCGGGGCTGCCTCAAGCAAGTAACAGCCGTGCGTCTCTTCGTTGGCAACGCCGCGCATAAAGAAAAAAATCGCACCGCCAAGATGGATGTCAGGGTCGTAAGCCTCACCGATACGCAACTGCAACAAGCGGTGTAAGGCCAGCATATAGATCGCTCCCTGCACATCATATCGATGCGCCGCCATGGCAGAGGCGAGACCCGCTTTGTGATAACTCTGATCGTCAACACCAACGACATTCGACTTGTAATCCAGCACCCAGTACTTTCCTTCATATTCAAACACCAGATCGGCAAAGCCCATCAGCAAACCATGCAACTCGCGCTCACCCAAGGCATCGCGCGGTGTGCCGTCCAGAAAAAATTCCTGACATAAGCAATCAATTTTCTGCGCATTCACCCGCTCACACGGAAACCAGAATTCCATCTCGGGCAAAAACGTCGATAGCCCGATCAGGCTGACATTCGCTGGCAATAAGGGAGTCGTGACGATGCGCCTTAGCCAGACGATGATATCGTCCAGATGATTATCCCAGCCTGCGCGCTGACAACGGGAAGTCAGTCTGGTATCAAAGCTGTCGGACTCTATGAAATCAAAACCCTCGCCCGCCATCCATTCGAGCTGCTCATGTAAAAATTGTCCCGGCATCGCACCACGCGGAAAACGATGCCAGGCGCTGTTGCCCGATGCCGATACAGGTGCGGTGTCATCGTCTTCCAGCAGCTTGCTGTCCTGCACCCGGGTCATATTGCCGGTGGCCGTCATACCGCGTGTCAGCGAGGTAAAACTACCAACCGCCCAGTCGCGTTCAAATTCCTGCGTGTATTCAGGAATATCCACCAGACTTTGCTGTGCCTCATGACGCGTGTAGAAACTCACACCGGGTAAATCTTTTACATTCAGTACAGCGATGTCATCGCAACTGTCGCTCATGTCATGCAGAGCATCGTTCAGCGCAGCCGCCTTGAGTGTCGTTTCCCCCGCCAGCAGATAGCCAAACGCAGACTCGTGTATTTTGTCCTGATTCGAGGAAACACCCAGCCACAGCGCATGCACGGCGCGGGTGACAGCTACATAAAACAGGCGGATGTCTTCTTCTTTTCTGGCGCGGTTCACCGCATCCAGCGCTGCCTGCGACAAAGCAAAATCAATTTTCCGCTCACCGGATTCATCGACGTAATCAAAGAAACTGCGGTTCATCCGTGTCGTCACCCGGGTCGACACGGCAAATGGCAGATAGACCAACGGATATTGCAAGCCTTTGGATTTATGTATCGTAATCACCTTGACCAGTTTTGCATCGCTCTCCAGTCGCAAGATGTGTTCGTCGCTGTGCTGACTATCGTCCGCCATTTGCTCTGCCAGCCAGCGAACCAGCGATTGTTCGCCATCCAGTTGCATGCTGGCCGTTTCGAGTAATTCAGCCAGATGCAGAATATTGGTTAAACTTCGTTCGCCGCCGACTTCGC
This sequence comes from Cognatundibacterium aquatile, assembly GCF_014699135.1. GTDB lineage: Bacteria > Pseudomonadota > Gammaproteobacteria > Burkholderiales > Burkholderiaceae_D > Undibacterium > Undibacterium aquatile. The sequence goes on from NZ_JACOFT010000006.1 coordinate 156,649, forward strand.
TGAGTAATTTTGCCGGTAATTCCAGCATGTGAATAAAACGCCGGATCGCCGCGAGTACGCCCTGACGTTGCCAGACAGAGTGTAGTTCTTTTAATTGCCCGGTACAGGTTTCCCACGCCTCATCGTCGGACGCCAGCGTGACCAGTTGCGCGATACTGAGTTTCGCTGTTTTGGTGGCAAACGCAGCGCGACCGATAGTATCATCCAGCGGATTGGCGAATGCATGCAGCCAGCGCAAGACATCTCTGGCCTCGTCGCTATTGAGTACCGAGTCTTTATCTGACAAATACACGCTGGCGACATTTCTCTTTTGCAGCGCGCTGCGGATCGCTTCGGCTTCAAATTTATCCCGCACCAGAATCGCGATATCCGCCGCCTGCAATCGCTGAAATCGCTGCGATCCCTGCGCGTTCTGAAAACCGGTTTGCGAGCTATTCAATTGCGTCACAATATGCTCGGCACAGTGTTCCGCAAAAAAATAAAGGTACTCGTCTTTTTTCATGTCCGGATTCGCCGACGCCCACAGGTTCAGCGCTTTGACTTCACCATCGGCATTGACGAATTTTTCTGCCCGGCCATGTGCGGCGACCGCTTCAAACGGCATAGGATCAACTGCGGCACGCCGGAACCGGAAAGCACCCGCGGCAAACGCTGCGTCTTCATTTGTTTCCGCGTGCAGAAACACATGATTCACCGCATGCACCAGCGCATGGGTGGAACGGAAGTTGGTGCCCAGCAGATAATGCCGGCCCGTGGTCGCTACGCGGGCAGCCAGATAACTTTGTATATCAGCACCGCGAAAACCGTAAATCGATTGTTTAGGATCACCGATCAGGAACAAGCCCTGCGTCGCCGCGTTCTCGTTAATGCGATAAATCGCGTCAAAAATCGCATACTGATCTGGCGATGTATCCTGAAATTCATCGACCATCGCCACCGGATATTGCTGACGGATACGCAGATTCAGTGCAGCCGCATTCGGTCCGCTGACTGCTGCACGCAAGCGTTGCAACATATCGTTAAAACCAAACTGGCGACTGCTACGCTTGAGCAAATCCGCACGGGCAACGATGACAGAAACGGCATGCCGATACAGCGCATGTTTCATCGGTTCGATCTCCCGCAGCTTTGCAGCGAGCGGTGCTATGTCGTTAAATACGGCGGGAATATCCGGCTCATATCCTTTATTGCATGCGCTCAGTAAGGCATCCGGTGTCAGCTTTTCTGCTGCAGTTTCAAAGCCGTCCGGCCATAGCTGCGAGGGTGTCTGTGCCCAGACTTTGAGACCTGCCAGCCACTTATCCAACGAGGCGGGTTTTAATTTGGTCGCACTGAATTGTTTCGGTGACGCCTCTCTTTGCGCGGCAAACCATTGCATCATCTGATCGGCTTTCTCTGCCCAACCAGCCTTCAAATTAACCAGAATTTTTTCCTGTTCCGCCAATGTCTGCGCAATAAAAACGGATAAAGGCTGCGTGATACGCGCACCGAGCAAACCGGCAAACGGCACCAGCTTCAGCACCGCTGCCGAAAGTGCAGGTGCATCATTCCAGAACGAGGTCACCAGCGAAAATCCATTGCTATCGAGCGGATACACCTGCTGCCGCCAGTAATCCAGCGCGGCATTTTCGAGTAAGGAAGACTCGCTGGCGATCAGCTCTTCATCGAACAGACAAGCACTATCAAACGCATGCTCTTTGAGCATACGCTGACACCATGCATCGATCGTAAAAATCGCCGCTTCATCCATAGCCTGCGCCGCCATACTGAGTCGATACGCCGCCTGTTGTTGCAATTCCTGCGTAGGATAAGCCTGTATCAATTCGCTGATGAAATGATCATTCGCGGGCACCTCACCAGACCTGAAGTAGCCAGCAGCTTCCGTCAGTCGCTGCCGTATGCGATCCGACAATTCTCTGGTTGCGGCGCGCGTGAACGTCATCACCAGAATTTCTGAGGGATGCAAAGCGCGTTGAAACGCATGCTCGCCACGGTGCCCCAGCACCAGACGCAAATACAATGCGGCGATGGTCCAGGTTTTTCCGGTTCCAGCGCTCGCCTCAATCAGGCGACTGCCATGTAAAGGAAAGCTTAATGGATGCAGTAGATAGCTCATTCTGATTCTCCCGTCTCTGTCGTCGCACTCAGAGGCGTTACCTGAATCTCACGCGCCCATTGAAATAAAGGCTCATACAATGTTCTGGCGACGCTTTCCCAATCAGACTCGGCGCTTAATGCAGAAAAATCAGACCACATCCGCGCCAGATAAGGACTCTCAACTTCGCCGCTCATGTTATAGCCACCATCATAGGTTTGTTGTGGGTTATCGCCAGCAATCAGCGCCAGCGCGGTCTTACAGGCGACCGGTAAAATGCCATCAAGACCCGCGCGCCATAATGCAATCAGCGTTTCCAGTGTTGCTGTCGCGGCAGCCTGCGCCAAAGGCGGCATGCACAGGCTGGCATCGCGTGCGACCAGATAAAAAGTCACAGGATAATTCAGGCTGGCGGCGACTAATTGCCTGATCCAGATATCAATCACTTTATCTGCACGTAATTCGCCCTTGGTATTGCATACTTTGCTGGCGATCTGCATGATGGAAACGGTTTGCTGATCATCAGTACGCAGGTTTTCCAGCCAATCCGAGATACTGATATTCTGATAGCGAAACTGCACCGGCAACTTCGCCGCTGGATCGGGGAATAATTCACATAATGTCAGCCACGCCGTTTGCACCGGCATCATTTCAGCCACCAGCAGACGCTGCCATTTCTGCCCCATAAAGCCTACCGGCAACAGCCCCTCACGTGAAAGCTGCGCCGCTTTTTCGGTCAGTTTTGTTTCAAGCTCAGCGATATTGCCCGGTACATCACCGCTATTGATCAGCCTGTCATTCAAAAAATATTCTTGCAAAGCATCGAGATTAAAAGGTTCCTCGGTGCCGGTCATTTGCTCTTCATCAGCAAATTGCACTCCTAAGCGCTGTTGAAAAAAATGGGCGACGGGCTGACGGACGAAGCGACTCAATTCTCTGAGTTTCAGACTCAGATCGGCATCATCTCCCATGACAGGAATAATGTGATCTACGACAAGCGGTTGCGCTTGCGGCTGCGTGTGTGGCTGTGTTTGCAGCGGCGTTTGCAAATACGCTGCCCCCCATTCCCGTGCATACGTCAGCGGCCGGTCCGGCCCTGCAAAAAAATACGCGCGGCTGAACGCCTGCATAGGATATTCATGGGTGTGCTCTTGCAAATCAATATCCCAGCCCGCATTCAGATAATCACGCAACTGCGATACCAACACCGATGGCGGCTGCTCAGAATTGTCGCGGATATTTTTCCCCACCCAGCTGATATACAGCCTGGATCGTGCAGCCAGAATCGCCTCCAACATCAGATACCTGTCATCGTCACGCCGCGAACGGTCACCGGGTCTCGCCATGCCTTGCAGGGCCAGCAAATCAAAATCAACCTGACTCGTTCTGCGCGGGAAATCACCTTCATTCATGCCCAACAGACAGACCAGTTGAAACGGCATTGAGCGCATGGGCATGAAGGTACAGAAAGTCACACCACCAGAAATAAAGCGATGATTCAGCGTTGCCTCGTCTATCGATGCCAGCCATGGTTCGCGGAAAACCGCCAGCGGAATCGCTTCGTCAAAATGCGCCTGCTCACATGCATTCAGATACTTGTCGAGTGACTCATGCAGTCGAGCGAGCAACACCCTGTCGTTCTCGCCGGATACGGCAAAAAAATCAGTCAGCAATTGCCGCGCCTGCTCGGCCCAGACCAGCGGTGTCTGCGGTAATGCAAGTCTGTTTTGCCATGCAATCAGCGCTTCGACAAATTCGGCAAGACAGCCCGCCAGTGCAGATGACAGCCCGCCAACTTCAGCGTATGGCTCTATGTCGTGATAGTGCTGCTGAGCGCCATTCGCATAACCAAGCAACATACGGCGAATGCCAAATATCCAGGAATTCTGCTCACCAGTCGCGCCCAGCCCCAAGCCGTCCCTATGCTGTTGATTTAAGCCCCAACGGATTCCGGCACCATTAATCCAGGTCTTCAGTACCGGTAAATCTTCTTCATCCAAACCAAAGCGAGCTGCAATCGCGGGAACTTCCAGCAAATCCACAACTTCATTCTGCTGACAGCGCTGCTGCGGCAAGCGTAATAACCAGTCGAGTGCCACCATCACCGGATTCGTTTTACGGTCAGAGACGTCACCGATCTCATACGGAATATAACGTTGATCCGTCCTTTTATATTGGCCGAACACGGCGCGTATTGACGGTGTGAACTGTGCAATATCCGGCACCATAACCACCACATCACGCGGACGAATTGTATTGCCCGCTTCTGCAAAAATCCCTAACAGGCGATCATGCAGAATCTCAACTTCCCTCTGAACACTATGCGCCAGATGAAACTCAATCGAGGCATCCGTCGCTGCAACTGGCGAACGGGGATGTTCCGCTAACGGCAGCAAATCGCGTATCGCCGCCTGCACTTGCGTCAGCAAAGAGTGTCCTGCATCTTCTGAAAATAAATCAATTTTTAAACCGGCAAAACCTGTGCGCGCCAATTCAGCCTGATCAAACTCATCGAGCATGCGGACAAAGTCGCGCCCCAGACGCCCCCAGCCAGCCAGCAAAGGATGCGCGTGTGCATGTAATTCTTCAATCGGGATCAGGGATAAATCAGTTTGATTTCGCAATTGTTGCCGCTTGAACTGCGCCTTGAACAACTCGCGCCCCTCAATAATATCGCCCCAGAAATACTGACAGGGATTGGGCACGGCGAGTATGACTTGCGTATGATGGGCCAACGCAGATAATGCTTCCAGTGTCTGCCGCGGCAACGCAGAGACGCCGAATAAAACGACCCGGCGCGGCAATGGTGTGGCTGGCGCAACACCGCCGGAGGCCGCATCGACAAAGCGCCGGTGCACATTCACGCGTCCCAGCAAACGCTCAGCCTCAGGTAAATCAGCCAGAATCGCTCGCCATAGTTTGGCCTGCCAGCGCTGATCTGCCGGCAATGGTACGAGCTCGCCGTTCGCGCGACGCAACTGATCCAACCCCATACTCCAGTCCTGTAACCAGTCAGTCCGATACACCTGATATAAATCGATCAGATCTGCCAATCTGGACACCAGTTGATAGCGCCGTTCGGCATCGCCATCGGCCAGAAAATGCTTTAACGGAGAAAAATCATTGTCTTGTAACAGCGCCGGAATCAGGCGCATCAGCCGCCAGGTCAGGGGCATTTTATCGAGTGACGAAGTTGACGGTATCTCCGCTTTACCGAGCATGGAACGATAGATCGTCCACAAGAAACGACCGGGCAGTTCGATACGATTCGCCGCGCTGATATCGAAATTCTCTGCCAGCGAAATTTTGAGCCACTCAGCCACACCATTTGACTGCACCAGGAAAATGTCTTTTTCCAGCGGCGACAAGGGGTTGCGTCGTATCCACTCAAATACGGCCGCACTCAACTGCTCCAACTGATTACTGTGCAAAATAATCAGCCCTGGCTTGATCACTGAAGGCATAAAAATAGGCGAGAACTGTTATGAGATAGCAGAAACAGGAATGTCCGGCTCAACTGTCTGCTGTTTAAAACTGAACCTATGCAAGCGTACCGGCACAGACGAAACTGTGCCGGTATTTTTACATAAGTCACTCAGGGAGATATTAAAATTTTACTGTTGGTGCGTATGTTCGGCAGAGAACGGAATCTCAGCAATACCATGCCGCAGATGGTCAGAACAAAGACGTTAATGGAATTGCCTTAACGCGGATTCACAAATAACCTGATCTGCCATAGGCATATCATTTCACGCGCTGCTTACTGAGCTTACGTGCCAGGGTACGCCTGTGCATACCCAGACGTCGCGCTGCTTCGGAGATATTGAACTCGGATTCCACCAGCACTTCGTGTATGCGTTCCCACTCCAGCGTTTTAATTGAGGTCGGACGATTCGTCAGCTCCAGATCAGTGACACCGGCGACATGGCCGAAAGCGGCTTCGATATCATCGGTATTCGATGGCTTCGCTAAATACTGACATGCGCCCAGTTTCACGGCTTCCACCGCAGTCGCAATGCTGGCAAAGCCGGTCAGCACCACAATCTGCATGGACGGCACTTGCTGATGCAACATCTGTACACAGGCAAGCCCGGAAGCATTGCCGTTTAATTTCAGGTCAACCACCGCAAACTGCGGAGAATGTGACTTGAGTATTTCTTCTGCCGCTTCCAGACTTTCTGCATGCAATACGGTATAAGCACGTCGCTCAAACGAACGACACAGGGTACGCGCGAATGCAGTATCGTCCTCGACAATCAGCAACAGACGACTTTCTGACATATTCAAACCTTTTTTATAGCATTAACGCTGACAGTGGCAGCTCTATTTTGACAACGGCACCACCATCCTGCCGGTTACGGGCAATCACAGAGCCGCCTAATTTACGAACAACATTCACCACAAAGTAAATACCCAGACCACTGCCCGGACGCCCTTTGGTCGATTGATAAGCTTGCCCCAGATTTTCCAGTATCGATGGTAAAAAACCCGGCCCTGTATCGGTCACAACGATGACCAGCACATCTGCGTCTCTCGATACTGTCAGGGCAAGCCATGCAGGTGAAGCTTCAAGCGCATTATCTAACACATTGCATATCATCTGCTTGAGAGCAGAATCAAACACGACAGGAACATCCTGCTGAATCTGATTTTCAAAGATGAATGTCTGTACCGGACGCGTCGTACGAAAGTCCTCGACCAGTTGTTTGAGAAAGGTATTGATCGTCGTTTTGACAGAAGATTCGCCACGCGCTTCTCCGGCGGACAATAAAATACTGCTGAGTGTCGTTTTACAGCGTTGCAACTGCCTTTGCATTTCACTCAGGTCTTCGATTAAATCAGGATTATTGCTGAATTCCGGCATCCTCCTCCAGTCGCCCAGAATGACGGACATCGTTGCTAAAGGTGTACCCAGTTCATGCGCCGCGCCAGATGCCAGCAAGCCCATTTTCACTATGTGTTCTTCTTCGGTGGATCTCTGGCGGGCATCTGCCAACTGGACATCACGCACTTTTAAATTGCCGCTGATGCGCGTCAGAAAAAACACCAGCAAGCCAGCGTTCAGTAAAAAACAAATGATCATGCCATCGATATATAGCTCTGGCATGCCGCCGTTGTTATCAGAGGGCAAAAGTAAGGGGTGAGAAAATTTCGACAATCCGAGCAGGCAAAGACCACTGATCGCCACGATCAACCAGGTTGACCATACTTCCAGCAAAACGGCGCTGAGTATGACCTGCAACAGATATAAAAAAATGAAGGGATTGGAGGTACCACCGCTCAGATACAGCTGCGCCGTCAGAATAGCGACATCGACCAGCAGTGCAAAAAATAATGCCCGGTTGGATACTTTCGTTTCCTCGTGCCAGCGCAGATGACTGGCAATATTGAAAGCAATTAACACCGCCAGCACAAACGCCATCGACAATACCGGCAAACGTATGCCGAATCCGCCGACAACCAGCGCGATCGTCGCAATCTGACCAAACACGGCCAGCCACCGCAGATGAATCAGTTGCAACATATTTTTGTGGCCAGCTGAACTCTCGTATTCTTCGGCGATGCTGGCTACGATATCCCGGTAATTTTCAGTCTTGCCGAACATCCTGATGTCTCCCATTTTCACTATGACGCTGCATCTTATTCAGACGCCGGCGGTCTTCGCGGATAACCAGATAATATCCGCCCGCCACCATCAAAGCGAGAGCATACCAAGTAAGTGCATAGACCAAGTGATTGTTATGAAATGAGATAACGGTTAAACCGGCAACCGGTGCCTGATGTTCACTTGCCATCAGGGATTTGTAGCCAGCATCCGGCTGACTGTCGGTAGCATCAGCATCAATAAAATAAGGAGCAATCGGCGACAAGTTATGTTTTTTACCGATAGCAACAACGTCACGCGAATACCAGCGGTCAGCCGCCGCATCGTTTTTACGTAAGAATCCACCGTCGGGCTCACTCATACGCAATAATCCTGTGATACTCACGGTCTGCCGCTGTTCCTGATGTGTTGCGGCTTTCGCTTTATCCATAGCGGGAACAAATCCCCGATTCAGCAGCACAACACTACCATCTGTCTGACGCAACGGCGTCAGCATCCAGTAGCCGCTACCGAGCACGGTGGATGCCTGCACATAACTGGTCTGCTCAGACAATAACAGCCCACTGACCTGCACATGTCGGTATTCGTCGTTCGCGGCATTCACTCCCGACCAAAGCTGTTGATCAGGAGCGGCTATTGCAGTTGCATGCACCCGTTGCCCAACGCGGGCGATCAGATCGAGTTTCCATTGCAAGCGATAGATCTGCCATGTACCGAGAAAAGCAAAGCACAAAAAAAATACCCCCGCGCACATCGCAAGAGCATGTCTTACGAATAATGAACGGGGGATATCTGTTGCTGCAACCGGGGACTGCGCCCCGGCATTCAGATCACTCATGGCATATTGCGCATGTTGTGCATTTCATTTGGATTTTCAGTATGTTTCAGTGATTCAGGTGTTGTTTCATGCTGCATGCCTGGCATCATATTGTTATTCAGATGATACATGACCCACAGTGAGCCACTCATCAGAATCACCACCACCATGCCGGTAAACACCAGTGCCAGCATGTTCCAGCCACCTTCCGAACGTGCATTCATGTGCAGGAAATACACCATGTGCACCACCACCTGCACCGCAGCCAGTGCCAGCAAGACAAAACCTGTCGTGCCGGAATTGCTGAAGACTTTGCCCATTACCAGCCAGAATGGAATGACAGTCAGAATGACTGCCAGCACAAAACCGATGACATAGGTTTTCATGCTGCCATGATCTGCGTGATCGTCATGAGCGTGATGTCCATGATGACCGTGGTCCGCATCATGTGTTGTATGTTCGTGATGTGCACTCATGGCAAAACTCCCATCAGGTAGACAAAGGTAAATACACCGATCCAGATCACATCCAGGAAATGCCAGAACATGGACAGGCACATCAGGCGACGATTGTTTTCAGTCGTCAAACCATGACGTTTTAATTGGAACAGCAAAGTGACCAGCCAGACGATACCAAAAGTTACGTGCAGACCGTGCGTTGCCACCAGAGCAAAAAACGAAGTCAAAAAGCCACTGCGTTGAGGACCCGCACCTTCATGAATCAGATGGATGAACTCATATAATTCCAGGCCGATAAAACAAGCACCCAGCAGGCCAGTGACCACCAGCCAGATCAGCGTGTTGTTCAGACGTTTTTTCTGCGCTTCCAGCATCGCAAAACCATAGGTAATCGATGACAGCAACAGTAAAGACGTGTTAATTGCCACCAAGGACAGATCAAACAATTCGGCACCGGTCGGGCCGCCTGCGTAGTTACGACCAAGTACGGCATACGCGGCAAACAAACACGCAAAAATCAGGCAATCGCTCATCAGATACAGCCAGAAGCCAAGCAGTGTGCCGTTTTCCGGATGATGTTCGAGAACGAAATAGCGCGAACCAGAAGCCTGGCTCATCGCATCATGAGTAGAAATAGATTTATCAGACATGGCTAGCTAACAAACGTGTGCGTTCATTTTCGGTACGGACAACTTCGTCCGCAGGAATGTAGTAATCGCGGTTGTAATTAAAAGTATGGATGATGATGGCGACCATCATGACGATAAAACCCAGACCTGCCAGCAGCCACATTTGCCAGATCAGCGCAAAGCCACAAGCCGCGCTGAGACCAGCGATGATGATGCCAGCAGCCGTATTTTTCGGCATGTGAATAGCCAGGAATCCGGAAGTCGGGCGAACATAGTTATTCGCTTTCATATCAACCCAGGCATCGTTGTCATGGATGCGAGGTGTGAATGCGAAATTGTATGCAGGTGGCGGAGACGATGTTGCCCACTCCAGAGTACGGCCACCCCATGGATCACCAGTCACATCGCGCAGTTGCGCACGACGCAGATAACTGACCACCAGTTGAATAACGAAACAGGCAATACCGATCGCGATCAGAACCGCACCAACGGCAGCGATCTGGAACCAGATCTGCAATGACGGATCTTCAAAATGGCTCAGACGACGTGTCACACCCATCAGACCTAATACATACAATGGCATGAACGCGAAGTAGAAACCGATAGTCCAGAACCAGAATGAGCATTTACCCCAGAAACTGTCGAGCTTATAGCCGAATGCTTTAGGGAACCAGTAGTTAATCGCCGCAAACACGCCGAACACGACGCCACCGATAATCACATTATGGAAGTGAGCAATCAGGAACAGACTGTTGTGCAGAACAAAGTCAGCAGGTGGAACTGCCAGCAATACTCCTGTCATACCACCGATCACAAATGTCACCATGAAACCCATGGTCCATAACATCGGCACTTCAAAACGGATACGTCCGCGATACATCGTAAACAACCAGTTAAACATCTTCGCACCGGTTGGAATCGAGATAATCATCGTGGTGATACCGAAGAACGAGTTGACACTCGCACCGGAACCCATCGTGAAGAAGTGGTGCAACCAGACCAGATAAGACAAGATCGTGATCACGACCGTTGCGTACACCATCGATGTGTAGCCAAACAGACGCTTGGAACAGAAAGTCGAGACGATTTCGGAATACACACCGAAGCAAGGCAGAATCAGGATGTAAACTTCAGGATGACCCCAGATCCAGATCAGATTCACGTACATCATGGAATTGCCGCCCATGTCGTTCGTGAAGAAATTGGTACCGAAAACACGATCCAGCGACAACATTGCCAACACCGCAGTCAACACCGGGAAGGCAGCAACGATCAGCACGTTAGTGCACAACGCAGTCCAGGTGAACACAGGCATCTTCATCATCGTCATGCCAGGAGCACGCATCTTGACGATAGTCACAATCAGGTTCACACCGGAGAGCAAGGTGCCGACACCGGCAATCTGTAACGACCAGATGTAGTAATCCACCCCGACATCCGGACTACCTAAAATACCCGACAGCGGCGGATAAGCAAGCCAGCCGGTACGCGCAAACTCACCGACGAATAAGGATGCCATCACCAGCAATGCACCGAAAGTTGTCATCCAGAAGCTGAAGTTATTCAGGAAAGGAAAAGCAACGTCACGGGCACCGATTTGCAGCGGTACAACGTAGTTCATCAACCCGGTAACGAAAGGCATCGCCACGAAGAAAATCATGATCACGCCATGCGCGGTGAACACCTGATCATAGTGGTGCGGTGGCAAAAAGCCAGCCGAGTCACCGAATGCCATCGCCTGCTGGGCACGCATCATCAGCGCATCAGCAAAACCACGCAACAGCATGATCAGACCGAGGATCATGTACATGATACCGATACGCTTATGATCAATACTTGTCAGCCATTCACGCCACAAGGTTCCCCAGACGCGGAAGTAAGTCAATGCGCCCAGCAATGCCAGGCCACCGAAAGCGACACCAGCGAAGGTAGCAAGAAGAATCGGCTCATGCAAAGGAATCGCTTCCCAGCTGAGACGGCCGAATATCAGCTTAGTCAAATCAATTTGGTCTAACATCTTTATTTTCCAATAGTAACTGGTGGTGTGGTACACACTTCAGCATCCGACCCGCGTGCAGCCTGCTGATTCTGAGCGAGCATAGAAACAGCTTTTTCGTTCGCTTTTGATACTGGCTTCACATTCACATCCATAGACATCAATTTATCCATGCAAATCTGATCAGCCCCTACACAGCGATTGAGAATGGCATGAAACAGATCGGCGTCGACGGAACCATAACGACGCACAGGATCTTTGATACTTGGTTTTTCAACCTCCAGATAAGCAGCACGATTCAGATTCAGTTTTTCAGCTTTGGTGGTCTGTACCCACTGATTGAAATTTTCCTGCGTCATCCCATGAAATTTGAAGCGCATGTCAGAAAAGCCCGCACCGCTATAGTTGGCAGAAAAGCCATCATATGTGCCTGCCTTGTTGATCACGGCATTCAATTGCGTTTCCATACCCGGCATCGCATAGATCTGACCAGCCAGCGCTGGAACATAAAACGAATTCATTACAGTGGATGCAGTGATTCTGAAATGAACCGGCACATCGACTGGCGCAATTAATTCATTCACAGTTGCCACACCTTGTTCTGGATAAATGAACAACCATTTCCAGTCCAGAGCAACGACTTCCACGACCAGCGGTTTGACGTTGGCAGCAAGCGGACGATTTTCATCTAATCGTGACAACTTTCGATATGGATCAAGAGTATGTGTAGAAATCCATGTCAACATTCCCAAAACGATGATAATTAACAGAGGGGCTCCCCAGATAATTAATTCGAGTTTGGTTGAATGGTCCCACTCAGGATCGTACTTTGCACTGGTATTACTCTGTCTGTAGCGCCATGCAAAAAACAAGGTCAGGAAAATGACAGGAATAATGATGATTAACATCAGGAGAGTAGAAATGACAATCAGCTTGCTCTGCTGAGCGGCGATATCGCCTGAAGGATTTAACACAATAGTGTCACATCCAGCCAACAGTGCAACGCATAGGAGTATTAGTCCGCGCCGAGCTAGTAGGGAAATCATGCAGGAAAGTCCAAGGTAAAGGATAAATCGTGGTAATGTACACGGACTGACTAGCATTAGCGATTGGACGTTTTGTCCCACCCTGCCATAGCTATATCGGGCAGGGCTTCAGGCGTCCGTCGATAAAAACACTACTACGAGAGACGACTATGCCAAGTATCAGCCACAATGGTGAGCAACTCACCAGTATTCCTGTACGTCCTGACCTCCTCCCAGCTCCCAGAAACAGTCACGCTGACCATACTTCGATTTCCCCCGGAGAAATCGCCATTGGTGTCGTCATCGGTCGGGCTTCTGAATATTTTGATTTTTTTGTCTACGCCATTGCATCAGTATTAGTGTTTCCTGCAGTTTTCTTTCCATTCGAACAAAGACTGGAAGCCACACTTTATTCATTTGTCATTTTTTCGTTTGCCTTCATCGCGAGGCCGATAGGTACGGTGGCGTTTATGGCGATTCAACGCCATATGGGACGTGAAGCAAAACTCACTATGGCACTGGTCTTACTTGGCATCTCTACTGCAGGCATCGCATTCCTGCCCACGTTTTCACATCTCGGCTACACATCGATCATCATTCTTGCCGCGCTGCGTATCGGTCAGGGGCTCGCGATGGGCGGCTCGTGGGACGGACTGCCATCTTTACTGGCATTGAATGCGCCACAACATAAGCGTGGCTGGTATGCCATGCTAGGGCAACTGGGTGCCCCGGTCGGCTTCATGATCGCGGGCAGTCTGTTTGCTTACTTACTCGCCAACCTGTCTCCGGAAGATTTTCTGGATTGGGGCTGGCGCTACCCGTTCTATGTCGCCTTCGCGATTAATGTTGTTGCCTTGTTTGCCCGTCTGCGCCTGGTTTCCACCAATGAATATGCGCGCCTGCTGGATGAGCGTGAACTGGAACCGACCAAGATTGTTGAGATGAGCGGTTCACAAGGGCGAAACGTCTTGATCGGCGCATTAGCCGCGTTAGCCAGCTATGCCTTATTCCATCTGGTCACCGTATTTCCCTTGTCATGGCTGACGCTGTACTCCACACGCTCACTGACAGATGTACTTTATATACAAGTAACTGGCGCAGGATTAATGACCTTAGGTGTGATCGTGTCTGGTTTAATCGCTGATCGCTACGGTCGCCGCAATACACTGGGAACCTTCGCGCTATTCATTGCGATTCTGAGTGTATTTGTACCAAGTTTGCTTGACGGCGGCGAGTCTGCCCAGAATACATTTATTCTGGTGGGATTTGCCTTACTGGGTTTATCTTACGGTCAGGCGGCAGGAGCTGTGACTGCCAATTTTTCAGCGAAATACCGTTATACCGGCGCAGCCTTGACGTCCGATCTTTCCTGGCTGGTCGGTGCCGGTTTCGCACCGCTGGTCGCACTAGGGCTGTCGGCTCATTTCGGCCTCGCCTATGTCAGTCTCTATCTACTCTCAGGCGCAGCTTGCTCAATCGCTGCATTAAGCCTGAACCGGGCACTGGAAATCAAAGACTAGCACCTATCCAACATAAAAACGAAGCTCTGCAGCAAGATAAGAAATCGCTTGCTGCAGAGCTTTTTTACATTTACCACCCATTTTTTAACGCAAGTAGCCGCGCAACCTAACTCCAGATAAATCAGACGTTGACGTCAATATTGCCAGCAGTCTGAAGATTCATAGATACATCCGCCGGATTTTCAACATTTTTTGCTTGTGCGTGTTTTTTATTTCCTGCAGCTTCATTAGCACCTTGCTGACTGGCATGCTGCTTTAAATCCATAGCCACAGGTGGAATTTCATTACCGAAAACAACTTCATCCGTTTCACCTTGGTCATCGCCGGATCGCTGATGTTCAATTGCATCGCCCATCTTATACGCAGCAACGGCCGCAGAAATAGCGGGATTCACGCCACCAGACAAAGGTAGTAATGTCGCAGCAACGCCACTTGTAGTGTTTATTACTTCTGCTGTTACAGTCGTTGTGGCTGCTGTGGCCATTGCGGTTCCGCTTAATCCTGTGGATGCGGCAAGTTCAGATACTGCAGCGTTTGCATTATTGATCAAAGTATTTTCAACGCTGACATTGTTCAGACCATAGGTCGAACCTGTCACATCAGGCACTTTCACTGATACCGGATTAGCAATCGCCGCTTCGCTACTGGCAGCAGTATTGACAGCTCCCGCATTGATCCGATCTGAAACAGCATCGATAGCCGCTTGCGAGGAACTCACTGAGCTCAGTACATTATCAACTGACGCTGACGATAAAGAATTTGCTGTCACACCATAGCTGCCAATTTCTGCAATATCCGCCAACCCAGTCTGGATAAAATTGGTGTCGCTCACAAGCAAAGCCCCCAGAACCTCATCCGATAATAAAGTCTGCGCTTGCGCTGCCATCGTGGATGCATTATCAGAAGCAATCACTGAGTTCATCGCCAACGACTCAATAACTGGATTTTCAAGTGCTGGATTGAGCTGAGCCGCGGCAGTATTTACTGGATTAAATGCAGCCGGATTAAATTCTGAAGGCGGAACATTGACAGCCGCAGTTGGCGCAGACATAGCTTGATCTGCCGAAATGTTGCTTGCGCTGTTTTCCCCAACCGCACCCGACTGCCCGGCAGTTGTATCCACCATCTTGGCGCTCACTATTTCCTGCACGAGCAAATGAGTAGAGGCAACGGGTTCCGCAACAGAAGTGACCACACCAGCCGCCGTTGCCGCCACATTTGCAAACGAAATGCTGCCAACGGAATTATCCACGACAGCGTTGCTGGCCTCTGCACTTGTCAGACTTTGGTTCTGCGCAATCAGCGTGGTTTCGATCTGTGCCAACGCCTGTAAAGCCTGGGTCAGCAGGGTCGCTGTGGCAAGCGGTGCACTGGCGTATGCCTTCTGCAAAACGACAGTATCCAGACTGAACTGAGTGTTATCAGCACTAAGGGATATGTCGAGCGTAATGCCTATCTTCGACAGGCTTTCCAGTAAATTGTTGCCACTATCAGCCAGCACGCCGCCCATTGCGTCCAGCAGACTGTTATCCAGAAAAGATGTCAGAGGATTCTGAATACTGTTGACGTTACCGCTTTGAAAGGTATTGAATGCCTTGACGAACATATTCGCCAGAGATGCCGTTGTCGCAAAATTTGTTGCAGCATCACCAATTGGAGCAGCGCTGCCACTTGTCGCAATCGCTTTCATTTGCTGTCCAAGTAAAGCGATTGTCGTAGCCAATGTCTGACTCAGTGAAGAAACATCGACCACACTTGCCGTACCACTGACATTGCCTTCGACCGCCGTTGCGACCGGTACAGCACTGACAGCCGACAAGACAGAAAGTCTGACGGGGGTTACAGCAGCAATTGCATCCGTTGAAATCACCATAATCAGTTCACTTTCCTGATAAATACAGACAACAGTTTCAGTGTAGGACGAATGAAAAATACCGTCAGTATTTTTACAAAAACAGATTGAACTTCTGACTCAATTTAAGGGAAAAGCCCACAGGTATATTTTATTGATCGTGCCGCGAACCTTCAACGCTGCCACGCGGACGCAACACCACAAAAACGAGGATGGCAAGCAAGGATAGCGCTACTGCAAGCAAGAACACCATTTCTGGCGTGATAATCCATAAAGCTCCTGCGACCAATGAGGCCGGCAGATACAGCACGCCGGTGACGAAATTATACAAACCTACTGCTGTTGCCCTGCGCTCAGGCTCAAGGTCGGCGATGAAGGCCTTGCTCTGCGATTCGTCTATTGCGTAAAAAAGACCATAGATAGCAAATATCGCCACGACTTCCCATTGGCTGGCAGCGAAAATCAACCAGAAATTAATCAAGGCATAGACAGCGTAGCCAAGCACGATGATGCGCGCACGCCCTACCTTATCGCCAAGTCTGCCAATCAGGGGTGCCGCGAATACGCAAGTCGCGTTGAATAAGGCATACAGCAAGACCGCATTGGTCACGCTGAAGCCTAGCAAATGCGCCTTCAACAATATAAAACCGAGACTGAAATACGCCAGTGCAAATACGCCTGCCGGAATCAGAAACCGCTTAAATCCCTGGCTCAGTTGTTGCCAGTTTTGCTGTAAATTTTCACGTTCATGCGCAACGCCCTTGTGCTCTGGAATACGGGTCAGCACCAGCACACTGACGACTGCCGGTATAAATGCAAGCAGAAACAGCGTTGTGTACGTGCTGCGGGACTCACCCAGCCACGAGAGTAAGCCATAAGCAGCCAAAGGCCCCAGTACTGCACCAGCCTTATCCAGCGCCTTATGTACGCCAAACGCATAACCGCGAGACTCGCTGACTGCAATTGACGACAGCCACGCATCTCTGGGTGGCCCGCGAAATCCCTTACCCAGGCGTTCAATCACACGGAAAATACTCAAACCCGCAACAGAGGTCGAGATCAGCAATATCAGTTTCGCGATGGTCGAAAAAGCATAGCCAGCGGTAGCAAACCACTTTCGCCGCCCGCTGCGATCTGATAGCCAGCCCGCCAGATAATTCAGCGAGGACGCGGAGAAATCGGCCAAGCCCTCGATTAAACCTAGCAGGGCACTCGAAGCACCAGCCACGGTGGTGAAGAAAATCGCAAATACGGAAAAAATCATTTCCGAACTGAGGTCCGTAAGAAAACTCACTAAACCAAGCTTGAGTATATCGGGGTGAAGTCGCCGCTTTTTATTTGCGTCTGGTTGAGTCATGAAAATTTATCTTCCTGTAAAAATTATCAGCAACATTTGAAATAAGTTTCTCGTCTAAAAAAATCGATAACACAAATTCTGTTCTCACGTGCAAAACAACTGGTACAGACACCACAAAATCAGCAATAAAGCTGCTGCCTTTTGATGTAACACAAACCTCGATGGGCTTACGCAGCTTCTTGACAGCGGTCAAGGATTTCAGATGGGTGGTGGCGTAGCCTCTGATACAACAATTCAGCTCAGATTCTTCATCAGTATTCCTCACTTAATAAAAGGAAATAAAAATGAAATCATCCCGTCGCAACACCACGATACGGCCAGTTCTTGCGTTACTGGCGATCCTTCCATTGAGCATCTCCCTCGCATTCGCGCAAGATGATAAAACTCACAGTGCTGCAGAATTGAAATATCAGGCTGGCGGGTCTCCTCTGGCAAGCGAGCCTATGCATCAGAATATCAACCCAAAAGCGCCGCCAATGACAAAGGCGGAGTTCGAATCGGGTAAGCAAATTTATTTCCAACGTTGCGCAGGTTGCCACGGTGTGCTGCGCAAGGGCGCGACGGGTAAAGCACTGACGCCGGATATCACTCTGGATAAGGGGACGGATTATCTGAAAGTCTTCATCAATTATGGCTCGCCAGCTGGGATGCCTAACTGGGGCACTTCCGGTGATCTGTCGGATAAAGAAGTCGATCTGATGGCGCGCTATATTCAGCAGGAGCCACCAGTTCCTCCTGAGTTCAGTATAAAGGACATGGAGGCTACCTGGAAAGAAGTGATTCCTGTCGCCAAACGTCCGACGAAGAAAATGAACAACTACAATATCGCCAATATTTTCTCCACTACATTGCGCGATTCCGGTGAAGTAGCACTGATTGATGGCGACACAAAAAAAATCATTAATATCGTGAAGACTGGTTATGCAGTACACATCTCACGCACGTCTGCATCGGGTCGCTACCTGTTCGTAATCGGCCGTGACGCACGCATCAATCTGATCGACTTGTGGATGGAAAAACCAGATACCGTCGCTGAAATGAAGGTAGGTCTGGAAGCCCGCTCGGTGGAAACTTCCAAATTTAAAGGTTACGAAGATAAATACGCAATCGCTGGTGACTACTGGCCACCTCAGTTCGTGATTATGGAAGGCGACACACTGAAACCGCTGAAAATTGTTTCTACCCGCGGCATGACGGTTGACAATGAGTACCATCCAGAACCGCGCGTTGCGTCGATTGTCGCTTCCCACTATCGTCCTGAATTCGTAGTCAGTGCAAAAGAAACCGGCAAAATCATGCTGGTGGACTACAAAGACATCAACAACCTGAAAACCACCACGCTGGACGCAGCCAAATTCCTGCATGACGGCGGACTGGATTCCACTGGTCGTTATTTCCTCGTGGCTGCCAACGCATCGAATAAGATCGCGGTAGTCGATACCAAAGAAGACAAAATGGCCGCGATCGTCAACGTAGGAAAAACACCGCATCCAGGTCGTGGCGCAAACTTCATACATCCTAAATTCGGCCCTGTATGGGCAACCAGCCATCTTGGTGATGAAACGATTTCCATGATCGGTACCGACCCTGTCAAACATAAAGCACAGGCATGGAAAGTGGTCGATAGCATCAAAGGTCAGGGCGGCGGTTCGCTGTTTATCAAAACCCATCCGAAATCCAGAAACCTGTGGGTAGACACGCCACTGAACCCTGACACTAAATTAAGTCAGTCTATCGCCGTGTTTGATATTGATCACTTTGAAAAAGGCTATGTCACTTTACCGATCGCAGAATGGGCTGGTCTGGGTGAAGGCGCAAAACGTATCGTACAGCCTGAATATAACAAAGCTGGGGATGAAGTCTGGTTCTCGGTCTGGAGTGCAAAAGACAAAGAATCAGCAATCGTGGTCGTTGACGATAAAACACGCAAACTGAAAGCCGTGATTAAAGATCCGAAACTGATCACACCAACCGGTAAATTCAACATCAACAATACTCAGCACGACATTTATTAAGGAAAACAAGATGAAACATCAAGTCACCTTATCACTTCTCAGCGCACTGGGAATTGCTGCTCTCGCCTTCTCTGCGACCAGCTCTTACGCCGCCACCGGCGCTGAGCTTGCACAGAAAAATGGTTGCATGGCATGTCATGGTGTCGACAAGAAGATCCTCGGTCCGGCTTTTAAAGATATCGCGCAAAAGTACAAAGGAAATGCCGATGCCGTCGCCAGCTTGTCTAAGAAAATCAAAGACGGTGGCAGCGGTGTATGGGGAGCAATTCCGATGCCGCCGAACGGCCCTAAAGTTAACGATGCCGACATCAAAACCCTGGCTGAGTATGTGCTGAGCACACATTAAACGGGATACTGTCAACACCAAAAAGCCGGTTTTAACCGGCTTTTTTTATTTTTGAAAATGACTTATTTTATTTTTTCCCGGGCACCGGCTTCATAAAATGGATTTTCCCCACAGCCTCTTTTTTTGAAATCAGATCTTCCAGACTGACATCATCAAGTACCGCAAGATAAGCGCTGGTGGCGCGATTCAGAACTCCTTTGAGATGACAGCCCAGCGAATACACACAGGTATTACTGGCACCATCAAAACATTCAGCCATGAAAAAATCGGTTTCCGTCGCCCGCACGACCTCTCCGATATTGATCTCTGCCGGTTCCATATTCAGTTTCAGTCCACCATTGCGCCCACGTACAGTTTCCACCATATTGGACATTCCCAGTTGGTGCACCACCTTGGTCAGATGATTCTTTGAAATTGAGTGCAACTCGGCAACCTCCTGAATCGTAACAAGCCTATCTCTGTGTATCGCCAGATAAATCAGGGTGCGTAAAGTGTAATCAGTGTAAGCAGTTAATCTCATGACTTATGTATTCCGGAAAATATGCGTGAAGCTGTCACCGCATTGCAACTGACATCTTCCCTGCACAGTATATCCCCTTCGCCCACAAAGCAGATTCAGAAACAGATTCAGATCGCAGTTCAGGCACGGGGATAAAAATAAAAACACAAAACATGCATTTAATTTGCATCTTATTATACATGCATATAGAATGCATCTTATTGAAGCGGTAAATCAGTTTTATTTTTCCCACTTCTTTAAGCAATGCACTCTTTTAACTCTACCAATAAGGAATCACGCCATGCACTCCACGCGTAAACTCTGGACCTGGCTAGCTGTGATCTGCGTCTTATCTTTTACCGTTCTCGGTTGGGTAGGTACAGAAATCTATCTCACAGCTCCACCTATCCCCAATCAGGTTGTCAGCACTCAAGGCAAGGTTTTATTTTCTGAAGGACAAGTCCAGCGAGGGCAGGAAGCATGGCTCGCCGCCGGTGGTCAGCAATTAGGTACGGTGTGGGGCCACGGCAGTTATGTCGCGCCAGACTGGTCAGCCGACTGGCTGCACCGCGAGTCTCTCGCCTTACTGGAAATCTGGGCACAGAAAGAAAACAAACTGTCCTTTGAACAGTTAAGCACACCGCGTCAGGGCGAACTCAAAGCTCGCCTGAAAGAGGAAATGCGCGGCAATACCTACGATCAGAAAAATGGTGTTATCACCTTGTCCCCTGAACGTGCAGCTGCAGTGCAACTGGTCACGCAACATTACGTCGCTTTGTTTGGTAACGATCCATCTCTGGAAAAACTGCGCGAACAGTATGCGATGAATAAAGGCTCACTGCCTGATCCTGCTGATTTACAAGCCTTGCCAGCGTTCTTTTTCTGGTCTTCATGGGCTGCAGCAGCAGATCGTCCTGGTGAAGAAGGTCTGAGCTACACCAGCAACTGGCCGCATGAACCACTGGTTGAAAATACACCGACTGCCGGTGCAGGTATCTGGTCTATTGCCAGCGTGATTCTGATGATCGCTGCGATTGCCGGAATGATTTTCTACCATTCTGCAAGTAAAGAAGAAAGTGATCCTGTTCCACCGAAAACAGATCCCTTATTCGACATGAAGCCAACACCTTCGATGCTGGCGACAAAAAAATACTTTTTTGTTGTCATCGGTTTGATTCTGGCGCAAGTAGGTATGGGTGTGATCACCGCTCACTACGCCGTTGAGGGACATAGCTTCTTTGGTTTCCCATTAGCTGAGATTCTGCCGTTCACGGTCAGCCGCACGATACATACGCAATTTGCGGTGTTGTGGATCGCCACTGCGTGGCTGGCCACCGGTCTGTACATCGCCCCTGCAATCTCTGGCTATGAACCTAAATTCCAGAAACTCGGCGTGAATGTCCTGTTTTATGCGTTGCTGTTCATTGTTGTCGGTTCGACCGCAATGGGATGGCTGGGCAGCCTGCAACATAAAGGTAATGAATTCGCATTCTGGATCGGTAATCAGGGTCTGGAATTCACCAGCATGGGACGCGTCTGGCAAATTCTGTTATTTATCGGCTTACTGTTCTGGGTGACTTTATTGGGTCGCGGATTATTACCTGCACTCAAAAAACCATCTGAAAGCCGCGGTCTGATTGCCATGGTATTTCTGGCTGCAATGTGTATCGGCGGTTTCTACGCGACATCGCTGACCTGGGGTCCGCATACCCATTACTCCATGATCGAATACTGGCGCTGGTGGTTGGTCCATTTGTGGGTAGAAGGCTTCTTTGAAGTGTTCGCAACAGCTGTCATCGCCCTGCTCTTCACTCGCCTGGGTCTGATCCATGCAGCGACAGCAAACAGCGCGATTATCCTCGAAACGATCGTCTTCCTGTTCGGCGGCATTCTGGGTACCTTGCATCATCTGTATTTCACTGGCACACCGACTTTTGTGATCGCCATCGGTGCCATGTTCTCAGCACTGGAAGTGGTTCCTCTGGCGATGATAGGCGTGGAAGCGTATCGCAATTATCAACGCTCGAAAGCAGCAGCGTGGGTGCAGTCTTACAAATGGTCCATCCTGTGCTTCATCGCTGTCGGTTTCTGGAATACTGTCGGTGCGGGTTTGTTAGGTTTCTCCATCAATACCCCGATTGCTCTGTATTACATGCAAGGTCTGAACATGACTGCTGCACATGGACATGCTGCTTTGTTCGGTGTGTACGGCATGTTGGGTATAGGCTTACTGCTGTTCTGCCTGCGTGGCTTGTCTTCACGCGCTGCATGGTCTGACAAATTGCTGCAAGCAATGTTCTGGATGCTCAATATCGGTCTCGCGATGATGGTGTTCATCTCATTAGTTCCTGCCGGCATTTATCAAGCAGTCGCCAGCATCACCAAAGGGATGTGGTTTGCCCGTTCACCTGAAGTCATACACTCGCACCTGATGGAAACACTGGTCTGGCTGCGCGTACCTGGCGACGTCGTGTTCGCGATCGGTACCGTCTGTCTGGCCTTGTTTGCCTTCCGTTTGCTGATAGCAAAAAAGGCAGCGAACATCAGCCTGAACAGCTCAATCCCTGCGAAAAAAACTAAACAAGCTTAATCACATCAGAGGCCGTCTGAGAAATATTTTCTGACGGTCTCTGCTTCACTATTCAATAGCATCACTAGTATCAACATCATCTATTAAGGAGTTTTACAATGTCCCACGATTGCTCTATGCCAGTTATCGCTGAAGGTATTTACTCATTTGATGCGCGTGGCATTGCCAAGCGTTTTCGTCATGCAGCGATCTTCGGTGCGCTGTCTGCTTTAGAGCGTGGAGAAACCATGCGCTTCTGCAACGACCATAATCCCTTGCCTTTACTATCGCAGATAGAGCATCATTTCGGCTCCAGCGTCAAAATCAGCTATGTGTCGCAGGAACCGGGCGCAATTGTGATTGATTTTCTTATCTGTGATTAAGGAATAAATAATGGACTACCTGACAGTCAAGCACATTCATATCACCTGTGCGACCCTGAGCGGTAGTCTGTTTTTTTTGCGCGGTATCTGGATGTGGCAGGACTCGGCCATGCTGCAAAAAAAATGGATCAGAATCGCCCCACATCTGATAGATACCTTACTGCTGGCGAGTGCACTGACGATGGTGTTCTGGAGCAGACAATATCCGTTCGTTGAAGCCTGGCTGACTGCCAAAGTTCTGGCGCTGTTACTGTACATAGGCTTAGGAACCGTTGCACTGAAGCGCGGCAAAACAAAAGCTGTCAGAATCCGCACCTGGATGGCCGCCTTAGCGGTATTCTCTTATATCGTTGCAGTCGCACTGACGAAACAAGCTTTGCCACACTGGTAATTGATCGCCGTGTGCGCATCCACCACTCAGTTTTTGGGAGACCGACAATGGCACAAAAACACTTATCCTCCGGTGACAGCATTAACATTCTGTCGGCTAACAACCCCAGCAACATCCCTGCACAAGCCTTATTTAAAGATGCGCAACTGGAAGTCATGCGCTTATATTTACCGGCAACAAAACACATCGCCGCACATCAGGTCAATGGCACTATCACTATTTTTTGTATAGACGGCCAGGTTGAAATACAGACCGACCATGCCAGCAAAATCTTACATACCGGCGACTTAATGTATCTGGCAGCATCTGCATCGCATGCGCTGACAGCAATTGATGATTCCTCATTATTGGTCACTATCGCACTGCAAGGTTCAGCGCATCAGGCAAACGCCTGACATAACGGCGATCGCCGGAAGCAAGAAAAAAAGGAAATAAAAAAGCCCGGAATCATCCGGGCTTTTTTTGTCAGAAAAAAATTCAGATCAGCTTAGAATACGTCGCCGTCGTTACTTTCTTCAGATACTTATCGAACGTCATCGCCACCGCGCGGACAAACAAACGGCCTTTGGGTGTAACACGAAGCGCATCCGCATCGATCGTGATAAAGCCAACGTCCTCGTATTGACGTAATTGCGTAATTTCTTCAGCGAAGTAAGTCATGAAATCAATACCGTAAGCGGCGTTGATGTCTGCAACCGACAAAGGCATACTGCACATTAAAGTCATGATGACATCACGTCGTAATAAATCATCCTTATCTAAGGCGATTCCCTTCTCTACCGGCAATTTTCCTTCATCGAGCAACTGATAATACTCTTTGATCGTACGTACCGACTGGCTGTACGAATCACCGACTTTACCAATCGCAGAAACACCAAAGCCAATCAGATCGCATTCCGCACGGGTTGTGTAACCCTGAAAATTCCTGTGCAAAGACTGATCCTGACGCGCCTTATTCAATTCATCGTCAGGACGGGAAAAGTGATCCAGACCGATGTAGATATAACCGGCATCCAGCAAGCGACGGGTGGACATCAGGAAAATTTGCAAGCGTTCTTCAGCCGATGGCAGATCTGCCTCGATAATCTGACGCTGCGCTTTGAAACGGCTAGGTAAATGCGCATAGTTGTACAATGCAATGCGGTCTGGTGCTAATGCGATCAGGCTATCGAGCGTGCGGCCAAAGCTTTCAATATTCTGTTTAGGTAAGCCATAAATCAGATCGGCATTCACCGATTGAAAATGTGCTTTACGGCTTTCCTTGACTGCGGCTTCGACCATACTGAACGGCTGTATCCGGTTCACTGCCTGTTGTACAGCCGGGTCGAAATCCTGCACACCAAAACTATTGCGGTTGAACCCCAGCTCGGCCAACACCGCCAGCGTTTCCGGTTTCACTGTGCGCGGGTCAATTTCCACGCCCAGTTCAGCGTCATCCGTAAAGGTGAAATGCTGACGTATCATCGCCATTAACTGACGCAGCTCATCAGAACTGAAAAACGTCGGTGTTCCGCCGCCCAGATGCAGCTGTGCGGTCAGGCGATCAGGGCCGATCCGAGCTGCGACCATCGCCATTTCTTTTTCGAGATAACGTAAATATTCTGTCGTGCGGCTGTGGTCTTTGGTAATGATCTTATTGCACGCACAGAAATAACACAGCGACTCACAAAACGGCAAATGCAGATACAAGGACAAAGGCGGATTATTCGTTCGTCCCGCTCTTTGTTCGAGATAAGTAATGTAACTTTGTTCGGTGAACCCGGTATTGAAGCGATCGGCCGTCGGATACGAGGTATAACGTGGCCCGGACTTGTCGAATTTCCGTATCAGCTCTTCAGACAGCTCAATATCGTCGATTGGTGTGGTCATTATGTTCTTTCGGTGCGTCTTGCATACAAGATCGCTATTGTATGCAAGCAAAGCCAGTCTATGTCGATTTACATCAATTTATTTAGCAGAATCTGCCGGGTTCAACAGTTAAAAATCGTAGGAAACAGACATATCATAATGGCGTCCCGGCTGGGTGTAGGCATCGATCACGACTGAGTTTGCCGCAACACCCTGCACATCAGACCAGTTCCAGTATTTCTTATTTGTCAGATTACGTACTGCCGCATTGAGCCGCAGATTTTTCTGCAAACGCCATTGTCCCGATAAATCTAAGGTCATTGCTGAAGGAATGGTCAGCTGCGCCACCCGTGGCGGAGTCGCTGGTTTGGGTAAATACGGACTATCCAGATCGGCCGCCATTTTTGCATCCTGATGCAAGGCTTGTAGCCGGACTTCCCAGGCAGGTTTGCTATAGCTGACGCCAATACTGATTTTCGCCGGATCGATCGCATTCAACGGTAAGCCGGTCGTATCATCGCTGCCATGCGTGACACCATAAGCAAATGGCATTGTCAGCTTACCACCGGCAATTTCACCCCACTGCACCTGCCCTTTAATTTCAAAACCGCTGATCGTCGCTTTATCGACATTGACTGTCTGGAAAATCGCCGGATCACCGATCACACCTTTACCGCCCAGCGGTTTTTTATCGACGATGAGGTTATCGTATTTTCCTCTGAACACTGCGATATCAAGGCTCAGTCTGTCGAGCATTGCACGTAAGCCGATTTCGATGTTATGGCTTTTTTCCGGTTTCAGATCGGGATTCGACAATAACACTGCAGGGATTGTCGCACTATCGAACACGCCATTGATTTGTTGGGCATTCGGCGCACGGAAACCACTCGCATAGTTACCAAAGGCACTCCATTCCGGCGTCAAACGGTACAGAAAACCCAGCTTAGGCGAGACTGCTGAACCAGAAAGTGATTTGGCAGGCGTTTTCGCCGGTGGCGCAAAACCGGCCTGGCTGGTCACATCCAGATCAAAATGATCAAAGCGCACACCGGGCGTGATGATCCACTTGCCAGCAAATATTTCATCCTGCACAAAGACAGCGCGGCTGGAATCACGGGTATCAGGGAAATATTTGCGCGGTACAAAATCCGCATTTCCCGGATCAACGCCGTCAAACATGTTTTTGATATCGGCACGACTGTAGTCGAAGCCGTAACTAAGGCGCTGCGACCAGCCCGCGGCCATTCTGAATAATTTATCGGCCTGAATATGGAATTGCGCGCTGCGCTCACTGTAGCTGACATCGCGCACGCGGTCGGCCAGGGTATTTCTGTGCGTGACACCGAATTCGCGTGAACTGGCATCCTGAAAACTGAAAGCCGTCTGCACATGATCGACATACGCGTTATTGAGCGTATAACGGCTTTGCAAGCTCAGACGGTCGCGTGTCATATTACTCGTGGCATTTTCACCAGCGACCGCAGAGGCTGTCGTCAACGGCAGCTTTGCACGACTCGATAGCAATTCGTAGTCAGCATCTTTATTCACATGCTCGATGCTCACGGTGTGTTTCTGATCAGCCGTAGGCTGATACACCAGCTTCACCAATACCGACTGCCCTTCATTCTTTTGCGGATTCGGGGTAGTGCGATCCACATTGGCAACATCTTTGCTACCCATATTCTGCATACCACCGGCATGATTCACCGCAGCACTCACTAACCACGTCAGCTCAGGATTGATGCGCCCGGCCAGACTGGCGGACAACGTCCGCGAATGATCGTCACCGTTATACGACAGCGATACTTTGCCGCCAACATCTTTCTGCTGATCGCCACGCCGCTGCAGGAAATCAGCCGGTTCCAGCGTAATGAAATTCACCAGTCCGGCAAGGCCATCAGAGCCATACAATACCGATGCCGGGCCGCGCACAATTTCCACCTGACGGATCAGATCCAGCGATAAGGAATCCCTGCCAAATGCGTTGCTGCCATTGATGTAGCTGCGTGGCAGACGCACGCCGTCAACCAGCATCAGCACACGATTACCATCCTGCCCACGGATATTGAAACCGGCATTCGTATCCCGCCCGGTTGCATTGCCGACGCCAGTTACAGTAAATCTGGCGGGGGCGCGTTTGACGGAAATATTGGGTAAATTTTTAACTAAATCATGAATATCGGCAACGTGCCCGCTTTCCATTTCCTGCCAACCGATAATATCCATCGACAAGGGCAAATCTTCGACGAATTGCTCGTAACGGGCGCCACTGATGACAACGATCTGCACCGGCACCGTCGCGTTCGCCAATAAAGTGGTGGGTGCCTGCGGCGCTGTCTGTGCCTGCACGTACGCTGTCAGACCCGTAGAAAAAAGACCGGCCAGCAGCAATCTGAGGGGGTGTTTTTTGATCCGGAAGCCATTTCCGGACAAGCGCGTTGCGTCTGATTTTTTCATGGTGAATACCAGCAAAGGAGAATAGCTAGCAGTCTAAACTTCCATCAACACGGGTCAATACGCATTCCGGTCAGGCGACTAGGCATTCCGAACTAGACCGCCGCGACATACTGCGACAGAACAAGGTCACTAAATAATCAACAACGAATCACCAACGAATCACCAACGAATCAACAACGAATCACCAACAAATCATCACTGGCGAAACCAGCGCCAGTCTCAATATGAGTATCAGCCCGGCTGTCCATCTGCGCGCGCTTTCAGATAGACCGGCAGCATCATGGCGATCCAGATCGTAATCAGTAACAACCAGACCGTGGCCGAGACAGTCAGTAAAGAAGGTATCACCAGCAAGCTGGCAACGATGCGCAGCATGGCAGCCAGATGCAGCCCGAGATACACCATCCACAAGCTGTTCGACACCTGCAATGGTCTGCCGCTATGTCCATAAGAAACACGGCTGACAAAAGCGACCAGCATGGTTCCCATGAACCCCAGCCCGAGTGCGTGTATGGAAGCGGAGCCAACTGCCACACCGAGCGCGCCCGCCGCCTGTAATCCAAACACCACCGCCAGCCAGGCAAATGACAAATGCAGCATTGCCAGCATGCGGTTTTGCAGGCTACGGAAAATTCCCCAACGCCACGACGTCACGACAAAACTCAGACTGAGCACGCCTGCGCTGAAGGCCTCCAGATAACGCCAGCCGGTAATTCCTGCCAGTACCAGCAACCAGCATCCGCCCAGCCAGACACCCAGCAACCAGTATGGCCGCCATGCCACATAAGGCTTCAGCACATTGCTGCTGAAAAAGGGCAGCATTCTGTGACTCACCGTCAGAAAAACCGGCAGCAAAAAACCAAAAAAAGAAAATTCGCGGGCAACCTGCCACGCATCGGTGTTGCCTGCGCTCCAGAAAACAGCCGCCAGCAATGCCGACATGCCGCCCAGCATCGCGATCAGGATAGACACGGGATGCTTTTTATCCAGCGCCTTGCTGCGCCGGATCAAATCACCCCAGCGCCAGGTCACCGCCAGCCATGCCGCCAGCATCAGCACAAACCCCGCAGTACGCAAGGGATACCAGCCTAAGCCCGCCGCAACTAAAACGAGCAGCAAGCCGCAAAAATAGGTACCGCCGTGTAAAAGAAAATAATGATCCGCCGATTCAACCGACAACCAGCGCGGCCCGGCGGTAAAAGTGAAGCCAAGAATAAACAAGGGAAATATACCGAGCGGCATCACCAGTGCGTGCAAAGGAACCGCCATCGTCTGCGACACCACTTGCCGCCACCACCAGACAAACAGAATCAGCGCTGCCAGTGCGCCAAGGAAAAAATACAAACGGTGAGGAGCAATCGCAAGACGTTTCATGAGGGTTCACCATGAGTGAAAAAGACATCAACAATAATCACAGGCAAGTGGCGATCCTGCGGATGTAAAACGAAAAATCAACAATGCAGCCAACACTGCAACAATAAGCTGATCTGAGGCAAATAAGCGGGAAAATATACTCCCCCCAGTATGTTTTAAAGCCCTTATTTCATAAAGAGATTAAGGTGTTTTTCTCTAAAATGTGGGGGAGTATGCATATACACCACTAACTAAACGACTTAATAAGCGAATTAATAAGCGACTTACCAGCCATTCATCAACGACGGTTAGCAAGAGGGCTGCGCTATCGCGGGTGTGAGCTGAGCTAATTCCTGTTCCACAATTTGCCACGCCAGCTGCGTTTCATCCTCTGAGGCATCCGCATGAAAACGCTTGCGTACGCCTTCCTGATTCAGGATCAGATGGCGGTCGGCGCACACACCTGCTTGCTGCAAACAGGCCTTCACGCACGCCAGCGCACAGCCATCCAACGCCAGCACCGGACGCCCCGATTGTGCGAGCCGCACCAACGAAGCGACACCGCCACCAACACCGGCGATGCACGACATCTGCGCCCGCCCTTCTCTGTCAAGCCGGACGGCGCAGGTGTTTGCGAGCTGCGCCACGCTGGAACAGCCGGAACAGGCATAGACCAAAGGCAGTGGCACAGGCTCAGCAGACATCAGACGCTTTCAGGCTGTCGTAAAAATCGCTCCGCAAACCGGCTCAGCCACGCTGGGCGCTCGCTGGCATCAATCCAGTATTTCACTGCGACGCCTAATTCCGTATTGCCTTCGATGCGCAGGCGGCGGCGAAAAAACAGGGTGTCGGCATCTTCCATGCCGGACGCCATCTGAAAAAAATCTGCCGAGCTGGCCGACAGACTGACATCCGCTTCGGTTTCTCTGGCGTTTTTATAGACCGGACGGAACTTCCCCTGATCACAGTAAAAACACAGCGATAAACCCAGATCTTCAACCTGAATCCGAAAGGTTTTGCCGTAAAGGGTATCTGGCGCCACCAGCAATTCCTTGCGGCGCGCAATTTCCAGCGCCAGCATCAGCGGTGCCGTTGCCAGCGGCGTCGGCATCCACTTACCTAATTGCTGAAACGGTGCGGGAAAACGAAATTGTGATAAGTCCATCATGCATACTTTCAGAAATAACGAAGCGCAACTTATTCCACCGTCAGCCATTGCATACCTGGCTTTGCCTGCCAGTAGCCATTGCTGCGTTGGGCATGTGGTGGCAGATACTGACTGCCGACTTGTGCCGCACTGAGAGACTGGCGCGCGCGATCAAACGCAGCGACCACTTCCGCCATGCCTTGTGACTGCGGTTGCAAACGCAAAATATCGACCTGCATGGACGCTAATTCAGGTACCTGTGCGCCCAGATCAAGACAAGTCGAGCTCTGCGTCTGGATACCGTTAATCGTCAGAAAATCCTTACCGTCCCGCGTCGCCAGCGGCAATCCATCGGGATATTGTTCGCAACGGAATTCGCAACTGTCTTTACGTAAGCGATGATGACGGGCGGTGAAACAGCGCGATGAAAACGCCAGCGCCAACCGTCCCCAGACCTGCACTTCCGTTTCCATGCCAACCGGACGTTGCGCTTGTATCGCGGCCAGATCCTCGTGTCCCAGCTCTATCGGCGGCGTGAAGCGCCGCGCACCGAGCCCGGCCAGCCAGCGCAGGGTATCAGCGTGATACACATTCAGATGCGGCCCGGCGACAAATGGTCTGCCCTGCATTGCGCGCACGGCACTGAAATCATTCGTCTCAATCAGCAAGCCCTGCTCCGACGCTTTATCCACCAGCCGGTGCATATTGCGGCGATCTGCTTCGCTATCAATCAAGGTCAGACTGGAGAGCACAACTTCTTTGCCTGCGTTGCGTAATTCTGCAGCGACCGCCAGCCAATCATCGAACTTCATCAAATGCCGGCGTGAGCAAGTGACTTCACCGAGATACACAATATCGACCGGCCATTGCATCGCATCGACATAAAAACGCAGGGTCTCTTCTTTTGACCAGTAATAGGCAAGCGGTGCCAGTGAGATTTTTAATGCTGTCATGGTATGTTGTGCCTTATTTCCAGGGACGCTCAAACGCACCTTGCGTCACCTGTGCGCCTTCGGCGTGACGCGCCAGCATCGCCTGCCATTCAGGCCGGGCGGAATAACGTTCAGGATCGCGTTGCGCTGCATCGAGTGCTGCGCGCAAAGTACCGACCACTTGCGTCACATAGCTGGGGCTACGCTGACGGCCTTCAATCTTGATCGCGGCCACGCCCATATTGATCAGTTGCGGCAATAAGCCGATCGCATTCAGACTGGTCGGTTCTTCCAGCGCATAATCAATTTCACCTTCGACTTCGAATCTGCCTTTACACAAAGTCGGATAACCAGCCGCCTCATCAGGCGCATAGCGATCGATCAGCGTGCCGCTCAGGCGAGCATACATCGTGCGATCTTTCTCTTCCCAACTGACCGCATGGGCAGGCGAACATACACCTTTGTTATTCGGCGAGTCGCCAGTCACATAACTGGATAAGAGGCAACGTCCTTCGGCCATGACGCACAGGCTGCCAAAGCCAAAGACTTCAATTTCGACCGTAGTCTGGCGAATGATTTTCTCAATCTCGGTCAACGTCAGCACACGCGGCAACACCGCACGCTTGATCGCAAACTGTTCGCGCATCAGTTCAATCGCATCGAGCGTCGTTGCCGAACCTTGCACCGATAAATGTAATCGCAGATCGGGGTGACGATCGCGCGCATACGCCATCAGACCGGGGTCCGCCAGAATCACGGCATCGGCCCCCATCTGCACCGCCGTATCAATCGCGGCGCGCCATTCGCCGACTGCGCGTGCCTGCGGATACGTGTTGATAGCAAACAGAATTTGTCGGCCACGGCTATGGGCATAAGCGACACCCTGTCGGATATCGCTATCGCCGAAATTGAGTCCGCCGAAATTGCGGGCGTTCGTGGCATTGCGTAAGCCGAGATAAACTGCATTTGCCCCTTTGTCTATCGCTGCTTTCAAAGCAACCAGACTACCGGCAGGAGCCACCAGATCGATAGGATTCATGACCCAAGATGGTAATGAAAATTATTTCCAAGGTCATTGTCCTGGGTCAATAAAATTTCAATAGACAACCATCGACGTCAAACCCACGCCGCCAATCACCTTACAGCCGGATGTTCAATGCAGGGTAACAACGCTGTGCTGATAGGTTTTCAGTGCGTCCGGCGAACCGATATGGATGGTCGAGCCGCACACACGTATCAATTGTTCGTCCATTAGCTGATGCAATACCCGCGATAAAGTTTCGGGCGACAGGTTCAGCAATGACGCCAGCAAATGCTTCTTTAATTCCAGCCGGACTTCGTTGGTACTTTGCATCGCAGACGTTTGCAACAGATAGTCAATCACGCGTTGAGTCGCATTTTGCAATGAGTAGCGCTCAACATTGCGGATAAAACCCAGCAGACGGTAAGACAGGCCTGCCATCATCTGACGTGAAATCAGGGGTGAGCGATCTAACAGACGCATCAATGCCTGACGTGGGATTTTCAGCAGCAAGGTATTTTCCAGTGCTTCCGCATAAAACGGATACGGCTCATCCAGAAACATCATCGCCTCACCCAGACTCTGACCGGGGCGGATCAATTCCAACACTTTATCGTTGCCTTGCGAAGATGGGATGCTGAGTTTCACCAGCCCGTACACGACGATGAAACAAGCATCCGCCTGATCCCCCTTGCGGAACAGCATCGTGTTTTTTTCTAATTCAGTCTTCACCACTTCTCTTTGCAATGTATGCAAATCCACTGCGGAAATATTCCGAAACAGGGCATGATTTTCGAGCAAACCAAGCAAATTAATTTTCGTCATGTTATCTCTCATGTTATTTCTCCAACTTCTTTGACAGAAATCAAGTGTAGAAGCAGAGAAAAATACTGACTATCCGCCGAGAGAACTAGAGACGAAAAGCAAATGGAGAGAGCACATGGACGAATGACGGAGAAACGCCGTCGGGGTTACTGAATCCGACAATGCCGCTGATGAAACATAGAGGGAGAGTGACAGGAAATTCAGGTGGCAATAGTCGTCGTTATTGCCGCCAGGAACACGACCAAAGGCTGCATAATAATGTGGCAGAGCAACAACGCCGGGGATTTTCAGGCGGCATTACGACTTATCCAGACCGTGCTCAACGGCATATACGGCAATTTGCACACGGCTGCTAAGGCTGAGTTTTTTCAGAATATTCTGCACATGGATTTTGACGGTGCTTTCCGCCACGTTCAGGTTACGGGCGATTTCTTTGTTACTCTCGCCACGTGCGAGGCAGATCATGGTTTCACGTTCGCGCGGCGTGAGCTTCTCACGTTCCGGTGTCGTGCTGAGATTATTTCCGGTGCGGAATTGCATCACCAGTTTAGCCGTCATGGATTCGGCGATCACCGGTTCACCAGCGGCCGCACGCCGGATTGCCTGCATCAGGTAATCTGCTTCAATATTTTTCAGCAGATAACCACGCGCGCCATTTTTCAACGCTTTCGTCAGATCTTCCGCTTCCTCAGACACCGTCAACATCAGCACAGCGGTATCGGGCAAATCTTCAACGATCAATTGCATCGCTTCCAGCCCGGAAAGACCGGCCATATTCAGATCCATCAACACCACGTCTGGCCGCAACTGCTTTGCGCGCTTTACCCCTTCCAGACCATCTGATGCTTCGCCGACGATCTCAAACTCAGGATTGCGTTGCAACAGCAAACGAATGCCACTGCGAAAAAGAGTGTGATCATCCACCAGCAAAATCTTAATAGGCATATTTTTCAGACTTTCATTTAAAGTGATCAATGCAGGGCTCAGGCAACGAGCCGTTCCTGACGCGGTAATTGCAAGGTAATCGTCGTTCCTCCACCGGGCTGGCTATGAATACCGAAGCTGGCAGATAAACGCTCCGCACGTTCCTGCATGATACGCAAGCCGACATGGGCATCACCTTTTTCATGTACGCGATCGAGATTAAACCCGGCGCCATCATCGGTGACCGTCAGGGAAAAGTCCCGCTCATTCGCCACCACCACTTTCACGTTGCTGGCGTGCGCATGCTTACGCACATTCGACAGTGCCTCCTGCAAGATAAACAATACCTGTAATTGCTGCTCGGGTGCCAGCGGTGCCCCGCTACCAGCTAATTGTATCTCGCCGTGTACGCCAGTCTGGCGCTGAAATTTATTGACGACATTGCGCATTTCCGACTCAAGATTACTGTCTTGCAAGCGAGTACGGAAATTCAGCAACAACTCACGCACATCTTCGTAACTTTCCTCAACACCGGCGCGTAACAGCGGCGCAATATCTTTGATTTCTTCCACGTCATTGCGCCGCAACGAGTCTTCCAGCATCTGCACCTGCAGATTTAAAAAGTTCAGCCCTTGCGCAATACTGTCATGCAAACCTTGCGCCAGCAGATTACGTTCCTGCGATACTGCAAATTCTTTTTCTTTGGCAATCAGGCGCTGGTTTTCTATCGCTGATCCCAAATTTTTACCCAATGTTTCCAACAAGCGACGCTCTTCACCTGAAATGACGCGTTCGTTCGCAAAGTGCAAAGAGAAACTACCGATCACTTGTTCCCGCGCCAGAATCTGAAAGACCGCCAGGGAGAAAAAGCCTTCTTCCTGGCAACGATAACGACGCTGCTGATTCAACTGACGGAAATCCCTGACCAGCACAATGCCGCTGTGAGTAGCCGCACCACATAAACAATCATTGGTTTTGATGCAGTGTTCTTCTTCTATCATCTGTTCCGAAATACCTTCGTGCACAGTGATATGCAAATGATCGCTTTTATTATCAAGAATACGCACGGTACCGCCATCGGCGTGAATTCTTTGCATGATCCTTTGCAGGAATCCACGACACAATTCTTCAATGGCATTTGGCCGCGCCAGAAATCCAGCGGTTTCGTACAGCGTGCTGATCTCGTGATTTTGCGCCTGCAATTTCGCCGTCTTTTCAGAAACTCTGTCTTCCAACGTGCGATGCACTGTTTGCACGCGATCAGCCATCTGGTTAAACGCCTGCGCCAGAACGCCAAATTCATCTTCAGTTTCTATCGGCAGGCGCACACTCAGATCATCTTTGGACATACGCGCAATACCCGCCTGCATGCGGGTCACAGGCCCGACTATCCACAGATATAAGAGATAAAGCAAGGCAACGCTGGCCGCCAGTGACATGAAAATCAGGGCTGTCTGACATAAGCGCAACCAGGTTGTTTTCTCTGCCAGCTCAACCTCTACCAGCGACACCAACTGGTTAATGCTTTCCACAAAATCCGGCAGTTTCTGTACATACTCTGCCAGCACCGCCTGTTGTCGTACTGGATCTGTTTCCTGCATGACGTTCTGTGCGCCGACACGGATATGCTGCTGCCAATCTTTCTGCACCTCCCGCATCTGCTTACGGATACTGGCCGTGACCGGCAGGAATAAGGGACGTTTTGCGTCGCCCGCCTGCAAATCAGCAAGCGTACGGTCATATTCGGCCAGCGACTGTGCGACTCTACTTACAGCTTGTGGCTTCCCTATGCTCTGCTCCAGCTCGATCGCCAGACGGTAAGAACGCATGCGCAGGCTGCCAGCCTCATTAATTGCGGCCCCACCGCCTTCCAGCTGCCAGGACAACAGCAAGGTATAAGCAATCGCGGCCAGCGTCAGCGCCAGCCCGATCAGTGTCGTCAGTAATATCCGGAATGTCAGGCGTTTGCCTATCGGCAGACTTTGCGATGCATTCATCATTGGTACCTGTGGGTAGAAATATCGTACAAAGCAAGGCCTTTCACACAAAACCAGCCGGTATTATCCGCTGATATTCTGCTGTGTGTCGGGATGAGGGATACCCAACGGGCACACCATAGGTAAAAAAGTATCAGAGCGTGGCGAATAGGCGAGCAAAGCACCATTACTCATATCGAAATACCAGCCATGCAAAGCAATTTCACCACTCGCTTCCCGCTCGGATATCCACGGAAAACTACGTAAATTATTCAACGACATGATAATCGCACCTAATTCACAGGCGCGGTTTTGTTCAGACTCGGACGACAAATTTAATTGTTGCAACACCTGTTGTTTCACTGGTTCAACAATTCTCATCCACTGCCCGATGAAATCAATTTTACGGCTAGGCTGATAGCCCTGCATCAGCGCACGGATACCGCCACATTTTTCATGCCCCATGACGATGATACGTTTGACATTCAGTGATTCGACCGCAAATTGTATAGCAGCACTGACGCCATGCTGATGCTCGGATTCGTTGCAAGGCGGCACCAGATTCGCCACATTTCTCACGACAAAAATATCACCGGGATCACAATCCAGCAATAGAGCGGGATCAACTCTGGAATCACAGCAACCGATCAGTAATGTTGTCGGATTCTGACCATGATTCAGTTTTGCATATAAAGGATCGTCGCCGTTAAAGTATTTACTTTGGAATCGCTGAAAGCCTTCAATAAACTGGTGAATATTACGTACTTCCATTCCTTACTCCATCTATCTTAGCCGCCGGTTTGCGACATGAAACGAATGATTTTATGCGGTTGCTCGATAAATTCATGTCGTTCAGGCTTCAATTCTATCGCAGTACGGATCGCCGCATCCAGGTCGCTGTCGCTGATCCCTGCGCGCAGCAAGGGGCGCAGCTCAAATCGCTCTTCCTGTCCAAGGCACATGTAAAGCGTGCCATCAACAGATAAACGCACCCGGTTGCACGTAGCGCAAAAATGCTGGCTGATAGGAGAAATGAAGCCGATGGTTCCCTTGCTATCGGCACTGCTCCAGTAACGTGCAGGGCCACCACCCAACTCGGTTGCCGCCGGCAATAAATTAAAGTGCTGAACCAACTGATCCCGTATCGGGCCAATGTCGAGATACTGACTATTGCGCCCGGTCGCGCCCATGGGCATTGCTTCTATCAGCCGAAGAATAAAACCTTCGTCAAAGCAAAACTGTGCCATTCGCAATATTTCATGGTCATTCACACCCTGCATGACGACCATATTGAGTTTAATCGGATCAAATCCCGCCTGTTTTCCGGCCTGCAAACCCGCCATGATGCTGGCAAAGCTGTCACGACCGGTAATTTTCTCCATACAGGCTTTGTCGAGACTGTCCAGACTGACATTAATACGATGCACACCGGCGTCACGCAACGTCTGCGCATGTTTATGCAGTTGTGTCGCATTCGTCGAAAGAGAAATATCGTCAAGACCGGGAATTTCGGATAATTGCGACACCAGTCGCGGCAATCCACGGCGTAACAAAGGTTCGCCGCCAGTCAGCCTGACCCGGCCAACACCCATACGGGCAAAGGCCGCAACCACACGACTTATTTCATCAAAACGCAGCCAGTTTTCCGGCTCTTCAAATCCGGAAAAGCCCTTGGGCATGCAATAGCTGCAGCGTAAATCGCAACGATCAGTGACCGACAGGCGCAAATAATTGACTTGGCGTCCGAAACGATCGGTCAGCGTATTGGCGGCATTAGCAGGAGTGGCGGGGGCAGGAGTTTCCATGTCTGCATTGTGGATGCAGGCGCCCGCAGGCACAATTCGCCGCCAGACCAGAATACGCTAGTTCTTTTGGGGGATATGCGGAATATTATTGGCTTCCGGGCGCATAAGGACAGTATGCAATTCGCGACGATAGCGAAACAAGGTCATCAGCATCAGCGCGCCCAGCAAACCTTGCGAAGCAGCAAACACAAGGCCAGCAAAAGTTGTCAACGCCATCGGTGCCAACGGCAACAGCAATAACAGCAGCAGAGCCAGCAAGACCAGACGTGCTTGCCATAACAAGCGCTGTGGCGGCAATATCACCTGCATGGCGGGCACACGCCGTCCGGCAGGCGTTTGTCGTCGCAGGTGCAGAAAGACCAGAAACGGAATAATTTTTCCCATCATCGCATTCACCGGCAACACGGCACCACCAACCAGCACCAACACACCTATCCACCAGGGAAATGCCTGTATAACCCACACTGGC
Source organism: Cognatundibacterium aquatile (assembly GCF_014699135.1). Lineage (GTDB taxonomy): Bacteria > Pseudomonadota > Gammaproteobacteria > Burkholderiales > Burkholderiaceae_D > Undibacterium > Undibacterium aquatile. Next base: position 194,963 of record NZ_JACOFT010000006.1, read on the forward strand.
AACGCTGCAAGAAGACCGTGAACAGAGTCGCCAGCGTTGTACAACCCGGTCAGTAAAGCTGCCGTCGCCCAACTGGCGGCTGACACCAGCCATAACTGCCAGGCCGGATCAAATCTTCGCCGCGCCCGCCAGATGGCACGCAATGCAATACTGGCAAAAATCAGCATGAACGCGCAGCCAGCAAGCAATGCCCACTGCCAGAAAAATACCGGCGTCGCCAACACTAAAGGTATCCACAAAGCAGCGGGGACAACCCGTTGCCAGCGAGCAGAAGGTCGCGCACTTTGCCAAAACATGGGTACTGTCGTCGAACCAACGCCAAGCACCAGTGTCGCGATAAGACCAACCAGACCCCAAGCGACATGCAAATTCAGCCAATGGAGAACATCAATACTCCACCAGCCCGCGAAATTACCTGCCAGCGCAATTCCGATACCAACCACCATGGCGATAGCGACTCCGGTCCAGCGCAAAGTACGGGTAGTTGCATCCACCACGCTGATACGCCACGCGGTATGCAGCAATGCGCAAACCACCGCGCCATATAAGACAAAGGCACAACCCGCTGCAAACATGAATCCGTAGACATAGCCAGATAAAAATCCGCTGGCCAGACCAGCAGCGATCAAGGCCGAACCTATGGCAACGAAAGGAGAAATATAACGCGCGGCAGCCACGGTTTGCCCGGCCACCACAGGCATCAGTTGAAACAAGGCGCCGATCATGACTGGCATCAGCATTCCCAGCACCAGACTATGAGTAACGGCCAGCGTTAGTGGCGCAAACCGATCCGGCAAACCTGAAGCGGAGCCGAATGCCAGCAATAAGCCAGCGACCAAGCCCAGCCAGGGTGCCGGTAACAGGCAACCGAAGATCGTCGCTGGCGATGGCGCCAGCTCGTAATTGAGAATATTGACACCTGACAAAACTGATCCTGTCTTTAAAGAGAAACAGCAGTCAGCAAAGAAAGGTCAGCCATATATCAGCGACACATCAGCCGCAAGAACATGCGCCGCAACAAGGGCTACCCATACCCAGTTTATCTTCCAGATCCGGAATACTGCCGCCACACATAGGGTACAAAATATTCTCTTCTTTTACATTGTGCTGCTGAATCAGTACGTTCAGCGTATCGATTGCTGCCAACGCGGCTTCGGGTTGATTTGCCTCGATCGCCGCATACGCCTCGTCGCGCAGATTGCGTATCTCGGCATGCTCACTACGCATGACGCTGGTCGGGCCATTCACCATGCCGGTTGCCTGCTCCAGCGCAGGGAAAAGTTTGTTTTCTTCCAGCGTAAAATGCCCGTCCAGCTGTTCGTTGAACAAACGGAAATTGCGTCCGGCTGAAGCCATATCACCTTTATGCAAAGCGGCCTCGCAGCGGTTCAGTTGATCATCACACTCCTGATGCTGACGCACCAGTTCTTTCATTGCTTTAGACATGTTCTCACCTTAGTTGTGACCCGGAATGTGCAAACACATTCCTTAGTATTTTTTTGCAATCGCGGCCGGCCGCATGCCGACCTGCTTTACTGCACCAGAGGGCTGTCGGCACCTTGCATATCGATACCGGAAATCTGTGCGCGCCCTACCAGTAATTGCAGATACTGGCGCAACGCATGATCATGACTGGCCTGATGCATCGCGTTCGCAATATCTTTTTCGACCTTATCAAACGGCAACATCTGCCCTTCGACCTTACGCCCCACCTGTATGATATGCAGGCCAAAGCGGGTCTCGACCAGCTTAGGAATAATGCGACCTGCTTCGGCCGCAAACAATGCCTGCTCAAACTCTGGCACGGTTGCACCACGGCCGATCTGCCCCAGACTACCGCCGACTTCGCCTGATGGACAATTGGAATTGGCCTTTGCACATTCGCCAAACTGAGCCGGATTTTCCAACACATCCTCCAGTACCACCGTGGCGTGCTTGCGCAGAGCATCCAGATCCACACCTGGTGTCACCTGAAACAGGATATGACTGGCTTCTGCCAGCTCACCAACCCGGAAGTGATCCGGGTGTGCCTGATACTGGCGCATACACTCATCTCGTCCGGGTGTGGGTACGCTGACTTCCTGTTGCAACAAGGCGTCAATCAGCGCTTCTTCATCTTCATTCTGCAAACCTGACTGCTGCGCCTCTTGCAGCAGAATGCGGCGCAGAACCAGTGCCGTCATCGCACTTTTTACCGGGTCGGCAGCATCCTGATGTTCAGGTAACTCCCGCTCCATATCCGCATCGGTGAACTCATAACCATTGACTACGACAGGCATATTAATCTCCGAATCAGCGTGGGCGAACCAGCTGCCATGCGCGGCTGATATAGGTCACAGAAGCAAAGCCGCTCCAGACGTGTACCAGACGGGTGAAAGGGAAAATCACAAACAAGCTCAGTCCCATGAACAAATGCAGCTTGAACAGTAATGGCGCGGCAACGATAAATTCAGCAGCGTCACCCTTGAAAGTCACGATGTGCTGTGCCCATGTCATCAGCAACACCATCATGTGGCCGTCACTGTGATTCGCTGATTCAAAAATCGTCGATAAGCCCAAGCCCAACGTAATGAAAATCCACAGCAACAATACCTTGTCACCAGTTTTCGTCACAGCAGAAATCCGCGCATCAGAGAAACGGCGATGCAACAGAATCAGCAGACCGACCATGCATAAGGTACCGAAAATACCACCAGCCACCATCGCAATCATCTGTTTAAAGCTGTGCGTGATTCCCAGCGTGTCCCAGACAATGACCGGTGTCAGCAAGCCGACCAGATGGCCGAAAAACAATCCGAGAATTCCGAGGTGAAACAGAATATTGCCGGTTCTCAGGTTGCCGGTATGCAGCATTTGCGACGAGTCGCTTTTCCAGGTGTATTGTTCCCGTTCAAAACGTGCCAGACTGCCGAACAGAAAAATAGCCAACGCGATGTAGGGATAAATCCCGTAAATAAATTGATGTAGATAAGTCATGATGGTATCTCCTCATTGACAAGAAGTAGCGCCGTTCGCTTTGGGCTGCTTAGGATAAAAATTGACCGGATGCGTGCCTGACAGATTCGGTTTCAGCAAAGGTTCAACACCATCAGCGCCAGGGCCGAAAGTTTCCATTGCGTCATCCATATCACGTACTGGCGGTTCACCCTGCTCTTGCGGCACGACATCCGTAAACGACGTCAGCATCAAAAATGCGTTCGCATAAGGGCTTTCACGACGCTGCAGACGAACACCAATGGCCGCAATCACGTGAATTGCTTCACCCAGAAGTTTTTCAGCCTCTTCATCACTGACCAGACTCAAAAATTCCAGGAACAAAGGAACATAATCCGGTAACTCGCTCGCTTCCGGTTCAAATCCATGGCGACGATATTCTTCAATCAGATCCACCATGGCCTGACCACGATCACGGCTCTCGCCGTGAATATGTTCAAACAGGTGCAAGGCCACTGAAGGTGTCCGATCAAACGTGCCGACATAGTTTTCCTGCAAGGGAATCAATGCCGTCGTGCTCAGATAATCCAGCAATGGTTCCAGCGATTCCAGGCTGTCCGGTTCATCGGCCAGCGCCTGCCGTATCTCAGGAACCGCCGCCTGCAATTCAGCCTGGGGATAGCTCAGGAGTGCAGATAAAATACGATAAATTTGCATACAATTTCCTTTAGGGCAGATCAGGTGCGTCATGCGCACCTGATGGCTTTTATTCAACGCTGGACATTTTTTTGCGTGATTTCGGCATTTCGACAAAAATCACACTACCCTGCGGCTTCTTGCCAAACAAAGCACCATCGGAAACACCACCCGAGCAGCCATTACCGAACGTAAATCCGCAACTGCCTTTTTCATTGAAGCTGTCTTCCACCATTTCCTTGTGCGATGAAGGAATCACGAAACGATCTTCGTAGTTCGCAATCGCCATGGTCTGATACATATCCTCAACCTGCGCTTCTGTTAAACCGACCTGCGCCAACACTGCTGTATCTTTCTGACCGTGCACCACTTCAGAACGTTTAAAAGCGCGCATCGCCAGCATACGATCCAAGGCTCTCAAGACCGGTTCTTCTTTACCGGCTGTCAGCAAATTCGCCAGATAACGCACAGGAATACGCAGCGATTTCACATCAGGAATAATGCCGTTCATACCCATGTGACCTGCTTCTGCTGCCTTTTGAATCGGTGACAGAGGTGGTACATACCAGACCATAGGCAGCGTGCGGTATTCTGGATGCAGCGGGAAAGCAATTTTCCATTCCATCGCCATTTTGTAAACCGGCGATTTCTGTGCGGATTGAATCCAGCTTTCCGGAATGCCATGCTTACGCGCTTCGGCAATCACTTCCGGATCATGCGGATTCAGGAAGCAACCGAGTTGCGCCTCGTACAGATCTTTCTCATCCGGTACTGAAGCGGCTGCTTCTATCTTGTCAGCGTCATACAGCAAGACACCGAGATAACGGATACGGCCGACACAAGTTTCAGAACAGACAGTTGGCTGACCGGCTTCAATCCGTGGGTAGCAGAATGTGCACTTCTCTGCTTTACCGGAACTCCAGTTGTAATAAATCTTTTTGTAAGGGCAACCGGAGATACACATACGCCAGCCGCGGCACTTGTCCTGATCGACCAGGACGATACCGTCATCTTCACGTTTGTAGATAGAGCCAGATGGGCAAGATGCTACGCAAGCAGGATTCAGGCAGTGTTCGCACAGACGTGGCAGGTACATCATGAAAGTTGATTCGAAGGTGCTGTACATTTCTTTTTGTACTCCTTCGAATAACTGATCACGACTACGTGAGCTGAATTCGCCGCCTAAGTCGTCTTCCCAGTTTGGACCCCAGACAATCTTGTCCATCTTTTTGCCAGTAATGACAGAGACAGGACGTGCAGTCGGTGGCGTCTGTGACAATGGCGCGTTTTGCAGGCGCTCATAGTCAAAGGTGAATGGCTCGTAGTAATCGTCAATCTGCGGCAGATTGGGATTCGCAAAAATGTTCGCCAGAATGCGCAGCTTGCCGCCTTGTTTAGGCTCTAATTTGCCCGCGTCATTCCGATGCCAGCCGCCTTTCCATTTGGACTGGTTTTCCCACTCTTTAGGATAGCCAATACCAGGCTTGGTTTCGACGTTATTAAACCAGGCATACTCAACGCCGTCGCGACTGGTCCAGACATTTTTACAGGTCACGGAACAGGTGTGGCAGCCGATACATTTATCCAGGTTCAGCACCATGCCAACTTGTGCGCGAATTTTCATGATGCAGACTCCTCTTCCAATTTACCCTCTAACCAATCTACTTTTCTCATCTTACGCAGAACCACAAATTCATCGCGGTTACTGCCGACCGTGCCGTAATAGTTGAAGCCGTATGCCAGTTGAGCATAGCCACCAATCATGTGGGTAGGTTTCAAGACCGCACGTGTCACTGAGTTATGAATACCGCCGCGCATACCGGACAATTCAGCACCCGGTGTGTTCACGATTTTTTCCTGAGCGTGATACATCAGACACATGCCTTTTGGCACACGCTGACTGACCACCACACGCGCCGTCAGCGTACCGTTACTGTTGAATACCTCAACCCAGTCGTTATCCACCAGGCCTGCTTCTTTTGCCTCGATCTCAGAGACCCACACGTGCGGGCCGCCGCGACTCAAGGTCAGCATGCGCAAGTTGTCAGAATACGTAGAGTGGATGCCCCATTTCTGATGCGGTGTAATCCAGTTCAGAACAATCTCTTTCTCACCGTTCGGATGTTTATTCAACATCGGCGCAACCGTCTTGGTATCGATCGCTGGTTTGTACACACAGAGACCTTCACCGAAATCCAGCATCCAGCGGTGATCCTGGTAGAACTGCTGACGACCGGTCAGTGTGCGCCATGGGATCAGTTCATGCACGTTGGTATAACCGGCGTTGTAGCTGACTTCTTCCGATTCCAGACCAGACCAGGTCGGTGCCGAAATAATCTTACGTGGCTGTGCCTGTACGTCGCGGAAGCGGATCTTGTCATGCTCACGGCCAACCGCCAGATGCGTATGATCGCGACCAGTGATTTTCGATAAAGCTTCCCAAGCTTTGACTGAGACATGACCATTGGTTTCCGGTGCGAATGTCAAAATCATTTCGCAGGCGTCAATCGCTGTATCCAAACGTGGACGTCCTTTCGATACACCTTCTTCTGTCACCACTTTGGTGATGCCACCGATTTCGTGGACTTCGTGTTCGGTGTTCCAGTTAATCCCTTTACCGCCGTTACCAAGTTTGTCTAACAAAGGTCCGATCGATGTGAACTTTTTGTAGATTTCTTTGTAGTTACGTTCAACGACCACAAAGCTAGGCGCAGTCTTGCCAGGAATCAGGTCGCACTCGCCTTTTTTCCAGTCTTTTGGCTCAAACGCCTGACCAAGTTCACCCGGTGTATCGTGCATCAAAGGTTGCAAGACGATGTCTTTGCGTGTCCCCAGATAGTCACCACCGATTTCAGTGAATTTCTTAGCGATACCTTTGTAAATTTCCCAGTCGGTTTTGCTTTCCCACAATGGCTGCACAGCTTCACTCAATGGATGAATGAAAGGATGCATATCAGAGGTATTCAGATCGTCTTTTTCATACCATGTTGCTGTCGGCAATACGATATCGCCGTACAGACAGGTCGTACTCATGCGGAAATCCAGCACAGTCAACAAATCCAGCTTGCCTTCGGCGGCTTTTTCACGATACTTAACCTCAGACGGCTTGACCGCTTCATCAGGATCATCAAACAGCGCATTCTGTGTACCAAGTAAATACTTCAGGAAATACTCATGGCCTTTGCCTGAACTCCCGAGAATATTCGAGCGCCAGACAAACATATTGCGCGGGAAGTTTTTAGGATTATCCGGATCATCGCAACTCATGTTCACGTGACCAGATTTCAAACTTTGCTTCAAATATTCTGCAGGTTCCACACCCGCTGCTGCCGCTGCATCGCACACATCAAGTGGATTGGTTTCTAATTGCGGGCAAGACGGCAACCAACCGAGACGCTCAGATTTCGCATTCAAATCGATCATGCTCATGTGGCTGACTTTGGATTTATCTGCCGTTGGCGCAAGAATTTCATCGATATGCAATTTCTCATGGCGCCACTGACTGGTATGCGCATAGAAGAAGCTGGTACCGTTCATCTGACGTGGAGGACGTGTCCAATCGGATGCGAAGGCCAGCGGTGCCCAACCGAATTGTGGACGGAGTTTTTCCTGCCCGACATAATGCGCCCAACCACCGCCAGATTGACCGACGCAACCACACATCATCAGCATATTGATGATGCCGCGATAAATCATATCGTTGTGGTACCAGTGATTCAAAGCCGCGCCGACGATGACCATGCTCTTACCATGTGTTTCGTGGGCGTTTTGTGCAAATTCACGTGCGACCTGAATGACCAGTTCACGTTTAACGCTGGTGTGTTTTTCCTGCCATGCCGGTGTGTAAGGCACGTCGTCATCGTAAGAATGAGCGACAGCGCCGCCCAGCCCCTGATCCACACCGTAGTTTGCCATCGACAAGTCATACACGGTGGCGACTAAGATTTCTGTCCCGTCAGCTAAGCTTACTTTGCGTGCTGGCACATTGCGCAGCACCATGTCATTCGCATCGGCACCACCGAAGTAGTTAAAGCCTACGCTGACGACTTCGTCATGCTTGGCAACCAGACTCAGTTGTGGATCGATCTCACGACCGGAACCGCCATCTTTTGGCTCCAGATTCCAGCGACCGACTTTTTCGCCATCATTGACTTTGCCTTCGCCCCAGCGATAACCGATGGAACCATTTGGTGCAACGATATCACCGGTTTTTTCATCAATCGCCAGGGTCTTCCAATCACCATTGTTTTCTTCGTTCAAACCACCTGGCAATTGTGATGCGCGCAGCATCTGATCTGGTACAAAGCTGCCATTGCGCTCAACCAGACGCACCAACATCGGCATGTCAGTATATTGTTTGACGTAGCTGCGGAAATAATCAGACTTACCGCCAAGGTGGAATTCTTTCAGAATCACATGGCCCATCGCCATTGCCAACGCAGCGTCTGTACCTTGCTTAGGTGCCATCCAGATGTCACCGAATTTCACCATCTCACCGAAATCGGAAGACACAGCAACAGTCTTAGTACCTTTGTAGCGAACCTCGGTATAGAAGTGGGCATCCGGTGTCCGTGTTTGCGGTACGTTAGAACCCCACACCATCAGGTAAGTAGAGTTATACCAATCGGCAGATTCCGGCACGTCGGTTTGTTCGCCCCAGATTTGCGGACTGGCTGGCGGCAAATCGCAATACCAATCGTAGAAAGACAAGCATGCGCCACCAATCAAAGACAGGTAACGCGCACCAGCGGCGTAAGACACCATGGACATCGCCGGAATCGGAGAAAAACCGACGACGCGATCAGGGCCGAATTTTTTGACAGTGAATGCATTCGCTGCCGCGATGATTTCCTGTGCGGTATCCCAGTCAGCGCGTACAAAGCCGCCAAGACCACGAACCGATTTATAACGTTGCGCCTTAACCGGATCCTGACTGATCGATTCCCATGCCTGTACTGGTCCCATGGTCTTGCGTGCTTCTTGCCACATTTCCATCAGGCGACCGCGGATCATCGGATATTTAACGCGTTGGGCGGAATAGACATACCAGCTGTAAGAGGCACCGCGAGGGCAACCGCGTGGCTCGTGATTCGGTAAATCAGGACGGGTACGCGGATAGTCTGTCTGCTGGGTTTCCCAGGTAATCAAGCCATTCTTAACATATACCTTCCAGGAACAGGAACCAGTACAGTTCACACCATGGGTGGAACGCACAATCTTGTCGTGCTGCCAGCGGCTGCGGTAAGCGTTTTCCCACTTACGATCCTCTTCAACTACAGCACCATGACCATCGGAGAAGGTGGACTTCACCCGCGACATGAACTTCAATCTATCCAGAAAATGACTCATCGTAACTCTCCATATCAGGTGGGCGATGTACCCACAAGTTTCTTTACTTGCATACTGAGAGTGTAGAGAGTCAGCGTTAGCACGCCCATTCTTCGGTGCGGTGTGTCAGCTCAAGCATTGGCACTAGGCTGACTACTCCTTTAGAACTAGTCGCTTTTTAAGAAAAATGATTTGTATCAACAGCACAAAAAAGACATCAGATTCAGCCAATAAAAAAGCCTCTGATCGCGATCAGAGGCTTAATCTTCAGGACAATGCCTGAACAAAAGACGACTACTGCATCAACATGGCATCTCTGCGCCCTTGCGCGAGTAGTACCACCAGGTTACCGCCATACATGTGACATAGAATCCGATGAAGACATACAGAGCCATATCAGGCGCACCGGTCATCTTGATGGACGTACCAAAACCCTGAGGAATAAAGAAGCCACCATACGCACCGATCGCACCGGAAAAACCCAGCACAGCGGCAGATTCTTTGGCCGCATCCAAACGCGCCTGCTTCAGAAGGGCATCCCCTTTGCCAGCAACCGCACGCTCTCTCTCGGTCTGGAAAATGATAGGAATCATGCAGAACGTCGAGCCATTACCGAGTCCTGTGAGAATAAACATCAGAATAAACGAGCCAAGAAACATCATGAACTGATGTGAATGCAAGGCTGGCAGAATACCCGTGGCAATCGTCAGTGCCATTGCAGCAAACACCCAGAACGTCAGACGGGCACCACCGATTTTATCTGAAATCATGCCGCCGACAGGACGTGCCAACGCACCAGCCAATGGCCCGAGGAACGCGAACTTGGCAACATCAATTTCTGGGAACTGCGCTTTGATCAGCATCGCAAAACCTGCAGAGAAGCCGATAAAAGAACCGAACGTACCGATGTAGAGAAAACACATCAGCCAGTTATGTTTTCGCTTGAAAATCACCGCCTGATCTGCAAATGAGGCTTTCGCAGAGGCTATATCATTCATCCCAAACCAGGCAGCGATAGTCGCAGCGATAATCAGGGGAACCCAGACGAATCCTGCATTTCCCAGCCAATACATTTTATCGACGCCTGTTTTGGCATTGTGGAATAAAAAGCCATCACCGGAAATCGCAACTCCAAACATCGCAGATGAAATCACCAACGGTGTCAGAAACTGCACCACAGACACGCCCAGATTACCGATACCTGCATTCATGCCGGTCGCATAACCTTTGCGTGATTTTGGGAAAAAGAAACTGATATTCGCCATACTGGAACTGAAATTACCACCACCCAATCCGCACAACAAAGCCAATACCAGCAGCGTTGAATAATTGGTGGTCGGATCTTGCAACGCAAAACCCATACCGATCGCGGGAATCAGCAGACTTGCGGTCGAAATCGCAGTCCATTTGCGGCCCCCAAACACCGGCACCAGGAATGAATAGAATATCCGCAAAGTCGCGCCGGATAAGGCTGGTAGCGCCGTCAAAAAGAATAACTGATCTTTCGTGAATTTAAATCCTGCCTTGTCCAGATTCGCCGCCACGACGCTCCACAACATCCAGACCGAGAATGCCAGCATCAGACTAGGAATCGAAATCCACAGATTCCGGTTCGCAATTGCACTACCTTCTTTTTGCCAGAAGTCCGGATTTTCCGGTTCCCAGCGTTTTAAAACATGGCTCATTATCTGCTCCTGATTATTCAAAAAACGTTCATTACATTGAGGTGTAGGTACACCGGAATTTATGCAGGTAACGATGCCTGTGCCGCCAGCATGCCTTCACGGCGGAACTGGAAGTGCATCCAAACCAGAGAAACACATACGGTGCCGTACAACAGCATGAAACACGAGCTGCGGATACCGGTCACATCAACGATCGCGCCAAACATGATTGGCAAAATAAATCCACCCAGACCACCGGCCAGACCAACCACACCCGATACCGCACCGATGTTGCTGCTGTAATCATCCGAAATAAACTTGAATACCGACGCTTTACCTACCGCCATCGCGATGCCGACGACAAATAAAATCATCGTGAACAGAACTGGAGTCAGACCAATATGAAATGTCTGCATGCCATTGATTGTTTTGATCGTGAAATCAGTCTGTGGGTAGGACAACAAAAAGAACGCTACCCAGCAAACCCACATCACCCACCAGGTCACTTTATAAGCGCCGTATTTATCCGAAAGCCAGCCACCGAAAGCGCGCAACACACCACCAGGCAAAGAAAAACAGGCTGCCAGCAAGGCTGCACTCTTAATGTCAAAACCATATTCGGTGACGTAATATTTGACCATCCACAAACTCAGACCAACGTAACCGCCGAACACCACCGAGTAATACTGGCAATAACGCCAGACTTTGGGATCTTTCAACATCTTGAGTTGCGCCATAAAGCTGACACTGGATTTCACGTTATGGCTGGGATTTGTCGCGGAAAAAACCCAGAAAATCAGTGCTGCTGCCAGCATCATGCCTGCGTAAACTTTCGGAACCAGAGTCCAGCCAGCTGCGGCAATCAGAACAGGAGCAATAAATTTATTGACGGCAGCACCCGAATTGCCGGCACCGAATATCCCCATTGCCAAACCCTGGCGTTCTTTTTTGAACCAGCGCGCAACATAAGGTGTGCCGACCGAAAAAGAACCGCCAGCCAGACCGACAAACAAACCCAGCACAAGAAAATGCCAGTAAGCCGTTGCGTAACTGATCAGGTAAATCGGAATCACCGTTGACAACATCAGGAGGAACAACACGATACGACCACCGAAACGATCAGTCCAGATACCCAATGGCACCCGTATCAATGAGCCAGTCAGAACTGGCATGGCAGTCAATAAGCCAAATTCGGTCTCATTTAAATGCAAGGCAGTTTTGATCGGAATACCGATCACACCAAACATCATCCAGATCGTAAAACACACAGTAAACGCCAAAGTACTGGAAGCCAGTACTGAATAGGCTTTGCCTTCATTCGCCATGACAGCTCCTTTTGCTTTTTTAGGTGATATAAGCTTAAGGAGTGTGGGGTTATTTAGAAATTCCCCTGACGGTAGTCAATCTGACTGCAAAAGGATGGGGTCACTGGCTGAAAGAACTAGACCGACCTAGGTCGTTTCGTCAGTTTCTATGCGCAAGAGATGGCATCAACAAAAGTAAATAAACTGACTCAAGCTTGAACGTCATTTCCCACGACAAATCATTTGTCAACGGCAGACAAAACCGCATAGAGGTACAAACACTGGAAAATTTTTTCCGTTGGAAAATAGAAAAACGGCTTACAAAGAAAACTCTGTAAGCCGTTGATTTCATTAAATTCTGTGGGGTGGACGATGGGGCTCGAACCCACGACAACAGGAATCACAATCCTGGACTCTACCAACTGAGCTACGACCACCACTGAATCTCACTGGAATACTGCCCCAAGTGAGCTACGCATTATATAAGGATTTCGCCCCCATAGCAATACTTTCTCAAGCAATCAGGCCATTAAACTGAGAAACGCGGTCACCGGGTGTTGTTCGTATTGACGTGAGACCTTAGGCCAGCTCAGCAATGTCATCCCCTGTGATTCTTTACTCAGTCGATCAGATGGCTGGTGACGACTCACTACCTGCGTCGATAAAAAACCGTGCAACAACTGACGTTGATGCTGGCTCAGTGTTTCATAAAACACCAGGCACAAATCACGCATGCGGATATTTTCGGTCGCGCCGGACTGCTCTTCCCGTTCAAGCTGGGAAAACAGTTCAGGTAAGGCAAATGCGTTTTTCTGTAACGATTCCCGTTGTGCTGATTGCCATTGCTCACGCCGCGCTGCACGTTGCCGCAGCATATCGCGTAAGGTGCTTGCGGTTTCGCGCCAGAATGCACTTTGTTCCGGGGTCAGCGCCAGTACGTGATGTACATCGTCCGCGCGCGATAGCAAATGCTCTATACGGATTTGATCGAAAGGAATACGACTCAGAATGGCAGGTTCTGATATAGCGACTGCCATATCAATGGCAAGAGCATTTCTTTTGGAGGATGAGATTCGTCGCATAAAATCTGTCTAGTCAAAATGAGTTTGAATAAAAAATGCCTACGTAAGTCCTACGTAGGCATAAACTCACAATCCAGTGAGAAGAGGAGCGTGCGTTGAAACAGTCAACAATATAACTGCACCAGCCCGCATCACCGGAAGCTATTACAAATTTTTACTCGCCATAGAAAAGCGTCACAATTTGGGTCATGAAACTTACATTTTGTGTTCCATCGTTGTCAGACTTTTGACGGTCGCTTTCACATCCACAGTTTCCTGTTTTTTATTTTCATCTTCGAAAATTAATTTCAGTGTCACGGCATCGCCAGCTTTTGCCTGCGCTTTCAAGTCCATCAGCATGACATGATAACCACCGGGTTTGAGCTCGACATTTTTTCCGGCAGGTACATCCAGTTGAGGAATCGCACGCATTTTCATGACGTTATTGTCCATCTTCATTTCATGCACTTCCGCCAGACCTGCTGCTGCCGACTGCACTTCGATCAGACGCACATTTTTTGTACTTTGAATCTGCATAAACGCACCAGTCGCTTTTTGTTGTGGCACGGTAGCTCTGACCCACGCATCCTTCACCACAATTTCCGCTTGTGCGGCCAAAGTAACGGTGGCGATGGCAGCAGCGATGATCGATTTGATAAACATGTTCATAAGGCCCTCTGATTATTGAGAAGATACTTCCAGACTGCGATCATACGCAGTCACTGTTTGCATGCGTTCAAAAGCTTCAAGCAAGATGTCAGGATTACCGGAAGCCAGCTTTTTACTATCGGATAAGGTTTGCCGGAAAGCGCGAGCACCAACCAGTCCCATCATCAATCCCAGCATGTGGCGTATCACGCTGTTGAGGCGCAAACCCTTGCCACCATTGCCATACAATTCTAACTGACGATGAATATAAGGAATCATCGCATGCAGAATTTCTTCACGGGTTTTGACCGGAGTCATATCCTCGTAAAAGAGCGCATCAAAGTCCGCCATAAAATAAGGATTGTGATACGCCTCGCGCCCTATCATCACACCATCGACATGCTGTAAATGCTGTTGCATTTCCGCCGTCGTTTTAATGCCGCCATTCAGAATAATTTCCAACTCAGAAAACTCTCGCTTCAAGCGATAGGCGTAATCATATTTCAACGGCGGAATCTCACGGTTTTCGCGCGGCGACAAGCCTTTCAGGATCGCAGTTCGCGCATGCACGATAAAGGTCTTGCAACCGGCATCAGCGACCTGCCCGACAAAGTCGCGCATGAATTCATAGGAATCGACATCGTTAATACCGATGCGATGCTTGACCGTGACATCAATGGAGACCGCATCTTTCATCGCCTTCACGCAATCAGCCACCAGTTGCGGCTCTGCCATCAGGCAAGCGCCGAAAGCGCCTTTCTGCACGCGCTCAGACGGGCAACCGCAATTCAGATTGATTTCGTCGTATCCCCACTCTTCACCCAATTTGGCGCAATGCGCAAGATCGGCCGGCTCGCTGCCGCCGAGCTGTAGTGCGACAGGATGTTCGTCGGGATTAAATTCCAGATGCCGTTGCAGATCACCATGAAACAGCGATCCGGTCGTCACCATCTCGGTATACAGCCAAGTATGGCGGGTGATATGACGATGAAACTGACGGCAATGACGGTCACTCCAATCGAGCATCGGGGCGACGGAAACGCGGCGGGGTGGTAAAACTTTAGTAGTCACAATAAATACGATACAGCGTTAAGCAAACCACTATTGTACCTTGCTACCCTGCTGCTACGTTGCACTGATGAGCGGACTACTCACCAGTCAACACGCACGAAGGCATCAGACGTTTTCCTTCAGTAAGCGCAGTAACGCCGCCGTATCAAGCCGAGCAGCAACATCGCCTTCATCCAGCAGGCTGTCTGCCAGATCGCGCTTTTCTGCATGCAGGGCGATGATTTTTTCTTCTATCGTGTTTTGTGTCACCAGACGATAAATCGTGACCGGTCTTTGTTGTCCCATGCGATGCGCGCGATCAGAGGCCTGATCTTCGACGGCCGGATTCCACCACGGGTCGAGATGAATCACATAATCGGCGGCGGTCAGATTCAGTCCTGTGCCGCCCGCCTTCAGACTGATCAGGAACACATCGCCATCCCCCGCCTGAAATGCGTCAACGCGCTTTTTGCGTTCGGTTGCAGGCGTGCTGCCATCAAGATACTGATAACGTATGCCTTTTTTATCGAGACTCTCGCGCACGATCGCCAGATGATCGACAAACTGGCTGAA
Source organism: Cognatundibacterium aquatile (assembly GCF_014699135.1). GTDB lineage: Bacteria > Pseudomonadota > Gammaproteobacteria > Burkholderiales > Burkholderiaceae_D > Undibacterium > Undibacterium aquatile. The sequence goes on from NZ_JACOFT010000006.1 coordinate 210,221, forward strand.
CACCAGCGCCTTGTGGCGGTTGTCCAGCAACTCATCGATGGTCTCTTCAAAGACTGCCAGTTTGCTGCCGCTGATCGAGGAATTTTTTAATACCAGTTGCGGGTGGCAGCAAAAACGGCGCAATTTAGTAATCTCTGCCAGCACTTTCAGCGATTGCCCTTCTTCCGCACTAAGCGACGCAATTTTATCCATTGCTTCCTGACGCAAAGCTTCGTACAAATGGCGCTCTTCATCACTCAGCTCGACTTGCAAGGTGATCTCGGTACGTGGCGGTAACTCTGTCAGCACCTGGGTTTTGGTACGCCGTAAAATGAACGGCTGTATCAGCTTTTTCAGATGCTGACGTGCGGGCTTATCACCGCGCTCAATCGGCGTGCTGAATTTATCGGTAAAGCGCTCTTTAGAACCGAGCAAGCCGGGATTAATAAAGCGGAACAGATTCCACAATTCACCCAGATGATTTTCTACCGGCGTGCCGCTGGCGATCATTTTAAAATCTGCCGTTAATGCCATCGCTGCCTGACTGCGCTTGGTTGCGGAATTTTTGATGACTTGCGCTTCATCCAGCACCACGCTGTGCCAGTGTTGCGCAGCGAATGCCTCGGCATCCGACTGCAACATGCCGTAACTGGCAATGACCAGATCGAAAGGCCCGAGATCAGCCAGTGAACGATGACTATGATACGCACGCACCTTCAGCGTCGGCGCAAAGCGCATGACTTCTGATTGCCAGTTCATCGCCACCGAAATCGGCGCCACCACCAGCGCAGGCCCACCCTGCGCTCTGTCCAGCAACAGCGCCAGCGTCTGTACCGTTTTCCCTAACCCCATATCGTCCGCCAGACAAGCACCGACACCCCAGTGCGCGAGTCGCGCGAGCCACTGATAACCGGCCAGCTGATAATCACGTAATTCTGCCTGCAGCGTAGAAGGAACCTGCGGGTAAAAATCGGCCAGCGCATCGAGCTTACTCACTTGCTCACGCCACGCCGCATCGACTTCTATTTCGCCAGCTTCAGCAGCCAATTCCGCTAATGCGGGTGCCGCCAGCGCATTCAGGCGTATGCCATCAGCACCGCCGGGTTCGCCCAGCGCACGCAATTCATCGAGTCGTTTGCGAAAGCTGTCGGTCAATGCCAGATAATCATTCTCACCTAATTGCAGGAAACGTCCGCGCGCTGATCCTGCCATTTGCAGCAATTCACGCAGCGCCAGCACCCGCCCATCATCCAGCGATAACTCACCGCCAGCGACAAACCACTCGCCTTGCTTTTTGATCGTCAGGCGTAAATTCTGCAAAGAACGGCTACCTCGCAAACGGAAACGTTCGCCCTCAGGCCAGACCAGTTGCAGTCTATCGGCTGGAACTGCGCGCAATTGCTCCAGCAATTCCAGGCATTGTTCAGGATGTTGCAACTGCCATTCCTGCCCGCTTTCTTCTGCATTCGCCAGTGCGGGACACGCATCGAGCACGAATTGCATCAGAGCTTTTTCCTTTGGCAGATCACGACTCGCCTGCACCGGCACACCGGCCTGCTCGCCAAGCACGTTGGCCGCGCCTTTGCCCGGTTGAAACCAACCGCCGTCAGCCAGAGGCCGCATCAGCAACTGCACGCGCAAACCCTCTTGCAAGGGCAGCAAATGCGCAAACATTGTCTGGTCTGCCGGCAGCGTCGCGATATGCGCAGCCAGCTCCGGCAAATCAGAATGAATAGACAGATGCGGCGCAATCGCGGCAATCACATCGACTAACTGCGCCTTGGCGGTCACAGGTACAGTCAGTCCGCGACCGAGGATGCCGGTGATTTGTTTAATTTCCGGGCTCGAGGTGTACACGGCGAGACGAGTTGGCGTTTCTTTTTTCCACACCACGCTCGCATCGGCGCTGATGAATGGTTCCAGTTGCAAGCTGATCTGGTCGCCATTCTCTTTCAATTGCAACGCGATATCGCCTTTGACGACATCAATGCGTACATCCGGCGCGTCGGCCCAGTACACGGCAGGATGCGCAACCAGAAACGGCAGCGCTTTATCGATATTGATTTCAAATTCACTGCCGCCGTAATAGCTGTCCGATGCGCGGCGTATGCAGGCAGCAATCTGTTTATCCTGCTCAGAAAGATACGACAAACTATCCAGCTCCTGCACCAGCCGCCGCAATGCGACCGGCCGCCCTTTACTCCAGACACCTTTGGCGCTGCGTTTTTGCTCACGCGGCTCGATTTTCAGCTCCTGAAAATGAAATTCCAGTAACCATGCGAGGCGCATTTCTTCTTCTTTTTTTGTGACAGCAGCAGTGCCGGCAGGCTTGAGTTGCGACAACGCATTCAATGCCCTCTTCCACCCTTCTTCCCGCTGTAAAGCGAGTAACAAGGGCTGGATATTTTTTTTATGATGCCATTCGGGGAATTGCGGCACTTCTTTAAACTGATGCGCCAGCAATACATCGAGCTCCGCCGCTACCCACTGATAGCCATAGCGGATCATGGTCTCACGCATCTCCAGCAGCTTTGCGTGCAAGCGCGGATGCGGTGGTGCGTCTTGCCAGTACGCGCAGATTGCCTCAAACAAGGCGTCGATATCATGTGCAGTACGAACATTAAAATGCGACACCGGCAATACGACGCCTTGCGCCATGTGATTCGTCAGCGGCTGTAAAACGTAGTAGCTGAACGCATGCCGTTGTTTCACGCCCTCATCCACCTGCGCTTTCGCCAGTTGCAAACTGCTGGTCTCATTCTTTGCCAGCATCGCGATCGTACTCAGCAAACCAAGTAAATCGGGAATAAAAATTTTCCGCTTACCACTGCTGGCTTTTTGCATCTGCGCATGGGTTTGCGCCAGTCCTACTGCGATAGTCATTTTGTTTTGCAAGACCGCCATCGCAATCAGAATTTCACCCTGAAATTGCGGCGGCAACTGCCGCTGTAACTGCGTGAGGCGGTCGAAATCGCCGCGCAATAAGGCTTGCCACGCGACGAGCCCCATCAATTGCGGCCAGCTATTCGATTCCTGATCCATCTGCTGACAAGCGTAGTCATACGCCAGCCTGCAATCGAGTAATTCCCAGTTGGCTTTAACAAAAATATCCGTCAGCACCATGCCCTGATCAATCGGCCGGAGTTGCGAAAATAAGCGGATACCATCCTCATGCTGGAAAAATTCTGCGCCAGGAATAAGCGCATGATCGTTTTTAACACTGAGAAATTTTTCACGCCACAACAAGGCTTCATCGGTTCTGCCGAGCAGCACGGAAAACAGCATTTCACGACTGTAAAATTCAGCATCGTAGGATTTCCAATGCTGATATTCGCCGTGCTTTTTCAATAAATCACGAATCTGGCTGATCCACAATTTCATACCACCGGTCTGCTGCAAACGCAGCAATACCGGCATGCGCCAGTCATCACGCAAGATATAACCCAAGCCGATTTCCTGCCGCAAAACCTGACGCTTGCATAAATCCAGCATCAGATCTTTGAGCAGTTTTGCATCGTAGGGATTACCCATCAGAGTTTTCGCGCCGCGTAGCTGCATTAACTCCAGCGCTTTGGTCTGACTCAGCGGCGCAGTATATAAAGCCGTGGCATATACGATGGGCAATTCGTCGTCGGTGAGGCGGTCAAACAAATCCATAGAGAAGTCAATGAGCTGAAATGAAGGGTAAGAAAAATTTGCAGACATGCGCGGCATCTGTGTTGTATCACGTTTCCAATGGAAGATCACACAGATAGATCAATGTGACGACCGCCACTTTTTTAATGTACGTTTGCGAAAAATACGCTGGCGGCAAGCAATGCAAACAACAACAGCCAATGCAACACCAGCATCAGAAAAAACCAGCGCAGAAACGGTCGCTTCATCGACTTGTGGCGTAAAAATTTGTGCGCCAGCAGCGCCCCCGGCCAGCCACCGATCAGGCTCAGCAACAGTAAATTTTTCTCCGGGACGCGTGATCTGCGTTGAATCGCCGCTTGTTTGTCGTAAAAATAAACCAGAAAACACAGCAGACTGAGCAGCAGATAGTAAGTCAGCGTCAGCGCAAGTATGAGTAGATAGGACACAGGCTATGTGCGAAAAGAGAAACCACGCCATCCAGCGGCTAAAAAAAATACTCCCCCGGAGTATCTAAAAACCCCCTTTGTTTATAAGGACATAAGGGGATTTTTACGAAAAACAGGGGGGAGTATCCGAATTTTTCCTCAATACTGCTTTAATACTGCGTCAATAATGACGCAATTTTTCGCTTACAACATTTTCGCCAGCAAGGCCTTTTCGTATTTCGCATCGAGCGGAATGCGCACAGTATGACCTGCACCGCCAATGATGTTCAGCGATTGACTTTCTTTGTTACGCATTTCTGACAGCGTCACGATTTCGTTACCATTCGGTGAAATGATTTCGATCTGATCGCCAACAGCGAAACGGTTTTTCACTTCCACTTCCGCCCAGCCATCGGCGACGTTCAACACCTGACCAACATACTGGCTACGATGTGCCTGCGACACGCCTTCCATATAGTTCTGATGATCCTGCGTGTGATGACGCTGATAGAAACCGTCGGTATAACCGCGATTCGCCAGACCATTCAACTCGCCCAGCAATTGCGGGTTAAACGGACGGCCAGCCACCGCATCATCAATCGCACGACGATACACCTGTGCAGTACGTGCGACGTAATACAGCGACTTGGTACGACCTTCAACTTTTAAAGAATCAACGCCGATTTTCGCCAGACGCTCAACGTGTTCAACGGCGCGCAAGTCTTTCGAATTCATAATGTAAGTGCCGTGCTCATCTTCCAGAATTGGCATGAGCTGACCTGGTTTGGTCGATTCTTCGATCAGGTAAGGACGGTCTGCCAGCGGGTGACGCGGCATGTCGCCCATCGCTGAGAACGATTGATTCGCATCTTCCAGCGCCTTGTTGAAGTCAAATTTAATCGTTTCCACCGGAATCCGCGCAAGATCGCCAGTTTCGTTTTCAGCGGCGTTTTCAACCTTGTAATCCCAGCGGCAGGAATTGGTACAAGTGCCCTGATTCGGATCGCGGTGATTGAAATAACCAGACAATAAGCAGCGACCGGAGTAAGCAATACACAGCGCGCCATGCACGAACACTTCGAGCTCCATGTCCGGGCATTCCTGACGAATTTCCTCGACTTCATCGAGCGATAATTCACGTGACAGAATCACGCGGGTCAGTCCCATTTTTTTCCAGAATTTCACGTCGGCCCAGTTAACCGCGTTCGCCTGCACCGACAGATGCACTGGCACTTCCGGCCATTTTTCGCGCACCATCATGATCAGACCAGGATCGGCCATAATCAGCGCATCCGGTTTCATCGCGATCACCGGCTCCATGTCGCGCAGATAGGTTTTGAGCTTGGAGTTATGCGGAAAAATATTGCTGGCAACAAAAAATAATTTGCCACGCGCATGGGCATCGCTGATGCCTTGCTGCAAGACTTCCAGCGTAGAAAATTCATTATTCCGCGCACGCAGACTGTAACGTGGCTGACCGGCATACACCGCATCGGCACCGAAGTCGAACGCAGCATGCATTTTTTCCAGCGAACCAGCTGGCAGTAAGAGTTCAGGAGATTTCATGATAACAACATTCCGTAACGAGACCGCAGCGCAACTGGCGCCAGCGGAAAATTGGGTAAATAACCCGCTATTTTACTGCGATTAAGCGTGTTTCTGTCGCAAAGTACGGATTTCATTCCCGACTAAAGCGGCCAGCACCAGCGCACCACCGGTCAGTGTGGCGGTTGCAGGCACTTCCCCCGCCCCCAGCCATGCCCACAACGGCGCCAACAAGACTTCCAGCAAGGCCAGCAGCGCCACTTCATGTGCCTTCAGGTGAGCGGATGCCTTTACCATCAACGAACACGGCAATCCAAGTTGAAAGAAACCCAGTGCGCCGAGGATCAACACGTCTTGCATTGAAGCCTGAAATGGCAGCGACAAGGGCAACATCGCCAGCGCAGAAAATGTCCCACCCAGAAACACCGCCGGAATCAGATCCACCGTATGAGCACGGCGCTTCAGTAAAATCATGTTCACCGATGAGGCCAGCGGAATACCGAGCGCCACCAGCATACCCAGCACGCCGCGACTGTCAGTCACCGACAAATTCCCGGCAAACATCCAGCCCATGCCGCAGCCGGCCAGTGCGATCGCAATCCAGGTCGCGGCCGGTATGCGTTCTTTCAGTACCAGCCATGACAGCAAAGCGGTGAACAGCGGTGCCAGACTTTCCATCACCGAGGTATTCGCTACCGTGGTCAGCGTCAACGCAGTCATGAAACAACTGTACATGATCGCCCACATCAGGCCAGACACCGCACCCGTACTGCCCATCAGTTTTAAACGACTGACAAAGCCACGACCATACTGATGCAGCATCAGCCCCGCCACAAAAATACCTGCGAACAGGCTACGCCAGAACACAATTTCAAACCCTGCCGCGCTTTGCAAATGACGGCTGGCGACACCGGCAGTACTCCACAAAGTGGCAGCGGCAATCATCAGCAATATGGCTTGCTTACGCCTCGACCAACCCTGACTCATTTCATCCCCATATCTTCATTCTCATTTGTAGCAACTCCCCCACCTTAGCCTCTGTCGAGCGAACGATACCAAGCCAGTAAGCAGCATATTGTGGACTCGTATCAACATAAACCTTCCACTCTAACCGGAATAAAGCCGAGATGACAATGAGGAAAACCCGCAGAACCAGGAAAGAACCATTGAATGTATCAAATGGAACGACCAGAAGAGGAAATAGTTTTTCGTACAAGCAACCCCACTTAGCACCACAACTTAGCACCGTCATTTCAGCAAAATTTTTGCGACCAATTTACGAATGGCGAGGCAAAACAACGTAGTTCCAGTTAGCGAACTTGATATAAACGATAGCAACAAGTTGAAATAAGAAGAACATTATTAAGTAGATAATATTATCAAGTTGCATGTATAATCTGACATTTTTTTATCAGCCGTTACGGTCTGTTATCTGTAGTTATCTTGAAGCAAATGAACCATCTGTAATCGAGTATTAATGACATCTCCAAGCCAGCCTCTCTCCCACCCCAAATTTCGCCCCGACATTGATGGATTACGCGCAATTGCTGTTATAGCCGTCGTCGCTTTTCACGCATTTCCAGAATGGGTAAAAGGTGGCTTTATAGGTGTAGATATCTTTTTTGTGATCTCAGGCTATCTCATCACGACGATCATTCTTGAGAACCTGGAAAAAGGTACTTTTAGTTTTAAGGAGTTTTATGCCAGACGTATTAAACGCATCTTCCCTGCCCTGATATGCGTTTTAGTGGCTTGCTTTGTTTTTGGCTGGCTTGCGCTTCTGGGCGATGAGTTAATTCAGCTAAGCAAACATATCGCTGCTGGCGCAGGTTTTATGTCAAATCTGCTGTTATTGCGTGAAGCTGGTTATTTTGATAATTCAGCAGATACCAAACCATTGCTACACTTATGGAGTCTGGACATAGAGGAGCAGTTTTATATCTTTTGGCCACTACTGCTTTGGTTTTCCTGGAAGCGAAAACTCAATATTTTTATCATCATCGTTCTCTTTGCCAGTATTTCTTTTTTCTTCAATATTAAGGGAATTGAGCAGTATCCCACGACAACCTTCTACTCGCCGCATACACGCTTTTGGGAACTGTTATCCGGAAGTTTACTGGCTTGGCTTTCTGTGTACAAAAACGAAAATTTCTCCAAGTTTACACAGAGACTTGACAAGTTTTTTAACTTTATTTTCTATAGCAGCAAGCGTCAGAGTGACGGCAAAACCTTATACAATATATTTTCTTTCGCAGGCTTCATGTTTTTGGCGTACGGTTTTACGCATATCAACAGCGACATGCCATTTCCGGGGAATTGGGAATTAATTCCTGTAGCAGGTGCAATGCTGATCATTTTTGCGAGAGCTCAGGCATGGAGTAACCGTATTCTCTTGTCAAACAAAGTGGCGATCTGGTTTGGCTTGATCTGCCTCCCTCTTTACCTGTGGCACTGGCCAATCCTGTCTTTTATAAAAATCGTAAGAAGTGGCCCACCAAGTCTTGACGCGAGAATTATCGCTATCCCACTCTCCGTCCTGCTCACATGGTTGACAGTAAAAGTAATTGAAAAACCCTTCAGGTTTGGGATGTATAAAAATAAGGTCACGCTCGCAATCCTTTGCGGCCTCATTATCGCAACAGGAGTTTCTGCCTTATTTGTTAGTAAAGCCGCTCTCGCGCAATCGCATGGATATGACAAATCAACCATCAAAAGAAGAGATTTTGAGCATGCTTTCGGTGCCTCCGAAACATGGTTCAGAGGAAAAGGCGACTGGTTATTTTTAGGTAACGCTCACGGTAAGTTGGTTGAGAAGCTTCAACTTGCCGTTGTTCCCACCGGCAGCGATATTGCAGCCATAAAAGAGAGTTTTTCAAGTATTGCCACGGTGAGCGCCCAATACAATATAAAAACTGTTTTACTTGTTGGGCCAGATAAATCCAGTATTTATCCGGAATATTTGCCCGATGAACTAGTTCCATCCAAAAAGAGATATATAAGCTTCTTTTTGGACGAACTAAAAACCATTCCCAATTTAACGATTTATGATCCGACAAATGACTTACTAAACGCGAAAAAATCTGCAGGACTTGTTTATTGGATGACGGAGTCTCACTGGAATAACAAAGGCGCATTTTTGGCGTATTCCGGTTTCTCAAAATTGTTTAACTTACCTACGCCTGGTGTCAATTTTCAATATAAATCAACTTACGCTGGAGACCTGATCGGTCTTTCTAATTTAAAAAATTTTCCACTGCACAAAGAAGATAATTGGGAAGTGATCTGGAAAAATAAGCCACAGTTGAATAAATATAAAATTCCAAATGAACATGAATCAGCATTCGGCACAGCCGAGATTATTTATAACCAGAAACCACTGTCAGACAAATATATTTGGGTTGTTGGTGATTCATTCGCAGGCTCTTTAAAGCAATACTTTAACGCGACTTTCAAGGAAATTTATTATGTTGGCCACTGGTCAGAAAAGCTTAAAGATTTGCCTGCCAACCTCGCCAAGGCTGACAGGAAGCCAGATATGATCGTTATTGTAAAAGTTGAGCGTTCATTCTGAATCAACTTACCAGATCAAAATATTTTGCTAAAACAAACGACTCACAAGATGAATTTCTATAGATACAGTGGTGAACGTATCTCTTTACATAAAGGCAAACCGTCCAGCCTGTCCATCACTCACACAACCCCAAAACTGGCAATTGAGAAAAAACACTTCGACTCGTCGAAGCAGCAACCCCAAATTATTTTTTTTTGGAGGGGGAGAGTCTGAATAGTGCGACGGCAAATCCAACCACCTGCCTGAAAAATGCATAGCCTATAAACCTGGATTTATTAAACAAAAAACCGCAGACTAAGCTGCGGTTTTTTATTGCCCGGATAAATCCTGTCGGGATTACGCTTCGCGGGAAGCTTTTTTACGCTCGTGTTCTTTCAGGAAACGCTTGCGCAAACGGATGCTCTTCGGTGTTACTTCCACCAGTTCGTCATCTTCAATAAACTCAACCGCATATTCCAGAGACATTTGAATTGGTGGCACCAAGCGCACCGCCTCATCCGTACCGGAGGAACGAACGTTGGTCAGCTGTTTACCTTTGATCGGGTTAACCACGAGGTCATTGTCACGGGAATGGATACCGATGATCATGCCTTCGTACACTGGATCGTTATGGCTGACGAACATACGGCCGCGATCTTGCAGTTTCCAGATCGCATAAGCAACAGCAGCGCCGTCATCTTGAGAAATCAACACGCCATTGCGACGGCCAGCCAATTCGCCTTTGGTGTTATCCACTGGTGCGTAGTCATCAAACACGTGACTCATCAAACCTGTACCACGTGTCAACGTCATGAATTCGCCCTGGAAGCCGATCAGACCACGTGCTGGAATACGGTATTCCAAACGCACGCGACCTTTACCGTCCGGTTCCATGTTTTGCAGATCGCCACGACGACGACCCAATTCTTCCATCACGCCACCCTGGTTCGTTTCTTCAACGTCAACGGTCAGATTTTCGTATGGCTCATGACGTACGCCATCGACCATTTTGAATACGACACGTGGACGGGATACAGCCAGCTCGAAACCTTCACGACGCATGTTTTCGATCAGAATTGTCAGATGCAACTCACCACGACCAGAAACTTCGTATGTGGAATCATCACCTTCAGCCTGCACAACGCGCAACGCCATGTTCGATTTCAATTCCTTTTCCAGACGATCGCGGATCTGACGGGTAGTCACGAATTTACCTTCGCGGCCAGCCAGCGGCGAGCTGTTAACCATGAAGTTCATCGTCAAAGTAGGCTCATCGATCTTCAGCATAGGCAAGCCTTCTGGCGCATCTGGCGCGCAAATAGTCGAGCCAATACCAATTTCTTCGATACCATTGATCAGCACGATATCGCCAGCCAGTGCTTCATCCACTTGTACGCGATCCAGACCTTTGAAAGTCAGTACCTGATTGATACGTGCCTTCGTTGGCTTATCGTCAGGACCGTTCATCCAAACAACATCTTGCAAGGCTTTAACTTTACCGCGCAGGATACGGCCAACGCCGATCTTACCAACGTAAGAAGAGTATTCCAGCGAGGTGATCTGCAATTGCAGCGGACCATTCGGATCATCTTCACGCGCAGGAACGTGTTTCAGGATCGCATCAAACAATGGCTCCATGTTACCGTCACGCACGGTGTCTTCCAGACCTGCATAACCTTTGAAACCGGATGCATAAACAATCGGGAAATCCAGTTGTTCATCCGTTGCGCCGAGCTTGTCGAACAATTCGAAAGTCGCGTTAACTGCTTTTTGCGGATCAGCATTTTCACGGTCGATCTTGTTCACAACGACGATAGGCTTCAGACCCAGCGCGAGTGCTTTACGTGTCACAAAACGTGTTTGTGGCATTGGGCCTTCTTGCGCATCCACCAGCAACAAAACGCTGTCAACCATAGACAATACACGTTCCACTTCACCACCAAAGTCAGCATGGCCCGGGGTATCAACGATGTTGATGTGCGTGCCTTTGTATTCCACTGCGCAGTTTTTGGACAGAATCGTGATACCACGTTCTTTTTCGATATCATTCGAATCCATCACGCGGGAATCGACCTGTTGGTTTTCGCGGAAAGTACCGGATTGACGCAATAATTGGTCAACCAGTGTGGTTTTGCCGTGATCGACGTGAGCGATAATGGCGATGTTACGAATAGCGCGTTTTGTAGTGGACATGGTAACGTTCATTTGGGGTAAATCGGATAACCGACGATTATAACATGCTGCAACGCAAAAGCATAAAACGCCTATTATTTCAAGGAGTTGCTACAAAGCGATGACAACGGAAATGATGATAGGCACTTCAGGCATCCATCACGCCTGCCGCACAACATCATCAGATCATTCCTTTGTGCGGATAAATATTATTCCTGCGTATTAATCAGGCGCTCCGGTGCAAGAATACCGAATTCCTGTAGCTGAGCAGAACCCAGTAATTGCCCGTCAGTATCGCGATACACACGGACTCTGCCGGTCACCGGTGGCAGGCTGACAGTTTCTTTACCCAACGCCAGCCTTTGTCCATGCAGAAAACGTCGGGCTAATTCCTCATTCAAATGCACAGGAGGAAAACTCGACAGCAAGGCATCAACAGGGTCAAGTAAAGCCAAACGCTGTTCTTCAGGCAGAGACTCCAGATAGTCCAGCGTAATCGATTTCTCCAATACCAGATGGCCGACCTGAATACGGCGCAATTCTTTCAGATGCGCACCGCATCCGAGCGCAGCGCCGATATCCTCACCCAGTACGCGGACATACGTCCCTTTGCTGCACTTCACTTTGAGGCTGAGCAACGGAGCATCATAGCCAAGAAATTCCAACTCATGAATCACCACATTGCGCGCTTCGCGTTCCAGTGTGACGCCCGCCCGCGCATACTCATACAAAGGCTTGCCATCACGCTTCAGTGCCGAATACATAGGAGGAACCTGCGCAATCGGGCCTGTGAATTGTGTCAACACCTGCCGTATCTGCTCTTCAGTGACATCAACGCTTTTCGTCTCAAGCACATCGCCTTCAGTATCGCCGGTCGTGGTAGTAATGCCAAGATGCACAACTGTCGTATACGTTTTATCCGCTTCCAGCAAATCCTGCGAAAATTTGGTCGCTTCACCAAAACACAAAGGCAGTAAGCCGGTTGCAAATGGATCCAGCGTGCCCGTGTGACCGGCTTTCATCGCATTCAGAAAGCGCTTTGCTTTTATCAATGCGTCATTACTGGAAAAGCCAACCGGTTTATCCAATAGCAAGACGCCGTGCACAGGAACACGGGGACGTTTTTTAATCTGAGTTGTCATAAGCCTGGAAAACCGGAGCGAACTCCGGTCAGAGATCAGTTTTCGCCGTCGTCTTTAGCGCGAGTGGCATTCGCTTCATCAATCAGCTTAGACATGGCCATGCCACGTATTGTTGATGTGTCGTGGATGAAGTGCAATTGCGGCAGAGTGTGGATATGCAAACGCAAACCCAATTGGGCTCGCAGGAAACCAGCGGCACGTGTCAGCGCGTCATTGGTTGCTTTGATTGCGACAGCATCATCCGCCAAGGTCGTGAAGAAAATTTTTGCGTGTGCATAATCGGGCGTGAGCTGCACTTCCGTCAGCGTGATCATGCCGACGCGCGGGTCTTTTAACTCAGACCAGATAATTTCAGCCAGATCTTTCTGAATCTGATCTGCAACGCGCAAACCACGTCCCGGTATATTTTTACTATGTTTTGCCATAAATTATTTTTTTGCCTCTATAAACTACAACCCCGGCCTGGGCCGGGGTTGGCTTGAATTACAGAGTACGTGCAATTTCCTGTACTTCAAATATTTCTAGGTTATCGCCAACCTGAATGTCGTTATAGCCTTTCAGCGACAAACCACACTCCATACCAGCGCGAACTTCTTTAGCGTCATCTTTGTAACGCTTCAGGGAATCCAGCTCACCAGTCCAGGTCACCACATTATTACGCAACAGACGAACTGACGATGTACGCTTGACCACGCCATCAGTGACCAGACAGCCTGCGATAGCGCCGACTTTGCTGACCAGGAATACCTGTTTAACTTCAACCATACCGATGATCTGCTCACGTTTTTCCGGAGCCAACATGCCAGACAAGGCCGCTTTGACTTCATCGACTGCATCGTAAATGATGTTGTAGTAGCGAATATCCACACCATTCGACTCGGCCAGCTTACGTGCAGACGCATCAGCGCGGGTGTTAAAGCCAATAATAACGGCCTTAGAGGCAACCGCCAGATTGACGTCATTTTCAGAGATACCACCAACTGCCGCGTGTACAACCTGTACACGCACTTCGCTGGTAGACAATTTCTGCAAAGACTGAACCAGAGCTTCCTGCGAACCTTGTACGTCGGTTTTGACGATGATAGGCAGATTTTTAACTTCACCCTCGCCCATGTTTTCAAACATGTTTTCGAGTTTAGCGGCCTGCTGCTTAGCCAGTTTAACATCACGGAATTTACCTTGACGGAACAAAGCAATTTCACGTGCTTTGCGCTCATCAACCATCACCATCACTTCTTCACCAGCCGCTGGCACTTCTGTCAGACCCTGAATCTCTACAGGAATCGATGGACCAGCCTCGGTAATGTTGACGCCATTCTCATCCAGCATCGCACGAACGCGGCCGTAAGAAGAACCAGCCAGGACGACATCACCACGTTTCAGAGTACCAGACTGCACCAGAATAGTTGCAACCGTACCACGACCTTTATCCAGACGTGCTTCAACAACCAAACCTTTGGCTGGCGCATCTTTCGGCGCTTTCAACTCCAGCACTTCCGCTTGCAGCAAAACGTTTTCCAGCAGTGAGTCTATGCCCAGACCGGTTTTTGCAGACACCTGGACGAACGGTGAATCTCCACCGTATTCCTCTGGAACGACGCTTTCAGCGATCAGTTCTTGAGTCACGCGATCTGCATTGCCACCCGGTTTATCAATTTTATTGATGGCAACCACGAGTGGCACGCCAGCCGCTTTTGCATGTGCAATCGCTTCTTTTGTTTGCGGCATCACACCATCATCGGCCGCCACCACCAGAATCACGATATCGGTCGCTTGTGCACCACGTGCACGCATCGCAGTAAATGCTTCATGTCCCGGCGTGTCGAGGAAAGTGATCATGCCACGCGGTGTTTCAACGTGGTAGGCACCAATGTGCTGTGTAATACCACCAGCTTCGCCAGATGCCACTTTGGCGCGACGAATATAATCCAGCAACGATGTTTTACCGTGATCAACGTGCCCCATCACCGTCACTACCGGCGCGCGCGGGAAGGACTCGTACTCAGCGTGTTCAGCAACATCCGTCAGCAGTGCTTCCGGATCATCGAGTTTTGCAGCGAATGCTTTATGCCCCATTTCCTCAACCAGAATCATTGCTGTTTCCTGATCGAGCACCTGATTAATCGTGCACATCTGACCTAATTTCATCAAATGTTTGATGACTTCAGATGCCTTCACGGACATCTTGTGCGCTAACTCCGCCACTGTCAGTGTTTCAGGTACAAACACATCTTTCACAATCGCTTCGACAGGTACCTGGAAGTTCGATTCACGCTCTTCATGATGACTGTTGCGGCGTCCTTTAGGACCGCCTTTCCAGCCGTCGCGACCACCGGAAGTATCACCGCGAGTTTTCAGGCCACCGCTACGTTTTTTAGAATCTTCCTGCCAGGTTGAAGATACATTCGCGGATTTAATCGCTTTCTTATCACCAACAGCCGGTTTTTTCTCGTCTTTCTTGTCTGCACTTGCCGCAACTGGCTTTTTATCGCCGGCTTTTTTATCGGCAGGCTTATGCAAAGTACCTTCAGCCTTAGGGGCAACTGCAGGCGCAGGTGGTGCAGCCTTCACAGGCCGACGCGCTGCATTCATCATTTCTTTGATCTGCGCAACTTCGTCAGCCACTGCTTTTCTTGCTTTTTCTGTTGCTGCTGCACGATCAGCCGCCTCTTTTGCTTCTAAGGCAGTTTTTTTCTTTGCTTCTTCTGCGTCCAAACGTTTTTTCTCTTCATCTGACTGGGAAGGCTTCACTTCCACAGTTTTTGCTGCTGCAGCTGCTGCCGCCGCTTGCTCTGCCTTCAATTGATCTGCTGCCGCTTTTGCCGCTTCAGCTTCAGCCGCTTCACGCATTGCTTTTGCCTGCGCTTCTTTTTCGGCTTCCAGCTTAGCAAGTCGCTCCTGCTTTTCACGCAGCTCAGCTTCTTGTCGTGCAATCAACTCAGCCTCGCGGCGCGCATCTTCCTCGCTGACCGCTGGCTCTTCAGGCTCTGCTGCTACAGTCCGCGCCGCCGCGTCATCCGCGACCACTTCATCGCGTTTGACGAACGTACGCTTCTTACGAACTTCAACCTGAATGGTGCGAGATTTGCCTGTAGCATCCGCCTGCTTAATCTCCGTTGTCTCTTTACGAGTCACAGTGATTTTTTTCTTTTCAATGTCAACCGAAGATCCATGCGAACGACGCAAATGTTCCAGCAATCGGTCTTTATCTTCCTTTGTCAATGAATCTGACGTCGAATTTTTTTCGACACCTGCCCCACGCAATTGCGTGAGCAACAAATCCGCTGACATTTTCAGCTCGGTGGCAAATTGGGCAACGTTGTTACTCGCCATTCAGTCCTCTTTTTCTATGTGCGCGTTATGAATATGAAACCCGTGAATTACTTTGCTTCTACGAGTTTCCAGGCATTGGCTAACAAAACCTTGGCCTGATCATCATATTTAGCGTCGATGAGTTTCATCTCATCATCGGTCACATCTTCAAATGCTTCTTTAATTAAATGGCGTGAACGGTCGGCAGACAATGCCAAAATCGCGCCAAATTCGTCGTATGCCAAACCAGCAAAAGCTGCCAGTGTCTTGATGCCAGCCAGTCCCAACTTGCCAGCGGTCACACGTGTCATACCTTCGAGGTTGATCAGTTCATCATCCATGCCTTCCAGGCCTTCTTCAGAAGCGATCGCTTCCGTCAAAAGCGCATCACGTGCACGGTTACGCAATTCAGTAACCGTATCTTCGTCAAATGCCTCAATTTCCAGCATTTCAGTGATAGGCACATAAGCGATCTCTTCCAGACTGGAGAATCCTTCTTCCACCAGAATTTCAGCAACTTCCTGATCAACATCCAGTTTTTCCATGAACAAAGCACGGATACCGGCAGTTTCCTGCTCTGCTTTGTTGGCAGATTCTTCTGCTGTCATGATATTAATTTGCCAGCCAGTCAATTCAGCTGCGAGACGTACATTCTGACCGCTACGGCCTATGGCAATCGCAAGATTTTCTTCGTCAACCACCACATCCATACCATGCTTATCTTCGTCCACCATGATGGACGACACATTCGCCGGTGCCAATGCGCCAATGACAAATTGAGCTGGATCTTCGGACCACAACACGATATCAACGCGCTCGCCGCCGAGCTCACCAGTCACAGCCTGAACGCGGGAACCACGCATACCAACGCAGGTACCAATAGGATCAATACGTTTATCGGCAGTATAAACAGCGATTTTCGCGCGAACACCTGGGTCGCGAGCTGCAGACTTGATTACCAGAGAACCCTGTTCAATTTCGGGCACTTCCAGCTCAAACAATTTCATGATGAATTCGGGTGCTGTACGGGATAAGATCACCTGTGGTCCGCGAGCATTGCGATCAATACGCAAAATATATGCACGGACACGATCACCAACACGCAGATTTTCCTTAGGAATCATCTGATCGCGTGGCAGGCGAGCCTCAATTTTACCAGACTCAACCACCGCGTCACCACGCTCCATACGTTTAATCGTACCGGTAACAAGAGAATCGCCGCGCTCAAGGAAGTCCGCCAGAATTTGTTCACGCTCAGCATCACGAATGCGCTGCAATACCACTTGCTTGGTATCTTGTGCAAAACGGCGCCCGAAATCAACAGACTCGATTTCTTCTTCGATATAGTCACCAATCTGAATTTCGGCGTCATCTTCGACCGCTTCGAAATGCAGAATTTCCTGATCTGGCAGCTGCAAGCCAGCCTCATCAGGAACCACATGCCAGCGGCGGAATGAGCGAAACTCACCAGTGTCGCGATCAATTTCAACGCGAATATCTACTTCACCTGGAAAACGCTTTTTTGTCGCTTGCGCCAAAGCATGCTCGAGCGCGCCGAAAACAACTTCTTCATCGACATTTTTTTCGCGTGCCAGCACATCAACCAATAACAACAAATCACGACTCATGCTTTGCGACTCCTAAAATCCACTTGTGGCACCAGGTGTGCCTTATCCACATCGGCGAGCGAAAACTCCAGCAGAGCCGACCCATCTTTTACTTCAAATTCCAGCTTCAGATTATCACCTTCAGGCTCATGTAATATGCCTTCGAAAGTTTTACGGTTTGGCGTACCGGGCAAAGGCATGCGTAATTTTACTGTCGCTTTTTCACCCGCAAAACGCACATAATCCGCAAGTTTCTTCAGCGGCCTGTCTAGGCCCGGCGAAGACACTTCCAGACGATTGTAATTAACATTTTCAACCGTCAACACATGCGACAATTGATGACTGACTTTCTCACAATCTTCGACTGTGATATTGCCCTTCTCAATGTCGTCCGGTAAAAAATCGATGTACACTCTGAACAAGCCACGTTCAGCCTGTTCAAAATCCACCAGATCATATCCAGTGCCGTTGACAGTCTTCTCTATTAAATCCAACAAAACCAAACTATTCTCCGAAAGTCACAAACCTGTACACATACGAAAACTCAGGCATATCAAACGATAAGACCAAAAAAAAATGGGCAACTGCCCATCTTTTTTCGTAGCACCCGAGTCAAACAACATATCAGGCATAATCTACTAACTGCCAGATTATAAACGATTATTTACCCCATCGCAATGGAAAACAGGGCAAAACCACGACAATTCATACCACAAAATCAAGCACCACGTGAACGTCTGCGCGCCGCAATCCCTTGTCCTATCGCCTGCCCACTTCCTCTGGCTGTCGGCCCGCGTCGTTGCTGACCAGCATCAGGGAATCCCAGCGCTGTTTGCAGTGGATCAGGTTGTCTGCTGCGTTTATTACCAGTACCTCCGGCACCATTTCCGTAGTTGCCAGCACCACCAGACTTATTGCCATTTGCGTTGCCGCCACGACCTGCACTATATTCACCGCGCCCGCCAGACATAGGGAAAGACGGTTGCTTTTGCGTAAAAGGAGTCACACCAAACGGCACTTTACTGCCATAGGTTTTGCCACTTTTTGCCGCAGGCTTATCAGAAGCCGTTTTTTCGAGCCCACTTAATTTCAGCAGACTACGCACCGCATCCTCCCCCAACTCCTCCCAGCGACCACGCTTCAGATTAGCAGGCAATGTCATCGCACCATAACGAGTACGAATCAGACGTGAAACAGTCAGACCAACCGCCTCAAACATGCGGCGCACCTCACGATTACGCCCCTCACCAATAATCACCCGATACCATTTATTCACACCCTCACCGCCGCCATCGGTAATTTTGGAGAACTGCGCCAAGCCATCTTCCAGCTCAACACCTGCCAGCAAACGCTGACGCATACCCTCTTCCAACTCACCCAGGGTACGCACGGCGTATTCGCGCTCGATGCCATAACGAGGATGCATCAGACGGTTCGCCAGATCACCAGAGGTTGTAAATAACAACAACCCTTCCGTGTTGTAATCCAGTCGACCGACCGCCAACCACTTACCAACCTTCATCGTCGGCAGACTTTCAAATACCGAATTGCGCCCTTCTGGGTCGTTCGTACTGACAATTTCACCAGCAGGCTTATGGTAAATCAGGACGCGCGGCGGCTTTTTACTCACTTTGCGCATAATCGGCTTACCATTGATACGCACCTGATCTGTTGGCAAAATTCGCTGACCGATATGCGCGGGCTCGCCATTAACTGAAACACGCCCAGCAACAATCAAATCCTCCATATCGCGACGCGAACCAAGACCCGCCTCCGCCAACACCTTGTGCAACTTCGGCGCATCATCATCAGCAGTCAAGTCGCGACGCACAGGCTTAGCGTTGCGCCCCCGGCCCTTCGTTTTATCATCCTCAGTGACATCCGCGTCAAACGCTTCAGAAGTGACGAATGAAAATACATCATCTGGAGTCGCAGCATCACGACGACCAGCTTTCGCCTGCTGTGGACGACGCCCATTACCGCGCACACCTGCACCAGCTTCACGCGGAGGACGTTCAGCGCGCGAAGACGACTGCCCACTATCAGGACGATCGGCGCGCGGCTTGCGCTGACGATTCTGGTTTGGCGTACGAGCCGGACGTTCACCAGCATCAGGCGTAGCAGCGCCAAACTCAGCACCTCCAGACCCAGTTGCATCGACCGGCGCAGCAAGATCAGACTTGGCACGCGTTCTGCGCATATTACGAGGACCGCGCACGCCGCGCTTCACTTGCTTCCCATTATCAGCATCGCTTTGCGTCTGATCGGCTTTCACATCTTCAGGATTCATTTGATTCATTCTTTAATTCTATTTGAGGCTGCTGAAGCTGATCAGCACCCGGCTCCATATCTGGCACCGACTCTTCGGCAGCCTGATCACTTAATTTTCCAACAGCAGAAAGCTCAACATCAACGACGTCGCCATCAACTTCCCGCTCAGACGCAATCTCATCAGAAGAGGATTGCATCAAACTTAAACTCTCTTGCGCACCCGCGCTCAACTGATCCGCAAGACCACTCAATACAGGCTCAGCCACGGATAACTCAACAGAGTCCTCTGACGCATCCTTGGTAATTTGCTGCAAAGGTGGCAACTGATCCAGCGAGGCCAGACCAAGATCACTTAGAAACTGCTTGGTCGTTGCGAACAATGCTGGTCGACCCGGAACGTCGCGATGACCAATCACCTCAATCCAACAACGATCTTCCAGTGCCTTGATCATTTGCGAAGCAACAGTCACGCCGCGAATTTCCTCGATATCACCCCTCGTCACAGGTTGGCGATAAGCGATAATGGCCAGGGTTTCCATCGTTGCTCTTGAGTATTTGGGCGGCTTCTCAGGATTCAGCCGATCAATATAGGCGCGCATTTCAGGACGACTCTGAAAACGCCAGCCATTCGACAGACCGACCAGCTCTATACCTTTATCCGACCAATCGAGACGCAAATCTTCCAGCATCGACTTGATGGTATCAGCACCAACCACATCACCTTGATCGTCAGTTTCCTGAAACAGCTTCTTCATAGAATTCACCGTCAGCGGCTCAAGCGCGCATAACAAGGCTGTTTCGAGGACTCGCTTTGCCTCAGCAGTATTCATGCAAATATAATTACACGGGTTTAATAGATGTCATACAGCAGGACGAAGCATGAACAAACCAGCTTCAACCCACACCTTTATGCATTTAATTTTGTCGCAACCCATTCAGGTGTCGACGCCCATCAAGCGGGCCAGATCAGGGTGTATTTTCAGGACGCAATCTGCACGCCCAACCCATCAAATTAGTAGATGCTAGATTGTAGTCCAGATTCAGGAAGACAATCAAAAATAAATCATCGTTCAAAGTAAAAAAAGCCACGTAATAACGCGGCTTTTTTTGTAATTCTGGTTGCGGGGGCAGGATTTGAACCTACGACCTTCGGGTTATGAGCCCGACGAGCTGCCAGACTGCTCCACCCCGCGTCTGAAGAGATAGACTATACACGTTTTTGCTGCTTTGCGCAAATCTTTCGCCATGCGATTTCAATTACCGGCCAAAGCACGCCAAACGCACAATGAATTGATACACTGCTGAAATTGCTTAATTTTTTCGCCATTCACCATGAAATTCTGTTCCGACTGCGCGGCCCCCGTCGAGCTGAAGATACCCGCTGACGATACCCGTGAACGTTTCGTCTGCACGTCTTGCGGCGCCATTCACTATCAAAACCCCAAGATGGTCGTTGGCTCAATTCCGGTATGGGAAGAGAACGGTGAATTAAAAATCCTGCTGTGCAAACGGGCGATTGCGCCGCGCTATGGCTACTGGACCTTACCGGCCGGATTCATGGAAAACAATGAAACCACCGCGCAGGCCGCACAAAGAGAAACTGAGGAAGAGGCCGGGGCCAATATTGAGTTGCATGACTTATTTTCTATTCTGAATGTGCCACACGTGCATCAGGTGCACCTGTTTTATCGTGCCACTTTACTCGATCTGAATTATGCGGCTGGGGTTGAAAGTCTAGCCGTGCAACTGTTTTCTGAAAAAGAAATTCCCTGGGATGACATTGCCTTTCCCACCATCAGTTACACCCTGAAATTTTTCTTTGAAAACTATCGCCGCGCGCAGAAGGGCGAATGTTATCGACTCTATGCTCATGACATCTTTAAACCTATGCAGCAAGAAGGCTGAGCAATAAACCGGGATAAAAATGAAACGAAACAAAAAAGGGTGGAAATTCCACCCTTTTTTATTAACCGCACATTATTAATCTTGTTGATGTCCAGCCAATTTCGCAACGAATTTCGCCCGAAATCACCAACTGGATTCGCGCTCTGCCGTTGATGAAATTTTATGTATCGACAAATCGGCACCTTCAAATTCCTGCTCAGGATCCAGACGTATGCCCATAGTTTTTTTCAGCAAACCATAAATCGCATAACCGCCGGAAAACGCAATCACAATGCCGAGCACGGTACCAAAGACTTGCGATAATAAACTGACGCCGCCCAGCCCACCCAGCATCTTCTGACCAAAAATCCCGGCAGCAATTCCGCCCCATGCGCCGCACAAGCCATGCAAAGGCCAGACACCGAGCACATCATCCACCTTCCATTTATTTTGCGTCCAGGTAAACATCCAGACAAAAATAGCACCAGCCACACCGCCAGTGATCAACGCCCCCAAAGGATGCATCAGATCAGAGCCTGCGCAAACCGCGACCAGCCCAGCCAGCGGGCCGTTATACACAAAGCCGGGATCATTCTTCCCCATCAGCAAAGCGACCAGCGTACCGCCCACCATCGCCATCAGAGAGTTAATCGCCACCAGGCCATTCATCTTATCCAGTGTCTGCGCGCTCATGACGTTGAAGCCGAACCAGCCCACCGTTAATATCCACGCGCCCAGCGCCAGAAACGGAATGCTGGAAGGCGGGTGCGCAGCAATCGCGCCATTTTTCATATACCGGCCGCGCCGCGCGCCCAGCAACAACACAGCAGGCAACGCGACCCATCCGCCAAAAGCGTGCACCACCACAGAACCGGCAAAATCGTGAAACTCATCAGAAAACGCTGCTTTCAGCCAGTCCTGAATGCCGAAGCGATGATTCCAGGCGATGCCTTCAAACAGAGGATATAAAACACCAACCAGTACCGCCGTCGCAATCAATTGCGGATAAAACTTGGCGCGCTCAGCGATACCACCGGAAATAATCGCCGGTATCGCCGCCGCAAAGGTCAGTAAAAAGAAAAACTTCACCAGCTCAAAACCGTTTTTTGCGACCAGCACTTCGGCGCCGGAATAAAACTGGATACCATAAGCGATGCTGTAACCGACAAAGAAATAAGCAATCGTCGATACCGCAAAATCGACAATAATCTTCACCAGCGCATTGACCTGGTTTTTTTTACGCACGGTACCTAACTCCAGAAACGCAAATCCCGCATGCATTGCTAGAATCATGATTGCACCAAGCAAAATAAACAAAGCATTGGCGCCATCTATTTGTACGTTCATGCTGATACCTCCCCTTAAGTGTGCACTTCTTAATTAGTTTTACACAGATAAAGCAATAAATATTCCAATTTGGTGCAAACACCTTAAGTTATTGAATTTTATGGATAATATCAATTTAACACGCACCATGCACAGGCATTTTGCACTCACAAAAAGCGCTGTTTTAGTGCAACGCCAGAAAGGATCACAATGATTCCCTGGTTAGAAGCGGAATCGCCCTTTCCAGATGCGGCAACGGCACTCACTGATCGCGATGGTGCTGCGGGTCTGCTCGCGGCAGGTGCCGATCTGTCGCCGCAACGCCTTTTGATGGCATACAAACAAGGTATTTTCCCGTGGTTTTCTGAAGGCCAGCCCATATTATGGTGGTCCACCGACCCGCGCATGGTGCTGCAAACGTCTGACTTCAGGATTTCAGACAGTCTGAAAAAGAGCTTAAAAAAAATCCGTACCGATACCCGCTGGGAAATTCGCTTTGACTCAGCCTTTGAACAAGTCATGCGCGCCTGTGCGGCACCGCGTAAAGATGGCAACGGCACCTGGATTTCCGAAGACATCGTGGCGGGCTACTGCGGCCTGCATCAGCTAGGCTATGCACATTCATCCGAAGTCTGGCTCGATGGTGAATTAGTCGGCGGTGCTTACGGCGTTTGCATCGGCCGCATGTTTTATGGCGAATCCATGTTTGCGCGGGTATCGAATGCCTCTAAAATTGCGCTGAGTCATCTGGTATTTTTCTTACGTGAACACGGGGTGAAAATGATAGACTGCCAGCAAGAGACAGCGCACCTGGCTTCACTGGGCGCGAAACCTATCGCCCGCGCCGACTTTATCCAATGGATAGCACAGGCGACCACACAACCGATGATCGAGGAATGGCAACCGCTGAGGGCGCTATATCAATGACAGCAAAGTAAATCACCGTGACGCAACTCAACGAACTTCCTTTTGCCAGCATACAGTTTTATGCAACCGCGCCCTACCCTTGCAGCTATCTGGAAGGACTGGAGGCGCGTTCGCAAGTAGCAACACCGGCGCATCTGATCAATGCAGACACGTATTCAGAACTGGTCAGAAAAGGTTTCCGGCGTAGTGGTATTTTTATTTACCGGCCGTATTGCGATACCTGCAATGCCTGTACCCCGGTCAGAGTGCGGGTCGATGAGTTCAACGAAAACCGCAGTCAGCGTCGGGCATGGAAAAAACACGCCAACCTGGTGCCGCGCGTCACGACACTCGCGTATTCGCATGAGCACTATGAACTGTATCAGCGCTACCAGAATCAGCGTCATGCTGGCGGTGGCATGGATACGGACAGCCGTGAACAGTACGCGCAGTTCCTGTTGCAAAGTCGGGTCAATACACGACTGGTTGAATTCCGCGATGAACACCATGTGCTGAAAATGGTCAGCATCATCGATGTACTGAGCGACGGCTTGTCTTCTGTCTACACGTTTTTTGAACCGGATGAAACAGCCGCCTCGTATGGCACCTACAACGTCTTATGGCAAATTCGGCAGAGCAAAGAATTAAAACTGCCCTATGTTTACCTTGGCTACTGGATTGCCGCCAGCGCCAAGATGGCTTACAAAACCAATTTCAGGCCGCTTGACGCGCTGATGCATGGACAATGGCAAACGCTGGCGGCGTAATCAGTCTGAGAATCATCTGAAAACACATCAAAATGCGGAAAAACAGCTCAAATATACTCCCCCCAGTATTTTTTAAA
This sequence comes from Cognatundibacterium aquatile, assembly GCF_014699135.1. Classification (GTDB taxonomy): domain Bacteria; phylum Pseudomonadota; class Gammaproteobacteria; order Burkholderiales; family Burkholderiaceae_D; genus Undibacterium; species Undibacterium aquatile. The sequence goes on from NZ_JACOFT010000006.1 coordinate 234,823, forward strand.
GCCCACTATTTACGCTGACAATTCGGCTTTTTTCTTATATACCCCCCATTTTTTATAAATATCATGGCAAATAACTTACTTTACTCGCTGGCACGTCCGCTACTGTTCGCAATGGAACCGGAAGCCGCCCACCACTTTGCCTTGCCTGCACTACGCGGACTCTGCCATCTCGGTCTTGGCGGTCTGATCAGCAAACCAGCCGCCGATGTGCGTACTGTCATGGGGGTGCATTTCCCAAATCCTGTCGGGCTGGCGGCGGGGTTGGACAAAGACGGCGCCTACATCGACGGCCTCGCCGCGCTCGGTTTTGGCTCGATAGAAATCGGCACCGTCACGCCGCGTGCGCAGCCGGGTAATCCACAGCCACGCATGTTCCGCCTGCCAAAAGCAGAAGCGATCATCAACCGTATGGGATTCAACAACGGCGGCGTTGATGCATTCGTCAACAATGTGCAGTCATCGCGCTTTTATCAGGAAAAGCAAGGTGTGCTCGGCCTGAACATCGGCAAAAACGCCGACACGCCGATAGAACGTGCCGCCGAAGATTATCTGCACTGCCTGCAAAAAGTGTATCCGTACGCGAGTTATGTGACGGTGAATATTTCTTCACCGAACACCAAAAACCTGCGCCAGTTACAAGGTGCGGGCGAGTTAGACAGTCTGTTGTCGCAACTCAAGGATGCCCAGCAACGCCTGGCCGATCAACACAAACGCTATGTGCCGGTGGCGCTGAAAATTGCACCGGATATCGATGCCGAGCAAATCAAAACCATCGCCGATGCGCTGTTGCGTCACAAGATGGATGGCGTCATCGCCACCAATACCACGATCACCCGCGATGCGGTGCAAGGTCTGCCACATGCAGAAGAAGCTGGCGGTTTATCTGGCAAACCCGTGTTTGAATTATCGAATCGCGTGATCCGCGCACTGAAAGCAGAACTCGGCGAAGAATTGCCCATCATCGGCGTCGGCGGCATTTTTTCCGGCGAGGACGCAGTGACGAAAATACAGGCAGGCGCTTCACTCGTACAACTGTATTCCGGCCTGATTTATCAAGGCCCGGCGCTGATCAGGGAATGCGCCGCAGCGTTGCACAACGTACGCTCGTATTAATTTAAAAATGCTGGAACAATGTTTGATGAATGATCGTTGAGAGAAAAAATGCAAACAACACACCTCGGCAACAGTGATTTAAAAGTATCCAAAATCTGCCTCGGCACCATGACATTCGGTGAACAAAACACCGAAGCCGAGGCGCACAACCAGCTCGATTACGCTCTGGCACGCGGCATCAATTTTATCGACACGGCAGAAATGTATCCGGTCATGCCGAGCGCCGAAACGCAAGGAAAAACCGAACAATACATCGGCAGCTGGCTCAAAAAATCCGGCAAACGCCGCGACATTATTCTTGCCACCAAAGTCGCGGGGCCTGCCCGTGGCATGCCATGGATACGTAACGGCCACAATGATCTGAATGCAGCCAATATCCGCGCCGCCGTTGATGCCAGCCTCAAACGACTGCAAACCGATTACATCGATTTATATCAATTGCACTGGCCGAGTCGCAACGCGCCTATCTTCGGACAAAAACAATTTGATCCGGCGCTGGAACGCCCGCATACCGCGATTGCAGAGACGCTGAGCGTATTGGATGAACTGGTCAAAGCAGGAAAAATCCGCGCCATCGGCGTCTCAAATGAAACCTCCTGGGGCGTCAGCGAATTTATCCATCAGGCAGAAAAACAAAACGCCCCACGCATCGCTTCGATACAGAATGCTTATCACCTGATGAACCGCGCTTTTGAACAAGGGCTGGATGAAACCTGCTTCCGCGAAAATGTCGGCCTGCTTGCCTACAGCCCGCTGGCATTCGGTCAACTGACTGGCAAATATGCCGATGACCTGAATGCGCATGGTCGGCTAACCTTGTTCCCGCCCAGCTGGAGCCCGCGTTACACCCGTCCGTTGGTATTAGAAACGGCAAAACGCTACGCCGATCTGGCACGCGCGAATGGCCTGACGCCAACCCAACTCGCGCTCGCCTGGTGTTACTCACGCTGGTTCGTCGCCAGCACCATCATCGGTGCGACCAGCCTGAAACAACTCAAAGAAAATATTGATGCTTACGAAGTCGAACTCAGCGACGAGCTGATTGCCGCGATAGAAAAAATCCACGCAGAAAGCCATAATCCAGCGCAGTGATACTACGCACATCAATCCAAACGCTCTTGCGGGCAGACGTACTGGCACCGATACGCCTGCCCGCTCCGTTCCATCAATAAAATCGATCAAGCTTTTTTTTGAGGTAGGATGTTTCAAAAGTTATATTAAAAACCGTCGACAAATGCTGTCTGTCTCTGTGGTTTGATAGATGCCTGCGTGTTTTTTTGTCAGACCAAACCAGATCCTTAGCCACTGAGGAGCGCCATCAGATGCATCAGAAAACTGATACCAATGCAAAATGGACGCACCGGCTTCTGGCGATTTTTTTTATTTCCTTGCTCGCTGTTTCCGCAATCCGCACAGCAAAGGCCGAGACGCTGGTTCTGGCCGCGGCAGATAGCCGGCCAACGGCCTACATGGAAAATGGCAAACCTGCAGGACTATTGGTCGATATCGTTACCGAGGCGTTCCGCCGTGCTGGCTATCCAATCAGAATAGAATTAAAACCGTGGGCGCGTTGCCTTTCAGAAGCGCGCGATGGCACCGTTGATGGCGTTTTTTCTTCGTTCAAATCCCCCGAACGTGAAGCATTTCTAAGTTTCACCGCCATACCCGTCATGACCCAGGTTGAAGCGCTGTTCGTTCGCACAAATTCCACGATCCAGTTTGACGGCGACTTATCAAAATTAGCACCGGTAAAAATCGGTGTCATTCAGAGCACCAGTTACGGCGAAAAAATTGATGGCATGATCAATACAGGTGCGTGGAGTAACGTCAGCAAAACGATCAGCATAGATTCCTTAGTCAAGATGCTGGCAGCAGAACGCTTTGACCTGGCGCCGAGTTATCGGGATGTCTTTCTGAGCGCCGCAAAAAAAGCGGGCGTAGCGGACAAAGTCAGAGAACTGAGTCCCAGTGTTGAATCTGTCCCTAGCTATCTGGCATTCAATAAGAAAAAGGATTATTCCAGGATCATCGTCGCCTTCAACAAAGCCATGGAAGAAATGAAAAAGGATAAAACTCTGGATGCGATGAATGATCAATATATGAAATAGCCCGTACATTTTGCACTTGTTTTATTGATACTACTGATATAACCTGACTTAGCTGCATTTCAAATGAAAATTCCCACCATGGAAAAATCAATGCCAATCGAACTTCGCAAATGGTTTCAACTAACAATCGGTATTCTTAGTCTGTCGATGTCTGGAATATGCTGGTTCGTGATACGTTCGTATATTCCCCCTTCGGCTGGCGGCGCGCAAATGGCTTTAAGTATTTTATTGATGGGCGCGAGCTCAGGTTTTTTTCTCATCTTGGGTAAATTGATGCCTCTGTTGATCGTTAAATTTTCCCGGGAATTGAGAACTAAGTTTGTTCAACTAACGTAAGGAGTATCAACGTGCTGCGATTGCAATCTACCCTGAGCAAGTCCCTGATTTGTCTGTTCGCACTCACAGGCATTATTCTGATGTTTGCGCAAAGTGCAGTACCTGGTGTGCCGTACTGGAAAGTCCTGTTATACGCCTTCGGACTTGTCTGCGCGCTGTCTATCTGCTTATTATCTGTGATACTTGTACGTGCCAGTTTCAATCAATGGAGCCTCAGACATCGTGCAATCGATACTGGGTGGCTGTGGTTCAATGCCAACCCGCCAGGTCTGGATGCACTCAGAAAACCGGCGGGTGCGGTGACAGAAAATAAGACAGAAAAAATTCAGTAATGCCAGAGTGAATTTTTCCTCTCAATAAAAAAAGCACATTCAATGTGCTTTTTTTATTTGTGGATACTGACTGAAACAGTTCAACAGCAAGAAAAACTTCAGTATTTTTTCAGTTTTTTTGCTGCCTTACCGGTAAAGGCACATTGCATAAATCTATATATCCGGCAGGGACTTTATACCATTCACCGCCGCGATTTCTCTGTGCTGCGACAATCGCTTTAAACGTCGCAGATTCAGTACGAATGATTTCCAGTTTGCTGCGTTCTGCTTCCGGCACATCAGCAGCCACTTTCACCGCGACGATCGGTGTGCGCTGTTCCGGCTTTTCATAAAACCCCAGCGCGCCTGTGCCGCGTGGCAGCGTGGTCAGCAATTCCATGCCCTGCATGACGCGCCCGACTACCGTGATATTTCTGTCTAACTGACGTGGTGCATGGCCGGTCACCACATACAAAGATGTGCCGCTGCCGCTATTCGATTCATTTCCGCGTGCGACACCAACGCTGGCATAACAATGTGCCAGCCACGCTTTGCCCGTCTTAGGATCTCTGCCTGCGGCAAAGCCATTCGCATGTCCCACCTGTGGCGCATAACCATCCGCATCAGGCAAGCGGGTAAATGGCAATTGTGAGGAATAAGGCACTGTAAATTCCGGCTCCAGATTTTTTTTCGCGGTCTTCAGTTCGCGTTTTTCATCCGGGTCCGCCCATTGCACGACATAATTTTCCTGTGAACGCACAATGGCTAAACCGTCGAAATAGCCTTCGCGTATCAGTGCCTTGATATTCGCCGCATGTTGCGGAGCGAAATCCGGTGCCAGCTCGATCACGACACGGCCTTTTTCCAACTCCAGATACAAGGTGTTTTCCGGATTCAGCGCACGCCAGTCTGCAGGCGATGATGCCTTGATCAACTCGGGCATGGTCTTTGCCGATTTCAACACGGCATCTTTAGCCAGCGCCGGAAACGCAAAGCTCAGCGTGGCAAGCGTGGTTCCGATAAAAATGCAGGAGGCAACAACAGTACGACGTGAAGACATAAACGGGCTCCGGAAGAAATTAAAAGAACGACTAAACCCGCCTGATGTTAATACAAAAAATATAAAAGAAATACAAAAACACGCCTGATTATTTGGGATTCCACAGCCACACCTGCTGGCGGATATTGACAGGCTTGGGGATCAGTTTATTTTGATAAAACAGATCAGCGATTTCCTGCTGACGCGCAGCAATATCTGCACTGACAGGCACAACCCCATAGCGACTACGCGCCTGCCAGGTTTCGATAACGGAGGGCGGCAACCCTAATTGCGGCGCGATGATACCGGCCAATAATTGTGGATTCGCTCGCGCCCACGCACCGGTCTGCGCCAACTGGTTCAGAATGATATTCAGCGCGGCTGGCGATTTTTCCGCAAGGCGACGGGAGGCGTCATAAAAACTATTCGCCGACAACAAGCCTTGATGGTCAGCCAGCACCCGGACTGGCAAACTATGCTGAACCGCTGCCAGATAAGGATCCCAGATGACCCACGCATCGATACTGCCACTCACAAACGCCGCTCTCGCATCTGCCGGTGCAAGATAGACGGGCTGAATATCCTGCATACTCAGACCCGCTTTGCGCAGCGCCGCTAACACCAGCAAATTTGAACTGGAGCCTTTTTGAAAGGCGACTTTTTTTCCTCTTAGCTGAGCCACCGTTTTTAATGGAGAATCCTTAGCGACCACTATCGCTTCCGCAGATGGCGACGCGGGTTCAGCACCGACATAGAGTAAATCGACCCCGGCCGCTTGTGCAAAAATCGGCGGTGGTGCGCCAGTCAGACCAAAATCCACATTCCCCGCGTGTAAAGCCTCCAGCAATTGCGGCCCGGCTGGAAACTCTATCCATTTCACCTTGAGCTGCTGCGCACTCAGCGATTTTTCCAATGTTCCCTGCGCTTTCAACACAGACAGCAAACCGCTGCCCTTCTGAAAGCCGATGCCTATCACTTTATCGTCCGCGGCAGCAGTAACGGTGAGGAGCAGGCTGTATAAAAACAGACTCAGCTTCACTAATTTTTTCATGATGTCTCTTTCTCATTTGTGACACTTGCTTGTGCCACTCAGTTGTAAGCCTATCGCTCAGGCGCTTTCGCGTTCCACTAATTCACAAGCCAGCAAATTCAATCTTTGTAAACGCCCGGATAAAGGAGTTTCGCCCAGACTTTCCAGAATTCTGAGGGCGGCAATCTCACCAATTTCTTTCGCCGGTGGCCGTATCGTCGTCAGACTCGGCAGCAACATGGAGGACATGGCATAGTCACCAAAACCAACGATCGCACATTGTTCCGGCATGCGTATACCAGCGCGCTGCCCGGCAAGAATCGCTGATGCCGCCAGATTGTCGTTAGCAAAAATAATCGCTTCTGCCGCCCCGCGCTGACGTAAAGCCAGCGCTTCCATTGCCTGCTTTCCTGCCTCAAATGGTGTGGCGGCAGTTGGTATAAACATCCAGGGCTTCAAGCCATGTTCACGCATCACTTCAGCGTATCCATCGCGCCGGTCAATTGCACTTTCATCGCTCGCCACGCTGTTTTGTACGAACGCAATCCGGCGATATCCTTTGCCCAGCAAATAACGGGCTGCCTGACGCCCTACTTCTGTATGCGAAAAACCGACTTGTATATGTTTGCGTCGCGGTGCGTAATCCCAGGTTTCAACTACGGGGATATTGGCTGATGCCAGTAATTGCCCGGTTGCCTTGCTGTGATACTGACTGGTGACCGCCAGCGCCGCTGGCGACCATCCCAGAAAAGTACGTACTGCTCTTTCTTCCTGAGCTTCAGAAAAATAGCTCGATGCCAGCAACAGCTGATAGCCATGCGCCGTCAGCACATCACTGAAACTCTGTATGGTATTGGCAAAAATCGGGCCGGAAATATTCGGTATCACCATGCCGATAATCCGCCCGTGGGTCGAAGCCAGACCTCCCGCCACCAGATTCGGCACGTAGTTCAAAGCGCTGACTGCACTGCGGATGCGCTCTCGCAATGCCTCCGATACCGTGTCGGGTTGCTTGAAATAGCGTGACACCGTAATTGAGCCGACGCCAGCAACTTTAGCGACATCGTGTATGGTCGCGCGGCCTGAGCCACGTCGTTTTCGGGTTCCGTTTTCCTGCGTCATTTCTGCATATTCTCAAAAGACATTTAGATGCTTGTTTTAATTCTTTGACTTGGATATCGCCATCAAAGAAACTAAAAATGGTATCGGTACCATGCAAATTCTAACAGCACCGATAGCAGCAGCGAAGTCGCATTTCCTTCGTTGCTTATTACCGATTCAACTAAGAGGCCGTTGCACAGTAAGACTGCTGTTATCACACACGAAAAGGATGAGCACGCAGACCATCAACGCAGCAGCGCTTTGCAGAATGGCATTTACAAAGATTGAGGGATTAAAGGACTACCATGAAGATCAATACAAAAAACAAATTATTGCAGCGTCGCCGTGCTCAGCAACTAGGCAGCTTGCTGAGCGTTGCCGCAATTTCCATCAGCACCGCTGCTGCTGAAAATGCGGCACCTCCGGCAAGTGACGATCAGGCGGGTCTGCCATCAGTCACAGTGACAGCCACACGCAGGGAAGCGAGTTTACGTTCGGTGCCTGTCGCGGTATCGGTACTCAACGGCGACCTGCTTGAACAAGCGAATCGCAACAGCATCGACAGTATTGCCGCAGAATTACCGAGTGTGAATTTCCGTCAGCAAGGAGGCAATAAAGACAGCACTATCTTCGTCCGTGGGATAGGCACGATTTCCACATCACCCGGCGTCGAACCGACGGTTTCCACCGTGGTGGATGGTGTCGTCTTTGCTCGCCCTGGGCAGGCAACGCTGGACTTACTCGACATCGACCGCATCGAAATATTGCGTGGCCCGCAGGGCACCTTGTTTGGCAAAAATGCGTCTTCGGGTGTGCTCAATGTCGTCAGCCGCAAACCTGGCAAAGACACTGCCGGTTTCATTGACGCCTCGTATTTTGAAGGTAATGAAAGGCGCTTACGGGCAGGTGTTTCCGGCACGCTGGCACCGGAAACAGTACGCGCCTCGCTGACTGCGCTGGACACGAAATATGACGGTAATGTCGATAACGTCACCAGCGGTAATAAGGTGAATGGATTCGACCGTCAGGGCTTACGTGCGAAAGTACTGGTAACGCCGAACAGCGACCTTGATATCACGCTGGTTGCCGACTATCTGCGTTCAAACAGTTCACCGACATTTGTCGCTTACAAATCCACCAGCGCACCATTTTCACAAGCGATTGCACCGGTGATCGCAAGCACTGAAAATCGCCAGATCCGCACCGATATTCCAAGTGATATCAGCGATTTCAACAAAGGGATTTCCGCGCAGATTGACTGGCGCAGTCAGGGTTATACACTCACCTCCATCACCGCCGCACGTCAGTGGGACAATGAACAGCACACGACCACATCGGCCATAGGCAACAGTGCTGATCTCAGTCGTATCAGTGCAGCTTTTCCCGCGACCCGTGATATCGGCACGCTGCACTATCGCCAGTTTTCACAGGAATTACGGCTGGCCTCACCTAAAGACAGCATCGTCGATTACGTTCTCGGTGCTTATTATCTGCATGGCAAAGATGAGGAAACTTATCAACGCATCGTCACGACGTCAGCAACGTCGATCAATTCCGGTTTTGCGCCGTATAGTGTTACGAGCGATAGCTATTCCCTGTTCGGCGAAGGCAACTACGTGATCAGCGATGGATTGAAAGCGATTGCCGGCGCGCGCTGGACGCGTGACGAACTTTCTTACAACCATGCCCGCACCTCAACGCAGACAACAGCATTTGCAGGCGTACAACCGGCCACCAACAATGCCGGATCAACGTCCGAAAGTGCATGGTCCGGGCGCACAGGCTTGCAATATGATCTGAGCAAAGACATCAGCACGTATGCAACCGTGTCGCGTGGCTACAAAGGCCCTGCTTACAATGTATTCTTCAACATGCTCAATCGCGACACGCTCGCGCTGAAACCAGAAACATCTGACTCCTATGAAGTCGGCATCAAGGCCATCGGCTTCGATAAAAAGCTGAGTGTGAATCTGGCCGCATTCCAGACCAACTATAAAAACTATCAGGCGAATTTTTATGACACTGTCGCCGGTGCAGTTGTCACCCGTCTGATCAATGCGGGCGAAGTATCAACGCGTGGTGTGGAAATTGACGTTGAAGCGCGCCCTGCTTCCCGTCTAAATCTGAGTACATCACTGGCCTATATCGACGCCAGAATTGATCAGTTCAACTGCCCTGCTGCAGCCGCGGCCTCCTGCACGCTGAATGGTCAGACCTTACCATTCTCACCGAAATGGAAAAGCTTCAGCCGTGCCAGCTATGGTATTCCACTGGCCAATGGCTTGCATCTGGAGCTGTCTGCCGACTACAGCTGGCAAAGCAAAGTGCAGTACGACTTATTCCAGTCGGTTAACACGATACAGGGTAGCGTCGGTTTGATTAATGCGAGCATCGCCTTATCCTCATCCGACAATGGCTGGCGAATTGCATTGATAGGAAAAAATCTGGGCGATAAGAGTTACGCGACGAATCTGGTCAACAGCAGCGGCTACGTCACCCGTGCAGTACCCCGCGACGATCAACGCTATTTCGGCATCACGGCCAGAAAGGATTTCTGAGATCATGACAAAACGCGAACTGAAACTCGGCGCTTTTTTACTTCATAACGGACATCATGTTGCCGCCTGGCGGCATCCGCAGGCCGATACCGGCGCAGACCCGCTCAGGCTGTACCAGCATCTGGCGAAAACTGCGGAACGTGCCTGCTTCGACGCCGTCTTTTTCGCCGACAGCGTTGCGCTGACCAGCGGCGTCGGCGGACTGGAGCCATTGACCTTGCTCTCTGCGATTGCCGCCGTCACCGATCGCATAGGACTGATAGGCACCGCCACTACAACATACAATGAGCCTTATCATGTTGCCCGCAAATTCGCTTCACTGGACAGAATTTCCAGAGGTCGCGCTGGCTGGAATCTGGTGACCTCGGATAATGCAGCCGAAGCAGCTAATTTTGGCCGCACAGAACATGTAGGGCATGCAGAGCGCTATGAACGGGCAAAGGAATTTCATCAGGTAGTACAAGGTTTATGGGATAGCTGGGAAGATGATGCGATTCTGAACGATAAGCAAAATGCTATCCAGTTTGATCCGCAAAAACTACATACCTTGCAGCATCACGGCAAACACTTTTCTGTCGCAGGGCCGCTCAATGTCAGCCGCAGTCCGCAGGGAAAGCCGATTACCGTGCAGGCGGGCGGCTCGGAAACCGGAAAGAATCTGGCCGCTGAAACTGCCGACGTGGTTTTCACTGCGCATCCCACACTCGCCTCTGCGCAAGCCTTTTATCAGGATCTGAAAGCACGAGTGGAAAAAGCCGGACGTCATCGTGATGACTTGAAAATCATGCCAGGTCTTTTTCCTGTCGTTGCAAAAACACAGGAAGAAGCACAACGGAAATTTCAGCTGCTGCAAGATCTGGTCACGCCGAAAGATGGCATCACCCTGCTGGGAAGAATGATAGGTAATTTCGACCTGACACCTTATCCTGTCGATGAACCATTGCCGGAATTACCGCTCACAGATAATGGTCAGCAAAGCCGCCAGAAATTACTGACACAGCTCGCTCAGGGTGAAAATCTGACGATACGTGAACTGTATTTGCGCATCGCTGGCGGGCGCGGTCACTTCACACTGATAGGCACACCGGAACACATCGCTGACCAGATACAGCTCTGGTTTGAAAATGATGCAGCAGATGGATTCAACATCATGTCGCCATATCTGCCCGGCGGCCTGGAAGATTTCACAGAGTTGGTTGTTCCCGAATTGCAAAGACGCGGCTTATTCCGTACCAGTTATGCCGGAACCACTTTACGCGAACACCTTGGTCTGGCGTTTCCGAAAAACCGGTATGCGAAATAACTGAGTCCAATGTATCTTGTATTTTTTATGCGACAAAAATTCCGGATATTTTTGTCGCATTTTTTCTTCTGAAAATTGCGCTGCTCAGTTTTACCTGTGACGAAGTCGTCGTAGAAATTAGCCGACGCTGAATCATATATGCAAATTTAAAAATAATCGTTCCTCGCTTTTCCTTTCGAAGATTAAATCTCATTTGAACATCAAACCGCATACAACCAGGAGCGCGGTCAAACTGAAATCTGCCTGCTCCATCTCTAATGAGACTTTTATGAAACACGCAAAATTACAATTCAACGTGCTGGCATTGAGCCTGCTGACGGTATCCACGGCCTTCGCTACCGATGGCTATTTTTCTCATGGCTACGGTATCAGAACTCAAGCCACTGGCGGTGCGGGTATCGCGTTACCACAAGATAGCCTGGCAGCGGCGAGCAATCCTGCAGGCATTGCGTGGACAGGAAACCGTATTGATGGCGGGCTCAGTTGGTTTAGTCCCAGCCGCAGCACCGACATCACCGGAAACGGTGTTCCCGGCGTTAATGGCAGCTACGAAGGGAATGACAAAAAGAATTTCTGGCTGCCTGAATTGGGCTACACCAGACAGTTGAATCAGGATGTCAGTATTGGTATTGCGGCTTACGGCAATGGCGGCATGAATACCGATTATGGCAAAAATCCTTACGCCGGATTTGGCAGTAAAGGCAGCGCTGGCGTTAATCTGGAACAGCTGTTCATTTCGCCTTCGCTGGCTTACAAAGTCAATGACCAGCATGCGTTTGGTGCTGCCATCAATTTTGCTTATCAACGCTTTTCAGCGAAGGGAGTCAGTGTTTTTTCATCGGCCTCTATCGACAGTAAAAACCTGACCGACAATGGCAATGACAGCGCAACTGGCTGGGGACTGCGCCTGGGCTGGAGCGGACAGATCACTCCTGCGCTGACACTAGGTGCGACATGGGCATCGAAAGTCAAAACCGGTAATTTTGAAAAATACCGTGGTCTGTTCGCACAAGGCGGTGGTTTTGACATTCCGGAAAATTACGGTATTGGCCTGGCATACAAAGTACATCCGCAATTAACGCTGGCAGCCGATCTGCAACAGATCAAGTATGGCTACATCAGCTCTATCGCCAATCCTCTGGCAAATTTATTTGCTGGAAATCCACTCGGTTCTGAAAAAGGCGCAGGCTTTGGCTGGCGCGACATCACTGTCGTCAAAGTGGGAGCAGTCTATGATTACAGCGAGGATCTGACCCTGCGTGCGGGCTACAATCATGGCGGCCAGCCTGTACCTGCCAGCGAAACTTTTTTCAATATTCTCGCGCCGGGAGTGGTGCAGGATCATCTGACGCTGGGCGCTACATACAAAGTGGCGAATGGCGGCGAATTGAGTTTTTCATATACACATGGTTTCAAAAAGACCGTCAATGGCAGTAATTCCATCCCAACATCTTTTGGTGCTGGCAATGCCAATGTCTCTCTTAGCGAAAATATAGTCGGCGTCGCTTACGGCTGGAAATTCTGAACACATCTGAGGTTGCGGTCTGAGATCACTACTCCAGCACATGCTGCCATCCTGAATAGCTGTTCACAAGGATGGCAGCATGCATTGTCACTACCGACGATTTACCGCATCACGCATTACTTAACCTCAACATCTCTTTACTCCGCCTGAGTCAGGGCATTTCGAGTAAAAACATTTTTGCTTACTGCCAGAAATATGACATTCAAAAAACACATCTGCATTGCCCTGTCTGGGATTACCGCAGCGGTTTGCCTTGCCCAGATCAATCCAGCTCTTGCAATCGATAACCGGATTGATCAGATACGCCCAGACGCACCAGAACTGGCTGCGTATGGCCGCTATCCTGTCGGCGTCACAACACTACAGGTCAGCAATCCGGGGCAACTGGATATTCTGAATGCGAAACCAGATGAGGCTATCCCTCGCTATAACCGGCCGCTGACACTGGAAATCTGGTATCCAGCCGTCGCTGCTGACCACTCGCCATCGGCGACAACATTCCGCACGTTTTTACGCGATGGAAAAACAGAGGTGACGTTGACAGGGAAAGCAGTACGTGATGCCGCTGCCGAAAAAAATGCAGGTGTATTTCCATTGGTGATCGTCTCTCATGGTTATCCGGGGAACCGCTTTCTGCTCAGTCACCTGACAGAAAATCTCGCCAGCAAAGGCTATGTCGTAGTGGCGATCGACCATACCGACAGCACGTTTCATGAGTTTAAAAATTTTTCCAGTACTTTATTAAATCGTTCTCTCGATCAGCTATTCGTATTAAATCAGATGGCACTGTTAAACGAACAGGACAATACCGGGAAATTAACAGGAATCATTGATGCAGCTAACACTGCGCTGATTGGCTATTCCATGGGTGGTTACGGTGTGCTCAACAGTTTAGGTGCCGGCGTCAGCGCGAAAAGCGTGAGTGCACCAACCGTGCCGAATGGCGCGCTACAGAGTCGCGCAGCAAATGATCCACGTTATCTGGCATCCATCGACAAACGGATTAAAGCGGCAGTCGCATTTGCCCCCTGGGGCTGGAATGCAGGCTTATGGGATACGCAGGCCCTGGCCGCCATCAAAACGCCACTTTTTTATATTGCCGGCAGTGCCGATGATGTCTCAGGTTATTCGCCCGGTGTGCGTAATCTGTTTGAATCCAGCATCAATACAGGGCGCTATCTGCTGACATTTGAAAATGCCAATCACAGTGCAGGCGCACCGATTCCTGCCCCGAAGGAATCATGGCAGGCAGTGCCGACACTGAAACGTATTCCGGCTGAAAGTTATATCGACGCGGTGTGGGATAACACCAGGATGAATAATGTCTCCCAGCATTTTGTCACGGCATTTCTGGGAAAATATCTGAAACATGATGACAGCATGGATGCTTTTCTCGCGTTGACCGAAAATGCCAAAGACGGCAAGTGGAGCACAGATGAGAGTGGTAACAAAAAACCCGACCATACGTATTGGAAAGGCTTCCCGGCTCGCACTGCGGTTGGATTGAAACTGGAATACCTGCCAGCGGCAACATCACAGAAACAATAAATAAAAGCCGTATCCCTGAATGACAAGGATACGGCTTTTTTTACAGCGACCATGCCTATCGACTGACGCCGCGACGCTGATTTGTCAACGGCAGCCAGTCATTTTTGCTCAACTCCGGCGGGTCGCCGACAAGCGTTTGACCACCGCGATCAGGCGGTCTATTTCATCGCAGGTATTGTAGAACGCAAACGAAGGACGCACAGTTGCCTCAACACCAAAGCGTCGCAATATCGGTTGTGCGCAATGATGACCTGAACGTACCGCAATGCCTTCCTGATTCAGCGCGTGCCCGACTTCTTCGGTCTTGTAGCCAGCGAGAACAAAAGACGCAACACTCGCTTTGGCATGAGCCGTGCCTATCAGGCGTACGCCAGGTATGCTTTTCAGGCCATGGGTTGCATACTCAAGCAAAGCATGTTCGTACAAAGCAATTTTTTCAAGACCGATACGTTCCACATAGTCGATCGCAGCGCCCAAACCTACGGCATCGGCAATATTGCCGGTACCAGCCTCAAAACGCGCTGGTGCAGGTTGATATTGGGTGCGTTCAAACGTCACATCCGCAATCATATTGCCGCCGCCCTGCCACGGTGGTAATTGCTCCAGTAAAGCTTTTTTACCGTAGACAACACCGATGCCGGTGGGGCCGAATACTTTGTGTCCGGAAAACACATAGAAGTCGGCATCCAGCGCCTGTACATTGACACGCAGGTGCGACACCGCCTGCGCGCCATCCACCAATACGCGGGCTCCGGCACTATGCGCCAGCGCAATGATTTCCTGTACCGGTGTGATGGTACCCAGTGCATTCGACACCTGCGTGACCGAGACCAGACGGGTCTTGCTGTTGAGCAGTTTGCGATATTCATCCAGCAGAATCTGGCCGCTGTCATCCACCGGAATCACCCGTATCACTGCACCCTTTTCTGCGGCCAGCTGTTGCCAGGGAACGATGTTGGCATGATGCTCAAGTTGCGACACGATGATCTCGTCACCGGCACCGATAAACTTTTTACCGAAAGTATTGGCAACCAGATTAATCGCTTCCGTCGCACCGCGAACGAAGATAATTTCCTCTGGCGACGCCGCCCCCAGAAAGCGTGCCACGGTATTACGCGCACCTTCGTAAGCATCGGTTGCGCGCGCTGCCAATTCGTGTGCGGCACGATGAATATTGGAATTCTCGTGTGCATAGAAATAGCTGAGTCTGTCGATCACCGATTGTGGCTTCTGCGTCGTCGCGGCATTATCAAACCAGACCAGTTGTTTGCCATTCACACGCTCGGCCAATATCGGAAAATCGCGCCGTACGGCATGGATATCAAATGGTGCGGCCAAAGCAGGATTCGCAGCGTGGGGAGCAGCATCCCAGTAATTTTGCTCGCCTTGCTGAAAATAATACGTGGCCGACAATTCATTTGCCGGTGTGGCTGATGTGGCGGTTGCCGGTTTCGCCGGATACAACTCTCCTAGCAAACGCTGCAATTGATCCTGTCCGGGTAAGCCAAAGGCGCGGGCGCTAACCTGATCGCTTCCTGTCGCCTGCGCCGCCAGACTATCCAGACCCGTATCCGCCGACGGATAAGCATGTTCCCCGCCTAAAAAATAATACGGCGAACTTGCCCCACCAGCCTGAGGCCGGGACGGTGCGACGCTGCTACCACCGTTGTGCGGCAAGGCCGCCGCATAGATCGCGGGTACACCTTGCGCGATGCCCGGCTCTGCCAATGGCGGAACATGTGCAGACGAACTGCTTTGCGGCTCGATAACAGGTGCTTTCCCGGCAGGAGACACCGGCGCTGGCTGCGGCTCGTTCAGGTGCGACAATCCCGGCAGGAATTGCGCAGCCGCCTGAGCAGCACCTGGCACCAGCGCGAAGAATTCAGATGCCATGCGATTCAGCAGTGCCTCATCCGGCACACCGTCCGCAGACACCTGACTATTATTTGTAGGTGTCAGGATAGTCATGGTATTTACCGATCTCTACATCGTCCAACACAGCCAGGGCATCATCCGTCAACACTGCCAATGAGCAGTAAAGAGAAATCAGATAAGAAGCAATCGCATTACGGTTAATGCCCATAAAACGCACTGACAGACCTGGGCTCTGTTCACCAGCCAGCCCGGGCTGGAACAGACCAACCACACCTTGCCGTTTTTCACCAACGCGCAGCAAAATGATTTTAGTTTTGCCGTCCTCAATCGGTAATTTGTCAGATGGAACCAGAGGAACGCCGCGCCATGTCAGGAATTGTGAACCAAACAGACTGACTGTCGGTGGAGGAACGCCGCGACGTGTGCATTCGCGGCCAAACGCCGCAATCGCCAACGGATGCGCGAGAAAAAAGCCTGGCTCTTTCCATACTTTGGTCAGCAGATCGTCCAGATCGTCCGGTGTCGGTGCGCCAGTCAGCGTCGATATGCGCTGATCATCATGCACATTCGCCAGCAGACCATAATCAGGGTTATTAATCAGCTCGCTTTCCTGACGCTCTTTGATTGTTTCTACGGTCAGACGTAATTGTTCTTTAATCTGATCGTGCGGGCTGCTATACAGATCGGAAATACGGGTATGTACATCCAATACGGTGGCAACTGCATTCAGGAAATATTCGCGCGGTTGCTCTTCATAATCAACAAAAGTTTGCGGCAATTCAGATTCGTCACGCTGAGAACAGGCAACGCGTACGTCCTTGGGATTTTTTACTTTATTGAGACGGTAGATACCTGCTTCAACCGGCAGCCATTGCAGCAGATGCACCAGCCAGCGTGGAGAAATGGTCGATAACTGCGGAACGGTTTTGGTTGCATTGGCTAACTGACGGGCAGCATTATCGCCCAGTGCAAAATTCGGCGAAGGTACATCAGACATAGGTCACTCCATGAGTAAGTGGATTTATCGGACTGCAAAAAATAACAACAAGAAAAACAATTCATCGGATAAGACAGTGTCTGATGCCCATCGCCCTCATTCAACATGCTATCGCCATCAAGGACATCTTTTGCATTGCCTGGGCATGGCGCACGTCCTCACAGCGAGCCAGCAGTTCTGACATGCGGAGGCCTAATGCCTGTGATAGTTTTTCCATCGTCACCAAAGACGGAATCACTTTTCCGCGCTCAATCTCGCCTATATAAGAACGATTCAGATTCGCCTTTTCCGCCAGCACTTCCTGCGACCACTGATGTGCGTCTCGCGCCTGACGAACGGCAATGCCAAAGCAATTGCAAAGCTCTTTCATCATCACTCCGGATGAGGCGCTTCGACATTCTGTTCATGGCGCAAACTCGCCTGACTGACATGGCTGCCGGGTGCCACGTCATTCGTGACCCAGACATTGCCACCAATCGTCGCGCCACGTCCCAGCGTGATCCGTCCTAAGACGGTCGCACCGGCATAAATGACGACGTCATCCTCAACGATGGGATGGCGCGGTAAACCTTTCTGCAAATTGCCTTCTTCGTCGGCGGGAAAACGTTTCGCTCCAAGTGTCACGGCCTGATAAATACGCACGCGCTGCCCGATTACTGCGGTCTCACCAATCACCACGCCGGTACCGTGATCGATAAAAAAGCCGGGACCAATCTGCGCACCGGGATGAATATCAATGCCGGTCTGGCTGTGTGCAATTTCTGCGACGATACGTGCCAGTAAAGGCACGCCCAGCAAATACAATTGATGTGCAACCCGGTGATAAATCATGGCCAGCACGCCGGGGTAGCAGAGTAAAACTTCATCGACACTGCGGGCGGCAGGATCGCCCTGATAAGCGGCAATCACATCGCTGTCGAGCAGGCTGCGTATCTGCGGCAAAGAACGTGAGAAAGTACGCACGATAGACACTGCCCGGTCTTCGGTATGCAGCTCATGATGATTGTTATAGCGCGATGCGTAACTCAGCTCCAGCCGCACCTGCGTCAGCAGTGAATGCAGCACCGAATCGAGGGTGTGCCCGACGTAAAAATCTTCACTTTCCTGACGCAACTCCGGTGGCCCAAGACGCATGGGAAACAGCGCTCCGCGCAGATCTTCAAGTATTTTTGTCAGCGCATCCCGCGATGGCAGTTCACGGCCACCCGGTTCCGACGGGCGCACCTGACGGCTGCGCCAGGCCTGACGCACAGAGGCCAGTTCACTGACGACCTGCTCAATACCAAATAACGACGCTCGCTGTGTTGCAGGCGCATGAACTTGATGATTAATTTTATTGTTAGTCATAACTCTGATCAGTTCAGGTGTGAAACAACTTGCCGATAAATGGAGTCAATGGGAGTCAATGGGAGTCAATGACCACAGACCAGCAAATTCCGTGTGGTCGTTGATATGTGCTTAATCCTGAACCCAGGGCAAGGAGTGCAAACGCCAGCCACCGAGCTGACCACGTTGCTGCGTCTCATTGATCTCGCCTTCAAACCCCTCGGTGATATTGAAGACGTTCACAAATCCAGCCTTGCTCAGTGCTTCAGCCGCTGCCGCCGAACGCTTACCGCTACGACATAACAACAAAAATACGGCAGCCTTGTCTTTGAGTTTGCTCTCGAACTCCTTCACGAAGCGCGGATTACGGGTCAGTGCTGTGCCTGTTGCCCAGGCAACGTGCTGACTATCGGGAACATGACCAACAAACTTACGTTCTTCATTCGTGCGAACATCAACCAGGGTAGCGGCACCGAGTTGTACCAGACGCCAGGCATCAACCGGCGTCAGACTGCCGGCAAAAGGCAATTGTTGTTGGCGGGCATCCTCTCTTGCATGGGAAAGCAGGCTTGCGACATCGCCACCGCTGCCATCAGAAACGGAACTGGCGGAAGAAAATGCATCGTTGGGAGTCATCGTAGAATCTGTCATAAATATCTTTCAAAGCAATCGATGTATTTACCGCACATCGTTATGACAAAACTGTAGCGAAATCTCTAAGAGTGGAAAACGAATTAAAACGCGATTATTTATACAAAAAACGATTAACGATTTCTTTCGGTACTGTCGCCCTGCTGGCGACACTAATCAGCGAACGTAGATGAATGCCGGAATAAACACGTAAAAAAGCCCCCGCTAATGGCTGGCGGAGGCTCTATTTTCAGATGATTTTCTTCTTCAGTTTATTCGGACAGGCAGGAAAAACAGTCATTCATTTTTGATTTTTTCACAACGCCCATCACGATAAGGGCCTGCGGTACGCTCCCAACCATCGCCCGGCGAAGTCTGCGAACAGACCTCTGCATCTTTGATTTTGCTTTTCCACTTATACCAGGATGCAGGTGCGGCGAATGCTGCAAACGATACACACAGCAAAAGGAATGCACACAATACGGTGGCGAGAGATCGCTTATGACAACTGTGTTGATCACCCATTAAAACACCTCCCATCCTTTGTTGTATCAACAGACCATTCACCGTAAAAAATCATCATTTCAACGCCTGATAAACGCGGTGACTCAGCTAGCTTGTAAATTGCTTATATGCTGTGCCAGTTCATCAATACTCAGGATCACAATATCATGCGCCGCAGCGTAATTCAGAATATCCTGACCACGTGACATGCTGCCATCCGGATTCATCAGTTCGCATAATACCGCTGCCGCCTGCATTCCAGCCAGACGCACCAGATCCACAGAACCCTCGGTATGACCACGCCGCTGTAATACTCCGCCAGACACTGCCCGCAAAGGAAAAACATGCCCGGGCCGAGCCAGGTCGCCAGGCACGGCTCCATCTGCGATGGCAGCCTTAATCGTCGTAACCCGATCCGCAGCAGAAACGCCGGTAGTCACACCATGCTTTGCTTCTATTGTGACCGTAAATGCCGTACCAAAACGACTGCCATTTGCTGCCACCATCGGTGGTAAATCAAGCTGCTGCAAGCGCTCGTCGGTCAGGCACAGGCAAACGATGCCGCTGCAATCACGGATCAATCTGGCCATGCTCTCGGTAGTAATTTTTTCCGCTGCGATGATCAGATCAGCCTCATTTTCACGATCAAAATCGTCCATCAATAAAACTGGCCGCCCATTCCGAAGGTCAGCCAGAGCACGCTGTAAACGCTCAGCAAACGGGCTGTCGGAATAAACAAAACGCCGGGAAGATTGTGCAGTCGTAGCGACTGAAGATGATGCAGTAGTTGAACCGGATACTGCAGTAAGACTGTTTGTGTTACTCAACATAATTGAAACGCTCCGCAAAAAAATGTGCAAAAGACGTTTCAGGGGATTTTTGAATAGCCCAAAGCCAGCGCTCGCAAGCTGGCGCGAGCACTGATATCAGGCGTATCTTCTCTCATCCGGACTATCACCGTCGGCTCTGGAATCACACCAGATCTGCTGACCTTGCAACACCATCAGTACAACTACGATGATCATTCACTGCAAGCGCTCGCGGGCTTGTTTTGCCAAAAATATCTGGCAAATTTTACCGCCGGTGGGGAATTACACCCCGCCCTGAAGACGTACGACCTGCCGACATAATCGGCGGACAGATTATACGCAAAATGCTCTGCCGGTGTTTTTCAGTTCAGGAATGGATGACGATAGTGAAGTCCGGAAAGCGGCATCATGTCGGGCAGAGGCACACTGCCACGACACTGACCTACACCTCAATGCGCTCTCGGCAAAGTGATCTGAAATACAGAGCCGCCACCGGCGTGTTGAGAATAACTGACCTGCCCCTTATGTGCCTGTGCAATCGCGCGCACCACCGCCAGACCCAACCCGCTGCCGCCACTTTCGCGCGAACGGGAATCATCGCCGCGTTGAAATGCTTCAAAGATAAAAGGAATCAGATGTTCAGGAATGCCCGGCCCTTCATCAGTCACCGTCAGATGAAATGCGTTTTGCGACAGTCTGGACTCAATCAGCAACTTGCCGGGAGACGCATAACGACGCGCATTTTCAAGCAAAGCAACGATAACTTGTCGTATGCGCGACGGGTCGCAAACGATGACAGTGTTTTCTACCTTCATATCAAGATAAAACCCGGCAGCAGTCAGTGATGGCGCCATGAGTTCAAGCACCTGACTTACTTCGGATGCAATATCCACATCTTCCAATCTCAGGCTCAGATAAGCGCCATCGGCCAGACTAAGGACGCGTAAATCTTCGACCAGACGGGTAAGCCCATCGACCTGATTCAAGAGATTACGAAACTGCGTTTCCTCCGGCGGAAATACGCCGTCAGCCATGCCCTGCAAGCGTCCGCGTAGTATCGTCAGCGGCGTCCTTAATTCATGCGCAATCGCAGCATTCCAGGTCGTTAATTCATGCGCGGTACTCTGCAAGCGTTCTGCCATAGAATTAAAACCATCAACCAGGGCGGCGGTTTCGCCCAAGGTACGATCACCTGCAACTGCGCGGGCAGACAGATCGCCGTCGGCAATACGTTTAACACTGTCAGCAATCGAGTTAAGCGGAATCAATATGCGCCTGGCCAGTTTCCTTGCCGCAGCGATGCCAAACACAAGACCGACAACAGTAATCGTTGCCATATAAATCCATTCCGGCCATGTTGGCAGCGACATTGGATCGACGTCTGTAAACAAACTGGGAACCCATTGAATCAGTAAAGCATAAAACACATACGTACTGATTAAAACGATGGCGATGATGCTCAGCACAACCGCCGATGTCCAGCGAATGATCTGTCGGCTGAAATCAGATTCAGTGCTCACGATGGACTCTTCAGGCAATAACCGACGCCGCGCAGGCTGACCAGCAAATGCGGTACATCTGCGGCTTCTAATTTCTTACGCAATTTGCTGATATGGCTATCAACGGTACGCTCCAGGCTGTCACCTTCTGGCAGGCAGCTGACCAGCAATTCAGCGCGGCTATGCACCCTTGCCGGTGTGCGCGCCATGTGTGCCAGCAAGCGGAATTCGGTCAGCGTAAGAGGCAGCGGAAGAACTTCGTCCCTCATCTGTACGTAAGCCTGATGCGTTTCCAGATTGACTTCTATCGGTCCGCAGCGCAACAGGCCACGCTCCGTCGCGCCGCCACTACCCGTACGCCGCAAAACCGCCAATGCCCGTGCGGCAACCTCTGCCGGATTAAACGGTTTGACGACGTAGTCATCGGCACCAACACGCAATGCAATCAGCTTATCAATATCCTGATCATGTGAAGTCAACATGATCACTGGCGTATTCCCTCTTCGTCGCAACTCGGACAACACCTGCCAACCATCAACATGGGGCATTTTGACATCCAGTAAAACCAGATCCGGCTTGATTGCAAGATGCAACTCTAACGCAGCACGTCCATCTTTTGCATGAGCAGTACGCATGCCATCCCGATGCAGATAAGCCTTGATGATTTCGACAATTTCCGGCTCATCTTCAGCGATGAGAACTAAGGCGCCACCAGGCTCTGGTTTGTTCGTGCTAACGGAATTAACTGCAGGATGGTTCATAAGTATTCAGAAAAAATAGCGATCTCCATCATAACTCCATAAATTCACCACGAAAACCCCACGCTGTTTTATTAAGCTTGCGGCTGACCAGTCTGACTCTGGATATCCAAAGAAGGTACATCACCATGACGAACACGTTTGTTAAACAGCGATTAATGATAGCGACGCTCACTGCTATCAGTGCTATTACGCTCGCCGCATGCAACAAATCAACACCCGAAGTAGCAGCCCCGCCCGTGATTGTGGCAGCAACGAAAATTCCAACAGCGAATGTCGTTTTACATGATGAGCTGCAAGGCCGTGTAGTTGCCTATCGCACCGCAGAAATTCGCCCGCAAGTCGGTGGCATCGTTCAGAAACGCCTGTTTCAGCAAGGTGCTGAAGTGCGTGCCGGGCAACAATTATTTCAAATTGATGCAGCGCCACTGAAAGCAGAATTTGATATCGCAGCCGCTGCTCTCAGACGATCAGAGGCAGTTCTTGAGCGCGCCACACTGCAAAGCAAACGACTGCAACAGATGGCAGAGAGTGATGCGGTCAGCCGCCAGGTGTTGGACGATGCGCAATCCGCGACGGCGCAGGCAGACGCAGATGTTGCACAAGCCAAGGCGACCCTCGCACGACGCCGGCTGGATCTTGACTATGCCAGCATCAAAGCGCCCATTTCCGGACGCATTGGTCAGGAATTGCTGACTGAAGGCGGGCTGGTCACGGCCAGCGATGTCAATCCCATGGCAAAAATTCAGCAAATTGATCGCGTCTATGTCGACGTCAGAAAGCCTGCATCAAAATTAAGCTCCATGTCCTATCTGCTTGCGAAAGATAAGAACAACGAAGCAAAGGAAATCCCAGTTCAGGTGCTGGATGCAGAAGGCAATCCTTACCCTGTCAACGGCACACTGTTGTTCTCTGGAGTGAATGTTGACGCAAGCAGCGGTGAGATCGTAATACGTATCGAAGTAGATAACCGCGACCGCCAGTTGTTACCCGGAATGTATGTACGTGCCCGCGTTCCACAAGGAACAGCAACCGCATCGGTATTAGTTCCGCAGCAGGCAGTCCAGCGTGGCAGTGAGGGGAAGGCATATCTGTGGGTGGTGGAAGCCAGCAAAAAAGTTACTCAGAAACCGATTGAACTGGGTGCCCTTGTCGGATCGAACTATGTCGTCAACAGCGGTATCAGTGTAGGCCAGCTTATCGTCGTTGAAGGTGCGGAACGTTTGCAACCGGGAAGCGAAGTCAATGCACAACAGTGGAAAGCGACGTCAGCATCTGCGGCGCGTTCGAAATAAATTCAGGGAATGATCATGCCGCAATTTTTTATTCATCGCCCGATTTTTGCCTGGGTCATTGCCATCTTCATCGCTCTGGCCGGAATCATTGCGATTCCGCAATTGCCGATCGCACGTTTTCCTTCGATTGCACCACCCAGCGTCAGTATCAGCGCCAACTATCCGGGGGCAACACCAAAAACGCTGAACGATGCCGTTGTCAGCGTGATTGAACGCGAACTCTCAGGTGTTAAAAATCTGCTTTATTTTGAGTCCACTGCTGATAGTTCTGGCAGCGCACAGATCACCATCACTTTTAAACCCGGCACAGATCCGGCAATGGCGCAGGTCGATGTGCAAAACCGGATCAAAACGGTAGAACCTCGCCTACCACAGGTCGTACGTCAGAATGGGCTCGGTGTGGAATCGGCCTCAGCGGGATTCCTGATGATCGTGGGGTTGAGCTCCAAAGAGGGTAATCTCAACGAGGCCGATCTGAGCGACTATTTCGCCCGTAACATCGTGGAGGAACTACGCCGGATTGAGGGCGTTGGCAAAGTGCAGTTATTCGGCGCGGAAAAAGCGATGCGGATATGGGTCGATCCGGCCAAGCTGCAATCTTACAATTTATCCATGAGTGACGTGACGACAGCAGTCGCACAACAAAACATTCAGATTGCGCCCGGGGCCATCGGAAGTTCACCGGCGATGACCGGGCAACGCGTCACCTTTCCGCTGGAAGCACATGGACAGTTAGAAACGCCGACCCAGTTTGGCTCTATCGTTTTGCGCGCTAACGCTGATGGTAGCAAAGTGATGATTTCTGATGTCGCCAAAGTTGAACTCGGCGCACAATCGTATAGCTTTTCAAATCGCGAAAACGGCAAAGTGGCAACAGCGGCTGCAGTTCAACTCTCGCCGGGAGCAAACGCGGTCAAAACCGCTAAAGCGGTGCGCGCAAGAATGGCGGAACTGCAAAAGACGATGCCGGAAGCGATCAACTACTCCATTCCTTTTGATACAGCACCATT
Source organism: Cognatundibacterium aquatile (assembly GCF_014699135.1). Taxonomy (GTDB): domain Bacteria; phylum Pseudomonadota; class Gammaproteobacteria; order Burkholderiales; family Burkholderiaceae_D; genus Undibacterium; species Undibacterium aquatile. The sequence continues at coordinate 259,498 of NZ_JACOFT010000006.1, forward strand.
CGTTGAAATATCAATCGAAAAAGTGGTTAAAACCTTGCTTGAAGCAATGGTGCTCGTATTTCTGGTGATGTATTTATTCCTGCAAAAAGTGCGCTACACGCTGATCCCGGCGATAGTCGCCCCTATCGCATTGCTAGGGACATTTGCGCTGATGCTGTTAATTGGCTTCTCGATTAACGTACTGACGATGTTCGGCATGGTACTGGCTATCGGCATCATTGTGGATGATGCGATTGTTGTCGTAGAAAACGTAGAGCGATTAATGGCGACAGAAGGTCTATCACCCAAAGAAGCAACCGCCAAAGCGATGAAGGAAATCAGCGGAGCAGTCGTCGGTATTACGTTGGTGCTGACTGCCGTCTTTATTCCGATGGCACTTGCCAGTGGTTCTGTGGGCGCGATCTACCGGCAGTTTTCAATGTCGATGGTGGTGTCGATTCTGTTCTCTGCATTTCTTGCACTGACCCTGACACCCGCGCTGTGCGCGACGATTCTGAAACCGGTCAACGCTGATGCTCATGCAAGCACAGGCTTCTTCGGCTGGTTCAACCGCCAGTTCGAACGCATGACCCGCGGCTATGCTGCATGGGTCGTTACTCTGCTGAAGCGAACCGGCAGAACCATGCTGATGTTCACCGCTATCGTTATTGCACTGGTGTTGTCATTTGCTCTGCTCCCCAGCTCATTTTTGCCGGAAGAAGATCAGGGATACTTCATGACCTCATTCCAGCTGCCTTCCGACGCAACGACGGAACGCACGCTGGATGTGGTGAAGGTCTTTGAAAAGCATGTCGCTTCCCGTCCGGGAATCGATGCGAATCAGTCTATCCTCGGATTCAGTTTCTCCGGTGCCGGAACCAATACGGCAATGGCCTTTACGATGTTAAAAGACTGGTCACAACGGAAGGGCGCGACAGCGGCAGACGAGCTAAACCGGGCACAGCTTGCGATGTCCGGCATTACAGAAGGCACAGTCTTCAGCCTGATGCCACCGGCGATTGATGAACTCGGCACCTCTTCTGGCTTTACGCTACGCCTGCAGGATCGTTCAAACAAAGGCGAAGACGCTTTACGTGATGCGCAAAATACCTTATTGAAGCTGGCATCACAAAGCCAATTGGTAACCGCCGTCTACCCGGATGGAGTGCAACCGGGCAGCAATGTCAGACTCGATATCAACCGAAAGAAAGCCGAAACACTGGGTGTATCGTTTACCAGTATCAGTGACACATTGTCGACGGCAATGGGCTCCGCTTATGTCAATGACTTCGTGAATGCAGGACGTGTACAACAAGTCATCGTTCAGGCAGACGCAAAATCACGGATGCAGCTTGATGACGTCTTGAAACTGTATGTACGCGGCAGCACCGGTCAGGTAGTGCCACTCGCAGAACTCGTCACGCCAGTCTGGGGCAAGGCAGCGCTTCAATTAGTGCGATTTCAGGGCTATCCATCGGCGCGGATTTCAGGCAGTGCTGCACCCGGCATTTCCAGCGGCGATGCGATGAATGAAATGGAACGTCTTGCGGCGCAATTGCCCCCCGGTTTTACTCTTGAGTGGGTTGGTCAATCCTTGCAGGAACGTCAGTCGGCATCGCAGGCACCGATGCTGATGGCACTTTCCATGCTGGTCGTTTTTTTGGTACTGGCCGCGTTGTATGAAAGTTGGTCGATTCCGCTGTCAGTCATGCTGGTTGTTCCGCTTGGCTTGATTGGTGCCGTTCTCGCAGTGTTGCTGCGGGATTTGCCAAATGATGTCTTCTTTAAAGTCGGGCTGATCACGATCATTGGTTTGTCAGCCAAAAATGCGATTCTGATTGTTGAATTTGCCAAGCAACTGGTCGGGCAAGGCATGAGCCTGTCTGATGCAGCGCTGCAAGCGGTGAGATTACGGCTACGTCCTATTCTGATGACCTCGCTGGCATTCGGGCTGGGTGTGTTCCCGCTCGTTATTGCGACTGGCGCCAGTGCAGAGACTCAACACGCCATCAGTACCGGCGTACTCGGCGGCATGATCAGTGCGACTGTGCTGGCGATCTTCTTCACACCCGTTTTCTTTGTGGTTGTACTGACTACTGCGCAAAGAATAGCAAAGCGATTCCATAAAAAAACAGATGCTGACAAAACTGCCAGTTCTGCTCCGGTGATTGAAAGCTAATATGAAGTACATCATTTTTTCAGCATTAATTCTGGTACTGTCCGCCTGCTCGCTGACACCTGATCTGGTCAGGCCGGCCGCGCCGATACCGGACACCTACTCTACACAACAGCAAATGCAAGGCAAGAGCATCGCTGAAACCGGTTGGCGCCGTGTCTTTACTGACGCACAGTTGCAATATCTGATCCAACTCGCGTTGGAAAACAATCGTGATCTGCGCATCGCAAGTCTGAACGTAGAAGCTGTGCGTGCACAATTTCAGATACAGGACAGCGCTCGTTTGCCAACAATAGATGCCACTGCCGGAAGTATCCGTCAGCGTACCGCGATGACAGACAGTGCAGCAGCAAGCGTCAACACACAGCACACGGCGGGATTAACGATCACTGCTTTCGAGCTGGATTTTTTTGGCCGCGTGAAATCATTAAGCGATGCAGCATTCGCGAGATATCTGGCCAGCGAACAAGGGCAACGTTCCGCGAACATATCGCTGATCGGCGCTGTGGCTGATGCTTATTACGAAGATCTGCTGACAAGGCAACAACTCGATCTGACGGAAAAAACCTTAGCCGACTGGCGCACGTCACTGAAACTCACACGTAGCTTAAAAACGGCGGGGCAAGTCAGTAGTGCAGATGTGATAGTCGCCGAAGGGCAAGTCGCCAGCGCCGAGGCAGATTTATCGGAGCGGCAACGTCAGCTCAGCAAAACCCATAATGCATTGCGTTTGCTGACAGGCAGCGACTTTGTCCATAACAAGGCGATATCTGACCGTTTTAGCGATAGCGCTTTACCGCCACAGATACCCGCAGGCCTTCCGTCCGACCTGTTAAGCTTGCGCCCGGACATCTTACAGGCGGAACAAAATCTGATTGCAGCGAACGCCGACATAGGCAGTGCCAGAGCAGCGTTTTTCCCACGTATATCGCTGACGACCTCAGTCGGATACAGCAGCTCCTCGCTGAGCAATCTGTTTGGTGGCAATCAACATGCATGGTCATTCGCACCGCAAATGACACAACCAATCTTTCAACATGGACGTCTGCGTTCGGAATTAAAGCTGGCCGAGATACGAAAATCATCAGCCATTGCAGACTATGAACGCGCGATACAGACCGCATTCCGTGAGGTGGCAGACGCACTCGCGGGTCAAGCGACGTTCGCCAGCCAGATCGAAGCGCAACAGCGTTTTTCCGACAGTGCCAGAAAAAATCTGGAGCTGACCCGTATCAGATATCACGCCGGACAAGACAGCCGATTGCAATTACTGGATGCGCAACGGACGCTGTACACGGTTCAACGAGCATTATTGGAACTCCGTAAGCAAGAATACAGCAATACCGTTGCGCTTTATAAATCCCTGGGTGGTGGCGTACTGGACGAATAATGAATGCATTTGATACCACTATTCAGATGGGCGAACACCAATCTGTTCCGGTTGAAACCTCACTCGTTACCTTGGCCGACTGTCTCGCTGGATTAAGTGGCACGGTGCGCTTCCGTGCAATGCTGAAGCTATATGGAAGGGCCGTCTTATGGTCAAACCTGACACATCAGTGGCTGCATTTATTGAATTCACAGCAGCTATACAGCGATCTTGTCAGCGTCAGGCCACGATTTATTCATAAGCCCTACCGTCCGTATATTTCGACACTATTGAATCACGATGCACGCTTTCAGGTTATACAGCAGCACTACGCATTTATCCTGGAACAAGGCTTACACGAAATGATCAGGAAAGCCTCCAGAGAGCCTGTTGATCTGGCGTGCTTCACAGGAAAAACGGGAAACACCTACGGCATACATTTACGCGCGATTGATCCTATGGAACGCGAGGGGGAACTCGTACTGCAGTTATCACGAAATCAGGTATTGATTTACTCATGCGCATTCACTTTTTTCCGGGAAAGCGGATGCATGCATATTTATATTGGCTGCATACAAGGATCCCGCGAACAGAACGCCGTGCAGTTAATCCGCAGCAGCACGCGCGATATCTATGGCATGCGTCCTAAAAATTTACTGATCAGGCTGGTTGAACAGGTGGGAATTCAATTCGGTTGCGACACTCTGCGCCTGGTTGCAAACACACACCGTGTTGTTCATCGATCGATTAAGCAGGGAAAGGTATTGTCCGACTACGATGCCCTGTGGTCTGAGATTGGCGCGACAAAACGGAAAGACGGCGATTACGAACTGATTTGCAAAAAAATATTGCCGCCAGATCTGACGCTGGTCCAGTCGAAAAAGCGTTCGGAAATCAAAAAACGCCACGACAACATGGTATGCATCGTTTCGACCATCAAACAAAACTTAACGCTCTGACGCAAAACAGCCCTGGTGATGTTGCCGAACAGTATCGACTGAGTAGTACAATTCCGGAAATTCATCTGGAATAAATATGACACTATTTCCGATCATCAAACGTTGCTTACTGACTTGCGTGCTTGCGTTGTTAAGTGCGTGCTCCACTTTTCATCCTTGGCAAAATGAAGTCGCGAAATCAGGCTCTGCCGTGGCACAACGAGAAGACCTGCTGGCAAACCGCCCCTCTATCGTCGCGGCGGTGACCTTATCCGGTGGCGGTGCCCGCGCCGCCGCTTTTGGTCTTGGCGTGATGCGAGAATTGAAGGACACCAGTTTTCTGTGGGAAGGTAAAAGAACGACGATACTCGATAAGGTCGGCCTGATCAGTGGCGTTTCAGGCGGCAGTATTCTGGCAACCTACTACGCCGCTTTTGGCGATGAAACATTCACTCGCTTTGAGTCTGAGTTTTTGCTGTCAAATTTTGAAAAAGGTCTGATTCAGACTGTATTTTCTCCCAGACAGATGTATCAGCTCGGCTCGCCATGGTATGGCCGTAGTCATATTTTAGGTGAGCAGCTCGATCACCTGTACCGCGGTATGACTTTTGGCGAATTACAGAAGAAACAGCATGTCAATGAATTACTGGTCACCGCGACGGATCTGACAACGGGTGCGGGATTTGAATTCACACCGGAACAGTTTGCCTTGATTTGTTCCGATCTCGACAGTGTGCCGCTCTCTTTCGCCGTGGCATCCTCATCCGCAGTACCGATAGTGCTGACACCGCTGACCTTGCGCAATTACGCGAATAATTGTCCGGCACAGCCCGTCAACGCTTCCACTGAGAAAAAAAACGAGGATGAAGGCAATTACCGCTCACGCATACTAAAAGCCAACGAAGCCAGTTATAAAGACGCCGCAGCGCGTCCGTATTTGCACCTGGTCGATGGCGGGCTGACTGATAATCTGGGGGTGAGAGCAATGCTGGATCGCATCGTCGCGGACGGGTCAGTACAGGAGAGTTTTCGGAAAGCCCCGCCCGGCTCGATACGACGCATGATTCTGATCTCGATTAATTCCGAGCGCGATTTAGGTGAAAAGATAGATCAAAGCGATAAAGTACCGACGACAGGCCAAGTCGCAGACGCCCTGTTATTTGGCGTCGGCTCCCGTGATACCAAGATCACACTGGGAATGTTAAACGATGACGTTGCCCGCTGGAAGCGGGAAATTATCGAAAATCGAGGTAAAAAAGACAGCCCTTTTTCAGCCGATGCGGAACTGCATCTGATTAACGTCAGCCTGCGCGACATCAAAGATCGTCATTTGCGTCAGTCGCTGCTACAAGTACCGACAGCATTCACGATTACGCCAGATTACGTTGAACAGCTACAAGCAGCCGGACGCGACGTGTTGCGGCAATCGCCGGAATTCCAACGCGCGCTGGAAAGCCTCAGACAATCTGAAGGCATACCGTGACGGCAATCATACTTGCTGCCTGCATTCTCACTGTTTCACCCGACGTTTTCACGCTACATTTAAGAGGCATAGCAAAATCACCATCAAAGCTCAGCAAATATCGATATATCAAAACAACATATAAGCAAATAAATACTAAGTAGTTTGGAATAGAGCTGAATTTCATTACGATCCCATGTACTTAATGTGGGGCGACATGAATTTAACTTATATATTTTCCGGTTTTGCAGTTGGCACACTGGTCGGACTGACAGGGGTCGGTGGCGGCTCGTTAATGACACCCCTGTTAACCCTGTTGTTCGGCGTCTCCCCTACTGTTGCGGTGGGCACCGACCTGGCATTTGCCTCAATTACCAAGGCCACCGGCACATTTACCCACCGCTTGCGCGGCACCGTGGAATGGCGCGTTGTGCGCCTGCTGTGCTTAGGTGCCTTGCCTGCAGCGATCCTGGCTACCTTCGGCCTCAAGTATTTTGGCGGACTGAACAAAGAAATTGGCCAGGTCATCCGTTACTCTATCGCCGGCTCAGTATTATTGACTGTGATCGCTTTGCTATTCAAAAGCAAGATGCTGGCGTGGCTGAATGAGCATCCGGAAAAACAATTGCATGGGCACAAACTGGATGTCGCCACCATCTTTTCCGGTGCGCTACTCGGCACGCTGGTCACCATTTCTTCCATCGGTGCAGGCGCCATCGGCGCAACCTTGTTGGTCATGCTGTATCCGCGAATGTCGTCAGCACATATTGCCGGTACAGATATCGCCTATGCCGTACCACTGACCGCGATTGCTGCATTCGGACACTGGTGGCTGGGATCGATAGACTGGGCATTGCTGGGAGCATTGCTGATAGGCTCGCTCCCGGGCATCACCATAGGCTCGCTCGCTGCGCGGGCGGTGCCGGAAAAATTGTTACGTGGCATACTCGCGACAACGCTGACACTGGTTGCCGCCAAACTCATACTGTAATCAATCATTCAGACAGCGCGATCCAAAGCGTATTTTAAGGATAATAAAGATGTATCGTTACGACCAACACGATCACCAAATCATCAAAGAACGTATTGCGCAATATCGCGATCAGGTACGTCGCCGTCTCGCCAACGAATTGACAGAAGAAGAATTCCTGCCTTTACGTTTGCAAAATGGTTTATACCATCAGCGCCATGCTTACATGCTGCGTATCGCGGTACCGTATGGCATGCTGTCTTCAGATCAGCTGCGCAAATTTGCGTTTATCGCACGTAAATATGATCGTGGTTATGGCCACTTCACGACACGTCAGAACATTCAGTTCAACTGGATTAATCTGGAAGACTCACCAGCTATTCTGGAAGAATTAGCGACCGTGGAAATGCATGCGATTCAAACTTCCGGTAATTGCATGCGCAATATCACGTCCGATGAATTTTCCGGTGTGGCAGCGGATGAGCTGATTGATCCTCGTCCGTATGCAGAAATTCTGCGTCAATGGACGACGTTCCATCCGGAATTTGCTTACCTGCCGCGTAAATTCAAAATTGCGATTAATGGCGCAAAAGAAGATCGCGCAGCGATTGCGGTGCATGACATCGGCCTGACAGTGGTACAGAACGATGCCGGTGAAATCGGCTTTAAAGTCATGGTCGGCGGCGGCATGGGCCGTACGCCCATCCTTGGCACCGTGATCCGTGATTTCCTGCCATGGCAGCATGTGATGACGTATCTGGAAGCGATACTGCGTATTTACAATCAATACGGTCGCCGTGACAACAAATACAAAGCACGCATCAAGATACTGGTGAAAGCGATAGGCGCCGATGTCTTTGCACAGCAAGTGGAAGAAGAATGGGCGCAAATCAAAGATGGCCCGGCGACGCTGACCGAGGCGGAGTTCCGCCGTGTATCCTCTTATTTCACTGCGCCTGCCTACTCCAGCCTGCCGGCAAGCGATGCAGCTTACGAACAACATCAGGCAGATAACAAGGCCTTCGCTAACTGGGTCAAACGTAATGTAAAGCCGCATAAAGTAGCGGGTTACGCGAGCGTAGTGCTGTCACTGAAAAAGCCCGGCGTTCCGCCTGGCGATGCGACGGCGGATCAGATGGACTTTGTGGCAGATCTGGCTGATCGTTACAGCTTTGGCGAACTGCGCGTCACGCATGAGCAAAATCTGGTGCTGGCCGACGTGCAGCAATCAGCGCTGTTTGATCTGTGGCAAGAGGCGAAAGCGCATGGTCTGGCAACGCCGAATATTGGTCTGCTGACCGATATGATCTGCTGCCCGGGCGGCGATTTCTGCGCGCTGGCAAATGCGAAGTCGATTCCGATTGCGCTTGATATCACCGATCGTTTCAACGATCTGGATTACCTGCATGATATCGGCGATCTTGAATTGAATATGTCGGGTTGCATCAACGCCTGCGGCCATCACCACGTAGGCAACATCGGCATCCTCGGCGTCGATAAAGATGGCAGCGAATGGTATCAGGTATCCATAGGTGGTGCGCAAGGCAATAATGCGGCAATCGGTAAAATCATCGGGCCTTCGTTCTCTGCAGGGCAAATGCCAGAAGTGATCGATCGCATCATTCAGGTCTATATCCGTGACCGCGTTGATAACGAGCGATTTATCGACACTGCGCAACGTCTGGGCATCACGCCATTCAAAGACTTTGTGTATGCGACACCGATCAAAACAACCGAACACTATGGTGAAGACGCTGGTTCGCCGGTGGCTTATTAAACTGCGATAGAAGAAAGTAGATGATGCAAGAAATTATCAAAGACAAAGCCATCGTTCAGGATGACTGGACAGTATTGCGGCTGGCAGAAAATGAGACACCGGATGCAATCGATGTACCTGCAGGTAAAGTCATAGTACCGCTCAAAGTCTGGCTGTTACAACGAAACGTGCTCGAAAAGCGCGCAGATATTGGGGTTTGGTTTTCCAGCGACGAACAGGCAAAAGATTTAGAGGGCGACATTGCCCGCTTCAGCCTGCTCGCGGTGGATTTTCCTAAATTCTCTGACGGGCGCGGTTATTCCATCGCTTATAACCTGCGTTCACGCTTTGGCTTTAACGGTGAATTGCGCGCCATCGGCGACGTCTTGCGTGACCAGTTGTTCTATATGCAGCGCGTGGGCTTCAATGCCTTTGCCGTACGTGCCGACAAAAATATCCATGACGCGATCAAAGGGCTGACCGATTTCTCTGAAAAATATCAGACTTCATGGGATGAGAAAAATCCCTTGTTCCGTCGTGCTGAACGCACCGGAGTTGCCAAATGAGTGACTTTGAGGCACGTCTGGCCGCAACCAAAGCAACGCTGGAAGAAATTGCGGCAGAATTTACGCCAGCAGTTTTCGCATCGAGCCTGGCGGCAGAAGACATGGTGCTGACCGATCTCATTTTGCGCAACCAACTGAACATCGGTATATTTTCTCTGGAAACCGGTCGCCTGCACGCAGAAACACTGGGGATGCTGGATGCGGTTAAAAATACTTACGGTACTGCGATCACGCTATTCAAGCCGGAGGCCGCAGCCGTTGACGCTTATGTCCAGCAACACGGCTTGAATGCATTTTATGACAGCGTGGAAATGCGTAAAGAATGCTGCCGTATTCGTAAAGTCGAACCACTGAATCGTGCGCTTGCAGGAAACAAAGCCTGGGTAACCGGACAACGCCGTGCACAGGCAGCCACCCGTACCGAACTCGCGGTACAGGAAGATGACATCGCGCATGGCATGCAAAAATTCAACCCACTGGCAGATTGGTCTGAAGAAGACGTCTGGCACTATATCCGCAGCAATCAGGTGCCGTACAATCCGTTGCATGATAAAGGTTATCCTTCGATCGGGTGCGAGCCTTGCACACGTGCAATACAGCCGGGTGAAGATGTCCGCGCAGGTCGCTGGTGGTGGGAAAATCCTGAATCAAAAGAATGTGGTTTGCATGTCGTCGATGGCAAACTGATCCGCATAAAATCGGCAAACTAAACAAGCAAACGAGCAAGCGGGCTAAAACTGCAGACCCTGAGTTTACAAAGAAACGAGAAGTGATCATGAATACTGTCGTCGAACACCATTTTATTGATGCTGCGAGTAATCGTCATCTGGACTGGCTGGAATCTGAAGCCATCCACATCATGCGCGAAGTCGCTGCTGAATGCAGTAACCCTGCGCTCTTATTTTCCGGTGGCAAAGACTCCATCGTCTTACTGCGTCTGGCGGAAAAAGCATTCCGCCCGGGTAAATTTCCGTTTCCGCTGGTGCATATCGATACTGGCCATAACTTCCCTGAAGTGATTGCTTTTCGCGACAAACGCGTCGCTGAACTCGGCGAGCGGCTGATCGTTGGTTCGGTCGAAGAATCCATCAAGCGTGGCACCGTGCGCTTGCGCAATCCGGCAACTGATTCACGCAACGCGGCCCAGGCAGTAACACTGCTGGAAACGATCGCTGAGCACAAATTCGACGCCTGCATTGGTGGCGCCCGCCGCGATGAAGAAAAAGCCCGTGCGAAAGAACGCATTTTTTCTTTCCGTGACGAATTCGGTCAATGGAATCCGAAAGCGCAGCGCCCTGAATTATGGGATTTGTATAACACGCGCGTACATCCGGGTGAAAACATGCGCGTCTTCCCGATTTCAAACTGGACCGAGCTCGACGTCTGGCAATACATCGCGCGCGAAAAACTCGAACTGCCGCAAATTTATTTCGCCCACGAACGCCAGGTCATCCCGCGCAATGGCTTGCTGGTGCCGCTGACCGATCTGACGCCGCCGCGTGAAGGCGAAACCGTAGAAACACAGATCGTGCGTTTCCGTACCGTCGGCGATATTTCCTGCACTTGCCCAGTCTCGTCCGATGCCGCGACAGTCGAAGCAATTATTGCGGAAACCGCGATCACACAAATTACCGAACGCGGCGCAACCCGCATGGATGACCAGACATCAGAAGCATCGATGGAAAAACGTAAAAAAGAAGGATATTTCTAATGAGTGCCGTTGAACAAATAAACGCCAATGTCAATAAAGAACGCGGCTTGTTACGTTTCATCACGGCAGGTTCAGTTGATGATGGCAAGAGCACTTTAATCGGTCGTCTGCTCTTCGACAGCAAAGGTATCTTTGCGGATCAACTCGATGCAATTTCCCGCGCCAAACATAAGCGCACTGTCGGGGACACGATAGACCTTTCTTTACTGACCGATGGTCTGGAAGCGGAACGCGAACAAGGCATTACGATTGATGTCGCCTACCGTTATTTCGCAACCCCTAAACGTAAATTCATCATCGCGGACACACCGGGCCACGAGCAATACACTCGTAACATGGTGACAGGTGCGTCGACGGCAGATGCCGTCATTATTCTGGTCGATGTCTCGAAAGTGAAGCTGAATGCGGATGGCAGCGTTGATCTGCTGGTGCAAACCAAACGCCATTCAACGATCGCGCATTTACTCAAGATTGAACATGTGATCGTTGCGGTCAATAAAATGGATCTGGTCAACTATGATCAGAGCGTCTATGACCGCATCGTCGCCGAATACAAGAAATTCGCAACACAGTTAGGGCTGACCGATATTCATGCAGTGCCTTTGTCCGCACTGGCAGGTGATAACGTAGTCACAGCGACCGATAAAATGCCCTGGTATCAGGGGCAAACACTGATTGACCTGCTGGAATCACTCAGCGTCTACGATGCCAGCCACGATGAACCGTTCCGTTTTCCCGTGCAACTGGTGGCACGTCACAACGGCCATGAAGCAAACGACTTCCGCGGTTATATGGGTCGCATAGAAGCAGGTAAAGTCAGCAAAGGCGATAAACTGATTGTTCAGCCTGGCGGCCAGACTGGCACAGTCAAAGACATACTGACGCTGGATGGCTCACTGGATACCGCAGTTGTGGGCCAGTCGGTGACGATACTGTTGAATGAATATCTGGATATTTCCCGCGGCGACATGCTGGCCGGTGCGGATCGCCCGGCGACGCTGTTAAAAACAGTTAAAGCAGATTTATGCTGGCTGTCAGAAGATGCACTGGATGTTCGTCGCAAATACTGGCTCAAACATACAACCAGGCAAGTTTCTGCGAGAGTGACTGCAGTCGATACGCTGCTCGACATCAATACACAGCAACGCCACCCGGCTGACAGTCTGAAACTGAACGATATTGCGACGGTCTCCATCAATGTTCAGCAAGCGTTGGCTGCCGATGCCTATGATGATTTACGTTCGACCGGTGCATTCATTCTGATTGATGAAGTAACGCACCAGACGGTCGCCGCTGGCATGATTCGCCTGGAAGCTTAACGCTATGACTGCGCCATACGGTAAGGTTTATCTGATTGGTGCGGGACCGGGTGCCGCAGACCTGATCACGGTTCGCGGTGCACGCCTGCTGGCGAGCGCAGATGTCGTACTGTATGACGCTTTAGTCACCAGTGAAATGCTGGAACTATGCCAGCAAGCAGTCAAAATCCCCGTTGGCAAACGCAGTGGTCAGCGTTCAGCTGCACAGGAACATATCAATCAACAACTGGTCGAGTGTGCCGGTAAATACGCGCTGGTTGTACGCCTGAAAGGCGGTGATCCTATGCTGTTTGGACGTGCGGATGAAGAGCTGACTGCATTAGAAACAGCAGGGATTTCATACGACATTGTTCCGGGCATAACAACAGCGTTAGCAGCTGCAGCCAGCGTCCGGCAACCGCTGACCAAACGTGGCGTTGCACGCAGTGTCGCCTTATTCACCTCAAGCACGGCGCCGGGAGAAACGGCAGATACCCGCATTCCCGAATGCGACACCTTGGTTCAGTATATGGGTGGCCGCGAGGCGATGCTGACTGCACAACGTATGCTGGATGCAAATTTCCCAGCCAGTTTACCTGTCGTCATCGTTGAAAACTGCAGCCGGGAAAATGAGCGTCAACTGTCACTAAACCTTGGTGAGTTAGCCCTTGGATTGCCGGCCTGCAGTGGCCCTGTACTGGTCATGATGGGAGAAGCCATGCGTCCCCGCAAACCTCAGCAATAAATTCGCGAGCCGCGATATGCCGGCAACGCCAGCGGTGTTGCTTATAGTTGCCTGAGGCAATAATCGCGGATCGCATTCAGCACGGTTTCATCCTCGCCGACTGCTGTTGCCAACCTCAATTCAAGTGCAGAATATTCGCCGCGTAACTGATCCAGCAATACAGGCAAGTCGCGTAAGACGTGGCCGCCCTGCCCCAGAAAAATCGGTGTGACCGTGATATTGCGGATCCCTTCTTGTGTGAGGCGGCGCACAAGTTCAGGTAAAGCTGGTGACATGAATTCTAAAAAAGCCAGCTCCACACTGATATCCGGAGAGGCTTCCTGGGTCATTTTTTGTAAGCGCTGAAACGGACCAGCCCAGCGTGGATCGCGGGCGCCATGCGCGAATAGTATCAATGCCGACGTTTTACTCATCAGTTTCTTTCAACATAGCGCAAGCCTGCCAGCGCTAACCCTAAAAATAAAATACTCGGCACCAGCGCAGTCACGGCCGCAGGCCAGGTATTCAATAAACCGATATGTGAAAATAAGCTGTTGATCAGGTAAAACACCATGCCTATCATGATGCCACTGAAAATCTTCAGGCTGATACCACCGCTGCGCACATGCAGATACGCAAATGGCAGCGCCAAGGCCATCATCACCAGTGTTGCAAACGGATAGGTCACTTTCTTCCAGAACGCAATTTCGTAGCGTTCACTATCTTGTTTATTGTCGTTCAAGTGCTGCGTATATGCAGCCAGATCGACCGCCGACATACGATCAGGATCGGCAAACAAGACAGAAAGTATGTCAGGCGTCACCTCAGAAACAACGTCGCGACTACTTAATGCCTGACTCTTAACGTTGGCAATATCTTCGGCAGATAAAGTTCTGGGAAATGAAGTCTCGATGACATCAGACAAGCGCCAGACGTTCTTGCCCTGATACTCCGCACTTTTAGCAGTAACTTCACGGGCAAGATGAAAGTTTTTATCAAACTCAAACATCTTCACGTCTTTCAATTGGCGATTAGGCAGAATTTCTCGGACATTCAGAAAGCGCGAGCCGATCACTTCACCGCTCAGACCATTTTCACGAATCAGATCCTTGGTCCACAGGCCAGTTCTGAATTGCTGCGTTTCTGAAGCACCGATGGCCGTCAGTTTGATGCGCTCAGCTAGCTTGGTCGAATAAGGTGCGATCACCTCGCCAAACAAAAAGGTCAGCGCAACGAATACCAGGCCAATTTTGATTAATATCGTTCCTGCCATCACCGTTGACATACTCGCTGCCCGCATGATGGTGAATTCAGAATTCGATGCAAACTGCGCCAGTACATAAATCGTTCCGATCAAAACTGCAATCGGCATAAATTCATAGATGTACCCGGGCATACCAAGAGTCACATACAAAAGTGCGTGTTGCAAACGATATCCACCTTTATTCACTGATGGCAATTCGCTCATCAGATCAAAAAAGGAAAACAAGGCAAGCAAAGCAACCATCACAAACAGCACGGCACGCACGATCTCTACCGAGAAATATTTTTGCAGGATTCTCATGCGACGCTTTCTTTCTCTTTGCTACGTAAACAAGCTTTACCTCTGGACCACAACACCAAAGGATGCCAGCGGTGATTGACTTCGATACGCCAAAAGAACAACACAAATGTCATCATGATCGCAATCAGATGCACGGGCCACCAAGCAATAGAAAACTCAATACGCCCCTGCGACACCATCGCCTGAAAAATATTGACGACGTTCAGATAAATAATCACCACCAACAAGGCAACAATTAAATTTGCTGAGCGCCCCACGCGAGGATTCACATACCCCAGAGGAATCGCTAATAACATCAAGGCCATACACATCAGCGGCAATGAAATCCGCCATAAAAATTCTGCTTTTTTATTCGCATCTGGCTTGTCTAGCAAGATAGTCAGCGGCATCGATTTCGCAGACTGATCACCGACAATAGTGCCGTTCTGACTGGAAACAAGGACGCCATATTTTTCGAACTGCATCATTTGAAAATCAGGCGCTGTAGGCAAACCATCGTAACGGCGTCCCTGGCTCATCACCAGAAATTTATCGCCATATTTATCGATCTCTATCATGCCTTCTTTGGCGACGACCACACTCGATTTTCCATCGCGGACGGTATTGATAAAAATATTTTGCACCTTACTCAGATCACCGGCGACTTCTTCAACGAAAAACACACGGTCAGAAGACGATGATTCCTGAAACTTACCGGGCGAGACTTTGGCAATGTCCGAGCGTTTATCATAACGTTCACGAAACTCCACACTTTGCTGGTTCGCCCATGGTGTCACGATAAAGCTGAGCAAGCCTGTCAATACTATCCACGGCATACCAAAACGTAAGACCGGACCTATCCATTGGCGCAAACTCAGTCCTGAGGCAAACCAGACCACCATTTCAGAATCCTGATATGCCCTTGTCACGACCAACAGCACCGAGATAAACCCGGTCAGGATCAACAGAATTGGCATATTCATCAGCGACGTGAAGGCGATCAGGGCGAGTACATCACCAGATGCAACTTTTCCACCGGCTGCTTGTCCGAGTATTTTGATGAGCATCACCGTAATCGTGATGACGAAGAGTGTTGCAAAGACGGCGCCTGCGGCACTGAGTAATTCGCGTCTGAGCGAGCGTTGAAAAATCATGGGAGGGATTATAATGCCTGTTTTACGAGACTTACCAAGAGGAGTAATAAGTGGACTTTAGCATAAAAACAATCGACGCAAAAAGTGCCTCAACTGCCTACAAGGCGGTGAAGACTGCCTGTATCGTCGTCGGCGTATTCGAAAATAAAAAACTGTCTGCCGCAGCTGCAAATCTGGACAAGCAAGGCGTCATCGCTGCAGCATTGAAATCCGGTGATATCAGCGGCAAACCGGGTTCCTCATTATTGCTCCGCAACGTTGCAGAAACGGCAGCGGAACGGGTGTTACTTGTTGGTCTCGGTGAAGCAGCCGATACTGTTTCAGAAAAAGCGTTTCAGCAAGCGGCGCAAGCTGCGGCTCGCAGTTTAGCAAACCTTGGTGCAAATGATGTCGTTATTGCGCTGCCGGAAGTAAAAGATCGTGATATTTCATGGTCTGTGCGCACAACCGTTCTGGCTTTCCGCGAAAGCACTTTCCGTACTGATGGATTGAAAAGCAAAAAAGACACGGCAACTACCGGCGTCAAAAAAATTGCGATTGCCGTCAATGCCACACAAGCTGCAACAGCCAAAACTGCATTATCACAAAGCGAAGCAATGGCGAACGGCATGGATCTGACCAAAGAACTGGGCAATCTTCCACCGAACATCTGCACGCCGACCTATCTGGCAACCACAGCCAGAAAAATTGCGACCGATTATAAAATGGTCGCTGAGATTCTGGATCGCAAACAGATTCAGGCGCTCAAAATGGGCAGCTTCCTGTCGGTCACCAACGGCACAGTCGAGCCACCTAAATTTATCGTACTGAAACACAATGGCGGCAAAGTCAAAGACGCACCGATTGTACTGGTCGGTAAAGGCATCACGTTTGATTCCGGCGGTATTTCCCTGAAACCCGGCGCAGGCATGGATGAAATGAAATACGATATGGGCGGTTCTGCGTCCGTACTCGGCACGATGCGCGCTATCGGTGAAATGAACCTGAAACTGAATGTCATCGCGATTATCCCGACCTGTGAAAACATGCCTTCCGGTAGTGCCACCCGTCCTGGTGATATCGTCACATCCATGTCTGGTCAGACGATCGAAATCCTGAATACCGATGCCGAAGGCCGTCTGATTTTATGTGATGCGCTGACTTATGCTGAGCGTTTCAAACCAGCGGCGGTAATTGACGTCGCCACACTGACTGGTGCCTGTGTTACTGCACTTGGCCATCATAATTCCGGCTTATTCACACGTCACGATGATGCGCATGACAAGCTGGCGGCAGAATTGCTGGCAGCCGGTAAGCAGACCGGAGATACCGCGTGGCGTATGCCAATTGAAGAGGCGTATAACGAGCAACTGAAATCGAATTTTGCCGATATGGCCAATATCGGTGGCCCGGCTGGTGGCAGCATTACAGCAGCCTGCTTCCTGGAGCGCTTCACCCGTAAATATACCTGGGCGCATCTGGACATCGCTGGTACGGCTTGGAAATCTGGCGCGGCAAAAGGTTCTACCGGACGTCCTGTGCCTTTACTAACAACGTTCCTGATCAATCGCGCAGCCTGATGAGATAATCACTCACTGTTTGCGTTCCGCTTGAAATACGGACAGGCCGTGCTCTGAATCCAATCCAGAGTACGGCTTTCTTTTTTATTTATATAAAGTGCCATGAAACTAACTACCTGGAATGTGAATTCCCTGAAAGTCAGATTACCTCAAGTCTTGCAATGGCTGGAGACCAATCCTGTCGATGTGCTGTGCATACAGGAAACCAAACTGACAGACGATAAGTTTCCGCAGGCAGAAATTGAGGCCGCCGGTTATCACGTTGCCTACACAGGGCAAAAGACGTATAACGGCGTGGCAATTTTATCCAGACATCCTATGTCGGATATACAGAAAAACAATCCTCAGTTTGAAGATGAGCAGCAAAGAATCATTGCAGCGACGATACAGGGCATGCGAATTATCTGCGCCTATGTGCCGAATGGCCAGGCGCTGGATTCGGATAAATTTCAGTACAAACTGAAATGGCTGGAATCACTGAAAAACTGGGTGGGCGAAGAATTACAGCGTTATCCTGAACTCGCTTTGCTCGGTGATTACAATATTGCCCCGGAAGATCGTGACGTGCATGATCCGGCAGCATGGGAAGGCATGAACCTGGTCTCACCAGAAGAACGTGCGGCACTACTAGCCTTGCTGGACTTAGGGCTAACGGATAGTTTCAGACAATTTGATCAGCCGGAAAAATCATACAGCTGGTGGGACTATCGCGCGCTGGGATTCAGATTGAACAAAGGTTTGCGCATCGACCATATTTTGTTATCAAAACCGCTGGCTCTGCGCTGCACCGCATGTACCATCGACAGAATTCCGCGTAAATGGGAGCAACCATCTGATCATGCGCCAGTGGTTGCCACCCTCAGTTAATTCAGATTAGTTAAGAGCGGTTTATTCGTCATAATCCAGCTTTGGGGTACGGGAATACGCAGCCCCCTTAGTCACTAATGCAGGGCGCACGGCGGCGTGGCTCTGCTCCATACGAAACGCGGACATCGCCGTTTTCAACAAATTTGCCTGCTCCTCAAGAGATCCGGCTGCCGCTGCCGCCTGTTCAACCAGTGCCGCATTTTGTTGCGTCGCTTCATCCATATTTGCCAGAGCCAGATTGACTTGCTGAATGCCATCGCTTTGCTCGGCAGATGCAGACGTAATTTCAGAGATAATCGCCGCAACCTGATCAACAGCAGAGACTATCCTGATCATCGATTCACCTGCTTTATCAACCAGTTCTGAGCCCTCGGTAACTTTACTGACCGAATCGTCAATCAGGCTTTTTATTTCCTGCGCTGCTGCTGCGCTACGTTGGGCAAGCGTACGGACTTCGCTGGCGACAACGGCAAATCCTCGCCCTTGTTCTCCCGCACGAGCGGCTTCCACCGCTGCATTGAGTGCCAGAATATTCGTTTGGAACGCAATCCCTTCAATCACGCTGATAATATCGACAATCTTGCGGGAGCTCTCGGAGATTCCCTGCATGGTAGTGACGACGCGACTGACAACTTCGCCCCCTTGCGTTGCGACATCGGACGCATTCACCGCCATGCGATTAGCTTCCCGCGCATTGTCGGCGTTATTTTTGACTGCGGCGGTTAATTCCTCCATGCTCGCTGAAGTTTCTTCGAGTGAAGATGCCTGTTGCTCAGTGCGCCCGGATAAATCCATGTTACCAGTCGCTATTTCAGTCGCGCCGACAGTAATGGATTCGGTCGCCTTACGGACGTCAACCACCATGACGCGTAATTGCTCAAGAAAGCGGTTAAAAGCGTCCGCCGTTTGCGCTACTTCATCTTCCCCTTCGACCTCAATTTTGCGACTCAGATCACCACCACCGGCGGCGATATCCGACATTGCATCACGCACGCGCTGCAAACCAGCCATCATGCGACCAACCAACCATGCGGATAGTGGCACCATTACGCCTAACAACACGGCAAGAACCCCCGCAGCAATCATCAGCAACTGATCTAATGAAGCGAGAGCTTTGTTCTTATCCACCACCAGCGCGAGGTACATATCGGAACCACTGATAGGTTGCAAGAACAAAAAGTTCGTTTTACCGGCAATCTCGACCTGCGTTGGGTCAGTTCTCTTCGACAGGCTGCTCAAATTATCCAGATTCAATTCGGCTGCAATATCTTTCGCTGGTTTTAATACTTTTGTCTGGTCAGCGTGTGCCAGAACCTGTCCCGATTTGTCCAGTAAAAACGCATAGCCATTGCCCGCCAGTTTAATGGTCAAAATCTGCTCAACAATTTTTGTCAGGAAAACGTCTGCTGCAACGACGCCAGCCTCGCCACCATTCACAGGCGCCGCAAATGAAATCATTAAACCCGGAGGATTAACTCCCATATAAGCAGATGTGACAATCGGCTTTTTTGCCTCCATCGCCGCTTTGTACCATGGGCGCACCGTTGGATCGTAGCCAGCCGGAGGGGGATTTGCAGGGAAATTTGTAAATGTCTTATCGGGTTGCCCGAGATATACACTTAAAAAATTACCGCCACGGCTGACCATTTTTAAACTGGCCTGCAAATCGTTACCTTCCGCCAGGCCTTTAGATAAACTATCGACCATCGAGGTGTTGACCTGAATCCAGTTACTCAGAACACCGTTGTAGCTAGAGGCGACGCTACGAATTTCATTACTCAGATCGTTCTCGATTTGCGCCTTCATCCTGAGGTAGCTGCCGATGGTCAGCACCGCAGTACACAGCGTCACAAGCAAGGCAATGACGACAATAAGTCTGGTTTTAAGCGACTTCATCTGACGTACTCCATTCAAGATCAAACAAGCAACAATATTTCGGATAGCAAACGGATCAGATAAATCCGCCACATAGCGTGATTAATATTACTCTTCAAGTATTGAAACGATTAGAATTTTCCAGAAGAAACTGTTGTTCGTATTGTCAAAGAATGTTAAGACTCAGGGTCGTTAAAATAGCTATTCGCCCTCAAAATTACTTACTCCACTTATTTTATGAACATCACTTCAACTGACAGGCTGGTCATCAGACTATTTGAGACAAGCGATGCCGCCTTCGTGCTGGAATTGCTCAACGATCCGAGCTGGATCAAAAATATTGGCGACCGCGGCATACGCAACCTCGATCAGGCCAGAGACTGGATATTGGCGAAACCTCTCGAAAGCCAGTCCAGATGTGGCTTTAGTTTTTATGTAGTGACACTTAAAGATTCGCATGTCGCAATAGGCATCTGCGGCCTGATCAAACGCGAGACGCTACGAGACGTTGATATCGGCTATGCTTTTTTACCTCGCTATAGCGGACAAGGCTATGCCATAGAAGCGGCAAGAGCGACGATGAGACACGCTGAGCAGGATTTAGGCTTAACAAAACTAGCTGCTATTACATCGCCAGATAATGTCAAATCAAACAGTTTGCTCAAAAAAATGGGATTCGTTTTAGAAGAAGTACTGGTACTTCCGGGGGAGGAACGAGAAACAAATTTATATGCTTATCGTTTCCCCGCTTTGGAATAACTAGGTATTGACTTGCTGATTACAAAAAGCGATCCAGAATTTTCCGGCTGAGTTTATCAACACCGAACATATCGCGAATTAAAAACTGGATGCCATGATTATCCGTAATCAACAACGATGTGCTACCGATACGGCGAATATCTTCGTCGCCTTTCAACACAAATGCCGTATCACCGCGGTCAGTACGAACCGTCCACGTACACGGTAAGGCAAAGCTGGTGACGTCCAGAATCTGTTGAATTTCAGGCATAAACTCACGCCCTTCTAGCTCCGCCAACACCAGCGCTCTGGTGCTATCGGACAAATCGGATAACTGGTCTATCCACGCGACCTCGCGCCCATCCCCCATAACCATAGAAATGCTCATCAACGGTGACTGAATCGGAAATGCCCGCACTGGACTGACATCTTCAAATACCTCACCATCGCTGCTGGTCAGGATGAGTTTTCCAAATGCGTTGCGTTGTAACTCGAATTTACTCGTAACCATGCTGATTATTCTTCCTCAACCAATTCTGCGTTTCTGGCCTGCGCCTGATACAAATCGTAGTAAGCCCCCTGCTTCGCCATTAATTCATCATGACTGCCGACTTCAACGACTTGTCCGCGATCCAGCACAACCAACCGGTCCGCTTTATGCAGAGTGGACAAACGATGGGCAATCGCGATGGTGGTACGCCCCTGCACCAGGTTATCAAGCGCTTTTTGTATTTCTTTCTCTGTTTGCGAATCAACGGACGATGTCGCTTCATCCATAATCAATATCCGTGGATCAATCAACAGCGCACGCGCGATCGAAATCCGTTGCCGTTCACCGCCAGATAAGCCCTGGCCACGTTCACCGACCATGGAGTCATATCCTTGTGGCAAACGTAATATGAATTCATGCGCATGAGCAGCTCTTGCAGCAGCGATAATCTCATCTCTCGTCGCATGAGGTTTGCCGTAAGCGATATTCTCTGCAATCGTGCCGAAGAACAAGAAAGGTTCTTGCAACACAAGACCGATATTGCGACGATAATCCGATACTGCAAAAGAGCGGATATCGACGCCATCAAGCAAAATTGCGCCTTCGGAAACATCGTAAAACCGGCAAATAAGATTGACCAGCGTGCTCTTGCCTGAGCCACTGTGCCCTACCAGTCCTATCATTTCACCAGGTTTAATCGTTAAACTGATGCCTCGGTTAACGGCGCGATTTCCATAGCGGAAACCGACTTCTCTTAACTCAATCTGCCCTTTGATTTCCTTCACTTTGACCGGTTGCTGCGGGTCAGGTACGCTCGATACATGATCCAGAATGTCAAAAATACGCTTGGCTGCCGACGCTGATTTCTGAGTCACCGACACAATGCGGCTCATAGAATCAATACGCCCATAGAAGTTACTGATGAAAGCCACCGCTGCGACCAGCGCTCCAACCGTGATTTCTTCATGCGCGACCTGCCAGATACCGAAAGCCCAGACCACCAGAATCCCCAGATCGGTCAGGAAAGAAACCGTCGGCGAAAACAATGACCAGACTTTATTCAGACGGTCATTCACCGCCAGATTATGTTTATTCGCCTCGCGGAAACGACCAGCTTCACGCTGCTCTTGTGCAAAAGCTTTCACGACACGGATACCGGGGATAGTATCGGCCAGCACATTGGTCACTTCACCCCAGACCCGGTCTATCTTCTCGAAGCCGGTACGCAATTTATCCCGCACCAGATGGATCATCCAGGCGATAAATGGCAGCGGTAACAAAGTCACCAGCGCCAGCTTGGTATTAATCTGTAACAGCGCGACCGCAGTCATGACAAACATCAGCACATCAGTTGCGAAATCGAGTAAATGCAGCGACAGATATACACAGATACGATCACTCTCGCTACCAATACGTGACATCAGGTCGCCGGTGCGTTTGCCACCGAAATATTCGAGTGACAATTTCAACAAATGCTCATAAGTCGCCGTCCTCAGATCAGCGCCGATTCGCTCTGACACCAGCGCAAGTATGTAAGTCTTGCCCCAACTCAACAACCAGGCAATGACTGCCGATCCCAGCAGCCCGCCGATATACAGATACACCAGTTGAGGATCGACAAATTCTTTGTGCTGAAACGGAATCAGTACTTCATCTGTGAGCGGCTTGGTCAGGTAACGCGGAATCATGTGCGCCGCCGTTCCCAGCAGCATCAATGCGAAACCGATGAACAACTGCACACGATAAGGATGGGCGAAACGCCAGAGACGCAACAAGGTCCAGGTTGAAGGAGGGGTATAGACCACCTTCGTACAGACTGGGCACTCTTCCTGATCCGGCTCCAACACCGCTTTACAGCTCGGGCAAATGTTTTGTTCCGCCCGGATCACAGGCTGACCAGTCAGAACGCTTTGCAATTGTTCATTGAAATGATCTAACAGCCGGATCGCATGCAGATTTTGTCCCAGCGTAAAGCGCCAGCTTGCCAGCAAACCTTGCCCATCCGTCAGTTGTAAATGCCCTACTCCGGCATGATCATGATGCGTGAGAGAAAGACCGGGTCTGTAATCCCAGCTTTGCCAGGTAGCCCCACCGGCCGGAAGTGTACGAATACCTTTATCGGTAACGACAATCAGACCTTTCACAAAGTGCAGCTTATTGTCGAGGTCAACCTCAAAAGCACTTAAAACGTTTTCACTTTCAGTCATTTGCTTGCTCAGCTCATTTTGCCATTGCGGGGAAATCGACAAAACTGACTGCTCGGAACTGATTTTTGTTGTGGTCATTGTGAAGCAAACTCCGGCTCAAGAGCGTGTCCTGTAAGATAAAACAAGGACTGAATTTTTGAAAAAATCGATTACTTGAATCCGTTAGAGGCGCAAGCCGTATCACGGAAGCAGCAATTTACGGTATTCTATCGAAAGAAGAATAATCAGATGAAACTGATCAAGAGGATTAATGCTGTTTGCGCTAAAGCGCAAGTATATCAGTAAGACCGTCTTTCTATTCTGCTTTGTAATGAATAAATGAATACCGGCAAATTTCAGCAGGTGCATTTGTTTAAACTCAGCAAAAATTTTTCCTAATAAGAGAAAATGCTCTAAATTTGACAAGATCAGGTCTGTTGTTCCCGATCTATAAGAAATTACTTACATGACGACAAAGAAGAAAGACATCAGCATTCTCCGTGTAAACTATTTGCGCGGACCGAATATCTGGACTTACCGGCCAGTCATCGAAACCTGGCTTGATATCGGAGCACTCGAAGACACACCATCGAATATGTTGCCGGGTTTGTACGAGCGTTTAATAACATGGCTCCCCGGTTTAATTGAGCATCGCTGTGGTGTCGGTGAGCGCGGGGGGTTTCTGGAGCGTCTGCGTGAAGGTACCTGGTCTGGTCACATCCTTGAGCATGTCGTACTGGAATTGCAAAATCTCGCAGGAATGCGCACCGGCTTCGGACAAACCCGTTCGACAGGTGTGACCGGCGTCTACAAAATGGCATTCCGTACCCGCGAAGAACAAGTCGGCCGCGCGGCACTGACCATCGCTCGTGATTTACTGATGGCCGCCATTGAGGATCAGCCATTTGATCTCGAAACACAGTTGGGTATTTTGCGTGACATGGTTGACGCACGCTGTCTCGGCCCAAGCACGGCCAGCATCGTCGATGCAGCAACGAATCGCGGCATTCCTTCGCTGCGCCTCACCGATGGCAATCTGGTTCAACTCGGTCACGGTGCCGCACAACGCCGCATCTGGACGGCAGAAACTGACCGTACCAGCGCCATTGCCGAAAGTATCGCCTCTGATAAAGATCTGACGAAAACATTACTGAAAGCCTGCGGCGTCCCCGTTCCTGAAGGATGCATCGTCCGCAGTGCTGAAGAAGCATGGGAAGAAGCGCAGGATATCGGTCTGCCGGTTGTTGTGAAACCGTATGACGGCAATCACGGTCGTGGTGTGTCGTTGAATCTGATGACGCAAGCGGACGTGGAAGCGGCCTATCATCTCGCTGCACGTAAGGGCGACAGTAAAAGCGTGATTGTTGAGCGTTTCATCGCAGGCGACGAACATCGGGTATTAGTCGTGGGGAATAAAGTTGTTGCCGCTGGCAAGGGCGAATCGCTCTGGATCAGAGGTGACGGAAAATCCACCGTTCAGCAACTGGTGGATACCCAGATCAATACTGATCCACGCCGTGGAACAACCGAAGAATTCCCTCTGAATATCATTCAACCCGCTGTTGCTGCGGAAGTGATACTCGAACTCAAACGCCAGGGCATGGATGCCGATTCCGTGCCACAGGACAATCAGAAAGTATTAATTCAGCTCAATGGTAACGTCGCACTGGATGTGACTGATATTATTCATCCCGATGTTGCCTATGCAGCCACACTCGCGGCACGCATCGTTGGACTGGATATCGCTGGTGTTGATCTGGTCACCGAAGATATCAGCCGCCCTCTGACAGAACAACGTGGCGCCATCATTGAAGTCAATGCCAGCCCGGGTTTACTCGCACACATCAAACCAGCAAACGGTGAAGGACGTGATGTAGGCAAGGCGATTGTCGATCATCTGTTTGCGGAAGAAGAAACCGGTCGCATACAAATTGTCGGCGTCGCTGGCACACGCAATACCGATCTGATTTCGAGACTGATAGGCGGCTTACTGAACATCGCCGGCAAGGAAACTGGTGTCGCCAGTCGTCAGGGTTTATACCTGAACAAACGTCTGGTCACCGACGGCAATTGTGCGAATTGGGAAGCGGGTCAACGTTTGCTGATTAACCGTTCAGTTGAAGCAGCGGTGTTTGAAACCAATGCCCGCGCGCTACTAACAGATGGGCTCGCTTACGACAAGTGCAGCGTCGGAATCGTCACCGATTTTGATGGTTACGAAGATCTCGGCGAATTTTATATCAACGATGCTGAGCAGATGCGCAAAATTATGCGTACGCAGGTTGATGTCGTGCTGCGCACCGGTACTGCTGTTCTGAATGCCGCAATACCTGAGGTAGCAGATCTGGCCGAGTTATGTGATGGCAAAGTTATTTTCTATGCACTCGATGAACATCTGGACACGCTCAAAGCGCATCGTGCAGCGGGTGAACGTGTCGTTTTCATACGCGACAATAATATTGTTCTGGCAAGTGGCGCCGAAGAAACCGCCCTGCTGCCACTGTCATCACTGAAACCGACGAAAGCAGCGCAACCTGAAAGCATTATGGCCGCAGTTGCCGGTGCCTGGGCGCTGGATGTCAGTCCGGAACTCATCGGTGCCGGGCTCAGAACTTTTGATTCCAGCCCGAAAACCGTATATTGAAACAGGGATGCTGAACAATCCGTCGCTCAATCAATTTCGCTAAATTTGCTTAAATAAAAATCACAGGTAGCAAGCGGCTTTAAGGATGAAGATGTATCGCATCCGTCAACGCTACCTGATTAACTGCCCCTTTCAACAGGACTAAGTTTTATGGAAGTATCACGCATCCGTGCCCTGCGTGGCCCGAATCTCTGGAGCCATCATACGTCGGTAGAAGCGATCGTTGCCTGCAACGAAGCTGAATGTTCAATTGCAGAACTGGTCGGTTTTGAAGACCGTTTGCGTGCATTATTCCCCGAGCTAAGCATTTTGCAACCGACAGGCTACAACGATGCGATCTCGATTGCGCATGTGTTTGAACTGACCACCCTGGGCTTACAGGCGCAAGCGGGATGTCCGGTTACATTCAGCCGCACGACGCAAACCCTGGAACAGGGAATTTTTCAGGTCGTTGTTGAATATTCCGAAGAAGCCGTTGGTCGCCTCGCACTCGAACTATCTGAAAAGCTGATTAATGCCGCACTCAACAACACAACGTTTGATCTGCAAGCCGCGCTGGATCAGTTACGCGAACTCGATGAAGATGTGCGCCTCGGACCATCGACCGGCTCTATCGTCAACGCAGCCGTTGCCCGCAATATCCCCTATCGTCGTCTGACCGATGGCAGCCTGGTCGCATTTGGCTGGGGCTCACGTCAGCGAAAAATACAGGCAGCGGAAATGGATGGCACCAGCGCCATTGCCGAAGCGATCGCACAAGATAAAGAATTAACCAAAAAACTGTTACACGCAGCCGGCGTACCTGTGCCGCTTGGCCGTTCCGTTGACGGCCCCGATGATGCATGGGCTGCCGCCCTGGAAATCGGCTTGCCTGTTGTGGTCAAACCTAAAGATGGTAATCAGGGTAAAGGCGTCACCGTCAACGTCACCACACGTGAACAATTGGTTGCTGGCTATCATGCAGCAACAGAGTTCCGCGACGACATCCTGGTTGAGCGCTTTTTACCGGGTAACGATTTCCGTCTGCTCGTCATCGGCAACAAGCTGGTCGCCGCTGCACGTCGCGACCCGCCGCAAGTGGTGGGCGATGGCAAACAATCGGTGCGTCAACTGGTCGAACAGGTGAATAAAGATCCGCGTCGCGGCAGTGGTCACTCCACCTCGCTGACTAAAATCCGTTTTGATGATATCGCGCTTGCCAGTCTCGCAAAACAAGGTCTGGAAGCAGACTCTGTACCGCCAAAAGGCCAGCGCGTCGTCTTGCGTAACAACGCCAATCTCTCTACGGGTGGCGCCGCGACAGACGTGACCGATGATGTTCATCCGGAAGTCGCCGCACGCGCTGTCGCTGCAGCACAAATGATCGGTCTTGATATTTGCGGCGTTGATCTGGTGGCAGACAGCGTGTTAAAACCGATAGAACAGCAAAATGGCGGCATCGTCGAAGTCAACGCGGCACCGGGCTTGCGCATGCACATTTCCCCGTCGTTCGGGAAAGGTCGCGCCGTTGGTGAAGCAATCATCAGCGCCATGTTTGCGGATGGAGAAGATGGCCGCATTCCCATCGTTGCCGTCACTGGTACAAATGGAAAAACCACCACAGTACGTCTGATCGCCCACCTGATGACTGCCTGCGGCTTACGCACTGGCATGACCAATACGGACGGCGTTTATATTGGTCATCGCCAGATCGATAGCGGCGACTGCAGCGGCCCTCGCAGCGCGCGTAATGTTTTGTCGCACCCAGATGTCGATGCTGCCGTATTTGAAACTGCCCGTGGCGGCGTCCTGCGCGAAGGTCTGGCCTATGATCGCTGCCAGGTTGCCGTCGTTACTAATATCGGCTCCGGCGATCATCTGGGCCTGAATTACATCACAACGGTGGAAGATCTGGCCGTTCTGAAACGCGTCATCGTCCAGAACGTGGCGGATAACGGTTATGCCGTACTGAATGCTGCGGATCCTATCGTTGCCAGCATGGCAGCGAATTGCCCGTCGGCAGTGATTTTCTTTGCGGCCGACAGCCAGCATCCGGTGATGGCCGCGCACCGTGCACAGGGTAAGCGAGTTGTTTATATAGAAAACGGCGAACTGATTGCTGCCGAGGGCAAATCCCGCCACAGTATACGGCTGGCCGACATCCCTATCACCCGCAACGGCAGCATCGGCTTTCAGGTCGAAAACGTCATGGCCTCAGTTGCCGCGGCATGGGCCATCAATCTCGACTGGGATCACATCCGCACTGGCCTGAAAACCTTTGCGAATGAAGCGGATAATGCGCCGGGTCGTTTCAATGTATTCCAATACCGCGGCGCCACCCTGATCGCAGATTACGGTCACAATCCGGATGCGATTCTGGCGCTGGTACGTGCAGTCGAAACCATGCCGGCCAAACGTCGCTCGGTTGTGATCAGCGGTGCCGGTGACCGCCGGGATCAGGACATTCGTCAGCAAACTGAAATTCTCGGCGAAGCCTTTGATGATGTCGTGCTGTATCAGGATCAGTGTCAGCGTGGTCGTGCTGATGGTGAAGTTGTTGCCCTGCTGCGCGAAGGCTTGAAAAATGCCTCAAAGACCAGTCGGGTTGATGAGATACACGGTGAATTCATCGCGATTGATCTGGCAATGGACAGACTGGAAGAAGGTGATCTGTGTCTGATTCTGATCGATCAGGTGGAAGAAGCTCTGGCTCACATCGCCAAGCGGGTTGCGGAAGACTGATTCAGTCATTTCCCTCAACACACTAATGCCGGGTTGATCCCGGCATTTTTATTGGAACGCGATATCTACTGCTCGCTCACGCATCAGATTCCGAACACAATCTGCTGGCTGTCTATCGCGCGGATCGCCGGACCAAAGCTGCTGATATTTCCCAGCGTCGCATTGTGATGTGTGCGTATCTGCAAAGCACTCGCATGCGCTTTATCGTGAGTGGTATGCGCATCGGCAGCAATAATCACAGGATAACCAAGCGCCGCTGCCCGGCGGCTGGTGGTATCGACACAAAATTCGCTGGCATAACCACAAATGACGATTAACTCAGCTCCCCACTGCTCCAGCAAACTGCTCAGCTCGGTGCGTAAAAAGGAATCCGGCGTGGTCTTGCGCAAAATGGTGTCGCCGTCTTCCAGAATCAACCGCTGCTCCAGTTGCCAGTTGTCTGAGCCAAACGCCAGTTCGTCGTCTTCGGTCTCATGCTGAACGAAAACAACAGGGGTTCCCGCATGGCGTGCCCGGTCAGCAAGAATATTGATGCGATCAACGACCGCATCGGCTTCATAAGGTCGCGGCTCGTGATCAAACAAACCGCGTTGCACGTCGATAATCAGCAAAATACATTTCATCGCGAACCTTTATGCAGGTGAAGCACTGATCTTAACGCATAAAATGCCAGAAAAACATCCTGAGCTGCCGGATCAGGCTCATCGTCATCTTGCACGCGGTACAAAGATCGATGTGATTCGCTCACTGTGCAAGAACATCGTTCGCAATACAGAAATACGGTAGCGCTATCCA
Organism: Cognatundibacterium aquatile; assembly: GCF_014699135.1. Classification (GTDB taxonomy): domain Bacteria; phylum Pseudomonadota; class Gammaproteobacteria; order Burkholderiales; family Burkholderiaceae_D; genus Undibacterium; species Undibacterium aquatile. Next base: position 289,019 of record NZ_JACOFT010000006.1, read on the forward strand.
ACGATGGCGGATGGCAGAATCCGCGTCAGGAGTAAAGAAGTGACATCAGCAGCACTCATGGGGCCAAAATATACTGGGGGGAGTATATTCAGAAGCCCTTTATTTATAAGGAGATGAAGGCAAAAATGGCATTTTAAGGAGGGAGTATGTGCCTTGCGCCCAAAAAAATACCGGGCTGACCGCACCCGGTGAATTTGCGCCGCTGCTAAACAGGCATCAAATTAAAAAACGAGCCATCTCTGGCTGCGATTCCCGCACACCTGCCAATGGCAGATTTTTATTGGTGGAAATATCCCCCTCCACCATCAGCGATGTGTACCGCAGACAACAAACGCGCAGAAAAGAGCTGAAATTATCGATATGACCGCGATATTCAATCAACTCATCATAGAGCCTGGTAATGAGTTGATTCGTGTTCATGCCATCGCGTTCAGCAATTTCCTGCAGGGTCAGCCAAAACAGTTTTTCGAGACGAATCGAAGTAACGACGCCGTGTAAGCGCAGCGAGCGCGCTTTGGATTCATACAAGCCAGGGTCGGCTTTGACAAAAATTTCACACATGATGCACCCCGCAAATCGCCAAGCAAACTTTCTGCTGACGATTATACGGGCAATGCCATTTTTATAAATGGATTTTTGTTCCCAGCAAAGCAAGGAATTGCGCAATCCATGCCGGATGCGCAGGCCAGGCTGGTGCCGTAACAAAATTTTTGTCGGTGATTGCATCGGTCACAGGGATTGCCGCATAAACGCCGCCAGCCAGCTCCACCTCTGGCTGACAGGCGGGATAGGCTGAACAGCGCACGCCATCCAATACCTTCGCCGCAGCCAGAATCTGCGCACCGTGGCAGACTGCGGCAACGGGTTTCTGTTGCTGTGCGAAATGGCGTGTAATTTCGATCACGCGCGGATTCAGGCGCAGATATTCCGGTGCCCTGCCGCCGGGAATCAACAAAGCGTCGTAGTCATGCTCATTGATACTGGCAAAATCATGCGTCAGAATAAAACGATGCCCGGGTTTTTCCGTGTAGGTTTGCTGGCCTTCAAAATCATGAATCGCCGTCGCAACGTAGTCACCGGCTTTTTTATCCGGGCAAACGGCATGCACTTCGTGACCAACGGCGAGCAGTGTCTGAAACGGCACCATCACTTCGTAATCTTCAACAAAGTCCCCTACCAGCATAAGAATTTTTTTTGCAGCCATGATGTCTCCTGTTATCGGTTAAAAGCGGAAACTGATTGTTAAGCGGATTGATCTTCTGATGGTAATGACGGGATACTACATTTCGTCAAATCCGTCCGCGCTTGCATTCAGCAACGACACCACTGCCTAGCGCGGAAGCGACTACGCACCTGCGATTGCAGCCAAGACAGACATACAACGTACGCCTGTCTTTTTTACGCCATAATCGTACTTCGCAGATGAAGAAATCGGATATTTCAGCCTGCATATAGAAGACGCTGAACAATCTCGTATAAAATTCAACACAGCAACATGGTTTCATTTATTGGTGTTACGCCGACTGGCGCACATACGGAGAAGCAATGGCAGAAGCAGGGTTGTTATTTAAGAATCAGGTAAAACTGCTGGCACAGACCTTTTTCATCAAAGACAATAAAAAAGAACTTCTGCTCTGCGCGCATAAGTATGATTTCGACATACACTTTTTCGATCAGATGAGCGACTTTGTCACTGCCGTCGAAAATGCGAGCGATCAGGATTTATTTGTGATTGATCTCGACGTGCTCTACAACATGCAAAACGACATGCAGCAGCAGCGTCGTCAGACCATGTTCCTCAGCGATCTGTTGCAAAGACTGCCAGCCCACCATAACTATGTCTATCTGCAAACGGTCAGGCAGGGTGAACGCTTCTTACTACAACAAAAGCTGGTTGAAAGTAATTGCCTGGCCTACGCTGAAAAACCAATCAGCAATGAAGTGTTGGTTGATAAACTATTCAATCTTTTTGGCCGCCACAAACGCGGCGAAACCAATGTGATCGTTTATCTCGGCGAGATCGTGCCGCTCAACACACAGTTACTTGCCGAGCACAGCGTGCAGCTATTGCATTCGCAGGATGCACGCTCGTTACATGTCAAAGTCAAAGAAATGCAGCCTGACATCGTCATGATCGATCAATCGCATTTTTTGAATACAGAAGCACTGGTGCGGGTATTAAAAAAGAACATTGAATTCGATCAGAGTCGTGAAATCATCATGCTGCAACAAGAGGCGAATACCATGCTCGCACGACACGCACTCGACAGCGGCTTCGATGAAATCATACAAAAGACGGACAACGACGTACTGACCCGCCTGCTACTGAATCGTATCGATAAAATCCGCGCCAGCAAAGATCTGATCAGCCGTGATCGCGCAACGGGTCTGCTGAATAAAATCGGTTTGCAAAAGAAAGCGCAAGAATTAATACGCCGCGCCAATCGCGAAGGAAAGTGCCTCGCCTATGGCATTCTCGACATCGATAAATTCAAGCTCATCAACGATACCTGGGGGCATTATTTCGGTGATATCGTCATTAAACGTTTATCGCTGGTACTTTCAGGATTGCTGGGCGAGCATGATTTGCTGAGCCGTTTCGGTGGCGAAGAATTCGTGGTGATATTCTGGGATTGCGATCGAGAACAAGGCAAACTAAAGCTGGACGCAATGCGCGAGGCGTTCAGCAACATCATTTTTGAAACCAGGCCGGGAGAAAATAAGCAATTCACGTTCAGCGGCGGCCTGTCCGATTTCCCTTGCTGCAAAACTGAAAACGATCTGTTCTTACAAGCCGATGCCGCACTGTATCAGGCAAAACAAGCCGGGCGTAATCAGGTTTGCCTGATGCAGGATTTACCAGAAGCCGGACATAAACGCTGGCAGTATTAAGTACATATCGCTTTGACTGCTGTGATTGCTGAGAATGGCACCCCGCCAGCCCGCAATAACGCAATAACGCAATAACGGAAACAGGTGATACGGCGGATTCCATATCACCTGCACCTACTAATAGCGCCTTATTCCGTCTTCAGACGGGCACATTATCGCTGCCGCCGGCACCAAACAATTGCTGTTTCAAATGCGCGAGCTGATCGCGGACTTGTGCGGCTTTCTCGAATTCCAGATTTTTTGCGTGATCCAGCATCAGTTTTTCCAGACGTTTTATTTCACGACTGATCTGCTTCTCACTCATGACTTCGTATTTTGCCTGCTCCTGCGCCGCCACAAGATCATCTCTGGCTTCCTGCTGGTTATACACGCCATCGATAATGTCTTTAATCTGTTTGCGGATACCTGTCGGAGTAATATTATTTTCGAGGTTGAATGCCAGTTGCTTGTTGCGACGACGTTCGGTTTCGCCCATGGCGCGACGCATAGAATCTGTGATTTTATCGGCATACAGAATCGCTTTCCCATGCAGGTTACGCGCCGCACGACCAATCGTCTGAATCAGGCTGCGCTCAGAGCGCAGAAAGCCTTCTTTATCCGCATCCAGAATCGCCACCAATGAGACCTCTGGAATATCCAGCCCTTCACGCAGCAAGTTAATACCGACCAATACATCAAAGGTACCAAGACGCAAATCACGGATAATCTCCACCCGCTCAACGGTATCAATGTCGCTGTGCAAATAACGGACTTTAATGCCATTCTCAGTTAAAAATTCCGTTAACTGCTCCGACATGCGTTTGGTCAGGGTCGTGACCAGTACCCGCTCATTTTTCTTCACGCGGTCGGTAATTTCGCCCATCAGATCGTCAACTTGCGTTAACGCTGGCCGCACTTCGATTTCGGGATCGACTAATCCTGTCGGCCGCACAACCTGCTCCACCACCTGATCGGCATGCTGGTGCTCGTAATCTCCCGGTGTCGCAGAAACAAACACGGTTTGCCGCATTTTGCTTTCGAATTCAGCGAACTTGAGCGGACGATTATCAAGTGCCGACGGCAAGCGGAAGCCATAATCGACCAGATTGGTTTTCCGCGCCCGGTCGCCGTTGTACATACCGTTTAATTGCCCGGTCAGCACATGCGACTCATCCAAAAACATCAGGGCATCGGCTGGCAAATAATCGACCAGCGTCGGTGGCGGTTCGCCCGCTTTGGCACCACTCAAGTGGCGTGAATAATTTTCAATCCCTTTTGTAAAACCTATCTCTGCCATCATTTCCAAATCAAAGCGGGTACGCTGCTCGATACGCTGCTCTTCGATCAGCTTGTTTTCCCGACGGAAGAAATCCAGGCGTTCGCGCAACTCTTCTTTAATGGTTTCTATCGCCCGCAAAACCGTCTCGCGTGGTGTTACATAATGCGAACCCGGATATACGGTGAAACGAGGAATTTTCTGCTTAATACGACCCGTCAGTGGATCGAACAGCTGTAAGTTTTCGATTTCGTCGTCAAACATTTCCACGCGAACCGCGAGTTCAGCATGTTCAGCTGGGAAAATATCAATGGTGTCACCGCGTACCCGGAAAGTACCGCGACCAAAATCAACGTCATTGCGCGAATACTGCATCTGTATCAGACGGGCAATGACATCACGCTGACTGACTTTGTCTCGGGCACGCAAAGTCAGAATCATTTTGTGATATTCGTTAGGATTACCGATACCATAAATGGCTGACACAGTTGCCACGATAATCACATCCCGACGCTCCATCAGTGATTTGGTGCAAGATAAGCGCATCTGTTCGATATGCTCGTTAATCGCGGAATCTTTTTCAATGAACAGATCCCGTTGGGGTACATAGGCTTCAGGCTGATAGTAGTCGTAGTAAGACACAAAATACTCAACTGCATTGCGCGGAAAAAACTCTCTGAACTCACTGTATAACTGAGCAGCCAAGGTTTTATTCGGTGCAAATATAATCGCCGGACGGCCGGTTCTTGCGATGACATTCGCCATCGTGTACGTCTTACCGGAGCCCGTCACCCCCAGCAGAGTTTGAAAAAATAGTCCGTCATTGATGCCCTCCACCAACTGAGCAATGGCAGTTGGTTGATCACCAGTTGGCTGAAACAACTGATATAACTGATAAGGAGAGTCTGGAAACGATATAAACTTTGCTTCATCCAATTGATCAGATAAAGCGACTGAATTCACAGGTGCGACCGCCATGGTTCTATTACCTTTGTTAGAATATGAGGCTGATAGGATTTACGCAAAACAAACGTGAAAACGCGCTATCCACGCGTCAACTGATTAGTACCATCCATACTGATAACACTGTATTGCTCAGCATACCTAGCCTGAACAATTTTACGTAAGCCCTATAACATTCGTATTTTTATCACTCCAACCATTACTGTCGGCAACGGCAGATAATTTTCCATATTATCATGACTGCTCCTACCTCTTCTCCTCTGTTCTCCGCCATCGAGATGGCACCTCGCGACCCGATACTGGGTATTACTGAAGCCTACAACGCTGATCAGAATCCAGCGAAAGTCAATCTTGGTGTTGGCGTTTACTACGACGACAATGGCAAGGTTCCTTTGCTCGAGTGTGTAAAAAAGGCTGAAGCGATTCTGATCGAGAAATATGCACCACGTACTTATTTACCGATTGAAGGGCTCGCAGCCTACGATAAAGCAGTGCAGGAATTAGTTTTTGGTGCTGACAGCGCAGTGGTTCTGGAAAAACGGGCTATCACAGCACAAGCCATTGGCGGTACAGGCGCATTGAAATTGGGCGCAGACTTTTTGCAACGCTTTGCACCTACATCACAAGTCTGGATCAGTGACCCTAGCTGGGAAAATCATCGCGCCCTGTTTGAATCCGCCGGCTTCAAAGTCAACAACTATCCCTACTATGACGCCAATACCCGCGGCGTCAATTTTGCAGGTATGTTAGATGCATTGAAAACCATGCCAGTCGGCTCTATCGTATTGCTGCACGCCTGCTGCCATAATCCAACCGGCGCAGACCTGACGGATGATCAATGGACACAAGTCATCGAAGTCGTCACTCAACGCGGTTTAATTCCGTTCCTGGATATGGCATATCAAGGTTTCGGCGATGGCATAGAAGCTGATGGTAAAGTAGTACGCCGTTTCGCTGAAGCAGGCGGTGCATTATTTGTCTCCAACTCATTTTCCAAATCATTCTCGCTTTACGGTGAACGCGTTGGTGCACTCAGTATTGCTGCATCCAGCGCAGATGAAGCGGCACGCATCATGTCGCAATTGAAACGCGTTATTCGTACAAACTATTCAAATCCACCATCACACGGCGGACAGGTTGTGGCAACAGTATTAGCCACGCCAGAATTACGCCAACTTTGGGAAGAAGAGTTGGCCGGCATGCGCGTCCGCATACGTGAAATGCGCCATGCTTTCGTTGCAAAACTAAAAGAAAAAGCGCCGACTCACAACTTTGATTTTGTTATTCAGCAGCGCGGTATGTTTTCTTACTCTGGTTTAACTAAGGAACAAGTTGGCAAACTCCGTGAGGGTAATTCCATTTATGCCGTTGACACCGGACGCATCTGTGTCGCGGCGTTGAATAGCAAAAACATCGATAACGTCATCGATGCTATCGCTAAGGTTTTGTGAGTTTGAATGGCTTGAGTCGTTGACAAGTTAAGGGGCAACGAATATAATCTTTGTCTCTGTTCCCTGATAGCTCAGTCGGTAGAGCGACGGACTGTTAATCCGCAGGTCCCTGGTTCGAGTCCAGGTCGGGGAGCCACAGAATTCGAAGTAAGCAGTGAACTTAATAACAAATCACTGTGCGTAAAAAGTTAAACGAAGATATAAAATTCTTCTATTCCCTGATAGCTCAGTCGGTAGAGCGACGGACTGTTAATCCGCAGGTCCCTGGTTCGAGTCCAGGTCGGGGAGCCAAATAAGTAGGAAAATAAAAAAGAGTTACTCGCTTATGCTTGTAACTCTTTTTTATTCTGCACACATTTCATATCCAGGAGTCGCTCTCTCTGGATGTTGGATGGGAATATTCAGGCCTCACCTGCCGGATAGTGCAGGATTACCGGTTTAGGTACCTCTCCGGTTAAGGAAAAACGTACAACCACTCCCCTCTACCGACATCGAACATTTCCGATTGCGCTTACCCCGCAAGGATTGCAGCAGGTAAATCTCTCACAAAAACCCTGCTCTCGGCTAAAAATCATTACCGCGATATCAACTAATTTCCCGTAGCGTTATCCGTACAGGTTTTTAAATCGGTATCAGGATTGCAAATGCGCGCACGTCCTAAAAAATTCACTTTTACCCGCCGAGTTGCTGCTCCCAATTTGAATGAAATAGTCCCGGCTTGAGGCTGTTGGCTATTCGCATTAGTCCTGCTTCGACCATTGCCAGTATAAGAGATATAAGGAGATGTGCCGTCCGTGAACTGGCCTACCACCTCCATTTTTTGGGAAGTGGCATCATGGGTAAATATTGTCGTTTCTCCTGCATCTGGACGAGCATTGCCATTTGTGTCGACAAACACTGTCCACCCTGAAGTCCAGGCGACTCCATCATTTGCCGCAAGCGTCACTTGGGCGCCTCTTTTAATTGCTTCTGACCTCGTCATATTAACTGCGGAATAGAATTCCGTTGCCGTGGTCAGTAATTTTTGGTTATCAATGAAAATACTAAAAGTTGGCGCCGCAATTGCCATTAAGATAGCAGCAATCGCAACTGTCACCATCAACTCGACCAGAGAAAACCCACCTCCGGCGAGAGCATATTTGAATGTTTTTTCCATTTTACCAACACTCTTCTTTGGTTCCATTTGTACCGGTAAAACCTTTTATGCCTGTACTTGTTATCGTCAGATTACCGCAAACTGTATCCTTAAAGTTACCATCAACATTCGTAGTTCCAGGTGTCGCCGTCAATAAAACGCAGTTTTGTATCGTATCCCCGTTACAAGCAGTTGCCCTGATCTCATAAGCACTCTTCCTTGCGGAATCTCCTGAAAACCAATTAAATTTCTTTTCGTTTGCGTCACTGGACGCTTGAGAAAATACTATATAACTATTATTTTGCGTGTAAAAGCGCTCTTCTTGCTGCATCAACTTCATCAACGCAGATTTTCCTTCTGAACGTTTTGCTTTCGTCATTGCTGAGCTGTATGAAGCATAAGCCATAGCAGACAAAATCCCCATAATAGCGATTACAGTCATTAGCTCTATTAAAGTAAAGCCTGCCTTGTTATTTGTTTTCATATTGAACTCTTAGAATTTGTTATTGCCCACTCGAAATTGCCGTTTTACGCATTTCATCATAATTTTGCAACTCCCTCCAACTCAAACGCCCGGCGCGAGTCACTGCATCAGGAGCTGCTGTACGTTTGCTGCCATTAGGTCCACTGTCAACTTTAGTAATTGATGTAGTAATTTTACGACTACCCGTCGCGTTTCTGTCTCCGGTAGTGGTTGATGTATAAATAATCACTGGTGATGTTAATAAACCAATCGTTGACAAAGTGCCAGTAACATCTGAATTCAAGCCAGTTAGCACATCCACCATATATTCACGACCACCGCCGCCTGAGCAAGGATCGTTGCTTGGAATTAAGGTATTAAAAAAGTAATAGTTACCAGCAATTGCACCGGGTAATGTGTGATGAATACGCTCACCGGTATTCTTCGAATCATAAAAATCAAAATACCAGCCTTTTTTTGTCCCTGTCGCCGTGCCATAGGTAAACTTATCACCAGTTAAGGTCAATCCAGTTCCAGACACAGCAGTCGTTCTCGGTGCCAATTGGCTACGCCCTGTCACCGCATCAGCAGTATAAGTCGTATCAAGTATGGCGTAATAAGTATTCACTTGATAATTTACAGGCGTAACGTCGTATGTTTCTAAATACTTTCCAGTACCAAACAGAAGGATATAACCGCCTCCAGGAGCAAATACGATCTGAGGCTGTACAGTAATTGGCTGTGTTTCACCTGTTGGAGTTTTTGCAGTAAACACAGGCGTAGTTACTGTTTTAGCCTTTGATAAATCTGTTCCAGTAAAATCAAATCGCCACATATTTCCTTGCAAATCACCTGCATAAACATAATTCACAGCACCATCGTTGCCGTATGTCACGTTAGGGGCACCCAAGCCATTACGCTGCGTCGCATCTTTAATTGGAGTTAGCAATTTGAAATAGTTTGAATTTATTGTCCACGGGTCTCCCGGATTTTTGTCTAACGATAGTAAGAACAGCGCCCCCTGTCCTGTCGCAGACGGATTCGAATCGTAGTTATCATACCCACTGGAAACAACGACGAAATTAGAATAGGTAGGATTACTTGCAGTTCCTCCAGTACGGAATTTGGCAATCATTGGTGGTGAAAGCACATACCCCATATCGGCATCTATCTTATCTGTGAACTCCCAAAGAGCGCCCAACCCACCTGAGAAATTGGCAGGATTTGTGACGTCAAGAGCAAACACACCCTTATTGCCAGCACCAAAACCAGATATCAATAAGGTTTTCCAATTTCCTTTTACCTGAGCCTCTTTCACCGTGATACGGCCATCAACAAATGCCTGATGACTATAATAAGGATCTGTCAGCCTGTTTAATTTTGAAATTAAGGCATTCGGAACGTAAGAGAATAACTCCGTTCCATTATCTGCATCAAACGCATGCAGCATTCCATCATTTGAACCAACGTACACAGCCTTTTGTCGATTAACATAAGCCTTGTAAAAAGTACTATATCCCGCGCCAGTAATATTTTTTGAAGGCGCACCATAGTACACGGGCGCACTGTTAATAATATCGCCCAGTACGCTATCCCGAACCCTGAACTTACCGGTTACGTTACCTGACGCATCTTTCGACTGCTCCTGACTACGATCTCCACGTAAAAAATTAATCCTATCTGTTGCAAAATTATCCACAATCCCTGTATGTGGATCTGTATTTAATGCAAGTAGATCTGTCACACTAAACGCGCTGCCTGACGATGTAAATGAAGTCAAAGACAAAGAACCATCCGCTGCAATTTTTGACGTGAAAATATTACGATTCGCTGGTAAAGGATTTGGAGCAATCGAAGGTTTAGCAACCGGATCGCCAGTCAGAATAATTCCTGCATCCCAGACCGGCGTTTGATTTGATCCAATTGCAGATATTTTATTCAGACTGCCTGACCACTTTTCTGCCTTAAACCCTGGAGCATACACAAAAGGATTATCGCTCGCGTAGTTTGACGAAATACCTACACCAGCAAGATTCCCCCCACTAGAAGCAACAGATTTAAAAATATTATCAATCGCTGCCATCATCTTCTTTGGTTCGCTGGCGAGAAAAAAATTGTCAGGATCAGTACCATTTCCGCTCGCCCACTCCTTATTATTATTAACAACCGTTTTACCATCCGAACCAAACGTCTTGAACGGATTTAAATCAAGGTTAAGATCATTAAAACCGCCATATTTTGCCGTCAGATAAAGCTGAGACAAACGCGGAGCAGTATTGCTTCTGGACGCATTATCAATAGAGCCATTCCCATTTTCGTCTACGTCAATCGTGAAGGTTTTGACGCGCACGGGCTTATCAAGACGAATATCGTTCGTGTGAGCCCAATAGGCTGTACCTGCCATATAAAACGTTCCGCTACTTGACCCCGTATATGCTGTGGCCATATTCGCCAAGGAAGTAGCCGGAGCAGAATTCCCCGATGAAGATGAAGACTCCAAGGTGGCAACTAGACCAGTCTGTGTTGCCACATTAAAAGCTGGCCACTGTGTTGTTGCTGTATCTGCTGCACGTTTACTACGACTGGCTCCGGTTAAAGTTCCGCCTGGAATATAAGTATCTTGGTGAGTATTGGCATCACCAATGACAATAATGTAATTTTTCTGACATGATGCCTCAACAGGGTCAACCCAAGTTGTCAGCACTTGAAAGTTATCCTGCTCCGTCGTTGACATTGATGAATAGGCATTCGATGTGGGCTGTCTCCCTTGCAAATATCGGATACTCTCATAATACAACTCGCTCAAAGGATCGTAACCTTTATAATTTCCAGTGCGTCCGAATTTATTCAGATAATTAATAACACCACTATTTCCAGAGGCGTCATTTTCTGAGTTTGCAGCAAAAATCCCTGTGTTTGCATCCCACTCAGGACGGTCATTCACCTCTTCCGCGAAACCATTTGCAGCACGATATTGCTTACTGCCGACATACTTCAAAGGCGCACGTAACACCCCACCATAACGTGTATTCACGTTATTCATCAGATAACCAAAAGCACCATATCTTACATTGTTCTGATTCCGCTGCATGTTTCCTACAGGCTTGTAACTACCGTTAGGATATTTGAGACACAAATCTGTCCTCGTTGATGCTTCGTTTGCATCACATACCTGCACCCGAACAAGAAATTCACCCAGCGTTCTATCCGTACCTGAAATCAATTTTGAATCACTAGAGGATAAGTTGGTAGGATAGGTTCTGTTAGTTGCACAACCAGCGGTAGTCGTAGCATCGTTAAATAAAATCTTATTATCACAATTCAGGATATACAACGTTGTCACCGAATACGGTGTTACCTTATTTGGTGCACTTTGAGTTGTTGATGCTTTGATTGATTTTTTTGTAAAGTAGCCTGAATTATAAAAACTACTATATAAAAAGGCTCTTTGTAATATCGTCTGGGTATCACCATCGTAAATACGATCTCCACCAGTCAGGGAAAGCCGCAACATATCAATTGCAGACGATGAGGCCCAATTCATAAAATTACCACTGAACGAACTTCCGTCACACTCATAATTACTGTCTGCATCTCCAGAAATTTGGAAAAAAGAATTGGCAGCATTTGCTACCGCGGGTTGAGTATTCGACCAACTAGCTGTCTTTGAACTGCCAGTTGCGGTACCAGATGTATTTACTAAAGTAAAACTCTTAACCCCGCCATTTGTATAGCATTTCTTAGAATTAAAATAACCAAGATATTCAACGGTTTTATTGTAGTCGCTCGCATTGTTATAAGCCGCTTTTACTGTTGGAAACTCCACGGAAAGATCCAATAATAAATTTGGTCTTACACTCCCCCCTCCCGAATAAAGAGGAATGTTGGCCAAATTAACTACTGGTGGCGCGGCAACGACCAGGGTACTAGCAAGTAAGGAACTGATTGAAACGACAGACTTGATTATTTTTTTCATATTAGCTCTCCGGCCAGAGTTTGAATGTTGACTCTGGTTGTACAAATTTTATGACTTAACAGCTTTTCTGTAGAAAGACTGCAAAACCACCTTAGCATTTGGATTAGGGCCAAAACCAACCGCAGTAATGCGGAAAATATATTTGGTTTGATCGTCAGCTTTACCCCCAGCTTCAGTATCCTGTACCGCTTCAATAATATAGCGTGGCAACTTAGCCGGAAATACTCCCTTTCCAGTCGTCATAGTTTGACCAGTAAATCGGCCATATTTCACTGAGACAGAGCCGGCACTATCATCAGCAATATTGACAGCTATCCAAGTTGCTTGCTGCCCCTCTACAGCAGCTGCACACATACCTTGATAAAGATTACCATCGCCAGATGCGCATCCCGCTTCGAAAAAAAGATTAGATGTCGCGTCGAATAAATTGCTTCTTCCGTTGGCAAGTACGACTTGAGGATCAATATCCATTTCAGCGTCTTTTAGCGCTGCCTCAGCCGCATTTAATGCAATTTGGCGGTCGCGATCACTTCTTGATGCCTTTTCTCCTTGCAACGAAACCATTGCAAGAGAAATACTCAGCATCAACACAACAATCAACATCAGCAACGAGACAATCAGCGATGCCCCTCTTTGTCGTTTTAACAAAGAAAACTGAGATAAATTTACACCCGTCTGCGACATAATTTTTAATCTAAACATATTCGACTCAATTTGGAGAACGGCAAGTGTCACGGTCAGGATCAACATCACAAACATTACGAACCTGAATCGTCGCGTTATATACTTTTCGTATTCGGTCTCTCCTTGATTCAGGTATATCCGCCTCCCTGATAGTGGTACCTTTATCAACTCCAGAACTAGTGGAGGCATAACTTGCACCAAACAAATCGTAAGTTGTTTTCGCCTCATCCTGACGTGAATTCTGCGCACCACTTACAAGCAATGCAACTTTTATTTCTGTGATTTTTTTCCAAAAAGTTTTACGGTTCAAATCTTTGGCTTTTTCATCTGCAGTATTACCGTCCAACACCAAAGCTGCATCTAAAGCATTCACAGCCGTCGCAGTTAAAAATTTATTTGCGGTACCATCCTTTGGATTGCTCGTGTCAACACCATACAGTACCTGAAATGATTCGACTCCTTTGACAAGCGACTGAGCACTCCATTTGCCAGAGTCGGAACTGTAATATTTACAAAACAGTTCAGGTTCGCCATTGGCATCGTTTGCCACGTAATAAATACTCCATCCACGATCCTGGCCTGCTGTATTTGATGAAACAGGCTCAGGAACTGAGAATCCTGCGCAATTACTGACAGATCCATCACCCGTACCGGTTTTTCCAGACCCAAAAAAACGAATAGCTAATAAGTCACTAAAATTTACAGAGTTACCGGTCGGGGAAGCAATATCATCCGATGTTGCGGATACGCTATTTGCATCCATACCAACGATATCAGCACTTGCAGTAGAAGGAGTAATTTTTGCAGAATTAACGAAATCATAATTTACATAGCCAGACTGGCGGACTGAACGAGAAATGTTATCTAACGCAAAACGCGTCGTATCCTGCGTTTCATTCCCCTCGGTTTGACTAAGAAATAATTTTTTCGTAGAAACAACTAAGCCAGTTGCAGCCAAAACCACTAGCAGGCCTACTGTAATTGAGACTAGCAATTCAATCAAAGTCAAGCCATTTTGATTAAGTTTAAATGAGTTAACCATGGAGGTGGATTTAAGGGCGTTTTTAGACATGACTATTTCACGTAAGATTCAACTGTCAGCGCAACACTTGGCGGCGTTACTCCATTGCTTGTAACAAAACTTCCGTCAGGATTTTTGCTCTTCCAGCCAATTTTTATTGTTAATCCAGAGTTAGAGTCAGCGGTACAGGTCCATGTAAGTGCTTTAGCGGAAGTATCGAACGGCGCCGAGTCTCGGCAGACTAAAACTCTGCCGCCTGGCAGTAATTTTTTTACATTGACCAACCACTCGTAAATATCCGCTTTTGCCAAATCATTTGCATTGCAATTAGCTGATGAACTGTAACAAAGCGTAGGCGCAGTAGGATCAGAGTCGGAAGCGGAATCGTATCTAATATTTGCAAACACATTTGCTGAGTCAGATAACTTCATTTGAGCATCGCTTGATCGCATCTTATCTGCAAGCTCATTTGCCAATTCAACTGCGATAGTCTGATACCCGCTTTGCTGAGAAGTACGGACTGCTGCTAGCTGCAATCCAGCAGCGCCGATTACTCCGAGCGCCAACACGAACACGGCGATGAGCACTTCGACTAAAGAGAAGCCTTTTACTTGAGTAGAAATCATGATTCTTATAGTAAATTTTTACAGTATGTCATTCTAAGTCTTCCGTACTAAGAAGGCTTACCATTCGTCCAGCCATAGTGACCGCTGGTCAGTAAGATCGAAGAGCAGAAGACGGCTGAATAAGGAGTGGTAATGGGAAGAGGCGTCGGGATCAGAAATAAAGCCACCAGCGCCGAAACATGATAATCCTGCGCGCAAAAAGCAA
>NZ_JACOFT010000007.1 GCF_014699135.1 Cognatundibacterium aquatile
GATTTCGATGAGCTTGGTGCCCAAGCCATTGAGCAGTGCATACACCAGCACTACGTGAAACGCTATGACCAGCCCTATGCCCAGGAACTTCTTGCCCGGCTCTTGCTGGCGATCTGAAAAATCCATTCCGACTGTCTCCTTAAGCTAAGAATACGAAGGCGCTAATAATAACCTCTGTTGAATAAAAAATTTCGTCTGCTGCCTGAAAAGTTTTCATATTTTTTGTAGCAAAGACAGATTTTTTTTGCATATAGTCCCTTTTTTTGTTGTTAATACCTCTTTATTGCCAGTGCTGACCAGCGTTGGATTCGCCAGTCAGTCCACTTTGTTGCCTTTTTTGCTTTTGTTTGATGACTGAAAAAATATAAGCCTTAATATCGGTAGCACGATCATGATTTTGTGATGATGGCAATTTCAGTTGACCTCGACAAAACAAACCACGCTAAGCGCCGGGAGAATGAAGCCGCCACTCTCGCTGATAAAGTGCGCTTCATTGGCAATGCGCTGATCGCCAGCACCATGCATCAGGTGTACCGGATGCAGTTGAAAGTGGCGACCTTGTTGTTCCGGAATGACTAAGCGCTGCTCCTGCTGGCTGACATTAATGAAATACATCACCGCTTTAAAGTGAGCTGTGCTAAGATTTTCGCCATTCAGATGGGCGGCGATGACGGCCGGATTCTGTTCCGGGCCTGTATTAAAGAAGCGCAGCCGCTGCTGTATATCTGCGCTGCTGGACAGGCGAAATAATGCAGAGCTGCTGCGTATTCTCAGCAGATCGCGAAACGCATCGCGGCTCATGGCAATATCCTGCGGGCGTGGCTTGATCCGTTGATCGGCCAGCAGTGGGCGCATGATGGGGTAAAAACGTGCGTTATCTTTTTCTGGTGGCAGCCCGGTGCCGAAGTAATTCTGTTGATACGTCCAGTCCAGCCGGTTGAACCAATCACCGGAATTGTAGCTGTTGCCATCCAGCGATTTGGAACGGAGGATGTCTGATCCCGCATGGAAATACGCAATGCCCTGGCTGAAGGCCGTCAATCCTAAGCCAAGTATCTGTACTCTGGCTCGATCTTCGTGGGTCGTGGCGAGGGGGAGCCGGAATGCGTTGATGTCAAACAGAGTATGGTTATCGTGATTCTCAACATAATTAACGACTTCTGCTGGTGAGCTGACGTAACCGGCAGGCTGATCGTTGTATGCAATCTCGCTGAGTTTTTTCGTCTGACCATCTGCGGTCTGCATGACGTAGTTCGCAATGGAACCAGCCAAGCCCACCCGCACCATGTCGGCACTACGCTGCACTGTATTGTTTAACAGTGCTGGCGATGCGTCGGCGGCTTCCAGTAAGCCATTGATATACCCCTTGTTTTGTACGATGGCAGCGGCATTGTCGCCATGCCCGCCACCGCGAATGGCATCGCGGGCACGATCGCTGAAGGTGCCGATCTGACTGCCATTCAATGCTAACTGAGATGCCTGAATAAAGCGCGCGCCGTTCGCTACTTCACCAAAATTCCAGCCTTCGCCTATCAGTTGTATCTCTCTGCCATTATCAGTCTGCAATGCTGCTTTTATTTCCTCCATGACCGCGCGAGGCTGATGCCCCATCAGATCAAAACGAAATGAATCCATCTTATATTCACGCGCCCATAATCTGACAGAATCACTCATCAGCTTTGCCATCATGCGGTTTTCGGTCGCCGTGTTGCCGCAGGGCTGGCAAGTGGAATCTTCAACTTTTCCTCGCGCGTTCAGTCTGTGGTAATAGCCGGGAACGATACGATCGAGGACGGATTGCGGATGTTGCCCCGCAAACGCCGTATGGTTATAAACGACATCCATACCGACCCGCAGACCAGCCTGATGCAGCGCCATCACCATTTTTCTCAGCTCAAGAATACGCGTCGCACCATCGTCAGCATTGCTGGCATAACTACCTTCGGGAGCGTTGTAGTGATAAGGATCGTAGCCCCAGTTGAAGCAGTCTTTACCGGCCCGCGCATTGATGGTCGCTTGCTGACGCAGGCTGTCTGCGCCCCCGCTGACGTCAGGGCTGACGCAGTGGCGCTCGGGAATTGTGGCAATATCAAAAATCGGTAATAAGTGGATATCGGTGATACCCGCTTCGCTGAGTGCTTGCAGATGACGCATGCCAGCCGATGCCGGTTCGGTAAAGGCCAGATATTTGCCACGGTAGGCGGGGCGTACGGTTTTATCGTTGATGGAAAAATCACGCACATGCAGCTCATAAATTGCCATGTCTGTCGGATTTTTTACCCGCTCGGGTATGTTGTGCTGATCCCAACCGGCTGGTTTCAGCGTGGCATTTTGCAGGTCGGCGATATAACTGCGGCGCGAATCGCTGGTCAGGCTGATGGAATAAGGATCTGTGACGCGATTGCGTATCAGCCCTGCACCTGGAACGAAGACATCGACCAGATAGCGGTAATAGCTGCCGCTCACATCCTTATTTATTGCGCTTGCCCAGATGCCAGTGCGCTTATCCAATGTCATTGGTAGCAGTGCGTTGGCATGGCTAGCTCCCGTCTTATATATGCAGGCACTGACGTGTTGTGCCGTTGGCGCCCATAAACGGAAGTTGGTACTTGCCCGCACGCTGCCATCTGCAGACGAGGCGGTCACAGTGACACCAAGTTTTGTCTCTTCAGTAACTGTCTGATACAGATCGTCAATCACACCGGCGATTTGTACATAGGTGAAATCAATGACTTCGCCACGCTCGTTTTCCTGAACCAGAATCAACTGTTGCGTGAGTACATTTGCCAGTGTCTGCGCGGACAGCGAATGCCTGAGCAAAGCACCTTCGCCGATGAACTTGTATCGTTGCCGGATGTCTGTTGGCAGAGCCGTAGTTGTGGCAGTTGGGGTAGTCGTGCTGATTCTCAGATCGGCATCGCTGACAGGCAAGCCTTTTTGTATGCGCAGTTTTCCGCTGGCTGATGCATAGAGGGCGAATGTCCCTTTTGGGTCTTTTCCTGGCCATTGGATAAAGTCGCGATTGAGCCAGTAGGCGCGGGCGTCTGACTGGATAGATGTCTTATTCAGGATGGTCTGATGCGATGGGTGATCGCAATCTTGTACGTCAGATATGCTGGTAAGCGGAGTTGTCTTTGCGTTGATTTGTGCAGAATCTGCCGTATCTGCCAATGTTGCAGAACAAGTGGCATTCGAAACGAATAAGGCTAAGGCGCTGACACAGACGATCAGTCCGGCTCTTGTTCTGATTGGTACAGGCGAAGGCAACACGATGTGCTTGCTTATCTGCACTTTTGTCTCCAAATAAGTAGTTCAACTACATTTAGTATTTTTTGAATATCGCCAGAAAATCTTTGTTTTCTATGGGTTCGCGTTATTAATCAACAAATTTTGTCTGGTAAGTTAAAAAATATTAGACAGGTATATTTGATGAATGTAGTATTGTTACATAAATTTATCTGAACTTGTTCAGAAATTTTTTCAATTTGAGCTTATTCATACTAATGGTGAGAAGTCAGTGCAAGATTTAAAAAAACAAAACTACACATCGCCACGTTTGCTTGCCGATATCGGTGGGACGAATGCGCGTTTTGCGCTGGAAACTGAGCCGCATCGCTTTGAGGCTGTGGCGGTACTGGCGTGTAATGATTACGCTACATTGCATCTGGCGATCTCAGCCTACCTGCAAAGCGATGCAGTACAAAGAATCTGTCAGCAGCCTGTTCAGCATGCCGCGATAGCGATTGCGAATCCGGTTAATGGCGATCAGATCAGCATGACAAATCATCACTGGGCGTTCTCTATTCAGGCCTTGCGCGATGCCTTGCATTTGCAGACATTATTAGTCGTGAATGATTTTACGGCCTTGGCGATGGCTTTGCCTTACCTGGAAAATCATCAGCGCGTACAGATCGGTGGTGGGCGGGCGCAGCCAGAGCGGGTAATAGGCTTAATCGGACCTGGTACCGGTCTCGGCGTCTCCGGTATCGTACCCGCTGGCAAGCAATGGATTCCTCTCAGCAGCGAAGGCGGGCATGCCAGCTTTTCTCCGGCCGATGCGGCAGAGGTCGATTTATTGAAAGTGATCTGGCGGGAATTTCCACATGTTTCCGCTGAGCGCTTAATCTCGGGTATGGGCTTGGAAATTATTTATCGCGCGCTGGGTGAATTACACGCGGATGGTGCGGATGCCAGTTTGTCCGCCGCCGATATCAGTCGTCGCGCATTTGACGGCAGTTGCGTCAGATGTCGCCAGACCGTTGCACATTTCTGTGGCATGCTGGGAACAGCGGCTGGCAATCTTGCCATCACTTTAGGTGCGACCGGGGGTGTTTATATTGGCGGTGGCATCGTGCCGCGTCTCGGTGATTTATTTATGCAATCGTCTTTCCGTCAGCGTTTCGAGGCGAAAGGGCGGTTTGCAAATTATCTGGCGGCTATTCCGACCTTCCTTATCACTGCGGAATACCCGGCGTTTCTGGGCGTGTCTGCGATATTGGCGGAAAAATTATCGCTTGCTGATCACGCTACACACTGATGTCGTATTGTTCTTTTATTCTTGCTTACTATGTTTCCTACATCGATCTCAGCTAATTCCGTTCAGCAATCTGATTCCCATTCGCAGTGGTGGCGCGAAGCGGTGATTTATCAGGTATATCCGCGCAGCTTTTTGGATACCAATGGTGATGGTGTTGGCGATCTGCCAGGCATTACTACAAAACTGGATTACATCGCGCAGCTAGGCGTGGACATCGTCTGGATTTCACCATTCTTTACTTCACCGATGAAAGACTTTGGTTACGACGTGGCAGATTACTGTGATGTTGATCCTTTGTTCGGGACGCTGAGTGATTTTGACTGTTTGCTCGAACGGGCGCATGCATTGGGTTTGAAAGTCATGATTGATCAGGTGCTTTCGCATTGTTCGGACCAGCATCCATGGTTCGTGGAAAGCCGTCAAAGCCGTGATAATCCCAAGGCGGAATGGTATGTGTGGGCAGATCCGCAGGCAGATGGATCGCCGCCGAATAACTGGCTCTCTGTTTTTGGCGGTTCTTCCTGGCAATGGGATGCGTGCCGCCGTCAATATTATCTGCATAATTTTCTGACGAGTCAGCCAGATCTGAATTTTCATCACCCTGATGTACAGCAGGCGCATTTGGACAACATGCGTTTCTGGCTGGAACGTGGCGTTGATGGTTTCCGCCTCGATGCCTGTAACTTTCATTTTCACGATCGTTCTTTGCGCAGTAATCCTCCGGCCACTAAGCGCGATACCAAGACGGTGCAAGACAATAATCCTTACGGTATGCAGTCGCATATTTATGACAAGACGCAGCCCGAGAATATCGCTTTTCTGGAAAAAATGCGCAGTCTGCTGAATGAATACGGCGCGATCGCGATCGGTGAGGTCGGTGCCGATGACTCGCTCGGCGTCATGGCTGAATACACCGCCGACGACAATAAACTGCATATGGCGTACAGCTTCAATTTACTGACGCCTGACGTGTCTGCGGCATATATCCGCACTCAGGTAGAGGAATTTGAAGCGCGGGTGAAAGGTGGCTGGGTTTCGTGGTCGGTAGGTAATCACGACGTGGTGCGCGTGATGTCACGTTGGGGCGGCGATGCAGCTACACCGCAATTTGCAAAAATGATGATGGCACTGCAGGCAGCGCTGAAGGGCACACCATGTCTGTATCAGGGGGATGAGCTGGCGCTGACCGAGGCTGATATTGCGTATGAGGATATACAGGATCCTTATGGAATTGCCTTCTGGCCGGAGTTCAAAGGGCGCGACGGCTGTCGCACTCCTATGCCATGGCGCGCCGATCAGCCGCATGGCGGATTTACCAGCGGTAAGCCGTGGTTGCCAGTGCCAGCTGAACATTTCGCTGTAGCGGTATCGCAGCAGGAACAAGATCCGGATTCTGCTTTGACGTATGCGCGTCACATATGGCGTTGGCGCAAGCAGCATCGACAACTGATACTCGGCGAGATTCATTTTTTTGACGCGCCGGAACCTGTATTAGCGTTTTGTCGCCAACTTGATGGCGAGCCGACGATTTTTGCCGCATTTAATTTAGGTGATCAGACTGTCAATTTTGTATGGCCGGAAGTGGCAGGAGCAATGCTGCTCGAGGGCTACAATTTGCCCGGAACACTGAACAGCAACACCTTGGAATTACCAGCGTTTGGCGCCTGGTTCGGCACGCGTTAAGAATGTTTACAGGTGTGGCAGATCACACAATTTGTGTCGATTCTGTCGTGCCTGAGTATCTGAGGCAATCTGAGACAATGCTGGGAAATGATGAAATTATTTCCCGGTCAGATAAATTTTGTCATCAAAAGTGAACAGCCATTCAGGGCGATAAACTGCAAAAATTGTCGTCAGAAAACCAACTAAAAAAGCTTCACCCCACGTCAGTAACAGCATGTAGGCAATTGCGTCGCCAGGGATAATTTTCACTGGTGCGAGCAGCATGTGCGCTGTCAGAGCAAGTAGTCCTGCACTGGCGTTGACGACCAGTGAGCCAAAGAAACCATTACCAAATAAGTACACAAACATGTGATGAGGTAAATACTGGCGGGTTTTGTTCAGTATCAGTTCACTCAGATAACTGGGGAAGACTGCCAGTACAAGAATATTCGCACCGAGATTCAGCCATATACCATCGTATTCTGCGGTGTATGCCAGCGTGGCAACTGCGATTCCTAAGATCGCCAGTGATCTGCCGAACATCAGTGCAAATAAGGCGACCCCCATCAGATGAAGATGCAGATCTTTATGAACGGGAACGCGCATACGCCATAGCAGTATCAGCACAATGATGCTGGCACACCAGGCGGAAAAAACGGTAGGTTCCTGCAAGCGCTGCCAGGGGATTTTGCGGATTTCCACTCCGAGCAGAACCAGTGCGACCAGCATTGCAAAAATGCATAAACTGATATCAACAGGAGTATAAAAAATGCCCATGGGAGATGCGCGACAGTTGTCCGAATGTTTATCATAATCCTGATTGGCTAACCACGCACTGCGTGATATCAAGAAAAAAAGACAAGCAAAAAAGTATCGTTGCTTGTCTTTTTAGTTTAAGCGCAGCACAAATCAGGGATCGACCAGGGTCACCGTCGCCGTTGCTGTTTTTCCTTTGCCATCGCTGATGGTGTACTGAAAACTGTCACGTATAAAGCTGCCGAACGGCGAGAAAATCACCTTGTTACCTGAGATGCGGAGTGTGCCCGTATTTCCTGCCATCGGTGTGACCGACACGAGTGTCAAAGGATCGCCATCAGGGTCGCTATCGTTGGCGAGTGGATCGATCGTTGTTTCAGTGGTACCGGGAACGATGAAGGAATCATTTCTGGCGATAGGTGCGTTATTTACCGGAGGAGCAATGACGTTGAGAGTGACTTGCGCACTTGCTTTTCCACCGCGACCATCGCTGATCGTATATTGGAAACTACCGGGTAAAGAATTGCTGCCCGGAGTGAAAATGACCTTGTTACCGGAAATACGGACGCTGCCGTTGTTGCCGGATAAAGCGGTAATTGCAGAAATGGTTAATGGATCGCCATCAGGGTCACGGTCGTTCGCGAGCAAATCAAGAACGATGTCCGAACTACCCGGGACGGTGAATGTATCGTCATTCGCGACTGGTGCCTTATTCGCAGCGGCAACGCTGACATTGACTTGCGCGGTGGATTGTCCGCCACGACCATCGTTGATGGTGTAAGTGAAGCTGTCATTACCGCTGTAATCGGGATGCGGAACATAGAGAATTTTTTGCGATTGTATCGTCGCCGTTCCGTGCGCAGCGTTGCCGACCGTGCTGATAGTGATTGCATCCGAATCCGGATCAGCGTCGTTACTTAAAACGTCGATCACGACGGATTGATTTTGCTGTGTGCTGGCGCTGTCGCTGGCCGCTTGTGGCGCGCGATTTAGGTAATTTCTGGTTTTAGTTTCGGTTTGAGTTTTTTCCTGATAGCGATACGTATCGACTGTGCGTTTATGCTCTACCGAGTTACGCAGTGCCCTGCGTATCCATGCCGGCTCTTGAGAAATATCCTCGCGTTTGTAAGTGACTTCCGCCGCCGGCGCAGGCAGAACCTGTTCTGGTATTTCTATGACTTCAGTTTTATCGATGCGGCTGACAAACTCGAGATCCACCCGGCGATTTTTTTCGCGCGTTTCTTTGGTTGCTGGATACTTAGGCTCCAACTTGCCTTTGCCTTCAACCACAACTTCTTCGGTATTTACCACACCCAAAGAGATCAGGTAATCCCGCACGGCCACCGCACGTGATAACGACAGTTTTTGGTTGTAGCTGACAGAGCCAATATCGCAGGTATGTCCGGTAATTCTGACATTGCCTTCATGCGGATATTTTTTCAAGGTTTCAGCGATTTTCGCTAATTCCTGTTTTGCAAAATCCGTCAACCCGGCGCTATCGATTTTAAAGAACGCATCACCAGTCATGGTGGTCGTTGTTTTGACCAGGCGCTGCTCGGTTCTGGCAGGAATAATAGTCGGAGCTGTTGGTGCGGCGGGTACTTCAACCATCCTGTATTTTTGCTCAAAGCGACTGCTGGTACCGCCAAAACTATAGCGATACATCAGATTAATCCGGCGATCATTTTGTTGGCTGTCGAAATCCCCCGATTTGCGATACTGACCAACTTGCAGTGCCAGACTGTGCGGCGTACCAACAAAGAACTTTTCCGCAGTGAAGCTCACGCCGAATTGTTTGCTGCTGGCTTTGCCCCATTCGTAATCAAGTCCGGCGCTGACACGCACGGCATTTTCCGTATAGTAGTGCCCCGCGCGGGCACCAACGCCATAATCATAGGCACGCTCATACAGACGCGTATTTGTGGTTGTGGTGATGGTATCAATATATCCGCGCCCGGCGTCATTGCCGTTTTGTTCTGTAATCGTCGTTGTCAGCGTGTTTTGTAACAGCCGTTTATTGCCGGGGCTATAACTGGCATACACATGACCAAACCAATCCTGATTTTCCTGACCAATACCGATGCTGAGTTTTTTATCCTTTTGCTCATTCTGGTCGATTGCCGCAAAATACTTGACGACAGAATTTTGTTGCTGCGAGTGGTAACTCAGTTTGCCGCCGCCAGATTTATTGCTCAGCCATACTTCACCCAGCCAGACATTTGTCCCTGAGTCTGATAACACACCAAACAGTTCGCCCATAAATGCGCCACCATTTTGATAGCCGATGCCGATGCGCGAATTTTCGCCGATGAATTGTAAATTGCCACCGTTCTGAATGCCCGGATCTGTGGACTGTTGTGCTGAAGCCTGATTCAACTGGGCAAGCAAAGCGAGAAATAGAAGGGATAGCTTAGGTTGAGTGTATCGGGCAGACATAACAAGCGAAGTAGTGATTGAAACGAAACCATGCGCGCGGGCTGGCGATAAATGATGGCCGGTCGCCTGATCAAAACACTGCGTTGAATTGGCATAAAAAAACCGCATCAGCCAGAGCGTAATGCGGACGTTTTAATTACTTCAAAAAACGCATCAGGTGTATCTGATCGACTATCCCACCACCAAGAGTGCCCGATACTATATTTTGCTTGTTTGGGTGTCAAGCTTCACTGACGGGTTCGTCCAATCATGGCGATTTGTGTCGCAATCAACGGCCCCAGGGGATGCAGAAAGAAAAAAGGGCTTACATCGCTGTAAGCCCTTGAATTCTGGTGGTGATAGGTGGACTTGAACCACCGACCCCAGCATTATGAGTGCTGTGCTCTAACCAGCTGAGCTATATCACCAAGAAGCCTTAGATTATGTCAGTTGGCTGTTCTGGTGTCAATACCAGGCATCTGTTTTTATGGAATTCATCGGGTATTTTGCAAAAAAACAAGCGGTTTTTCATGAAATAAGTGTCGAATTACTGTTTCTTGACTACTTTCTTGCCATCTCCTGTTGTACCAGATGCAGGATTTGTTGTGATGGATTCTGGCTCAGGCAATCTATTAATATGCGCTCTGGCATGGAGCGTAACCAGGTGAGCTGGCGTTTTGCCAACTGGCGGGTGGCGATAATGCCGCGTTCCCGCATGTCTTCATAAGTGCAGAGATGATCGAGATAATCCCATGCCTGACGATAGCCGACACAGCGTATTGACGGCAGATTTGCGTGTAAATCCTGCCGTTGTTTTAACTGTTTCACTTCCTCCAAAAAGCCATTTTGCAGCATCAGATCGAAGCGGCTTGCGATACGCCGGTGCAGAACGCTGCGATCAGAGGGTTCCAGCGAAATTGGCAGCATGTCGAACGCTGGCCCGGTTTTAGTTTGGCGGGCGAGCAATGCAGACATAGCCTGTCCGCTCAGTGTGATGATTTCCAGCGCTCTCTGAATACGCTGACTGTCATTGGGATTCAGCCGTGCGGCCGTTTCAGGGTCGAGGGTCGCCAGACGCGCATGCAAACCCGGTACGCCTATGCGTTCTGCTTCGGCATCCAGTTCTGCTCGTAACGCGGGATCGGCACCGGGCAGATCATCGAGGCCGTGTTTCAGCGCATTGAAATACATCATGGTGCCGCCAACGAGGATGGGCAATTTACCTCTCGCCTGAATATCAGCGACCAGTCTTTCTGCATCTTTACGGAATTGCGCGACGGAATACGATTCCACCGGATCAATAATATCGATCAAATGATGCGGTGCGCTGGCGAGTTCCTCGGCAGAGGGTTTGGCCGTGCCGATATCCATGCCGCGATAAATCAGTGCCGAATCAACAGAGATAATTTCGGACGGAATGTGTCTGGCGATTTCCAGCGCGGCGGCGGTTTTGCCGGATGCGGTCGGCCCCATGATCGCGATGACGTTGGCGGCATTCGAGGTGTTCATGCTAATTCCGTTTTTATAATTAATGTCGTTGGTAACGGTGTTGATAGTTCACGATGGTTAGAATTTACTGGCCACGCAAGAACATTTTATCGAGATCGTTCAGACCAAGTTGCACCCATGTTGGTCGCCCATGATTGCACTGATCAGCGCGCTCTGTTTGCTCCATCTGACGCAACAGCGCATTCATTTCCGGAACGGTGAGGCTGCGATTGGCCCGCACCGCTGTATGACAGGCAAGGGTGCCGAGCAATTCATTGCGTCTGTCAATCAGGACGCGTGAGCCGCCGAATTCACGGACTTCACGCAATACGTCTCGTGCGAGTGATTGTGCATCGGCATTTTTAAGCAATGCTGGAACGGCGCGCACAGCCAGCGTGGTGGGCGATATCGCCGCCATGTCAAACCCCAGTGCTTTTAATGTGTCTTGATGTTCTTCGACAGTGCCGACTTCAATTGCGTCAGCATAAAAGGTCACCGGTATCAGCATCGGTTGCACAGGCATGGCGTTTTCGTCTAGCGCATTCTTGAGCTGCTCATACAAGATGCGTTCATGTGCGGCATGCATATCCACCAGTACCAGACCTTTGCTGTTTTGTGCGAGTACATACACACCGTGCAGTTGTGCCAGCGCAAAGCCTAAAGGATGCTCATCTTCCGGCAGTGCTTGTGTGGGAGCGGCATTTTCTGCGCGGGTGCTGTCGCTGAACATGGCGCCATAACTTTGCAGATTCTGCGCGACACCGTTACCGCTACCTGACTGATTGCGACCCCATTGGTCGTAAGCATTCGGCGTGCTGCTGCCTGCGTTCGCATAGGGGGACGGCGTTGCGAATTGCGCCGCAAACGTCGTTTGTTCACCGGCAATCCAGGGTATCGCTTTTCCTGCTAATACGGATGATGCTGATGCTGCGGTGGCGGGTGCCGGAACGGTGCCGAAAGCAGTGGCAGATGTCTGCGCCAGTGCACGGCTGACGGCATGAAATACAAATTGATGAACGGCACGGCTATCGCGAAACCGCACTTCGATTTTTGAAGGATGCACGTTCACATCGACCAGTGCCGGATCAAGATCCAGCGCCAGAACATAAGATGGATAGCGATCGCCATGCAACACATCCTGATAGGCAGCGCGTACCGCATGGGTCAATAATTTGTCACGGACAAAGCGGCCGTTCACATAAAAAAATTGTGCATCGGCACGCGCTTTAGAGGCGGTCGGCAAACCGACAAAACCATGCAGGCGCAATGGCCCTGCGCTTTCATCGAGTGGCAGACGCGCGCTGGAAAAGGCCTCACCGAGGATCTGCGCGCTGCGCTTATCAATTGCGCTGACATTCCAGTGATCAACCGCTTTACCATTATGTGTGAGGGAAAACGAGACGTCGGGGCGCGCCAGCGCGATACGGCGCACAACCTCCGCACAATGACCGAACTCTGTTTGTTCTGATTTTAAAAATTTCCGGCGGGCGGGCGTGTTGTAATACAAATCCTGCACATCGACCGTGGTGCCTGGCGCACCCGATGCCGGAGAGACCTTACCATTTTCAATCTGCCACGCATGCGGTGCATCGGCGGTACGGGTCGTCAGCGTCAGCAAGGAAACTGAGGCGATGGAGGCGAGCGCTTCGCCGCGAAATCCCAGGGTCGCGACATTTTCCAGCTCCGTCAGCGAGGCGATTTTCGACGTTGCATGACGTGCCACGGCGAGTGGCAATTGCTCTTGCGGTATACCGCGTCCGTTATCGCTGATCGCTATCCGTTTGACGCCGCCTTCTTCGAGCCGGATGGTGATGCTGCTGGCGCCCGCATCCAGCGCGTTTTCCAGCACTTCCTTGACGACGGCAGACGGCCGTTCGACGACTTCGCCGGCAGCAATTTGAGAGATCAGGTTATCGGGCAGCGCCTGAATCGGACGGTAAGGAGAGGAATTCGGATTCATCGCGAGATTATACCTGCGCTGTCTTGCGTGTACTGCGGCTTAGTGTATGATTGCCGCGATTTCTTTGACTGGAACAATAATGGATTTCATGCAACTGTTAGACATGATTTTGCATGTCGATAAGATGTTGGGGATGGTGATTGCTGAATATGGAACGCTGGTGTACGTCGTTTTGTTTGCGATTGTTTTTTGTGAGACTGCCTTTGTGATTTTTCCGTTTTTACCCGGCGATTCATTATTGTTTATTGCCGGTGCTTTTTGCGCGACGGGTGCGATGAACCCCTGGCTGTTGGTTGGTTTATTGCTGCTTGCATCGATCTCCGGCAACACGATTAACTACTGGATCGGCAGCCTGATTGGTCACAAAGTCATGGCGCACGACTATCGCTGGATAGATAAGGCGGCGCTGAAAAAGACCCATGAATTTTATGAAAAGCATGGTGGTAAAACCGTTGTGCTGGCGCGTTTTGTGCCTATCGTGCGTACCTTTGCGCCTTTCGTGGCGGGTATCTCTGATATGACACACCGTACTTTCCAGCTCTTCAATGTGCTTGGTGCGTTGTTATGGATATTGTCGCTGGTCCTGAGCGGTTACTTCTTCGGTAACATTCCTTTCATACAGAAAAATCTGAATGCCATCGTACTGGTGGGGGTCGGTGCCGCGATTGTGCCTCTGTTGCTGGGGGCATTGTGGAAAATGCTGAAGCGCTTGCGTAAAGCGGTCTGACGATTGTGAAAAAGCCGACTTCATCGACGCTGATCTGGCTACGCCAGCAAGCACCGTTGAAGCCAGAAGTCGGTCAAGCCTGTAATGGCTGTGGTGTTTGCTGCGCTGCCGAGCCTTGCCCGGTGGCGCTTGTTTTTTTGTGGCAGCGGCATGGAAGTTGCCGCGCCTTATTATGGGATCACGCTTCAATGTCCTACCGCTGCGGCATGCTGACTCAGCCTGCACAGTATCTGCGCTGGCTTCCGCTACGTTGGCAGGCCTGGTTTGCGCGCAGAGTCCGACGCTGGATTGCCGCTGGTGTTGGCTGCGATTCCAGTGCACAGGCAGAATAAAAAATGCCCGGCGAGATCGTCGGGCATGGCTGTGTTGAGTCAGTCGCTGGCGAGGGCTCAGGTCAGCCGGCTTTTTGCCAGTGGCGGATTTTTTGAAAAATATTTCTTGATACCTTTCATCACTGCATCCGCCATCTGATCCTGATAGGCGTCATCGGTCAGTTTGGCCTCTTCCTCCGGATTCGAAATAAACGCCGTTTCTATCAATATGCTGGGAATATCCGGCGCTTTCAGAACTGCAAATCCGGCTTGTTCCACCGAGCCTTTGTGCAATTTATTGATGCCACTGATTTCTGTCAGCACAACTTTGCCGAGTTTTAAACTATCGTTGATCTGCGCCGTTGTCGATAAATCCAGCAAGACGCTGGCGAGCTGCTTGTCGTGATTTTTGATGTTCACGCCGCCGATCAGATCGGCCGCATTTTCTTTATCCGCCAGCCAGCGTGCGGCGGTTGAACTTGCCCCTTTGTCGGACAATACAAACACCGATGAACCACGCGCAGATGAATTCACAAACGCATCGGCATGCACCGACATGAATAAATCTGCCTGCACCGCTCTGGCTTTTTGTACCCGCACGTTCAGCGGCACAAAATAATCGGCATCGCGCGTCAGCATCACGCGCATATTCGGTTGCTGTTCTATTTTGGCTTTCAGGCGTTTGGCAATCGCCAGAACCACATCTTTTTCGCGGCTGCCGCCACGCCCTGTCGCACCGGGGTCTTCACCGCCATGACCCGGATCAATCGCAATCGTGATCATGCGTGTCATCGCCGGTGTAGCTGATTTTTCTGGTGATTTTTCACTCAGATGCGGTTCAGTTTTTTCGCTGTGTTTCAACGCGGCTTTGTCGTCAGGCTTGGCCTCTGCCATGAGTTCCGGTTTAGATACTTTTGGATCAGATTTGCCATCGGCTTTGACTTCACCCGCCATAGTCGGGGTGGTCGGGGCGACGCTTCTGGTCTGGGTGTCTTTGTGCCACTCGCCTTTTTCTATCAGCGCGGCAATTGGGTCGGCCGGATTGGCTGGGTACAGATCGAAGACCAGCCTGTGTTTATAGTTGCCAACGGGTTGCAGAGTAAACACCTGTGGGCTGATTTCTTCTTTTAAATCGAACACCAGGCGCACAACGTTCGGTTTATTCTGACCAACCCGCACCTGCTTGATGTAAGGGTCATTCGGCTGTATCTTCGCCACCAGTTCTTTCAGGGTGGTATTTAATTCCAGACCTTCGATATCCACCACCAGGCGCTCAGGATTTTTTACTGTAAAAAAATTGGTATTGAGCTCAATATCATTTTCCAGCGTGACGCGGGTGTAATCTTCGGCAGGCCAGACCCGGACAGCAAGAATTTTCGCCGCATTTGCTGCTTGCGGCACACAAACGGACAGCAGCAGGGTGCCGCCAGCTTTAATGAAAGCGCGTCGCTTTCCTGATGGGGATTTCTGGCTTACAGATTGGGGGCGAATTGGAGTGATGCGAGACATGCGATACCTTTGGCAGACAACGCCTGCAATTCTACCTCACGACCATCACCTGCGACGCTTAAAAATACATTCAGATCAGGTTCTGGCAGCACGCCATCTGCTTTTTCTGGCCATTCGACGATACAGATATTCGATGCGTTAAACTCTTCGCGGAATCCGGCGTCCAGAAATTCTTCGGCGCTCAGCATACGATACAGATCAAAATGCATGATCGTTGTTGTTTGCGATCGGATTTTTACCTGATACGGTTCTGCCAGTGTATAAGTCGGGCTTTTTACATTGCCGGTAAAACCAGCCGCGTGAATCATGGCGCGGGTGAGGGCGGTTTTACCTGCACCCAGATCGCCGTGCAGAAAAATAACCAGCCCCGGCACTAATGTGTGGGCGAGACTTTTTCCTAATGCCTGCGTTGCTGCTTCATCCGGCAGTGTGGTTTTATAATGTGACATTTCCTGCAAAGTCCGTATTCATGAATTCGCTAAACATAGCATATTGCCCCGCCCTTGTGTATTTGCCGGAGTCTGCCGCGTGAATCTGGATGTCGACAGCTTATCTGCTTTATCCGCACAGATCAAAAGCTGGGGCAAAGAACTCGGCTTTGCAGAAATTCGTATTGCCGATGTTGATCTCAGCCACACCGAAGCCGGTTTTCAGAAATGGCTGGACGCCGGTTTTCATGGCGATATGGCGTATATGGCGGCGCATGGCACCAAGCGCAGTCGCCCGGCTGAATTAGTGCCTGGCACCGTCAGGGTGATTTCGGCACGCATGAATTACTTGCCAGCCGATCCGCACTGGCGCGCTGCGGAAGCACAGCATACTGCAGATACAGCGGTGATTTCTATCTATGCGCGCGGTCGCGATTATCACAAAGTTTTACGCAGTCGCCTGCAGCAGCTTGCAGAAAAAATCAGTCAGCAGATCGGTGAGTTTGGCTACCGTGTCTTCACTGATTCTGCGCCGGTAATGGAAGTGGCGCTGGCAGAAAAATCGGGCCTCGGCTGGCGTGGCAAGCATACGCTACTATTGAGTCGTGAAGCTGGTTCCATGTTTTTTCTGGGCGAGATACTGGTCGATCTGCCGTTGCCGCTTGACCCGCCAGTTGGCAATCACTGCGGTCAGTGTTCATCGTGTATCGATGTCTGCCCGACCAAGGCGATTGTTGCACCATACACCGTCGATGCGCGGCGCTGTGTGTCGTATCTGACGATAGAACTGCATGGCAGTATCCCAATCGAATTCCGGTCGTTGATCGGTAACCGGGTGTATGGTTGCGACGATTGCCAGTTGCATTGTCCGTGGAATAAATTTGCGCAAGTTGCCGCAGTCGATGATTTTGCAGTCAGAAATGGTTTGGGGCACGCGCGCATGGTGCATTTGTTTGCGTGGACGGAAGAGCAGTTTTTGCGCATGCTGGAAGGCAGCCCTATCCGTCGTATCGGGCATGAACGCTGGTTGCGTAATATTGCGGTCGGTCTTGGTAATGCGGCAACCACGATGTGCGGCGATGCGGGCATTGTGGCGGCCTTACACGCGCGTCTTGATCATCCGTCAGAGATGGTGCGTGAGCATGTGATCTGGGCGCTAGCCTGCCATGGCCTGAGCGCGTAGTGAAAATTTGGTGATGCTATCGCACCAGCGCCAGCCAGATCGGCAGGGTCAGTACTGACAATACGGTGCTGGCAGAAATCAGAAAGGCGACGAATGGGCCATTGCCACCCATGCGCGCCGCCAGCACGTAGGCGCTCGATGCAGTCGGCAGCGCACAGAAAATGACGGCGATCTGCAATTGCAGAGCTGGCAATTCCAGCCAGCGGCCAAGTACCAGCGCTATCGCCGGTAACGCCAGCAATTTCACCGAGAGAAAATAGGCGGCGATACCTTTTGCTTCGTGTATTGCTGACACCTTCATCCCGGCACCCACGGCAAGCAAGCCGAGTGCGATGGCGGCATTGCCCAGTCGCGACAGCGTTGCTGCTATTCCTTCCGGCAATGGGATGTCCAGCAGACTGACGATCACACCGCTGGCAGTACCGACCACCAGCGGGTTACTGGCGATTTCTTTCAGCAAGCGACCACTGTTATGGGCCAGTGCATAGACCGCTGCCATATTGCAGAGTGGAACCAGAAAGCCTATCAGTAATGCCATCAGCGCGGTGCCCTGATCTCCCGCGAGGCGGGACGCGATCGCCAGCGCAATATAAGAATTGAAGCGGAATGCCGTCTGCACGCCGGATTCAAAAATACGCGGTGCTGTTTTAAACAAATACTTAGCCAGCCAGCCGAGCAACATGCCAGCTATCGTGGCAATGATGGCGACCTGCAACAGATGTCCGGTCGCATGAAAATCAAAACGTGTGCGTGCGGTGGTGTAAAACAGCAGGGCAGGAAACAGCAGGAAGTAAACGATCTTTTCGACGCCAGCCCAGAAATGGCCTCCCCAATGGGAATGGCGGGCGAGCAGGAAGCCGATCAGAATTAAACTAAAATCAGGAAAGAGTAAGGTGAAGATAGACATACTGGGTGGAGTATATTTCAACCCCTAATGTTTACAAGGAGAATAGGGTGAAAATCAAGGATACTCCCCCATTTTTACTAAAAACTACTTCAGGATTCCCGCCAGTTCGACGGCAGTTTTGACTTGCATTTTGTCAAACACATGCGCGCGGTGCACTTCCACGGTACGCATGCTGATACCGAGTTCGTCTGCGATGACCTTGTTCATTTTGCCGAGCAAAATCAGTTCCAGCACTTCTTTTTCGCGCGCAGACAAGGTCGCCAGACGTTCATGTACGGCGGCGGAAACACCTGCTGCACGTGATTGCGCCAGCGCTTCCTGCACTCTGTCCATGAGCTTGTTATCGTTAAACGGCTTTTCAAAGAAATCAAAAGCACCGCGTTTGAGCGTATCGACCGCCATCGGTACGTCGCCATGCCCGGTCAGAAAAATCACCGGCAGACGTTTGGTCAGTTTTTTGCCGGATAAAATATCAAACAGATGAATGCCGCTCAGCCCTTCCATGCGCACATCCAGCAAAATGCAGTCGCCTTCGGCATCGAAGCGCAAAGGTTGATCGAGCGAGGCCAGAAACTGTTCTGCACTGCTGTAGCCAATCGCGGCAATCTGGCGCGAACGGGCGAGCCAGGAAAGTGAATCGCGGATCACGTCCTCGTCGTCAATGATGTGTAGCATGTCGTCTCCAATTGCGATATCAGAATGTCACGGGCAGAAGCGGTCACGCTGTATCGGTATGACCGCACGTTGACCGTCTCATTATTCTTTTTGTGACGCTGCAGTCGGCAGGTCAGCGGGATTATTTTCTTCTTGCACTGCCGGCAGAATGAAGCGGAAGATACTACCACCGACCGGGTTATCGCGGTGAGTAAGTTTGCCGCCGTGAAACTCAATCGCCGTCCTGCAGATATTCAACCCCATTCCCATGCCGGTTGTTTTGGTGGAAAAAAACGGTGAAAACAATCGGTCAGCCACGCTGGCAGGAATGCCATGCCCACGGTCGATGACTTCCACGACGATATCGCCCTCGTTGTCGAGGCTGGCTTGTATGCGTAAATTTCTATGTTCCGGCGGTGTGTCTTCCATCGCTTCAATCGCGTTGCGGGTCAGATTCAGCAATACCTGTTCGATCAGTACCTGATCCGCCAGCACCTGTGGTGTGCCGGGCAGTGGTAGCCATTGCAGGCTGATGTGCGCGGCCTGCGCTTGCAATTCGACCAGTGGCAGCGCATTTTTAATGAGCGCATTGATGTTAACTAACTCGCGTGTAGGCTCACGTTTTTTGACGAACTCATGCACGCTGCGGATAATCTGTCCGGCACGCTGCGCCTGGTTCTTCACTTTTTCCATCGCCGATAACAATAAGGCTTTATCGGTATCGCCCGCTTCCAGCAGATTCATGGCACCGGTGGTGTAACTGGAAATAGCGGCCAGCGGCTGATTCAGTTCATGCGCGAGCATTGAGGCAATTTCGCCCATGGTGGCGAGCCGCGCACTCGAGTGCAGCTTGGCTTCTTGTTGACGAGTCAGTTCCTGTGCCCGTTTGAGTTCGGAAATATCCAGTATCGAGCTCATCCAGCCGGTTTGCTTACCGCTCTCGTCAATCAGCGGCGATTCATAAATCAATACCGGAATCCGTTCGCCACTCGCATGCTGATAAATGGTTTCAAAGCCGTCTTGCGGCACCGAGCCAGCCAGCAATTTTGAAAAGCGTTGCTGATATTCTTCGACGACTTCGGGAGCCCAATACGGCATGGGTGGCAGACGACCGATGATTTGTTCTGCCGGGTAGCCGACCATTTTGCAGAATGCCGGGTTCACATAGGTCATGCGGCCATGCATATCGCGCGCGCGTAAGCCTGTGATCAGCGAGTTTTCCATCGCAGTGCGAAAGATCACTTGCTGGCGCAGGGCGCCTTCGGCTGCCAGGCGGCGATTGATGTCGCGCCACAATGCAACCAGACTCCAGATCAAGCCCATTGACAGCAGAATGACCATCACCACCAGCAAATTGGACAGTAGCTTGGGTTCGCTCTTGTTGCTGTTGGTGTGCAGCGCGAGTGTGACGCCGGGCAGTTCGAGATTGCGGTTGTGGGTATACACATTTTTACCCGGCCCGCCGGCAGCCCGCGTTGCAATCACTTTGTCATCGTTGTCCAGCAGAGAAATCTGGTTTTCCTGCGCAAACCACCATGGGACTAATTCTTCCAGTATGCCATTGGCATGGTAGGTGATGAGGATGCTGCCAAAATAGTGGTTTTCTTTCTTTAAGGGAATCTGACAACTAATGGCGTAATTGTATTTCTGTGATTTGGTTTCCTGTCTGGGAGCAAAACAACGGGTTTTGTTATCCAGTTCTGCCTGCGCAGATTTGATGTCATCGGGTATCAGAATATTGGATGAATTGAACGCTGTGTCATGTGACGATGTGACAATAGCATTGTGCTGGTCGAGTAAGACCAGACGGGAAATCTCATGATTGTTTTGCAGCAGATTCCGGAAACGCAGCAAAATGGCATCCGGCTTCAGGCCAATATTCATCATATCGGCGCCGATCTGACGCAACATTTCGTCGTTGCGGTCGATCTGAAATTGTATTGCCTGCTCTACCCAAAGAGTGTCGGCAATCAGTTGCTCCTGTCTTTCATTCGCTTCCATGCGTTGTGCCTGCCACGGCAACCAGATCAGCGTGGTCAGAAACAAGGCAATCAGCAAAATAGGAATGATCCAGCGCCACTTGTCGTTAGGCCATCGCTGCGATTTATATAGACGTTTCATGCTGTTAGTTTACTGCAGGTGTTGTTTATATGGGCAATCGAGTGCGGTATGTGGTTTTCCACAATTGTTCAGCGGGTGACTATTTCCAATAATCGTAGAATAATAACTTTGATAATCAATAAACTGGAGACTCTCATGAAAATCAAATCCGTTCTGTTTTCGCTTCTGGCGGCATCACTGGTTAGTGGCGCTGCATTTGCGCAATCCCCTATCGTCATTAAATTCAGTCACGTTGTCGCCAGCGATACGCCAAAAGGCAAAGCTGCCGAGCGCTTTAAGGAACTCGCAGAAAAAGCAACCAAAGGGCGTGTGAAAGTCGAACTGTATCCCAACAGCACACTGTATAAAGACAAGGAAGAATTAGAAGCATTGCAGTTGGGTGCAGTACAAATGCTGGCTCCATCGCTGGCTAAATTCGGCCCTTTAGGCGTCAAAGAGTTTGAGGTATTTGATCTGCCATACATTTTCCCGACCAAAGATGTGTTGTATGCAGTCACAGAAGGACCTATCGGTAAAGATCTGCTGAAGAAACTGGAAACCAAAGGCATCACTGGTCTGGGTTACTGGGATAACGGTTTTAAAGTCATGTCGTCGAATAAGCCTATCCATTTGCCGTCCGACATGAAGGGACAAAAATTACGCATACAATCGTCTAAAGTGCTGGATGCGCAAATGCGTGCACTGAATGCAAACCCACAAGTGCTGGCATTCTCCGAGGTATATCAGGCGTTGCAGACTGGTGTGGTGGATGGCACAGAAAACCCGCCATCAAATCTGTACACACAAAAAATGCATGAGGTGCAAAAGCATGTGACGGTGACGAATCATGGCTACCTTGGCTATGCGGTGATCGTGAACAAGAAATTCTGGGATGGTTTGCCTGCGGATATTCGCAATGAGTTAGATGGCGCGATGAAAGCGGCAACCAAGTACGCGAATGCGATTGCCCAGCAAGAGAACGATAATGCGCTGGAAGCAGTGAAGAAATCCGGCAAGACCACGGTCTATGTACCAACTGATAAAGAAAAAGCAGAATGGCGCAAAGCCCTGCTGCCAGTGCAAAAGCAGATGGAATCACGGATCGGTAAAGATCTGATTGCAAACGTCAACAAAGAAGCCGTTAAACTCGGTATCAAGTAAGTTCTTTCCGTCAGATGAGAACCGGTAAGCTCAGGTTTGCCGGTTCTCATCTCTCATTCCTATCCTTCACAGGAGAACACAATGAAATTCCTTGATCACCTAGAGGAATGGTTGATCGCGACCCTGATGGGCGCTGCAACCCTGGTCACTTTCATGGCGGTGGTGCACCGTTATCTTTCGGGATTTGAAATCCCTTACCTGCAAGACGAGTTGTTAAAAATAAATACCAGTTGGGCACAAGAGCTGACCATTTACATGTTTGTGTGGATGGCAAAGTTTGGCGCTGCCTACGGTGTGCGTACCGGTATTCACGTTGGTGTCGATGTGCTGATCAACAAACTGAGCCCTGCGAATCGCTATAAGTTTGTGATTCTGGGATTAGCTGCCGGCGCTTTATTTACCGGCATTGTCGGCACACTGGGCGGTAGTTTTGTATGGGAAATTGCCCATACTGATCAGACCTCCGCTGATCTGGAAATACCGATGTGGTGGGTCTATCTGGCGATACCGCTGGGTTCTTATCTGATGTGTTTCCGTTTTCTGCAAGTTATCTGGAATTTCGTTAAAACAGGTGAATTGCCTAAACACGATCACACCCATGTTGATGGTCTCGAAGATGAGGTGAAAGCATGAACGCCACCATTATTTTTGTCTTGTTACTGCTGTTGATGCTGACCGGCATGCCGATTTCGATTTCGCTCGGCCTGACGGTACTGACGTTCCTCTTCACGATGACACAGGTGCCGATTGAGTCGGTTGCCTTGAAGTTATTTACCGGAATAGAAAAGTTCGAAATCATGGCGATTCCGTTCTTCATTCTGGCCGGTAATTTCCTGACGCACGGCGGTGTCGCTCGCCGGATGATTAATTTTGCGGCAGCGATGGTCGGGCATTGGCATGGCGGGCTGGCTCTGGCTGGCGTTCTTGCCTGTGCTTTGTTTGCCGCTGTTTCGGGTTCGTCGCCAGCGACAGTGGTCGCGATCGGCTCAATTATTCTGCCTGCGATGATTAAGCAAGGTTATCCAAAAGGTTTCGGCGCTGGGGTGATTACGACATCCGGTGCATTGGGTATTCTGATCCCACCTTCGATTGTGATGGTGATGTATTCCGTTTCGACCAATACCTCGGTTGGGCAATTATTCATGGCGGGCGTTATCCCCGGCCTGATGCTGGCATTTTTGCTTGGTCTGACCACATGGTTTCTGGCGCGTAAGCACAACTACCCTCGTATGCCAAAAGCCAGTTGGGGCGAGCGTTTTACTGCGTTCAGAAAAAGCGCCTGGGGCTTATTGTTGATCGTGATTGTGATGGGCGGTATTTACAGCGGCATGTTCACACCGACGGAAGCGGCCGCTGTCGCAGCCGTGTATGCGTTCGTTATCGCGGTATTTGTCTATAAAGACATGAGCTTGAAAAAAGTACCGAAGGTCTTGCTGGATTCTGCCTCAATGTCAGCGATGCTGCTCTACATTATCACTAACGCAGTACTGTTCTCATTCCTGATGACCAGCGAAAATATCCCGCAAGCGATGGCAAGCTGGATTATGGACAAAGGCTTTGGCATGATCAGTTTCCTGCTGGTGGTGAATATTCTGCTGTTGTTAGCGGGTAATGTGATGGAGCCGTCTTCCATTGTGCTGATCATGGCACCGATTTTGTTCCCGGTCGCGATGAAACTCGGTATCGACCCCGTCCACTTCGGTATCATTATGGTGGTGAATATGGAAGTCGGGATGTGTCATCCACCGGTGGGGCTAAACCTGTATGTCGCCTCTGGTATTACGAAAATGGGTATTACCGAGCTGACAGTTGCCGTTTTGCCGTGGCTGATGACGATGGTCGCATTCTTGTTGCTGATTACGTATATTCCAGAGATTTCTACCTGGCTGCCGAATTTAATTTACAAATAATTGATTTTTATAATAAATAAATTGGATTAGCACATTTTTCGGATATATACATGTCTTTTACATATCCGCAACAATTAAGTATTTTTGCGTAGTTTTTTTTTGTCACTGGTATTCGGTCGTGCTATATTCTGCGCAGTCGAACTTTTAGCAGTTCAGAAGATTAAAAGGCGGTAGTGCAAGAAAACGGTACCCATGCCGTACACTGAGGAGACGCGCGTTTTTATTACAAGCTGAGTATTGTGGCAACACGATAACTAAACAGCCGAAAACGCGAAACATGCTTTCAAGGCGCATCATTGATGCGCCTTTTTTCTTTTCCGGATCGAATTGATGTTATCCGCAGTGCCGAATCAGCACATCTGGCGGATAAATTTGTCAGTATATGTTTGCTATTTTTTGTGCTGACGGCGAGTGCGCTGGCGTTTAAAATTCACAGAGATTTGATTGATGAGCAGGCTGATCTGGCGATGAGCATGTTTTCGTCACATTTACTGAAGCAAGCTTTTCCCTTTTTGAGGAACACTCATGTCAGACAAAGAGAGCGGTATTTTTTCTGCCATCGTTGCTGCACCATTTGGCGCAGTCGGAATCCGCGTCGCTGATTCCTTGCTGACAGAGCTGGTTTATTTGCCACCAAGGTTCCATGAGAAAGACCCAGGTGATT
Organism: Cognatundibacterium aquatile; assembly: GCF_014699135.1. Taxonomy (GTDB): domain Bacteria; phylum Pseudomonadota; class Gammaproteobacteria; order Burkholderiales; family Burkholderiaceae_D; genus Undibacterium; species Undibacterium aquatile. The sequence continues at coordinate 24,373 of NZ_JACOFT010000007.1, forward strand.
CCCTCTCGGAGAAGGTGGCGACACAAATACTGCACTACTTCGACGATCCTGATTTTCAGTTTGATCTTCCTTTGCGGACTGTTGGTACAGCGTTCCAAAATGCGGTCTGGCGTGGAATTTCAGCTATTCCACGAGGTCAGGTGCTGACTTACGGGCAGATTGCCAAGCAAATCCGCTCTGCGCCGCGCGCTGTCGGCCAGGCTTGTGGTGCGAACTGGTATCCGCTGGTGATTCCCTGCCATCGCGTCACCGCAGCGGGTGGTTTGGGCGGGTTTGCTCATCATGATGATGAAACGGGTTTTCACCTCGGAGTAAAGCGCTGGTTGCTGGCGCATGAGGGTGTGGCTGATTATGCGTGAGGATGTTGTCAGTTTAAAAAAGACGGGTTTAATGCCGAAAGATAATTCGGTGCCATTTTTATTGCCTGCAGAATTGATGGCGCAGATAGACCAGTTCTGTGATGTTTTGTGGCTTGAAGACGGGTTGGCAAAAAATACCGTAGAAGCTTACCGACGCGATATGCGCCTGTTCGCCGAATGGTTGTCTGAAGCGACTGGCAAAGACTTATATCAGGCTGATTACAACGATATCAGCGCCTATATCGCGCTGAAGCACACGTCATCCAAGGCAACTTCTGCCAATCGTCGTCTCAGCGTGTTGAAACGGTTTTATTTGCTGGCTGTCAGGCAGAATTTGGTCTGGCAAAATCCGTGCAGCAAACTCAAATCGGCAAAACAACCCGTCCGCTTACCCAAAACCCTGAGCGAAGCACAGGTAGAGGCTTTGTTGCAGGCTCCGGATGATTCTTCTTTGGGACTACGGGATCGCACCATGCTGGAATTGCTCTATGCATGCGGGTTGCGCGTCAGCGAACTGGTGCAACTCAAATCTTTGGAAGTCGGCTTAAATGAGGGAGTTCTGCGTGTGACTGGAAAAGGAGATAAAACACGCTTGGTGCCATTTGGCGAGCATGCCAGATTATGGCTGGAACGTTATTTGAAACAAGCACGTCCGGTGATATTAAATGGTCAAATTGATGATGCCTTATTCGTGACAGCAAGGGGCGGTGCGATGACGCGGCAGATGTTCTGGATCCTGATCAAGAAATATGCAGCTCAGGCCGGGATTACGATTCATCTTTCGCCCCACACCTTACGCCACGCATTTGCAACGCATTTACTCAATCACGGTGCCGATTTAAGGGTTGTGCAGTTGTTGCTTGGGCATGCTGACATCTCAACTACACAGATATATACCCACGTCGCCAGAGAACGATTAAAAAAGCTCCATGCACTGCATCATCCACGAGGGTGATTATTTGTATCGTATAACGCGGTTTATAAACCGCAAGGAATAAAAAAACCTGCGTGGCTCTGAGCGACGCAGGTCTGGTAATTTTGTTGAACGACTTATTTCACTGCGGTATTTTCGTTTAAGAATTTTTCAGTGCGGGTCCAAAAGTCAACATTGTTTTTCAGGGTGCGCCATCCGTGACCTTCATTCGGATAAGTGATCCATTCAATTTTTGCGTCTTTAGGTGCTGCTTTTTTGAATTGTTCACCGTGTACCAATGGCACTCTTCGATCTGCTGCGCCATAAGCAAGAATCAATGGTTTTGTTAAACGATGTGCTTGCGTGACAGGCGAGGTCGCTTTCAATTGCTCTGCATCTTTGGTCTGGTCACCGATCATCAATGGCATACCGTAACGCGACCACGCTGAGCCAGAAGTATCACTCCAGGTGACATCAAATAAGTAATTGATGTCAGTCACACCAACCCAACTGATACCGCAGCGATACAAATCCGGCTCTTTGATTAAGCCCATCAGTGTTGCGTAACCACCATAGCTGGCACCTGCGATGCAGATACGTTTGGGGTCAGCATAACCCTGAGCAATCGCCCATTTTGTCGCATCTGTCACGTCATCTTGCATTGCCAGTCCCCATTGTTTCCAGCCCGCCCGGAACAGCTTTGTTCCGTAACCTGTACTACCGCGGAAGTCAGGTTCAAGTACAGCATAGCCGCGAGATGCAAGAAATTGTGTTTCGCGGTTCCATTCCCAATGTCCACCCCGGACATAAGGGCCGCCATGTACCATCACCACCATGGGTAAGTTTTTACCGCTACTGTTTTTTGGCAGTGTGATGTAGGCAGGAATTTCCATACCATCCCGGACTTTAATGCGGACAAAGTCTTTGTAGGACATGGTCTTAGAATTGACTTCAGGATGAACGTCACCAATCGGAACAAATTTCTTTGTCTCGGTGTTAAAGAGCAAATAGGATCCAGGATGAACGTCAGAGAACGAGTGAACAAGGATAGTATCGTTGTTCGCAGTTTCCGGGCCCCAAATCAGATTCGCCGTATTTGGCAGTGCTGCATCGACTGCTTTTTGGAAACTATTCCATTTTTCATCCAGCCATAAAGTGGAAAAAGCATCGCTCTCGTAATGAATCCCTAGAAGCTTATTTTCTTTTTTGTTAAAAACGAAATTACCATGGAAATCAAATCCTTTTGTGGCGACGATAGACGTGTCATCCAGTTTATTTTTTTCCAGATCAAAACGGAACACGGAAACCGTGTCACTTTTTTTCGCTGCCGTGACATAAAACTGGCCATCCGGTGCGATAAACGCCGGAGAGAACCCATGCCCTTTTACGTTGTCGTACTCAATCAGTTTTCGCCACTGCTGTGTTTTTGGGTCTTTATAATGCACAGCGGAGAGGTTATCCTCAGAGGTTTCTGCAACTCTTACCTCACCGGATTTATCAATCATGAAACTGACGGAATTCGTTGGTGTCTGAACGACTTCGTTGTAGCCATTCTGTGTATTCAGTTTCATTAATGTGTAAGACGGTGTCTTACGTGTTCCAGTGCTGCGCGTTATATACACGTCATTGGAGTCTGGCACGTGAGTGACATCAAGAAAATCGTGATAGCCATTGAGCACTCTGAATTTGCCACCGGTGTCACCGGTCGCAATCAATTCTCGTAACTCACTGCCATCTTTATTAATTGCAAATAAACCATTGCCTCTATCGCGGTCACCATCGCCAATGGCGCGATCTCCGACGCCAAAAACAAGTCGTTGGTTATTTACCCAGCTAAAAAATACCACGTCAGTCTTTTCGTAACCAGCCACAATTTTTGGCTTTAACTTATCCACTTCCATGACCGCCAGAACCAAACGATCATTTGCTCCCGCAGCCAACATCGCGATGTTTTTGCCGTCAGGTGAAAACATGACATTCGAGATCTGTTCGCTTTTGAAAAAATTTTCTACTGGTATCAGTTTGTTTTGTGCATGAGCTGACAATGGCATTGCGGCAGTGCTGGTAATCAATACTCCAATAGCGAGCGCCCTACAAAATTTGTGAAGCAATGTTTGCATAAATTCCTCAAAGAGAAAGTGATTCAGGCGATAGAAAAAATAAACGCCCCGTTGAACGAGGCGTTTATTGTCCAGCTAACTACACAATATTAACGGAAAGTATATTTCGCAGATACGCGGAAATAACGGCCAGTATTGTTATGCAGTGTCGAGTTGTAACCCTGAGCGATGGACGCAGCAGTAATTGTTGGATAGTAAGGTGCTTTGGTATCCAAAATATTGCTGATGTTGATACCCAGTGTCAGATCTTTGAAACCGGTGTAAGTATAGCCAAGGTCAACTGTTGTCCAGCTTGGAACTGTGCAATCTGGATAGTAGTCGAGGTACTTAGGAATGCCTCCCAGCTGCGGCGTACCTGCTGGCTGACCAGAACCCCAATGACAAACTCCACCATTTGCATAGGTAACATCATTGTTGTAACGACGATATTGCGTGATGCTATCAACAAAGCGGATTGCTCCATTAACGCTATGGGGGCCTTTTTCCCAACGACCACTCAATGTTGCTCTCAAACGAGGAATAGGTCCAACCGAGGTTGCAAAGTCGTTCAGATCACCAGCTGTACCAACAGCATTACGCTCTACGTCACCTGGTTGTTCTGCACGACGGTAGGAGATCAGGTAGGTCGTTTGCAGACCGGTAGTCAGTTTGCCGTATTCACCCAGATTTGTACGTAATTTCATATCAACGTCAATACCGCTGACTTCAGTGCTACCTTGGTTGGTCCATGGCGTTTTTATCGCCAGAAGTGGACCCGTACCTGAGATAGGATTACCATTCGCATCTTTCAACTGATTCAATGGATTCGTATCACGAGTGATGTAATCTGCCGGGAAATTAGCAGGATGTGTGAGCAAGAAAGTGGAATCAGCAAGAGCAACAACACCCTCTTGGCGCAGTTTATAAGCATCCACGGTCATGTCAAAGTCTTTTGTCGGCGAGAAAATCAAGCCCAGCGCCAGACTCTTGGATGTTTCTGGCTTCAGATCAGGATTTGCGCCGCCGACCCCTGACATACTCTTAGCGCAATCGGTTTGATCTGCACCGGCAACAGGTGTTGTACCACTCGGGCAGCGAACAGGATCAACAACGTTACTGAGGAAGTACTGTGCACCACCTGGCGCAACTTGTGATAATGCCGGAGCACGGAAACCCTCTGAATAGCTACCACGGAAAGCAAGGCTATCAGTTGCAGTCCATTTTGCGCCGACCTTAGGAACGAAGTTGGCCTTCAGGTTCGGATATTTATCCACACGACCTGCAAAATCCATCTCGAAGTTTTTCATGAATGGAGTACGGACTTCAAAGAAAGCCGAAGAAACATTACGTTTTGCTTCAATTGCAGTTGTCGCCAGACCCAGAATGTCACCGCGAGCATTTGCCGCATCAGGACTAATAGACAGTTTTTCCTGGCGGAGTTCTGCACCGACCGCGAAACCGATTGCACCACCCGGCAAGCTACCAAATTCAGTGCTGGCTTTACCATCCCATTGGGCGATTTGCGAAGTTCCGTTATTTGTCAGGTCTTTAGTGATCGTAGGATCCGCTGCCAAAGAAGCCAGTGAGCGGTTTTCTGTAATCAACTTACGCAAAGTTGGCAGATACAGGAAACCGTACGATGTCTCAATGCGTTTAGAACGGTTCCACAAAAGAGCAGATTCCCAATCCCAGCTACCGAGGCTGCCACGCAAACCAGCCAGCAGACGAGCATTTTGATTTTCCAGATCAGTACCTGTTTTCAGGTTCTCGAAGCGATAAACGACTGCTGAGCGCGCATCTGGGTTTGGATTGTCTGGATGACCGATTGGCAGAATAGCTTGGAATGGGTCTCCAAGGCCACCAACAACATAGTTAGTCGTTGGAGATCTGCCGTCAATGGTTCTGGCCGCCGAACGATAAACCCGTTTCGAATCAGTGAAAGCAACTTCACTGAATGCAGACAGATTTTCATTAATTTTCAGGTTGCCGACTGCCATGAAGTTGATGTCGTCGGATTTACCCTGAACATCGGTAAATTGATCTGCATCGTAGTTACAGAAAGTACGGCCATACAATACACTGCTTGTCGCGATGCCATTTGCTGCAGAACCAGTTATTTTACGGGACGCGTCGCAATTAGTTTGATTGATAACCGTAGGGCCAGTCGTAATGAATGACTTAGTGTTAGGTGATCTTTCTTTATAGAAAAAACCTTGATTAGAAGCAAAACTGGAATATGGATTCAGACGATAGTTCATGGCTGCATATTGTTCAGCCTGGATATCGTTGGAACCATTGCGTTCGCTGGTAGCTTGTTTCTTCGTCGCATCCAATGACACTAAAACGTTATAGCCTTGGCTTGCGAAATCGCCAAAACCAATGGTGCCGTTCACATTTTGGCGACCAAATTCGCGATCATCATTCGCGCCTGCGGATACACTGACTTCGCCGCCTTTGTAATCGCGTTTGGTAATGAAGTTGATAACGCCTGCAATCGCGTCTGAGCCATACACAGCAGATGCGCCGTCTTTGAAAATTTCGACGCGTTCCAGAGCAGACAGTGGAATACTGTTCAGATCATACAGCGCAGACTGACCGTTATTTGGATTGGCGTAGGCAGATGGAGCCATACGACGGCCATTCAACAGAATCAGTGTGGAAGTTGAGCTAAGACCACGCAAGGACGCCGTTGCTACACCGCGGGAAAAGCTATTTTGATCAGGAGTATCGTTATAACCGCCAGTACCCATCGATGGGACTTGTTTCAACAAATCGAGAACTGTGGTTGCGCCACTTTCTTTGATTTCTTTTGCAGTAATAGTCTGAATCGGAGATGTGCCTTCTTTATCAGCACGTTTAATATTAGAACCAGTGATTTCGACTTTCTGAACACTTTTCTCTTCTTGAGCTTGAGCCATGCCGGATAACATGACCGTGCCAGCTAAAACTCCGATTGCCAAGCGTACTGACTGTACGCCTATCTTTTCTTTAAAAATCATAATGATCCCCAAACGGTTAACGAACGCAACGCTGATGCTTAAAAAAACTGAGTAGATAAAGACTCAAAGCGATATAGAAAACGATCCTGAAGATGCTTCCGCGCAAATGGTATTTGTCTTTTGACCTAATCAGACTTTGAAAGAAAATGAAAGTTAATAAATCAGACGTACTTCGATTATGTAAATAAAATGGGTATATGTGAAAGTGTTTGTTACATTAATATGACTATTTGTTGCGTATTGGATACAGGAATGAAAATTTTTTTCTTTTTCCCATGAAATGGGATTTGTCTGTTCAATTGAACTCGCTATGAATGCCCCATTTGCTCCAACTAAGTTGTACTAAGTAATTGAAATTTAAAATTTATTTCTGCCCATAGGTAGATGAATGGCCAACGGTTTACTGATTATGGCATTTCTTTGACTGCGTATTTTTCTTGAAAATTTTTGTCGGAAAGGGATACTTTTTGTTACGGTCAGCCATCATTTTTTGCATAAGTACCCTATAAATTTGCACTTAATTAGTGCGTAGAATGGAAATTAAAAACTTTTTATTCCTATCTTCATTCAATTTTCCATTTCCTTGAATTATTTCTGTGCATTAAAAGCAATTCGGATGACCCGGTTTTGAGTATCAGATACATTCCCAGTTTGTACGTAGCGGCTATAATCGCTTGAATATATTAATAGCAATACGAGGTTGAATTTTGGCTAAGAAAGAACATGTATCTGAAACGCCTGCGACGCAGTTTTTGCGTAAAAACAAGGCGGAGTTTTCTGAGCATCCTTACGCCTACGAAGAACATGGCGGTACTGCGGTTTCTGCGCGTGAGCTTGGGGTGGATGAACATCATGTGATCAAGACGCTGGTCATGCAGGATGAGGCGGCGAAACCTTTAATCGTGTTGATGCACGGTGATCGTAAGGTATCAACTAAAAATCTGGCGCGACAGATCGGCTGTAAATCTATCGAGCCCTGTAAACCGGAAATTGCGCAAAAGCATTCGGGTTATATGGTTGGCGGCACTTCGCCGTTCGGCACTAAAAAAGTGATGCCGATTTATGTTGAGCAGGCGATTCTTTATTTACCGAAAATTTATATTAACGGTGGCCGTCGCGGTTATCTGGTCGGAATTTCCCCCGCGCTGTTGCAGAGTTTATTGCAGGCGCGCGCTGTTGAATGCGCTCTGGAAGAGTAATTCTGAGGGAGTATGTTATAAAATGCCCTTATTGTCTGCGTAAATAAAGCGCTTTTAAAAATACTGGGGGGAGTATATTTTTCGCCCCGTAGCTTCTTTAGGAAACACATGAATACTATTCTGGCCGGTGTGCTGGCTTACCTGATTGGTTCTGTCTCGTTTGCCGTGGTGGTGAGCAAATTATTTGGTTTATCCGATCCGCGTACTTATGGTTCTAAAAATCCCGGTGCAACGAATGTTTTGCGCAGCGGTAATAAGGCGGCCGCAGTATTGACGCTGCTGGGGGACGCGGTCAAAGGCTGGTTTGCGGTCTGGCTGGCGACGCATTATGCGGAGCAGTTTAATCTTGATGATGGCAGCATTGCGCTGGTCGCTATTGCGGTTTTACTCGGGCATCTGTGGCCGGTATTCTTTAAGTTTGTTGGCGGCAAAGGCGTGGCCACTGCAGCTGGCGTATTGATTGGTATTAATGCCTGGCTCGGCGTTGCGACGCTGATGACCTGGCTGGTGATTGCCTTTGCATTTCGTTATTCGTCGCTGGCGGCACTGATCGCCGCGATTTTTGCACCACTCTATTACGGCATGTTATTTGGACCGGATGTGAAGTTACTGGCCGTATTTGTTATGAGCGGTCTGCTGGTTTACCGTCATAGTCAGAACATTGTGAATCTGATGAAGGGTAAAGAAAGCAAAATTGGGAGCAAGAAAAAGTAAGAAGTCCGGTGCGCCGCGCATTGAGTGCTGCGCTCTTACTTAGTATCCGGACGGCTCACCTCTGCGACAAAAACGGCCCGTTGAAATAGAGGTATTTTTGCGCAGAAGGGTGAATGTGCATTTCAGGTGTGAACTGACGGACTATCAGGCAGCACTCAATTCATGCAAAGGCCAGCGTGGCCGCACATTGAAACCATAATCCCGCGTCGCTGCCGCTGGATTTTTTTTGAGTCGCATTGCGCCTGCGAATGCGATCATTGCGCCATTGTCAGTGCAGAATTCCAGTTCCGGGTAATACACCTGAAAGCGACGTTTGGCGGCGACAGCATTTAACGCCGCACGTAATTGCCGATTTGCGCCGACGCCACCAGCGATGACTAAGCGTTTGAGGCCACTTTCTTTCATGGCAGTGAGGCACTTGGCAACCAGCACGTCGACCAGCGCATCGACGAAACCGCGCGCGATATCTGCTTTGTTTTGTTCGCAGATATTGGCGGTCTGATTTTTGATGACAGTCAGTACTGCTGTTTTCAGGCCAGAAAAACTGAAATTCAAGTCTTTGGAGTGCAGCATAGGGCGCGGAAATGTAAAGTCGCCAGGATTGCCGAATTCTGCCAGTCGGGAAATTTCGGGGCCGCCCGGATAAGGCAGCCCGAGTAGTTTTGCAGATTTGTCGAATGCTTCGCCCGCAGCGTCATCAAGGGTTTCACCGAGTAACTGATATGCACCGATGCCATCTACCCGCATTAATTGGGTGTGGCCGCCAGAGACCAATAAGGCGATAAACGGAAACTCCGGCGGCTGACTGGCCAGCAGCGGTGACAGCAAATGGCCTTCGAGATGATGCACGCCGAGTACCGGTTTATTCAGTGCCATTCCGAGGCCGCAGGCAAAAGAGGCGCCGACCAATAAGGCACCGGCCAGCCCGGGACCCTGCGTGTAGGCAATCGCATCGATATCCTGTTTCTGTATCGTTGCTTTCTGCATGACTTCATTCAATAACGGCAAAGTGCGGCGGACATGGTCGCGCGAAGCCAGTTCCGGTACGACACCACCATATTCTCTGTGCATGGCGATTTGGGAATGTAAGGCATGCGCGAGCAAACCGCGTTGCGTGTCATACAAAGCCAGCCCTGTTTCGTCACAGGAAGATTCAACACCGAGCACTATCATGAAGTTATTTCTGAAATTTTTTGAAGTATAAAAAAGCCGCGTTTTAGCAAAAAACGCATCTGCATCAACCGCTGCGGGAATAAAAATCCAACGAGGACATTTACATGGGGAATTTTCGCACCAACGAGATTATAGCCGCCTCAGCGTCTTTTTACTGTGATACTGGCATCAGTGGGCGCGGTGCAGCGATGGGCAGATCGATATAGAAATGTGCCCCTTTGTGTAAGCCGGAATCAAAACCGATATTGCCGCCCATGTGTTCAACCAGCTCTCTGGAAATCGCGAGTCCCAGGCCGGTACCACCTTTTTCCCTGGTGTTCGATGAATCTGCCTGGGCAAATTTCTGAAAAATACGCGAATGAAATTCGGCTGGTATACCTTCACCATGATCGCGCACGGAAATGCGCACGGTATTTGTCCCGATGGCTGCGCTGATTTCCACAGTCTCATTCTCAGGCGAATATTTGATCGCATTCGATAGCAGGTTGGACAATATCTGCATCAGCCGCTGGCTATCGACGGCAACAGTGACATCCGGAACTGGCGCCTGTAATTGCAGATGAATTTTTCTTTGCGTACCGAACGTCAGATTGCTTTCCAGCGCTTGCGTGAGCAGATAATTCAGCGGGTAATTTTGTATATTGAAATGCATCTGCCCTGCGCTGAGTTTTTCCATGTCGAGTAAATCATTAATCAGGAATGTCAGGCGCTGGCTGTTTTTGCTGGCAATTGTCAGTAACGGCGCCAGATTTTTTGGTAAGGCACCGGTTGCGCCGCCGAGAACCAGACCGAGCGCACCCGAAATCGAGGTAAGCGGCGTCCGCAATTCATGACTGACGGTAGAAATAAATTCGTTTTTAATTCTTTCTAGCCGCTTGCGTTCGGTAATGTCGCGCACCAGTCCGATATACAACGGGTGTCCGCGCCGCCGCACGGTTGAGACGGATAAATCCAGCGGAAAAATACTGCCGTCTTTGCGCCTGGCTTCGACTTCCTGCGTGACGCCGATACCCTCTTCAAATGCATTTTGCCGGATTTTTTGATTCCGGCTGCCATCATCCCAGACCGGGAGCAGCATATTGAAATTCCGACCGATCACTTCCTCTTTGTTATAACCAAATATTTTCGCCGCGGCGGCGTTATACGCGTCAACTTTACCGGTGTGATCGATCGTGACGATGCCATCAAGCACATTGTCGAGAATGGCTTCGGTGTGAGCGGCCTGATCACGCAAGGCTTCGGCGTTTGCCTTGCTGTCACTGATGTCCTGAAAAATCCCGTAGATGCGAACGATCTGATCATCCTGATAGTATGGCAAGCCGATTGCACGAACCCAGCATTGTTTTTGTTTCGCAGTAATGATTTCAAATTCTTCGTCAAATTTTTTTCCGTCTGCAATCGCTTCACGCATCAGTTGCAAAATCCGGTCACGGTTTTTTCCTGGCTTGTAAAATAACAAAGCATGGTCGGCATCAGACTCATAATCGTCGCTGACTTCGTGGATTTGTCTGGTGACCTGGCTCCAGAAAACTTTACGGCTCTGAATGTCGAATTCCCATGTGCCTATGCGTGCTGCCGTGTTCGATTGCTCCAAGAGTGCATAAGCATGCGCCAGTTTTTCTTCCGCCAGTCGCTCTTGCGTGACATCCTGATGGCTACCAGACATAACAAGTGGTTTTCCATCTTCGCTCCAACTGACCACGCACCCTCGGTCTCTGATCCATATCCAGTGCCCGTCCTTATGACGCATGCGGCTGACCAGATCGAAGTAGGGTAATTCTCCCTTGAAATGCTTCTCCAGCATTGCGGTAGAGCGTTTCAAGTCTTCGGGATGACACATATCCAGCCAGGTTTGAACAGTCGTCGGTTGCAGCTCTGCCAGCGTGTAACCGAGCATTTCAGCCCACCGTTCGTTGTAGACGGTTTCTCCACTGGCGATATCGCATTCCCAGGTACCAATGTTGGTGCCCTCGATAATGTTTGCCAGGCGTCTTTCACCTTCTTCATGCTGGCGCTGGACTTTGGCCGCATTGATTAACTGACCTATCGTGATCAGGACAGGTTGCAGAAAATCTATCGTTTGCTGATCGTAATCATTGCTGCTGTTCGCCAGCCCTATGGTGGCGACGATATCGCCATTGTAATAAACCGGAACACACAAGAATCGATGCAGCGCGCCGCTGATGCCTTTGCCGGATATCGCTTGCCCAGTGCTAAGAACCTGAGCAAACTGCGCATCCAGAGAACGTGTGGCCGCCTCCATCGTGAAATCATTTTTATCGTCTCCTGAAGTCGTACGATCAGCGTTCTCGCTCACCTCTGCGCTGACGTAATTTTTCAGGATATAGTCGCCCGTTTTACCCTGCTGCACTTTACAGACCTGACCGTATCGGCTGCCAGTAAGCAGAACTATGTCGTTCAGTAAGGTCCTGATACCTTCGCGCTTATCCCGGCCTTTGATAAATTGCGATTGCGCCCGGGCGACGGCGTCATTCAATTTTTGCTGCAGTTCCAGCGCATGATCCAGCGCCAGTCGTTTCAGAGTGCTGTTGACCCAGTCGCCTAATACGTTGATGAATTCAATTTCGACTTCGCTATAGGCAGTCGCACGGGGATAGTCATCTGAAAATCCCAGCGTTCCATACCGATGACCTTCCAGAAAAAGAGGGATGCCGATGTAGGTTTCCTGCCGGAAGCGTTGGTAACTCGGGTGATCGCTGTATTTGCTCTGAGCTATATGTTCGATGCAGACAACGCCTTCATCGACTTTCAGCAAATCAGAATAGGTCTGATTTTTGGGAAACAGCTGCCCTTCGTATAAAGTTTCCAGCGCTGATTGCAGTACGCTGACGTAAATATTATCGCCTTCATTTTTTGAAATGATGCCGGTACTCAGCTTCAGATATTCACAACCAAGCGCAAGCGTTTCCCGCAATAAGGTTTGCGGATCATCGAAGGTAAGCGAAGTGATGCGGGCCAGAGTCAGTAAAGCATCGTGCTGACGGTGTGCCTGTTCGTTGGCAATTTCATGTTCTACGCAGTCGGCCAGGTCGCGCAGCGATGCCAGTTCCTGCGTGGTCAGAATTCTGGCTTCGCTATCGATAATGCACAGTGTACCTATGCGCTGCCCATTTTTTGTATGCAAAGGCGCGCCAGCATAAAAACGTATGTTGGGTGCGCCCAGAACCAAAGGATTATCGCTGAACCGTATATCTTTGCTGGCATCTTCCACAACGTAGACGTCACTCGACAAAATGGCGTGACCGCAAAATGAAATGTCGCGATGTGTTTCCTGCGCTTCCAGGCCTTGTCTGGATTTAAACCATTGTCGCTCCTCGTCAATTAAAGAAATCAGAGCGATATCGGTGTGAAAAATCTGGCGGGCAAGGCGTGTGATGCGATCAAACCTCTCCTCGGGCTGGCTGTCGAGCAGACGGCATTCCCTGAGCGTACTGAGACGCAGCGCTTCATTTTCAGGATATTCCGGTGGCAACATAGGTGAAATTCGGTACAGGCATCAATTCGAAGTAACTGGCATTCATATCATGAAAGCCGGCTGGGTAACATGTTTCACTGGTACAACTAATAATGTTTAACAAAAAACACCATTTTTTATTATTGAAACGTCTATTTTTATCGCATTGCTTTCATATTTTTTTACGTAGTGCGCGTTCAGGAAGCGTGCAGTCTGTGCAAAACCATGCCGACGATGAATTCTTCTGCGTCATCGAAATCCTGTTCTGATAACGACTCCTGCGCAAGAACCAGATTCATTTGCGTTGCAAAGTCCGCATACGACTGTGTCATCGCCCAGATCGAAAATAATAAATGGGTCGCGTTGACGGCCTTGATTTTGCCCGCTGCTATCCAATTTTCAAAAGTCGCTATATCTTTTTTAAATAGAGGCAGAATTTTTTCGCGCATCTGCTGAGAGTACACCGCCGCACCGCCGATGACTTCCATCGCGTAGACACGTGAGGCCTGCGGTTGCTCTTTTGAAAAACGTAATTTTGCGTGAATGTATTGCCGTAATAATTGCTCAGGTTCTTCATCTGAAGTGGCGAGAAAATCCATGCGTTCCAGCCATTGATCCAGTATCTGATCCAGTACTTTCTGGTACAACACTTGTTTATTGGCGAAGTAATACAATAAATTTTGTTTAGAGATACCTGCACATTCAGCGATCCCTGCCAATGAGCTGCCATGAAATCCGGATTCTGCAAATACCTGCGTCGCGCTGTCTAAGATACGAATTTCAATGGCATCACGCGCGCTGGAGATTTTTTCCACACGTTTATCCATGAGCGGACTCGTCGCTGATGCCGCGTAAAAATGTAAGAAGTTGTGCCGAGTTGCAATACGCAATATTGAAACGGAACCAGGGATAAGTGGTTTCGTGAAGACTGAAAAAATCTGCCGGTGCCAGTAAGATACCGGCGTTTAGTGCCAGTGTCGTTATCTCGTGAGCTGTTCTTGTCGAATCACGCCATCCGGCGCTGATAAACATGCCGCCACGTGGTTCAGTCAACAGGGTCAGGCCTGCATCCTGTAATAGTCTTATTGCCTCGGTGCGCGAGGTATCAAGTTGTCGTTTAAGTTTTTCCAGCATGCGCCGGTAGAGTCTGGAACTGATTGCGTGCAACACCGCACGTTCATTGATTTCCGATGTCGTCAGTCCGGTCAGCATTTTGATGCGCAGTAACTCATCGATCAGTGAGTGCGATGCACAGAGTGAACCGACTCTCAGGGTCGGGGAGAGTACTTTGGAAAAACTACCTACCCGTACCACACGTCTGAGCCCGTCCATCGCAGCTAAAGAGGGTTCTGGGCGTGTACATAGTTCGCGATAGATATCATCTTCGACCAGCCAGAAATCGAATTGCTCAGCCAGTGCCAGCAGACGGTGTGCCTGTGCCTGCGAAAGGCTGGTGCCAAGCGGATTTTGCAGTACCGTATTCACAAACATGATTTTTGGCTGATGCAGTATGGCTTTTTCCATCAGTGCATCCAGATCCAATCCATGCGCATCCCGCTGTATGCCGACCGGAATGCAACCATGATGGCGTATCAGCGACAGCAAATTGCTGTAGCCGGGATTTTCCACCAGCACTGTGTCGCCGGGCTTGCACAGCGTTCGTAATATCAGATCGAATGCGTGTGTCGCACCGTTGGTCAGCAGAATCTGTTCAGCATCAAGCTGAAACAGTTCTTGCGACAACTGCTGAGCCAGATGCTGACGCAGACTGGGAAGGCCAGCCGGATGACCATAGCCGCGCAGACGTTGGGTGGGGATGCGCATCGCCTGCCTGAGTGCGTCGAGCAGGACATCGTCACCATACCATTCTGGTGGCAACCAGCCTGAGCCTACCGGTAAAGCGGATGAAACACCTGAATACAAATCAGGGCTTAACGCATCAAGCATGGTTGGTGTTGTCGCATGTAGCAGAGGCGATGGTGCACTGGCAGGTTTGCTCACAAAATAGCCGGAGCCACGGCGTGAACTCAGCATGCCGAGCGTGATCAGCCTCTCGTAAGATTCGACGACGGTGAAGGTACTGACGGCATTGCATTTGGCAAACTGACGTACCGATGGCATCTTGCTGCCGAGCGCTAAGCGATTTTGCCGGATCAACTGGCTTACTTCTTGGACGATCTGCTCAACCAGGCTGGCTTGACGGCTTCGTTCCAGTGCCAGTTGCGGCCATAGGGATGATCCGGACGCCTGCTGTATTTCTTTAGTCAACTCCATTTTATCCCCTGATATTGCAACGCTCATCCTGCCATCTGAAGTGGAACTGTGATCTGGAAACTTATTGGTATGTCATTTGCTTTTACCAGCACCAATCAGCTTGTCTGTATCGTTCGAATGAAACTGTGCAGTTCAGAAAGCCAATACGGTTGGGTGAAATTCCACTGGCTGTATATGTCTTCTGCGCATATGCTTGGTTAGGATTTCATCATACTTTTACCAATCGGTAAATTATTTCAGGAGAGCCACATGCTTAGCAAACAACAACTCAATGCGTATTGGATGCCGTTTACGGCAAACCGGGATTACAAGGAAGCGCCGCGCGTCGTAGCTTCGGCTGCCGGAATGTATTACCGCGATCAGGATGGCCGCGAGATTCTCGACGGTACCGCTGGGTTGTGGTGTGTACCTTTGGGGCATTCTCATCCGACGATAGTCAAAGCGGTGCAGGACGCGATTGCGACGCTGG
The DNA here is from genome assembly GCF_014699135.1 of Cognatundibacterium aquatile. Classification (GTDB taxonomy): domain Bacteria; phylum Pseudomonadota; class Gammaproteobacteria; order Burkholderiales; family Burkholderiaceae_D; genus Undibacterium; species Undibacterium aquatile. The sequence goes on from NZ_JACOFT010000007.1 coordinate 40,047, forward strand.
ATTACGCACCGGCATTTCAGATGGGGCATCCGGCGGCTTTTGAACTCGCCGAACAGTTGATTGATTACAGCGGTAATAAATTCGGTCAGGTGTTTTATACCAATTCAGGTTCTGAATCTGTTGATACTGCGATGAAGATGGTCTTGGCCTATCACCGTGCACGCGGTGAGGCACAACGCACCCGTTTCATCAGTCGTGAGCGTGGCTACCACGGTGTCGGTTTTGGTGGTATGTCGCTCGGTGGTTTGCCGGCCAATCGCAAACAATTTGCGAATTTGTTGGGTGGTGTCGATTATCTGCCGCATACCTATAATCTCGAAAAAAATGCATTTAGCCGTGGCATCCCGGAATACGGCACCCATCTTGCCGATGAGCTCGATCGCATTGTCGCGTTACATGACGTATCGACGATAGCGGCAGTCATTGTGGAACCGTTGTCGGGTTCCGCTGGTGTGATTCTGCCGCCAAAAGGTTATCTGAAGCGCTTGCGTGAATTATGCGATAAGCACGGTATTCTGCTGATTTTCGATGAGGTGATTACCGGCTTCGGACGCATGGCAACACCGTTTGCCAGTGATTTTTTCGATGTCACACCTGATCTGATGACGACCGCTAAGGGGCTAACCAATGGCGTTGTACCTATGGGGGCGGTATTCAGTAAAGCTATGATTTATGAAACCCTGCTGCAGAGTCCTGCTGGCATCGAGTTTTTCCACGGCTACACCTATTCTGGTCACCCATTGGCTTGTGCTGCCGGGCTGGCTTCGCTCAAAGTATTCAAAGAAGAAAAAGTGCTGGAGCATGCGCAAAGCATGACCACATATTGGGAAGATGCCCTGCATTCACTGAAGGGCTTACCGCATGTGATCGACCTGCGCAATGTCGGTCTGATTGGTGCGATCGAGCTGGCATCGATTCCGGGGAAAGTCGGTGCGCGTGCGATGGCCGTGTACAAGCAGGCATTTGCCGAAGGCGTGTTGATCCGCACCACTGGCGACATCATTGCTTTATCGCCACCGTTAGTACTGGAGAAAAAACATATCGACGATCTGTTTGGAAAACTCGCCGATATCCTGAAAAAAACGGTCTGATCTGTTGCGCCGGATGCTGAAGTCGCTTTGCCACTGTCAGCGATCTGTTGCGACACTTCTTAACGAAAAAGAGTTTTGTGCTGCCGATGACGGCGACACCATTTTGATGTTTAGTTACTTTAGCTGAGCATCACCGGTGTCGCCGTTCCTCTTATTGCTGTGCCCTGTCACGAAAATTGCTAACAGAAACAGACGAAGTTATTGCCATCAGAAATAAACAATCACCAACGATATTGCTGAATTGGAGCCACCTATGTTGGAAGCACTCAAGCATGTTGCATCAACGACTAGTAGCGATGAACAGCTGCAGGAAAAATTCACCGATCTGCAACCGGGTTTAAACCGTCGTCAGGCAGCGATAGAAAGCGATCGTTGTTTGTATTGTTATGACGCGCCTTGCACACGCGTTTGTCCTACCGAAATTGACGTTCCCAGTTTTATTCAGAACATCGCGACCGGCAATATCAATGGAGCGGCAAAAAGTATTTTGGATCAGAACATTCTCGGTGCCAGTTGCGCACGTGTTTGCCCGACTGAGATTTTATGTGAGCATGCCTGCGTCAGAAATCACGATGCGGAAGGTGCGCCAGTCAGGATAGGTTTGCTGCAGCGCTATGCGTTGGATCACATGCACTTTCCAGAGCATCCATTTACGCGTGCTGCCGCGACAGGAAAAAAAGTCGCGATTGTCGGCGCTGGCCCGGCGGGGCTTTCTTGCGCACATCAACTGGCGCGGGCAGGGCATGACGTCGTGATATTTGAAGCGCAGCCGCAGTCAGGTGGGTTGAACGAATACGGCATTGCAAAATACAAACTGGTCGGCGAAACGGCGCAGTGCGAAGTTGATTTTCTGTTGCAGATCGGTGGTATCAGTGTGCGGCATGGCCAGGCGTTAGGTAAGAACTTACAGCTGTCTGATTTGCAGCGTGACTACGATGCCGTGTTTCTGGCATTGGGTTTAGGTGCCAGCCGTCGGCTAGGCCTTGATCATGAAGACGCGCCGGGTATCGTCGCGGCCGTCGATTACATTGCTGAGTTACGTCAGGCCGATGATCTGAGTCGCTTGCCGGTTCCGCGTCAGTGCATCATCATTGGCGCGGGTAATACGGCGATCGATATGGCGGTTCAGATTGCCCGTCTTGGTGCAGAAGACGTGACGCTGGTGTACCGCCGCGGTGCAGAAGATATGTCTGCGACTGCGCACGAGCAATCGATTGCGAAAGAAAATCAGGTTCGTATCTTGACCTGGGTGCAGCCACAGGAAGTGTTGTTGGATGCAGCAGGAAACGTCGCCGGGATGCGTTTTGAAAAGACCGTCGTCGTTGATGGAAATCTGAAAACCACCGGCGAAACAATAGAACTTCCTGCCCAGGCGATATTTAAAGCGATAGGCCAGAGCCTGAATCTGGCGAGTCTGCAAGATACTGCTGCACAGCATTTGCAGCTTGAGGGCGGCAAGATCCGGGTCGATGAAAAATACAGAACCAGTCTGGCTAAGGTGTATGCCGGTGGCGATTGCATCGCTGCAGGACAAGATTTGACCGTACAGGCGGTACAACATGGCAAGCTGGCTGCGCTGGCGATCAATGACGATTTGAAAGCGAAGGTGTGATATGGCTGATCTCTCTGTAAATTTTGCTGGCATTAAAGCACCGAATCCGTTCTGGCTTGCATCGGCGCCACCGACCGACAAAGCCTATAACGTGGTGCGGGCATTTGAAGCGGGCTGGGGCGGCGTCGTCTGGAAAACGCTGGGTGAAGATCCGCCGCCAGTCAATGTCTCGTCACGCTATTCTGCGCACTTTGGCAAAAACCGTGAAGTGATCGGCTTCAATAATATAGAGCTGATTACCGACCGCAGTCTGGAATTGAATTTGCAGGAAATCACACAAGTAAAAAAAGACTGGCCGGATCGCGCGATGATCGTGTCATTGATGTTTCCGTGTGAAGAAGAAAGCTGGAAACGTGTGCTGCCTTTGGTGGAAGCAACCGGTGCCGATGGCATAGAACTGAACTTCGGATGTCCGCATGGTATGCCGGAACGAGGTATGGGGGCGGCGGTGGGGCAGGTGCCCGAATATGTTGAAATGATCACACGCTGGTGCAAAAAATATTCTTCGTTACCGGTGATAGTAAAGCTGACGCCTAACATTACAGATGTACGTATTCCGGCACGCGCCGCCTTTGCTGGCGGCGCTGATGCGGTGTCCTTAATTAACACCATTAATTCTATTACTTCGATTGATCTCGATCAGATGATTGCCCGCCCCATCGTCGGCACGCAAAGTACGCATGGTGGTTATTGTGGCAGTGCGGTCAAGCCGATTGCGCTCAATATGGTGGCTGAAATCGCCCGTGATCCGGCGACCCGAGGTTTGCCGATTTCCGGTATCGGTGGCGTCAGCAATTGGCGCGATGCGGCTGAATTTCTGGCATTAGGTGCAGGGTCGGTACAGGTCTGTACCGCAGCCATGCTGCATGGCTTTCGCATCGTTAAAGAAATGCAGGATGGCTTGTCGCGCTGGATGGATGAAAAAGGCTATCAGCGTATCAGTGACTTTTCAGGTAAAGCGGTGACGAATACCACCGATTGGAAATATCTGGATATGAATTATCAGGTCATCGCGGAGATTGATCAGGATAAATGCATACAATGTGGGCGCTGTTATATCGCTTGCGAAGACACGTCGCATCAGTCGATTGCACAACTGATCAACGCAGAAGGTACGCGCCGTTACGAAGTGAAAGCAGAAGAATGTGTGGGATGCAATTTGTGTCAGATCACTTGTCCTGTAGAACAGTGCATCACCATGGTGCCACAGGTAACCGGCAAGCCTTATATGAACTGGACGCAAGACCCACGTAATCCCAGAGCGCTCAGTAAATAATGCGCTGAGTAACAAAATAAGTTGAGAAACCGCTTGCTGAGTAAGTTGCTCAGGCAAATCCAGCATCGAAGCATTTTCTTCTGTTTCACGCTTTGCTTGTCATCAGTCTTATGTGAGCGTATAAATCCCGCTTTGTTACGGTATGAGGTGATGTTGCCGCATACCGGGCTTGGCAGGAATTCACACCGCACTGACTGCGTAAAAAATGCATGCGGCCGATATGTGGTTTTGTGGAATGAAGTTTGCTATGCATCTGATACATCTTTTCAGATCTTTTTTTGCATCAATTTCATTCCACTTAACACTGACATTTTTTCTCGTATCAGTAGCGTTGTCAGCATGGATGTGTTTGTGCAAATCCTCAGATATTGACCTTGGAGAAAAACTATATGCAAGCGGAAAGCAATCAACTTTGGAATGAGGATTTAGCACCGACCTCAGAAGCGCAGCGCACCTGGCGTTGGTATCACTTCGCCGCGTTATGGGTAGGCATGGTGATGTGCATTCCTGCTTACACTTTGTCTGCCAGTCTGATTGAGGGCGGCATGTCCGGCTATCAGGCGGTCTGGACAGTATTTCTGGCGAACGCGATTGTGCTGGTTCCCATGCTTTTGATTGGTCACGCTGGTGCGAAATATGGTATCCCTTATGCGGTGCTGGCGCGTACCTCGTTTGGTGTGCGCGGTGCACGTCTGCCTGCACTGATGCGTGCCATTGTTGCCTGTGGCTGGTATGGCATACAAACATGGTTTGGCGGGCAGATGATCTACACTCTCGGTGGTGTTTTAATCGGACATCCGCTTGGTGGCGACAACATCACAGGCTTAGGGATTAACGCCGCTCAGCTGATTTGCTTTCTGATTTTCTGGGGCATACAGTTCTGGTACATTTTTCATGGCATGGAATCGATACGCCAGCTAGAGACATATACCGCGCCGTTAAAGATACTCATCTGTTTTGTCTTGCTGGCATGGGTGTACAACAAAGCGGGCAGTTTTGGCGCCTTGCTGGATCAGCCTTCACAATTTGTTGAAGGCGGAAAAAAAGCCGGGCAATTTTGGACGACCTTCTGGCCGTCACTGACCGCGATGATCGGTTTCTGGGCAACACTGGCGCTGAACATTCCTGATTTCACACGTTTTGCCAAATCACAAAAAGATCAGATACTTGGTCAAACCGTTGGCTTACCAGCGCCTATGGGTTTGTTGGCTTTAATGGCGGTGATCGTTACATCGGCGACCGTCGTTTTGTACGGTAAGGCGTTGTGGGATCCGGTGGATGTCGCGAGCCGCATGACAGGTGCTGCCGTGCTGATCGCGCTGGTGATTTTGCTGATCGATACCGTCTCGGTCAATCTCGCTGCGAATCTGGTCGGTCCCGCTTACGATTTTTCTGCATTGAATCCGAAGTTGATTTCGTATAAAACCGGTGGCTACATTACGGCAGGTATTGCGCTGGTGATGATGCCGTGGAAAATTCTGGAAACCACACAAGGCTATATTTTCACCTGGCTGATCGGCTACTCAGCTCTGCTAGGGCCTATCGCCGGTATTCTGATTATTGACTATTACTTCATTCGTCAAACGAAGATAAATGTGCCAGATCTCTATCTGGAACATGGTCAATACAGCTATCAGAAAGGCTGGAATATGGCGGCAGTGATCGCATTTGCGATTGGTGTTATACCCAACATTCCGGGCTTTCTGAATGCAGCATTTCCAGCTTCTTTTCCAGAAGTTTCCGCTGTGCTGAAAACAATTTATACCTATGCCTGGTTTGTTGGTCTGGCAATTTCCGGCATCGTGTATTTTGTGTTGATGCGGAATAAGCGCGCTTCTGTATGAGTGCATCAAGTAACAGATACGCGTGTTTGTGAAAACTGAAATCAACCGAGGTGAACCTGCGTTGACCTCATTCATTGCAGTATTCGGAACGGAGGGATGATGAGTATTCTGATTCGTGGTGGCACGGTAGTGAATGCGGACCGTGAATTTCAGGCAGATGTGTTGTGCGATGACGGAAAGATTCTTGCCGTAGGCGAGCAACTGGAAGCCCCCGTCGGTGTTGAAATCATTGATGCCGCTGGTTTGTATGTGATGCCAGGCGGGATCGACCCGCATACGCACATGCAGTTGCCATTCATGGGAACGGTCACGCAGGATGATTTCTTTACCGGCACCGCAGCAGGGCTGGCTGGCGGCACAACCAGTATCATCGATTTCGTTATTCCTGATCCGCGGCAAAGTCTGATGGAAGCATTTCATCTCTGGCGTGGCTGGGCGGAAAAATCGGCTGCGGATTACTCGTTTCACGTCGCGGTAACGTGGTGGGATGATAGCGTGCATGCCGATATGGGCAAGCTGGTGCAGGAGCATGGCGTTAACAGCTTCAAGCATTTCATGGCGTATAAAAATGCCATCATGGCGGATGACGAAATACTCGTAAAAAGTTTCAGCCGGGCGCTGGAGCTGGGTGCCATGCCGACCGTGCATGCGGAAAATGGCGAGCTGGTTTATCTGTTGCAGCAACGCTTACTGCAAGAAGGAAAAACCGGGCCAGACGCTCATCCCTTATCGCGCCCACCGATGGTGGAGGGAGAAGCAGCGCAGCGTGCCATCGCGATTGCGAATGTACTCAATACGCCGTTGTATGTCGTGCATGTGTCGTGCGCCGAATCTCTGGGTGCGATCACCCGTGCCCGCGCAAGCGGTCAACGTGTCTTTGGTGAAGTACTGGCCGGACATCTGACGATTAACGATAGCGTGTATCAACACCCTGAATTTGAGCAGGCGGCCGGGCATGTGATGAGTCCGCCTTTCCGCAGCAGCAGTCATCAGCAGGCACTGTGGCAGGGATTGCAGGGCGGTAATCTGCATACCACGGCGACCGATCACTGCACGTTTTGCGCTGAACAAAAAGCGGCAGGCAAAGACAATTTCACCAAAATTCCGAACGGTTGTGGCGGCATAGAAGAACGCATGATGGTACTGTGGGATGCCGGTGTGAATACTGGCCGTCTGACGCCTTCCGAATTTGTCAAAGTCACGTCAGCCAATTGCGCCCAGATTTTTAACATCTATCCGCGTAAAGGCGTGATCGCTGCCGGTGCCGATGCTGACATCGTGTTGTGGGATGCAGAAGGCAGCAAAACTTTATCGGTAAAAACACAGTTTTCGAAAGGCGATTTTAACGTCTTTGAAGGACGCACAGTCAAGGGTATTCCTACCCATACGATCAGCGGCGGTCAACTGGTTTTTAAAGAGGGTGATTTACGTGCCGTTGCCGGTCGTGGCAAATACGTTAAGCGCCCGCCGTTTTCAGCGATGTTCGGTGCACTCAGCAAAATGCACAACGCAATCTGAAGGAGTAAAGCATGTCTGTAGCAGACTTGAGAATTAACGGTGAGCGCTTATGGTCATCACTGATGGAACTCGCGCAGATAGGCGCGACTGCCAAAGGTGGTGTGAAACGTCTGGCGCTGACTGATTTGGATAAGCAGGGCCGCGATCTGGTTGTCTCCTGGGGTAAGCAGGCGGGCATGAGTATCACCATCGATCAGATCGGCAATGTCTTCATGCGCAGGGCGGGGCGAAATTCTGCGCTGCCGCCGGTGATGTCCGGTAGTCATATCGATACCCAGCCTACTGGCGGCAAGTTCGACGGCAACTATGGCGTGCTGGCTGCGCTTGAGGTTGTGCGTACGCTGAACGATCACCATATCGAAACCGAAGCGCCGATCGAAGTCGCGTTCTGGACCAATGAAGAAGGCTCACGCTTTGTGCCGGTGATGATGGGCTCAGGCGTCTTCTGTGGCGCATTTACGCTGGAAACCGCTTATGCCGCGAAAGATACCGAAGGAAAAACCGTCGGTGATGAGCTTGAGCGCATAGGCTATAAAGGTACAGAAGTACCCGGCCAGCATCCTATCGGTGCATATTTTGAAACGCATATAGAACAAGGGCCAGTGCTTGAAGATGCGGACAAAGTGATCGGTGTGGTTCCCGGTGTGCTGGGTTTATCCTGGTACGATTGCGTGGTCACCGGGATGGAAGCGCATGCAGGTCCCACGCCTATGGGCTTGCGCAAGGACGCCTTGCAAGTCGCAACCGGCATCATGCAGGAAGTGGTGAACATCGGTAATCGCTATCCGCCGTATGGTCGCGGCACTGTTGGCATGGTGCAGGTGTTTCCGAATAGCCGGAATGTGATTCCCGGTGAAGTCAAATTCAGTATTGATCTGCGCAACGTGTCTTCTGAATTACTCGATACCATGCATCAGGAAATACTGGCGTTTGTTGAACAGACCAGCAACAACAGCGGGCTGCACATCAGCGTTGAAAGAGTGTCTTATTATCCGCCATGTCCGTTTCATTCTGATTGCGTGGATGCCGTGCGCAATGCCACTGCCACGCTGGGTTGCAGCACGATGGATGTCGTTTCCGGTGCGGGTCATGACGCTATCTACACCGCCAGACTGGCACCTTCGGGCATGATCTTTGTTCCCTGCAAAGACGGTATCAGCCATAACGAAATCGAAGATGCAAAACCAGAGCATCTGGCCGCCGGGTGCAACGTGTTATTGCATGCGATGCTGGCGAAGGCACAGCGTATTTAATTCGACTCGAAGGTACAGAACATATCCGTACCTCTTTTCTTTGTTCATGCAATGCGGCTGTTTGAATCAGACATACGCTTGTATATCAACTTCGTCAATTTGTTCTGCCTTCATGAACATTGTTGCGTACTCCAGATAGACGCCTGATTTCAGGAATAGCGTAAACAATTCGCCATCAATGTGCTGGTCTTTTTTCATGAAGCTCATAATCCTGATGGCTTCTGACAAAGTTTTTCCTTTTTTGTAGGGACGGTCGGCGGCGGTCAGGGCTTCGAAGATGTCGGCGATGGCCATCATGCGGGCAGGGAGACTCATCTCAGCGCCGGTCAGGCGTTTCGGATAGCCGGTGCCATCCATTTTTTCATGATGACCGCCAGCGATTTCAGGTACTTTTGCCAGATAGCGCGGAAACGGTAATTTCCCCAGCATCATGATGGTTTGCGTCATGTGCTCATTGATTTTATAGCGCTCTTCTTCGGACAGTGTGCCGCGGGTTACGCACAGGTTATACAGCTCGCCGCGGTTATATAAATTCTCTGGCACCTTGATCTTGAAGCCCCAGGGATTATCTGCAGGAATGTGATCGCGTGCTGAGCGGGTAAAAATATGTTCAGGTTTGTCGCTGAGCAGGTATTCGCTTACTGGCAGTGCCGGTTCCGGAGTGCGGTTTTTGCGTTCTTTTTCGTCGTGTGAAATGCCGATGCGGTCAGATAATGTTCTGAGCCATGTGCGTTCAGCGATCGCTTTTATACGGGCGATTTTATCTGGCGCCATGAATTCTCCACCTTCATTGCATTCGGCAATAAAGGCAAAGTCATCATCCAGTCGTCTGATTTCGGAACTAAGTTTTTCTTTCAATTCTGCCGTATTCCCGCCATTGGCAATGGCTTGCCAGCAGGCGATCTCGGCATCGCGTTTCATTACTTCAAAGCGCATGCGTATTTCATGAATACGGTCATACAGTGTTTCCAGTTTCGTGGCCTTATCGACGATGTACTCCGGTGTCGTTACTTTACCGCAGTCATGCAACCACGAAGCTACATGTAATTCTTCCCACTCTTCGTCATTCAGATCAAAGCTGGCATAAGGTCCGCTGGTTTCTCTGCAGGCTGCTTGTGCGAGTAATTTTGTCAGCACAGGAACGCGCTGGCAATGTCCTCCGGTGTAGGGGCTTTTGGCATCAATTGCACTGGCGATCAGTTGTATGAATGATGCCAGCAAGGCTTTCTGTTCCTGAATCAGACGTTGATTTTCTATTGCGACTGCGGCAGCGCCGGAGACTGCTTCCGCCATTGCCAGATGGGTATCGTCAATTCCGGCCGCGTCAATCACCAGTGCGATCGCGCCTGACAGTGTGTTGTTGCGGTCTTTCAGAGGGACAGAAATCAGTGTCATTACATGCGACGACTCTGGTAATGCACTGAAAAAAAGTTTCAGATCACCTGCCTGTAGTTGCATAATTTGCGAACCGGAATGGCAGGCCGCAACAACCGGATGGCTGTGATCGCTCATGACGACGCTTTGTGCATCTGTTTCAATCACTTGATGATCGGCATAAATCTGTACAACATTCAGCGCATTTTTTTGCGGTTCGTACAGATACAGCAGGCCCGATTTAGCACCTGTTATTTCAGACATTTCTTTTAAAACTCTGGCCAGCAGACGATCGTAATTACTTTCTGATGCAAGGCTGCTGGCGATGTCGAGAAACGATTGTATGGTTGCTTTCATTCCTTTCATAGAATCAGCGAGATCGGCAATTTCTCTGATACGCGATTCAATTTCTATTTTGCTGTGAAAGTCGAAGTGCGCAATTTTTTTCGCTTCGTCTGATAGTTGATTCAACGGCTTTGACGCCAGACGTGAAAAATAAATTGTTACGCCGATTTCTCCGAGCAGCAGTAGCGCAAATATCACGATGTTTTGTTTGCGCATGCTCAGGATGTCTGCCAGCAGCTCCGCATGCGGACTGGCGATCAGTATGTTCAGATCCTGCCCACCCGGAATATGCAGTCTGGTCTGATATGTTGACCAGGTTTCACCATGTACATCAATCGCTGCACTTTTAGTGTGAGCCTGTTCTGCTGGCGCCGATCCGTCAGTTTTTCGTATTTGATTCAGCACAGGCGCATCCTGATCTGCGAGCAGTGGCATGCCTTTGCTGCCATCCTTATGTACGCTGATCTGCGGCTTATAGCTGCCATACCGCCCGTTTTTCCACGCGAGTAACTGCCCTTGCTGGTCCGTCAGCGCAATCGAAGTCGAAGGCGTGACGTTGTGATTCCTGATGATGTCTTGTATCGTCGGTATTTCAATGTCGATGCCAACCACCGCTTCTTCATTCACAATTTTTTGTGAGTAAGTGATACCGATTTGTCCGGTAGTAAAGAAATAATAGGGTTCCGATACGTTTGCCCTGGTTTGATTTTCCATCGCAGACAGGTACCAGTTACGTTGACGTGGATCGAAATTTCTTAAAGGAATTTCCAGCCGTTTTATTTCTTTGAGATTGCCGTTCAGATACACAATGTATTCGACCAGATGGTCATGATCATGGCTGGTACTTTGCGCTATCCAGACGGTATCGGGCGGGGCGTTAAATACTTCTTTGCCGCCATTCGATTTTGCAAACTGACGCAACAGAAAAAAATCGCCATTGGCATAACCGACATAGGTGGAGGTTGCCGATGGCAGTTTTTCTATTGCTTTCGCCAGATAGGCGACATTCCGCAGTCGTTCATTCAGGCTGTTACCGGGTAAGGGGTGAATCTGCGCCAGAATTTCAGTCTGGTTTTTTACCGGCTCATAAATTTCCCGGACATCCGTGGTAATTTCTTTACCGATCAGCTCATAGGCATTGTTTGCCTGCGCGAGAATGATTCTGCTCATGTGCGGAAATTGTACCGCGCCCATAATCAGTGCAAAAATCAGAATGAGTCCGGTAAAAAAATAAGAAATGTAGATATAGAAATACACGTTCTTTTTCGTCGGCATGGCATGCTTTCTGAAGTTGTTTTCCAGGGCGGAATGTTTTTTTGTTTGGTGCAGAAACTCTCAGTAAAAAAATGAAAAACTATTCGGTTCAGGCGTGCAGCCTTTTACGTATCAACTTGTATTAGAAGACACTGTAACGAGACGCCGGCATTTGCAGCTGTATGAAACCCAGCGTGAAAAACGCAATATTTTTTACGTGTTATTTTCATTCGAAGAAAACAAAGCTTGTTCCATCAGGTCTGCCATCGCAATGCCATCCTGATTATTTTCTTCACGCAAACCCATCGCAATATTGATACGGTTTTGCGTTATTTTATTCTGACTTGCTTTCCATTTTCCCGCGATGCGGGTGATGGGAATTTCGATGCCGACGATGGCCTCCATCAGATGATGAATATAGTCTGATGGGGCATCGCTGATGTGCCACGGCTTCGTCCGTTGAGCCTCAAAATGTGTGGTCAGGCTATCGAGCAGCGCGAGAAATTCCTGTTGATCTTCGACGACACGTAACTTTCCGTATGTGTGTACCACTGCATAGTTGTATGTAGGGACAACGGTGCCATTCTGTTTTTTTTCTTCGTACCAACTAGGTGTGATGTAAGCGCTTGGCCCCTGAAAAATACACAGCATTTCTGACGGGTACTGCCATAGCGGATTTTGTCGCGCGACGTGTCCGCGCAGCGTGCCGAACGGTGCATCAGCACTCGGCGGGGCGATGATCAAGGGAATATGATCCGCAGTCAAGCCATCCTCAGCCTGAGTCACTATGCTCGCCAGAGGATGCTCAGCTATCAGTGCATGCAGTACTTCAATTTTTTGCTCGGAGAACGCTGCGGGTGTGTACATTTTATTCGCTCACACTGGGGTAATGAGGACTTCTGCACGGATAGAGTTCGCTATATAGCAGTGCTCGTGGGACAAGTGATGCAGCGCCAGAATTTGTTCCGGAGTCGGAATGGTTGGCCCGGAAAATACAGTATGCGGGCGCAGTTCTATACGGGTGATGGACATCCGTCTTTTTTCATTTTTTTCCATGATACCGGCGGCGTTATCTTCATAACTGTCAACGATAAAGCCTTGCTTGCTGGCGAAGGCGAGAAAAAACAGCATATGACAGCTCGAAAGCGCGGCGACCAGTGCTTCTTCCGGATCTATGTTTTCAGCGACCGATAACGGCAGAGGAACGGATGATGGTGCTGAAGACGCAGGTACCGTCAGGCCGCCGTCAAATTTCCATTCATGACCGCGGCTACATTTATTGTCACTGAAATTTTGCTCACCGCGATTCCAAACTACTTTTGCACAATACTGTTCCATATAATTCCTTCAGGCGATCATGGATAAATTCAGCTGTACCTATTCCGACACGATTTGATGCTGCGTTGCCAAACAGCGCGATCAGTAAAACCGGTACGCTCAGTGTTGACAGACAGTTTAACGTAATGATCGGAATACTTGTAGCCGATCTGCAGCAGTATCAACACGAACAATGATGCCGCTGCGGGTATTGTTGGTTTAATGTGCCAACGTCAGAGTATTGTTTCTTCCAGACGTTGATGTTGTTGCCGGTTAATCGCGTTAATGGTGGCTTGTATCGACGCTGCCTCACTGGTATCGGCCATTGCAACACCAAACTCGCGCGCGCCGTTCACTCGTATTTCCAGAATACAAAGCACTTTACTTTCCGGATTCTGACGTATTTTTTCTTCGCTGTGGCTGAATATCTGCAGTTCTATGCCTTGTGACTGAAAGGCCCGATGTAAGGTTTCATGAATGCCACGGCCTGTCGCACGGATAACTTGTGATTGTCCGTGAAACAGCAGCTCCAGCTGCAACGATAATTGCGCTGAATCGGATGGCGGTGCTCTGTGTTCCAGAAGCTGATGTGCCTGATAAGCGTAGTGCGGAAACGGTGTCAGGTATTCCTGACTGAAAATATGAAAAATTTCTGACGCCTGCATTTCTTTGCCGCTGCTGTCTGCAACGCGCTGAATGACCTGACTGAATTCGATTTGTAAGCGACGTGGCAGCCGTATGCCATATTCATGTTCAAGTAAAAATGCCATTCCGCCTTTACCTGACTGGCTGTTGACGCGGATGACAGCATCGTAATTACGCCCTATATCTTGTGGATCGATAGGTAAATACGGAACTTCCCAAAAACCTTGTGGGTCTTGCTGAGCCAGTCCTTTTTTTATGGCATCCTGATGTGAGCCTGAAAATGCGGTATGCACCAGATCGCCGACATAAGGGTGACGCGGATGTACCGGCAATTGATTGCACTCTTCCACACACTGACGCACAGAATCGATATCAGAAAAATCAAGTTGCGGATGTATGCCCTGGGTATATAAGTTCAGTGCCAGCGTCACAAGATCGACATTGCCAGTGCGTTCGCCATTCCCGAACAGGCAGCCTTCAACACGATCGGCGCCGGCCATGATGGCCAGTTCGGCTGCCGCAACGGCGGTACCACGGTCATTATGCGGATGAACGCTGAGCACGGTCGCAGAGCGGTAAGTGAGATGCCTGTGCATCCATTCAATCTGATCTGCATAAATATTCGGCGTACTTGATTCAACGGTGCCCGGCAAGTTGATGATGATTTTTCGCTCAGGTGTCGCTTGCCATATTTCGCTGACGGCGTTGCATATTTCTTTCGAAAAATCGAGCTCAGCCATGCTGAAGGTTTCCGGTGAATATTCAAAAATCCACTCGGTTTCCGGTTGTGCGTCGGTCAGCGTTTTGATCAGTTGTGTTCCGGCGATGGCAATTTGTTTTATTTCTTCGCGGCTTTTTGCAAAGACGATACGGCGAAATGCGGGTGCAATCGGGTTATACAAATGCACGATCGCACGTCGCGCACCTTTCAGCGACGCGATGGTTCTGTGTATCAGTTCGGGGCGAGCCTGAGTCAATACCTCTATCGTCACGTCATCAGGAATCCGCTGTTCCGTAATTAACTGACGGACGAAATCGAAATCGGTGTCCGATGCCGCCGGGAACGCCACTTCAATTTCTTTCAGACCGATGCGTGTCAGCATTTCAAAAAAGCGCAGTTTGGTGGCGCTGTTCATGGGTTCTGTCAGTGCCTGATTCCCATCACGTAAATCGGTACTCATCCAGATGGGTGCTGCACAGATGACGCGTTCTGGCCACTGACGTGCGGGCAAATCGATAGGAGGAAACGGGCGGTATTTGTTCGACGGTTGAGCAAGCATCTGTATCTCTCGGCTAGGTTTTGACGACAGTCCGCCTCGCTTTCAAGCGATAGTGGTCTGGACTGTTGAACGGAATGAAGCTGGCGTTCAGAGGTTAACTGACGGCCAGCAAACAATACGCGAGGCCAGTTAACCGATCGGTAGTCGTAGTACGGATAGCAGTGCTTGCACAGCGATGGACAGCATCAGCCCGGCGTCGCTACGACGCTGAAAACGGCTGATCAATCTGGCGCTGATGTACATGCGGATTCCTGAAGGAGGACTTCGGTGAAGTCGAAAAAACTGAAAATAAAAACGGGAGTAAAACCTGATTGAGACTACTTTTTTAGCAGAATTGCTTTGCTTATTTAGGTAGTAGCAGAGATGCCAGTGATAGCAGAGTCAGTAGCATCCAGCCCGAAAACGCGAGCAGCAGAGCGGGTCTGTGTCCGGTAGTTGTTTTCGCAGCAGTGATATGAGTGGATGTACGCATGGGTTTAATGTAAAGCCTTACGCAGATCGATGTCAAGGCTGAATTTAAAAAAAGCTCTCTTTCCTTTTAGAGAAAGAGAGCTTGGACTGATTGTTGAAATCAGCTTCTGGTGTGATGTGAATACAGATTCACATCGCTGATGTTATTACCAGATCGTGATGCGTTTCTCTGGCGCGGTGTACATTTTGTCGCCTTCTTTGACGCCAAACGCAGAGTAGAAAGCTGGCAGGTTGGTCAGTGGTGCATTACCACGTACCGCCGCTGGCGAGTGTGGGTCGGTGTTGATCAGACGAATCGCTTCGGCATCACGCGCCTTACCACGCCAGACTTGTGCCCAGCCCATGAACAAACGCTGGTCGCCAGTGTAACCATCAATCACCGGTGCTGCTTTGCCGCCGAGTGAGATCTGATACGCTTTATATGCGATCGATAAACCAGAATTATCGGCGATGTTTTCACCGAGTGTGAGTGCGCCGTTGACGTTATAACCTGGCAGCGGGCTATACGCGTTGTATTGTGCGATCATCGCTGCGGTCAGTTTGCCGAAATTCGCTTTGTCTTCTTTCGTCCACCAGTCACGCAGATTGCCATCGCCATCAGACTGGCTACCGGAATCATCAAAGCCGTGGCTGATTTCATGCCCGATCACCGCGCCGATGCCGCCGTAATTCACCGCATCATCTGCTGCAGGATTGAAGAATGGCGGTTGCAGAATCGCTGCCGGGAATACGATTTCATTCTGACGTGAGTTGTAATACGCGTTCACGGTTTGTGGGCTCATGCCCCATTCTTTGCGGCTGACTGGCTGACCTAATTTGGACAATTGGCGTAAGTATTCATGTTCGCGGCCACGCATCACGTTACCGACCAGATCGTCTTTTTTGATGACCAGTTTGCTGTAATCACGCCACACATCCGGGTAGCCGATTTTCGGTGTGAATTTAGCGAGTTTGGTTAGCGCTTCTTTTTTGGTTTCAGGGCTCATCCAGTCCAGCGTTTCTATGCTTTGTTTGTACGCGAGCGTCAGATTTTTCACCAGTTCTTCCATGCGTGCTTTATTCTCAGGCGGGAAGTATTTGGCGACATACAGTTTGCCCAGTGCTTCCGACATGCTTTCTTCCACGCGTGCCACACCACGTTTCCAACGTGGCTGGTTGGCCGGAATGCCGCGTAATGTCACGCTGGAGAAGTTGAAATCTTCATCAACAAAGCGCTTCGATAACAGGCTGGCATACGCACTCAGCACTTTCCATTTGTAATAGGACTGCCATACAGAGACTGGCGTTTCATGGATGATTTTTGCCATGCCACTGAGGAAACCCGGTTGACGGACAATCACGTAATCCACGCGGTTGCCGACGCCAGTGCCTGCGAAATACGCGGTCCAGTCGAAGCCGGGCAGCAGTTCTGCTAATTTTGCTTTTTCAATTTTGTTGTAGGTTTTGACCGGGTTCCGATTTTCGACTTTAGTCCATTGGATTTTCGCGATTTCTGTTTCCAATGCAAGGATGCTGGCGGCCGCTTTTTCAGCGTCTTTCTGACCGCTCATTTCCAGCATTTTTTCTATGTGTTTAACGTAAGCATCGCGGAAGCCTTTGAGCTTGGCATCGTCGTCTTTCAGGTAGTAATCACGGTCTGGCAAACCCAGCCCGCCCTGACTGACATACACTGCGTATTTGCTGGAATCACGTGCATCCTGGCCGATGCCGGATTGCACCGGCAGCGAAACGCCGAGTTTGGACAGATTAGAAATCAGTGCTGGCAAATCTTCTTTTTTGGTGAAACGGTCAATGCGGTTGAATGTCGCTTTGAGCGGTGCGATATCAAGTTTCTCGGCCTGCGCTTCGTCCATGAAACTATTGTAAAGATCGGCGATTTTTTTCTCGTTGCTGCCCGCTTTCAATTTGCCGTCTGCGGCTAATGCTTTGATGATGTCATACGAACGTTGTTCGGATAAGTCGCGCAACTGATCGAAAGAACCAAAGCGGGCGCGGTCTGCTGGAATCTCTGCATTCGCCAGCCATTTACCTGACATGAATTTGAAGAAATCATCCTGTGGACGAACGCTGGTATCTATCCATTGCAGGTCGATGCCTGAACTGCGGGCGGGTGTGGTAGTCGTTGTCGTTGCCGCTGCGGTCGTGTTGGCTGGTGTTGTCGTGGTTTGGGCAAAAGCGGCGCCGGTGCTGCCGGCAGAGATAGCTGCCAGGACGGCAAGCGAGAGCAGGGTGCGTTGCATGTGAGAGTCCCTTTAATTTTTAAATTCGGTTGAAATAGAGTTCATGAAATGTCATTCAATCGCTGGCATCAAAAGTAATGCAAGGGGAAGAATGCTGTCCAGTTTTATGAGACAAAAAAGCGGCTAATTAGTTCGTCAGAATGCGAAATAATCAGCCGCTTTTGTTATCCGGATAATGCGGTCGGTGACGCCGGTTTTAGTCTGAATACGCATTGTTGAGGCGATCTTCAGGAGGCTATTTAAGGCGATAAAAGCATGAAATATACTGGGGGGAGTATATTTAAACCTCCTTTATTTACGCGGAGATTAAGGTGT
Source organism: Cognatundibacterium aquatile (assembly GCF_014699135.1). GTDB lineage: Bacteria > Pseudomonadota > Gammaproteobacteria > Burkholderiales > Burkholderiaceae_D > Undibacterium > Undibacterium aquatile. Next base: position 57,882 of record NZ_JACOFT010000007.1, read on the forward strand.
TTTTTACATATACTCCCCAAAATTACAGCAATTACGAGGATTTTTTCTGACGGTAAGACCAGAACAGCAGCAGCGCGCCGACCACTATCATCGGCAGAGAAAGCATCTGTCCGGCAGAGATCGTGAGTCCGGCGAAACTGACTTCGTAATCCGGCGTGCGGAAGTATTCTGTGCAGAAGCGGGCACAGCCATACAGGATCACAAACAGCGAACCAACTGCCAGCCGAGGCCGTGCTTTGCTGGCGAAGATCCACAAAATAATGAACAGTAAAACACCATCGACCAGTGCCTGATACAGCGGCGATGGATGCACAGGATGATCGACGCCGGGCCAGATCATCGCCCACGGTAAATCGGCGGAGGCAACGCGCCCCGGCAATTCGTGATTGATGAAGTTGCCGATGCGGCCAGCCGCATAACCAAGCGGCACGAGCGGCGCGATGAAATCGTACACATCCGCCAGATGCATTTTTGCTTTACGCGCCCACAAGGACATCGCAATCAGCACACCGAGAAAACCACCATGAAATGACATGCCGCCTTTCCAGACTTTGAAAATTTCCAGCGGATTGTCGAGGTAGTAGGGCAGTCCGTAAAAAAGCACTTCGCCAAGACGACCGCCGAGGATGACGCCAAGCACGCCATAAAAAAGCATGTCGTCGATATGTTCGCGGGTCCAGCCTTTGGCGGCGACATGCGGCAATCTGAGGCGATAACGGCCCAGAACAATAAACTGGGCAAAGGCGACCATATACATCAGGCCATACCAATGCACGGAAAGGGGGCCAATGGCAAAAGCGACGGGATCAGGATTAGGATGAATCAGCATGTGGTTGTATGTAAAAGCTGTAAAAAGGAGGCGAGTACCGCTGACGGATTATCTTTGCGCCAGACGATGCCGATCTCTACTGCAGGTGCGGCATGTTCAATCGGATGATAGACCACGCCGGGGCGCTGCAAGTTCGAGACGGATTGTGGCACAAGTGCGACACCCATGCCAGCCGAGACCAGACCGACGATGGTTTGCATCTGTATTGCCTCCTGGCCGATGACCGGCGTTTTCCCCACCGCATGGAAATGGCCGAGTATCGCATCGTGCAATGACGGCGCGATTTTGCGGGGGAATAAGATTAATGGCAGATCCGGACAGTTTTCCATTTTGAGTGAACTGTGACGCGGTAGTAAGTGCTCAGGTGCCGCCAGCATCAGCGGTTCGGTCAGAATTTTCTGATAGCACAAAAGCTGTTGCAGTTTTTCGGGTAAAGGCGGGATCATGAAGCCGGCGTCAATTTCACTTTTTTCCAGTGCATCGAGTTGGACATCGGTCGTCGCTTCACGCAACTCTATGCTGACGTCGGGATGACTTTGGCGAAACGCTCTCAACGTCGGCGGCAGTATGCTGTAATCGGCGACGGAGACGAAGGCGAGAGACAAATGCCCTTGTGCACCAGCGGCGGCTCTTTGTGCCAACTGACTCAGACTATTCGCCTGTTCCAGCAGCCGTCTGGCTTCCGGCAGCAAAGCAATTCCGGCGGGCGTCAGCGCGGTATGGCGGGTGGTACGGATAAACAGTGCGGTACCGAGCAAGGTTTCGAGCGACTGAATCGCTTGCGATAGCGGCGGTTGGGTCATATTCAGGCGTAGTGCGGCTTTACCAAAATGCATTTCTTCCGCAACCGCGATGAAATAGCGAAGCTGGCGTAATTCCAGATGGCGCAGATCAGAATTGCTCATGCGTGAAGATTACCGGTTTTCTTGTCCGTAAAAAAAGCCGACCCAATGTCGGCTTTGTGTTTTCTTAAAACTGAGTGTCATCAACGACGACCGACTTTTTTATCAAACGTCCGCTTCAGGCGTTCTGCCTTCATTTTTTCGAAGTGCGCATCATCTTTGCGTTTATCCAGACCCAGCATGCGTTCGAAAAATTCAAACCACAAAAAGGCAAATATTGCACCGCCAATAATCCACCACCAGGACATCGTGGCGAACACCGACACTTCGGCAAGTTTTAAGACCAGCAATAAGAACAGCGAGATGATCAGTAGCATAATTAGTTTCCTTTTGTCAGCAGATTAAAACGTATTGCGTGGCAGGTCAACCAGCATGTTTTCAGTCGTGTTCAAATCTCTGAAAAGCGTTAAAATGAAACGGTATTTTTAACCTGGAGAGAACAATGAAATATTCCTTAATCGTAGGTGCTGCTCTGGCAGTATTGGCATCTGGCTCGGCGCTGGCAAATGCCGATCTGGCAAAAGCGAAAAATTGTCTGGCATGTCATGCGGTTGATAATAAAGTCGTCGGTCCTGGCTACAAAGAAGTGGCAAAAAAATATGCGGGCGATAAAACTGCAGAAGCCAAACTGATACAAAAAGTCATCAAAGGTGGTACCGGTACATGGGGCGCGATCCCTATGCCAGCGAATCCGCAAGTCACAGAAGCAGAAGCTAAAACTTTGGTTAAGTGGATTCTGGCTTTGAAATAAGCAAAACAGACTGCTGAAAAATGCAGATCATCATTAATAAAAAAACCCGGTTCATTTGAACCGGGCTTTTTTTGTCTGAACTTGAAGCTGATCTTGACGCTGATTATTTCGTCACAGCCAACAGATCACGTTTGCCGCCTTTGTATGTGTACAAAGTCAGTGTACCGTCTTTGATATCGCCTTTGTCATCAAATGCGATATCGCCAGTGACGCCTTTGTATTTGATTTTCTTCAGTACTGGCAAATATTTTGCCGGTTCTGCAGAATTAGCTTGTTTCATTGCTTCGACCATCGTCATCACAGCATCGTAAACATACGGTGCATAGATCTGAACATCGACGCCGAATTTTTTCTTGTAAGCTGCTTTCCAGTTGTCGTTCGCTATTTTTTGCGCATCGAGAACACCACCAGCCTCAGCACAAACTACCTGGCCTTCGCCGATAGCATCACCAGCGAGTTTAACCAGATCGGCGGTACAGATACCGTCGCCGCCCATGAATTTCGCATTCACGCCCAATGCTTTCATCTGACGCAGCATAGGACCGGCAACCGCATCCATACCACCGAAGAAAATCAGATCAGGTTTTTTCGCTTTGATTGTGGTCAGAATTGCGGCGAAATCATTCGATTTATCCGTTGTATGTTCCTGAACGAGGATTTCTGCGCCTTTACCTTTAGCACCTTTGACGAATTCTTTCGCTACACCTTCGCCGTAGGCTGTTTTATCGTCAATCACTGCAATTTTTTTCGCTTTGCTGATCTGTACAGCATAACGACCCAAAGTTCCGCCTAACTGGCCGTCGTTAGCCACAACGCGGAATGCGCCTTTGAAGCCTTGGTTGGTGTATGGAACTGCTGTTGCAGATGGGGAAATTTGTGGAATACCTGCATCGTTGTAGATTTTGGATGCTGGGATTGTTGTTCCTGAATTCAGATGGCCGATGACGCCGTTGACTTTGGCATCAACCAGTTTTTGCGCAACAGTCGTGCCTTGTTTAGGATCGCCGCCGTCGTCTTCAGCCAGCAATTCGAATTTTGCTTTTTTGCCGCCTATCATCACGCCTTTTGCATTCAACTCTTCGATCGCCATTTTGGCGCCGTTTTCATTGTCTTTACCTAAGTGGGCAATAGCGCCGGAAACTGGGCCGACGTGACCAATTTTAATAACGACTTCCTGAGCTGCCGCAGAACCGGCAAATGCGAAAGCGATCGCGCCAGCCAGTGGAATCATTTTAGTTTTTAACGACATGAACATACTCCCTTGAGGATTAAAAAGTAGGGCTACAAAACTGTAATGCCAACCTATTCAGGAAACTGAATATACAAAAGGTACAACAGAAAAAAAATTTCGGAAAGCTCTTTAGCATGATTTTTTTTATCCGAATGATTTTTCCATGCGCCAAAATCGGGCATTTTTTTAACCGGGATTGCCAGCTTTTAACTCATAGAAAGTCAGCACCGATTATTAATGTTGAAGCCTTGATAAGCAACCGCTGTCCATCTCGCGAATACTTCTTTGCAGTGCATCAAAATGTTATGTCGCAGCCTTCCCATGTTCACAAGGTTTGCCACGATAGTGCCGATGTCAGAGTGGGAAGGTTTTCTGAATGAGGACAAATGCCGGGGCGGTAAGGCGCGGCCAGAGATAACTTAGGGCGAGGCGCACAAAGTTGGTGCGACCTCATGAAAATGCGAGTGAAAAATGCTTTGAAATTTTATTTGATAGCGACAATATTTTTTTAATTCTGGTGGTTTTTTACATCAGTAAGAGGCTGATTTTGTGCGGCGCACCACGTTATTGTGATCGATTTTATGCGTCACCCGAACGTGCGTGCATTGGATATGTTGCTGGCAGGATAGGTCAGACGGCGCGCCGAATGCAGTCGTCTGACCGCAGAAAACTCGCCTGAAAGAATGGAACGAGGTGTTGCAACATTGAGATAAAAAACTATTTTGAATTCTTCACCTTGTTGATTTCCTGGGTGACAGCTCTGGTGACCAGTTCTTCCAGTGAGTTTTTCAGACCGGCGCGAATCTCTTTCGCCAAGCCCTCAACCGCTGTCTGCAATACATCGGCAAGATTGTCCCTGACTCTATGTTCAAGAACAAAATCGACGCGCGCCAGAACGTGCTTCAGTACGTCTTCTTTTAAACTTTGCTCCAGTGTTTGCCAGTGTTCTTCCGGAATGCTGACATTTGTTGCCTCGGCATCCGCTTGGGCAATGGCGGCGGGCGGCGGGCTTGGTAATGGAGATGAGGATGTTGTTGCAGCTGTTACCGTTCCAGCCTCAGCATTATCCACAGTTTCAGTAACCGGGAGGATAATTTCGGTGAGAACGGGGATGCTGGCATCAATCGAGGTATTCATATTATTTAGCGACGTTATGGCTGAGTGTGTGGCCTTGTTGTTGATAGTGGCGATAGCGTTCGCGCGCTGCCAGCGTGTCTTGCTGGTCGCCCGAGACGATTTCTATCATGCGGCTAAACAGAGGGAAATGTTCCGGCACCGAGGCACTCAGATTGACCAGCAATTCAAAATGCGGGCTTTGATCCAGACGCGTATTGCTGAGGACAATCGGCGTCATTGATGCCAGTGCGTCATCGGCCATGACATGCGGTAAAAAATCGGCTTCGCTGATGGTCCACAGTGCTTCATCCAGGTGGCGCAGAACAGTCAGATCATGATGATAGACCACGACTTTGCTGTTCGCTGCGCGCGCCTTGCGTATCAGTCGGCAGGCGTAATGCAGCTTGTCAGCGACATTACTGTGGAAATCGATACGCGTCATATCAGAAGCGGAAGTCATTTTCTGACGCAGGCTTTTTGGACGGAACGTTGGCAGGTTTTTTCTGCTGTGCGGGCTTTTCACCGGCTGTCGTTGCCGGTGCAGTGGGTGCTGCGCTTTCTGCTGCCGGATAACGATAATCCGGCGGCAGCATGTTGCTGGCAGGATAAGCGGCGGACGTTACCGCAGCTTTCCAGTCGTCAGCATTGTAACCACGTAATTTCTTGCTGCCGATTTGCATCACAGGTAGCTGGGTGTCGCCACTGATTTGTTTTAGTTTTTCTATGTCTTCGGATGTTTTGACAGTTTTTTCTGAAAAAGGAACACCGGCGGATTTCAACAGATTTTTGCCATCATTACAGGGCGCGCAATTGGCCGCTGTGTAAATGGTCACCGGATTTTTTGAGACCGCCTGCCCGAGTTCATAAGGAAAGTTCGCTGTGCTGACCGAGCCGGACAATTCTTTTTTTTCCAGCAATTTCTGATTCGCCTGTGGCGGGGTGTCGGAATACGTGATTTTTCCATCCGGTCCAACAGATTTATACAGCTGTGCCTGCGCTTGCACTGCCAGTAACATCAAGGGCAGAAGCAGGAAATGCTTTGCTGAGGTTGTTCGTTTCAAGGTGTGCTCCTTCAGGCTGACATGCCGCTATGGCGTAATAAAGCATCGATGGCGGGCTCTCTGCCACGGAAGGCTTTGAATGAATCAAGCGCCGGGCGTGAGCCACCAACTTCCAGTACTTCTTTCTGAAACTTTTGTCCCGCTGTGCGTGACAGATTGCTGCCCTCAGTTTTACCGTGTTCTTCAAACGCAGCATAGGCATCGGCAGATAATACCTCGGCCCATTTATAACTGTAGTAACCAGCGGCATAACCGCCGGCAAAGATGTGGCTGAATGCATGCTGGAAGCGGTTGAATTCCGGTGCGGTAAACACAGAAATCTGTTCTCTGACCTGATTCAAAATATCCTGCACCGACTGCGTTCCGTGTGGATCGAACTGATCGTGCAGACGCATATCGAACAGCGCAAATTCAACCTGACGCAGGGTTTGCAAGCCAGACTGAAAATTTTTCGCCGCGATCATCTTGTCGTACAAACTGCGCGGTAAAGGTTCGCCGGTATCTGCATGGGCGGTCATGTGTTGCAGCACATCCCACTCCCAGCAAAAATTCTCCATAAACTGTGATGGTAATTCGACGGCATCCCATTCCACGCCGGAAATGCCGGATACCGATAAATCATCAACTTGTGTCAGCAGATGATGCAGACCATGACCGAATTCATGGAACAGCGTGATCACTTCATCGTGGGTAAAGTAAGCTGGTTTGCGCACGCCATCCACCGTCGCAGGTTCGGTGAAATTGCACACCAGATAGGCAACCGGTGTTTGTATGCCATCGGCGTTTTTGCGGCGACCGCGGGCATCGTCCATCCAGGCGCCGCCACGTTTGCCCTGACGCGCATACAGGTCAAGATAGAACTGACCGATCAGTTGGCCGTCTTTTTCTATGCGATAAAACTGCACATCAGGGTGCCAGGTATCGGCTTTATCGATACGGATGGTGACGCCGAACAAGGTCTGAATCACGCGGAATAAGCCGCTGATGACTTGCGGCTCGGGGAAATACAATTTCACTTCCTGCTCAGAAAAAGCATAGCGCTGTTCGCGCAGCTTTTCGGATGCATAGGTGACATCCCACGCTTCGAGCATGCTGATGCCTAATTGTTCTGCGGCGAAGCTGCGTAATTCCTGCAAGTCTTTTTCTGCATAAGGGCGGGCACGCTGGGCGAGGTCTTCAAGAAAGCTGCTGACCAGCGCCGGTGATTCTGCCATCTTGCTGACCAGAGAAACTTCGGCAAAATTCCGGTAGCCGAGTAATTCTGCTTCTTCTTTGCGTAACTGCAGCAGTTCCGCAATGATTGCGGTGTTATCCCATTCTGGCTTCGCACCTAATTCGGATGCCTTGGTGGCATTCGCGCGATAAATCGTTTCACGAATCTGGCGATTGTCGGCGTATTGCAATAACGGAAAATAAGACGGGAAATGCAGGGTGAACTGATAACCGGCTTTACCATTTTTTTCAGCCGTTGCTTTGGCTGCCTGAATCACATCTTCCGGCACGCCTTTGAGTTCGTTGATGTCGCTGATCAGTAACGCATAATCGTTGGTGGCATCGAGCACATTTTCGGAGAAACGCGTGGTCAGCATCGCGTGTTTTTCCTGAATTTCTGCATAGCGTTGTTTCAGTTCATCCGGCAACTCAGCGCCACCCAGACGGAAATCACGGATCGCGTTTTGTATGATGGTTTTGCGTGCCACAGGCAAGGCATCAAACCCGGCTTGCGCGCGCAAGGCTTTGTATTTGCCGAACAACGCCAGATTTTGTCCCAGCTCGGTCCAGAACTCTGTGATCGCCGGTTGATTTTCATTGTAGGCCGCCCGCAATTCCGGCGTATCGGCTACGCCATTCAGATGGCTGACGATGCCCCAGGCACGGCCCAGTTTTTCGGTGGCGTTCTCCAGTGGCTCAACAAAATTTTCCCACGTCACTTCGTCCTGACTGGCGGACAGTTGTTCGACCACGGCACGGTTTTCCGCCAGCAGGCTGGTGATGGCGGGCGTGATGTGTTCGGCGCGGATATCGGCAAAACGTGGCAGGTCGGTAAAGTCGAGTAATGGAGAACTGGTTGTCATCTTAATTTCTTTCGGCAGCTTCAATCGTGTTGACCAGTAACATGGTGATGGTCATAGGACCTACGCCACCCGGAACCGGTGTGATATAACCCGCGACTTCTTTGGTTGGCGCATAGTCAACGTCGCCACAGAGTTTGCCGTCATCGTCACGATTCATACCAACGTCAATCACAACGGCGCCTGGTTTGACCATGTCTGCGGTAACGATATTGCGTTTGCCAGTGGCGACAACAAGAATGTCGGCGTTGCGCGTATGCGCTGCCAGATCGCGGGTCTTGGAATTGCAGATGGTGACGGTGGCACCGGCTTGCAAGAGCAACATCGCCTGTGGCTTACCGACGATATTCGACGCACCGACCACGACCGCATTTGCACCGCGCACCGGGTAATCAATCGATTCCAGCATTTTCATGACGCCGTATGGTGTGCATGGACGGAACAGCGGCTGGCCTGTCATCAGCAAACCGGCGTTGCTGATATGGAAGCCGTCGACGTCTTTTTCTGCGGCGATCGCCTCGATGACTTTATTCGCGTTGATGTGCGCAGGCAAAGGCAGTTGCACCAGAATGCCGTTAATTTTCGGATCCTGATTCAGTCTTTCGATGTGGGCGAGCAAATCGGCTTCGCTGAGATCGGCCGCATATTTTTCCAGTACTGAATAGAAACCGCAGTCTTCACATGCTTTCACCTTGTTGCGGACATACACCTGCGAGGCCGGGTTTTCACCGACCAGGATGACTGCCAGACCCGGCTGTTTTCCTTGCGCTGTCAGGGCAGCAGCACGTTGCGTGACGTCGGCACGAATTTGTTGGGAGAGTTCGGTTCCGCTGATAATTTGGGCAGTCATGATGGGCTTTGCAAAAGAAGATCAAGCCGCGATTATAAATTATGCGGTGGCTCACCGGATAACTATGCGGAGTGAGGCAGAATGCAAACGTATGCCTGCGTGAGAAGTCTGCGTGCCGGATAGCTGAAATATCACGTATATCACGTTGAGGCTGCGCTCAGACGTGTGCGGTGAACCGGAGTTTCGACGATATTCAGAGCAGAGAACCAGATCGAGTTGTTTTTAACTGTAAATATACTCTGGGGGAGTATATTTACAGCCCCAATGATTTCAAAGACATTAGGGGGATTTTGATAATTTATGGGGGAGTATCTGAAATATCGACAGTAGCGGACAAAGCGATGATGCCCGCAGCAAGTGTCAGCAAGGCTATTTATACATGACGACGGCCAGCACCAGTCCTAATACGCACAAAGCATAGATAAAGAGTGCGGTGGTGGGTGGGGCTATCCCTGCATTTGTCGCGGAACGCTTACCGCTATCGGCGGAAGCCCGCGCTTTGCTGCCTTTTGCAGACGGCAACTTTTTCTTACCGTGCACATCCGGCATCAACTCGAGCAGTGGCGCAGAGTCCAGCTTAAGCAGCTTCGCGTATGCGCGGACAAAACCGCGGACGATTGCCGGTGCCGGCAGGACGTCATAATCGTCCGCTTCAATTGCCAGTATCTGGTGACGTGTTATTTTCAGTTGCGTCGCCACCTGATCAACAGTCCAGCCAGACGCATTGCGGGCTGCGGCCAGCCTGGCTCCCGGCGAAGAGGACAGGCGTTCAGCATCAGCGTTAAATACATCAGTCGCAATGGGTTGCCCAAGCCTGGACTCAATCAGTTCCTGATAATGAAAAGATCCCGTCACTTCTGATAATAACGGCTGACCCGACCCTGCATCACTCATAGAACCCTCGCTTTAAAAAAACGATATTTTGCGCAAAAACGGCGAATAACTATAGCACTGATCATATTGCTTTTTTGTAACTGCGTGTAATTTTTATAGTGTTGCTTACTGTATCGTTGTAAAGCCGTTACTTCATGTCATTTAGACTCAGATATTGCTTTTTTTGTTACATCGAAAGATGTGCTTATGCTTGGTTTACGTCGGTGGGTTGACGTGATCTTGATCTCTTATGCAAGCCCTGTTTGTCACCTGCATGGTACTTTTGATCATCATCATTTTTACCAGTTGGCAGATTGTTGTGGCTCCGCCGTGGTAAAAATTTAACGCCGTTGTCTAAGCCTGATGCAAATAATGCGCCATAAATGCGCGATAATCTCAGGTTGGTTTAAAACCAGCCAGACTCTCGTCCGGTGCTTTCCTTTTCCCGTGGGCCTATCCGCTTTGATTCCGGAGTATGACAAATGATAAAAATTGCCGTTGTTTCATATAACAATGAAACTCCTATCTCCCCCGTTGCGGCCAGTTTTAGTGACACACCGCAGACGATAGGACGCAGCGACGACAATTTTCTGGTCTTACCTGATCCCAAACATTTCGTTTCCCGCACTCAGGCCAAAGTCTGGAGCGATGGAACACACCATTATCTGATGAATGTCAGTCTGGCCAATCCTGTCAGTGTTAACGGTAAAGAAATCGATCCAGAGCATGACTATGCCATTCATATCGGCGACCAGATTCAGATTGGCTTATATGTACTCGAAGTTTTTGCCAGTGAGGCGCAAAGCGACACCACGTTAACTGCGGTCGGCGTGACAGATGTCATTGCCGCACCGGCTCCGACCGGGAGTGTATCGTTCGTAAAAACAGCGGCATTGCAAGGCGACCGGAAAGAGACGCCGCAACCTCCACGATTTTTAATGCGTGCGGACACCGATGCTGTTGCTGAAAACTTGCATCAGGACGAGGTACATAGTCTGCCATCGGCTACCACGACGCAGCCAGCATCGGACGGCGTGGTAGCCGAGGCGGTCGAGGTAGCAGATGTCGCAAAACTGGCCGAATCAGCGAAGGCTGCTGCGGATTCCAATGACTTATTAAATGCCTTTTTACAGGGCGCGGGACTGACTTCTCTGCACATTTCCTCCGGGCTGACAACGGAACTGATGGAAACATTAGGCAAATTAGTGGCGACGTCGGTGGAAGGAACGATGGGTTTGATTTCGCAACGGGCATTGGTGAAGCGCGAAGTGAATGCGGACGTCACCATGGTGGTGTTACGAAAAAACAATCCCTTAAAATTTTTCCCGGATAGTCAGACGGTACTGACGCAGATGCTGCGCAAAAAGATGCCCGGCTTTATGACGCCGGCAGAAGCGATGGAAGATGCATTTCAGGATTTACGCGCGCATCAGCTGGGCGTTGTCGCCGGGATGAAGGCCGCGATGGACGCGCTGCAGAAAAAATTTGAACCGGCTGGATTTGCGCGCTTGTTGCCGGTGCCGACGTTGATGGATAAGATGAATCCGGCACGCCGTAAAGCGGATATGTGGGATCATTTTGTGGAAATGTTTGAAGATCTTTCGCTGGAATCGAAAGACGAATTTCAGACCTTGTTCGGCAAAGAATTTTTAGCTGCTTACGAACGCGAAGTGGAACGTGCCAGACACGAATCCCCTGCGCTTTGAATGATTGCGTGATGATGCCCATGCATCTGGATACTGCATACATTAACGCGATCGGTGACCGGCAATCGAATCAGGATGTACTTGACAGCGCGTTTGAGGATGACCTCGCCTGTTTCGTACTGGCCGATGGAACCGGCGGGCATCTGGGCGGCGAAACCGCCGCCAATCTGGTTACTGCGAGTATCATAGCCAAGTTCCGGAAAGATGCGTCGTTCAGCGCCCATGCCTTGCGCTCTTATATAGAGTCGGCGATACAGCAGGTTGGGCAAGAGAAAGCGTCCAGCGTCCGGCAGGAAAATATGAGCTCGACCATGGCAACGCTGCTGATTGATATCGCGAATCGCTGCGCCTTGTGGGCGCATCTGGGGGATACGCGGATTTATCTGCTGCGGCAGGGAAAAATACTGTCGGTCTCGAAAGATCACAGTCTGGCGCAAAGAATGGTCGACGCAGGTTATGCTGATTATGCCGCGCTACGGCAACATCCTCATCGCAACATATTATTTGCCGCGGTTGGTGCCGAGGGTGATATTGTTCCGGAAGTAACACTGGATGCCGTGGCTTTGCAAGAAGGCGATGCCTTCCTCATCTGTACGGATGGCTTCTGGGAATGGGTGCATGAAGACCAGATGGAACAGAGCTGGCTGGCAAGCCAGAGCAGTGAAGCGTGGTTGAAGCAGATGAATGCGATGGCCGAAAAAAATATCGCCAATACCGATGTCAGTCGGGATAATTTTTCAGCATTTGCCATTTGCGTCCGTGATGCCAGCGCTTTGTGATAAGACATGATCTGCCATTTTTACCCTTTGATTTTAGCTTCTAATTTTTAGCCTCTGAGTAAGCCTTGAATACAACTAAATTACTCGATAACGATGTCGCAGACGAGCACCCGGCAGGAACCGGAAATTGCCTCGCGACAGGGACTCGCCTGAATGATTTTGAAATTACCGGTGTACTCGGTCAGGGAGGGTTTGGCATCGTGTATCTGGCCTTCGATCATTCCTTGCAGCGAACCGTAGCGATCAAGGAATATATGCCGGGCGCACTTGCCGGCAGGGCAGAGGATGGCAGCGTCGTCGTTCACACTGGTCGGCACAAACCGACGTTTGATGCCGGTCTCAAGAGCTTTATCAATGAAGCACGTTTGCTGGCGCAGTTCGATCATCCGTCGCTAGTAAAAGTTTATCGCTTCTGGGAAGAAAATAAGACGGCTTACATGGTGATGCGTCACTACGATGGCGTGACGCTCAAGGAGATTGCTGCCACGCGTCCCGAACTCGTGACGGAAGCGTGGCTCAAATTTATTTTCCGGCAAATTCTGGATGCGCTGGATACTTTATACCATGCCAGAATACTGCACAGAGATGTGTCACCCGACAACATTATTGTGCAAAAAAACGGTGATGCGGTGTTGCTGGATTTTGGCTCAGCACGTCAGATTATCGGTGACATGACGCAAGGATTAACCGTTATTCTGAAACCCGGCTATGCGCCGGTCGAACAGTATGCGGATGACGATGATCTGCGTCAGGGGCCGTGGACCGATATTTATGCGTTGGCCGCTGTCATGTATTACATGATTATCAAATCCCCGCCTGTGATGTCCGTGGCACGTGTGGTAAAGGATACACTGGTGCCTTTGCAGCAAGATCCTCACCCAGGGTTCAGTACAAAATTTCTGTGTGCAGTTGATCAAGGGCTGGCGATACAGCCGCAGGACAGACCACAAACGATGGATGAATTCAGGCGCCTGCTTGGTATCAGCGCGCTTGCCTCATCCCGTAAATCGCGCAAATCCTCGTCCCAGCGCAAGGCGAGTGAAAGCGGGCGCACGGATGCCAGCAATCCGTCATCGCAAAAACTTACCACGACCACGCGTCTTGGTAAGCCGGTTGCCGCCGGTATGATTCCCGGAATGTTGCGTGAAAAACTGCAAGCGCTCCGCCAGAGTTCCACCACCCGGGCAGGACAGGCTGTTATCGGCGGTATTCTGATTTTGCTGGCAGCAGGTGTTTATTTCGCCAGTCGCCATGAGAGCGTGCAACCAGTGTCGTCAACCGTGCCGGTTGCACAGCAGCAGTCCGTTGCGTCATCGGTCGCGGCCACGGCATCCATTCCGCTTGCATCAGATATGGCCAGTAGCCCGGATCCAGAAGCGCAGGCATGGGAAAAACTGAATGGCAGTGATCATTCAGAGCCGCAAGCGATCAGCGCATTTTTGCAGCAGTATCCGAATGGTAAACATGCCGCGGCGGCGCAAGCGCGTTTGAATGAATTAACGCAGGCGGCAGAGCAGGCCAAGGCACAGAGTGCTCCGGCGGAACCTGTGATCAGCAAAGTCAATGTTAAACTTGCCGTCAAGCCGTGGGGCACAGTGTTTGTCGATGGTGTGCAAAGTGGTGCCAGCCCACCGCTGAAGAATTTAAGTCTGACCAAGGGTAAGCATAAAATCAGGATTACCAATCCAGGCTTCCCCGACTATCTGATCGAGGTTGACGCTGGTAAAAATAATGCCAGCGTCATCGAGCATGAGTTCGTTGCTAAATAAGTTTGAGTAAAATGAAGATTACATTCCGCCTTTTTCCTGTCTGCAGCCTGCTTCTCGTATGTGCCTTTTTGCCGGGATGCGAAACAGCTCCAAAGAATGTTCCGGCGCCAAAAGCGGCAGTCAAATCGAAAGAGACAAAACCTGTAGCAGCGGCTAATCCAGCAACTGAAGTCGCAGCACCAGCACCAGTGATCAGCCCTGATGTGCAGGCTTACAACGAGGGAAGCGCCTTATATAACGACGGTAATTACAACGGCGCGATCAAAAAACTCAGTGGCGCGACCGAGATCTGGAATGGTCATAATAAGGCGATACAACTCGATGCGCTGAAAACAATGGCGTTCAGCTATTGCGTAACATCCAGAACACAACTGTGTCGTCAGCAATTTGAGCGGGCCTTAAAGCTTGATCCCAACTTTGATCTGATGCCGAATGAGATTGGTCATCCGATATGGGGTCCGGTCTTTTTGAAAGCTAAAAAAACCAAAGCCCTTAAAAAATAACAGGGCGTCATGCTGCGCAGCTTTTGGTTGTACAGCTATTTTGCTGCAGTTCTACTCAAGTGTTTCTGTTATCGCGTTCGCTCATGACATCGCAGATGCTGACTTCCTCCAGCCGTCTTTCTCGCTGATATAAATTCAAAAACAGGTATAGACAAGCCGCAGCCGTGCTGCTTGTCTTTCTGTGCTTGTTTTCGCCATGTATGCCTGTAAAAGTTTCATTTCCCATTTTTGTGCACTACCTTGATCAGATAATAGACGAGAATCAGGTTTGCCGGATCGGTTTCCGGGTGCAGGAGCTGACTATTCCATGCGGTAACTTTCGTTAAAAAGCAGGCGATAAAATATGTTGCGCCGCAAACAAAATTTCACATTATAAAATTGAATATCGCTATTTGGAAAATTAAAAAACCCCTGCTAGAATGCCTGCATAAATAAAATTTCAGTTTATATTCGTCGATACGCTAACGCGCGCTCACCTCGAAAGCGCACCAACAGGAGGCCTCTTATGTCACCCCAGATAGACCAAGTTCTGGCGCAAGCCGTCAATGATCCAGATGTCATGGAAACGAATGAGTGGCTTGATGCGCTCGAATCCGTGATTGAGAATGAAGGCCCTGAGCGTGCTCATTACCTGATGGAGCGCATGGTTGATCTGGCGCGCCGCCGCGGTGCGCATATCCCGTTCTCCAGCAATACCGCTTACGTCAATACGATACCAGCTGACCAGGGCGAACATTGCCCGGGTAATCTGGAAATCGAAGAAAAACTGCGCTCGATGATGCGCTGGAACGCGATGGCGATGGTAGTGAAAGCCAATCGTCTGGATGGCGATCTGGGCGGTCATTTATCCAGCTTTGCTTCGCTGGCCAATATGCTGGGCATAGGTTTCAACCATTTCTGGCATGCGCCGACTGAAGACCACGGCGGTGACTTGTTGTACATCCAAGGTCACTCTGCGCCAGGTATTTATGCCCGCGCATTTCTGGAAGGTCGCCTGACCGAAGAACAGTTGCAGCATTTCCGCCGCGAAGTCGATGGTAAAGGTTTGTCTTCTTATCCGCATCCTAAGTTGATGCCGGGATTCTGGCAGTTCCCAACCGTATCGATGGGCTTGGGGCCATTGATGGCGATTTATCAGGCGCGTTTCCTCAAGTATCTGCATGCGCGTGGTATTGCGGATACAGAGAAACGGAAAGTCTGGGCATTCTGTGGCGATGGTGAGATGGATGAACCGGAATCCATGGGCGCGATCGGTATGGCAGGCCGTGAACAACTGAATAATCTGGTGATCGTGGTCAACTGTAACTTGCAGCGTCTGGATGGCCCTGTACGTGGCAATGGCAAAATCATTCAGGAACTGGAATCCGATTTCCGTGGCGCAGGCTGGAATGTCGTCAAAGTGATCTGGGGCAGTGGCTGGGATGAATTGCTGGCGAAAGACAAAGAAGGCATCCTGCAAAAAGTGATGATGGAAACCGTAGACGGTGAATATCAGAACTACAAAGCCAGAGATGGTGCGTATGTCCGTGCCCACTTCTTTAGCAAACATCCGAAATTGCTGGAAATGGTCAGCAAAATGTCGGATGACGATATCTGGCGTCTGACCCGCGGTGGTCATGATCCGCACAAAATTTATGCTGCTTATAAAGTGGCACAGGAAAGCACAGACAAACCAACTGTGATTCTGGCAAAGAGTATCAAAGGCTTCGGTTTTGGTAAATCCGGCGAGGCACGTAATACCGCGCACAATACCAAGAAACTCGATGATGAAGCGATCAAAGCCATGCGCGACCGCTTCCAGTTGCCGATCGCTGACGCTGATCTGCCAGCCATTCCTTTCTACAAACCAGCTGACGACACGCCGGAAATGCAATACCTGCATGCGCGTCGTAAAGCGCTGGGCGGTTATCTGCCACAACGCCGTCAGAAAGCGGATGAAGCGCTGGTTGTGCCAGCATTATCGGCATTCCAGGCAATGCTGGAGCCGACCGCTGAAGGTCGTGAAATTTCCACTACCGCTGCGTATGTCCGCGTTCTGACGACCTTACTGCGGGATGCGAGTTTGGGCCCGCGCGTCGTGCCTATCATGGTGGATGAATCACGCACTTTCGGTATGGAAGGTTTATTCCGTCAGATCGGTATTTTCAGTCAGGTTGGTCAGTTGTATGAGCCTGTCGATAAAGATCAGGTGATGTACTACCGCGAAGATAAAGCGGGTCAAATTTTGCAAGAGGGTATCAACGAAGCTGGTGGTATGAGTTCCTGGATCGCCGCAGCGACTTCCTACTCGACCAATAACCGCGTGATGATTCCGTTCTACACGTATTACTCGATGTTTGGTCTGCAGCGTATCGGCGATCTGGCGTGGGCTGCGGGCGATATGCGAGCACGTGGTTTCCTGCTTGGCGGTACAGCCGGTCGCACGACGCTGAACGGCGAAGGCTTGCAGCATGAAGATGGTCACAGCCATGTGTTGGCGTCAACGATTCCTAACTGCGTGCCTTACGATCCGACCTTTGCGCATGAAGTGGCGGTCATCATGCATGACGGCCTGCGTCGTATGGTGACGAATCAGGAAGACGTGTTCTACTACATCACGCTGATGAACGAGAACTATAGCCATCCGGGTCTGAAAGCGGGTCAGGAAGAGGGCATTATCAAAGGTCTGTACCAGTTGCAAAAATCAGCAGAAACAACCAAACATCGCGTGCAGTTGCTGGGTTCCGGCACGATCTTGCGCGAAGTGATTGCCGCTGCTGAATTGTTGCAATCTGACTGGGGCATCGCAGCCGATGTCTGGTCTGCACCTTCATTCACTTTGCTGGCGCGGGATGGTCAGGATGCTGAACGCTGGAATATGTTGCATCCGACTGAAGACGCACGTTTGCCATACATCACTCAGTGTCTGAAAGACACGACAGGTCCTATCGTGGTATCAACGGACTATATGCGTACGTTTGCTGAACAGGTACGTGCTTTCATCCCGAAAGACCGTAGCTACAAGGTCTTGGGAACTGATGGTTTCGGTCGCTCCGATTCACGTGCCAAACTGCGTGAATTCTTCGAGGTGAATCGTTACTTCGTTGTGATCGCTGCACTCAAATCGCTGGCTGACGAAGGCGCTTTGTCTGCTTCCGTGGTGGCTCAGGCAATCGCGAAATACGGCATCAACGCAGACAAACCAAATCCGGTGACTGTGTAACAGCATGAGGCAGGGTGCGCCAGGCGCACCCTACGAAAGAAACGCAAACGGAGCTAATTTATGAGCGCAATTGAAGTCAAAGTACCGGATATCGGTGATTTCAAGGAAGTGGAAGTCATTGAGCTGATGGTCAAAGTCGGCGATACCATCAAAGTCGATCAATCTCTGATCACGGTCGAATCAGACAAGGCCAGCATGGAAATCCCGTCCAGCCATGCCGGTGTGGTTAAAGAAATTAAAGTTAAAGTTGGTGATAAGGTCGCCGAAGGTTCGTTATTGGTGATCGTCGAAGCCGGTGGCGATGCGGTCGCGCCTGCAGTTGCACCAGCCCAGCCAGCTGTTGCGCCTGCGACGCCCGCCGCGCCAGTGGCCGCAGCACCTGCACCTGCACCAGTACCTGCATCCGCGCCGGTGGTTGCAGCGGCACCTGCGGTAACAGCTGCGGCACCAGTGGCGACTGCGGTTGCCGGTAAAGCGCATGCCTCACCATCGATACGCAAATTTGCGCGTGAACTCGGTGTTGATCTGAGCCGCGTTGCCGGGTCTGGCCAGAAAGGCCGGATCACGCAGGAAGATGTGCAGAACTTCGTCAAAGGCATCATGGCTGGCAGCACCGCTGTTGCTGCGGTTTCTGCTCCGGCGAAAAATGGCAGCGGCGTCGGCCTTGATGTATTGCCGTGGCCATCGCTGGATTTCAGCAAATTTGGCGCGACGACAATTTCACCTTTGTCACGCATCAAAAAACTGTCCGGCCCGAATCTGCATCGCAACTGGGTCATGATTCCGCACGTCACGCAATTTGATGAAGCCGACATCACCGGCCTCGAAGATTTCCGTAAATCGTCGAACGAAGCGATGGCAAAATCCGGCGTCAAGCTGACTATGCTGGCTTTCGTGATTAAAGCGAGTGTGGCTGCGCTGAAAAAATTCCCGGCATTTAATTCTTCGCTCGATGCTACCGGTGAAAACCTGATTCTGAAACAGTATTACAACGTTGGCTTTGCTGCTGATACGCCAAACGGTCTGGTGGTGCCTGTTGTCAAAAATGCGGATCAGAAAACCCTGTCACAAATTGCGCAGGAAATGGGTGATCTGTCGGCACAAGCACGCGAAGGCAAACTCAAACCTGCTGACATGCAAGGGGCGACGTTTACGATTTCTTCGCTCGGCGGTATTGGCGGTACGGCGTTCACGCCTATCATCAATGCACCTGAAGTGGCGATTCTGGGCTTGTCGAAATCCAGCATCAAACCGGTGTGGGACGGTAAAGCATTCCAGCCACGTCTGATGTTGCCTCTGTCGCTGTCTTACGACCACCGCGTGATCGATGGCGCGATGGCCGCGAAATTCACTGCTTATCTGGCCGATGTGTTGGCTGATCTGCGTAAAACCTTGCTGTGAGCGGAGACCAGGCTATGAGTGCTATCGAAGTTAAAGTTCCCGATATCGGCGACTTCAAAGAAGTCGAAGTGATTGAAGTGCTGGTCAAGGTCGGCGATACGATCAAGGTGGATCAGTCCTTAGTGACGGTCGAATCCGATAAAGCCAGCATGGAAATTCCTTCCAGCCAGGCTGGCGTGATCAAAGAACTGAAAGTGAAGCTGGGCGACAAAATTGCCGAAGGCAGTATTCTGCTGGTGATTGAGGCGGAAGGTGCAGTTGGAACTGCGGCAGCGAGTGCAACACCTGCGGCTCCAGCAGTTGCGGTAGCGCCAGTTGCTGCCACTCCAGCCCCGGCTGCCGTTGCCGCGCCTGCAGCTCCACCTGCACCTGCCGGACCAGTCGGCATCGTCGAAGTTAAAGTGCCGGACATCGGCGATTTCAAAGAAGTTGAAGTCATCGAAGTCATGGTCAAAGTGGGCGATACGATCAAGGTCGATCAATCATTGATTACGGTAGAGTCGGACAAAGCCAGCATGGAGATTCCTTCCAGTCACGCCGGTGTGGTCAAAGAAGTCAAAGTCAAGGTCGGTGATAAAGTCGCCGAAGGCTCGTTGTTGTTGCTGGTGGAAGCTGCGGGTTCAGCATCTGCGGCATCTGCTGCGGTCGCGCCTGCTGTTGCTGCCTCAGTTGCCGCCGCAGTTGCTTCGGCTGCTCCAGTCACTCCTGCACCGCTTGCGTCTGGCTACACAGGTCAGGTCGATATCGAGTGCGACATGATGGTACTCGGTGCCGGCCCCGGCGGTTATTCCGCTGCCTTCCGTTCTGCCGATCTCGGTATGAATACCGTGCTGGTAGAGAAATATTCGACACTCGGCGGCGTCTGTCTGAATGTCGGTTGCATTCCTTCGAAAGCGCTGCTGCACGTCGCTGCGGTCATCGACGAAACATCGCACATGGAAGCGCTGGGTGTGACATTTGCGAAACCGGCGATCGATATCGACAAGCTGCGCGGCTACAAAGAAAGCGTCATCAAAAAAATGACGACGGGCTTAGCTGGCATGGCGAAAGCACGTAAGGTCAATATCGTGCAAGGCGTCGGTCAATTCCTCAGCCCTTACCACATTGAAGTCACTGCGGCAGACGGCACGAAAAAAGTCGTGCAGTTCAAGCAGGCGATTATCGCTGCCGGTTCTTCCGTCGTGAATCTGCCGTTTGTCCCTGTTGACCCACGCATTGTCGACAGCACCGGCGCACTGGAATTACGTCAGGTGCCGAAACGCATGTTGGTGATCGGTGGCGGCATTATCGGTCTGGAAATGGCGACCGTGTATTCGACACTCGGCGCGCGCATCGATGTGGTTGAAATGATGGACGGCCTGATGCAGGGCGCGGATCGAGACATGGTCAAAGTTTGGCAGAAGCACAACGAAAAACGCTTCGATAACATCATGCTGAAAACCAAAACGGTCGGTGTGGAAGCGCTGCCGGAAGGCATCAAGGTCACGTTTGCATCTGCTATTGAAGGCGAAGCTGCACCGGCACCGCAAGTCTACGATCTGGTGTTAGTGGCTGTCGGTCGCAGCCCGAATGGTAAGAAAATCGCGGCAGACAAAGCAGGCGTTGCAGTGACAGACCGTGGCTTTATCAACGTCGACAAACAGATGCGCACCAATGTGCCGCATATTTTTGCGATTGGTGATCTGGTCGGTCAGCCTATGCTGGCGCATAAAGCCGTGCATGAAGCACATGTGGCTGCCGAAGCTGCCGCTGGTGAAAAAGCCTACTTCGACGCACAGGTGATTCCGTCGGTCGCTTACACTGATCCTGAAGTTGCATGGGTCGGTGTGACCGAAGACGAAGCCAAAGCCAAGGGCATCAAAGTCGAAAAAGGCTTGTTCCCGTGGATGGCTTCAGGCCGTGCTGTGGCGAATGGCCGCGACGAAGGTTTCACCAAATTGCTGTTTGATGCAGACACCAAACGCATCGTCGGCGGCGGTATCGTCGGTACGCATGCTGGTGACATGATAGGTGAGATTGCGCTGGCAATTGAAATGGGCGCAGATGCGGTGGATATCGGCAAAACCATCCATCCACATCCGACGCTGGGCGAATCTATCGGCATGGCAGCAGAAGTCTATAAAGGCGTTTGCACTGATTTGCCACCGCAACGCAAGAAGTAAGAGCATCCCCCGTTCTCAAGGGAACGGTACTGCATGACAAAAAACCGCGCTTCAGGGCGCGGTTTTTTTATGGCTGCTCGCTGCAGTTTAACATTCGTTGGCAATGCAGAGATTGCCTGCACCTGGTACGGGTCAACAGGTTAACAGGTCAAGCGATCAGCCGTTCAGCATTTTCATCGTTGCTGCCGGATAGCGTTCTCCGGCGACGGCTTCCGGCGGAAAAATCTGATTCAGAGCCTGTACATCGGCGGCAGACAGTGAAACGTTCAGCGCCTCCCAGTTTTGCTCCAGATAAGCCCGCCGTTTGGTTCCGGGAATCGGGATGATATGTGGGTCTTGTGCCAGTACCCAGGCGAGCGCGAGCTGCGAGGCGGTGCAGCCATAGTGTGTGGCAAGTTGTTCCACTTTCTGTACGAGTTGCAGGTTTTTATTAAAATTTTCTCCTTGAAAACGCGGGCTGGAGCGCCGGTAATCATCTTCGGAAAATTGGTCTGGACTGGTCAGCGCACCTGTCAGAAAGCCGCGTCCCAGCGGGCTATACGGCACAAAGCCAATACCGAGGCGGCGACATGCAGCGAGTACACCCTGTTCCGGATCGCGCGTCCACAAGGAATATTCGCTTTGTATTGCGGTGATCGGATGAACCCGGTGTGCGCGCTCTATGGTGGCAACGGATGGTTCCGATAATCCGATATAACGAATCTTACCTGCCTTGACCAGAT
Organism: Cognatundibacterium aquatile; assembly: GCF_014699135.1. GTDB lineage: Bacteria > Pseudomonadota > Gammaproteobacteria > Burkholderiales > Burkholderiaceae_D > Undibacterium > Undibacterium aquatile. The sequence goes on from NZ_JACOFT010000007.1 coordinate 79,811, forward strand.
CGGCCAGTGCGCCTACCGTTTCTTCTATCGGGGTATGCGGATCAATCCGGTGCTGGTAATACAGGTCGATGGTATCCGTGCCGAGACGACGCAGGCTGCCTTCGACTGCGCTACGGATATACGCTGGCGTACCATTGACGCCGCGCAGATGCGGATTGGATGGATCGCGCACGATACCGAATTTAGTCGCGATAAAGCATTGTTGGCGCTTTCCCTGTATCGCTTTTCCTATCAGTTCTTCATTGGTGTAAGGGCCGTACATATCGGCAGTGTCGAGCAAGGTGATGCCGATTTCCAGTGCGCGATGAATGGTGGCGATGGATTCGGCATCGTCGCGGTTGGCATAGAAATCGCTCATTCCCATACAACCCAGCCCCATGGCGGAGACCAGCGGGCCATTACTGCCGAGCTGGCGGGTTTTAAGAGATGCGGTTTCTGTGGCGGCTGGTGCCTGAGTCTGTTTGTGGTGCGGATGGCTGGTGCTCATGAAGGCTGTCCTTGGGGTGAATGGATGGTAAATCGATCTCAGCCCCGAAGTTCGCCTGCATATCGCTATACATGGCAATTTTCAGTTGCAGTACCGTCAGGTTGTCCTGCAAGGCTGCGATCGTCTGTTCCACGCTTTGGGTATGCTGTTCCAGCAAGGCCTTGCGTGCAGACACACTCTCTGGCGTATTGCCTTCCCTGCGCCATTCTGCATAGCGCAGCATGTCGCGTACCGGCAAACCGGTGCGCCGTAGTTTCAGCAAAAAGTCTATCCACCGGATATCTTCTTCACGGAACTGGCGGTGTGCATTACTGCGCCGCGCGACCGGATCGAGCAAACCGATCCGTTCGTAATAGCGCAGGGTATGCACACTGAGGCCGGTGGCAGCAGCGGCTTGTTGTATCGTCATGGGAGTGGTCATGGCAGGCAGTCTAGAAGTTGGAGCGCGCTCTAAGTCAAGCACATTCCTGAGAAAATATTTGAGTATGAAAGACAAGATTGCGCAGACAGAATAGCAGGATTCAATCTTATGACCCATCCTGAAACAGACAGACAGTTTTCTTGCGAAACGAAAACAAATGGCATCGTATTCCGACCCTGCGCTGACGGTTTTACCTGAGCTGATACAGCACTTGTCAGCATTTTTGCAGCGCCTGTCCCGCCACTGATTCTGCCCATGCCATTTTTTGCCTTCAATATACTCCCCCTGGTATGTTTAAAGCCCCTTTGTTTATAAGGACATCAGAGGTGTTTTTTATAAAATAGGGGGGAGTATCCACAATTGCTGCTTTCAGCGGGTGAATACTGGCCCATTCACCTGAGGTGGTTTTGCTGATGTTGTACTATTGTCTTTTCATGATGGCATTCATTGCTCCCTTGTCTGATTTAACCTGTCTGTGATTGAAAGGAATCTCCATGCCCTTGGTGACATTGACGGTGCGCCGTCCTAAAACTGCTGCATTTAAAGACACGGTACTTAACAGTATTCATGCGGCGCTGGTCGCCACCGGCGTGCCGCAGGATGATGTATTCCAGCGCGTGCTGGAACTCGATGCCGAAGATTTTCGCTTTCATGCGCGCTATCCCGATGCAGTAACTGATCGCGATGAGAATTTCATTCTGATCGACATTCTGTGGTCGGCCGGACGCAGCGTCAAAGTAAAAAAAGCCTTACTCACAGACCTGATGCAAAAGTTGCAGGCGCAGGGTTTTAATCCGGAAAATGTGATGCTGGTATTTAAAGAAACCAGCTGGGAAAACTGGTCTTTTTCCGGTGGGCGATTGCTGCATACCTGAACCCTGAATCCTAAACCCTGAATTCTGTAAGCTTGTTCGTGAAACTGAGGCAACCCTATGAAAAAAATGTGGCAGATGTGTAGTGCGCTGATGGTATCGATTGCCGTGTTCTGTGCGTCGCCAGCGCAAGCCGACAGCACAGAACGTGGCATTTCCCTGGCAACGGCCAATGACGAAATACAGGGCAGTTTATTGCAGCCGGAAGGCAGCGCAAAAGTGCCGGTCGTGCTGATCATCGCGGGCTCTGGCCCGACGAATCGCAATGGCAACAGTGCAGGATCATCCGGCAATAACAATAGTCTGAAAATGCTGGCAGAGGGATTGGCCAATCAGGGCTATGCGTCGGTGCGATTTGATAAGCGCGGCGTGGGCGACAGCGCCGCTGTGGCAAAGATGGAATCGGCTATACGCTTTGAAACGTATGTTGACGATGCCGCGGCGTGGCTGAAGATGCTGAAAGCGGATACGCGTTTTTCTGATGTGGTGGTGCTGGGGCATAGCGAAGGTTCGCTGATTGCGATGCTCGCCGCGCAGCAAGTGCCAGTCAGCGCGCTGGTATCGGTTGCGGGCGCTGGCAGCAATTTAGCGGATGTGTTGCGCCAGCAATTGTATGGCAAATTACCACCCGATCTGGTGAAGCCGAATGAAGACATTTTGCAGGCATTGCAGGCAGGGAAAACCACCGCCAGCGTGCCGCCTGCGCTGCAGTTTCTGTATCGCGAAAGTGTGCAGCCATACCTGATTTCCCTGTACCGCTATACGCCGCTGCAAGAAATTCGCAAACTCACGATGCCGGTACTGATTCTGCAAGGCGATACCGATATCCAGGTTGATCGCCGTCAGGCCGAGGCATTGAAAGCCGCAAAACCAGACGCAGAACTCCACATCATCAGCGGCATGAATCATGTCTTGAAAATGGTGCCGGCCGATGCAAAGAATCATATGGCCTCGTATTCTGATCCCACGCTGCCGATTTCACCTGAGCTGATACGTCATTTGTCGGCATTTTTGCAGCAACTGCCACGTCACTGATGCTGCTGGATCGATTTTTGGTCTCAAATATACTCCCACCAGTATATTTTAAAGCCCTTTGTTTATAAGGACATCAGGGCTGTTTTTATCAATACATGGGGGAGTATCCATTAATGCCGCATCTTCCGCATTGCTGACGCGGTAGTTATGCCGCACTGCACCTAAAGTCCTTACCGTTTTCGCGTCGGCGGTCATTGCCAATGGCTGTTTTGTTGTCATAGTATGAATGTATTGATCCAGATCAAGATGGACAATCCACTACAAAAACGACGGAGACAGCATGGCAGACCAGACTCAGGGACGAGGTGGTGACAGCGCGCCACCCGACATTACCACCATCATCGATACCGCATCACCCTTTCCACCTATCCGCCGCATAGCCATGTTTCGCCCGTTCACCTGGCTGCGGCTGGGCTGGGACGATTTCCGCGAATCCGGCAGCGCCAGTATTTTTTACGGCATCTGTTTTGCCGCGATGGGGCTGATACTCAATCTCGTGCTCAGTCATGCGCCGCAATATGTGTCTGCACTCAGTTGTGGTTTTTTACTAATCGGGCCCTTGCTGGCGCTGGGTTTGTATGACATCAGCCGTCGTATAGAAAACGTGCGTTCCGGTTTGCTCGGCAGTGTATTTTCCATGCGTGGTCGCTGGAGCAATATCGGCGTGCTGGCACTTGTGCTGGCAGTGATACTGATGGTCTGGGCACGCGCTTCGCTGGTGATTTTTGCGCTGTTCTATAACAAGGGCATGCCCACCATGCATGGCTTTCTGACGCAGTTATTTTCACTGAATAATCTGGAATTTCTATTGGTCTATGCCTGCATTGGTTTCATCTTTGCGAGTATCGTTTTCGCGATCAGCTGGGTCTCGATTCCTATGATGCTCGACCGCGACAGCGACGCTATCACTTCGATGATTATCAGTTGCGTTGCGCTGTTTATCAATGTGCCGGCAACCATGGTCTGGGCGCTGATCATCGTCAGCTTTGTGGTACTCGGCTTCATGACCTGGAGCCTGGGTTTCATTATCGCCATGCCAGTAATTGGCCATGCGACCTGGCATGCGTATAAAGAAGTGGTGGGGAATGCGGCTGACCGGCGCTGATTTGATGCTGGCCGACATCGTATTCCCAAAAGGCGGAGCCGCAACAGGTTTCGCTTTTTTTATGCCTGTAATGCCAGTAACGCGCAAAAATGGCTGCTGGAGCACAAAATATACTCCCTAGGGTATATTTTAAAGCCCTTTATTTCTAAGGAGATAAAGGCATTTTTGCCACATACTCCCCTTAAAATGCCAATTTAAGAGAAAAATACAGTCAGTGCAGGATGCGTCATACGCGCCAAATCAGGTAAGGTTGATGTTCGTCGGCTGGCAGTAAGCACCCCGCATAAGATGCGCAATCATCATGTGCGACGTCGCCAGATTTCAGCCTGAGAGGCGAATGAACAGGCGAGTGGATTTGATTGATGAGAGTGGTGCGTATGACGCACCCTAAGGAGTACGTACGCTACGCTTGCTAGAAAAGGAAAGTCATGAACGTATTAAAGCCATGGTTGCCATTGATTACCATCGTCGGCTTAGGTAGCGTGATAGCCTGCTACTTTATGAGTGATCACTATCTCCGGTTTACGGAGGAAGTACAACTGGCGAGCGGAGAGCTTATCGCGGTTGACCGTAAGTTTAAAACGGAAGCACTTGGTGAAATTGGTGGGCCAGGAGGATGGGATGCCAAGTTTAACAGCATGGTCATCATCAGACCGCTTCGCGACGGTAATCCGCCAATCTGGCAATCAGAGATTGGCTTGATTCCCATCTTGTTTGATCAGGATACAGGGACCAAAGAATGGTTTGTCGTGACTACTTTTTACATGTGTGACGCATGGAGAAAAATAGGAAAACCGAAACTGCCGTATGCCGAATTCCGGTTGCGTAACGGACAGTGGCAACAGGTTGATTTGTCGCCGCAACATATAGGGAGGCCTGCAAATATTCTGACAAGAATTAGTAATAAAGCTGAGCTGGCTTATCACACAATTAATACCAAAATAGAGCGTATGAGTGTTCAAGGGATGTCGCCCGAATACGCAAAAATTGTTGCTGAATCATCGTTCTGTAAAAATTAATGCAGCGTTTAATTTAACCAATAATTCAGGAGTCATTATGGCTACAACTGTAGTTGTCTGAGAGGGAATGATATAAATACCCAAGAATTACTGAGATAAATGGGAAGAGATGGGATGATACGGGAAGAAATGGAACGGTAAAATAAAAAAAAGTTACAGACTGGGAAAAGAGATGCGGGTCCGATTGAGACCCGCTTTTTATTACAGGAACATATCTGTTTGGCGCTTAGCGGTTTCTTCTTTTTGGACAGTTTTAACTATCTTATATATCCACTGCAGGGAAACGTGGTGCTTCCTCGCCAGCTCGCTGTGATTGATTCCATTGAATTCGTTGTAAATTGCTTGGTCACGCTGAGACAGCTTATATGAAAGCCCCATGGGGAAATATATATTCTGTCCGCCCCAGTGACCAGCCATACGATCCGCAATCTCTCGGCCGAGCTGCTCCGCTTGCTCTTTGTCTAGTTTTGCAAGCTCTATCAGAGTGACTGCCACGTGTTGCGCCAGATCGATAAGTAATTCTGGCCCTTTGCTACGGAACTCATTTGCCATTTGTTACCTCCTCAATTTGCTTTAATTTTTGCAACATCTGTGCCGAAACCTGTTTAGTGATGTTGGTCGTTTGAAACCATTCTTTAGACAGCATGTGTATGTCCGACGTTGTTAAAAGCCCTTGACTGCACAATTGGAACGCCATCTTTTTAATCTTCTTCTCATCACGCCACCGCCACTGCTTGAGTTTCTCTATCGTCTTCTGAGCTGTTTCAACAGTGAGCCACTGAAGTGCTGCAACTCCGGTTTCACGTTTTACCCAGGCGGATAGAGCCCTTTCACTTGGGTCCTGAACATATCCGAGCCCAGCCAACTCAAGCCAAAGACCTCGCAGCATTTTTGCCTGTTCGCTGTCGGCCTGTGGTCGATCTTTTGTTTTGGAACGCACTTTAAAGCCCGAACGTTTCAGGTGATCCAATACCTTTTTCAGTTCTGGAACACTCATCTTGGTAGTAGAGTTCGGCAATTCCAAACCAGTCAACATCGATCGATAGACATCATCGTCCAGTCCCAGTTGGGATTTCGCGATATGAATCAGTTGTATGTATTGCGTACGATTTTTCATTTAATTGGCTGCTCATCAGTACCAGACAACCACGCCTGGCAGACCAAACCGAGGATTAACTCGGTCTGGTTTCGCTTAAGTCGCTTTATTTGTTAACCAGGTCTTTGAACGACTTGGCCGGGCTAAATTTCGGCGCACGTTTCGCTGGAATTTCAATGTCTTCACCCGTTTTAGGATTACGACCTGTACGCGCTGCGCGGTCGGTTGCGCTGAATTTCCCAAGCTCGGTAATAGTGATTTCACTACCAGCGCGCACGGCGTCTTTAACGGCTAATACCAGTGCTGTGAGGACTGCTTCCGCTTGTGTTTTGGTGACATCTGCTGATTCGGCGAGGTGTTTAACGAGTTCTGCTTTGTTCATGATTGCTCCGTAAAAATTGAATTATGAGAAATGACCCGTACGTGGGTCAGTCGGCACACTCACACTGGGAAAGGTTACCTATGCATGTGCTGTCGCCGTTACCCGCCACCTGCGACTGGGCGCGCACCACAACTAAACTGAGGCGAAATCCATGCTGATTGCGTCGTACTGATCTGTGCCATCACGCCGTTGATAGAAGCGCACGTATTGTTTGCTGCCGACGACCTGGACAGATTCGCCTATGGCAACCATCGCGCGCTGCCAGCGTTCGTCTTGTATGTCAAGACGGCGCAGGCCAAGAATGCGCCCGTGGTTCAGATTGCCTTCTTTGTCTGTTTTGAAGGCGTCTTGCACCAGGACTTGAATCTCAGGGCTGGAGCCTTGGCTCCATTCCTTGATGCATTCGTCGATCAGCTCTTTAGCAGCTTGCAGGCGTTCGTCAAACTGGATGTTTTCAGAGACGGCGAATTGCACTTTGTATTTGCCATCAAACGAAAACAGCGTCACATTGCCTTTTTTGCCGCCAAGCTTGACGTCGTATTGTTCGACGCTCAGATCGATAAAGGCATTGATGTTGTTGAATGTGGCTGTCTTAAAGTCGGCAAGCGTCTTATTGACTGCGGCAGCTTTATTGATCAGTTCACGTACCAGCGTGTCACGTTCACGGTCTATCGGTTTAATTAAGGCTTCTGGTATCAGGCGGCCTTGCGCGTCTTGCTGGTATCCAGCCGGGATGGTTTGGTTTGTCATGGTTTCTCCTGTTAAATATCAGTAGGGCCGATAGGAATACGGCGTGGTTTTTCAGATGCTGGTGTTACTGGCCGTGGTTTCTGTGGTGCCTGGTTCTGGGGTTGAAATACATTCATGCTGTGGCTTTCTTTTTAAAAACTGATCAAGGTGCTGGCGGGTGCTGGCTGGCATTGCTGTACGTGGCTGTTCTGCAATTGCCTGGATAGCTGCCGGTACGCCGACCGTAGTGGTTTGAGGGCGATGATTTCCTGTGCCCGCATGGCCTGCGCGTTGCTGCTCAGTGCGAGTTTCTGCTTGTGCCTCTGTTTTGCTGGCATAGCCGGTGATGACTTCCAACAAATAGCCGTGACTGTTTAAGGGCAGACGCAGACCGGTATTGCTGTGGGCGCGTTGCACTACTTCTTCAAAGCCCTGACGCCAGTAGTCAGCCGGTGCAGGCCAGATGCGGCCACTACGTTGAATAGTCGCTGGGGCGATCAGTGCGACCAGTTCATTCGCCAAACTAGCAACGCGCTCATAACGCATCGCTGTTTTTGCTGGCGCAAATAAGCCGATGTAAGCCAGCATGGGACGCAGTAATTTGCGGCCTTCCGCGTGTACATTGACCAGTGCAAGCATGGTGTCACGGACGCCCTGGTGCGCAAAAACGACATCCCAGCTCAATGGGTTGCGGCAGACTGGGCAGTCAAATGTAGGCAAACTCGACATCTCAGTTGCCTCCAACCTCAAGCATTTCGACACGCAAATCGGAGCGTTTCATAAGTAACTCGCGGCGTTTTTTTTCTACGTCGATCTGATTCGCCTTTAAATCGTCCACATAGTCACCCAGTGCACGGTATTGGCAATCAATGCGCCATATCTGGAATGCTTTTGTGATGCGTTTTACGCCGTTTCTCACTACGACACGCAAGACATGGTTGTTCACAGGTCCATTTATTTTTGCGATTTTCATACCATCTCCTATTTGTGACAGTTGCTTAGGCGCGTACTGCAGCAGCAATTAAGTCGCCAGTGATTCTGCTGGCACCGATCTTCACTGCCTCATTCATCGCACCGGCCACCAGGTTGTTCACCGCCAGCGGATAGCACAGCGATTTCGTTTTGACAGCGCGGTTACCACGCGAACCTTCAGTTTCAGAGCGACGCAGACGATTACGGATTTCATCAACCGCACTGATGTCAAAGATCGCATCAAAGTTGGCATCGACTCTGGCAAATTTGTGGCGCAGATAGGCTTCAACTTGATTGTCCAAAGGCAGCAGCTTCACCGTCTCGCAGCGCTGCACCACCTCGCGCACCTCTGGGTTGCTCTCGCTGAGCTTCCATTCCAGTTCGGTCTGGCCGATTAAAATGATCGCAAGCAGTTTCTTGAAACCTTCTTGCAGCTCAAAAAAACGCTTTAAGTGTTTCAACGTTGGGATAGGTAAACCATGTGCCTCTTCAATTATCAGCACATGCTGACGCCCAGTCTGAGCAGAGGCACGAAGCAAGTCATGCATCTGCTTAGCACGGGCTTCACCACCACGACGTGGCTTGGCATTCGGGTCGATGGTAGTAATGATGGCGGCCGCAATATCGATAGACTTGATCATCTTGCCCTTAGCATCGTTGTCTTCCAAACCCAGCACGTAAGGCTCAATCACTGTGATCGGTTCATGGTTCACATTGATCCATTCAATCAGGTCATGGCGCAAGGTGGATTTGCCGGCACCGGATTCACCGGTAATTGCCGTTATGCCGCCGTGCTTTGCGGTCTGACGTATTGCGGCGCGCACATAACGGATGTCGTCCGACAAAAATACGTCGGCATCACTCGTCATTTCATCAGTGAAAGGGTCACGTGGAATCTTGAACTTACGGCGGGCATCGGCAGTTAATGTGTGTTTTCGTAGTAGCATATCGACGGGCTCCTTTTCGTTTGTGGATGGGTGTTCTTCCGAAACAGTGCTTGTCTTGGCGGATGACACTGCTTCGGATTCTTCGGGTTTTTCTTCTTTAAACAGATTGCGGATGTGGCCGTTGTTGGCACCATGGGCGAACAAAAATGCCTTCACTTGCGAAGTGATGATTTCCCGCTCGGTAGTGCGTGGCCAGTCATCGTGGTTCACGATTTGCGCCAGCGTGGCCTGGCTCATCGGGCGGCCATTGGCCATCAAGACTTTGGCGGCCAGTGCAGACTGCGGCAATCGCAGTTCAACCAGGACGCGTTTCAATTTCAGTGCCATGTTTCATCTTCCTTATCGATTTAAACTGCCCGCAGGCCACCGGCTGCTCGTTTCGGTGCTGACTGGGCGGGATTGATAAACTGATCGATGAGCGCGTCGATCTGGTCTTCGGGAACACCATCTGCATAACGTGCTTGCAGAAAAGCGTTTTCTTCTTCACTGAGATTGCGTTTGATAGCAGCCGCAATCCGTAACATCGCTGCAATGGCGGACAACTTCGGCACCTCAATTCGCAAATGTGCTGGTGCTTCGATTTCATCTCCTTGCTTCGGTATGAAGGTCGGCATTTCCACTTTTTGCAAATAGGAATGTGCATCCAGCTTGTTTGCAAACGGCGTCGCTTTACGGTTGCGCGCCGCCTTCACTTCATCTTTATCCATGTCCGGATAGGCCATTGCATCCATATCCTTCGCGGCATGCTCAATCGCGGTATCTGGCATCGCCTTGTACTCTTCGCCGATCACGCTACCTGACAGAGATTGACCGAAACGGTCATAGTTGCGATCTGGTTCTATCCGATAAGTCAGCATTTCGCCGTCATAGCGCGGTGCCTGAATCTGGATCGCACAGTCGCCATACACCAGCGGCCGCACTTGCACCTTGTCGCCAACATTCACGCCATCCAGATCACGCAGGCTGTAAAGCATTGACCGTTCTGAGTCCGGATGTTTGAAATCAATGGTCAGGTTTGGCTTCACCTTACGTTCTTGTTCTCGCGCCACCATCAGCGCCCGACATACCTCTATCGCTGGCAACAGACGCAGTTGCGCTGCCGTCACCAATTGCCACAGGTCATAACGCGATATCGGTTGCACCAAACCATCACGGCGCAGACGCGTATCCTGTCCAGGTATCAGATTTGCGTTATAGGCATTCGCCCAGGCGAAGGCGCGTTCGTTCAGTTCGCGGATATCTGTCACCGGCTCAAAGCGCAAGCGAGATTCAAACTGCGTCTCAACGATGTTATTGCCGTTCTCCACACCGCCTTTAGCGCGTGAATTGCCGGCTTCATGCTCCAGTGGCGTCACTTCCAGATGTACAAGCAAGTTCTTGATTGCCGCACTGGTATTGGCCGTACCCTTATCCCACAACACAAACTTTGGGACGCCATGAAAAAGACGGCCAGGTGTCACACTCCAGCAAAACATCAGGAAATCAAACAAACTGTGCTGGTTTTCGACCAAAGCCTCGACATACCACGGCACCAGCAAGCCACTGGCGCGGTCATACATCACATACCGGTACACCTTGAATTTCACTTTGGCGTAGTTCTCCAGCTTGTTCTTGTAAAACTCGCGGTCGCGCATCATGTGCTGCTTACCGTTCATGTAATAGATCAGGCACAAAGAAGGATCGACCTCATGTACGTGATTCGGATGTAAAGCACGTAGCGACTGCACTGGCGATGCATTGCGCTGAGCAGCGACATTCAGCTTCCGATCGCGGATCAGCTTGTTTAGGTGCCCATTGCTGACATTAAAGGCGACCCCGTTTTGCTCCAGCATGCCGCGCGCCGTGGTGGTGAACAGTGTTTGCTTGCCGTTGTCGCGGATAGCCTCTCGCTGTACCGCACCCAAGATCGTTAAGGCTTCTGCTGCCACACTGGTCTTGCCCTTGTCAGCACGCGCCTTGCGCGCTGGCCCCCAGCCGCAAGCCGATTTCAACTTGCGGTAAATGGTTTGCTGCGACCAGCCCAGAAAGCCCTGGGCTGCATCCATAATCGGACCGCGATCGCCATGGCCGGCGGCGTCCAGCTTCCTGGCTAACTCACTCAGGTAATCGCGGATGTCCGGGCTGATAGAAGTATTCACCTGGCTCTCCCGGTTCAGGCAGCCAGCAATTGTTGGCGGGCTTCGTCGATATAGCCGCCAAAACGTAAGCGCAACTCGTGCTGTGCATTGGCTACCAGCGTCGCCGTGCGCTCCACGGCATCGGACAAGTGCAGCAACACCGTCAGCACCTCCGTTGGCATGGCTGCTGCGTTCTCCGGGTCGTAATCTGGCTGCTGCGCCAGTTCGCTATTCGTCCAGGCATCCAACGCTTCCACCGCTTGCAGATGGCGGGCGACGGCTTCGTCGATGATGGATTGACGTTGGGTGATTTCTTCCTTGAACGGAGCCACACGTTCATCCCAGGACGAAGTGCGCAGTTGCAGCTTTTCCAGGCTAGTCTGCACTTGATCAAGCTTTTTATTCTTCTCGGTTAAGACTTTTTCAGTCGCCTTTTGGTCGGCTTCCAGGTCGGCTACCTTGCTGATCAATGCTTCTTTTTCTTTGGCGTGTTTGGTAACCAGTGACTCAGCCAGATCGATGAAGGCTTCCTTGTCGCCAGATTTCGCGACTTCCAGTAAAGCTGTTTTTTCGTCGTCAGGCAGCTTGCGATATTGACGCATTTCGCGATAGCCTATGCCCATGCGGGACATGCTTTCTAGCGCGTCTTCGCCGAAAGATTTAAGGTTTGCAATATCGAGATCAACTTTTTCGCGCGATACACCCAACAAGCCACAGAACTCATCCCACGTACCGGAAAACTGGTAACCGTTACCAGTCTGTTTTCCGCTAAGTGCTTGATATAGCTTGTTTTCTTTGACGTAAGCTAATTTTGAAGTGGTAACCGTTACCGAAAACTTAGCAAACGCATCGGCCATCTGCGCTTGCCCGAGCAACTGATTGACCAGATCGCGGTCGTTTGAATAACCCTGAGTAATAACAGCCAAATCAGACGCAATTTCTACATGCTCCTGATGCGCGGCTGGAATACCAGCGTCAATTTTTACGTCTGCTGCTTGTGCTTTTGGTGTACGTGCCATTTTCTTTATCCTCTTGAGTAACGGTTTTTCAATTCAGCCATGCGGCTCTCTGTACGATTCACATGATCAAAATGGGCAATAGCGATCTGAATGAACTTCGGACCCAGCCGCCAATGGCCAGTGCGCTCATCTTGTTCACCCATGCCTGCGGTTTTCAAATTTTCTAAATCGCGTTTAATAACTGGTGCTTTTTCATTGAGCGACTTAGCAATAGACGTGAGAGACAAACCGTCAAATTCATTGCCAGCCAAGACGCGAACCACTGCAAGTAAGCGCTGTTGCCCCGCGTTGGTGTAGTTAGTTTTAGTCATGCGATTCCTCTCCGAAATTGAATTCAGGAGCGCCGTGTTTTTGCACGTTCGCATGATGAAATGCCACTTGTTGCAAATGGTTGGTCAACGCCTCACTGGTTGCAGCCACGTCAGCTTTGCCGGCGTAAAATTGGGTGAGCAATTCCAGGGCTGAAGCAAAACCACTATGCAAACCGATCACATCAGCATCCTGCAGTTGTCGTCCGCTTGGAATGGTGATCAGCATCTTTCCGGACGATGCAGCCAACCAGCGAGTGACATAATCGATCCCGCATGCTGCTTCGTAACTACGAATCAAAACTGCCGGCATGCGTCCGTTTTCCAGCCATTTATATAGAGACCAGTGATCAGCCAATCCCATCAGCTCAGCAATCCGTTCGATCGAACGGTTGTGGCGGCTACGCGCATACTCCTTGCACCACTCCAATGCCTGGCGCAAATTACTGGCTTGCAGGGCATTCCAATTTCGCCTTTTTTTTGTATTCATTGATCTTCCTTCAGCTTTTTGGCTTTCCAAACAAATAACTGTTTTGGTACTATTCAATGTCGGTTAGTTAATCTAACCTTCAGCCCTTATTCATTCAGGTGATGAGGCAGAAATGGCAGACATTGATTTTCATGAATTGGCTGGTCGCATTGAAGGGACGACCCGCGCATTGCTCTTGCTGGTGGCAAAGCTGGAATGCACTGCTGCCTTTGATGGTTCACGCTATACAGATGATTTGCGTAACGTGGCACGTGGTTTGCAAATGCAAACAGAGCATCAGGGCGCAACGCAACGTACGTTGAATGAGATAGCTCTTTCGTTAGAGCTGGATAGGCAGCACCAAGTACAGCGCGATCCAGCGGAGATCCAAAGCGGCTAGTATTCATGGCTTGCCTCAGGCAGCAACAAGTTGACGATTGACTTCGCCATCTTTGAGACCAAGCTCAACTGCGATGTTGTGGCAATCGCCGCGCAGGCATTTGCGTTTCGGATTGATGTCATCGTCGTTGATGATCTCAATCACCATATTTGGACTGTAGCCACGTTGTTTGGCCCAGGCTGTGTAAGAAAGCCCTTTGCGGGCGAACTCTTTGCGGATTGCATCGCGTGTTTTAGACATGGCATTGCGTCCTTGTTTGTGTGCGCTTGTTTGACAGAACAAGCATTGTTTTGAACTGGTGAGAATCATTATAGTAACTAAATAGTTACCTGTAAATGATTATTTGGAGATTTATTTGTGACTATTGGCGAAAGATTGAAGGAAGAGCGTGAGCGTCTTGACTTCACGCAACCAGCGTTTGCCGGACTCGCTGAGACCACGAAAAAAAGCCAGATTGATTATGAGAAAGATTTAACCCAACCTAAGGCGGGCTATTTGGCTGCGATAGCCAAAGTTGGTGCAGATGTTCAATACATCGTGACTGGAGAGCGCAGAGGTAGCGGCCTCGGCGAGGCGGCAGTGCATCAAGCTGTGATCGATGCTGTTGACCTGCTGTCGCTGGATAAAAAGGTGGATGCCAGTCAGTTAGCCAAAGCCGTCGTTAAGCTTTGTGCAAAGTCAGGTGCTGCGTCAACAACACCGCCGCAACAGCATTTTGAAGGTGGTCAGCAGATATTTCATCAAGCACCTACTGGTGAATTTGCAGCACGGGACATCATTAAAGGAAAGGCAAGTAAAGGGAAATGACGACGCAAGAATTCAAAGGGCCAGTTGATAATGTCGCGGGGCGAGATATTAATATTTACCCACCAACTGAGCCTGTCGAAATAGACCCGTCTGTCAGCCGATACTGCTCACAATGCGATGGAGTCACGTGGCGCTATACCCGACATTGCATACATTGTGGTTTTGATCAATTCGTGCACGATGCAGACGTCAATGCGGCCAGACTTCAAAAATTTAAGATAAAACTTGGTATGGGGCTTGCTGTAATTGGTTTTTCATTAGCGACACTCGGTAATTATCTTCCTCAAAAAATGCGTGTGTGGACGCTGTCGATAGGTGGACTTTGTCTTTTAGCAGCAATGGGTATCGTAAAAAATTAGTCAGGCAAAAGTATAAATTTGTGAAGATGCAATGCCTCACGACCAAAAGGCTGCATCAGTCAGTTTTTGCGGTGTCAAGAAAAAATAAGGTAAGCATGAATCAAGAGTTTAAAGGGACTGTCGACAACGTGGCTGGTCGTGATATCCATGTACAAGACAAGTCCACCAGTAACAGTAATGTCATCAATCTGAACCTGAATGGTGTAAATGCACAAAGTACTCAGCCCTTATCGGGTGAGCCGATCACTTGGCAACAAGCTGAAGAAATTCGCGAACTGGTGAACTACATCGCTGAAAGATCGAAACTCGACAAAATTGAAGTGTACCGTAAATTTTCAGCACACTTTGATGGCATTAAATATGTCGAGTTGCCGAGAGAACGTTACCGTGAAGCAGCTAAATGGTTAGGGGATTGGGCAGAACGTCTGTTGCCGCCGGCCAACCCGCAGCAATCAAACTCGGGTTCATCTATTGCACCGAAAGAACCACTTAAAACAAGCACCATGCAGCAAATTAGTAAACCTTGCTTGCATTGTGCAGAGACCAATAAAACAATCGCTACCTCGCATCGCATCCTCTTTGTTGTTTCAATTATCGCTGTTGCTGCCATGTTAGTAGTTGCATATCTGCTCCACAAAAATCATGCGTTGGCAGACTCACTGGATATCGCTGAGGCACATTCGAAGCAATGTGAGTTCGATAGTAAAACGTATTCTGTTGGCAGCTCGCTTGTTAGAAAAGATCAAGAAACGATAGAGTGTGTGATCGATAGCAATGGAGCTACGCCAAAATGGATTATCAACAAACCAAAGATTGAAAAAAAATATATCCCAAAAAGAAAACACACAGACAGCTTTAGCGAACAGCCTGACGCGTATTGAGGACTACAATGAAAAAAATTGCTTTTTATTTCTGTTCCATATTTTTGCTGATTGGGTGTGGCGACGATGCACCCAAGAGCACACAAGATGATGGTTGGACCATAACTCCAAGCACAGAGGCGCAGCCAAGTGGTCAAAAAATTTTAGAACCGCTCTCTATCTCATCAGCACAATTTTTAGCTAAAGGCACCTTCCGTGTTATCACGGAGGCAGAACAGTCTTTAAACGATGGCATTAAGCTTCACGATGAGGCTGGGATAGCCAGGCAAGTCCGCAAACCACTCAAATTAGAACTAGAGAAATGGCCGACCTCGCTTGCACAACACCCAAGTGATCAGCGCAAACATTTTGATACTTGTAATGAAGCTGCAGCGCAACTCATGTCTCTGTCTTATACCGCGCTTCAGCAGCAGACCGTCGAAACCTTGAAAAATTTGCGTCATGATGAGGCGTCATTTCAAAAATCAAAACTAGAATGCCAAGCTGCAATTAATAATACTGAGAACTCAGCCAATTTGGCTAAGCAGATTGAGGAAGATACCGAGCTTAAAAAGAAATTTGGCGGAAGAGACTGTTTAACAGTGTTCGATGTGAACAAGACTACTGGTCAAGTTGTAGAAAAACGGAAGCCAGAGCATTGCCCTAAATAGTTTGGCGACTGGATTCAACTCTACCTACTTTACCCCCTGACAAGATCACTTCACGGACCTGAAAATGTACTATCACATCATTATCGAAACCTCAGAAAAAGTCGGAAAAAATGGCAGCAATAAAAAGTACAGTGAGCTAGATAAAACAGATATCAACGACGTAGAAGGCCGGATAATTATTCCTTTTTTAAACGGTGAAAGTTTTCAATTCAATGGATACTTTTTGCAAGCTTCAGAAATTAAGCGGTTGGTTGTAAGAGCGTCGAAAGATACATCAAAAAATTTGGTGGAAATGAAATATAGAAGCATGGGTCGCGGTGTATTTATGGTGCTGCTTGCATCTGACGTCGTTCAGTATGACAGTTACTCCAATGACATCACACAAGAAGTGCTATCCAAGGCAAGAGTATTGATCAATACTCAAAAAAGCATGTCGAGCAAAGATTCATCGGCAATTAGCAATCCATCTTTTGACATGAACAAAGTGTTCATCGTTCACGGTCGGGATGACAGTGCAAAAGCGGAAGTCGCACGTTTTCTTGAAAACTTAGGTTGTTCAGCAATCATCTTGCATGAGCAAGTCAATGCAGGAAAAACGATTATTGAAAAGATTGACGAACATACCAATGTCGGTTTTGGGTTGGTGCTTTATACGCCATGTGATGTTGGTAGATTCTCAAAAGACAAAAATCTAAAGAACAGAGCCCGCCAAAACGTCGTCTTTGAGCATGGCTACCTTTTAGGAAAGCTCGGCCGGGATAAAGTATGTGCACTGGTGAAGGGGGACGTCGAACCTCCGAGCGACATTAGTGGCGTCGTATACGTTCCGTTTGACGATCACGGTGCCTGGAAAATGAAGGTTGTAAAGGAAATGCAACAACTTGGATACGAGGTTGATATGAACAAAGCTCTTTGAACGGATTCGACTACTTAAACAAGATTAAAAGACCCAATCCCCTCTGAGCAAGAAAATGGTGACGTTGTTCACCTTTTCTTGATTCGGAGGATAAATGTCTCGTAATACCTACTACCTGGCACCACATCATCGGTTACCACGCGATGCAGTATGGTTGCTGATCTCTATCATTCTGCTGATCGTTATCTGGCGCATTGCGCCACAGCAGTTGCCCATCGTTCCCTATAAGCTTTGTCTCGTGACGTTAGCTGCCAGTGTCGGCTTCTGGCTCGATCGCACTTTCTTCCCTTATGCACGGCCAGACAGTTACCTGAATGATGATTGGCGCTTAGGCACTGATGAACCAATCGGTGACGTTGATTTCCCTATCGTCAATGGCTATCACCACGTGTTTGCTGCCGCCATGTTGCGCCGGGCGATGATCGTCGCCGCGAGCATCATCGGTGTGACTCTGGGGCTGTAATGCGTCGCACAACCTCTCTATTAATTCTGGGCATTGCAACCGCCATCTGCGCTGGGCCTCTGTTCGCAGCAATTCCGAATTCTGCTCAGCAGCATCGATCCGCGTTGGTGCGTAACGCACGTGCAGTCTGGGGGATTGATGCCCCTATAGCCAGTTTTGCTGCACAGTTCCAACAAGAAAGTGCATGGAATGCCAATGCACTCTCGCCAGTTGGGGCCAAGGGTATGGCGCAGTTTATGCCAGCCACCGCCAATTGGATCGCCGAACAATATCCAGACGATCTGGGCAATGCGCAGCCGACCAATCCCTCTTGGGCTATTCGTGCCTTGGTGCAGTACGATTTTTGGTTATATACCCGCATCCGAGCCGAGAACGCTTGCGAGCGTCTGGCCTTTACCTTGTCTGCCTATAACGGTGGGCTGGGTTGGGTGAACCGTGACAAAACACTGGCTTCAGGCAAGGGGCTTGATCCGCTAGTGTGGTTCGGATCAGTGGAGCGCGTCAATGCAGGCCGCTCCATCGCCAACTGGCAAGAAAACCGTGCTTACCCTCAACGCATCCTGTGGCGCTACGAACCAATGTATGTCGCGGCAAATTGGGGGAAAGGAGCTTGCAATGATTAATCCAGTGTCGTCAGGCAAAACCATATTGATCATGCTTCTGGTTACGGCCATCAGTGCAGCAGGTGCATTCTTCGCAGGTATGCACCAAGGGGCGATAAACGAACGCAGCAAGCAAGCAGAAAGCACCGTACAGAACTTGACATCTGTATTGGATAAATACAAGACCTTGATCAACGACAGCAATGCTGCCAGCAAAGCCATGCGAACTGCGATGGCCACACGCTATGTCTTTGACTCAAAAACTACAGAAGACTTCAAAAATGCACTCGCAAAAAAACAAGCTGATCGCGTTGATTGCCGTTTTGATGCTGGCGTCATGCACCAGCTCGACATTGCCCGTGAGCGAGCAGCCACCAGTGCTGCCAGCGGAATACGTAACCCGTTGCCCACCACCGCCAGCACCAGCGAGCCCTAGTGCAGATGATGTCGCACTGGCGTTAAAAAAAACGTATGACCAGTATGGCACTTGCGCAGGCCGCCTGATTAATCTGGTGGATTGGATGACGAGAAAAAAATGACAGATCCATCAGACATTGCAAGCGAACTCGAACAAGTCGCACGGGACGAAGCTATTCATGCGCAGCGAATGCGCATGGGAATCGCAACTAAGACAGTCGCTGATTCTGCCTTGTTCTGTACAAATGAAGAATGCGGCTTGCCAATTCCACTGAAACGCCGGCAAGCAATGCCCGGCTGTCAGTTATGTATCAGTTGCCAAACCCGAAAGGAACGTTAGTCATGTCAAACGAACTATGGCAACTGGTGGGCTTATTAGTGTCCTTTATGGGCTTTTGCTTTGCTGCCGGGAAAGTGCTGTTATCGCAAATTGACCGTCGCCTGAATGAACGCTTTACAGCAATGGAAGAGTCTCGCGATGCAGCGAGTAAGCATTGGGATGAAAAATTCTCGACAGTCATTGAACAAAACCGCCGTGAAGCCCAGGGGTGGGCGAATCTCGAACGCGACTTCCTGCGATTTCAAGCTGAATTGCCGCTCCAATATGTACGCCGCGAAGACTATGTACGTAATCAGACCGTGATCGAAGCCAAGCTGGATGCCGTGGCGTTAAAAATCGAAAACATCCAATTGAAAGGTAATCAACGATGATGGATCAAGCAAAAATTCGCCGTGAATCACTGCGCTGGTATTTATTGCTGGCACTGTATAACGCCCGTCCTGAAGAGCTATCTGAAGGACCGATTCAAATGACCATGCAATCGATCTACCCGGATGTAACACCGATTGAAGTCCGGCGTGAACTGGACTATCTGGCTGATCGCAAGTTGGTTGATCTGCGTAAAGAACCTTCAGGTCGCTGGTGGGGCAGTCTGACCCGGCATGGTGTGGATATCGCTGAATACACTGTCGATTGCGATCCGGGCATTGCTCGTCCAGTGAAATACTGGGGCTGACATGGCACGTCGCAATAGTGTCGAACAACTGCCTAAGCCTGTGCGCGACTGGCTCGACAACTCTCTGGTCGCTGGCAATTTCAGCGGCTACCAGGCATTGGAAGACGCCCTGCGCGAGCGTGGCTGCACCGTCAGCAAGTCGGCCATCCACCGCTATGGGCAAAAGATAGAGCGCCGCTTTGCTGCCATCAAGGCCAGCACCGAGGCGGCACGCATGCTGACCGAGGGCGCGGCTGACGACCAGGATGCCCGCTCCGAGGCGGTGATTGCGCTGGTGCAGACTGAGCTGTTTGAAAGCATCGTCAACCTGCAGGAGGCATCAGACGAAGACATTGATCCAACTGAACGCATCGCCTTACTCAGCAGTGCAGCCAAGAATATCGCCACCTTGTCCCGCGCCAGCGTCAATCTGAAGAAGTTTCAGAATGAAGTGCGCAGTAAAGTGGAGGCCGCTGCAGCAGCGGTGGATAAAGTCGTCAAGAACGGCGGCTTATCTGATGACGCGGCCGACGCTATCCGTCGTCAGATTTTAGGCATCGCCACATGAGCAATATCGTTGAAAACCGGATTGAGCGCGCACCGGCCGTGCTGCTGCCATATCAGCAGCGCTGGTGCGCCGATCAGTCTCCGGTCAAGGTCATGGAAAAGTCTCGCCGCATCGGCCTCTCTTGGGGCGAAGCGGCGGATTCGTCACTGCTTGCAGCCAGTCAGAATGGTATGGATACCTGGTACATCGGATATAACAAAGATATGGCGCAAGAGTTCATCCGCGATTGTGCTGATTGGGCCAAGCATTACAGTCTGGCCGCTGGCGAGATCGAGGAGACCGAAGAAGTCTTTGTGAACGGTGATGATGAAAAAGCTATCCTGGCCTACGTGATCCGCTTTGCCTCTGGCTTTCGCATTACTGCACTGTCCTCACGTCCATCTAATCTGCGCGGTAAGCAAGGCCGCGTCATCATTGATGAAGCGGCTTTCCATGAACAACTGGCGGAATTGCTCAAGGCGGCAATGGCACTGTTGATGTGGGGCGGTCAGGTTCACGTTATTTCAACTCACGATGGCGTAGACAACCCATTTAACGAATTGATCACCGATGCCCGATCAGGTAAGAAACCGTATAGCGTGCATCGCGTCACCTTTAACGAAGCATTGGCAGAAGGCTTGTATCGTCGCATCTGCCTGCGCCGGGGCATAGACTGGACCGCCGATGGTGAATCCGCCTGGGCAAAAAGTATCCGTGACTCTTACGGTAGTGATGCTGATGAAGAACTCGATTGTATTCCCAAGAATAGCGGCGGAGCTTGGTTATCACGTGCATTGATCGAATCGCGCATGTCGGCCAATACCCCGGTACTGCGCTGGGAATGCAAGGAAGGCTTTGAACTACTCAGCGACGATATCCGCAAAGCAGAATGTAACGACTGGCTCAAAGAAAATCTGCTGCCCTTGCTGGAAGCCTTGCCGTCAGATGCGATTTCATTTAATGGTGAAGACTTCGGCCGCACTGGCGACCTAACGGTGCACGTGCCGTTGATCCAGTGCCAAAACCTGACACGTCGCGTGCCTTTCATACTGGAGCTACGCAACGTCCCATTCCGCCAGCAAGAGCAGATCGCGTTTTATCTGATGGACAGGCTGCCACGTTTTACGGGCGGTGCCCTAGACTCCCGTGGTAACGGCCAGTTTCTTGGTGAATATGCTATGCAGCGCTATGGTGCCAGCCGCATCCACCAGGTCATGTTGACTGAGGGCTGGTACCGCGATCACATGCCACCAGTCAAAGCAGCGCTGGAAGACGGTACGCTGACCGATTTACCGAAAGATGCAGACATTCTGGCCGACTTGCGCGCCATTCAGGTGGTGCGCGGCGTGCCACGCATACCGGACACACGCAGTACCGGCGAAGACAAAGGCAAACGCCACGGCGATGCCGCCGTTGCTGTAGCGCTGTCCTACTATGCCAGCCGCGAATTATGTAAAGGGCCGACTTCTGCCAAGTCACGCCGTCGTCGCAGTGCTTCCCGAATCACGCAAGGATACCAATGAAACAAAAAGGAATATGGGTCAGCCAGAATGAATTCGTGCATTTTGCTGAATCACCCAAAACACTCTCAGAGCAAATAGCTACGCGCAGCCGTAGCATCGATTTTTACGGGCTGGGGATGTATTTGCCTAACCCTGACCCGGTTCTCAAAGCACTGGGTAAAGACATCAAAGTCTATAAAGAATTGCGCTCAGATGCTCATGTTGGTGGTTGTATTCGTCGCCGGAAGGCCTCGGTCAAAGCGTTGGAATGGGGCGTCGATAAAGATAAGGCCAAGTCCATGGTAGCCAAGAATATCGATGCCATCTTTGCGGATCTGGATATCTCACGCATCATCACTGAAATTCTGGATGCCCCTTTGTTTGGCTACCAACCACTGGAAATCATCTGGGGCAAGGTTGGCAGCTATGTCGTACCGGTCGATGTTGTCAGCAAACCGCCCAATTGGTTTGTGTACGACGAAGACAATCAACTCCGTTTGCGTACCAAAGAAAACATGATTCGCGGTGAAGAGCTGCCGCCCGCAAAGTTCCTGGTTGCAAGGCAAGATCCAAGCTATGACAATCCCTATGGCTTTGCCGATTTATCGATGTGCTTCTGGCCAACCACGTTTAAAAAAGGTGGTCTCAAATTCTGGGTGCAATTTACAGAAAAGTACGGCACGCCTTGGTTGATCGGCAAGCACCCACGTAGTGCCAGCGATGCAGAGAAAGAATTATTGCTCGATAGTCTGGAGGCCATGGTACAGGACGCTGTGGCCGTTATTCCGGATGATTCCAGTATCGACATTAAAGAAGCGGCCGGCAAAGCGTCCAGCACCGATACCTTTGAAAGTCTTTTACACTTTTGTCGCTCCGAAGTGTCAATTGCTTTGTTAGGACAAAATCAAACCACTGAAGCAACATCGAACCGCGCCTCTGCGCAAGTCGGCCGTGAAGTCACACACGATATCCGCGATGGTGATAAAGCGATCGTATCTGAAACTTTAAACCAGTTGATACGCTGGACGTGCGAGCGCAACTTCAGTGGCGGAGCCATGCCAGTGTTCTCCATGTGGGAACAAGAAGAAGTCGATAAGGTACTGGCTGAGCGTGATCAAAAGCTGACCCAGGCTGGTGCTAAATTTACCCCTGCTTACTTTAAACGCGCTTATGGTTTGCAAGACGGTGATCTGGTTGAAACACCGTTAAGTCAAAATGATGTACCTGCTGCAGAATTTTCTGAGGAAGACATCGCGCCTGACCAGCAAGCAATGGATAACGCCCTCGATGCGTTGCTGGCTGGGTCAGAATTACAGGGCGTGGCTCAAGCACTGCTCAAGCCTGTATTGAAAGCCATAGGCGATAACATCGCCCCTGATGTGTTACTTGCAATGTTGGCGGAGTTGTATCCGGAGATGGATTCAAACGATCTGCAAGAGCGCCTGGCACGTGCAATGTTTGTTGCCAAAGTGTGGGGGCGTTTGCATGCTTGACCTTGCCTATTGCATGAAGCTGCCACCAGCCAAGGCGATTGCCTATCTGGAAAGTAAGGGCTTTGCCGTTACCTGGGACTGGCAGGAACTCTGGCAAGATGCCCAGGCGCAAGCCTTCACGGTGGCCAAGGTCACACGGCTGGATATTCTGCAAGACATCTTCGACGCGGTAGCAAAAGCCCAGAAGCAAGGTCAGACACTCGCTGCATTCAGCAAAGAATTAACACCGATCCTGCAGGCAAAGGGCTGGTGGGGGCGAAAAGAACACGTGGACGCTGATGGCGTTGTCAGTACAGTGCAATTGGGGAGCCCATGGCGACTGGAGACCATCTACCGGGTTAATCTCCAGACCGCGTACATGGCGGGTCGCTTTCAGGAACAGTTATCCAACGTTGATGATCGTCCCTACTGGCAATACGTTGCCATTCTGGATGGCCGTACCCGTCCTGGCCACCGCGCAATGGATGGCAAGATATTCCGCTACGACGATCCTTTCTGGGCGAGTTTCTATCCACCAAACGGCTGGCGGTGCCGGTGTCGCGTGGTAGCGCTCGCTGAACGGGATTTGGGGAATAGCAAAAACGTCGAGTCGTCAACTGGCAAACTCGGTCAGTCTATGCGCCAGGTATCACGTTCATCCGACGAAATGCGTCCGGTGGCAACCTATCGTGCAACAGACCCGGCAACGGGAAAAACAGTGACCGTGTCGCCCGATGTCGGATGGAGTTACAACCCTGGAGCTGCAGCCTGGCAGCCAGATCCGTCACGCTACACCGGGACCTTAGCGCCATTGGCCAAAAAGGAATTGAAATGAGCATGATCAACATCGCCATCGATGACCAACTATTGCGGCAGGCGATCAGCAGTCTGGATTCCGGCGCGCATAACCTCGCACCGGCGATGCGTAAAATTGCCCAAACACTGGCAACCGAAACTGAAAATAACTTCCGAGCAGAAGGCCGCCCGAAGTGGCAAGCACTGGCGGAATCAACAGTGCATTCGCGTTTGGGTGGTGCAAAGGCATATCGCAAGGACGGTAAGCTCAAGGCCTCTGCGCAGCGTATAAAAGATGGTGGTTTTCGTATCCTGCAGCATACGGGCGCACTGGCTTCATCGATTACAACTGATTCAGATAGTAACCACGCAGTTATCGGTAGCAACAAAGTATATGCCGCGATTCATCAATTTGGTGGTGATGCAGGACGAGGTAAAAAGGTCAGTATTCCCGCACGTCCGTTTCTGCCGATCACCGAAGACGGAAAGTTGCAGCCAGAGGCCGAGCAAGCTGTGCTCGAAACTGTTCTCTATCACTTGCGAACTGCAGCCGGAATTTAAGCGCTCAGGAGCGTTTAAACCGATCAACATATCCAACGCTAACGGAACCGGTGCCGAATACGTCTGTAAAGGCCTGTAAAGCGTTTTTCACACCATCCCCGCATTGAAGTCGTCCATGCAACTACTCCGGTAATTGTTAAACTGGATTAAAAGACCGATTGTCCCGATCACGCGAAGATCTGGGCATGACTACATCGACACCCAAACCACTGCACATTTTTAAGCCCGGTAACCAGACTGCAATGTCTGGTGTCACTCTGGCTTTCTCTGAATCAGATCTGGCCGACAGTGCCCGCGCCTACGATCCTGCCAAACACGAAGCGCCTATCGTCATTGGCCACCCGCGTCATGATGCTCCTGCGTATGGATGGGTTAAATCGCTGAGTTGCACCAATGAAGGTCTGAACGCCGAACCGCACCAGGTCGATGCAGATTTTGCCGAACTGGTCGCTACTGGTCGTTACAAGAAAATCAGTGCCAGCTTCTATCTGCCAGATGCTGCGAACAATCCTGTTCCCGGTGTGTACTACCTGCGTCATGTCGGCTTTCTTGGTGCCCAACCACCAGCTGTCAAGGGCTTAAAACAAGCTGAATTTGCTGATGCCGAAGATGGCGTGGTCGAGTTCGGAGACTGGGGGATGGATACCAATGCCTCCCTCTGGCGTCGCATGCGTGAATGGCTGTTGTCCAAATTTGACCAGGAGACCGCTGATCAAGTGGTTCCGGACTGGGAAATCGAATCTATCCGCGCTGCTGCACGTCTTGACGACGACACTGGCCGCACCGCATTTGCTGACCCTGGCAGTGCAACTTTAAACGCGACGACAGGCGCATCCCCTGTCAATCAATCTACTCAAGAGGAGAATTATGTGAGTCCAGAACTAGCAGCTAAGCTGGAAGCAGAAAACGCCCAGCTCAAACAAAAGCTGGCCACCGCCGAGGCTGAACAAAAAGCCTCAGCGCTCGCCAAGCTGCATACCGACAACCTGGCGTATGCCGAAACCTTGATCAATGCTGGCACTCTGGCACCGAAACATCGCGCTTCGGTCGTGGCTTTCCTCGACTTCACCGAAGGAAACACCACGCTGGAATTTGGCGAAGGTGATCAAAAGAGTAGCTTGTCTGCCGCATTTAAATCCTTTCTTGGCGACTTGCCCAAAGTGGTCGAATTTGGCGAGCACGCGACCAAAGACAAGGTTGGAAGCGGTAAGTCGGGTGATGCCAGCGTTGCCGAATTCTCAGAAAAATCTACTGATCCGGATCGCCTTGCTTTGCACTCCAAAGCCAGCGATCTGGCGGCCGAGAAAAACATTCCCTACGAGCAGGCCGTGCGCCAGCTCGTAGGCCAATAACCCAACATCGTCCATCTCTCAACACTTAAATTACAGGAGTCAACATGGCTGATCGCCTCAGACAACTACGGGTCGTTGACCCGGTACTCACCAGCATTGCACGTGGCTATCGCAATGCTCAGTACATCGGGGAAGCCTTGTTCCCGATCGCCCTCTCCGAAAAAGAAGGTGCCATCGTGCCGCTGTTTGGCAAGGAAGCTTTCCGTTTATGGGAAACCGAACGCGCCATCCGCGCCCGCTCCAATGTCATGACGCCGGATGACATCGACAGCATCGACGTGGTTTTACGTGAACACGATCTGGCCTATCCGGTCGATTACCGTGAACAACAGGAGTCGATGTTTGATGCCGAATCCCGTGCCGCCAAGCGCGTCAAGGACGCTATCGACCTGCGCCGCGAGTGGGCTTGCGCCAGTCTGGCACAAAACCCATCTACCTATCTGAGTGGTGCCAAGCAGATACTGTCTGGCTCGGCTCGGTGGGCCGCCAACGGTGGCGATCCGATCGCTGATGTAGAAACGGGTAAGGAAATCGTTCGTAGCCGTATCGGCATTCGTCCTAACACCATCATTATGGGTGCATCGGTATATCAATCGCTCAAGTTCCATACCAAGCTGCAGGCAGCGCTGGGCAGCACCGAACGCAAGCTGGTCACGCTGGATCATCTGCGCGTTCTGTTCGGTATCGACGACATCCAGATCGGCGAAGCATTGGCCGGCGATGCGGCAACTGGCGATATCTGGGGCGACAACCTGATTCTGGCCTATGTCGCCAAACCTAAGACCGGTACTCAGGCCGATTACGAAGAACCTTCTTTCGGTTACACCCTGCGCAAGAAAGGTTTTCCAGAGACCGACAAGTACGACACCGAAGGCGGCAAGGTACGCAATGTGCGCCACACCGATGTCTACAAGCCGGTGGTGGTCGGTGCCGATGCTGGCTACCTGATCGCTGATATCAACCCTTGATCCAGGTGACGCTATGACGGAAAAAATCAAAGCTACCTACAAAGTGCGCAATATCGATATCAAGCATGACGACCAGGTATATCCAGAAGGCAGCACGATTGAATTGGATGGCGATGCTGCTGGCGCACTGAGCAAATGGTTAGAGCCCATTGCCGAGGAAGCGAAATCCTCGGCTAAAAAGGACAGTGGCGCAAAAACATCGAAAGATAGCGCGCCACAAGGTAATCCCAATAATAAGGACAAAGCATGAAAACCCAACAAGTCATCCTGACCATATCTATCCTCGCCATGGTCGATCTCTCTGCCCGGCGCTTTGTTGGTTTTGACGGTAATGTTTGTGCCGCTGGCACCAAAGCGCTTGGCGTGGTCGAAGCTGGGACCGAAGCCGGTGGCGTCGCTCCGGCAAATGTCAACGGCATCATTCTGGTGGAAGCTGGTGCAGCAATCCCTGCAGGTGCCGAAGTCCAGGTCGATGCGACAGGTCGCGCCATCCCCAAAGCAGCTGGCATCAGTAACGGCTATGCCTGGGACGCCGCCGTCGCTGCTGGCGACCTGATCCGTATCGTGCGCGGCATCTGAGTTCGATATGCGCTATTGCACTCTCGCCGACCTGCAATTATCAATTCCCGGCCAGACCCTGATCTGGCTGTCGAATGATGATGAAGACGCCACTGCCATCAAGGAGGAAGTGGTCGGCGAGGCTGTGCGTCAAGCGGAAGAACTGATCGATGCGTACCTGCGCGGGCGTTATAACCTGCCGTTAGGAAGCAGCTCAGATCCAGTGCCATCGGTCATCAAAGATATTACCGTCAATCTGGCCCGCTATTGGCTTTATACCCGCCGCCCCGAAGGAGCAGATCTTCCTGAAGCCGTTACCCGTACCTATAAGTCTTCTGTGCATTTACTTGAGTCTATTCGTGGCGGCAAGCTGACAATCGGTATTCCCACTGGTGAAGCTGTGCCGGAACCAGGAGAAATCAAGGTTCGTGCAAAGGCACGGCGCTTCACAAGCAGCATGCTTGATCAATACAAATAGGTATTTATGGCAACGCTGCACATTATCGAGTCTGTAGTCGATCGTTTGAAAAACCAGATACCAAAACTGGCGGTCGAAAATTTCCCTGATAAGCCATCGGAATACAGACTCAATCACCCAAAGGGAGCCTTACTCGTCAGTTATGCGGGTAGTCGCTTTGGCGAGACTGAAGATGTCGGCATGGTCGTTCAGCGTCAAATAATCACGCTCTCAATTACGGTCGTGATGCGTCTGTTGAATGGATCTGAGGGGGCAATAGAGGTACTGGATAAAGTGCGGGCAGTTTTAATCGGGTTTAAACCACCTGCCTGCCGCCGAAAAATATGGGCAGTCAATGAGAAATTTCTTGGCGAGTCGGCCGGTATTTGGCAATACGCCTTGGATGTAAATACGGAAAGCATTTTGATCGAAGCAGATGAGGTTGAACCCGGAGCTTTGCTGACGACTATCACAACGCAAGATGAATACAACCGAAACAAGATAAGCAAGATGTCGGATGGAACAATTAATAAAGAGGAGTCCAGTGTATGAATACGAAATACCGTTATACCGGCCCACTGTCTGGCGTCACGCTAGCGAGTGGACAAGAGGTGATGCTGAATCCAGGCGGCGACGTTGAATTGCCGGAACAGGATGAATACACCAAAACATTGTTGGCACTGGGTCACCTGACTCAGATCCCGGTTGCCAAAAATTCAAAGGCAAAAGGAGAAAGCGATGGCCGCTAATTTTCTGCATGGTGTTGAAACCATTGAAGTCGAAAAAGGTGCGCGTCCTATCCGCACCGTCAAGTCTGCTGTTATTGGCTTGATAGGGACTGCGCCGACAGGTGCAGTGAATACGCCCACAATCGTCTTGTCTGATAGACAGGCTGCGCAATTTGGTGGGCAGTTATCCGGTTTCTCCGTACCGCAGGCGCTGGATGCAATTTTCGATCAAGGCGCTGGTACCGTGGTTGTGATTAATGTTCTCGATCCAACCAAGCATAAAACAGCGGTACCAAGTGAACTTGTGGCCTTGACCGGCGACATAGGTAAGACAGAAAAACCAGCCTGGGTGGCGGAAGCGGTCATTAAAAATGAAGCCGGTACCACGACGTATGTGCTGGATGTGGACTACACCAGCAATAGTCTGAGCGGTGAAATTCGCCGCAAGGCTGGGGGCGCAATTGATGCTAACGGAAAAGTCAAAGTCAGTTATGAATATGCCGACCCTAGCAAAGTGACCGCTGCAGATGTGATCGGACAAGTCAATAACGCCGGCAAACGGACAGGCATGCAAGCGCTGCTCGATACCTATAACGCGATGGGATTCTTCGCAAAAATTCTGATCGCACCGGGGTTCTGTACATTGAATTCCGTTGCCAGCGAGCTGATTGTGTTGGCTGGCAAATTACGGGGCGTCACCTTGCTTGATGCTCCGATCGGTACCACATACGAGCAGGTGATATCAGGACGCGGGCCAACTGGCAACATTAACTTCAACACGTCGAGTGGTCGCGCAGTTTTGTGCTATCCGCATCTGAAGGTCTATGACACGGCAACTGACAGTGAGCGACTAGAGCCTTACTCGCAACGACTGGCTGGCGTGATGTGTGCCAAAGACACGGAAAAAGGTTATTGGTGGAGTCCGTCTAACACCGAGATCAAGGGTATCGTCGGTGTTGAGCGCGAGTTGTCTGCGATGATCAATGATCCACAAAGTGAGGTCAATTTGCTCAATGAAGTCGGCATCACGACTTTGTTTAATACTTTTGGCACTGGCATTCGCACCTGGGGAAACCGCTCTGCGGCATGGCCATCGGTAACGCATCCGAAAAACTTTATCAATGTGCGTCGTACCGCCGATATTCTGCATGAGTCAGTTGAATACTCCATGCTGCAGTTCATCGACATGCCGATCAACAATGCATTAATCGATTCAATCACTGAAAGTGTGAACGCATTCATCCGGGTAATGGTTGGGCGCGGTGCGTTACTGGATGGCAAATGTACCTACGACCGCAACAAAAACCCACCAACGGAAATCGCCTTGGGGCATCTGGTCTTTGATATCGACTTTATGCCACCAACTCCGGCAGAACGTATGACGTTTGAGTCCTTCATTAACATCGACCTGATCAAGCAGCTTGGTCAATAAGGGGTAATTTATGTCAAAAATCCAAGTGAACCGTATTGTGAATGCCAATATTTACCTTGAAGGCACTAACATGCTTGGGCGTGCTGAAGAAGTAAAGCTGCCTGATATTACTGCGATTATGGCCGAACATAAAGCGCTCGGCATGGTGGGTAAAATCGAACTCCCGTCTGGCTTTGATAAGCTTGAGGGAGAGATAAAATGGAATTCATTGTATGAAGAATCCGCCGCTGCAATGGCAAACCCATTTAAAACCGTGCAGATACAGTGCCGTTCCAGTATCGAAACGTACACGTCCGGCGGCCGGGTTGAAGAGGTTTCGTTAGTGACGTTTCTGACGGTCATGTTTAAGAAAAATCCACTTGGTACTTTCAAGCAGCATGACAACGCAGAGTTCAGTTCGTCATTTACAGCGACGTACATTAAACAAGTCGTCAAGGGGAAGGAGGTACTGGAACTGGATTATCTGGCCAACGTGTTTAAAGTCAACGGCGAAGACATGCTGGCGACCTACAGGGAAAATATCGGTGGATAGTTAGATACTAAAGCAATCATATTCAAAAACGCCTCAAGTTATCTTGGGGCGTTTTCTTTTAATGCAGTTTAACTGACCTGATAAGCATCGGAACCGACAATAGGACTCCCTTCCTAATAACGTTCAAATGAGGCTTACTATGGATCTGCAATTTCCTTTCACCACCGCTGCTGGTGTCAGCATCACATCACTTGAGTTACGTCGTCTCAAAGTCAAAGATTTAAAAGCCATCGGAAAGCAAGCCGGCAGCGATGAAGTCTTGCTGGAAATTCTGGGCATCAGCCGTATGTGCAACATCATTCCCGAAGACCTGGACGAAATGGATGCTGCAGACTATCAGCAGGTGAAAGTACGATTTCTGGAATACTTGGGTGTCACCCCAGCATCTCCAGTCAGGGATGGGTCTACTAGCGAGGTGGTTCCGGTTTCAGCCGAGTGAGATTGATGGCTTGATGCTGGATGAGTTCAGGGACTGGGTCAAGGAAGCAAGTGTGCAGATTAAACGCGAACACGGCGATGACTGATCAGCCATTTAGCCGCTGCGAATATCCCGGCAATACAGTAAGCACCGATAGCAACCACCGGTCCCAACAACGCCAAGCAAAAAAAAGCAGCCAGTGCGAACACGATAGGAACGCTCCATAACGGGAGCGTTACGACAAGCCACACCAACAATGCCGCAAGAAGCAAAGTGGTTGTTGTCGTGGCGATGATTTCGGCGATGTCGTCAGTGTTCATTCGTTCATTCTAAAACCAGAAAACCCCTTATGGCAAGTGAGTTTTATATAGGCGTCAAGATCGGTGCCACGTTACTGGCCAGTTTTGGTACGGCGTTAGCTGGCTCAAAAACGACCCTGATCGGCTTAGGGAAAGTTGCAGACGATCTCAAGACGCGACAAACCCGCCTGGGTGATGCCATGGCAAAAGCCATGGCACATCCAGCAAGAAACTTGACAGCCCTGACGAGGCAATATGACTTGCTCGGCAAGAGCATCGACCAGGTAAGACAAAAGCAGGTCAGATTAGCTGGACAACTGGCGAAAGGCGACTCTCTCCGGGCTGCAAGAAACGAAATGAAGGGTGAGATGTTTGGCACCTTTGCTACCGCAGCCACCGTCGCGGCTCCTGTCGTCGGCTCTGTCAAGAAATCTGCTGATTTTGAAGCAGGATTGCGAGACATTGCTATCACAGGCAACCTCGCCAAAGATGAAGAGATCAGGTTAGGTGTAACTGTCCGTAAGGCCGCATTGGCTACAAGTCAGTCACATGAGGCGATTTTAGTCGGCGTCAACACCTTGGTCGCAGCTGGTATGAATGCGAATCAGGCAGGCACCTACTCTAATCTGTTAGGCAAAGTCGCCACCGCGACGAATGCGGACATGAAAGATCTTGCTGGCATGGTTTTCTCACTGTCTGAAACTCTCGGAATTAAAGGAGACGAAGCATTAAAAGAGGCATTTAATCGCGCTGCCTATGGTGGAAAATTGGGGCGCTTTGAGTTGAAAGATATGGCAAAAGCGCTGCCTGAAATGACTGCAGCGTTTGCAGCCAAAGGTATCAAAGGGCAGGAAGCGTTGACTCAGATCATTGCCAGCCTTGAAGTTGGTCGAGAAGGTGCCGGTTCGGGTGAGGAAGCCGTTACGAACTTACGTAACTGGCTTTCGCACATGAATACCAAACACACGAAGGAAGCCTACACCAAGGCTGGTGTTGATTATCAGCAGTCGATGCAGAATCTGGTGGCTGGCGGTTATTCAAGTTATGAAGCGTCATTAGAGATCGCTCAGAAATTTATTGCATCACGCGGTGACGGCTTCATGAAACAGTGGAAGGAAGCTGGCAGCAAAGGAGATGAAGAAGCGCAGCGCAAGCTGATGGAGAGCTTTGGGTTAAGCGAAGTTTTCCAGGACATCCAGACGATTAATCATTTACTGGCCATGCGCCAGAACTGGGATAAGTACCAGAGCAATAAAAAGCAAATGGGCAGTAAAGACGCAATGGGAACCATCGATGTCGATTACCAGAAACGTGCTGAAACAGCGAATAAAGCATGGGATCGATTCAAAACACGGGTATCTGATGTCGGCATCACTATCGGTAACGCATTAGTACCGACATTAAAAAGTCTTCTGACGACACTGACACCCATCATTGGGAAAATCGGTGATTTTGCTGAAGCACATCCAGGCGCAATCCGTGCGGTCGTCGGATTTATGACCGCCGTCGTCGGTATGAAGATCGCTACCCTGGCACTCGGTTGGGGTTTGAATTTCTTCGTTAAATCGCCAATGCTCATGCTGGCCACCAGTCTTACCTCTGTCTCAGCGAAGTACACCTTGTTCCGTGCTTTGCTGCTTGGCGGTGGATCACGGCTGGCGATGGTCTTTCAGTTATTCGGAGTAGGAGCATCTACTGCGACAAAACTTGCATCGGGTTTTTCTTGGTTGGGACGCGGTGCCATGACGCTTGGAAGGCTATTGGGTGGCGGACTGTTGAGTGGCATTCGTCTTGCTGGGCAGGCTGTACTTTGGTTGGGACGGGCCATGATGATGAACCCGATCGGTGCGATCATCACGGGGATTGCTGTCGGTGCGTACCTCATCTGGAAATACTGGGCACCGATCAAACAGTTTTTCACCAATCTATGGTCCAGTGTCGATGGCATATTCAAGCGTTACTCGATCTTGAACTATATTTTTCCGGTTGTTGGTGGCGCTCGTTTGATTGTCCAGCACTGGGAAAAAATAAAGACCTTCTTTGGTAACGTTTGGAGTGATATCAGTAGCGCTTTTTCTGGTGGCATTCGTGGCGTTGGTCGTCTGATTTTCAACTGGTCTCCAATGGGCGTGCTCTTTCGATGGGCGAAATCAAGGGCATTCTTTAGTTCAGTGTGGAATGAAATTCGTACTGCCTTCTCTGGCGGAATACTTGGTATCGGCCGCTTAATCCTGAACTGGTCTCCAGTGGGCTTGTTCTATCGTGGGTTTTCAGCTGTCCTGCGTTACTTTGGTATTCAGTTACCGACTACTTTCAGTAGCTTTGGCAAAATGCTTATCCAAGGCTTGGTTGGCGGTATCACCAATAAACTTTCTGCTGCCAAAAGCGCCATTATTGGTTTCGGCTCCGACATAAAGAACTGGTTTGCCAATACGCTGGGTATTAAGTCGCCATCACGTGTGTTCATGGGGTTTGGCGACAACATTGCCGAAGGTGCTGCCATCGGTATCGGTCGATCAGCAAAGCTGGCCAGTGGCGCAGCAAAAAATATGGCGCAAGGTGCTGCGAATAGCGCGGTAAGTGGATCTGGCGCAGCGCGTGGTGCTGGAGCTAAGGGTGGCGACAGCTCATCGGGTATTCACATTCAATTCAGCCCACAAATTACTATCCAGGGCGGCGGTGGCGATGTCGCTGGCGCGGTCACCGATGCGCTCCATTTGTCGATGGAAGAACTGGAGCGTTTGATAAAGCGGGTGTTAAACCAACAACAACGCAGGAGTATCTGATGTACGCAGTGCTTGGTGAGACCGAGTTTGAATTGATTACCTACTTTGATGGAATGGATCTGCAGTTTGGCGCGAACTATGCTGAGCACGCGTTGATCGGTCGCAAGCCTCGCCTCCAATGGATCGGCGATAAGTTAGATGAATTTCAGCTGCAGCTCGTATTTCACTCCAGCTTTTGTGATCCGGAAAAAGAGTTACTCAAATTGCGGCAAATG
The DNA here is from genome assembly GCF_014699135.1 of Cognatundibacterium aquatile. Classification (GTDB taxonomy): domain Bacteria; phylum Pseudomonadota; class Gammaproteobacteria; order Burkholderiales; family Burkholderiaceae_D; genus Undibacterium; species Undibacterium aquatile. The sequence goes on from NZ_JACOFT010000007.1 coordinate 113,901, forward strand.
GTGCAATCCGCAGAGGCACATCAATTTGTACTGGGCAATGGGGATTACAAGGGGTGGTTTGTTCTGGTTGATGCCACTGCATCAAGTAAGCAAACTGACAAAACCGGTTCGCTGATCGCGCTGGAGGCGACGGCAACATTACGTGAATATGTCGAGCCGCGAGTCCTGGAAACACGAAGAGCACAAGCAAAAAAAGCAGCGAAGAAAAAACGCACCGCTGCAGCAAAGAAAAGTAGTACAGAAAAACCTGTGGTGGATGCACGTGACGGCTTTGCAAAAAACGGTAGCCGTGCGCCAACGAAAGGCGGTTAATGATGGAATATATTGAACACATCACGAAGGACGGTGAACGTTGGGATCAAATTGCGCACATGTATTACGGTGATTCAACCAAGATAAGTGCGTTGTCTGAGGCTAATGAACACTTGCGTCTGCAGCCGGTTTTGGTGGGAGGATTGCCGGTACGTGTCCCCATTCTGGAAGAGGAAGATCGGCTATTGCCACAGGATGTACCGCCATGGAAACGTTAGGTGTTGCAGTCCCGGTCTTTGTTCTGACCTACAACCAACGGGACATAACGGCGGATCTGACGCCATTCAAGCTCTCGGTCAGTTATACCGACAACCTCGATGGGGATGAATCAGACAGTCTGGAGATTTCACTTGAAGACAGCGATGGCCGTTGGTGGCAGGCATGGTATCCCGTCATGGGAGACAGGCTCAATTTGCGTATGGGTTATCAAGGCCAGGCGCTGGTAGATTGCGGTGACTTTGAAATTGACGAGATCGAAATTGAAGGTCCGCCATCGACGGTGAGGATTCGAGCCTTGGCTGCCAGTGTAATGAAAGAGTTACGCACGAATCAGGGAAAGGCGTATGAAGACACCACGCTGGCCGGTATCGTTAAGACCGTGGCAGACCGGCAGAAACTCAAAGTGGTCGGAAACGTTGAAGCGATTCCCATCAAGCGGGTGACGCAGATGCATGAAGAGGACATGAAATTCCTCAAACGTCTGGCACAGGAATACGGCTATGCGTTCAACGTGCGCGATGATCAACTTATTTTTTATTCCCTGGAAGAGTTGCGAGCAGCTCCAGGCGTGCAAGTGATTGGCATCAATGACCTGACGCGCTATGCATTCCGGGATAAAGTAAAAGGAACGCCCTCAAGCGCTAAGGTCAGCTATCACGATCCTCAAAAGAAAGCCGTCGTGACATACGAGGTGGCATCTGACAAGAAGGTCGTTGCCAAGCCTTCTGCAGACAGTCTCAAGTTAAATACTCGTGCAGAATCACCCGAACAGGCAAAGAGTAAAGCCAAAGCCGCAATCAACAGAGCAAATGATGAAGCGACGACCGCTACGTTAAGTCTCTGGGGGAATCCGAAATTGGTTGCAGGAATGAATGTTGAGCTGGAAGGCTTCGGGAATTTGAGTGGACGTTATCAAATTTCAAAGTCACATCATAGCCAGGAAAGCAGCAGCGGTTACACGACAGAACTGGAATTGAGAAGAACAGCCATTGCTGCCGGCAATAAAAACAAGCTGAAGGTAGCCAACGTCGAGAATGGGAAAGTGGTATTGAAATGAATGAACTTCAGCAGCAACAGGCAAGTTTTAAATTTGGTGTAGTTTCAGCGATTGACGAGAGCGGTGTTAAAGCGCGTGTCCGGTTCGATGATTTGGATGGTTTGGAAAGTATGTTTCTACCGATAGCCGTTCAAAAATCGTTTAAAGATAAGAGCTACTGGATGCTCGACGTAGGGGAACATGTAGCTTGCTTGATGGATGCGAATGCGGAAAGTGGCGTCATTTTATGCTCGGTATATTCAGAGGCCGATTTGCCACCAGTCACCAACAAAGACAAGCGTCATGTGCGCTTCGATGATGGAACCACCATTGAGTATGACCGCGCCGAGCATCAGCTGACGATCCAGTGCGTAGGTAATATTGAGATCAAGGCCACAGGCAATCTGAGTTTGACCGCAGCACGAATAGATTTGAACTGATTATGCCAGGCATATCCCGCATTACCCAAGACACGGCCGGAGGTACTATTGTTGGCGTACTCGCGCCCAAAGTGTTCGTCAACGGTACACCGATCGCTGTTAAAGGTGCTGCTGTTTCCGGACATGGCCCCGGCGTGCATGGCGGTCCAGTCATGGCGTCTCATTCTGTTACCGTATTTGCCCATCGTATCCCTATTTGCCGGCAAGGAGATCAAGCCAGCTGCGGTCATGCAGCGACCGGTTCAGGCAATGTATTTGCGGGCTAAAACAATTCTTCAACTGCTTTAATATCGCTTATCCGACATTCTTGGCACGATGGTGCCATGACTCCACTCACTCAAATCTCTGCTTCCCATTGGCAACTGGCGCTTAATCGACCAGGTAACGTCGTTACAGATGCAGACGATATTTCCCAATGCATTCAAGTCATTCTGACGACGCCGAAAGGATCAGATCCACTCCGGCCGGAGTTTGCATGTGATCTCTGGCGCTATATCGATGCCCCTATTTCTCAAGCGATACCGCATATTGTGCGTGAAGCATGGGATGCAATAGAAACGTTTGAGCCGCGCATTAATTTGATCAGTATTTCGCCTCGATCAGGATCTGAGCCAGGGCATATCATTTTGCGAATTGTCTGGGAAATCGCTGGCCAGAAAAACCAGACAGAGGTCACGATATGAGTTTACTACCTTTAACCGGACTGGCTGATCCTGAATTTGTTACCCGCGATCCGCAACAAGTGATTGAAGAAATGATCGCGCAGTTTGAGACGCTAACAGATCGCACCTTGTACCCAGCTCAGGTAGAGCGGCTACTGATTAACTTGACCGCCTATCGTGAAAGCATGACACGCGAAGCGATTCAGGATGCAGGCAAGCAGAATCTGGTGTCTTTTGCCCGCGCACCTTATCTGGATTACCTCGGTGAATACCTTGGCTGTCGTCGTTTGGCTGGAGGAAAGCCCCGTACATTGCTCCGCTTTAATTTTGCGAGTCCATTAATCGACAAGATTGTGATTCCGGCTGGTACACGCGCACAGGATGCCGGAGCTGCATTTACCTTTGCCACCATGACCGATGCCACGGCACTAGCTGGCTCAATGAGTGTTGAAGTCTGGGCATCTGCATTGAGTTCTGGCACTCGTGCGAATGGTCTGACTAATAATCAGATTTCTGTTTTGCTCGATAGCTTTGGTGTAGCGGCAACCGTACAGAACGTCAGTGCCAGTTATGGTGGATCTGTCGATGAAGACGATGAACGATTCAGAAACAGAGTTCGCCTGGCTGCAGAGCGTCCAGCTTGCGGAACGTTAGCCGCATATCGCTACCATGCTTTATCGGCGCATTCAGAGTTGCTCGATGTCGGTATCAGCTCCGATCGTCCGGGCGCGGTTCGCGTATCCGCTATGACAGATGCCGGGGCACCTGACAGCGCCTTGTTAGATATTTTGCGGACGCAATTAAATCGAGAAGACATCCGTCCAGCGACAGATGAGGTCGTTGTGATTGCGGCGACTCCAGTCGTTTTTCAGATTGAAGCACGTTTGACGCTATACAGTGGCTCATCCTTTGCCGATGCGCAACGACAAGCACAGGAACGTCTCGAAAACTGGGTAGCACAACTACGTCGCCGCCTTGGTCGTGATGTCGTGCCGTCGCAGATCATTGAATTATTGCAGAGTGTTCAGGGTGTTTACAAAGTCGAGTTGCTATCTCCGTCTTTGCAAACTCTGGGTGCTCATCAGTGGGCGGACTGTTCAACCATCAGCGTAGTGATTGCGGGGATGGCAGATGGCTAACGTCCTGATTCAACCTTCGCTGGCAACAGATCCAAATGTGACCGCATTGGCAAAGCTGGCTGAGCGTATTACTTACCTGGACGTTGATACTGTCATTGCGCATGATGTGCGGAATGTGCCGGCATCGGTGTTGCCACATTTAGCCGACCAGTTTCATATCCGTCATACGGTCGCCTGGCAGCATGCCAACACTACGGCCGAGCAACGTTCGTTGATCAGAACCAGCTTATTGCGTCATCAATTGAAAGGCACATTGGCTGGCTTTCGTTTAGCAGCGAAAGACGCAGGTGCTGAATTGATCGGGGCAATCACGCCACCTGCAAAACTGTTTGCAGCACCAGCGCAGACCGTGGCTGAACGTAATGAATTTGTGAGTCGTTACCCGCAGTTGCGCTTGTATCGACACCGTGTCGTCGGACAACGTCAGGGTGGGATGCTGTCCGGGGCTTTTCTTGGGCGAACCTTCCCATTGATCAGCGATGCGTTGTTACGGGTAGTGCCCCGTGCATATCTCTGGGTTAACGGACAGGAAACAGAATTGAGTGTTGTAGAGCGTAAAACGACTACCGCCACCCATGTGGCCACTACCGTGACGGAAATACGCGCAGAAGGAAAAGGAGGAAGACATTCGTTTTGCAACCATTTCCCACATCATTTAGCGAAGTCAGACGCTGGCAAGCGTATTTACTCTCTTCAGCTTACTGAAACCTATCAGGACAGTAGCGAAACGGTGCAACGTAGCGTGGTACAGCCTGGGTTGAGTGTATTGGAGACACAGTACGATCAGGTAGCGATGCCAGGGAATGCGTCAGGACTATTTGCTGGACAAGTCTTGCATGGACAGATGCAAGTATCAACGGCGCGTGACCGCTTATTTCAGCGCTTATATCTTTTCTCGCCAGATGTCGCTGTCGGACGCCGTGCGGTCGGCTTGCATTTGAATCAGGGGCGCTTATCGATGCCACCTTTTCATGCAGAGTTGGCCGTCAAAATAGTTGGCAACATCCAGCCGACAGCTGTATGGCGCTTTACACATGGCCATCTGGTTCAACAACCGCAAACAAACTTAAATGACTGTCTGGAATCAATGCGCGACGTTGCACGTGCGGCCGACAGAATCTGTCTCGATACATCAATTAATCGCCCGGCCACAGCCGGTGAACAAAACACCGCTGGCGTACTGTGCGCTGGTGCTTGGACCATCAATTAGGAGAACCTATGGAAAAGCAAGTCGTCTTTCGTGACCGTCAGGAGCTGCAGAGCGCAGACCTGAATAACATCCAGTCATACTCTGCAGTTACTTTGCAGCATTTGAGGCAAGATGCAATCTCAAATGCACTGCATTTCACTGGTGGCCTGGTCTCGCCAGTCAGTGCAACTGAAATTACGGTTGATGCTCTTCGGTTTTATAACGATGGAAAAGTCTACGTATCGGAACAGGTGCAAACACTGAATCTGTTTCAATATCTGCCGCTGGTGACGAAGAAATGCGTTGCAGTCGTTCTGTGGGGAAAAGAGACCGATACCCAAGTTGAGCCTCGCGATTTCCTCACCGACCTGACGACAGGTGCGACACAGCCACAAGCTGTTCCGATGCAGCGTTTGAACGCATGCAACATTAACTTGCTGCCTGGTTCTGAATCAGTCGATCCGCAGCCGCCTGTCATACAAACCAATACATTGGCGATCGCCTATATTTATTTGACGGCCACCGGTATCGAACGTATCGAGATGATTGTGCGGGCCCGTCTGCCAAATGTGCGTGATCACGAAGGACGTTTGTTTGAACAGGAAGCCTGGCGCAATTTGGCCGAGCCGCGCATTGCTTCTATTGCGACCGATCTGTCTGCACTGGCAAACAAAACCAGCGATCTGGCCAAGCGCGCCAATGTCATCGAGCTGGCTAACGATATTGCCCGGGTTAAAGCCAAACTCAACTTGCCGAGCGCGTATGCAAGTTATGAGGCTGATTACTTCGGGGACATCAGTAAGACTGATGATCAAGGTGCCGGTTATAGCTCCCAAATTAAGAATGGTCTGATCTTTCCTTTGTCAGCACAAGCGCAGGCAGCGCTGTCCTTATTCAATCCTTACGATGTCGCGATCGCACGCAGCGCGACAGACTTGATCCTGCCTGCTTATGAATCGAAAGCACGCATTCAGACTACTGGCTATTCGGGTGACATTTCAATCAGCCAGTATCAGGTGCAAAGTCAGGTACTCCGTGAATATACGACCACGGTCTGGGACTACCATTACGGCTACAACTACAACTATTACGGTGGTTGGTATAACAGTTGGTACTGGAATTATTATGGTGCCGGATATGGCTGGTCTGGCTACTATGGCTATTACACCAGTCACACAGAAACCACATACCAGCTCGATACAGTCACAACCAGCTATAACGGAGCAATCATTGGCCAGACGCTCCTGGTCTCAAATGCAATGTGGCTGACTAAAATCGGCCTTCAATTCACTCAGGTGGGCGCAACTGGGGATGTTGTTGTGGTGGTCACTGAAACGGATGGTGGTAAGCCTGTACTCGGAAAGACGGTTACCAAAGTGAATGTTGCCCGTGGTGACCTTAAAAAATATCCGACAGAAACTGGAATTGCGGTGCCACCAGTGTTGCTGGAAGCTGGCAAACGCTACGCTATCGTCATCATTACGCAAGGCGATCATCGTGTGGCCACCGTGTCGGGCAATAACTACACTCAGGGAACATTGTTCTTCGGTACCGATGGCGACTACTTCAGCGGTGATCTGACAAAAGATCTGATGTTCACACTGTATGCGGCTCAGTTTCAGCAACCACGTGTTGAGGTGATGCTGAATCCTATTTCATTGGCTGGCGGTATTTCTGACCTTTCTATTTCTGCACCACAGGTTGTACCGAAAGGTTGTGAGCTGACGTATGAAATTCAGGTCGGTGGTAAATGGTACAAACTCGGAGATCCTATTAACCGTCTGGCCAACACTCCCGACATCGTTCCGTTGCGTGCTGTGATGGTCGGTACCAGTGATCTGGCTCCGGCATTCCAATTGGCAAATAACGCATTAACTGCCAGTCGCGCCGGGATAGGATTTACTCACTGGTCTAAATTACGCAACCTGGCAGCAGCGACGAGCAGCGTTCAGGTGCAGGTTGTTGTTGCTCAGTGGGATCAGGCCAATCACACACTCGCTTGCACACTGAAGTCCGGTGGCTCATCTCTCACACCAGTAACGACCATCGTCAAAGATGAACCAGATGGCCAGGCAAAACGCTTTATCTACACGTTCACACCAGCAGGCGTGACAAATTACCAGATAAAACTGGTCGGTGGCCGCAATGCCGCGTCAGCGCCGTTTGTTGTTGTCGAGCGTACCGATATCGCCAGCTAATTCATTGATAGGGAGCTTTGTAATGAACTTGAAAAAAATTGAAGATGATCAGCAGTACCAGGTGCAGTTGAAAGAACGCGTCGAGCTGTTTGGTCAAGTAATGTACCCAGGACACGACGTTGTATTGCGTGGTGACGTACTAAAAACGGTTTTGGACAAGGTAAGCGATGCCAAACCGGTTTGATAAATACCGCATGAGGGATGGAATGACGCTGCTGTCCGAGCGTTATTTCAATCCCATCTGGCAAGATCTTGACTTGCGGCTAGCGTCGATCGAAGAGTTACGCGTCACGTGGGAAGAAGTTGTACGGACGGTGACTGATTTTGGCTTGGTGCGCATGAATGAAGTATTGGCCCCCGCTTTTGATCAGATGAACCAGAACCTCGACAGCGCGGCGAGCAAATTACTTGAGATCGAGAACAAGCGTCAGGCAGCGATCGCCGCCATTACGACACTGCAAAATGCCATTGCGAGCTACCAGGGCGATGCGGAAACCCATATCGCCGATTGGAAAGCAGCTACGTTGGCCAGCTTTGATGTCTGGAAAAGTGCTACATGGGCTGATTTACACGCATGGGAAGCAGAAATGCAGGCATGGAAAGCGAATCTGCAAAGTGATTTTCTGCAGAACGTGTCCAAGCCTGCCTCTATGGGAATGTTGTATGACGCTCAGGGACGTGCTCAGACCATCACTGAGACCGTCGCCGGCAGTCAGCGTACAACGACCATCAGCTACAACCTGGACGGAACGGTGGCTAGTGTTGTAATTACTTATGCTGGCGTGACGCGAACCGAAACCTATAACTATACGAGCGGCCGCCTGACAGGCATGACCGCAACAGAGGTGTAATCATGTCATTTGACCCTATTACCTATGCGGTGGCGCGTGAGTCAAAGCCGCCAGCGGGCTGCGTATTGCCTAGCTTTGCGGTTGATCCTGCAATTCTGCAACAGGGTTGGAGCCACCTTGATGGCTCTTTAATATCGCGTGCGCAGCATCCTGATGCTATTTCCATTATTGGGGATGCACGATTTTTCGACAGTACACCAACTGTGGTCGAAACGGTCTTAACCATGCGTGCCGGCGTGACATCGATGTCTGCCGGCAAGCAAGTCGCTGTTGGTGATACGTTTGTATTCATGCCAAGTCAAAACGGTGCATCGTCGATTTCTGGTCTGCGCTTATGGCGCTCAACGGATGCAGGAGCGAATTGGGCACCTTATGACTTGAGTGCAATGCCTTACGGTTCTACCAACTTTACGGTTGAACATCTGGAATGGTTTGGCGGCAATCGCTTGCTGCTTGTTATACGCGGTAATGACGCCGCGCAGATTAACTATTCGGTCGTATTTTCTAATGATCTGGGACAAACCTGGAGCACACCAAAACAACTGGCCAACGTTACCGCTGGAGCACTGAACCTTTTATCTGTATCGGCTGACGCTGAAATGAGCAGTAGCGGTGCCGGATATTATTATTTCAGCTTTTATTTTGGCGAGACTAACCCGTTTTCAAGCTACATCGTCGCATTCAATACCGCCAGTAATATGGCTTACAGTTTTACTGTTAACAGCGATGGCACCAGCGATTCACAATGCCGCCTGTTGGGTGGACGGGTAATTTCCGCTGGTAACAGCGAGTTGCACTTCGCCGCTTACGCTGCTGGTTCATGGGCGATTAGAAAGCTCAACTTCAGTGGGACAGCATTTTCAGGACTCACCAATTCTCAGATACCTTACTCGACGAACTATGTCGGCACGTCAACAACCTCGGTTTCATCTGGACGGCAGTACCTTACCTCGGCAGCTGGTAACTATTACCTCAATCGGGGAGGCGCAACTTACAAGTTACCAGCTGGATGGTCAGGAACACCGCAAATAGTGCATGTTGGTCTTGATAATACCGGTATTCGCTTGCTGACAAATACGCTGTCAAACCCAGTGACAGGCCAACGTTTTGATTTAACCACAGGTTTAAAAAGCTCAGTCGGTGGCATGAATGCAGGATCGATGAAAGTTGGATCAATCTACGGCATTGCTAACGTTGCCATGTCAGAAGCAATCGTTGTTGATCGCATTCCGTCGAGCGATCGGCATTTTGCTTATCCATCAGGTGGTGGTGCGCTGGTAGTCCGTACAACGCGCTGCGCTGACAATTTTGTAGGTGGTCTCTCCAACTCTTCCGATGCCCCCCGTTTTCTTTCGTATACCACGGCGCATATCAATTGGTACAACGCAAATACCGGCTCCTATAAGACCGTTAACTTTGTCCAAGGAGTACCGAACAAGTTACAGGTCAATAGTTATGTCTTCGCCAATGACTATAGTAACTACCTGCAGCTCCCTTATCTTCCCGGCCTCGTGTGCCGTCTTAAATAAGGACACACAATGATCACTCTTTATCAAATAGGCCGAGCCGGTTACTGGACTGGCCATACCCAAGTCGTAGAGGACGATGCAACTGTTGCTTCTGGTTGGACAGCTAGCCCGATACCCGAAACTGTCCAGGACGGAGAATATGTACGAATGACGTTGGCTGGATGGACGGTGTGCAGCGAACCAATGCCGGCAGCAGTCAACGAGGTCGCGCCTGCAGTACGTCCACTGCTGGCTATCACAGCAATTACTGCTGACGCAGACCATGCCAACCAGGTGATTATCGATGGCGTGAATGACGTTACCTGCACAGTCGGGACGGTGCTGACTTTTAATGCAGAGCTTCGTGATAGCAACGGCGGTGTGATACCAAGGTCAGATAGCTTCAGAATGCCCCTACGATCAAGGGACGGAAGAGAAAAGGTATTGCTGGCCGTAATGCAAGGCGGACATATTAAGATCGTTGCACCAATGCGGGAATCCGGAATATGGTCAGTCACACAGGAAACGGTAAATGAAAGCCTGCCAGTTGAGCATCAGATGACATTCGCCGGTGCCCAAGTCTATGTAGTCGAGGCCTGACGATCAGTTTGAAGCACTAAAAGATAAGGGGCTTGTTCAGCCCCTTATTATTTTGCTAGGTGTAATTAAGTTTCCAACAGCGTAAAATCAGCAAAACCCATTTATCTCACTATTCCGGCCGAATTTATCTCGCGCCGCTTCAGTTGTCTAATAAAAATGGACACCAGGATAGGTGGATAATTCATCTATCGAGGGAAAAAGAATGGCAAAGCAAAGAAGAACATTTGACGCCAATTTTAAGCTGCAGGCTGTCCGCATGATTCATGATCAAGGCTTGAGCGTATCGCAAGTCTGCAAAGATATGAAGTTCAGCGAGACTGCAGTCCGTTGCTGGCTCACTCAGGTGCGGGCAGAATAAAGCGGGCTGCCAGGAATAGGCAAGCCACTCGCCGCGGATCAAATACGTATCTGGGAATTGGAAGCTCAAAACCGCCCACTGCGCATGGATATCGATAATTTAAAAAAAGCCCCGGTTGGTTCAACCGGTTAACGCAATACCTTCTGGTCTGATATTGCGACCTCTGCCCCCAAAAAAAAGCCCGGTCATTAACTTGACCGGGCTTGATGCTTTGAATGACAGCGGGTTTATTTCAGCGGTGGAATCGCTTGCGGCACCAGTTTTTTGACCGGTTGTTCGCGCAGTTTATCGGTCAGCATTTGCAAGGCTTTTTCGAGTTGCTGATCTTGTCCGCTGAAGGTTGCATGCGGCATGTTGTCGACTTCCACGTCCGGTGTCACGCCGACGCCTTCAACCAGCCAGCGGCCATCCATGCCGAACTGGGCATTTTCTGCTGCACGTATCATGCCGTTGTCTGCCAGGCTGTTGCCATCGGACAGCCAGACACCGGCACCAGCCGTGCGTTTGCCAACCAGTGGCCCGAGTTTCAATGCCTTCACGCCAGCTGCGAAAGTCTCGCCGTCAGAATAGGTCAGTTCATCCACCAGCACCACCAGATGACCACGGAAGGTCTGTTGCATATTGGTGTAAGGCTGATTGTTACCGCGTGACCAGAACGCCCAGGTTTTACGCAATAATTTTTCTATGATCCAGCTGTCGATATTGCCGCCGCGATTGCGGCGCACATCGATGATCAGGCCGTCACGATTGAAATTGCTGTAGAACTCGCGTGCAAACGCATTGATGTCTTGCGCACCCATGGCCCGCAGATGCAGATAACCTATCTTACCTTTCGATGCTTCGTAAACGCGTGCGCTGCGGCTTTGTTCCCAGTCGCTGTATCGCAGATTCGCATGTTTCGTCATACTGACAGGCGTGACGATGACATTGTGTGGCGCCTGATTTGCGCGTTTTACCTGCAGCAAGACTTGCTTGTCGGCCTGATTCAGCAGCAGATCGGCAATATCACGCGCTTCCATGACCGGCTTGCCGTTGACGCTCAGAATGACATCGCCTTCTTTGACATCGACATCGGGTTGCGCCAGCGGGCTGCGCTCTGTTGGTAACTCCGGTTCGCTGCGATAAATATGCTCGATCTTATAGCCGTCTTTGCTGCGGGCTAACACTGCGCCCAGCGTTGCTGGTGCACCTTCGGCAGCAGCTTTGCGTATATCACCGGGACGGAATTGCGAATGCAGCGCACCGACTTCGCTGACCATTTGCGCCAGCACATCATTCAATTCATTGCGGTCAGTGACACGCTCGACCAAAGGCGCATATTTGTCGCGCATTTTTTTCCAGTCCACGCCACGCATGTTGTCATCGTACAGAAAATCTCTGTGCATGCGCCAGGCGTCACCGAACATCTGACGCCATTCCTGACGCGGGTCGGATGTGAAGCTCCAGTCATTGATGCTGACTTTCGCCTTGCTGATATCGTTGGGTGCTTTCGCACCTGCTTCAACGATCACAAAATCACTGGCACCGTTATTGGCAGCGGTTTTGTAATACACATGTTTTTTGTCGGCGGATAAATCAAACTGACGGATTCCGCTGACGAATACTTCTGGTTGTACCGGGTTTTTACTGATGGCGAGTGTCTTCAGCGTGCCGCGTCCTTCATGGCCTTCTGATTCAACGAAATACAGACGCTTGTCGTCAATCGCTAAGCCGCCGTAATTACCGGCAGCCAGTGGCACCTGATACAAACGTTCGCTGAGTCCCGCATATTCTATGGCGGGTAATGCTGCTTTGCTGGCTTTGGTGTCGGCTGATTTGGCATCTGTATCCGGTGATCTCTCTGCCGTTTTTTCGTTGGCTTTTTCAGTGTTTTTTTCTGCTGGTTTTGCGTCGGCTTTGTTGCTGAGCTTACTTAACTCATCGTCCGCTTTAAACGGAAAGCGATTTTTTGTCTGCAAGGCGAGGGCATAAATGCCTGTGCGTTTGTCAAAGCTGGGGCCGAGATTGCGGTCACCCCAGGGCGAACGATTACCGACCTCGAAGTGGCGTTCAGATAAGAAATACAGCCACTTGCCATCGGTGGAAAATACCGGCGTATGCGATTCATAGCGATCACCGGTGACGAAATGCAGTTGTTTGCTGGCGAATGAATACAAACCGATTTGCTGGCGGCCGCTGTTGCTATCCGGGCGCACGATGGCCAGCGTTTTACTATCCGGTGCCCAGACGATATCACCGTAACGGTCAAAGCCTGCTTTGCCGCCGTCATCAATGATGGTGTTGTTTTTCGTTGCCAGATCCAGCAGCCAGACGCGACCACGTTTATCTGTATGTGCCAGTGATTTGCCATCCGGAGACGGATAAATATTGAGCCTGTGCACATCGCCATTGTGGGTCAGCATTTCTGCCTTACCGATACCGTTGGCAGGATATTTCCAGATTTCATTTTCACCGGAGCTGTCAACAATCGCATAGACGCTCTGATCATCGTGCGAGAACACGGCAGCGCGGGCACGGGCATTCTCGGGAATCGCTAAATCGACACGACGCTGGCGGTCAGTGCCGGCAATGCTGACATGGCCGCGTGCAGTGAAAATCAGACGCTCGCTTTTGCTGGCGATTTCGGTATCGCTCAGATATTCCAGCGGTGTGCGGATCAGGCGTTTTCTTTGCTGATCAAAGTCCGAGGTCAGATCAATCGCTAAGGTGTTATCGGCTTTGCTGGCAATATTCAGTACATGCAGATCGGCGCCGAGCTGATAGACGATGTTGCCGTCACCGATGGCGGCATTTCTGACATCCCACTCTTTATGCGTCGTCAGTTGTTGTGGATTGCTGCCGTCGGCGTTGGCTGTCCAGATGTTGAACGCGCCGTCGCGGTCGCTGATGAAATACAGGCGACCCTGATACCACATCGGCCGCTTGTTATTGCTGCTGTCGCTGGCAAACAGATTGACGGCCTCGGCTTTGCCCTGCAAGTCATAGCGCCACAATTGTGCGGTCGCGCCGCCACGGTAATGTTTGGCATTGTCATTGGTCATTTGCAGGCCGAAACGCGTGAAGTACAGATAACGGCCGCTGTCATCGAGCGCCGCCTCATTCGCATCAGCAACCGGGAAGACGCGGCGCAACTGCGTTTTCGGATCAATCGCTGCAATGACTCTGTGCGCGTTTGGCCCTGTGCTGTTGAGTGTGCTGACTAATACCTCGCCCTGAGCTGTCCAGCCGAGCACATTCACGACATCATTTTCAAATGTCAGACGTTGTGGCAAACCGCCGTTGACCGGCATGACATAGGCTTCAGTTGCCCCTTCGTAGGCGGCGGAAAACGCCAGCCATAGCCCATCACGTGAAATCGCTGGCAGGGTTTCTGCGGCCGGATGCGTGGTCAGCCGTTGCGCCTGTCCGCCGCGCAGGCCGACTTTCCACAAGTCGCCTTCCGCAGTAAAGACCACGGTCTCTGCGCGTATGCCAGGAAAGCGGTAATACGCCGGTGCAGCCGTCGCCGCCGGAAGAATACTGACTAGCGTCAGCCCAAGCGCGAGCCTGAGAGCGAGGTTGAGAGGCTGCCCTTTGCTCAGTTTGCGCGGCAGAACAGACGAAGGTAAGTAGCGGGTGACACCAGCGGGTAGTTTCATGTGAAAGATCTTTAACTTAATTGATTGAAATTATTTATTGAAATTACTTATTGCAAAGAAAGCTGGTAAGAAAAACAAATCTCCTCTTTTTTCCTACAAAAAATCATAAAAAGTGTTACCGAAGTGTAAGTTTTGTTGATGTTGGGCAACTATCCATTTATAACATCGGCAGAGCAACATTTGTTTCCTTACACGTTGGCCGATCTGCCTTACGTGACCATCAACGCGCAATTAGTTTAGTTATCCGGCGGAGAGAGCCATGAGACCAGTCAACTTCATCAAAGTTCTTGCAATCCTTAGTATTTCGACAGAAATGTCATTAGTGATGGCGCAGAACGTCACTTTCAGTATTAACACTCAGGCCGAGCGCAAAACCATCAGCCCGCTGATTTACGGCTTCAATGCCTACGCCGACGGTTATGGCCGCACTGGCTGGGATGCGCATGGCGGCAAAGCGAATCTGGATAGTCTGAATCTGACTTCGCGCCGCCTCGGTGGCAATAATATGACCAGCTATAACTGGGAAAACGGTGTCAGCAATTCCGGTGCCGACTGGTGCCATTCTTCAAATGCCGGTGTGACATACGCGACCGGTGCGGGGGAGCCGTCCACTACCAACGGTCTGGCGTATTACGCACCGGGGGCCGGGATTAAAGCGTTCCACGATCAGTCGCTGGCGCTGGGCACTTTCTCTTTGCTGCAATTGCCTGCTGCGGGCAAGCTGCCGAAAGACATCGTCAATCTGTATCCGCCGTCGACCTGCAAAGGTTATGACTTATGGCAAAGCACCGCCGGGCCATCGAATGTCGATGTCAGCCGCTGGCTTGATATTGTGAATGACAAACCGACGGCAGCAGGCAGCCTGAGTCTGGCACCATCGCTGAGCGACAATGTGGTGTATATCGATGAAGAAATTAATTTCCTCGTCAAAAAATATGGCAAGGCATCTTCCACCAAAGGTGTCAAAGGCTATGAGCTGGATAATGAACCTGATCTCTGGCATGTGTGGCCATCCAGTCAGGGCGCTGGCACGCATGAAAATCTGTACCCGAAGCTGACCACGATCAGCGATGTCATGCAAAAGAATCTGGCGCTGGCCAAAACAGTGAAGCGCATGGACAGCTCCGCGCAAACCTTTGGCCCGGCACTGAGCGGTTATCTCGGTTTATTCAGTTTGTGGGCAGTCTGGGATGGCTCGCAATCGCATCAGCCAGCGGACTGGAATCAATATTATGCGGAGCCATATCTCAGCAAAAACACCGGTGACCGCTATCGCTACAACGGCATGACATTTGCCAATGTGTATCTGGATACGATGCGCAAAGCGTCGGCGTCGGCAGGCAAGCGTTTGCTGGATGCTTTCTCGTTTCATTACTATTCACAGGCGTCGTATGATCCGGCCAATCGCGTGCAGGCAGCGCGCAGTCTGTGGGACAGCAGCTACGTCGAACCAAGCTGGATCACGCAAGGCGGCAACGGCTTTACCGATGGGCGCGGCCTGGAAATTCTGCCCAAGCTCAAGCAGTCGATTGCCGATTTTTATCCGGGCACCAAACTCGCCGTGACCGAATATGATTTTGGTGGCAGAGATGATGTGAGCGGTGCGATTGCGCAGGCCGATGCGCTCGGCGCTTTTGGTCAGCAGGGCGTGCATCTGGCAACGTATTTCGGTGATGTCGAAGCCTATATCGCCGCCGGATTTAAAATTTTCCGCAATTACGACGGCAATAAATCGGTGTTTCCCGAAGTCTCAGTCAAAGCGGTCTCGACGAATAACGGCAATGGCACCGTGTATGCGGCAGTCAGTGCTGCCGCGCCGGATACCGTGCATCTGATTGCGATCAACCGCCTCAGCACACCGTTGAATGCCAGCTTGCAAATCGCCCATCCGGTGGCGCTGAATTCTGTGCAGGCGTGGGGTGTGGATGCGAGCAGTCAGGCCGTGACCATGCGTGCGGGGCTGAGTGCGATCAAGCAAAATCAGTTCAGTTACACCTTGCCAGCATGGTCGGTGATGCACTTTGTGGTGAAGCCATAATCAGGCAAATTATCGTTGGCATTGAAAAAGTGCCGAAAAATGCCTGAATAATACTCCCCGGGAGTATGTTGCAAGCCCCTTTGTTTATGCTGAGATAAAGGCGAAAACAAGAAAAATAGGGGGAGTATGCTGAAATTCGTCAAAATACAGGCAAAAAATAAGGAAACAGACGTTAAAAAAAAGCAGCCGTGGCTGCTTTTTTTATCGGTGAAACTTTGACGCTCAGCGCTTATTTTTTGATTTGCTTCAGCACTTCGCGCAACATCGCCAGCATCTGATCGAGTTCCTCTTTCGTCACGTTCAGCGCAGGCATGAAACGCAGCAGATCAGGGCGCGGTGAATTCAACAGCAAACCGACTGGTTCCATATTCCGCGCCGTTTCAACGATTTGTGCACCGATGTTGTCGCCGAGTTTCAGCGCGCGCAGCAAGCCTTCACCGCGTTCACCTTGCAGGCCGAATTCATCCGACAGTTTCACCAGTTCTGCGCTCAGATACGCGGCTTTTTCTTTGACCTCATCGAGGAAGCCCGGCTTGGTCAATTCCTTCAGCACGGCGATACCAACGGCAGTCATCAATGGCGCACCGTTGTAAGTACCGCCCTGATCGCCCGGCACAAAACAGGCGACTGCTTCGCGGCACAGCAAGGCGCCGAGCGGCACGCCGCCACCGATGCCTTTCGCCAGCGTCATGATGTCAGGCTCGATACCGGACAATTGATAGCCGAACAATTCACCAGTGCGACCCATGCCGGTCTGTACTTCGTCAACGATCAGCAGGATGCCGTGTTTTTGCGTCAGTGCGCGCAGTTGCTGCATAAATTCGCGCGTGGCCGGCAACACGCCGCCTTCGCCTTGTACCGGTTCCAGCATGACAGCGACGGTTTTGTCGCTGATCAGTTTTTCAACCGAAGCGATATCGTTCAGATCTGCTTTCGGGAAACCGGTGACTTGCGGCGCAAATATTTTGTCCCAGCCCGGTTTGCCTGACGCCGACATGGTTGCCAGCGTGCGGCCGTGGAAACTGTGATCAAAGGTGATGATTTCAAATGCGCCGTTCTTGTTCAACTGCCCCCATTTGCGTGCCAGTTTGATCGCGCCTTCATTCGCTTCGGCACCGCTGTTCGTAAAGAACACGCGGTCAAAACAGGATTGCTCGGTCAGACGCGAAGCCAGTTCTATCATCGGCGCGTTGTAGAAAGCAGGAGATGGATTCAGCAGTTTTTTAGATTGCGCGACCAGCGCATCGTGGATTACAGCCGGGCTGTGGCCGAGGCAATTAACCGCCCAGCCTTGCAGGTAATCGAGATAGCGCTTGCCATTGTTATCCGTCAGCCACATGCCGCTGCCTTCCGTAAAGACGATTTCCGGGCGCGGTGTGATGTACATCAGAGCGTTAACGTTGTACTGGCTGAATTCCATTTCAAGACTCCTAAAGTCGACAAAGCAGGGGTAAAAAAAGAGTAGT
Organism: Cognatundibacterium aquatile; assembly: GCF_014699135.1. Taxonomy (GTDB): domain Bacteria; phylum Pseudomonadota; class Gammaproteobacteria; order Burkholderiales; family Burkholderiaceae_D; genus Undibacterium; species Undibacterium aquatile. The sequence continues at coordinate 131,555 of NZ_JACOFT010000007.1, forward strand.
AGAGACTAATATCGGGTGCTGAATAACAAAAAAGCCACAGGAGTTGCCTGTGGCTTGATACTTGTGGTGCCGCTCATCTACCGCGCACGCTCACTCGTACATAGTCCCAGGCTCGAAGAACGAGCTGCGACGTCGTGCGATATTTGGTGAGGACATGTCGGTAAAAATTTTCATAAAGCGGATAGTAGGACTTTTTGCGCACTGCGTCAAAATAAATTTATGCAGTGCGCTGAGAAATTGGTTCTCTGATAATGCTTGCGTAAAAGCATAAGCACTAAGCCCTCGTAACCTAAAATAGGAAAAAATATAATTTTCAGTTAAAAATCTAAGTGTTTTCCGCAGTGACCTATAACTAACTTACTTTCGTCCGAGAACCATTCAAACAATACGCGCAAAGTCTCTGCTGAACTATCTTTTACTCCTATTTTCAGATGCTTCTCCATTATTATATTGCGACCACGATAATGAAAAGTTCTACGACGTTTTCCATCCGTGCTTAATGCACTTCCTTCATTTTGTGCAAATCCAGATCGACCAAAAATATCTTTGGCTTTTTGATCACCTTCTCCGTCAACTAATGCCTGCCAATATTCTGTAGCAAACTTGATCAACAAATCAAAAGCCCTGTCTCCATACTTGAAGCCGTTTTTATCGGATTCGTTCGCTGAATTTTGTGCACTTTCAAGAATGGTCACCCGCTCAGGAAATAGTGTTTTAATTAAGAGTAATGATTGTTCCAGATTTTGATTCTTGTTAATCAGAGCCAGGAGGGATGACCGAAGTGGCTTTAAAGCCTCAAACCCTTCGGTATCAACATCGCTAGATTGCCTTCCATTTAACGCGTGCTTTAATCCAGAAATATCTGACTCCAACCTGTTACAGGTTACCTCTTTAGATTCGATTTGACTTTGTAAAGATAAAATTTGCTCATCTTTAATTCGTAACTCTCGATCAGCTTCCGATAAAAGTGCAACATACTCCTTCGCATCCTCATTTTCTTTTCCAAGAGCGATGCTCTTAGTTAATTGGTTTCGAAGTTTTGCTTGTGCAACTACTTCTAACGATATGTGTTTCCAAGAATAAGGTAAATTGGTGCGATGTGTGACAATTGCTAATATTTCTGACTCAACCTTCCCTTTTTTTTCTGACAACGATGATATTTCTGTCGGTTTTAGAAGAATTGATTCACAAAACATTCCCCTATCGCCTAGCCTGGGCTGAAAAATAATATTGACGGCACCACCCCAAGCGCCATATCGGCGCTCTACGATTTCTTCGATTTTGTAGGTATCTGTAAATGGGGGGACTACAACTACGTTTGCAACTCCGACTAACAAAGAGCGCACACGTTCGGGTGTAACAAGATATTTACCATCTCTGTCAGGGCTAATTAATACAATGGGATTTCGCCTTTGCTCTCTTTCTATTTCTGCTAGAAACGATTTCGCGCTATCTTCATCTAGAGTTTTTAATCTTACCCCGGGCGTATCCCAGCTGGGATTGCATTTTTTTACTAAATGTTCAATAAGTTTCGGTCTAGTGACAGTAATTGCAGCCGTTACTCTAGGACTTACCTCGTCGGTTTTGAGTAAAATTGTGCATTCAATTGTATGATTTTGTTGTTCTTGTCTAAGACCAATCTCAGTTATCCAGCGTCTTCCGGAGACGATGTTATCTGGATGGGATAGTTGTGCCGAGAATAGATAAGGATAAACAAATTCTCCATCGGTTTTTGTAGTTCGCGAAGATATGATACTGCCGTCTTTAAGTCTCAATTCTCGGATGCCATCAGCTAATCTTTGACCATCAATCTGCGTTTTTTTTTCACTTCGAGTTCCAGCCCATTTCGCAATACAGTCTACAATTTTCTGTGGACCGCCCTCGGGTTCAAAATTAAAGCTACTACAGTAAATTAGCATGGCTTAACTTCCCATTTGGAAATATTAAAATTTTGCATAATAAGCAAGTAGGTTATTTTATCGTGCTTAAACTTTAAGAGTAGCTTTATTTATGAGAAAAATGCCTGGTTGAATGTATATCTTTTAAAAATACAAATTATTGTAATATTTTAGCCATCAAAGTTCTGAGTGACGGCACCCACTATTTTTTTCGGATGTGGAAGGCAAACCTTCTAGCGGATGAAAATCAGACGACTTAATTCACCAGATCGGCTTCGGATGTGAACGAATCGGCGTAGAACTCGTCCGCCGGTAACTGGCATTGCGCGACGAAATCACGCTTGGCGGAATCCACCATCACCGGTACGCCGCAGGCATACACCTGATAGCCGGATAAATCAGTATGATCGGCCATCACCGCCTGATGAACAAAGCCAGTGCGACCCTGCCATTGATCTTCGGCTTGTGCGTCGGAAATCACCGGCACATAACGGAAGCCGGGTAATTGCGCCGCCCATTCCTGGCATAACTTATCCATGTACAGATCTGCCGGACGACGACCGCCCCAGTACAGCGCGACAGGGCGCGTGGATTTGGTGTGGATCAATTGTTCGACCAGCGCCTTGATCGGCGCAAAGCCGGTACCGGAGGCGAGCAGAATAATCGGTTTGTCGCTGTCTTCACGCAGATAAAACGTACCTTGCGGGCCTTCAAAACGCAGAATGTCACGCTCTTTCAAGGTCGAGAAAACCTGATCGGTAAATAAGCCGCCCGGCATGTGGCGGATATGCAGGCTAATGTGTTCCACATCATGCGGCGCATTGGCCATACTGTAGCTGCGGCGTTTGCCGTCGCGCAGTAAAAATTCTATGTACTGACCAGCGCGGTAATTCAGTTTTTCATTTGCTGGCAATTGCAAGGCAAGCAGCATCACGTCATCGGATAATTTTTCCAGTTTCGCGATGCGGGTCGGCATTTTTTTGAGCGGATATTCATCATTGGCGACCAGCTCGCGCGCTTCTATCGTCAGATCGCTTTGCGGCTTCGCGCAGCAGAACAGCGACATGCCTTGTGCTGCTTCATCTTCGGTTAACGCGCGTTGCTGATGATTACCGTGCACGACAGTGCCGTCAGTGACTTTGCCTTTGCAGGAACCGCAGGCTCCATTTTTACAACCGTAAGGCAGAATGACGCCTGCGCGCAAAGCCGCAGATAATACGGTTTCATCTGCATCGCAGCTAAATTGACGACCGCTGGGGGTCACGGTTACTTGAAAAGTCATACAATCCTGAGCATGAAAAAACAGTTAAAAAAAATAGCTAAGCCGCGCTTACTGATTATTGGTTGTGGCGATGTCGGCATGCGTCTGCTGCCATTATTGCGTGCGCATTTCCGCATTTTCGCTGTCACCAGTCAGCCTGCGCGTTGTGCAGAGCTGCGTGCGGCGGGGGCGGTGCCGGTGGTTGCTGATCTGGATCAGCCGCATACTCTGGCGCGCCTGTCCGGGCTGGCGCAGCGTATCGTGCATCTGGCGCCACCGCGATCTGACGGCATTACAGATATTCGCAGCCAGAATTTGAGCGCCATTTTACCCGACAAGAGCCGTCTTGTTTATGTCAGCACGACCGGCGTGTATGGCGATTGCGCTGGCGCAAAGTTTGATGAAACACGCGCGGTCAACCCTCAAAATGCGCGTGCCGTGCGACGCGTGGCGGCAGAACAGTGCCTGCGACGCTGGGCGAAACGTAGCCAGTCCACCTTAGCTATTCTGCGGGTGCCAGGAATTTACGCGGCGGATCGCTTGCCGGTGGAACGCTTACAAAAAGGCACGCCAGCATTGATCGCCAGCGATGATGTTTACACGAATCATATTCATGCTGACGATCTGGCGCGGCTGATCCGGCTGGCCTTATTCCGCGGTCTGCCGCAGCGCGTGTATCACGCGGTGGACGACAGCGATATCCGGATGGGGGATTATTTTGATCTGGTGGCTGACGCGTTTCAGTTGCCGCGCCCGCCACGTCTGCCTCGTGCTGAATTACAGAAACAAGTATCGCCCATGCTGCTGTCATTCATGTCGGAATCCCGTCGCCTCGAGAATCAGCGTATCAAACATGAGCTGGGCGCACGCTTGCTGTATCCGCAGGTGCGCGATGGCATTTTTGCCGCAGTCAACAGTTGACGAGAATAGTTTTATATCAGCGATGAGGTGACTTTCAGAATCTCATCGGCGGTCGTCAGACCTTCGACAATTTTGTAAGCACCGGCAATGCGCAAGGGCTTCATCTCATCCTTGATACTCTGCGCACGTAAGGCATGAATATCGGCGTTTTCCGTGATCAGCTTACTGAATGGCAAAGTCACGGTCAGCAACTCATACAGGCCGGTACGCCCCAGAAAACCGGTCTGGCGGCATTCCGGGCAGCCGACAGGGCGATAGACGGTCTGTGGTTTTGGGATGCCCCAGTCTTCAACCAGCGTTTCCCAGATGGCATCCTGAATTTCGCCATCAGCGACTTTGCAATGGACGCACAAGGTACGCACCAGACGTTGCGCCAGAATGCCGATTATCGTTGCCTCCAGCAGATAATACGGAACGCCGAGTTCCAGCAGCCGCATGATCGCGGATGGCGCATCATTGGTGTGCAGGGTCGACAGCACCAGATGGCCGGTCAGTGCGGCCTGCACCGCCATTTCTGCGGTTTCCAGATCGCGAATCTCACCGACCATGATGATGTCAGGATCTTGCCGCATCAATGCGCGTATACCGTCGGCGAAGTTCAGATCTATCGATGATTGCACCTGCATCTGATTAAACGAAGCTTCCACCATTTCTATCGGATCTTCGACAGTACAGACATTCACATCTGACGTCGCCAGCGCTTTCAGTGTGGTGTACAGCGTTGTGGTTTTTCCTGAGCCGGTCGGCCCGGTGACGAGAATGATGCCGTGCGGTTTTTTGGTCAGATTGTCCCAGCGTTTCGCGTCGTTCAATGGGAAACCTAATTCTGGTAGCGTCTTGACCACGACATCCGGGTCAAAAATACGCATCACCATTTTTTCGCCAAAGACAGTGGGCAACGTTGATAAACGCAACTCGACTTCCTGTCCATCGGCGGTACGGGTCTTGATACGACCATCTTGCGGGCGCCGCTTTTCAATGACGTCGATACGACCCAATAATTTGATGCGCGCAATCATCGCGATCATGACAGTGGCCGGCACCTGATATACCTGATGCAACACGCCATCAATACGGAAGCGGATCACCGCCATATCACGCTTAGGTTCGAGATGTATATCCGAGGCACGCTGATCAAACGCAAATTGCCATAACCAGTCTACAATATTGATGATGTGCTGATCATTCGCATCGACTTGTTTATTCGACTTACCAAGTTCAACTAGTTGCTCGAAGTTTTGTCGCAAGCCCAGGTCATTGCTGCTGGATTTACGCGCATCTTTAATCGATTTCGCCAGCGAAAAAAACTGCACGATGTATTGTGAAATTTCCAGCGGATTCGCGAGTACCAGACGTATTTCTTTACGCGAAATGCGCGCGATTTCATCTTGCCATTCCGTGTTATACGGATCAGTCGTCGCAACGACGACTGTGTTGGCATTCGATTCGACAGGCAGAATGTTAAAGCGCGTCGCATACGTTGATGACATCACATCTGAGACCGTGGTGAAATCAATTTTTAAAGGATCTATCCGGTAAAACGGCAGGTGTACTTTTGCCGCCGCCCATTCGGTCAGCCAGTCCAGCGTCAGCTGTGCATGCGGTGTCTTTGCTGAAAGCAGCTTACATTGCGCGGTTGCCGTCAACGGGTGCATGGTGGATGGCCCGTTTTTCAGGATACCTTGCGCCTCATTGTATTTTGCTTTGGCATCGTCTTTGAGGATCAGGCCATCGGCCATCAACCAGGTGAAAATTTGTTGCAGATCTAAGCGGCGCGGGGCTTTTGGGTTCATTTTCTCTGGCTGACGTTGATGTTGTAGTGGGCGGATAGCGGATGAACGTTAACTGTTTTTTTAGCTGCTTTGTTATCTGTTTTTATCTGAAAAAATCTTGCCTGAAATGACTCGTCTGTAATGTGAAATTATTCCGGATCACTCGCTGCTTTGAGACCGTTAACCCAGGATTTTGTCGGCAACTTGGTCGCCGCCTTGATCTCAGTTGCCCGTTCATATAATGCAGCAAAATCAAATTGTTGTTTGTGTTTGAAAGCGATCGCAACGACGTTGCCATCATGCACTTCCGGCAGACATAAGACTTCGGCAAAAGCAAAGCGCAGGGCTTTCAGATTGCGCGCATAACTTGGGTGGTCGCCGAATAAATTGACGGTCAGTATGCCGTTGTCTTTGAGGCAGGCTGCGCATGACTGATAAAACTCTGCCGTATCCAGTACAGGTCCTTTGGCGGTCGCATCGTACAGATCCACCTGCAGCGCGTCGATGGTATCGAGATTGTTTTCATCGTTAACAAAATCGAGCGCATCCATTTCGATGACATTCAATCTGTCGTCATTAGCAGGCAATTTGAACATGCTCTCGCAAATCGCGATCACAGATGGGTTCAGCTCAACGGCGGTAACACGTGCGCTCTCGAACTGACGATAACTGAATTTAGTCAGCGCACCAGTTCCCAGACCAAGCTGAACGATGTGTTGCGGTTCATGTATGAACAACATCCAGATCATCATCTGCTGTGCGTATTCGAGTTCGATCGCATCCGGCTTGCGCAAGCGCATCGCGCCTTGTACCCATTCGGTACCGAAATGTAAAAAACGCACACCGTCGAGTTCTGACAAAGTCACAGGCGCGAATTTAGGTTTGCGTGGAGATTTTTTAACGGCCGCAGCCTTGGGGCCGGAGCGATGATTGGCTTCGGCTTCGATGGATTTACGTTTGATTAGCATAGCGCTATTTTACCTTTTGCTTTTGTATCTAAAACAGAATTCATGTAAAAGTTTGTCGCTCAATGTGACAGCAACGATAAATAAAATCGAGCGACATCGATTCAGTTGAGAATCTGTTGCCATTCGTGTGATTTTTCCGCAAACGAGCGCATCGCATTGGCCGGCGAAGAAGAGGGCAGCACCACCGTCTGATAGCCTTGCGCCTGAAACCAGCTTTGTATTTTTGCTGCCGTTTTGCCATTAAAACAAACCCGTCTGAGCTGCGGATAGTCGCGCCGCAATGTGGCAAAATCATTTAACTGCCCGTCGCGTATCGCTGCATCCAGGCTGCCCTGACGCACGCAATGACGGAAAATATCCCACAGCCCTATCCCATGAGCTAACAGCAGTTCCAGTTTTTGCGGGTACTCACAAACGACCAGATCTTGTTGCAACACTACCGATAACAATCGCCAGAACTGATTGTGGCGAAACGCATAATATTGTTGCGCATCCAGCGAGGCTTGCCCCGGAAAACTTCCCAGTATCAGGGTGTGGGTTGCTTCATCGATAACTGGGGGGAAGCCCGATAAAATTATTTGAATCATTTGTTGGTTTGTTCGTTCTTGCAGTAACAAGCGCTGAAATTCGTGCTTTTGCTGCTTATTTTTAGTGATCTTCGCTCTGTTTGTGCGCCGGCCAGCAAACATTATGATGCATGGCTATACTATTGTGTATGCCGCTCGGTGCTACAGACGCAAACGCAGCCTGAGAAACTTTTCATCTGTCGTGCAGTCTGAACATTACCGGGTGTGATCATAGTTGTATTGATGTTTCGATGAATAAGGAGATCGCAATGAAAAAAGTCTTGATACTGACTGCTGTGGCGCTGCTGAGCGCTTGTGCGCAACCGAATAACTCCGGCAGCGTCTATCGCGCCAGCCAGACGCAGAATGAGCAAAGTGTACGCATGGGTTATGTGGAATCGGTACGCGAAGTGACCATCGATAAAGGGCAGACCGGTGTCGGCACGGCAGCGGGCGCGGCGCTTGGCGGCATTGCTGCCGGTTCCAGTATCGGCGGCGGTAACGGCTCGATCGCTGCTGGCATAGTCGGTGCAGTGGCGGGCGGTCTGATCGGTCAGAAAATCGAGCAGAGCAATAGCCAGAAGCGCGGCCTCGAAATTACGGTCAGGCTTGACAGTGGTGAGTTCAGAGCCATTACGCAAGACGCCGATGAATTGTTCCGCGTCGGCGAAAGAGTGCGCCTGCTGTCGAATGGACGCACGACGCGTGTGACGCATTGATCCGTGTAGCGAATGCTTAACTGAACCGTCGAAAATAGCTGATAAAACAGCTCGCACAACAGCTTGCAAAACAGCCAGATTCGCTGGCTGTTTTGCATTAGCAGTGCACAAAGAACACGTGCATCCTTTGACTTCCGCTGTTGCAGAGGAATGGGAAAAGTGTATATTTTGTACATGGCGACGCATTTCACTGGCGAACGCTGAATAATACGAAGATGACGATCTGCTGCTTGATTTGATTCAGGAGAAAAGAGATGAAAAAGATTAGTCTGGCTCTGCTTATAGCGAGCGCATTGACATCCCCTGTGTATGCGGGTGAAGTCAGTATCACCTGGCAAACGCCGGAAAAATATACGGATATACGCCCATCTAGCGAAACCCGCGAGGCATTTCAGGAACGCGTGGCGAAAGAGCTGGGCGAGGTTTTTGTCGATCTGGCGAAAAAATTACCGGACGACGTGAAGTGGGCTATTACGGTCACCGATGTCGATCTCGCTGGCGATGTCCACCCGATGATGCGTGGTACCGCGAACGATATTCGTATCATTAAAGAAATTTATTGGCCGCGCATGTCGCTCAGTTATCGCATGACCGATGGTAAGGGCGCGACAATAGCGGAAGGGCAGGAAGACATCAAAGACATGAATTTTATGATGGGAATGCATATTCCATCCGGCCACACCAGCTTTGAATATGAAGAAAAAATGCTGCAGGACTGGTTCAGAAAACAGCAGCGGGATAAGAAATTTCCGACGAAGTGATCATTGATTTTTTTCTGCAAAAAGGGAAGTGTTTCACTGAAAACACTTCCCTTTTTTTATACATGAATTACTTTTTCAATGCCAAAGTGCAATAGACCATTTGTTATTGAAATAGTGTGATTTTGGTTTCGCTGTCGGATATCTATTGGTTTTATTGTTTGTCTTCCGGAATATAAACGATAGAGCCGTCTTTCATGCGGTAGGCGGTGCCTGCTTTGGCTCCCTCGCCCTGGCCGATAGCGCCGCTGGATTTGTAGTGTTCTATTGTTTTGCCTTTTTTAATCATCATTTCCATGTTTGGCTTTCCTGGATCCGTGATGATGGTGACATCCTGTTTGCTGAATGCGTTTAACAGCGGATTCTGCGCGACTGTAATAAGTAGTGCAGCAATAATGACCAGAAATATATCGATAATATTGACCACGGAGAGAATAGGATCATCGCTCTCAGGTTCATGTAATAGCTTCAGGCTCATGCTGTTTTCTCTTTTTGAATTTCCACGATTTCTTCTGCCAGCCAACGACGTTGAACGTTAGCAATCCAGTAGGTGATGCTGGCGGCGATCAGTGCGATGATCACGACGGAAAAAGCCACCGTGAGATTGCCCGATACTTTCGCCAGATTGCCGTCAGTTAATGACTTTAGTGCTGGTCCCATAGGAATCATCGTGCCAATGAGTCCCAGCATAGGCGCGATGCGACTGGCGATGCGGGCAGGTTCCAGTAATTTGTGTGCAAGCAAATCAAGTTCGTCTGATGTGGTCTCCGCATTCTTGCGAACATGCTGCAGCAATGGAAATCCTGCCAGATGTTGCGAGCGGCGACGACGTTGCAGTGCTTGCAGAATGAACGAGCCTAATGCATAAAATGAATATGCAAACATCGCAGCGACCAGTACGAGTACAGGGAATAAGAACAACTGTCCGATCTGATACATCAGTAGTTCAAGAGTGGAGGTTGGCATTATTGTTTTTCCTTTTTTGGAGATGGTGTGGATGAGGATGTCTCTGGCGTGCTTGTTACCGCCGCTCCGGAGACAATGCCGCCTATAGGCATGGCGCAGGAATCTTCGCGTTTTGTGCGCGGAGTAAACCAGACCAGATCAAAACCTATCGTGTCGTAATCCTGCGGCGAATAATGGCCATCATTGATTTCGACATAGGCGATGGTAAGGGTACTGGCATTGTTTTTCAGGTAGCGGGGAACGGCGAGATCACGCCGCACATGTCCGGAGCCTGCGATCAGTACGACAGGGCTTGCGCTTGCTTCAATCGCGGTTGCCATACGCGCGTCGCGGGCCCGTTGAGCGGTGACTATCGCGGCAAGTTGCGCTGGTGCCGGGCGTTGACCGCAATGCCCTTGCACGATTTCATTTTCTAATGCAGCGATCTGGGATGTATCTGCCTTCGGTAAGTCTGACGTCATCGTGCCCATAGCAATGGCGCGTGCATCTTTGCGTGATAAATTTGCGGCGATAAATGACCAGTCATGTGTTGCTGTGAAGGTGATCAGGCTTTTGTACATAGGCCATTGCCATCCTTTACGATTGAGCATGCCAGCGTCAGCCAGCTGTTCTGCATCTTTTACGCCTGCTTTAACGGCTGCGCTCAGCGCTGACTGATATTCGGAATCGAATTGTTCCATCGCCAGCGTCAGAGGTGCTTTCCCCTGATGGCGTTGCTGAAGTGCTTGCAGGGCTTGCAGTTGCAGTTGATGATGAAAAGTGCTGTCGTGTTTTTCACCCAGAAGTACATAACGGCTGGATGCTGCTGCATTGTAAGCGGCGTCCTCGCTGACAAAGCTATTTGAACGTGTATCCCAGATACGTCCCTCCAGCGGATGTGTTGTTTGAGCCATCGCGGCCAGGCTCATCGTACTCAGCAGCGTAGCCGCAACGAATGAGGTCCAATGATATCGGGTTGTGTATTTTTTCATGACGATGTTGACTTTCTCCATTGGCGCCATGCGCCGATCAAAGGAAATAAAATGAGAAGAGCGATGGCCGCAATCATTAACTGCCCCAGCGTTTCAACGACCTTCTGCGAAACGGATTCCAGTTTCATTCCGCTGATTGTTTGTGTTGTTGCTGCAGGCTTTGTCTCTGTATCTGGCTTGGGTTTTGTGATGGTTTGGGTCGCACGCGGCGTTTTGGCTGCATTCGCTGCTGCTGTTTCCTGAGGACTCAATTTCTTTAACGCCGGTGCATCAAGCCCAAGGCCGCTGAGTCCGGTATAGGCTGCCATTTTCGCATTGTCAGTTTTAACGTCGTAGGTCTGAGCCAGCTCGCGATAGCGTTGTTTTAACTCACTGACTGTGGCGGCATCTGCCTGCCAGTAACCGCCTCGTGCTGCTTCCAGCATGCGTGCTATGGTCTGCGCGAGTGCATGGGGGTTCTCACGTTCGAACCAGTCTTTTAAGCCAAGCTGATGCTTGTCACGTACATAGACATCGACAAATTCCTGCCATTGATCATCCCGCACGATTTCACGCGCGACAGAAGTCCAACCGGCAAAATTATTCATGCTATCAAGTACCTGTAAGGTGCCTGCATATCCTTCTGCCATGAGTCCTTTGATATATCCGGGATGGAAGTTACGCGTTGCCAGTTCTTTCGCCAGAAACTGCGCAGCGCCTTCAATTTTGCCGCTACCGGATTCGCGCAAATTGGAAATGTACAGCTCAGGTGCACGTCCATCGAGATGACGCACAGCCAGCGCAATACCGCCAAGATATTGAAATGGATCATCCGTCGTTAACATGCCGTACAGGTTAGATGTTCTGGAGAGAATCGCGCCTTCTGTGCCTTTTAAGTGTGTGGCGTAGAGATTGCCGGGCTTTCCATTACTCAATTCTGTCGCGCTTTTTCCCCAGTCAGCTTCATCGGGGCCATACGCATATTGCATACGGCTTAAGTAAAGTTGCGCCAGTTTTTTGTCGCCTTCCGCTTTGCTGTCCCAGGTGTCCGTTGCTAGTGCAGCATCGTCCAGGCCAGTACCGTACTTACCGGATTCAGAGGCAAAAATGCGGGTCTTACTTGCCTTGTCTGCCGCGGCCGTTGCCCATCCTTGTCTGACTAATTGCTCGTTGATATTGCGGGCGTTGATTGCCACCGGATTATCTGCCTCATTGGCTTCCGCAGCGAGTTTCGCAGCCTTGGCGAGAATTTTCATCGTGTTAGGAAAATGATCGCGATACAGACCTGTCGCTGACAACACAACATCGACCCTCGGGCGTTTCAATTCCGTACGTGACACCAGCTTTACGTCAACAACGCGACCGCCCTGATCCCATACCGGCTCAACTCCAAGTCCCCACAATGCTTGTGCTTCCAGCATGCCCTGATGGCGCATTGTTTCTACCGACCATAATGAAAAAGTCAGTTTTTTCGGGGCGTGTCCCGATTGCCGGATATGGGTCGCAATTAAGTTCTCCATCGTTTCCTTACCGGCTTCCCATGCTGCTTTAGTGGGGATGCGAGATGGATCAAATGGATACAGATTACGTCCGGTTGGTAAGGATTCGGGATTTTTGATCGGGTCTCCGCCATACGATGTCGGAATGTAGCGGCCATCCAGTGCTGCGAGTAATCCGGCGGTCTCACTGGTTGCCGCAAGATCGTTGTACCACTGCCGACCTTTTTCTATCGCCTCTCGCAATGTCGGTGTGAGCTTGTCATCCGGTTTGCCGTCGATAATATGCTGCTTCAGTAACTGATAGGCAGATGAACTGCTGAGTTTCCGGTAGTCGTTGACCAATGTTTCGTCAATATCGTCGCCCGGAGCGGCGGCAGCTTCCCAAAAAGATTTCCCCAGCATCAGCATGACTGTGCCTAGCCGCCATTCCTCTGCAGCGCCTTTGCCAAATGTATGCAAGCCCATTGGTTGAGCGGTTCGCGCCAGTTCGTGCAAATGGTCATGTAATACATTGATGAACCCGGCGAAATTGTTGCTGATTTGCTGCGCATCCCAATTCATATCTTTGTCGAGACGTTCTTTTTTTACCAGTGAAATCAGTTCAGCCTGTTGCTTCTGTTTGACCATGCCTTCATCTTGTGCGAGCCACGCATGCAGTAAATCATGAATATGTGTCAGCGTTTCGTGCAGACCTGCCGGCGCAAATGGTGGCGTCTGATGTGAGATGGTCACGGCTCTTCCACGGCGCTTTGTTTGCAACGCTTCACCGATGTTATCGACGATGTAGGGATAAATCACCGGCACATCACCGATTGCCAACTGAGGATAGTCATATACAGAGAGACCGCGCTCTTTCCCTGGCAACCATTCTTGTGTGCCGTGAGTTCCGTAGTGAATTAAGGCATGCGCGCCAAATTGCTGACGCATCCAAAGATAACTCGCCAGATAAAATGGCGGTGGTGCGACAACATTAGAGTGATACAGCAGTTTCTCTTTATCACTGCCACGTTCGCTGCGTGGTGCTTGTGGCATCAGGATGACATTACCGATTTGCAGACGCGGAATGGCGAAATATTTCTGACCCTGACGTTCCACGACCATAGTCGATTTTTCGGGGGCTCCCCAGTCTTTCAAGATCCCGGCACTGACTTCTGCTGGCAGGCTACTGATCCACTCCCGATAATTTTCTAACGGCATCAGGTCGGCCAGACCGTCATCAATCAAGGCGTTCAGTTCACGATTATCCGCAGGCGGGCGATAGAACGGTGCCAGCAAACGTTGTAATTGTCGTGTCAGTTCTTTGTCGCCAGGAGTATCTGTTTTATAGCCTGCGAGTTTGAGTGCCGATAGCGTTGCATCGAGACTCTTAGGCAAATTCAGATAAGAAGCCGACAGATTTTTTTCGCCAGGCGGGTAATTCCAAAAGAAGATCGCAATTTTTTTATCGGCGTGCCGCATGTTTTTCAGCTTGGCGAGATTAATCGCCTTAGCCACGACAGCGGACGTTTGTTCTGCGATAGGAACAATCTGATCATTTTTTTTATCGGTAGCGGCAGCGATCTGTATATCGCTGACGCCCGCATACTCTGCCTGCGCCATGTAGAAGGGAACATCCATCAGGGCGATACCATGCGGATCTTTTTTCCAGTCGGTGATATCTCCTTTTCGATAAGGCATCGCTTGTATGACGGGAATTCCCAGGGTTTCGAATTCTTGTTTTCGCCCTTCCGGATTGAGCATGATTTGCGTATTGATCAGCACATCTGCAATAGGCTTACCGCCGGGAGCGATCATGCTGCCGATGGCATCGGCATCCATCACCGGGCTGTAAAACGCAATCGGTATCGCGCCTGCCGCCTCAATGCGGTAGATCATATCGTTGACGAAGGCGGTTTGTTCTGCAACGACATATTGCTGATGCATAGCAATCGCGATTACAGGACGATGCTGCGTGGGATCGACTTGCTTCCACTTCAGGTAGGCCGCTGCATTGGCAAATACTAGTCCGGGCGCACGAGGATGGTAGATGGCTGACTTTGGAAACAGAATTGGTTCTGCGATCTGTTTCCATGAACGCCCTGCAAGGTATGCAGAGAGTGTTTCAAAAAAATGTTGATAATTAGGCGTACTGCCGTTGACGTAATAAGTGTTAAGACGTTTAGCCAGCGGCTCAGGTAAATTTTTCCAGACTGGCTCGCTGGTGTGCAGCCAAAGCGACGGTATTTTTAAGCCGGATAAGGCATGGTGCAATTGCGCCTGAATAGCTTCTCGGATGTGATCACGCGGGGCGTCAAACATAACGATGTCGTAGCCGTTGAATACACTCGCATCTGTGCTGGCAGGAAGTTTCTCACTGTAGCGGGTATCGATTTTGACGCCATGCGCACCGGCTAATTCTGCGAGCATGCGGAATTTTCCCGGCGGAACCGGGCTGCTGGTGATAATCAGTACATTGGCTGCCTGCGCTGTTGTGCAGAACAGGCAGACTGATGAAATCAAGATAACAAGTAAGCCATACAACCGCTGTACCCACGATGTTTTGCGTTGATATAAATTGGGTTTAAAAAAACGTTGAAAAAAGCTGGGTGTGGCAGATGTCATGGCGAACTTGTCAGAATGCATTAGTGAAAATCAGAACTGGTATCGGTAGCTGACGCTGAAATTACGCCCGGCCTGACTATATGCATCCAGAGAAGCACTGTTAGCGCTGACACCGCGAACATCCGCCCACAGGAAATATTTCTGGTTCAAGAGATTAAATACACCCGCGTTGATACTTGAGTTTTTATCGATGTTGTACCAGACCATTAAATCCAGAACCTGATAACTGCCGGGGGAAAACGATGATGCGCCATACGGATTCCGTTTCTTGCGCTCGGCAGCACTCAGATTAGCCTGTGCACCGTAACGCTCTTCGTTGTAACGCAAGGACAGCACAAGTTTATCGGGGTCAATGGTTTCCAGCGGCGTGCTTTTACCGTTGGAATTCTGATCGCCGCGTGCATGTGCGTAGCTTGCACTCAGCATCCAGTTTGGCGAGAAGTTCCATTCGCCGCGGGCTTCGAAACCATTAATTTTTACGTCAGATAAATTCACAGACTGAAATACCGTCGGGCTCGCTAATGTACCGGCACCTCCGACTTGCACATTACTGGCGATGAAGTTTTTGTATTTGCCATGAAATATGCTGGCGCTGTAACTGAACTCTTGCGTACGCCCACGCAGACCAAACTCCAGCGAGTCGCTGATTTCTGGTTTCAGGTCGGCGTTACCGATGGCGGTGTATGGCGGATTTGCTGTGAGATTGGTGACGCCGCCATTGACCTGGCCAGGCGTTGGTGCACGAAACCCATGCGCATACTGCGCAAAGGCGTTCAGTACCGGTGAAAATTTCCAGATAACCCCCAGTTTCGGTGATAGCTCATTACCTGAAAGTGTGGTGGGGGCAATTGAATTGTTGACCGCATACAAAGCATCAGGCTTTGGCGTCAATTTAAAACTGTCATAACGCAGACCCGGTATGATCGCCAGATTGTCTATGCTGATTTCGTCCTGAATAAATGCACCCAGCAGACGATAGTCTGTATCCGGGAAACTTTTATTGACCTTGAATCCTGACGAGCCGGTGAGCGAAACACCGTCGCGCATGTTATTGCCTTCTTTCAGCGATTCGACTTTCGTCAGCGACGCATCAATCCCGTAAATCAGACGATGTGCGACAGCGTTGCCGAAGTTGCTTTCCAGTTGCAGATTACCGCCAGCGACTTTCTCTCCGTACTCGGTATCACGAGTCCTGCTGTTCCACCCGCTCGTACTGCTTCTCGCTTCATAACCCCATTGATGATTCTTGGAATGCTGACCATAAATGCTCGCGCTGGCGCTCTGGAACCAGCTGTTATCGGTATTGGTGTAGTCGTAATCGAGTTTAAGCAACTGGCGAGTGATATTTTCTCGGGTTTTCACATCATTCAATCCCGCCGCCGCAAAGGAGTCGCCGAAAAAACTCAATGGCGTGGTGGAATTTTCTCTGTCCAGGTTTTCTGCTGTTAATTTAAAACGATTATTGCGATCTTTTTTGATCACCATTTTTGCCAGCACATAGTCAGAACTGGTTTCTGCTGGGTTCGCAGTTGTGCGGTTGATATTCGCACTATCGTTTGAACCGCCTGTTTTTGTTTCATGCCCGCGCCGCAAGCTTGCCAATACCATTGCTTCGACAGTGTCGCCACGAATGGCAAAACTGGGAACCAGCGACCAACTGCGATCGACTGAGTTGTACCCGCTCTTGAATGCAAACTGCGTAGGCTTTCCGAGTGTCAGTAAATCTGCTGGGTCCTTCGTCAGAAAACTGACTGCACCAGCGAGACCATCACTACCAAACTGAGTGGAAGACGGGCCGCGCAGGATTTCAACACGCTTATATGCCTCCACGTCAATGTAGTCGCCACGTCCGGCAGCGTAAGGGCCTGATGAGTAGGTGGATGGCAAGCGGACACCATCCACTTGCAGGCGCACCTGATCACCTTCCAGACCCCGGATATTGACGCCCTCATTCCCGGCTCTGCCTGTTGCACTGAAGACGCCTGATGCGCGATTTGGCAAGACCCGTACTGAGACGCCGTTTTCATACCGCATCATCTCCTGCAGATTGACTGGCATTTCGCGTTCCACCTGTTTTTGCGTGACACTGCTGATGGTGGCGGCGACATCATCTGCACTTTGCTCAATACGCGTCGCCGAAACAACGATTTCTTTTAACTGAGTTTCTGCTGTTTGCGCATGTAATGCAGGCGAGAAAAATAATGGGAAAGGAAGAGCAGCAATCGCGGCGCAGAGCGGGCGAAGGCGTGGTTTTTTATGCACGGTGTATCTCCTGGCAGTGATGATAAAAAATGTGCTGACCGGCTGCCTGAGATGAAAAGTGTGGGATACGCCGGAATATTTGCAAATGCAGATGATAATGATTCGCATTTGAATAGTAAAGGACTATTTATGAATCTGATGTATTTGCTGCCAGAACTAAGTGTTACTTCCCTATTGCACAAACAGCTACCAGCAGATTGTTTTTGCTGTACTTGTCGTTGATATCGGCAAAAAAAATCCCGCTCATTTGACTGAGCGGGATTTTTGTTTTTCAGCGACAGTCTGATGTCGCTGTGTTTTTCTTATTTACTTAGCAGCATTTCATTCAGACGTTTCACAAAGCTGCTAGGGGCGGCCAGGTTACCGCCTTCGGCCAGCAAAGCCTGATCAAACAAGATGTGTGACCAGTCTGCGAATTTGGCTTCTTCATATTTCAGCTTTTGCACCAGCGGGTGATCCGGGTTCACTTCCAGAATCGGCTTCGATTCTGGCGCCGCCTGCCCGGCGGCTTTCAGCATACGTGCCAGATTGCCGGAGAGGTCATGCTCATCGGCGACCAGACAGGCTGGCGAATCAGTGAGGCGGAAAGTGACGCGCACATCTTTGGCTTTATCCGTCAGTGCCGCTTTCATTTTTTCAACCAGATCCTTGAACTCGGTTTCGGTTTCTTCGTGTTGCTTTTTCTCAGCTTCATCTTCGAGCGTGCCGAGGTCAAGTCCACCTTTCGCAACGGATGCCAGTTCCTTGCCTTCAAATTCAGTCAGGAACGACAACATCCATTCATCGACGCGATCGGTCAGCAGTAATACTTCCACGCCTTTTTTGCGGAAGATTTCCAGATGTGGACTGTTTTTGGCGGTCGCATAGCTTTCTGCAGTCACATAGTAAATCTTGTCCTGACCTTCTTTGGCGCGGGACAGGTAATCGGCCAGAGACACGTTTTGTGCATCGCTGTCGTTATGCGTCGATGCGAAGCGCAGCAGTTTGGCGATGCGGTCTTTGTTGGTCGCGTCTTCGCCTATCCCTTCTTTCAATACCTGACCGAATTCTTTCCAGAATGTGGCGTACTTGTCTTTCTTCTCTTGTGCGTCATCACCGTCAGCATTGGCGAGGTCTTCCAGCATACCGAGCACGCGCTTGGTAGAGCCATCGCGGATCGCTTTGATATCGCGGCTTTCCTGCAGAATTTCACGCGATACATTCAGTGGCAAGTCGTTGGAGTCGATCACGCCTTTGACGAAGCGCAGATAGACCGGCATCAGTTGCTCGGCATCGTCCATGATGAAGACACGCTTCACATACAGCTTGATACCGCCGCGTTTGTTGCGATCCCACAGATCGAACGGCGCACGGGCTGGGATATACAGCAATTGCGTGTAATCGCTGCGACCTTCGACGCGGTTGTGCGTGTGCGTCAGCGGCGAGCCGAAATCATGCGAAATATGTTTGTAGAATTCGTCGTACTGTTCTGGTGTGATATCAGACTTGCTGCGCGCCCACAATGCGCTGGCCTGATTCACTGTTTCCAGTTCGTCGGTCAGAACTTGTTCTTTTTTCTCTTCATCCCACTCTTCTTTCTGCATTTTGATCGGCAGAGAAATATGGTCGGAGTAAGTGCGGATAACGGATTTCAGTTTCCATGCCGACAGGAATTCATCTTCGCCTTCGCGTAAGTGCAGAATGATGTCGGTGCCACGGTTGGCTTTGGCGATGTCTTCGACACTGAAATCACCTTCACCGGCAGATTCCCAGCGCACGCCTTCGCTGGCGGGCAAGCCTGCGCGGCGCGATTCTACCGTGATGCGGTCAGCGATGATGAAGCCGGAATAAAAGCCAACGCCGAACTGACCGATCATGGCAGCGTCTTTTTGCTGATCGCCAGAGAGTTTGCCGAAAAATTCTTTGGTGCCGGATTTGGCAATCGTGCCCAGATGCGCAATCGCGTCTTCTTTGCTCATGCCTATACCGTTATCGGAAATCGTGATCGTGCGGGCCGCTTTGTCGAAACTGACTTTGATACTCAGTTCCGGATCATTTTCAAATAAGGCGGCGTTGTTGATCGCTTCAAAACGTAATTTGTCGGATGCATCAGACGCATTCGAAATCAGTTCGCGCAAGAAAATTTCCTTGTTGGAATACAAGGAGTGAATCATCAATTGCAATAACTGTTTGACTTCGGCCTGAAAGCCAAGAGTTTGTTTTTCTGACATATTTTTCCTCAAAGATTTCAATATTGTGATGATCTGGTCACGCTGATTCCCGTGCAGACGTGGGCGGATAATTCGATCCCCTCGAAATGAGGCTGATTCCGGCGATTTCAAGATCTGCCTCTGTGTGCAGTGCAAACAATCAAAAAATTGCATTTTTATAAATCTTCGCTACACTCACAGGCATGTCGCTCGTTTTTGAGTTCTTCCTGTAAGGAATAAAAAATGCGCCAATTGCTTTTCCGGTTCACGATTTTTGCCTTATTTTTATTGATGGCATCGTCTGCGAACGCTGTCCGTCTGTATCTGACCGAGGTTGCGCCGTTTGCATTCGTGGTGGAAGGCACTAACCGTTATGACGGCATCAATATCCGCATTGCGAATGAGCTGCAAAAGCGCACCGGCATACAGTTTGATGTCATGGTTGTTCCGACTCCGCGGCATGTGGTGCTGTTTCCTGCCGATACGGAGGCGTACAGCATTTCTCACCGTGAAAATTTCACCGACGACGATGGCCTGATCCTGGCGGAGGTAACACAGTATCCGGTCGTGGTGGTCGCTAAAAGCGGCACTGCGATGGCGAGTTTTGATGACGTGATTACGCAATCGCAGGACAAGGGAATAGGCATGTTACGCCGTATGACTTACGGTAGCTTTGGTCAGGACGAGCGGGTCAAGAAAGTCGATATCAGTACGCTGGAAAATGGTTTGCGCATGCTGGACGTCGGGCGTATCTCGGGCGTGGTCGGTAGTTTGCCCGCGATTCTGGCGGCAGCGGAAAAAATTGGTGGCAAACATTTAGTCGCCACGCGGCTGGTGATTACGCACGGAACACATGTACTGCGCGTCCGCCCCGATTTTGCCCTGAGCCGCAATTCCAGAATGTTGACCGCGGCATTGGCGACGATGCGCAACGACGGTACGATCGCCCGCATCATGAGCGATTTTCTGAACGATCCGAAAGCCGGTATTCCACGCAATAAATGACAGCAAACGCGGCATCTGCGCTCTTGCCGTTCCCGGCTATTTTTCTTCACTGCACGCCTGCACAGTCACTACAGAGCATTAAATATACTCCGGGGAGTATATTTTAAGCGCCTTTGTTTATAAGGAGATGATGCGTAAATCGACGGATACTCCCCCCAAAGACCTCTTTTTGGGAGCGAAGACGGGTTTGCGCGTGTGCTTTTTTCTGCTCATTCTCAGCGTTGTTTTTAGCTGTGCTGATGTTTCTTTTTGCCAGTGTTGATAAGTGACGATGTAACCCGGCAGACGTGTCAGCGAAATTTTTCTGAATTACATTTTTCTTTCCCTGAAGGCAACGTAAAATGCGGCACTGAGCCAATACCAATCCGGTGTTGCAAACGTCCATGTTGAATTTTTCATTTATGCCTTTTCGCTTTTATCCGGAATCTCTCGCCGACCACTTTTCGCCCCGGCTTCTGCCTTTGCTGCTGACCTTGTCAGTGATGTTGCCGGATCTTGCGAGCGCAGCGGACGAAGAAAAACGGGATCAACAAAAAACTGAAAAACCTGCTGACAAAGTACAAAGTGTTGAAGTGTCCGGCCCCGGTGCTGCCAGCCAGCGGCGTAATGACACGGCGGCAAAAATTGTTGTCGGGCGTGACGAACTGCTGCAATTCGGTGATACCGCCATCGCTGATGTGATGAAACGTTTGCCCGGCGTGTCCGTGGTCGGCAGCGACATCCGTATGCGCGGTCTGGGGGCGGGGTATACGCAAATCATGGTGAATGGCGAGCCGGTACCGGGTGGATTTTCTATCGACAGTTTGTCGCCGGATCTGATCGAGCGCATAGAAATTATGCGTACGACGACGGCAGAATTCAGCGCGCAGGCGATTGCCGGCAGCATCAATATCGTCTTGCGTAAAGGCGTTTCCCGTGCATCCAGACAGGTCAAACTGAGTGCCAGCTATGTCGATGGTGCGACAGCGCCGGGCGCCACGCTCGAATTCGCAGATAAGAACGCAGGCTTGTCGTATTCGCTGAATGCAAACCTGAATCAGAGCCGTAACCGCTCAGAACCTGTGACCACGGAAACGATACGCGATGCCGCCGGGAATCTCACGGACTTGCGCCAGTTTCATGAATACATAGAATTCAAGACCAATAAAATCAGCCTGGCGCCACGTCTGAACTGGACGATGGCAGAAGGCGATCAGCTGACCTCACAAAGCCTGTTGGAATTCAGCCAGAGCACGATGGCCGGACGCAATGTCGAAACGACCTTGGCCGGTTCTTCGTCAACGTATCCGCGCAACGATTACCGTTCCAGCGCAGACATTACCGGCATTCGCAGCGACCTGAGCTGGAATCATCGTTTCAGCCCGGATGCGCGGCTCGACAGTAAGCTGGGCCTGAACTACAACAAGCGCGTCAGTGATTATTATTTCGACGGTTATTCAACAACGGTGAATTCACCGTTCATCCGTAACGTGGTGTCGGATGCGATTGATCAGAGTCTGACCGCCAGCGGTAAATATCTGTGGCGTTTTAATGATGAACACAGCCTCGCCTTCGGTTGGGATGGCGGGCTGATACGGCGCAGCGAACAGCGTCTGCAATACGATCACAACGCGCCGGGCAGTGCGCCCGGCAGCATCGGTTTTCTGGATGAAAATTACCGCGCCGATGTGCGCCGTCTGGCCTTATTCGCGCAGGATGAATGGGATATTTCGCGCCAGTGGCAAGCATATCTGGGGCTGCGCTGGGAAGGCTTGCGCACCGCGATACAAGGCCGCACGATGGTTGATACCAACACCAGTTCCAGCGTCTGGAGCCCGGTCATACAGACCTTGTGGAAATTGCCGGGCACAGAAAAAGATCAGCTGCGGTTTGCTTTGTCGCGCACCTATAAAGCCCCGGTGACGCGCAATCTGGTACCGCGCCGTTACACCGTGAATAATGCCAACGGCCCGACCAATTCCGACTTCCAGGGTAATCCCAATTTGCTGCCGGAACTCGCCTGGGGCAT
Organism: Cognatundibacterium aquatile; assembly: GCF_014699135.1. Classification (GTDB taxonomy): domain Bacteria; phylum Pseudomonadota; class Gammaproteobacteria; order Burkholderiales; family Burkholderiaceae_D; genus Undibacterium; species Undibacterium aquatile. The sequence goes on from NZ_JACOFT010000007.1 coordinate 153,898, forward strand.
GGATGTGGCGTATGAACATTACTTCGACAAAAGCAGTATGTTGAGTATTTCCAGCTTTGCCCGTCGCATTCAGAATGTCACCACGTTTCAGTTATTCCGCCAGAACGGCGAGTGGGTGACGTCGCCGGATAATCAGGGCAGGGCGCAAGTTTATGGCATAGAAATGGATGCAAAATTTCCGTTGACGCTGTGGTTCGCACAGGCCCCCGCTATCGATATTCGCCTCAATGCGGCACGTAACTGGTCGCGTCTCGACAGCGTGCCGGGACCGGATAATCGCCTGAGCAGTCAGGTGCCGCTGACCGCGAATCTGGGCTTGGATTATCGTCGCACCGATACGCACAGCATGGGCCTGAATTTCAATTTTCAGGGCGGCGGCCGGGTGCAGAATTCTGCCTTACTCAGCAGCTATACCAGCGTCACACGCATGCTTGATCTTTACAGTCTGTGGAAACTGGCATCCGGAACGCAACTACGCGTGTCGCTCACCAACGCACTGCACCAGACAGCAGTGGCGGACGATGCTTACGTGAATCAGAGTAGTCAGACGAGATCGGTTGCCACACCCCGGCAAACCGGTATCAGGTTATTGCTGGAGAAGGCGTTGTGATGCAGAGCTTGAATTTACGAAAGAAAAGAATATGAAAAAACAAGTGCTGATAATTGCACTTATTTTGATCGGTATTTTTACCTATTACTATCTGACTGCAGATGTGAGTTCAGCCACGAAGATCAGCACGCAAGATAACAAACATGAATTGATTGTTGCCGACGCAGACAGAAATAAAGATATCAAAATGAGCGCTGTGCAGATGCCAGAAGCATCAAATACCGTTCATGCTGATGCGATTCAGTTGGCGTTTCAGTTCAGGCAGACGCGTAATTTAAGAGCTTTTATCACAGTTGCAAAAGCAAAGGCGTCAGAAGGGGGCTTATTTCTTGTAAGAAGCGCATTGGTTGAATGTCTGAGGAGTCCCTTAAACAAGGAAATGCAAACATCACCTACATTAAAATATAGTCCTACTGAGAGCCATGCGCTTGCATCAGAAAAACAGAAGGCGCTACTGTTTTTGCAGGAGCGCTGTTCCGGATTTTCAAAAGGCGAGGTCATGGCAGAGTTAGAGGCGATGAAAAATGATCCAAATGCGGCGCAAGATCCATTATTGATGCTAGGCCAGAAAATTAACTCTGCAAAAAATGAAGAACAAAACAAAGTCATTGCCGCTGTCGTTTTTCAATCCGGAAATCCCTTACTGATTGAGCGTTGGGGAATGAGTAGCGCCCTTTCTATGTCGATGAATGGTGGTCGTGTGCCGAATGATAAAGACAATAATATTTATGGATTGGCATGGCGTTTAGTGGGATGTGATTTAGGTCTCAGATGTGATGAACAAGACGTAGAGCTTCAGTCGTCTTGTTACTACTTCGATATCTGCGAGAAAAATAAAATGGATGTGATTAAAAAAATGACGTCGGTGGATAGCGAAAATCACATTGAATTTAACGAAGTTCTGCAGATGAAGGAACGAATTTTGAGTGCGCTCAAAGAAAAGCGCACAGATGCTTTTTTTCGTTAAAGAGAGCCATGCAAAGCGCCGGACATTGATGTCACGACGTTTTTTAAAACTGAAGCATCAACGGATTTGCTCTATTAAATTTGTAGTGATTTTATTAATTGTTATAATCACTCTGGCAGTTCCATTTTGGATAGTCGTACGAATAACGGCGTTCGTATTTTTGTGTTGTCGCCAGCGCTATCACCTGCAAGTCGTCGGAAGCTGTGTCTGATCTGGTTCGTAAATTGGATGCATGTCTGTCTGTCTGTCTGTCTGTCTGTCTGTCTGTCTGTCTGTGTATGTATGCATCCTCATTGGAGTGAATATGATGTCGCAATTTTTACACCCGTTTTTACGTTGCACATTACTACCGATCACGATGGCGATGTCCGCTCTCGTCGCCGGTTGTGGTGGTGGTTCTTCAAGCCCGACCGTGACGCCGGTCATCACCCCAGAAGTGCCGAATCCAATTGGCGCGGGCCATTTTGAGGCAGCAACTTTTATTCAAACGGTCAATGTTGCTGATGTGGCAGCCGCGCTAAACAAAGACGTGGCAGCAGCAGTCCGACCGCTGTATTCCGTTGATACCTACAAAATTACCTACACCACGTCAGATGCAGCCGGGCGCAGCGTGATTGCTTCCGGTCTTGTGGCTATTCCCCGCAAAGCTGGCAGTCTGGCCAGTCCGGTATTAAGCTATCAGCACGCAACCATTAAAACGGACGCGGAAGCGCCAAGTAACCATGCTACGGCGGATGAGCCTGCGGTATTGTTCGCTTCGCTGGGTTATCTCGTCAGTGCTGCCGATTATGTCGGTTATGGCACCACCAAAGGATTGCCACATCCGTATTTGCTGGCAACGCCAACGGCTGTTTCTGTCGTCGATTTCATGACGGCGACTTCGCGCTGGCGTCAGATGAAATCCATTGCTGACAATGGTCAGGTGTTTTTAACGGGCTATTCAGAAGGAGCTTATGCATCCATGGCGACATTGCGTTTCATGACGCAAAACAGGGCAGCAAACGCCACTTTGCCGCTCAGTACCTATATCGGCGCTGGTCCCTACGACGTGGTACTGACGTTGAATACGATGCTCGATAGCGTTCGTAAAGAAAATCCGATTCTTGGCGCGCTGATCAGTCCGGGGTTTCTGAAGCTGCTTGGCGCTAATGACAGAGCGAATGTGCGTAAGCTGCTGCTGTCGTCAGTTCTGGGCAGTCAGAGTGACATCAGCTTTGATCCGACATTTCTTGATAATTTCCTCAACGATGACGATGCCAGCATTCGAATACAAAGTAATGTCAACGACTGGACGCCACAATCACCGATTCAGTTTTTTCACGGGCGGGACGATACGACGGTGCCTTATGCCAATACGGATTCCGCATTTCAGGCGATGACAAATCGGGGCGTAACATCTCTGTTGGAACGTACGGATTGCCCGGCGAAACCGTCGGAGCATATTGCTTGCGTCCCCTCGTTTTTGATCAATGGGACTACGAGACTGGGGGGAATAGCGCGTGGTTTATAACCGGCGTGTAGTAGCGATGCCTGCAAAGACCACCGCTGTTGAATCAGCGTCGGCACAATAAAAAAGCCGCAGATGAACTGCGGCTTTTTTTACATCAATGGATGCAAAACGCGTGTCCGGCAGATGCTTAAAGGCGCTTGATATTCATACTGCCCGCTTTGTCTTCGACTTCAAAACCGAGGGCATGTAATTCAGCGCGCAGACGGTCGGCTTCGGCCCAGTTTTTCGCTGCGCGGGCGGCCAGGCGTTGCTCGGCGAGGTTTTGTACTTCGGCAGGAATTTCCAATGCACGCGGTTCCCAGCTGGCGAGCCCGAGTCCAAAGACGCGATCAAATTCAGCCACCGTCGCTTTTTTATCGGCATCGCTGAGATCTGATTTCATCATTTCCCAGACCAGTGCCAGTGCGCGTGGCACGTTCAGATCTTCATTCACAAACGCGGTGAATTTTTCTTTGAATCCGGCATTCACGCTGCCGCCTGCGGGCCATGCATAAAACGTGTCACGCAGGCGTTGCAGGGCGGTTTGCGCAGACTGCAAGGCCTCGAAGCTGAATTGCATCTGGCTGCGGTAATGTGCAGTCAGACACAGATAGCGATACGCGAGCGGGTCAATATGCTGATCGAGCAGGGTTTGCAGACGCAGGAAATCGCCGCTCGATTTCGACATTTTGCCGGAATCGATTTGCAGGAAATAACCATGCATCCAGAAGTTCGCCAGACGCGTGCCGTGGCAAGCCTGATTCTGCGCGATCTCATTGCTGTGATGAATCGCGATGTGGTCTTCGCCACCGCAATGAATGTCGAACCACGGTGTCAGATATTTGGCCGACATCGCCGAGCATTCGATATGCCAGCCCGGAAAACCGCGTCCCCACGGGCTGTCCCATTCCATCTGACGCTGTTCACCTTCAGGGCTGAATTTCCACAGCGCGAAATCGGTCGCATGACGTTTTTCGCCAAGTTCCACGCGGCTGCCAGCTTTGATCGCATCGCGTTTGATGCGGGCCAGATAGCCGTAATCGTCCTGCTTGCTGGTGTCGAAATAAATGCCGTCGCTGGTACGATAGGTGTAGCCGTTTTTTTCTATGCAAGAGATAAAGTCGATCTGCTCGGCGATATGATCGGTCGCTTTGCACCAGATGGCTGGTTCCAGCACGTTCAGGCTTTTCAAGTCATTTTTGAAAGCGATGGTAAAACGGTCAGCGATCTGCCATGCCGATTCACCGGTCTTGCGGCTGCCTTTTTCCATTTTGTCTTCGCCATCGTCACCATCCGACACCAGATGGCCGACGTCGGTGATGTTGATCACATGGCGCACGTTGTAGCCGTTCCATTCCAGCGTGCGGCGCAGGATGTCTTCAAACAGATAGGTGCGCAGATTGCCGATGTGAGCGTAGTCATACACGGTCGGGCCGCAGCAATACAGCCCCACCCAGTCATTGCGCAAAGGGGTGAAAGGGCGCAGGCGGCGTTCCCAGTTATCGTAAAGAAGTATGTCCATCGTTGTGTGCAAATGAATAGAGAGAAGAATGAAACGGTGTCATGAAACCTGGTCGCTCAATGTTTGTATTGCAAACATCGGCGGGAAATCGGGCAGATTCAACAACAGCAACAATAGCAAGTCGCAGACGTGCTGAATACAGAACAAGCATCTGTCAATTTTTCAGCAAAGCGTTGCGTCACAGGCATAATTTGGGTGTGGAATAGTTAAAAAGCAGGGTGAGAATGTAGCATAGATATGCTCTTAAAGCCTAATCTGAGGGGCGGAATAACGCGGTGACTGTACGTTGAGGCAGCCACCGCCAGTAATGCCATACCGCCTTACTTTAATTCCTTTTTCAGAAAATCCCACACACCGGGGTCGCTCATGGCGGCGATGTTGAAGCGCATTTTGGTCGATGGCATCTGATGTGGCGAAAACAGGCTGCCCGGGGTCAGCAGATAGCCTTGCTCAAAGGCTTTCTCTGTCAGTTTATTGGTATCGACGCCGGTTTCTGTCCACAGAAACATGCCTGCCGGTGTGCGGTAATCGACTTTGATGCCGATGTTGTCGAGTCGTTTGGTGATGTCGTCGCGCACGCCGTCGAGTTTGACGCGGATGCGGTCAACGTGTTTGCGGTAATGGCCTTCTGACAGAATTTTATACACCACGCGTTCACCGATTTCTGTGGTTGTCAGGGTCGATAACATCTTGCGATCGGACAGCCGCAGCGCAAGTTCCGGAGAGGTGGCGATAAAGCCGACGCGTAAATTTGCGGCCAGCGTTTTGGAAAAGCCGCTCAGATAAATCACACGATTAAGCTGATCGAGCGCGGCAATTCTGGTCGCAGACTGCACCGCCGCACCGGGATGCATGTCGCAGTAAATATCATCTTCGACGATCATGAAATCATGTTGTTCAGCCGTCTTCAATACCTGAAATGCTTTTGCCGCCGACAGTGAGGTCGAGGTCGGGTTATGCATTACCGAATTGATGATGTAGAGCTTGGGCTTGTGGATGGCGGCCAGTTCCGCGAGTTTCGCCACGTCCGGCCCGTCTTGCAAGCGTGGTATGCCAATCACTTTGGCGCCGAGTATCGCGAACGAACCGAACATCAGAAACCAGGCCGGATCATCGACAAAGATGGTGTCGCCGGGACGGGTGAATTCGCGTGCCACCAGATCCAGCGCCTGCGTCACGCCAGTCGTCATGACGATCTGCTCCGGTGCGGCGGCAATTTCCAGCTCGGCGAGTTTCAGTTGCAACTGCTGCCGCAGTGGCAGGAAGCCTTGTGGAATTCCGTAATGCAGCAGCAAATTCTGATTCAGCCGGCTGATCGCGCGCAAACCATTCGCGACCAGCTCACCATCGAGCCAGTCGTGCGGCAGAACGCCGGAACCGGGCATTTTTTGCGGCGGCAATTGGCGGAACATATTGCGTACCAGCCACACCACATCGAGTTGTTCTGATGCCGCTGCCGTTTGCGGATTGGCCGGGGTATTCGTCAGCATTGAGGCGCGTTCGCGCACAAAAAATCCGGCACCGCGACGTGATTCCAGATAGCCCTTTGCGACCAGACGATCATAGGCTTCGACCACCGTAAAACGCGAGACATTCTGCTCATCGGCGAACTGGCGTATCGACGGCATGCGCGCGCCGGTCCGCAATAGTTTGTCATCGATGCGGTTGGCGACGGCGGTGACGATTTGTTCGACCAGCGAACTGTCCGCATCACGGGAAATATAAAACATCGGCGTTGGCATGAAGTGTCTCCTGCGGGCAATCAAAAGCTGTGTATTGGATAAATGACCGGAACAGTACGTTAATTATCTTTTTTAGTGTACTGGTACTGTATTGGTTTTTGCGTTTAGGATAACACAAACACTGATTAAAAAGCGGGCAGAAATCTTTCCCGTCGTTATTGGCTCACAAGGAGACATCATGCCATCTACCGATTTTCCAGCAATACAACAATTAGCGCCGGGAACGCTGATTTCTGTTGTCCCGGAACACATGCTGACTCTGCATATCCATTGTGGTCTGGTGTGGGTGACGGTGGAAGGCGACGAGACTGATTACTGGTTGCGTGCCGGTGATCTGTTGCAACTACCACCATTGCGTCACGCGGTGATCGAGGCCGATGGCAAAGAAGTGTCTGAGCTGAGCATGCTGACGGCCGATCTGCATCACGCCGCCACGTTGCCGGTGACTGCGCAGACAGCGCTGAATCAGCTGACAAAAGCAGTGGCGACGGTTGCCGGGTAATGTGTTCCTTTTCTGTTCTGTGATCTCGCAGAATCAGAAAAAGAGGGAGTATCTGCCAAAAGCAGCCTAATCCCTGCAGAAAATAAGGGGCTCTACAGATACTCCCCCCCAGTATATTTAAGCAAATTTAAGTAATAAAACGCTGCCTTGCGTTGTATTCGTTGTCATACAGATATATGCATTCTGGCAAATGTCGACGATGCAGGACAGATTAATTTTTAGGATGGCTGTATGCCTTTAACTGAATTTATTGCCTTCTCGATTTTTGCCTGGATAGGCTCATTCACGCCCGGCCCGAATGTCGCGATTGCAGCGACCACGGGTGTCAATCACGGCTTACGTGCCGCGTTGCCGCAAGTGATGGGCGTGCCTCTCGGTTTTGTGCTGATGATGTGGGCAGTCGGCATGGGTGGTGCAGCCGTGTTGCAGGGCGTGCCTGTGCTGGTGGTATTGATGAAAGTGGCGGGGAATGGTTATTTGTTGTGGCTGGCCTGGCGTTTGTGTTTTTCTGCGAGCCTGTCTGACAGCAAAAGCATGCAACCGCTGAGTGTGCAGGAAGCAGCCTTGTTTCAGATCGTGAATCCGAAAGCCTGGATGATGCTGGTGGCCGCCACTTCGACGTATGCGATTGGTCAGCACGATTTTTTGTCGAGAATGAGCTGGATGAGCATCGGTTTCGCCTTGCCCAGTGCTCTGAGTTTGCTGACGTGGGCATGGATGGGTGATCGTTTGCGTCACTGGCTGTCACAAGGCCAGCGCCTGCGCAGCTTTAATCTGCTGATGGGAATTTCGCTTGCGTTGACCGCAGTCTGGATGTTCAGCCTGTAAGCGCGACACAGGCTGCTATCAACGGCTGGCATTGAGATTGCCTGTCAGCCGCAAGCATCTTCCCCTCTGCGTTTGAAGCGGCGTTACAATAGCAGGCTTGGTTACCGTAGCAGTGAGCGTGGCAGTGAGCAGATCGCTATCGAAAAACCGTTTATATTATTTTATGTAAGCCAGTTACTGACGACTGACTTACTTTTTCAGGAATTACTATGTCGAAATCGTCCATTTACGAAAAACTCAAAGAACTGAATATAGAATTGCCCGCTGTTGCAACCCCTGCCGCCGCGTATGTGATGTATGTGCAGACTGGGAAAACGATTTTTATTTCCGGCCATATCGCCAAAAAAGACGGCAAAGTCTGGGCTGGTCAGCTCGGTAAAAATATCACCACAGAAGAAGGCAAACAGGCTGCGCGTGCCGTGGCGATTGATCTGATTGCGACACTTAATGCTGCTTGCGGCGGTGACCTGACCCGCGTGACACGCATCGTCAAACTGATGAGCCTGGTGAATTCCACACCTGACTTTACCGAACAGCATCTGGTCACGAATGGTGCTTCCGAATTGCTGGTGGAAGTATTCGGTGATCAGGGTAAACATGCGCGCTCCGCATTCGGTGTGGCGCAGATTCCTATGGGTGCCTGCGTTGAAATTGAACTGATCGTTGAAGTGGCTTAACTGCCTGCTTATCAGCGCTACATCGTTTAATTATCGCTCTGTTTTGCACCCGCAGTCCGTATCCGGTTTATGTCTGTCAAGGTGTTTCCGCTGCAGCCATTTGCGATGCAGCGGCATCTGACAGATGAGAATATTTTTAGCCTGAAAAGGTATGACTTCTAGTGAGACCAGCATGAAACTTAAAAATCCTACCCCTATCAATTGGAAGTTTTCCGAACGCGCTGAGCAACTGCAAAGCTCTGTGATACGGGAGATTTTGAAAGTGACGTCGCGCCCTGAAGTCATTTCTTTTGCCGGTGGCCTGCCTTCACCTGAAACATTTCCGGTGGAACGCATGCAGGCTGCATTTGATAAAGTACTGGCGACACAAGGTAAGTCTGCTCTGCAATACGGCACCAGCGATGGTTATGCGCCATTGCGCGAGTTTCTGGCAAATTCTTTGTCGACCGCCGATTGTAAGATCACACCCGATCAGATACTGATGGTGTCCGGCTCGCAACAAGGACTGGATTTGCTGGGCAAAGTGCTGATTGATGAAGGCAGCAAGATACTGGTTGAAACACCGAGCTATCTCGGCGCGTTGCAGGCATTTTCTGTGTATCAGCCAGAGTTCGTTTCTGTCGATACCGATGAGCATGGATTGATCCCTTCTTCCGTCTCCGCCAAAGGTGAGGGTGCACGCCTGATGTATGCCTTGCCGAACTTCCAGAACCCGACCGGGCGTACGATGTCGCTGGAACGTCGTATCGAACTCGTCGAGATCTGCGCGCGCATGGGTATTCCGCTGATTGAAGATAATCCGTATGGCGATTTATGCTATTCCGGCGAGCCTTTGCCTAAGATGCTGAACATGAATCCGGATGGCGTGATTTACATGGGCTCATTCTCCAAAGTGTTGACGCCGGGTATTCGCCTTGGTTACGTGGTTGGCCCGACAAAGCTGATTCGTAAGCTGGAACAGGCCAAACAGGCGGCTGATCTGCACACGTCACAACTGACGCAAATGGCGGTGTATGAAGTGATCAAAGATGGCTTTCTTGGTGAGCACATTCCTACCATCCGCACGTTTTATGCCCGCCAGTGTCAGGTGATGCTGGATGCATTGACGAAGTTTTTCCCGGCTGGTGTTGAGTGGACGAAGCCAGAGGGCGGCATGTTTATCTGGATCACTTTGCCGGCACACATCGATAGTAACGAGTTGCTGGATGATGCGATCAAGCAGAACGTGGCCTTTGTTCCGGGCGGTCCTTTCTACGCGAATAATCCGGCAAAAAATACCATGCGCTTATCGTTCGTCACCGTCTCGCCGGAACGTATCAATGAGGGTGTGGAAAAATTAGGTAAGCTGATTCAGGCCAGATTATAAAAATCGATACTGTTGTTCGCAAAAAAGGCACCGTTGTGGTGCCTTTTTTATTTATGGAATCACGGATGCTCGCCGTAAGGTAGTGCCCGGAAAAAGAGGAAGCACACCCACCATTTTTCGCAAGTGTTTGCCGCAGTCAGTTTAAGTAAAATCAATAATTGTTTAATGATTGTTGAATGTCGTTAAAAAATACGATTGTGATAATTTCATACTGCTTATAAGAAGTACCATAGAAGGCTTACGCAATTATTCCAGACTATCTTCGCACATGAAAAAATTGATTCAACGTCTTTTAAACTCAGGCTTATGGCATCCCGGTTCCGTGTTGATGGGGCAGTTAAAATTTCCAGGAAAGATGTTGCTGATCAGCGCAGCGTTTATGTTACCGGTGCTTTGTTTGTCGGTTTCTTATTTGAATGCCGTTAATCAGGATCTGACATTTGCAAAGAAAGAGCGTGCCGGTGTTCGTTATTCAAAGTCATTGTATGCCGCGATGGAGGCGGCGATTAACTGGCGCTATCACACACGTTTGTAGATACTGGGCGATCCTGGTGCGCGGGTTGATGAGATGCGTGCCAGTTTCGAAAATGTATTCAAAAAAGTCGAAGAGATAGATCGCAAGGCCGGAGCTGAAATCGGTAGTACGACAGTACTGAATTCGTCGAAAGCGGCGCTGCAAGCTGCGCAGGGAACAAATAGCAATCCTGATGAAGCCTATCAGAACGTTACCGCATTGTTTCAGAGCCTGGTTGTTTTGCAGAATAAAGTGAATAACGGATCCAGCCTGGCTCTGGATCCGGAATTGGCTTCGTATCATCTGATGAGCGCTTTGCTGCTGCGCACCCCCGGAATACTGTTGAATGTTTCCGATTTGGGCCGTCTGGGTCGTGCTGCGTATAAATCAGCAGAAGTAACTCCAGAGCTGGCGGTAAAAATTGCCGCGAATACAGCGCTGATCGAACATGAACGAAAATTGGTCGCTGAAGATCTGGCGACGGTGAAGCTTGCTGCGCCACGTCATTTTTCTATGCTGTCTGACTCTGCAGAAGAGATTACCGACAAATTAATCAGCACGGCGAAAAAGAATTTTGCACCGGGCGCGGCGCTTGTTGTTGCAGAGCAGGCAGATTACGTCCGTACCGTGAACGGCAGTCTGCAGAGCCAGTTTGTGCAGGTAGGAAAAAATTTATCCGTACTCGATGCCATGCTGGCTGAGCGCGAGGCAGCAATTAAGCGCCATTTGCTGACAACGCTGCTTGTCTCCATTTTCAGTCTTTGTATCGCGGCTTATCTGTTCATCGGCTTTTATAATTCAATGAAAGCCGGGATCGCGAAAGTCAAAAATCAACTGATTAATATCTCTATGGGGGACTTGCGTACTGAAATCAGCAGCGCGGGCAGGGATGAAATTGCTTCCATACTCAAAGAGCTGAGTAATATGCAGAAATCTCTGCGCGATACTGTGCAGCAGGTGCAGATTGCCAGCGATAGTGTGGTCGCCTCCAGTATAGAAATTGCACAGGGCACGCTGGATTTATCCGCGCGGACTGAATCTGCGGCTTCCGCGCTGGAAGAGTCTTCTGCAGCATTGGAAGAAACCACCTCGACCGTGCAGATGACGGCAGATTCTGTGCGTCAGGCATCACTGATTGCAATAGAAAACGCTGCAACGGCGACACGTGGCGGTGACGTGATGCACAGTGTGGTCAAAACCATGGAAGGAATACAGGATTCTTCCAGAAAAATCAGCGACATCATCAGCGTGATTGATGGCATCGCATTTCAGACCAATATTCTGGCCTTGAATGCGGCAGTGGAAGCAGCGCGTGCAGGCGAGCAAGGAAGGGGCTTTGCTGTTGTGGCATCAGAAGTCCGGGCGCTGGCAGGGCGTAGTGCGGAAGCCGCAAAAGAAATTAAGACCTTAATTTCAGGCACCACAACTGAAATTTCGGCAGGAACGATCGTCGTTCAGACTGCAGGCGAGACCATGAATGAAATCGTCGCGAATGCAGACAGAATCAAAGTGTTACTCGATGATGTGGCGAATGGTGCGCGTGAGCAAAGTATGGGCGTGGCGCAGATAGGTGAAGCGGTCAGCGAGCTTGACCGTAATACGCAGGCCAACGCGAATCTGGTGGAGCAGGCCGCAACCGCGGCGAATTCTCAGCGCAGTGTCGCTGTCAGGTTGGCAGCGCAGGTTGATGAGTTCCGCTTGCCGGGGAATAAGCAGCCGGTTGTCGTTGAAGGCATTGACATTGACGGTATCATTGATGCCCACCGTCTGTGGAAGGTGAAATTGCGTGATGCAATTGAAAAATCTGCCCATGTGGATGTGAAAACCCTGTGCCGCGACGATTGTTGCGCTTTGGGAAAATGGATTTATTCTGATGGTCAGCGCCTGCGCGAAAGACAGTCGTTCACGACACTGGTTGAAAATCATGCCCGCTTTCACCGAGTGGCAGGTCAGGTTGGCGAACTGATTAATAGCGGGAAATTTGAGCAGGCAGAAGATGCCTTGAGCCATGGAACAGCATTTTCGGCAGCTACCACCGAGGTTGTGTTGGTGCTATCGGCAATTAAACGGCTGGGATTTAACTGAGTTCGTGTAACGGCGGTAAGGCTTATGCCAGACTGGTGTCTGGTCAGACCCGCCTGCGGCGGGTTTGTTTATTTGCGTTTACATTGAAAAATGTGAGTAAATGTAAGAAGTGTCAGCAAAATCTGAAGTATGCCGTTACATTGCATAATCACTATTCAGTGATTGTCTTCGCATCAAATGCAATAACACAGATGCTTTTACTTAACAGGAGCGGATCATGAAAAAAAGTTTAATTGCGACTGCTGTATTGCTGGCTGCCGTCAGCGGTGCTTATGCGCAGAATTCTTCCAGCGGAAAACAACAGTATGCGGAGGCGTCCCGTCAGGCGGCAGCACGTTATGCGGACGATAAGAAGTTGTGTGCGGAAGAAACCAGTTCAAGTGCACGCATGCAGTGTTTGCGCGATGCGAAAGCGGTTTATAACGGAGCGCTGGACAGCGCAAAAAAAGCCAGCTCGTACAACAACACTTACAGTAACGGGCAGAACAATAATAGAAATCAGCAAGTATGTGCTGACTGCGGTCGCGTCACTGCGGTGAACGTGAGTGAAAGAGAAGGCGAAGGCGGTGCCCTGGGCGTGATTGCGGGCGGTGTTGCCGGTGCTTTGCTGGGCAATCAGGTCGGCGGTGGAACCGGTCGTGATTTGGCAACAATTGCTGGTGCTGCAGGTGGTGCGATGGCCGGCCACAAAATTGAACAAAAGGTAAAAAGCAGCAAAATCTGGACTGTCACTGTGCAATATGACAACGGTAGCAAGCAGAATTATCAATTTGAGAATGATCCTGGCTACCAATATGGCGATCAGGTTCGCGCTTCCGGTAACAGTATTGTCCGTCGTTAATTTTTAATTAATCTGTGTGCGTGTAGCCTGATTCTGGCGTAAGCGAGAATGACAGCTTTTCGCCACAGAGTTTGAATGTTGCAATGCTGAAACTGATTTCTTGCTTAGCGTCTGTACTGACGATAGACTGCAAATTCGATTAATCAACGACGTGGAGATTCTTGCTCTATGAGATGCCTTTTCAGAACGGCAACCTTGTTGCGCATGGCGGGCATACTCATCACTTTAGGCACAGCATTCGGCGCTGCGGCGGCTGCGACTGACGAAGTGTGCAAGAAACTGATTGCCACAGGTAATCCTGAATATCCCCCCTTTTTATGGCGCGATCCCGATGATGAAAGCCATTTGATAGGCGCGAATGCCGATCTCATGCAATCCTTGTCGAAAGAGATTGGTATCCCGGTGGAAGTGAAATATATCGGCCCCTGGGGACGGGTGCAGGAGGAAGCAAAACTCGGTCGCGTTGATTTGCTGGCGGGGGCATTTTTAACGTTGCCGCGGTTTGATTACATGGATTATTTTTATCCTGCATTTCGTGAAACACGCACTGTCATCTGGGTCAGGAAAGACAGTGTGCTGACATATAAAAAATGGAAAGATCTGGTTGGTAAGCGTGGTATCACCGTCATTAACAATAGTTTTGGTGAGGACTTTGACCGCTATGCCAGTGAGTCGCTGAAGGTTGCCACTGTCCCAAGTCTGGAACAGGCGCTCACCTTATTGACATTGTCGCGTGCGGATTATCTGATTTACGAAGAAGACCCGGGGCTCGCGTATATCGCGAAAATGAACATCCAGAATCTCAAGCCCTTATTACCACCAGTCACCAACGAAAACTTATACCTGACCATTTCTCATAAATCACCTTGCAACACGCCGGAAATGCGTGGGCGGATCGCAAAAGCCTTGTACAAGCTGGAGAAACAAAATCTGATGAACAAGCTGGTTTCATCGAATATTCAATTGTGGCGTAAGCAACAAGCTAAATAGAGACCGTTCAGATTGAGATCCATTTTGCGTCATCTGTCACTCAGACAAATATCCATCATCGGTGTGGCTGCGGGCATTTTGGTGCCCGCAGTTTTATTTGGGTATTTCACGGTCAAGACACGTTACGAGCGGGAGTTACAGTTACGTGTTTATAGTCCGATGTCCCAGTATGCGGACATGTTATCCAAGGCCATGGAAGTTCCGTTATGGAACGTTGACAGGGAAGTTGCCGGGCAGTTCGTACAGGCAGTGATGCGTAACCGTGAGGTCAACAGCGTTACGATCACCGATGAATCTGGCACTGTCTTCGTACATCTGGAAAAAGAGCGCAAACCCCAAAACAATGTCGTCAGTCTGGCGCGCGATATCAGGCTGGATCAGAAGGTGATCGGGAAAGTATCGCTGGAACTGACCTCTGCTTACGTTGATCGCGATTTCTTTGATGACATTCTGAAATTGCTGCTTGCGTTGCTGGCGCAGGTGATATTTTCTTTCGTCCTGATCTGGTTTGTTTTTGATCGCAGGATAGTCCGTCCTATACAAAAACTGCAAAGAGCGACGTTATTTTTGTCTGCAGGTGAGCTCAATAAGTCACTGGAATGGAAACGTCAGGATGAGATCGGTAATCTTGCACATGGGCTTGATCAGATGCGTTTGAATCTGGGCAGCCTGATTGCAGAGCGGGATTTGCAAAATCAGGTTCTGCAACAAGAATTGCTGGAGCGCTCCAGAGTTGAGCAGGTGTTGCGCGATACCGAAAATAAATTCATCGCTATTTTCCAGTCATCTCCCGTCGCAATGACTGTTTTGCGGAAAGCTGAACGTTACGCGATTATGGATGTTAATGATGCGTGGTTGCGTCAGTTTAAGTGGGAGCGTGAGACAACGCTGGGTAATCCCGCTATGCAAGCACAGTTGTGGAGAAATCCGGAAGACTTTGATCGCATCGTTCATCTTCTGGAACGTGAGGGAGAGATACATTCTTACGAAGCGTGGTGCCGCTGTGGCGTCGGCGAACAAAATCTGCTGTGTCAGGTATCCGGCCGTATCATCCGCGTCGGCAATGAGCCTTTGTTAGTACTGGTGCAGGAAGATATTACGGAAAAGCGTCAGAATGAGCTGGATATCCGGAATATGAATCAGACGCTGGAAAAACGTGTATTCGAACGTACTCATGAGCTCGAAGAGGCGAATTCTGAACTCACCGTTGTTCTTGAAAATTTGCAGCGCGCGCAACAGGAATTGCTCAGAACAGAAAAAATGGCCGCTCTGGGTTCTTTGGTCGCCGGAGTTGCACATGAACTGAATACGCCTATCGGTACTTGTGTCACGGTTGCCAGTACCTTGCAGCAACAAACCGATGATTTTCTGAAGCAGTATGAGCACGGCATACGTAAATCAGTGTTGGATGACTACTTAAAAAATGCCAGACTCGGCAGCGATTTGCTGTTGCGTAATCTGAGCAAGGCATCCGAACTGGTCACGAGTTTCAAACAGGTGGCGGTTGACCGCACCAGTGCCAACCGGCGAATTTTTGCGCTGGACGGCATGATGGATGAGTTGATTACGACGCTGGGGCCGATGATACGGAAAACAAAATATACGGTTGTTGCAGAACTCCCGCCAAAATTCATGATGGATAGCTATCCCGGCGCTTTAGGTCAGGTCATGACGAATCTCATCAATAATGCGTTCATCCATGCTTTTGACCCAGACAAACGTGGCCGCGTGACGATCTCTGCAAAACTGATTGACTCGGAACACGTCGAAATGCTGGTCGCCGATGATGGCAAAGGGATTCCTCCGGCTAACCTTGGGCGTATATTCGATCCGTTTTTTACGACCCGTCTGGGGCAGGGCGGCAGTGGTTTAGGCCTGAATATCGTGTACAACCTCATCAAAGATGTATTAGGCGGCAATATCACGGTCGAAAGCCAGCTTGGCAAGGGAACCTGCTTCAAAATTACCTTACCACGCGTCGCCAGAGTGGTGAATGGGTAGCGAACATGCAAGGGTTTAGTCTTGCCTCTAGCTTTGATCCGCTTTGTTCTGCTACAGTCGCGCCATGAGTAAATTATCTTTAGACCGCATCCTGCAATCGCAGGGCTTTGGGACACGCAAATACTGCCGTGAATTGATTGAAGACGGTGAGATCAGTATCAACGGTGAAGTTGTTGACCACTATAAACAAACGCTGGAGACCGACGGCCTGGTTTTCCGGATTTTTGACGAAGACTGGCAATATCGCGAACACGTTTATATTGCGCTCAATAAACCCGCTAATTTTGAATGTTCACGTAAGCCTAGCCATCACCCCGGTGTGCTGACGCTGCTGCCGGAGCAATTCAGCTGGCGCGATGTGCAGCCTGTCGGCCGTCTGGATCACGATACGACCGGGATGTTATTGATGTCCGATGACGGGCCGTTTATTCACGCACAGTCTTCGCCGAAACGTCATATTCCGAAAGTGTATCTGGCAACAACGGCTGAGCCAGTCACCGATGATCTGGTGAACACTTTATTAAATGGCGTTCAGCTGCATGACGAGCCTGCCCCGCTGGCAGCACAGATATGCCGTCAGTTGGACACACATAAAATAGAAATTGTGCTCGAACAAGGTAAATACCATCAGGTGAAGCGTATGTTAGCTGCGGCTGGTAATCACTGCGCGGCTTTGCAGCGTACTGCGATTGGTCAGTTGACGCTGAACTCTCTGGGGCTGGCGGAAGGCGAGTGGTGTTACCTGAGTCCGGAACAAATGGCATTATTAATTCCTTCAAACGGCTGATTCTGCGGTATCTGTTACTGGTTCGGGTAGTCTGCCTGGCTGGACAGATGCAATAAACGCAAGTAAGAGACTTTCATCATCGTTTGAACTGAAATGGTCTGTCGTCTTGCTATGAACGGGGAGTCCGTATGCGCGTTATTGCGATTGCCAATCCTAAAGGTGGTGTAGGGAAGAGCACGTTTGCCACAAACCTGGCGGGTTATTTTGCAGCACAAGGGAATCGGGTCATGCTGGGGGATACTGATGTCCAGCAGTCGTCCCGCGTCTGGTTGGGTTTGCGTCCTGCGAATTTGCCCGCAATTACAGCGTGGGAGGTGGCCGACAATGCTGTTGCCAGACCGCCCAAAGGCACCAGTCATGTTGTGCTTGATACTCCCGCCGGTTTAAAAGGCAGTAAGCTCGATGTCATTCTGAAACTTGCCGATACCATCATTGTGCCTGTGCAGCCGTCTATTTTCGATATTCTGGCGACCGAAGAATTTTTGAAAAAACTGGCCAGACGTGAGCATGCTTGCCGGGTCGGTATTCTCGGTATGCGGGTGAATGCCCGCAGCCGCTCTGCGGATCAGCTACGTCATTACGCGGGGCAGTTGGGTCTGCCGGTTTTGGGCTATCTGCGCGATACGCAAAATTACATACAATTAGCGGCTCATGGCGCGACCTTATGGGATGTTGCCCCCTCCAAAGTAGAAAAAGATCTGGAGCAATGGCGTGATATTTTGCACTGGATTAACCATTCAAATGTGTGAAATTTGTGATTGATCAGCCCGCAAGAAGAAATAGTTTCTGCTTTTCGCAGATATCAATATAATGCCGGGTCGCCCGGCTTTCGGGCAAATTTATCATTTGATATCAAAGACTTGCGGCATGCAATTAACTATTTTTGAAACACCTGTAATTAACACATTGATGCGTTGGATTTCCATCGCGGCATTACGTCTGACCGGATGGCGTGTTGAAGGGCAAACGCCCACCGAAAAGAAATATGTGCTGATTGCCGCACCTCACACCAGTAACTGGGATTTTCCCGTGACTTTGATGGTGTGTTTCGCTTTACGATTGCGTGTCTACTGGATGGGAAAGTCCAGCCTGTTTCCGCCAGTGATTCGATTGGTGATGCGCTGGCTAGGTGGCATTGCTGTGAACCGCAGCGCGGCCGGCAATCTGGTGCAGGGAACTGTTGATGCTTTCCATGCCAATGAACGCCTGACGGTGATCGTGCCGCCCGAAGGTACCCGAGGCAAAGTCACACACTGGAAAACTGGCTTTTATTACATCGCGCTGGGTGCCGGTGTACCGATTGCGTTGGGATATCTGGACTTTGGCAGAAAGGCCGGAGGAATCGGACGCATGTTCATGCCGACGGGTGATATTGCGGCGGATATGGAAGAGATCAAAGCGTTTTACAGCGGAATTCAGGGGAAAAATCCACAGCAGTTCAGTGCCGACCATATACAGACCAAGTAATTACCTTCCCTTTCAGCGCATGTCCGTATCCGAATATGCCGGACATGCGGCTAGCCTTGCCGGTTTATTTTTGTGTAAGCGGCGCGTCTTTAACCTGCTGTGCAGTGATTTCCGGCGTTGGATTCGGAGTGCGTATCTGGCGTACCAATAGCCAGTTCAAGGGGCTCAGGATACATTTCTGCGTAAATTTCTCACAATAGCGATGGGAGCCCAGATACACAATTACGGCGCTTGAGGCGAGTGAGATCAACAAGCGCGCGGTATCGCCCAATTGAAAAATACGATTCAGTATGCCCAGTTGATGAAGAGCGATCAGAGCCATTCCGTGCCATAAAAATACGTACATTGATCGTTGCCCTACGTGTGCCAATCCCCAGTCTCTGAGACTCAGCAAGTACAGGATGCTTAATCCTAAAAGCGTTGATACGCCATATTGCAGCAGTTGGTACAAAGAGCCGCTCAGATCAGCCATTTCCAGTCTGTGCAAAGAAAAACTGCCGTAGAGCCAGCGGTAATCGAATTGGGCTGGTAGCCGGAAACACATAATACTGGCAGCAATGACAATCACTGACGCCATACAAATTACGCGCCAGTCACGCCCTTTCGATACGAAAGCATTTGCACCGAGTTTCCAGCCTAAAATAAAAAATGGGAAAAAGAACAGCGTACGGGCGCCGCTCAGCAGATAACCCAGGTGTTCAGAGTAACTGGTGACGAGCGCTAATCCCAGAGACAGGATAAGTGGAAATTGTAAGCGCGCAAATAACGGCAGTAACAAGCGCCAGCACAACAGACTCATCAGATACCAAAGCATCCAGTAAGGTGCGATCAGCCCCGCATAAACGCTGAAGGAACCGCGTATCAGATATTCAGTGGCCTCGTAAATCAGTTCGAAGCCCAGGAGTGGCGCTACGATATTCCGTATCAGTTGTACTGATTGTTTTTCATCGAGATTCGCTTTGGAGAATATCCCGGATACCAACGCAAACATCGGCATGTGAAATGTATAGGCGAAGATCCAGATGGGGCGCAGAAATGCATCCTGAGCAATATGTAATTCGACGAAATGACCAAAGACAACTAAAAATATCAATATGGCTTTGATATTGTCGAAAGAGATATTTCTGCCGGAAGTAAGTGAGGAGGACATTGCTGCGGAGGAGTACATAAAAAAACACGTCATCTTAAACGAAAGCGGGGCTACTATAGACGCTTAGTTTGTAACGAAAGTAGAATCGGGTTCCGTTGAGGCCGCGTAGATTCTCGCATAGATGAAAATGTTTCCACTTGGAAACTATGCCCTGCATTACAATATCGACTCAGAAAAATTCATTTACGGGTTACTAACAATGGCGACCAGTCCATCCAAAGCCAGCTTATTAAGTGCACAACTAGACTTTGAAGACGTCGACGGTAAGGCATTGAAAGCGGTGGATGCTGAGTTGGCGGATTTGAAATTTGATTTGCCATCTGACACCGCGCCGAAAGCGCCTGCTGATGTGCGCTCTGCGCCAAAAACACAGGCCCGTGCGACACCGGCCAAACCAGTGCTCACGCATCGAAAAACGCAAAAGAAAGATAATTTTGCTTTGTATGCGGCGATTATCGCTTTGTGTAGTTTTGTCGTTATTTTTTCCGCTATTTTTTACATCAAAGTGATCGCCAAAGATGAAACTACCCCAAGTTATCTGGCGCTGCCAAAAACAGTCGTCAACGTTGATGGGCAAGTGATCCGCCTTCAGGTCACAATACAAGTGCAGAATAAAAACCGCGACTGGCTGGCGACGAACAAAAAAGCGTTGTCCGATATTTTTCCGATTGTGGTCGCAAAAATAAATCCTGAAGACCTGCATTCCGAAGAGGGTTTTGAACGCGTCCGGGAAATGTTGCGCTCAGAACTGAATCAGAGCCTGGCGACAGATAAAATCGATTCAGTACTGATCAATGAGTTGCTGATGCAAAATCATTAGGCGTCGATAAGTATGTTGTTCCGGGAATAAAAAAAGTGGCTTCATTGAAGCCACTTTTTTTATGTGCATGAGATTTTCAGACGCTGACAGAAATGCTCTGAGAATTCGATGGGGACGGTGAGCTATATGCCTGCAACAGTTGTATCGCTTTTTTGAACAGTGTTGCCTCACTATTGTTGTCTGCAGCACC
This sequence comes from Cognatundibacterium aquatile, assembly GCF_014699135.1. Classification (GTDB taxonomy): domain Bacteria; phylum Pseudomonadota; class Gammaproteobacteria; order Burkholderiales; family Burkholderiaceae_D; genus Undibacterium; species Undibacterium aquatile. Next base: position 174,446 of record NZ_JACOFT010000007.1, read on the forward strand.
TGCTTGTTGAGTGCCTTTGTCGCCACTGGCAGTTGCTTTCGCCTCGAGCAGTTTCAGCAAATACGCTTCCTCTTCTTTTTGTGTGACCTTGCCATCCTGATTGGTATCGGCAGCTTCATATGTTTTGCTTGTAGACGTGTCACTAGCCGAACTTGTAGCGGTACTGCTGGTCGTGGCGCTGCCCGAGCTGACGGCGTCTGTCCCACCTCCTGATGCCTCTGACGCGCCGGATGGCGGCGGCGGAGGCGGTGCACCTCTGTCCTGTCCTACACCGGAAGTGCGGCTTTGGTTGAATTGGCTTTCCAGGTCATCCGCCAATTTTTTTAAGCCACTGGAAAACTCGTCTTTGGTTACTTTGCCGTCACTATCAGCATCCAGTTTTTTAAATAAATCGTTGGCAGTTGATGTCGCATCGCTGCCGGACGTGCTGCCGGACGCGCTGGCGATGTTGCTGAAGGCGGATTCCAGATCGCTGACTTCGAGATAGCCCTGACCTTTGGTATCGAGCTTGGAAAACGCCTGTTCAGCCATCTGCGCCGGATCCGGGCGTTGCCTTTTGACACTACTGACACTGCCTGAATAGGCGGATGTGGACGAAATACCGGAAATGCTGCTCATCGTGGTCTCCTGTACGAAGAAAAAATCAGTAAGAGAAATGAATGAGATTGCATGGACAGACAAGCTCAGACAAAACGTGTGACTGTGTTTATTGTCCCTTGTTGATTTTGCTCGTTTATGTCAACTTTGTATCAGGTATGACATACAAACATCAGGTGCAGACACTTTGCTTTCTTCTGAATTTATTTCGCTACGTTGATGGCCGTGCGGGGCAGGCGGATTTCAGCGGTAAGCCCGATCCCGTTGGGATTGTTAGTGAGATTCAGTACGCCATGATGCTGACGAATAATTTCCTGCGCAATACTTAAACCCAGGCCCACGCCGCCACTGTTTTTGTTGCGTGCTCCGGCGATGCGGTAAAACGGATCGAATACTTTAGTTAGTTCTGATTCAGGAATACCAGGCCCTTCGTCACTGATACGGATCTGCGCGAAATCCGCCGCATCCTGTAGCTGAATCTGTGTGCTGCCGCCATAAAAAATCGCGTTTTCCAGCAGGTTAATGATGCTGCGTTGTAATTCATTTGGCATCGCATAGACCGGTTGCAAATGACCTTCGATACGCACGCTCTTTCCTTCGTCGCGCATATTATCGACGATGGCTTCCAGCATGGACTGAATATCCAGATATTGCATGGATTCACTGCTGCCGCGTAAATAATCCAGCGTCGCATCCAGCATGTGGCGCATCTCATCAATGTCCTGCAATAACTTGCTGTTGGTGACCGTGGCTTCGGTCTGATCTATGCGTAATTTCATGCGCGTTAACGGCGTGCGCAGGTCATGCGATACCGCTGCCAGAAAGCGTGCCCGCTCTTCCATTTGCTGATGTATCCGATATTGCATCTGATTAAAAATGACCGCAGCCTGCCTGACTTCCAGCGGCCCGGTTTCAGACACAGGAACAACTTGCTGATCGCCTAATGTGCTTGCCGCTGCAGCCAGATTTTGTATCGGTCTGGCGAGTGTACGCGAACTGATCCATGCGCCAATCGCCAGCAACAGCAATTGCAGACTCATGCTGATCAGTAAGCCGGATAAGGGGCCGTCAATAGCGGATCTGCGATGTGGTGACGGCGGTCGCGCACCGTATTGTGGCGGATGATTGCTTGAATAGCCCGATTCTGCTCCCGGTGGACGTAGTTCCGGCGGTGGTGGATGCGATGCATCTCTGAGGAACACGAAAAGTAAAACGAATGTAGCGGCATGACTCACGAACACCGCGGCAAATGCGAGACCGAACAAGCGATTAAAAATCGTGTCGGCAAATACTCGCCGCATTTTTTGCCGTAAATTTTGCATCGTCGTGATTACAGGCTGGCGCTGAAGACATAGCCTTCACCACGCACAGTTTCTAATAACGAAGGCTGGCGCGGATCATCATTCAGTTTTTGGCGCAGACGTGACACCATCAGATCGATGCTGCGATCGACTGAATTGCTGGATTTGCCGATCGCCAGTTCGAGTAACTGATCGCGCGTCAGTATTTGTTTTGGATGGGCAAGGAATGCCCGCAATAATTTATATTCTGAATTGGATAAAGGAACGACCAGCTTTTGCGGGCTGAGTAATTGCCGGCTTGGGCAATGCAATTTCCATCCTTGAAAGTGAATTTCATTTTCCGAGGCGAGTTGCTGATTTTTTGCTTCCGTCTGCGCGCGCCGGATCACACTTTGCATGCGGGCGACCAGCTCGCGGGTATCGAATGGCTTGACGACATAGTCATCAGCACCTAATTCCAGACCAAGAATTTTATCGGACGATTCTCCGCGTGCCGTCAGCATGATGACCGGGATGTTGCTCTTGTTACGCACGTGACGGAGCAGAGTCAGACCGTCTTCACCGGGTAACATCAGATCTAATAAGACCACATCAAAAGTGTGATGCGACAAGGCTTCACGCATGGCGCTGCCATCACCGACGGCGGTGCAGTGAATATCAAATTTTTCCAGATACTTGCACAGCAGGATGCCGATTTCAGCATCGTCGTCGACGAGTAAGGCGCGGATTCTGGCGCTGGTGAAAGACAACTTATAACTCCTGTAAGTAACGCAACAGCTTTGCCAGTGCGTGTGCGACTGTTTGTTCGCGTACCGCGTGGCGGTCGCCGGTAAATATCAGTCGTTCGGTATGTGTGACGCCGCCGACGACCCAGCCGAAGCAGACTGTGCCGATAGGTTTACCGGGAACGGCCCCGGTCGGGCCGGCAATACCGGTTGTTGATAAGGACACATTACCCTCTGAATTGGCGATGGCACCTTCGGCCATTGCGGCGGCGATTTCTTCGCTGACCGCACCGTGCCGGGCGATCAGCGCCGCCGGGATATTTAACAGCTCAGATTTGGATGAATTGGAATAGGTAACGAAGCCGCAGTCAAACCAGTCCGATGAGCCGGCGATTTCGGTGATCGCCTGCGCCACGCCGCCGCCGGTACAGGATTCGGCGACCGTCAGTAACAGCCGTTTTTCTTTCAGTTCGGTGCCGATTTGTGCTGCAAGTTCAAGTGCGTTTTGCATGGTGGGTCTCCCGTCTGGTTTTTGTTGGCGACTGTAAAGTCAGACTTACTTTACCACCATGTATGGCAGAAAGTGAAGACGCCGGTGTGATCTATGACATGCGTCAGACATCAATGCCGTTCAGATCCGGCAAGGTGTCCGGCAAAGGCCGGTGTCACCATGCGCGCCAGAGTGCAAACACCAGCAGCGTAAAAAAGGCCGCGACAATATCGTCCCACATGACGCCGAATCCGCCCTTCAAGTGGCGATCGAAATAGCGGATAGGCGGCGGTTTCACCATGTCAAAAAAGCGGAAAATCAGAAACGCCCAGGTTTGTGTGCGCGCATCTGCCGGCAGCACAAACAACAGCACTGCCCAGATCGCGATGATTTCATCCCACACCATGCTGCCATGATCGGCCACACCAAGATTTTTTCCTGTGACTTTGCAAGCCCAGATGCCGATCAGAAAGCCGATAACGATGATCCACGCCCAGCCTGCGGTCGTAAAGATTTCTGGCCAGCGCTGACTCAGTACATTAAAGCTGAGCCAGCCGAACAGCGTGCCCATGGTGCCCGGCACGGCTGGCGATAAGCCGCTGCCGAAACCCTGCGCCAGAATATGTGCCGGATGACTCAGCATGAAACGCCAGTCGGGGCGGATGATGATCGTTGGTTGTTGCAGGTCTGACGTATCTGACGTGTTCATGGTGTGCTGAAATGATCAAATGAGTGGAGTGTCATGCGAATGGGTTGCTGCTGATCATCCATCAGGCGCAAACCCGTGGCTGCTTCAATCTGACCGATGCGGGTGACTGGCGTATTGCTTGTGTGTCCGGCAGCGATGATGTCGGCGCGACGTGAGGCAGGCGCAGTGAAGCACAACTCGTAATCATCACCGCCTGTCAGCGTGAATTGGCGTCGTAATTCCAGCGTCTGTTGTTGCAACACCGACCCGGCGGGCAACTGATCGACAAACAGCGTGGCACCGAGACCTGAGCGTTCGAGAATATGACCGAGATCGCCTGCGAGCCCATCAGAAATATCGAGTGCCGCATGGGCGATGCCGCGCAAGGCGATGCCGAGGGCGATGCGGGGCGTAGGCTGATGCATGCGCTGCGCAGCGCGTTGGTGATCTGATTCACTGAGCGCCACTTCTTTCCAATACGCGGCCAATGCTAAGCGCGCATCCCCCAATGAGCCGGAGACCCAGATATCGTCACCGATTTGTGCCGCATCGCGTCGCAGCGCGCTGTCTTTCGGCAGTTCGCCAAAAATGGTGATGCAGATATTCAGCGGCCCTTTGGTGGTGTCGCCACCGATCAGGCGGCATTGATGGGCATCCGCGAGACTCAGCAAGCCACGCGCAAATTGTTCCAGCCAGGCCGGATTCGCTTCCGGCAGAGAAAAGGCCAGCGTAAATCCCAGCGGTTTTGCGCCCATTGCTGCCAGATCGGAGAGATTTACTGCCAGGCATTTGTGCCCCAGCAGAAATGGATCCGCGTCCGGAAAGAAATGTCGGCCAGATACCAGCATGTCGCTGGAAATCGCGATTTGCATACCGGGCGTGGGATTGAGCAAGGCGCAGTCGTCGCCGACACCCAGTGCGAGCATGGCGTCAGGCGCGGAATGGTGCGCGAAATAGCGCTTGATTAAGTCGAATTCTGAGAGCATGCGCGCATTGTACCCAAGGATGATGGCGGCGCGACATTCCTGATGACACCCTGACGCATGATTTTTCGCGCATCGAATGGAGATTCCGTCCGCATACAATTTTCCTTGAATACGCCTGCAACATGCCTTTAACACGCACGAGCGATTGCACCTCGTTGAATGCCGATGGAGCAAGCTTTCTGTGCTGTATTGGTATCCCCACGTTTTCCTCTTTTACCCGTCATTTTTAAGAAAAAAGGGGGAGTATGTGAGAAAAACACGCTCATGTCCTTGTGAATAAAGGGCCTTAAAACATACTGGGGGGAGTATATTTAACGCCCAAAATGCCTTTGGAGATGCTTTTCACTCACGCAGCACGCACCGGGTTTGGCGTTTTCAGGCTATCGCTGAGGTTTTCACTGTTCCAAGTTCGCTCAATAAAGCATTCCTGATTTTCGCTTCCTGCGGTGCCACCGCGAAGCCGCGCACGACACCATCATTGTCGATGAAGCGGCAGATGCTGGCGGACACTTCCGGATGACTGTCGGTCTGCTCGTTTTCCCATTGCCCACGCTTCGCCACTGCCAGCGGCGGTGCTACCAGTGCGATCGGATAGCTTGGCGTTTTCACCAGGACGGGCGCTGGTTTAAAGTCGATTGCGGTCGGCGTTCCAGCCAGACTTTGTGCAATTGCGCGCGCTGCCGCCATGATCGGTGCGACATACGGCAAGGTGACGCTGTTGCCATCAGCTTGCGCATATTGTGCGCAATCGCCCAATGCATAAATGCCCTTGACGCTGGTTTGCCCAAACTGATCCACGAGGATGCCGCGCTCGGCTTGCAAATGCGCTTCCTGTGCGAGCCGGATATCGGCACGCAGCCCTACTGCCGACAAAATGACATCGACGTCGATGTGTTCGCCGTTGGCGAGCGTGATTCGCAAGCCAGTGTCGGTGTGATCGATACTATTGCTGGTGGTGCCCATTCGGAACTGCACGTGTCGCGCTTGCAGTGCCGCTTGCAATCCTGCAGAAATCGCTGGTGGCGCGAGTGCCGCCAGCGGTGCAGGATGCGGGTCGATCAGGGTGACCTGATGTCCTCCGCTACGCAGATCGTCGGCAAATTCACAGCCGATCAGACCTGCGCCGATGATGGCAACGCGGGCGGATGTACCGGCAGCGCTGAGTCTGTCGCGCAAAACCGCATAGTCATCCAGCGTATTCACCGACAACACCTGATCGGCGGCGTTGCCTGCGAACGGCAGGCGTATCGCTTGCGCGCCGACCGCCAGCACCAGTTGGCTGAATTCAAATTCACCGGCGCTGGTGTGGACAGTTTGCTTCGTCGTGTCTATGCTGCGCACCTGCGTTCGGGTCAGGATCGTGGCATTGATTTGCGCCGCCATCTGATCTGCCGTTTGGCTGCGCAGATGACTCGCGGTTTTGCCTTGCGCAAAGGCGTTCGACAACATGGGCTTGGAGTAAAAGCCGCCATCATCGCCGGTGATGATCAGCACAGGTGTGGTTTTGTCCAGCTTGCGGAATTCACGAGCCACGGTGTAGCCCGCCAGACCGGAACCGATGATGGCGACGGGTTTCATATCAGATTTCCACCATATCAAAATCGGCTTTGGCGACGCCGCAGTCCGGGCATTCCCAGTCGGCTGGAATGTCGTCCCAGCGTGTGCCTGCAGGAATGCCTTCTTCCGGCAAACCCAGTGCTTCGTCATAGATAAAACCGCATACGATACATTGATAAGTTTTCATATTGTCCTCAGAATTGTTGCTTGTTTTTTTTGATGTTGTCAGCGACGCCGCATTGATTCGGGGCATCGCTGGAATGTCCGGTGTACCGCTGCTTAGGATGCTTTGCTGGCTTCGAGCACAGCGCGATAGTGGTTCGCATGACGCTCTTCAACTTTCGCCAGCGCGGCAAAGCGTTTGGCAGCGATGGCTAAAGTCCGCTTAAAGTTTTCAGCATGTTCCTTAGATTCTGCGATTTGCTCATCGTACTCGGCGACAGCAGCGTGATTGCCTTCTTCCACGGCGAGGTGGCGGAATTTTGGATACATTTCTGTGTATTCATACGTTTCTCCTTCAATCGCGATTTCTAATGCCCGTTGTGGTGTCAGTTGCGCTTTTGGATACAGCAGATCGAGATGACCGAATGCGTGCATGACTTCCTGATCTGCGGTCGCTTCAAATGCTTGCGCTACATCTTCAGCACCGGCTTCGCGTGCCAGCTTGGCAAAATAGCGGTATTTAATGTGTGCCATCGATTCGCCTGCAAACGCAGATTCGAGGTTTTGAATAGTGGCAGATGGATTTGCCTGGGTGCTCATATGATTCTCCTTGGTGATCGTTGTTTAAAACGTTTTCTATCAAACATGGTGCAATGATAGATATTAATAATTGATTTGTGAATTCAATTGTTTTTATTCGTTGAATAGTTTTTAGCTATTTAATGGCGAGTGATTTGATCGATTTTTATCTGATTCGTCCTCTGAAAAAGATAAAAGTCGTGTAAATACGTATGAAGTTAGAGGGTTCCCTCTGCTAGAATCACGAGCGGATAGTAAGTTTTGAGTAAGCAAAAATAGAAAGAGGCAGCCCCACATGGATTCGTCATCAGATCAAAAAGAGCAAATACGTCAGCAGTTGCGCCAGGCCGCACTGGAATATCATGAGTTCCCGACGCCGGGTAAAATCAGTGTGACGCCAACCAAGCAATTGACAAATCAACGCGATCTGGCGTTAGCGTACTCCCCTGGTGTGGCGTCTCCGTGCGAGGAAATCGTTGCTGATCCTACTGCTGCATTTAAGTACACCGCGCGCGGCAATCTGGTCGGTGTGATTACCAACGGTACCGCAGTGCTCGGTCTCGGCAATATCGGCCCGCTGGCATCCAAGCCAGTGATGGAAGGCAAGGGCGTTCTGTTCAAGAAATTTGCTGGCATTGATGTGTTCGATATTGAAATCAACGAACCTGACCCAGACAAACTGGTCGATATCATTGCTTCTCTGGAGCCAACATTCGGCGGCATTAATCTGGAAGACATTAAAGCGCCAGAGTGTTTTTACATTGAGCGCAAATTACGTGAACGCATGAAGATTCCGGTCTTCCATGACGATCAGCACGGCACGGCGATTATTGTCGGCGCCGCGATCATGAACGGATTAAAAGTCGTCGGTAAAGATATTAAAAATGCGAAACTGGTGGTTTCCGGTGCTGGTGCTGCAGCGCTGGCCTGCCTGGATCTGATCGTTGACCTCGGCTTCCCGATTGAAAACATCTATGTGACCGATCTGGCTGGCGTGGTTTATAAAGGCCGTGCAGAGTTGATGGACCCAGATAAGGAACGCTTTGCGCAGGAAACATCAGCACGCAGCCTGAAAGAAGTGATTGAAGGTGCGGACATTTTCCTTGGTTTGTCCGCTGGTGGCGTACTGAAACAGGATATGGTCAGAATGATGGCTGAAAAGCCGCTGATTCTGGCGCTGGCAAATCCGACCCCGGAAATTCTGCCGGAAGAAGTCAAGGCGGTGCGTGATGATGCGGTGATGGCAACCGGTCGTTCTGACTTCCCGAATCAGGTTAACAACGTTTTGTGTTTCCCTTATATTTTCCGTGGCGCGCTCGATTGCGGTGCCACGACGATTACACGCGAAATGGAAATCGCGGTGGTGCATGCGATTGCAGAGTTGGCACAGGCTGAGCAGTCTGACGTCGTTGCTTCTGCCTATGGCATCAGCAACTTGTCTTTTGGCCCGGAATACCTGATTCCTAAGCCATTTGATCCGCGCCTGATGATCAAGATTGCGCCAGCAGTTGCAAAAGCAGCGGAAGAGTGCGGTGTGGCGGCGCGTCCGATCAAGGACATGCAGGCATACGTTGAGAAGTTGCAGCAATTCGTCTATCACAGCGGCACCTTCATGAAGCCTCTGTTTCAGTTGGCGAAAAAAGCACCTGCAGATCGCAAACGTATTGTTTATCCAGAAGGTGAAGAAGAGCGCGTTCTGCGTGCTGTTCAGGTCGTTGTTGATGAGAAGCTGGCAACACCGATTTTGGTGGGGCGCCCACATATTCTGGCGCAACGCGTCGAGAAGTTTGGTCTGCGTATTCGCCCTGGTGTCGATTTTGAAGTGATCAACCCTGAGTTTGATCCACGCTATCGCGAATATTCCAAGACTTATCATGAGATGACATGCCGTAAAGGCGTGACAGAGCAGTACGCGAAACTGGAAATGCGCCGTCGCCACACATTGATAGGATCAATGATGATCCATAAAGGTGATGCTGACGGCATGATTTGTGGCACGTTCGGTAGCACTGGCCTGCACCTGAATTACATCAACCAGGTTCTCGGTAAGCGCAATAATGTTAAGGTGAATGCGGCGATGAATGTGCTGGTCTTGCCGGATCGTCAGCTTGTTCTGGTCGACACGCATGTGAATGAGAATCCAACAGCCGAACAAATTGCGGAAATCACGATACTTGCCGCAGAAGAAATGCGCCGTTTCGGTCTGTTGCCAAAAGCAGCCTTGTTATCACATTCTAATTTTGGCTCCAGCAATAGTGAATCTGCACAAAAAATGCGTGCGGCGCTGGAAATCATTCAGCGTCAGGCGCCAGACCTGGAAATCGACGGCGAAATGCATGGCGACACGGCTTTGGACTCAGCATATCGTAAAAAAATGATGCCGAATTCGACTTTGAAGGGCGATGCGAATTTACTGGTTATGCCGAATATTGATGCAGCTAACATCGCGTATAACCTGATGAAAATCACCGCTGGTAATAACGTTGCGATTGGCCCTATCTTATTGGGTTGTGCAAAACCTGTTCATATCCTGACGCCGTCGGCGACAGTCCGTCGTATCGTTAATATGACAGCTTTGTGTGTGGTCGATGCACTCGCCCAGCGCTGATTAATATCACGCGGACCTGAAAACAGCCTTGCGTTCGTAAGAACGCAAGGCTGTTTTTTTATCTGTGATCGTTGATTGCGCCGAATGTCTTTACCGCAGTCATTCGCATATTCATTAAAATAATTTACCTGTTAGATTGCGAATTGAGGAAGGTTTTGCTATAGTTCGACTCCCGCTGAAAGGCGGGGGAAGAAAGTGAAGAGCTGCAAGTAAAAAAGCAGCAAGCACAGTCAACAGACCGAAGTCAGGCCAAGTGATCCGATTGGTGCCCGCACAACAAAATGCGGACGCTGAGAAGAAAAAGCGAAGCGAAAGGGCGAAGGGAGTTGACAGTGAGTGAGAAGTACTTCA
>NZ_JACOFT010000008.1 GCF_014699135.1 Cognatundibacterium aquatile
GGCGTCAGGACTATAATGAGCAACGACCGCACAGCTCGATTGGCTATCTGACGCCGAATCAATTTGCAGACAGTTTTTTAACCGCGGACTCTAAATTGGTTTCGTACTAATTTGGGGAGCAGGTCAATCCGGCGTGCCAACCCCGCCAATTGGAAAACCATCCTTCGCCATCCTATGCTGTGAACGCACCCCGCTGCGTTGAGCAATCGATCAATCTCACACTTCATCATCCCGGAGACCGCTGATGTATCGTCGCGCACTACTCGCACTCGCATTAACAACACTGGCTTCGCTCGCCATCGCCCAGGATGGCCGTGGCGGGCGCTTTGATGATGACTTGTTTAGTAATCTCGAAGGCGACTGGTCGCTCACGCGCAGCATCGGCGGCAAAGAACTTAACAACTCCGCCTCTGCAACATGGGTGCTGCAGCATCAGTTTCTGCTGCTGAAAATGCGTGATGCCGGCATCCCTTCACGCTATGAAGCAGACATCTACATCGGCTATTCACGTGCACGCGCCGAATACGTCGCGCATTGGATCGATAATTTCGGCGCGCAGTTCTCGGCTGTTGGGCGCGGCAAGCGCAACGGCAACTCGGTGGAATTTCGCTTTGAGTATCCCGACGGCCCCTTCTTCAACACCTTCACCTGGGACCCGGAAACCAAAACATGGAGCTGCCATCTGCAATCCGTCGCCAAAGATGGCACCCGCAAAACCTTTGCCCGCGATACACTCACGCGGCAGCAATGATAGCGCGCTCTGGTTGGAACGCGCCTCACGACAAATAAACATCCCCCACCGGCCCGCTCGCGCATTACCTGAGCCGCGACGATACGCCCGATCTGGCCACTGGCTACGCGCTGTTGCTGCTCTTCAAAGAAGCAACGCCGCAAGTGACGCCACAGTTAAAAGAAAGAATCACCAGCGTTGAAGCCCGACTATCGCCGGAAGAAAAAACCGCCGCCGACCTCATACGCGCGTCGTGGCGCATTGTGGCAATCGGCGTCACCCCACTGACCGCACTCGCCCGCAGCGGCGTTTCCGCCGTCCCCAAATTGCTGGCATCGCTGGAACACTAAAACCAGCATTGCCTGTTTTTTGCCTCTTTTTTGCCTGCTGAGACTCAAAATATACTGGGTGGAGTATATTTAAAACCCCTTTGTTTTATTAAGAGATAAAGGCATTTTTGGCATATACTCCCCTATTTTTGCCAAAAGCGGCATGATTTGAAGAGTGATGTAGCTCTGTTTCCCCCTACGCCGGGCAATGTCAGATTCTGATTTTTGTTTTGATGAGAAACGGAGGCTTTGGCTGATTTTTTTACTGCTTGCCTGGTGCTGACACGATGCGTGTTGAGTTGATTCGATCTGTACTTTTTGTCGATTCAGTTATACCTACTATTGATCAGGTATCAGCAAATACAATCAAGCGCCATGCGGGTTTTAAAAGGAATGAAACAAATTGCATTTATTTTGGCAGTCAGTTATCTTTCAAAAATGGAAATTAAATCACGTTATACATATGAATTCGTCTTTCGAAAATGAGACTTGGATTATTGACGCGGGAGATGAAGTCATACGAAAGATGGCAGGCAATAACGGCGCAAAGATGTCACCCAAAGAAAGACTTATTTATTGTTTGTGGGTAGCAGACTATTGCATGCGCAACGCTGGCGACATTAGTCAGGCGAGTGAAATGTATGCAGGTTGGCAAAAAGAAGCCGCAGAACAATCTAAAAAGCTATTATTGGATTTTTCTAGTGAGTCTTTTTCGCTCTCCGAGTCTTCTTTCGAGCAACAGTTTTTTTCGCGTTTTGATGGTATCTGCGAGGAAATAAAACATGTTTAACAGGACGCTCGGCTCGGAAAATGCGCGCACTTGGATCTCTATTTTCAGCATTTCCTCAACCATCTTGGCTTTGGTTTCGGCGTGTCGCGCGCAGTTCCAGGCATCGAAGCCTATTTGTATGGAGAAGTCATAATGTCCTTCGCTGAAGACTTGCTCGATACCCTCGGCAAGGATGCTAGAACGAACGAGGTAATTGGTGCTATCGATCGATACGCTCTTCGAGACGTGTATGTTGATCCGCCATTTCGCCATTATGTTGGTTCCGCTGCAAAAGGCGTTGATTTACTCTTCGAACGAGACAATGTTTTTGACATTCAAATTTACGTACAAAGTTCGAAAACACACTCATCGTTCCAAGAAGATCTACCGTTTCAAATAAAATCTGGTATGACGGATGAACAGATTCATATCTTGCTCGGCGAGCCTGAAGCATATGATGAGGTTGGGAGTAAATACACTGTGCTTGAAGGCACTGCAAAGCTAACAATCGTATATGACAAGTCGAAGATTGTGAGCTACCTGAGCATCAGACGAATATCGGCGGATTAGCGCGTCGGACGATCCAGCTTATAACTCGACGCTGGACGCGGAAACTTCGCATATAGGCATTTCGACGTTTGGCATTTTTTGATCACTTGCTCTCTGGTTTTTGTGTGTTGTGCGCAGTTCCAGGCAGATCAACGTTAGAACTACAACCCAAAGAGGGAGAAAAATATTATGGCAAGATGTACAGCACCAGTTAGAGGGCATAGCTCTGCGGATGCAGCAGCGGCCTGCCCAGCATGCCGGTACAAAAGCGGACGCTATAGCAGTTATAGTTCGCCATACTCATCTAGCAATAGTAGTTACAATAGTTACGGTAGTGGAGGAACTAGATCCAGTGGTAGTTCAAAACCTAAATGGTCTAAATCGAGTTCAAGTGTTTTTTATACCGTAAATCAAATTCAATCACTAACGCCAATTCGAGAAACTGTTGAAACTAAAGCTGAGGCTAGACCTGATCTCCGAGATGTTTTTTTATGTCACGCATGGGACGACCGAAAGGGCGCAGCAAAAGAGTTGCATGACTTACTTGAAGCGGAAGGCGTAAAAGTATGGTTTAGTGAAAAGGATCTTGGGTTGGGCGTACCAATGATGCGAGCGATCGACAAAGGTCTAGCGAACTCTCGAATTGGACTTGTGTTGGTGACACCAGCAATGATTACTGGTCTACCGAGAGAGGGCGTTGCTGATAAAGAGCTTTCTGCACTGTTAGCAACCAATCAACTCGTACCAATAGTTCATAACACCACATATGAAGCTCTGCGAAATGTCAGCCCATTGCTCGCATCAAGAAGCGGTCTGGACACTTCAGAGGATTCAATGAGCGTGGTTGCAAAAAAAATTGCAGAATTGGTCACAGTTTAAATCAGGAGTATACAGTTCAAACAAGTCGCTCAAGCACAGTCGCTTCGCTCCTTGAGCAGCGTTAGGTAACAGAGGTTATTCATGAGTCGTTTAGACACAAGGCTAGAAAGTGAAGGTGCAGAATTTCTTGTTTTGGGCCAGCTACTAATTCACAGAATTCCTGCGTATAAAACATATACCAATATGCCCGGCTATGATCTGGTCGCAACTAATCCAGAAAAAAATACATCTGCACGCATACAGGTAAAAAGTCGCTGGAACACTGGTGCAAAAGATTTCCCAATCAAGAACTTTGATTGCGAATTTGTTGTTGCGGTTTTCCTCAATCGGGGCTCCAAAGACGGGCGCAAGGAAGTTACGGCTCCTGATTACTATGTTTTGCCAGTTGGCCTTATAACCTCTTTGCCCCGTAGCGCCAATTGGGGAAAAGTAAGCATGAAAAATGTAGAAAACCTTGAACAATACCGAGAGGCTTGGCACTTAATATCGTCATTCATGGAATCTGTTACATAGCCATGCGCTCAAATCGCTCACTCCGTTCGCAGGGACAAACTAAAGTCCGCTCCTTAGCTTAAACGTTTTCCGCTTGAAACCGCCCGACAAAAAGTCAGTAGCAGATACAAAAAAAACACATCGTCATACCTCACATCCCACTCAAAACGAGTGTCAAATTACACCATTCCCCGCCACTATTTTTAGCAGCTTGAGCACCGCTGATTTCCTCACTCATCAACTGCACCCGCTCTATTTCACCCCGCCCGTTTCGCCGCAATCGCATTGCCTGCGCGGCTGACGGCTTTGCGGCCGAGGTGGGTGGAGATGAATTGTCCGGCGTCGACCACGGCATTCAGATCAATGCCGGTGTGGATGCCTAAGCCTTGCATCAGGAACAGCACGTCTTCGGTGGCGACGTTGCCGGTCGCGCCTTTGGCGTAAGGGCAGCCGCCGAGGCCAGCGACGCTGGAATGGAAGATGCTGATGCCGACTTCCAGACTGGCGTAGATATTCGCCAGCGCCTGGCCATAGGTGTCATGAAAATGGCCGGACAAGCTGTGCAGCGGGAATTCTTGTGCGACGAGTTGCATCACATTTTGCACCTGGCGCGCAGTGCCGACGCCGATGGTGTCGGCGATGTCGATTTCATCGCAGCCCAGATCGCGCAAGCGGCGAACGACATCGGCCACGCTGGCTGGTGCGACTTCGCCCTGATACGGGCAGCCGAAAGCGCAACTGATGGAGCCGCGCAAACGGATGTTATTTTGCTTGGCCGCCAGCGCGACATCGCGGAAACGTTCTATCGATTCTTCTATCGAGCAATTGATATTTTTTTGCGCAAAGGCTTCGGATGCGGAGCTGAAAATCACGACTTCATCGGCACCGGCAGCGAGTGCGGCTTCAAAGCCTTTCATATTCGGCGTCAGCACCGAATAAATCACGCCGGGTTTGCGGCTGATGCCTGCCATGACTTCGGCCGACGTGGCCATCTGCGGCACCCATTTGGGCGAGACAAAAGAGGCGGCTTCGATGTTCGCAAAACCAGCGGCGGTGAGGCGATTCACGAGTTCGATTTTGATGTCGGCGGGGATGCTTTCTTTTTCGTTTTGCAAACCGTCACGCGGGCCAACTTCAACGATTTTGACTTGTTGCGGTAGTGATGGTGTCATCTGTTTTCCTTTTGCCTGCATAGTCTGTGTAGTCTGCGGATGGCGGCGGCTGGCTTATGTTTATGCTTATGCCTGCGCCTATGCCTGTACTGCGCGACGGATGATGTCGAGATACTGGCGCGTGACGTTGTCCATGCCTTGTTCCAGGCTTTCAACGATCACGGCGTGGCCGATAGAGACTTCGAGTATGTCTTTGATCTGCAAAAATTTGCCCAGGTTTTGCAGGTTCAGATCATGCCCGGCATTCACACCCAGACCGGCGCGTTGCGCGCGCAAGGCGGTGTCGGTAAAGGTCTGCAGCACGGCATCGTTTTGCGCTGCGCCATAGGTTTCGGCATACGGCTCGGTATATAACTCAACGCGGTCGGCACCCATTTGTTTTGCCAGCGCCAGATCAGCATCGCTGATACCGGCATCCACAAACAGGCTGCTGCGTATGCCAGCGGCTTTCAAACCCGCCAGCACTGGCTGCAATAAGGCAGCATCTTTGCGCATGTCCCAGCCGTGATCGGAAGTCAGCTGATCCGGCGCATCCGGCACCAGCGTGCATTGCGCGGGGCGATAGCGATACACGACTTCCATAAATTCCGCTGCCGGGTAACCTTCGACATTCAATTCAGCACCGCGCTGTTGGCACAACTGACCGAGACTTTCAACATCCGAATAGCGCGCATGACGTTGATCCTGACGCGGATGCAGCGTGATGCCCGCCGCGCCGAGATCGAGAAAGCGCGCGGCAAACGCATCGACATCAGGGTAATTGCGACCGCGTGAATTGCGCAGTAAGGCGATTTTGTTGATATTGACAGAGAGTAGAGTCATGCTTATTCCTTAGGCGATACGCCCATTCCCGGGGTGATCGCGGTTGACACAAATACGGTAAATTTCTTCCAGCACGGCCTCTGTTTCATTCAGCATCTGATGATTCCAGAAACGGAGCACCGTGATATTTTTCTGTTCTAAAAATGCATCGCGCCGCTGATCGTAGTCTTGCTGTTCGCTATGCTGCCCGCCATCGAGTTCGATCACCAGTCTGTGTTCTGCACAATAAAAATCAACGATGTAAGGCGCAATCACATGTTGCCACCGGAACTTGGCATTCGCCAGACGGCGGTTGCGTAACAAACTCCATAACAAGGCCTCTGCATCCGGCATCGACGTTCGCATTGTCCTGGCATAGCGCTTTAAATCTTCCGGCACAACGCTGGGATGACGAGGAAAGAGGTCGGGCATATTGTTCACTCTCAACGGCACTATCTGTCGGTAAAGTTTGCTTTGTGTTGCATCGTTGTTGCTTTGTGCTTCCCTCGCCCACTTTCGGGAGAGGGCTGCTTTTTACTCCCCTCTCTCGCTGGCGGGAGAGGGGTTGGGGGTGAGGGCAACGCCGTTAATCATTCCACGGCTGATCCAGCGCCCTCATCCCTGCCCTTCTCCCGCGCGCCGGAGAAGGGTTCTGACTGCTCATTCTATCTTCGCTCTTACTGCGCAAACGCCAGCAGCTGTGCGCCTTCGGTGACCTGATCGCCGATCGCATACAGCACGTCATCGATCACGCCATCGTGCGGGGCGGAGATCGTGTGTTCCATTTTCATGGCTTCCATGATCAGCAGCGCATCGCCTTTTTTGACTTCCTGTGCTTTCGCTACCAACACCGCAACGATCTTGCCCGGCATCGGTGCGGTCAGGCGGCCGCCTTCAGCTTCGGATTCACCGGCATGGGCAAGGGCATCGCTGTAATGCAGATCAGTATGCACACCCTGGCTGAAGACGTGGAAGTGTTCACCATCGCGCACCACGGTGCCGCTGACGGTGCGGTCAGCGATTTTCAATACCAGATCGTTGCCGCCGCTACCACTCGCCGATGCGAGCTTGATCTCTACCGCGCCACCATCCTTGCGTAATTTCCAGCCATCAGCCAGATACGTGATCTGTACGCTGTGCTGGTGATGTTCTTCAGCGAACTGCAAGGCGCGCTGCATCAGGCTGTTCATGCGCCAGCCGTGGCTGCTCTGCCACGGGTCGCTGCCACCGGATTTTTCAGACAGCAACAGTGACACCACAGCTAGTGCGACCACATCCACAGATGCTGGATGCGCTGGTGGGAACAGTTGTGCTTCGTTACGCGCAATCAGCCCGGTATCGAGATCGGCATTGGCAAAGGCGTCGCTGTGTATCAGGCGCGACAGGAATGCGATATTCGATGATAAGCCGACGATCTGGTATTGCGACAAAGCCTGTGCCATACGTGCCAGTGCTTCGGTGCGGTCTTTGCCCCAGACGATCATTTTGGCGATCATAGGATCATAGAAAGGCGAAATCGTATCACCCTCGCGCACGCCGCTGTCGATGCGGAAAGCCGCTGGTTCTGCGCTGCCACCGAGTTCAAAATTCACGGCGGCTGGGGTGCGCGCATGACGCAAAGTGCCTATCGATGGCAGAAAACCTTTTTCCGGATTTTCTGCATACACACGCGCTTCTATCGCATGGCCGTGTATCTGCAATTGTTCCTGTTGCAGCGGCAAGGCTTCGCCTGCTGCCACGCGCAATTGCCATTCCACCAGATCGGTGCCGGTGATCATTTCTGTGACCGGATGTTCGACCTGCAAGCGCGTATTCATTTCCATGAAATAGAAAGAACCATCCTGATTCGCAATAAACTCAACGGTGCCTGCGCCGACATAACCCACCGCTTTGGCTGCGGCGACAGCCGCTTCACCCATTGCTGCGCGGCGCTCTGGCGTCATGCCGGGTGCTGGTGCTTCTTCCAATACTTTTTGATGGCGACGTTGCACTGAGCAATCGCGTTCAAACAGATACACGCAATTGCCATGCGTATCGGCAAACACCTGAATCTCGATATGACGCGGACGTTGCAGATATTTTTCTGCCAGCACTTTATCGTCACCAAAAGAATTGATCGCTTCGCGTTTGCACGATGCCAGCGCCTCTTTGAAATCCTTGCTGTGTTCGATCACACGCATGCCCTTGCCACCACCGCCAGCGCTGGCTTTCAGCAACACCGGATAACCGATGCGATCGGCTTCGTTTTGCAAAAAGTCGGCATCCTGATTATCACCATGATAGCCAGGCACCAACGGCACATTGGCTTTTTCCATCAGCGATTTCGCCGCAGATTTGCTGCCCATCGCTTGAATTGCAGAGGCTGGCGGGCCGATGAAGGCGATGCCATTGTTGGCGCAGGCTTCGGCAAATTCACTGTTTTCAGACAAGAAACCATAACCCGGATGTATCGCCTGTGCGCCGGTCGCTAATGCCACCGCGATGATTTTGTCAGCGCACAGATAGCTTTCTTTGGCAGCAGCCGGACCGATCAGCACGGCTTCATCGCAGACAGCCACATGCTTGGCATTGGCGTCCGCTTCGGAATAAACGGCGACGGTTTTGATACCCATGCGGCGTGCAGTTGCAGCGACACGGCAGGCGATTTCGCCGCGATTGGCGATCAGGATTTTGGTGAACATGTCTCGTTGTCCTTATTTTTTGGAGTAGCAGATACAAGCCTGTCAGACAGGCGGGAGCATGTTTTAGGGCGTGTATCGGCTCTTTTTTGAAATGATTTAACTGCAGCTACCCGCTTTTGCTTCGACTTTGCCACGGGTTTTCAAACCTAATTTATCCAGCAAGACCCGATCATCGGCAGCTTCCGGATTTTCTGTCGTCAGCAATTTATCGCCGTAGAAAATCGAATTCGCACCAGCGAGGAAACACATCGCCTGCACCGCTTCGCCCATCTGACGGCGGCCTGCGGACAAACGGACACGCGCTTTCGGCATGGTGATGCGGGCAACCGCAATCGTGCGGACGAATTCCAGTGGATCAAGCGGATCAAGCCCGTGCAATGGCGTGCCTTCGACCTGCACCAGATGATTGACCGGCACCGATTCCGGATACGGATTCAGATTCGCCAGTTGCGCGATCAGGCCAGCGCGCTGGCGGCGTGATTCGCCCATACCGACGATGCCGCCGCAGCAGACTTTCAGGCCAGCGGTGCGCACATGACCGAGCGTATCGAGGCGATCCTGATAGTCGCGCGTGGAAATCACATTGCTGTAAAACTCCGGCGCGGTATCGAGATTGTGGTTGTAGTAATCGAGACCGGCATCAGCCAGACGTTGTGCCTGTTCTTCTTTCAGCATGCCCAGCGTGGCGCAGGTTTCCAGACCCATGGCTTTGACTTCGCGCACCATGGTTTCAACTTTTTCCATGTCGCGGTCTTTCGGTGAACGCCATGCGGCGCCCATGCAGAAACGGGTCGCGCCGTTTTCACGCGCGGCTTTGGCAGCGTCCAGCACTTCGCGCACATCCAGCATTTTTTTGGCTTCCACGCCGGTGTCGTAACGCGCTGCCTGCGGGCAGTAACCGCAATCTTCTTCGCAGCCGCCGGTCTTGATCGACAGCAGCGTCGCCAGCTCGACATCGCCATCTGGGAAATTGGCACGATGGGCGGTCTGTGCCTTGAACATCAGATCGTTGAATGGCAAATCAAACAGCGCCAGCACATCGTCAACCGGCCAGGTATCGGCTTCGATTTTTTTGACGGGCGCTTGAAACTGTACGGCGTGTTGCTGAGTGTCATTGGCTTGCATAAAACTTCCTTCACTTCAAAAAATTCAGATCAAGATACGCGGCGGCAGCTTTTGCCTTCTGGGTATCCTCAAGGTTCAGACGCGGAATACATCCCAGCAGCGGCGCTGTCAAACGATCACGTAATGCGGCGATATTTTCGTCGGGATACAGCATTTGTGTATCGACGATATTAGCGACCCAGCCCGCCAGCCGCAGCCCGCGCGCTGTAATCGCCTGCGCCGTCAGTAAAGCATGGTTGATACAACCGAGGCGTATGCCAACCACCATGATCACCGGCAGATTCAATACCTGCGCCATGTCGGCGGTGTCGTGGCGGTCATCCAGCGGTACGCAGAAACCGCCGACGCCTTCGACGATCACCGCATCAGCGAGCTGCATAGCTTGTTGATACGCATCCACAATCTGCGGCAACGAAATACGGATCTTCTCGCGTTGCGCCACGATGTGCGGCGCTGCCGGGGTCTGCATCAGATACGGACAAACGATGTGTTGCGGCGCTTTTACGTCAGACGCCTGCACCAGACTATCGACATCATCGTTATGCCAGACGCCATCTTGTAATACTGCACCAGCCGCGATGGGTTTCATCCCCAGACTGCGTACACCGCGTTGTGACAAGGCCAGTAGCAAAGCACTACTGACTAGCGTCTTGCCAATTTCGGTGTCAGTACCGGTCACAAAATAATCGTGCGGACGCAACGCAGACATCAGGCTACCTCCGCAAAACACTGCGCCACATAATGCATCTGATCCAGACGGTTAATCGCCTGCACCAGTTGCAGCACCTGCACTTCCGTATGTGCAGCGGATAAGGTCACGCGCAAACGCGCTGTATCCAACGGCACCGTCGGCGGACGTATCGCCCCGACCCAATAACCTTGATCAAGCAAGTTGCCAGCAACGGCCAGCATCGCATCATTTTTGCCGATGACGATCGGTTGAATAGCGGTGTCGGACGGCATGCCTTGCCAGACTTTTAAATCCTGCCCGTGGCGGAACATCTGTATCAGTTTGTTCAGATGCACGCGTCTTTGCTGCCCTTCTTCACCGGCAATAATATCGATGCTGGTCAGCAGCGCATGCGCCAGCGCGGGCGCGGCGGCAGTGGTGAAAATATAGGCACGGGCTTTTTGTATCAGCCATTCGATCACGGTTTCATGCGCAGCGACAAACGCGCCACCGACACCGGCAGCTTTACCCAGTGTGCCCATATACACCAGATTCGGTGAACGCAGATGGAAATGTTCAAACACGCCACGTCCATGTTCGCCCAGCACACCAAAGCCGTGCGCATCATCGACAATCAGCCACGCGTCGTATTGCTCACATAAAGTCAGCAAGGCAGGTATGTCGGCGATATTGCCATCCATACTGAAAACGCTGTCGGTGACGACGATACGTTTTTTGCTGGTGCAATTTTTCAGCATGGTTTCCAGTGCGGCGTAATCGCGATGCGCGAACACCTGGGTTGCGGCACGCGACAAACGCACGCCGTCTATCAGCGAAGCGTGGTTCAGTTCTTCTGAAAACACGGCGGCATCTTTGCCTGCCAGTGCGGTGATCACGGCCTGATTCGCCATGTAACCGGTGCAGAAATACAAAGCACGCGCCTGATCGATATTCGGCGCCATGAATTCTGCCAGCTTCTGTTCCAGATGCGCATGAGCACGACTGTGACCGCTGATCAGATGGGATGCGCCACTTCCGGCTCCATACAGACTGACACCTTTTTGCAATGCCTGTGTGACTAAGGGATGCGCCGCCAGCCCCAGATAATCATTGCTGCAAAAGGCGACGTACTCTTTACCATCGGCACGCACATTCGGTGCGCATGGCGTTTCTACGGTGCGACGACGACGAATCAGATGCTGTGCTTCCAGCACATCAAGGTCGTCACGCAGGGTTTGCAACAGCGGCATTCTGGCAGCAGCAACCCGCAGATTGCCGCTCTTTTCATTACTCTGATGCACCGGATTTTTACTCTCCGGATGTTGATTACTTTGATTACTACTGATGCCACTCATGCCATAACCTCTTCAAATACTTTCATGGTCTGCTGTGCCAGCAAAGCGATTTCATCATCGCTCAGAATATACGGCGGCATCAGATAGACACTGCGCCCTATCGGGCGCATCAATAATTCCTGCTGCAAGGCGGCGCTGAAAAAACGGCGCGAAAATGTCGCGGCTTTTTCAGCGTCATCGACAATCGCATCAAACGCAAAAATCATCCCTTGCTGGCGCACATGCCGCACACGCGGATCATCGCGCAATGGTGCAAACGCATCGGCAAACATCTGTGCTTTACGGCGGTTCTGCGCCAGCACATCGTCCTCTGCAAAAATTGCCAGCGTCGCCAGTGCCGCACGGCAGGCCAGCGGATTGCCGGTGTACGAATGCGAATGCAAAAAGCCGCGCCGCACATCGGCATCATAAAATGACTGATAAACCGCATCGGTCGTCATCACCAGACTCAGGGGCAGATAACCACCGCTGATGCCTTTCGACAGACATAAAAAATCAGGCCAGATCTGCGCCGATTCACAGGCAAAGAAAGTGCCGCTGCGGCCACAACCGACCGCAATTTCATCGGCGATCAGATGCACATGGTATTGATCGCACAACTCGCGCAGACGGCGCAGATACACAGGATCATGCATCGCCATGCCAGTCGCACATTGCACCAGCGGCTCGATAATCACTGCGGCGATCTTTCCTTCGCGCTGCTGCAACACACGTTCCAGATCGGCGGCGGCACGCAATGCCACATCGGCAGCACTTTCGCCTTCCTGCGCCAGACGTGCATCCGGCGAAGCAACCACATTCGCCCGTTGCAGCATGGGGCCATATGCTTCGCGGAACAGGCTGACATCAGTGACCGCCAGCGCACCGACGGTTTCGCCGTGGTAGCTGCCTTGTATGCAGATGAATTCCTGTTTGTCGGTCTGCCCGCGGTTACGCCATGAATGAAAACTCATCTTCAGCGCAATTTCGACCGCCGATGCGCCATCGGAGGCGTAAAAGCAATGACCAAGCTGGTGGTCGGTCAATGCGGCTAATTTTTCTGATAATTCAATGACGGGCGTATGCGTAAAACCCGCCAGCATCGCGTGTTCCAGCTGATCGAGCTGATCCTTGAGTGCGGCATTGATGCGTGGATTGGCGTGACCAAACAGATTCACCCACCATGAGCTGATGGCATCCAGATAACGCTTGCCATCCATATCGTACAGCCATGCACCGCGCCCGTGACTGACCGGAATCAGGGGCACCGTTTCATGGTGCTGCATCTGGGTACATGGATGCCATACATGTTGCAGGCTGCGTGCGACCCAATCATTTTGTGTGTTGAAATTCAAACTTGCTCCAGACTACTTTTAAAACCCGCACATTTTACGGGCATTTCCAGCTAATTTAATTTCGCAAGCCGCATAAATACTGGGCATCTGTATTGAAAGTTTTCAAAAAAACCATGCTATTACCGCCTGAAAGCCACATGTTGAGCGGAGAATGCAGCCATTACAGCCATTGTTGCAAGTCGATGCACCTGCCGTATCTGCCACTAATCAGGTCAGGTCTGCATTTCCAGCAGATGGTTTTCAATATGCATCACATGTGCATGCGCAAATTCAGTCTTACTCAGCAAGCCATACGCGAAGTGCGGTTGCAGCTGACCACGATATGCCTGAAACTGCTGCAGGGCAGTGATCACCTGATCTATCGCCTCATTCACATTGCCCTCTTCAGCAATAGCCGGGGCGCCGGGAATAGGCTCGGTCAGATTGTGGCGCATCGCACCGGCAACTGAGAATGCATAAAAAGCCGCGCTGCCCGCCGTGTGCTGAAATACTTCTGATTTCAATTCAGGATAGCCGCTCATCGAATACTGTATGCTCTGCGCCAGATGCACAAACACCTTGTACGGCGACCAGCCGCTTTTGGCGGCTAACTGCCGTGACTTCAGGCCGTCTAACAGGGTCAGCATACGCTCAACCGATGTGATTTCTACGGTCGATTTGCGGTACGTCGCCAGACCTGCTGCTGCCAGCGCCGTCACTGCGACGGCCCCCGTCAATAAGGTGCGCTTTTTCATACTAACCACTCCGGTTTGCGTTTTTCCAGGAAAGAACGCACGCCCTCACGCCCTTCATCAGACGCGCGTATCTGCGCTATGCCTTCCACCGTCGCCGCGATCAGTTCCGGCGTCAGCTCACGGCTGGCAACGTCCTGTACCAGACGCTTGGCCTGACGCACGGCATGCGGGCTGTTCGATACCAGCGCCTTGACGATCTCTGCCACTTTGCTATCGAGCATGTCAGCGCTCACCACTTCATGCACGAAGCCAATACGATGCGCCTCTGTCGCGCTGAAACGCTCTGCCGTGATGAAGTAACGGCGCGCTGCACTCTCACCCATGGCCTTGATTACATACGGCGAAATCGTCGCCGGAATCAAACCCAGCTTCACTTCACTGAGGCAGTAATTCGCGCCATCCACACTGACCGCAATATCGCATGCGGCCACCAGCCCCATGCCACCGGCATAGCAATCGCCCTGCACTTTTGCCACCACCGGCTTGCTGCAACGGTAGATCGCTGCCAGCATCGCCGCCAGCTGAGCGGCATCGGCGAGATTTTCGGCATGCGTGTAATCCGCCATCTTTTTCATCCAGTTCAGATCAGCACCGGCACAAAACGCCGGGCCATTCGCTGCCAGCACAATCGCACGTACAGCCGTGTCCGCATCGAGTGCCTGAAACACCTGCGTGATTTCGGCAATCGTGGTTTCATTGAATGCATTGCGCACATCGGGACGATTCAGGGTCACAGTGGCAATTTGAGCATCTCGAGTAATTTGCAATGTTTGGAAATTCATCATGATCTGACCAATTCGATTTTCTTCAAAAATTCAATTCTGCGTATTTTTAGTGTGACTTTAACGCCGTGCTGCGACTATCTCATCTTGCCATGTTCACTACCGGAAAGTCCGGCAAAGCTATCGTCGCCTTCTTGTTCAAGCTCGCCCGGTAAGCATCCGGAATCGACTGAGACCATGCGATGAACTGCTGCATATACTCAGATCGTGCCGGATCTTTTTCAAGCCGGTTTTTGTGCCAGTCATTTTTCGACCACTGTGTCACATTTTTTGACGGAGGCATTCCAGCCAATTCCGGATTAAACCAAAACCGCACGAGGACACAATCGCCAAACTGATACTTGTCGTACATCGTCGCCAGCGTCGTCGTCGGCAAACTGATTTCCTGCTCTTCAAACCATATTGAAGTTGGGTGCCACCAAGACTGCGAACTACGCTCAAACATTTTGATGTTATGCGTAATCAACAAACATTCTGGGAAATCAATACGGCTATTGAAACTATCCTTGAACACGGTATCGTCGCGCTTGCATGGCTCAGGCATCCAGCGCGTGGTCGGAGTCGATGAAACCGATGCGCTTAGCTCCATTGCAGCGCGAAACTGTTTATTCTTAAGATTGACGAAATACCCTGTCCACACGTCTGCACCCTCGTTAGTTGTGCCCCTGAGATGAATCCGATGCTTATATTTGGCAGTCAGTATCCATACACCCGGCGGCAGCGGGAACTCGCGTGCGCCTATCTGTACCTTACCGTCTTCGACGCGATCCCCTTGGTTAACCAGTGCAAGATCAAACGCATATGCACGGGCAACACCTAGCAGCGCAATAATCAACAACAGAATATGGCGAAAAATAAAATTTTTTAAACCATGCATAGGGCTCCTCGAATCGAGTTGTAAATTTTTCGAAAAATTCACTTTTCTAAATCACAATCTACTGCAAAGAAAATCCATTTTCATCAAGAAACTGGCTGACCAACGGCTCCCAGATTTTTATCCCCGACGAAAAGAGGCTGTGACCATCTTTCGCAAACGGCGGCATTAATCTGAACTCGGCCTTGCCACCGGCTTTTACAAACGCGGCATGCCATGCCTGGCTGTAACGCGGTGAAAAATACTGATCGTTTTCGGTATAAATCCAGAGCATAGGCGCTTTGCTCGTTTCGCCAAAAGTGGCGTACATTTTTTCCAGTTTATGTCCTTCGCAAGGCTCGCCGGGATGCCCCACAGGATCACCACCCGAGCCGCCGGCAAAATTAATTGCGGCAATCAGGCCAGGAGGATTTTTCGCTGTCGTTGCCACCGTGCTGTAGCCACCGACTGACTGACCGACGATCACAAGACGGTTGCTATCAACAAATTTTTTCTGACGCGCATAGTCGATTACCGCCAGAATTTCTGTGCTGACCGCTTCCGCCATCGGCGCATAATTCTTACGATTACAAGCGCCACTCTCTTCAGGATCAGGATCGGTACCCATTTCACCATAACCAATACGGGTTGGTTCAAATACTGCAAATCCGCGCCGGACAAAATAACGTACTTGCTGGGTATAACGAAAACGCGGCGGCTCAGCACGGTTGGTGGCGCTGCGACCATGATTCAGAATCAGGATAGGAAATGGTCCATCACCATCGGGTTTAAATTGCGTGATAACGACTTTACCTGTAATGGTACGACCATACAGATCTTTCACCGTGACATCGATTCCCGTGACCGACTCGTTTAAATCTTTCGCCAGCTTTACCGCTGCGGCAGCTGGTACAGCAGCCAACGCATCGGCATTCTGTGCCTGTGCATGCGCGGGTGTCAGCACAGACAAGAAAACAAGCGCCAATGAAAAAACAGAAGAAAAGTCGACGAATCGCATGATCATTACATCCTGAACAAACCAAACTTCACATCCGGAATCGGCGCATTCAGCGCGGCGCTCAAGCACAGCCCCAGCACCATGCGGGTATCGGCAGGGTCGATCACGCCGTCATCCCACAAACGGGCGGAGGCGTAATACGGGTGCCCCTGATGTTCGTATTGCTCTTTGATCGGTTGCTTGAACGCGGCTTCTTCTTCGGCGCTCCAGCTACCGCCTTTGCCTTCTATGCCATCGCGTTTCACAGTCGCCAATACGCTGGCGGCCTGCTCGCCACCCATGACGCTGATACGCGCATTCGGCCACATCCACATGAAGCGCGGCGAGTAAGCACGGCCACACATACCGTAATTACCGGCACCAAAACTACCACCGATAATCACGGTGAACTTCGGCACGTTCGCTGTTGCTACCGCCGTCACCATCTTCGCACCGTTACGCGCGATGCCTTCATTTTCGTATTTGCGTCCGACCATAAAGCCGGTGATGTTCTGCAAAAACACCAGCGGAATTTTGCGCTGGCAGCACAGTTCGATGAAGTGCGTGCCTTTTAATGCAGACTCAGAAAACAAAATACCGTTATTCGCAATGATGCCGACCGGCATGCCATGAATATGCGCAAAGCCGCAGACTAAAGTCGTGCCGTAGCGCGCTTTGAATTCGTCGAAATGACTGCCATCGACAATCCGCGCAATCACTTCGCGCACATCGAAAGGTTTGCGAGTATCGACCGGAATCACACCATACAATTCACTGGCTGCGAACTTCGGTTCTTCGACTTCTTTCAGCACCACGGTTTGTGGCTTCTGGCGGTTCAGATTCGAGACGATAGTACGTGCCAGAGACAGCGCATGGGTATCGTTTTGTGCCAGATGATCGACCACACCGGACAAACGCGTATGCACATCGCCACCACCGAGGTCTTCGGCGCTGACCACTTCGCCCGTTGCGGCTTTCACCAATGGCGGGCCACCGAGGAAAATCGTGCCTTGGTTTTTGACAATAATCGATTCATCGCTCATCGCCGGCACATACGCGCCGCCAGCAGTACAGGAACCCATCACCACGGCAATTTGCGGAATGCCTTTGGCGGACATATTCGCCTGATTGTAGAAGATGCGACCGAAGTGATCGCGATCCGGAAACACGTCATCCTGATTCGGTAAGTTTGCGCCGCCGCTATCGACCAGATAAATACATGGCAGATTATTTTGCTCGGCGATTTCCTGTGCGCGCAAATGTTTTTTGACTGTCAGCGGATAGTAAGTACCGCCCTTAACGGTCGCATCGTTACAGACGATCACACACTCTTGGCCGGCCACGCGGCCTATGCCGGTAATCACACCGGCTGACGGCGCCGCATCGTTGCCGTTTTTTTCTTTGTACATGTCGTAGGCCGCAAGCTGGGAAAATTCCAGAAACGGTGTACCGGCATCCAGCAGCATTTGCACACGATCACGCGGCAGCAATTTGCCACGTGCCAGATGTTTGCTGCGTGCTTCGTCTCCGCCACCCAGCGCGATTTTTTCTATTTTCGCTTTCAGATCATCCACTACCGTCTGCATGGCAGCGGCATTGGCTTTGAAATCATCAGAACGTGGGTTCAGTTTGGATTCTAGGATTGTCATTATTTGGATTCCGGTGTTGATCTATTTTTGAGGAAAGCTGCCATCGACATACAACCATTTGCCGTCATATTTCACAAAACGACTGACTTCGTGCAGGCGGTGCGCTTTACCTGCAATTTTGTAGCGGGCGACAAATTCCACGATGGCCTGATCGCCGTCTTGCTGATGTTTTCTGACTTCCAGCCCCAGCCAGTTGGTGGGTTCGTCATGGGTGATGCGCTCTGATGGACAAGTACGTTCATCCCAGGTCGCGCGCAGATAGGCTTCATCATTGCGCGTATACGCGCTGTAACGTGAGCGCATCAGCGCTTCTGCGGTTGGTGCTGCGGCAGTACCGCTGATATACACGCCGCAGCATTGTTCATACTTTTTTGCTGAACCACAGGGACACGGGCTAGCATTTTTTTGCTCTTGACGACTCATACAACTTTCTTGATTTCCTTGGCAACAGTCGGTGCGCCCGCGGCTTTCCATGCAGTAAAGCCACCTTCGATATGGGCAACATTTTCCAGGCCCATATCCATCAAAGTCTTGGTGGTCAGGGCGCTGCGCCAGCCTGCTGCACAAAATAAAATAAATTCTTTGTTCTCACCGAATACTGGACGGAAATAAGGTGAATCCGGATCAACCCAGAATTCGATCATGCCGCGCGGCGCGTGGAATGCGCCAGCGATCACGCCTTCGCGCTCAAGCTCACGGATGTCGCGCACATCAATGAATTGCACGTCACCTTTATCCAGCTTCGTCAGCGCTTCGGCGACGCTGTAAGTCTTGATCTGTGCGTACGCTTCGTCTACCAACTGCTGATAGCCTTTTTTTAACATGCTGTTCTCCTCGTGACGCAGAAAAATTCCACGTTTTCTGTCCGGTTATTTTTTGATAAATTCAAAATTTTTATCTATGCGGTGCTGTTTAAAAGCCACCCTTCGCCAGCCATTGTTCGACTTGCGGCAAGCGGTCATTGCCCCAGAAAGATTCACCATCAACGATGATCCACGGTGCACCAAAGATACCTTTTTCTATCGCCTGCTCGCATTGCGCTTTCAGCGCTTCTTTGTACTGAGGATCGTCGCAGGCGGCCGCGGCGGCGGCACCGTCCAGCCCCATCGCCGCTATCTGCGACGCCAGCCAGCCAGTATCATTCAATGCAGTCGGACCAGAAAAATACGCACGTGTGACCTGACGCACGAATTCACCGACACGCTGCGGTGCAATGTCTTGCAGCCACAGGCAGACCCGTGAGGTATTCTGGGTTGCGATAGGAAACAGTTCCGGCAAAACAAACGGCACTCCTGCATAACGCGCAGAGCGCAAAAAATCATGCTTGAAATAATCCGCCATTTGCGGTGGCCGCATGGTCAGCGGGCTGGAGCCGGTCACTTTGAATACGGCACCCAGCAACATCGGTTTCCAGCTCACTTCACGCTCATACCTGGCGGCCAGCTGTTCTATGGATTGCGCAGCGATGTACGCATACGGCGAAACAAAATCAAACCAGAATTCCACGGGTGCTTTCATCACGGTGTCCTTTTGAAAATGCAGGATGCTGTTGATAAGGTGTACGCTCAGGCCAGCGCGCGGCTGATCAGGATTTTTTGTATCTCTGAGGTGCCTTCGTAAATCTGGCATACGCGCACATCGCGATAAATCCGCTCCACCGGAAAGTCGCTGACATAGCCGTAACCGCCGTGTATCTGTATCGCATCGGAGCAGACTTTTTCTGCCATTTCAGACGCAAACAATTTCGCCATCGCCGCTTCTTTCAGGCAAGGTTTGCCAGCATCTTTCATGCTCGCTGCGTGCCAGATCAACTGACGTGCGGCTTCGATCTGGGTTGCCATGTCAGCCAGTTTAAATTGCACTGCCTGATGTTCGTAAATTGATTTGCCAAAGCTGCTGCGGTCTTTGGCATAGGCCAGAGCGGCTTCAAATGCGGCGCGCGCCATGCCTACCGATTGAGAAGCGATGCCGATACGGCCACCTTCGAGTCCGGACAAGGCGATTTTGTAGCCCATGCCTTCTTCGCCGATCAGGTTTTCAGCAGGGATACGGCAATTCTCAAACAGGATTTGCGCGGTATCGGAAGAGTGCTGACCCATTTTATTTTCGAGCCCGGCGACGATATAGCCCGGCGTTTTGGTCGGCACCCAGAATGCGCTGATGCCTTTTTTACCCGCAGCTTTATCCGTCACGGCCATAACAATCGCGACGTCTGCATGTTTGCCGCTGGTGATGAATTGTTTGACGCCGTTCAGTACATAATCGTTACCTTCGCGACGGGCGGTGGTTTTCAGATCAGACGCGTCGCTGCCTGCATGCGGCTCGGTCAGGCAGAACGCACCGAGCATCTCACCTTGTGCAAGCGGCCGCAGCCATTGCTGTTTCTGCGCATCATTCGCATACATCATCGCGATACTGCAGACCGGGCAGTTATTCACGGACACAACCGTTGAGGTGCCGCCATCACCGGCGGCGATTTCTTCCAGCACCAGCGCCAGCGACAGGTAATCCATCCCCGCGCCACCAAATTCTTCCGGCACCGCAACACCATACGCGCCCATCTGCGCCAGTTCTTTTAATTCTGCTGCCGGAAAATGGTGTTCCTTGTCCCAGCGCGCCGCATTCGGTACCAGTTTTTCCTGTGCAAATGCGCGGATCGCATCGCGGATCATTTCGTGTTCTGCTGTAAGTAACATACCTGGTCTCGTTCTGATGTTGTTCTGTCTGTTTTTTTGTTTTTTCTGCTTACCAGTTCAGGCTGGCACCGTTGTAATTGAAAAACTGGCCGTTGTCGTCTGACTGCAAACCCGCCAGTGTTTTGCGTATGCCGTGCGCACTGTCTGCCACCGGAAGTTCAGCACCGACGCCGCCCATTTCTGTTTTAACCCAACCCGGATGCAACGCCACGCAAATCGCTTGTCGCGTCTGTAAAGACACATCCTTCAGTACAGAATTCAACGCGGCTTTGCTGGCACGATATAACCAGCCGTGACTGCCGTTACGCTCACTGATGGAGCCCATCATCGATGAAATGACGGCAAGACGGCCACCGGCATTTTCGACCAGCGGCAATATGATCGGGAGAATCCGCATCGCGGCTAACACATTGGTATGCATCACTTCGTCAAATTGCGTGTCATGCGGCGTCTGCAGCCCCGTCGTGCGCGGGCCATACACGCCGGCATTCAGAATAGCGACATCGATCTTTTCATCATCGAGTCGCCAGCCAAGACCACCGCAATCATTGATGTTCGTGACATCCAAAGGAACGACCTCACAACCCTGCGCCTGCAAAGTTGTCAGATCAACCGCCTTACGCGCCGTGGCAATCACACGCCAGCCAGCCGCCTTATATTGCAAAGCCAGTTCGTGACCGATACCGCGTGACGCGCCGATGATAAGTGCTGTGGGCATCTTGCTTCCTTGTTGTCAGTTCTGCGTATGTCAGATTGCATTTCAAGATGCCCCACAGCGGTGTCGCCTGCAAGGGCTTCCTGATGAAAATAAAATTTTGTACCTATAGTTTTAACGCTGAGTAAGCGTAGCGAGCGACGCAATATTGAGTTAAGAAGCGCAGTCGTACTTGAGTACGACGAGCATCGCAGGCTCAAGAGTGCGCCGCGCAGTAGCTTAATCAGTGTTAAAAAAGTTCGATGGCCATCGCTGTGCCTTCACCACCTCCGATACACAAGGATGCCACACCGCGCTTCTTACCTTGTTTTTTCAACGCACCGATCAGCGTGATGATGATACGTGCGCCGGATGCGCCGATAGGATGGCCGAGTGCGCAGGCACCACCGTGGACGTTGACTTTGTCGTGGGAGATGCCGAGATCTTTCATCGCGGCCATCGGTACGGCAGCGAAAGCTTCGTTGATTTCAAACAGATCGACATCTGCTGTTGTCCAGCCGGTTTTTTTGTACAGCTTTTGTATTGCACCGATCGGCGCGGTCGTGAACCAACCTGGTTCCTGTGCATGCGATGCGTGAGCGACGATTTTTGCGATCGGTGTCAGGCCGAGTTCTTTGGCTTTGGACTCGCGCATCAGCACCAGCGCTGCAGCGCCATCGTTGATGGAGGAAGAAGATGCGGCAGTGATCGTGCCGTCTTTTTTGAAGGCTGGTTTCAGAGCCGGGATTTTGTCGAGCTTGGCTTTCAGAGGGCCTTCGTCTTTATCAATGACGACGTCACCACCGCGACCGGAAACGGTAACCGGTGCGATTTCCCACGCGAACGAGCCGTCTGCTGTCGCTGCTTGCGCGCGCTTGACGGAAGCAATCGCAAATGCGTCCTGATCTTCACGGCTGAACTGGTATTTGGCAGAACAATCTTCAGCAAAAGTTCCCATGGAACGGCCTCCGCCTTTTTCATCGCGGCTATAGGCATCTTCCAGACCGTCAAGCATCATGTGATCGTAAATCATGCCGTGGCCGATACGATAGCCGCCGCGCGCTTTTGGAATAATGTAGGGCGCGTTGGTCATGGATTCCATACCGCCGGTCACCATCACTTCATTGCTGCCTGCGCTGATGGAATCGAATGCCATCATCGTTGCCTTCATCGCGGAACCGCACATCTTGGACAAGGTCACCGCGCCGGTGGACATCGGCAAACCTGCCGCCAGCGAGGCCTGACGCGCAGGCGCCTGACCCTGACCTGCCATCAGGCAGTTACCAAACAGGACTTCTTCAATCAGCTCGGGCTTGACGCCAGCACGTTCAACTGCGGCCTTGATCGCCACAGCACCGAGCTGACTTGCCGTCAGGGAAGCGAAATCGCTCTGAAATGCACCCATAGGGGTACGGGCTGCGCCAACGATTACGATAGGATCTGTCATGTTTTTCTCCATTGAATGTGAGGTGATACAAAATTTCTGCTTGTCTGTTTTTCTCTGAAAACATCTGCAAGCGCGATTAAGACTGTTGATACTGATAAGACATAAAAAAATTATTTTTGCTGTGCTAACTCTTTATTGATAAACCTGACTTCCTGCGGATACGGGAAGACATCATCCACCTTGCCGTCCACGATGCGCAGCTTGCGACCCTGCCAGTAATCGGCGGTCAGCAAGTCAGCGTGGTGTTTCATAAAAAATTCTTTTACTTTCTGATTTCCGAGCAGGAAAGTGCCGAATTGCTCAGGAAATACGTCATTCTTTGCGATCGGATACCAGGGTTCAGCGGACATCTCGTCTTCTTCATTGCGCGGCAACGGTATCTTGCGGAAAGTGCAGTCAGTGATGTATTCAATTTCATCGTAGTCATAAAAAACGACACGACCATGACGTGTCACGCCGAAGTTTTTATACAACATGTCGCCCGGGAAAATATTCGCCGAGACCAGATCTTTAATCGCGTTGCCATATTCGAACACGCCTTGTTCCATGGCCTGCATATCGCCACGTTGTTCGGCTTCAGTCAGCCAGATATTCAGCGGTGTCATGCGGCGTTCTATGTACAGATGTTTGATGACGACTTCTTCATCATTCACTTCCAGCATGGACGGCGCGTATTGGCGGATTTCTTCGAGCAACTCTTCAGAAAACCGTGAACGCGGAAAAGCGACATCGGAATATTCCAGCGTGTCGGCCATGCGCCCAACACGGTCATGATTTTTCACCAGCAGATATTTTTCTTTAATCAGCGCCCGGGTGGTTTCTTTCGGCGGCGGGAAACTGTCTTTGATCAGCTTGAACACATACGGAAAAGAAGGCAGAGCGAACACCAGCATAACGAGACCGCGAATACCGGGCGCCGCTTCGATGCGATCCGACGAGTATTTCAGATGATGCAGAAAATCGCGATAGAACAGGTTTTTTCCATGTTTTTGCAAACCGATCATCGTATAGATTTCACTACGCGGTTTCTTCGGCAAAATGCTGCGGATGAATTGTACATACGCCGATGGCACTTCCATATCGACCATGAAATACGCACGGGTGAATGAAAACAGCACCGTAATCTGCATCACATCAAACAAGATCGTATCGAGTACCAGCTCATTTTTCCGTTTATGCATCAGCGGAATCACAAACGGATATTCGCGATTACCGTTAATCCCTTTGCCTATGATGTAGGCAGATTTATTCCGGTAAAACAAATTCGCCAACACCTGAATCTGGTGATTCGGTTCCAGCTTTTCACGCCCGAAATGTTCACGCAAACGTGCCTCGACGACGGCGACATCGCGATCAAGATCTTCAAAAGGAGTATTGAGCTGAAAATTCGTGACGATGCGTTTGATCGTGTAATTCAGACCGTCAGTTGCCGGGTAATACACGCGATAAGTCGGCGGCGTATCGTCACGTTCTATGTATTCAGTTGAAGTTGCCGGACGCACGAAAATGAAATCATTATGAAAGTAATTTCTGTTAAGTAATTTCGTGCAGACGGTGTTGAAAAATGTCTCAGCCAGTTCCGGCCGTAAGTGGTCGATCAGCAAACCCATGTAATGCAGTTTGACTTCACGCCAGACCTCATCGGTCAGATCGTTTTCATCGTAATCATCTTCCAGTACGCGCACACATTCCCGCACGCGGGTGTCGTAAAACTGAATACGTTCACGGGCGGCGATTTGTGCCGCTTTCCAGTCGCCCGCCTCAAAAAACTGCTTTGCCTGCTGACTACTGATACGGAATAAATGGTAATGCTTGTCAAAGCCATCCAGTATCGTACGCGCGATATCAAACGCGATCTGGGACGACAATAACTTAGGAAAATGCGTGTTTGGCATAGCGATGGCTCAGGGCAGGTTGAACTGGGTTTTCCAAGCCTCTAGTTTTACCATATCAACAGCGATACCACCGCATACCACGATCAAGGGACGCTTAAATTCTTTTAATACAGGCAGATTCTGGTACGCCACCGCCAGCGTGGCACCGCAAGCGGGTTCCACCAGTGTGCGCATATCATCCGCAAACGCGAGACAGGCGGCAACTGCCTGTGCATCGCTGACGGTGACACTGTGAATCTCATGTTTCTGCATCCAGTCGAACGCTTGTTGCGCCACCCGACGGGCACCTAATGTGGTGGCGATTGATGTAATCGCAGGCAATGTCACCAGTTCACCCGCTTGTACCGATGCATGTAAGGATGCCGCACCTTCTGTTTCTACAGCAATAACAGGAATATGCGCCAGACCATTGCGGTGTAAGCCCTGCACAATGCCGCTTAATAAGCCGCCACCGCCGACAGAGCACAGCACAACGTCAAAATCCAGCGTACCAGCAACCTCGTCGATCAAAGTCGCATTGCCATTCCAGATATCAGGATGGTCGAATGGCGGGATATATACCGCACCCGGCTGTTCGCAGGCTTGCAAAGCCGCCTGGTTGGTTTCGTCCCACACTTTGCCGGTGACGATCACCGTCGCACCGATCGCGCGTATCTCCGCGCGCACACTTTCAGCAGTAGTTTCCGGGACAAAAATCGTGGTCGGCAGACCCAGCGCCACACCCGCAACCGCAGCCGCAAAACCCGCATTCCCGCCAGATGGGCAGACAAAATGTTGCGCCCCCAGCGCGGCAGCGCGCTGGCACATCAGGCCGATGCCGCGTAATTTGAACGAGCCCGAGGGCTGCAAATTATCCATCTTCAGCCAGACTGATTTATGTAGCTGAGCGGAAAGCGGGCGATGCGCAAGCACCGGTGTCGTGATGTGTAATTGGGTCATGGCTGAGTATAGTTGCTGTGTACGCGCAATCCCTTACGTGCAAGCGTGACTTAAGGGAGTGCGCACCAGTACGAAAAATCCAGTTTACTTCGTTTCCGCAAACAGTTCGCGGCCTATCAGCATGCGGCGGATTTCGCTGGTACCAGCACCGATTTCATACAGTTTGGCATCGCGCCACAGGCGGCCGACCGGGTACTCATTGATATAGCCATTGCCACCCAGCGCCTGGATCGCTTCACCTGCCATCCAGGTGGCTTTTTCTGCCGAGTACAAAATCGCGCCCGCAGCATCTTTGCGTAAGGCGCGGACTTGTTCCGGATTGGTGGCACGGTCGCAAGCCTGGCCAACCGCGTAAACATAAGCTTTGCAGGCCATCATGGTGGAATACATATCCGCCAGTTTGCCTTGCATCAGTTGAAATTCGCCAATCGGCTGACCAAACTGTTTGCGGTCATGCACGTAAGGCACAACGGCATCCATACACGCCTGCATGATGCCGAGCGGGCCGCCGGACAAAACTGTGCGCTCAAAATCGAGGCCGGACATCAGCACATTCACGCCCTTGCCAAGACCACCAAGCACGTTTTCTGCAGGTACTTCGCAATCTTCAAAGACCAGTTCACCGGTATGCGAACCGCGCATGCCGAGCTTGTCGAGTTTTTGCGCAATACTGAAACCTTTGAAATTCTTTTCAATCAGGAAAGCGGTCATGCCACGCGGGCCAGCTTCCAGATCGTTTTTTGCATACACCACCAGCACGTCGGCGTCAGGGCCATTGGTGATCCACATCTTGGTGCCGTTCAACACCCAGCGGTCGCCTTTGAAATCGGCGCGCAATTTCATGCTGACGACGTCGGAACCTGCATTCGGCTCGGACATCGCGAGCGCACCGATGTGTTCACCGGAAATCAGTTTCGGCAGGTATTTTTGCTTTTGCTCTTCGGTGCCGTTGCGTTTGATCTGGTTCACGCACAGATTCGAATGCGCGCCGTACGACAAGCCTACCGAGGCGGACGCGCGCGAGATTTCTTCCATCGCGATGATGTGGGCGAGATAGCCCATGTTGGCGCCGCCGTATTCTTCGCTGACAGTCACACCCAGAATGCCGAGATCGCCCATCTTGCGCCACAGATCCATAGGGAACTGGTCGTTGCGGTCGATTTCCGCCGCACGTGGCGCGATTTCGGCGGCGGCAAATTGTTGAACGGCTTCACGCAAAGCGGCGATATCGTCGCCATGATCGAAAGTTAAACCGGGTAAATGGAGCATGTCATCCTCACTGTAATGATGGAACAGAATCTTTTTTATTCATCAGAGTGGCGCAATCCCGGTTTCGCAGCGATAGCCTTGCGAAACCAATTTTGCATCCATACTGTTATTTTTTGCTGCGACTACATTGACCGTCACGGCGGACCGTCAGTTATTTTTTTGCGATCACAAACAAAGTCTGTTGCATGATCGCGCACAATTTTTCTTGCCCCTGATTGACGACAAACACCTCGGCGCTTGAAACGACCAGGGTTTTTCCTGATTTCAAGACCTTGCCACGGGCGATCAGGGTATCGCCTATGCCGGGTGCAACGATATTAATTTTATACTCGGCAGTTAAGCACTCACTTACAGGCATCAACAATGTATTTGCGGCATAACCACCGGCAGCATCCGCCAGCGTGCCAATCACGCCGCCATGAAAATAGCCGTGTTGCTGACTAACAGCATCGCTGTATGGCAAGCTGATCTCACAGGTGCCGGGCGTCATTCCGGTCAGTTTTGCATTCCACGCCATCAACGCACCCTGGCCGTTGAAGCTCTGCAGCAAAGTCAACGCCAGCGTGTGATCAAGCGCGGCGGGTGCTGCGGATGTGGCGTCCTGATACATAAAGTCTCCCCGGAAATACAAAATCTGAGCAAAATCTGAGCGTAGGAAATAATACGACTAATTGACGTTAACGTAAACGTCAATTGATTGCGTTTTGTGCAGACTGGTATTTCTACGCGGTCTGACCAGCTTTCGTAT
This sequence comes from Cognatundibacterium aquatile, assembly GCF_014699135.1. Classification (GTDB taxonomy): domain Bacteria; phylum Pseudomonadota; class Gammaproteobacteria; order Burkholderiales; family Burkholderiaceae_D; genus Undibacterium; species Undibacterium aquatile. The sequence goes on from NZ_JACOFT010000008.1 coordinate 27,590, forward strand.
GCAAGGCCAGCAAACGCCGGCTTTTATCTTCATGGGCGCTGATTTCCGCCAGCATGACTTCGATATCCTCGCGCTGCTGCTCAAGTGAAGCGCGGTGCCGTGCCAGCACCACCAGAAAGCTCTGTAATTGCGCTTCGGTATCTTTTGGTGAGCGGTACATGTCGACCAGGCTCTTGATATCCGACAAGCTCAGGCCCAGACGCTTACCACGCAGGGTCAGCTTCAGTTGTGTGCGTTCGCGCGCGGTATAGACACGATTGCGACCGCTGGGACCTTCGCGGGTCGGGCTTAACAAGCCCTGATCTTCGTAAAAACGTATCGCTCGTGGCGTGATATCAAATTCGCGGGCTAAGTCGGTAATGGTGTAGGTGGCCATAGTTTTAGTACACAAAATCGTTTTTCTGATTACAATCGCTGAAATCGAATTGACGTTAACGTCAATTGCATAAAAACGCATTGTAGGCTATTCCGGCTACAACGTACGTACCAAAAAGAGAAGAGACAACAATGAATCACCTGGAACAACAACTCGATTATCCGTTTGGCGAAACCCTGCCGGAATCTGGCAAGACGGTGGAAATAGCGCCCGGCGTTTTATGGATACGCATGGGCCTGCCGTTTGCACTGAACCACATCAATCTGTGGCTGCTGGAAGATGAAGTCGAGACTGCGCAGGGGCGGGTACATGGCTGGACAATTGTCGATTGCGGCATCGCCAGCGATGCCACCCGTGATGCCTGGGAAGTGTTGTTCGGTGATCTGCACAATCATCTGCGCGGCTTGCCGGTGGTGCGGGTGATTGCCACCCACTGTCATCCCGATCATATCGGCCTGGCAGACTGGTTGTGTACCTTGTGGAACGTGCCGCTGTGGATGACAGCGGGCGAATATGGCTTTGCCCGCATGATGTCGGCTGGTTTACCGGGTGCGGATGGCACCGCGATGTTTCCGCATTTCCGCAAACACGGACTCGATCCGGCGATGCAAGAACAGATACAGGAAAGAAAAAGTCATTACAGCCGCATGGTACCGACGGTGCCGACTTCGTATCGCCGCATGCAAGAAGGCATCGACCTGACGATTCATCAGCGGCGCTGGCAAATCATCACCGGCTTTGGTCACTCGCCAGAACACGCGTCATTGTATTGCGCTGATCTGAATATCCTGATTTCTGGCGATATGCTGTTGCCACGCATTTCCACGAATGTATCCGTGTTTGCGATAGAACCGGAAGCCAATCCGGTGCAGCAGTATCTCGATTCACTCAAGAAATACCTGCCGCTGCCTGAGGATGTGCTGATCCTGCCTTCGCATGGCAAGCCGTTCAAGGGGCTGCACACGCGCATCACGCAATTGGAAGAACATCACGCTGAACGCCTGGCCGAGGTCGTTGCAGCTTGTACGACGCCGCAATCAGCCTGTGACATCGTGCCACTGATGTTCCGCCGCCCGCTCGATGCGCACCAGCTGACATTTGCTATCGGCGAAGCACTCGCGCATCTGCACAAACTGTGGTTTGACGGCATTTTGCAGCGGCAAACAGGTGATGACGGCATCATCCGTTTTGTTGCCAGAACATAGGCACTGACATTGCGGCAACAAGCGAGCTGACCTGCCTGCAACGGTTCACACGAACTGATGGCAAGCGGCTATTTTGTTCTGAGTTCCATGCCCGCCAACGGTGACGGCGCCGCACAATTGCCGCTTTGCGCGCCCTGTAAAAACGCATGGATGGTTTGCGTGGTCAGTCCTTCGGTGCGATGCAATAAACCATTCCCGCCAAAATTCATATGCGATGCGCCATTCACGATACCCAGCCATTTGCAACCCGGAGACATGTCGGCAAACGGTTCGGTACGGGTACGCCAGGAAGCGTGTGCCAGATCATCGTCTCTGGTTCCTGTCATCAATAACACTGGCTTACTGATTTTGTACCAGGCATGGGCGGGAAAAATCAATCCCTCACCTTGTGGCGACAAGGTAATATACGCATCGAAACTGGCGGTGCCGGTCACGCCCATTTTATTGTCGGCACCGGCTTCCATCATGGCCACTGCCGCCCCCATGGAATGACCGAGTAAGACCGCGCGTCTGCCAGTACAACGTGCCGCAGCCCATTGACGCGCTGCATTAATGTCCATCAGCCGCGCCGCATAGGCTGGTGCATCGGTGACTAATTCTGTCAGGCCGTCCTGCAAACTGCCGCCGCGCTTGGCTTCACGCAAAGATTGTCTACCGCTTTCCAAATGCCCCGGCACAACGCTCAGAAAACCTTCTTTCGCCATGAATTCAGCCAGATAAACATAGCCTTTTTCCGAACCGCCAGCGCCGTGGGAAATAATCGCCACACCCTGACATGCTCCCGCATTCTGATACACCATAGCAGGAACACTCTGACTATCCTGACGCGTCAGCGAAATACGCTCCGCCGCAACAACCTGAGTAGACGCGACCGTCAATGCCGTCAAACCGATCAACATACCGATGTATGAACGCTTTCTGAATCCTGTTGCTGTATGCATCACGCCGCTCCTTAATTAATCTGGATAACACACACCTCAACGATCTAACTGATAAAACAGATGACCGCCTTGCCATGTGCGGCGGCATTTGCATAAAAATTTTGCAGATGGGAATAATGTTCTAGCAGATAATTTAATGCCTGCACCCCGTCGGTGATCCACATCCCTTCAGGATAAACCTGCGCTTTTTCCATCTTTGCTGCGTCAAAGCGCTGCGCCAGCGCGGATGCGGGCATTTCCTGCAACGCGGCACTGACTGCGGCGACCTGAGGCGCGGTCAGGCAACGGGCGGGGCCTTTACCAAGATCATCGCTGACTTCCTGATCGCCAAACACCGCCCACCCCAAAGGTTCGTCACCGCCAAAAGTCGCACCATTGAGCAAATACTGTATGCCGTGCCAGGCTTTTTCGAGATCAAACAATTCCGCTTCGTCGTTGCTGCCGTTTTTGGCAAAAATAAATTGGCGGACTTGTCCGGGATGCTGTTTCAGTTCATCCAGTTTTTCCTGTGTCAGCGTCAGATAAAAACAGCTCATGCCCATGAAATGCTCCCGAAAATCGGCTATCGTCACTCAGTCAAAATCCACTGCTTTCAACACGAACAGCATTCACAATATAACTGAGTGCAGCCCATTTCCGCATAAATTTCTGTCGTCCGAAACAACACGCCTATGGCGTTTGAGCTGATCTGTCAGGCCAGTCGTACAACGCTGAAATATCGCTTTGACGACTGACCTGAAGCTGGTATCGCACCGGATTTATAAGAGTTTTTACAGAGGATTTTTTGTGCCGCATTCACCGCAGAAAATGTCGTCTGCTGCCAATGGTGCTTTGCAGGCAGAACATACTCTGGCAACTGGTGCAACAGGCGCAGGCGGCACTGCTGGCGTCACTGTTGGGGCGATATCTGCTTCGGCTTTCGCCGCTGGCTGATTACTCTTGGCCGCCGCTGCAGATGCAACTGCGGCGTCTTTTGCTTCCTGCAATTTTGCCCCGGCACGGTCTTTGGCTTCGTTGGCGCGACGTTTTGCCTCCTGCATCTGCGCCTGTAATTGTTCTTCCGCTTCGGTAAAATTAAGACCATCCGTCACTTGCAGATAAATCAGGCAGGTACCGTTAATCATTGTCAGAAACGGAATGACCATACCAACGCTGAACAGCAGCCCGGTTGCGAAACCAAACGCACCGGTGTACGCCATGCCGCTCTCCAGAGCCTCAAAGCCGCCGCCATATCCCATCTGATTTCCCATATGGCTTCCCATGATGCCGGACATCATTCCCATCACATTTCCCATAGGATTAATGCCGACGGCCTGAGAAATTCCCATTGTCGTGACATAGCCGGAAAACAAAATGAACGACACCACGCCAGACAAAAACAGCACCAGGAAAGACAGCACGACGATATAAGTAATCGTCATCAGCAAACGCTGACGGACAATCACAAACAAACGGGCAATCGTTTCCATTACCGAGTTACCGGCCCAGATTGCCGGTGCCGCCAGTGGCATGGCTACATAAAATATACTGGCAAAAGTGACGCCGATGATCACCGTCAGCAATGGCAACATAACGGCATACAGCAAGGAACCAAGCCCGGGCAACTTACACAAAAAAAGCACGGCAAACGCAAGCAGCGCCACCAGCAAAAAAATCACCAGCAACACCAGCGCCACGCCCAGCATGCGATGTACCGTAAAGATGCCCTGGATAATCGCATCGCTGAAACTGAGTTCACGTCCCTGCGACTGGCGCATCAGCAAAATACCAACCGCCGAATAGCCGGTGATACCAACAATCAACGTCACGATGGAAAACAGGCCCCCCAGCAAAAAGCTGTGGCGTGTCAGCCAGGCAGTCATCGCCATAGACAGGAAAAAAGCCAGTGCTGCCATGCCAGTCATGGCAAGCGCGCGCCAGTTCGTTGCGGCCTCTGCGGCACGCAGCAACACAAATGGGCTGCCGGAAGTCTTTGGATTGCTGCTCATGTAGTCTCCGATGGATGTCGTCACTCTGGACGGGGTTAACAATGATGGGTGATGGAAGATGTGCGGCGCGGTCTATCAATGCCACGCCGGAACATAGGCATACGAAATCATGCGTATGCCCATGTGCGGAACTGGTTTAATAGCGTGAACGCAGTTGTTTGATTTTCCTGATTTTTGCGAGAGCCGCGGTATTGCCGGGGTCCAGCGCCAGCGCAGTCTGGGCGGTCGCCAGTGCATTATCGTAATCACCGCTGGCGATAAAACTGTCGGCACGGTTTAACAAAGCTGTCGCCTTACCATGCATCATTTCGCCGCCTGGCTGTGCCTGTGCCCCTTGTTTGCGTTTAGCGTTGACTGGTTCATCGTAAAAATCGTCATCTTCGTCAAATTCATCATCGTCATTCCGGCGTTTCTTTTTGGCGGTCACGGGTGCAGGCGCTTCCGTGGTTGCCGGTGTCGTCGGTGCGGTCGTCACTTCCGGCATTGCAACGGCAGAAGCTGGAGCCGGCGCAACATCCGCCGGCGGGCTGCTCGGCAATGAGGCGGCGACGGGTTCAGCACTGGTCACGACGGGCTCGGTCTGCGAACGGGATTTTGCATACCAGACGTAAGCACCAGCGCCAGCGGCAATTGCCACGACCGCGGCGACCAGCACGATGGCCGTCACCGGCGTCGCCGTCTTGCTGACCGGCAGGGCATTGTAGGAAGGAGAAGCGTTAGCGCCAGTTGACTGCGATGGCTGTGCAGCTACATTCGCGGTGCTTGCGGCTGGCGTCGCTGCAGTGACAGGGACATCCGTGTTTGCGGATGGCACAGCATCGTCAACAGTGGCGCTCACGCTTTGCACAGACAGATTTGTCGCGGCTTCGCTGGCAATGCTGGCAATAAATGCCTGCGCTGTCGGCAGATCAGCTGGCTGTTCTGTTGGTTGTTCTGTCGCGCTGACTGGTGCCTCGCTGGTGGTTGCCGCCACAACATCCGTTGCCGTGGCAGCGGCTACATCAGCGCCAGTGCTGGCACCGCATTTTTTGCAGAAACGCGCGCCTGGGGTCAGTGGCGCATGGCATTGATGACACTCAGGCGTCGGCGGCGCTGGCGGTAACAACGCACTGCCACACGATTTACAAAACTTGGCACCACCCCGGTTGTCAGTACCGCAGCTCACACAGGTATTCATCCATCTTCCTTTTTGTCGGCTTATTTTGTCGGTTTACTCAGCAATCAATCACTACGATCGGTAGTAAAGAAGTTATTGCAAAAATTATACAAGGGGTTTGTAACAAGACAATTAAAACGATGGCAGAAAATCAGGAATACGACAGGTAACGGCTCAGTTGTGCAACACAACAACGTAGCAAAGCCGTTGTTGAGGCCATCAACATACTGGGTGGGGTATTTTTCAGAAGCCTTTATTAATAAGGAGATCAATGCGAAAAAGCTGGATACTCCCCCATTTTTTTCAGGAAGAGGCTTTTTCCGCCTGCGCCAGCTTGCGGGCGTCGGTAAATTCCCACCACGGTTTCGCAGGTTCGCCATTCATGAATGCGGTGACCGACATGAACACATCGATCACGCAGGGATCGTGCCGCACGCCGGTCAGCTGGCACAGCTTTTCATACATCTGCCACGGACACTGCCCCACCAAATCCGCAGGCGCGCTGATGCCCAGCAAACGCAGATCCGCCGCACCGGCCTTGCCGATATTCGGTAAATCCGTCAGCTGGCGCAGGCGGTTTCGGTCAACTTTGTCGGGGTGCATGGGGTCTGCCTTGAATTGTCTACTAGGTCTGTCTCTGCGACGAGCACTCATTAGCCGTAGTAATTGGGTCTGACGTATGGTTTATTAACTTCACCCAAAAGTGTTTTTATACCGCTTCACTTTTACGGATGGATCGTTAAATTTAAAATCAAGCTGATTTCCCCGATAGTTCTGCCCCGTTATGATGCCTGTTACTCTCAATGACGACGGCAATTTAAAGCGATCTCCTGAACCAGATACAGAAAAATCGTCCGTATCAGAGAGTGAATTGAGTGCGACATATCGAACTTCTTTTTCGTGAATCCAACTTTTTTCTTTGGTAGTCACTAATCTGCTTATGCATTCCTCTGGAGTGAGAAGCAGCTCTAATATTGAAGGGGAAGGCAACTGATTCTCATACTTTACTCTGTGAAATCCCGCTGGCAAATTGCCTTGCGCGTCAGTATCCAACTCATACTCAACACAAAACCCTTTATGACTGTCCGCATAATACGCCCACATTAAAGAATCTTTAGGATCACCTGCAAAGAAACAGCAGACTCCTGTTGTATGTTTTATGTAACTTCTTATGCGGGCTACAGCCCCTTGGATATCTACATAATCAATATTTGGTTCTGGTTCGTAACGCGAAAAAATTTCTTTAAGCTTTTCAGCGACAACATTCTTTTTAACGTCAGAATTCGTTAGAGGGTGGCGCCAAGACGATGGCTCACTTGGCGGATAAATGAGGTCAATGCGGTTTTTAAATGTTTCGTAAGAAACGGAATCTAATTCAGGCGAAAATATCCCCTGCATCCGACAATCATTAGGATCATTAAATTCTTGTGGTGCTGAAAGATATATCTCGCCACGATTAATCGTCTCAATTCTCGCAGGCTCATCTTTTTCAAATCGGTATAGTTTCAGTTTCATTGAACCTGCTCCTTCGATGCTTAACGTGACATTACGATAACCGTATGCATGTCAATTGGCAATCCGCTTGCAAGTCGTCGGCAACGGTGATTCCGGCCCCCCCAAAGTCGAAAATATACTCCCCCCAGTATTTTTTAACACCCTTTGTTTATAAGGAGATGAAGGCAAAAATGGCTGATACTCCCCATTTTTTCGCTTCTTATGGCATTTTTCGGGGAATTTTCAGCTCCTTTCGTGCCGGGCTTTACGCGATACGGAACAACTCAACGTGACGCTGATGCGGCGAACCGGCATTTTCGTGTACCCTTCACGCTTTCTGTTGAAGCGCGCTATCGTGAAATCTGCCCACACTCCCGTTCCTGTCACCACGTATCTGAAACTGGTTGCGGTCGCCTTGTTCTGGGGCGGCACTTTTATTGCCGGTCGTATTGTGGCGAGTGAAATTCCGCACATGACCGCGGCGGCGCTGCGTTTTGCGGTGGCCAGCGGCCTGCTGTGGTTGCTGGCGTGGAAGCTCGAAGGCGGCTTGCCGAAACTGACGCGGCAGCAAATGCACGCGACATTTGCGCTCGGTGCGACGGGCATCTTTTTATATAACATCTGCTTTTTTTCAGCACTGGCACTCATGCCCGCCGGGCGCACGGCCTTGTTTGTCGCGCTCAATCCGATTGTCACGGCGCTGGCATTGGCGGCGTTGTTTGGTGAACGCCTCGGCGCGCGGCGCTGGCTGGGCATCGCGATTGCGTTTGCCGGTGCGGCGGTGGTGATCACGCGCGGCGATCTGGGCAGCGCGATCCGTGATATCTCGCAATCAGTCGGTAAAGGCGAATTATTCATGCTGTGCGCGGTCTGCGGCTGGGCCGCCTACACCATCATCGGCAAACATGCGCTGCGCGGTTTGTCGCCGATCGCTGCAACCACGTATGCATCGCTGTGGGGCTTGTCGCTATTGGTCTGCGGCGCGGTCACGGAATGGCCGCAATTCGATACCAGTCGTCTGACCTGGCCGGTACTTGCCGCCATCGTGTATCTGGGTGCATTCGGTACGGTGATCGGTTTTGTCTGGTATTACGAAGGCGTGAAAGCCATCGGCCCGGCGCGAACCGCGGTATTCAATAATCTGGTGCCGGTATTCGGTATCACGCTCGCCGCGCTGTTGCTGGGCGAACCAATTTTGTTGTCGATGATCGTTGGCGGTTTGCTGGTGATTGCGGGCGTATCACTGACTAACCGGCAATAGGATCAGCGCATGTTCTGCATTGCTGATCGAATAAAAAAGGAGGCATTTGCCTCCTTTTTTTACGCCAGAAAAATAAGCGGACAGATCAGAATGTCGATCAGAATTTTTTCCACAGTTTGACGAAATACGCTGCACCGCCCAGACCGAACTGCACGCTGTCGTAATAAAAGCCGTTGTCGGTTTCGTTCGGATTCTGACGCGTTGGTTTGACGTTGAAAATATTCGTGCCGCCGACCGTCAGTTTGGTGGTGTCATTGAATGCATACGTCACTGCCAGATCGGCAGAGGTTTTTGGTTCGTAATATGCATTCGGCACACCTGCTGCCGTACCGGAGAAAGTGCCCAGTGTTTGCGAACCATAGTGGATAACTTTGAATTCGCTGGCCCACGGACCTTGCTCATAGTTAAATGCCAGCGTGCCTTTCACGCGCGGGCCGCCTTGCTCGATGAACAGGCGTTCACGCTCGGACAGCAACACATCTTCATAGCCTTTCAGCGATGTCGGCGCATTCACTTTCGTGACTTCAGTTTTGCTGTAATTGAGGCCCAGATAGGTCGAGAGTTTGCCGGCACCAAGATTGGTTTTATGCGATGCGGTCAGATCGATACCTTGTGTTTTAGTATTGATGGAATTCACAAAAAACTGTGCCTGACCAACACCCAGCGCAGACAGCGTTGCACCCAGCGCCGGATAATTATTCGCATCAAAACGACCCGATAAAACGATGCGATCAGAAATATCGATGCGGTACAAATCGGCTGTCATAGAAAACGTATTGCTTGGTTTATACGTCAGACCCAGCGTGTAGTTTTTCGATTTTTCTTCATGCAGTTTCGGGATGCCTGCGGCGTTCGCAATCGTGCCGCCATTCGGTGCCAGCACCACATCCATCGGTACGCCGGAAATGAAGTCGGTGAAGGTCGACGAAAAATACACTTGCTGCAGCGATGGTGCGCGGAAACCCGTGCTCAACGAGCCACGCAGATTCACGTCGTCGGTCGCTTTGTAGCTCGCAGCAACTTTACCTGTGAGTGTGGAGCCGAAATCACTGTAACGTTCGCCACGCACTGCGGTTTGTACTTTAAAGCGATTCGTCACATCAGTTTCGATATCGACATAGGCTGCGAGGCTGTTGCGGCTGCGGTCGGTGCGGTCACCTGGCTGGAAGCCCGGAAAGCCCTGACTGCCGGCATTACCACCAAAACCAACGCCATCGACATCATTGTAAGACCCTGGCTCACCGGCGAAAATTTTGTAATTTTCACGGCGATATTCACCACCAAACGCGACGTTCACGCCATTCATGAAACCGTCAAAGAAACGGCTGAAGTCCAGATTCGTCGTCGCCTGAGAAAATGAGAAGCCGCCCGCATCAAAACTGCTCGGGCTGATGCCTTTGCCGCCGCTCAGCAAATCTTTATTCGCGATGGATGCATTCAGAGTATTGCTGATGTTGTACTTGAGTTCGTTGAAACCGTAAGTCTGCGACAAATCCGCACGCCACTCGCCTATGCTGAAGCGGTAACCGGCGATGCCGTAGATATCGTTGATATCGCCGTTGATGTAAGGCACAAAGCCATTCGGGTACATCGCAGCAGAATTGCGCGAAGGAATGTCGTCAGAACCTACACCACCACGCGCCCATGCTGCTGAAGAGGCTTTACGTTGCTGCGTTCCCAGCGTGAAATAGAATTTATCGTTGCCGCCATTCGGCACTTCACCGTTCAGATAAACGGTGGGTCCTGTGACTTTGGTGTCACCGATGGTGCGCGGATTACCCGGATCTGCCCGGTTTGAACGGCCGCGATCGGTGTATTCCACGGTTACACCGAGCACGCCTTTTTCACCGATCTGTATGCCGCAATAGGCAGACGGCAAATAGTTTTTACCATCACCGACAGAATACTGGCTGTAACCGAAACTGGCTTCACAACCTAGCGATTTTTTCAAGCTGATATCCATCACACCGGCAATCGCATCGGAACCGTATTGCGCCGCTGCGCCATCACGCAACACCTGTACATTGCTGATCGCCATGACCGGAATCGCATTCAGATCGGTACCGGTATTGCCACGGTTACGCGCGCCAAACAGATTGACCAGCGACACGGTGTGACGACGTTTGCCATTCACCAGCACCAGCGTCTGGTCTGAGCCCAGGCCGCGCAATGCCGCAGAATCCACCAGATCAGCACCATCGGCACCAGTCTGGCGGGTGGAATTGAACGAAGGCGAGATATTCGCCAGAGTCTGAGCAAGATCGAACTGTCCACCTTGTTCAGCGGATTTGGAAACAGAAATAAAGTCGATTGGTAATGGCGTTTCCGTGGCCGAAGAATTGATCCGGCGGGAACCGACGATGGTCATCGTTTGTACCGGCGCATCAGAGGCCTTTTCCGGGCTGGTCTGCGCGTACACGCAAACCGGAGTAAACGCTGCGGCAGAGCTGGCACCATAGAGGGCGAGCAAAATGGCCTTACGCATTTTGGTCATGACAAGATTCCTTAGAATTGCAATGTTGATTGGGAGATATTCAATTTGATGAGAAATCTGTCAGCCGGGCAAAACAGCAATAGCGTCAGGCCATGCCCAATCGAAGTGCAGGCCAGCCCTTGGTTTCAGACAGATTTCTATGCATTTGAGTATCAGCCCCTGAAGAAAAACATGTCAATCCTGGTGTGTCTGGTTTGTGTCCTCAGTGTGACATTTATGCGGAATAGCCAAAATTTGTAAAAATATTTTCAGATTTAAAATCTCAATGTTTTTAAATACATCAAGCCTTTGATTGCCCGGCTGCCGTACCACGACAGCATTTCACCATCGACCAGTTGCACAGGCTTGCCGAGTTGGCGTTCCAGCGCATCGACATGGTCTTCCGTGAAGCGATAAGGTTCGGTCGACAATAAGACGCTATCAAATTGCGCCGCCATCGTGTCATTCCAACTGAAAGCCGGATAGCGCAAGGTATTGTTTTCCGGCGTCCAGACCTGACAGCCCGCCAGATTCAGCATATTGGCGATATAGGTATCGCCAGCAATGGTCATCCACGGGTCTTTCCAGATACAGTACAAAACGCGTTGCGTGGATATACGCAACGGCAGATCAGCGTATGCCTTTTCAAATGCCGCGCAGAGTTGTTCAGCAGCGGCCTCGACCTGAAAAATTCCACCGAGCAGACGATATAAAGCCAGATTGTCGCGCGGGGTATTCGGATGGGTGACGATCACATGCGGGATAAATTCTGCGAGCGAGTCCACCGTCGGTTTTTCATTTTCATCGATATTGACAATCAGATGCGTTGGTGCGAGCCGGCGGATTTTTTCAATATTCACATCCTTAGTACCGCCGATTTTGGGAATCGCTTGCACCGTCTCGGCGCGATGTATACAAAACCCGGTACGCCCGACAAGAGACGATGCCAGGCCCAGATCGCAGATCAATTCGGTAATTGAAGGCACCAGACTGACAATTCTGGCCTGTGCTGCGGCCACGGGCTGATGTTGTTGCCCGATGGCATCGGTAAGGAAGATATCGTTCGTCATTTTTTGACCATAGTCGTCGCTGGTATCTGATTTGATCTATCGCTGCTCGTCTGCCCGCGCCTTATGCGGGGCGCGTGAAAATACGGCGTCGTACAGCGCATTCGGCAACAGCCTTAAACACTTGGCGACTATGCCCATCTGCCACGGAATAACACGATACGAGCAACCTGCGTCTATCGTCTGCACCGCTTTCGCAGCGAATTTTTGTACCGGCATCAGGAAGGGCATGCGATAGGTGTTGATCTGCGTCATCGGCGTGTCGATGTAGCCCGGCGCAATCGTGACAACGCGGATGCCGCTTTTTTTCAATTCAACCCGCAGCGATTCGCAATAGCTGATGACAGCGGCTTTGGAGGCGCTGTAGGCTTCAGCACCGGGCAGACCACGGATACCGGCGACGCTGGCAATCCCGACGAGCCGGCACGCATCCTGTTGCGCATCGCGTTTCATGGTCTGGATGAATGGCGCAAATGTCGCCACGGTGGCGGTCAGATTGGTTTGTACAACGCGTTCAAAAACAGCGAGATCGCCAGCGTATTCGGTCAAGGTGCCGACGGAAATACCTGCATTCGCAATCACCACATGGACTTTGCCGGTCTTTTGTATGAAATCGGCAGCAGCGGCAGCTAAGGCCGCATGATCGGTGACGTCGAGCGCGTAAATATGATGTAGCTCGGGATTTGGCAGGCTGCGGCGCAATTGTTCAAGATTATCGCGGCGGCGAGCCAGCAAGCCCAGCTTTGCGCCTTGCGCCGCATATTCACGCGCAAGCGCAGCGCCTATGCCGGAAGATGCACCCGTAATAAAAACGTTTTTCATAGTGTCCAATTAAAAAAAAAGTCCGCCAGAAGCGGACTTATTGCATCGTACTTCAGCTTATTTTTTCTTGCCACTGTCAGCCGCAGCAGCAGGTGCTGCGCCCGCTTTTTCTTTTTGCGCTTTACTGACCAGGAAATCGAGTACCTGCAACAATGAACGGTTCTGAGTTTCTTCAGAAACGCGACCCATGGTGCGGACGGACTCTACCGGTGAAGTAAGGAAACGGCCATCTACCGCAACCATAGGAACGCTATCAACCTGATACGACTCCAGCAATTGATTGGTACGGTTCAGTTTGCTTTGAATCGCAAAGGAATTATAAACATCAGTAAATTTCTGTTTATCGAGACCCGACTTGGCAACGAAACTCATGACTTCTGCATCGGATTGCAAACGGTTACGTTCGACGTGCAAAGCGTTGAACGCTTTGATCTGATACTCGTCGGCTTTACCCATTGCTTCCAGTGTCAGATACAGTTTTTGCTGTTGCACCAGATTATGAAAATTCACGTGCACACGTTTGAACACGATATTGTCGCCCTGCTTTTTGACCCATTCGGCGATCAAAGGCTCGAGCGCATTGCAGTGCGGGCAAAAATAGCCAAAGAATTCAATGACTTCAACTTTTTTACCAGCTTCTGTTGGCTGCGGACGACCGAGTACGCGGTATTCAACGCCGGATTGCGGCATCGCCGGAGAGGCTCCCGCACCTGCTGAAACCAGGCCTAAGCCCAGCAAAAATACTGCATATATCGCTTGAGTAAATCTACGCATATCTTTTCCTTTATTAATCTGAATTACTGAATCTGATTACTTCGCAGTTCTGACAATTGCCACATCAACGCCATTCTCAGACAATTTGGCCTTCATTCGGTTCATTGTTTCGGCATTATTTATCGGACCGACACGGACGCGATACATCGTACCGGTATCTGAATTTTTCTCTGTCACTCTGGCTTCAAAGCCGATCAAAGCCAGCTTGGCACGGGCACTATCAGCGTCGGCCTGCTCTTTGAATGCGCCGGCCTGCAGGAAATAGATGTATTTATCATCCGCCGCCGCATCTGCTGCTTTTTCCGATTTGTCGCTCACTTTATCAGCTGCCGGCTTTTCCTGCGCTGGCTTTGTTTCGGCTTTCACTTCGGGTGGGCGGACAGCCGCCTGCGTCGGTACAGCGTCGGCTGGTTTGGCCACCGCGGCGTCTTTTGCCTGTTCCTTTGCCGCCTCTTTAACCGCATCAGGCTTACCATACATAGGCCGGTTCGGATCCTGCAGCTGCGTTACCGGCTGATCGGGTTTGTCCGATTTTCCACCTTTGTTTGTAAAAGGCGTCGATGATTTTGTGATCAGCAATGCGACTGCCACCGCAATGCCCAGTCCAATGACCAGACCAATAATGATGCCTGTTAAGGTATTACCTTGCTGACGCTGCAGCGTTGAGTGATGTGATTTCATGCGTCTCCGACGAAAAAATTGTACTCTGTGAATACTGACCGGTACTGCTTAGGCAATCTGTCATTCTGGTTGAAAATCATGACAACAGTTGCAACCAGAACGACAGAAAGGAAATGACTATTACATTTTATTCGGTGCAGATACACCGATCAGAGCCAGACCGTTACGGATTACCTGACGGGTTGCCAGCATCAGTGCCAGACGCGCCAGCTTGGTCGGCTCATCATCCACTAATACCCGTTCGGCATTGTAATAACTATGCAATTCACCAGCCAGATCGCGTAAATAGAAAGCAACCTGATGCGGGCCAAGTTCATCCAGCGCTTTTTCCAATGCTTCAGGATATTCCGCAATTTTTGCCAGCAAACTCGCTTCGCGCGGCGCTGTCAGCGGTGACAGATCAACATTCAGCAATGGCGCAAAAGCGGCTTCATCGGTCGCATATTGTGCCAATACGGAACAGATACGCGCATGCGCATACTGGACGTAATACACTGGGTTTTCATCTGAACGTGCCAGGGCAACGTCGACATCAAATACAAACTCGGTATCAGCTTTACGCGAAATCAGGAAGAAACGCACTGCATCCCGGCCACGCTGTTCATCACCGCCGCCCGACCATTCGATCAGATCGCGCACGGTCACATAAGACCCAGCCCGTTTGGAAATCTTGACTTCGGCACCATCCTTCATAACGGTGACCATTTTATGCAGGATGTAGTCAGGGTAGCCTTGTGGAATACCGACATTCAATGCCTGCAAACCGGCACGGACGCGGGCTATCGTGCCATGATGGTCGCTACCCTGCACATTGATGGCCTGACGATAACCGCGTTCCCACTTGGTGACGTGATAGGCAACGTCCGGCACAAAATAGGTGTAGGTGCCGTCGGTCTTCTTCATCACACGGTCCTTGTCGTCACCATACTCAGTGGTGCGTAGCCACAATGCGCCGTCTTGTTCGTATGTTTTACCGGCAGCTTTGAGCGCATTGACAGTGGCTTCGACTTTACCGTCTGTGTACAAAGAGGATTCGAGATAGTAATTATCAAATTTCACACCGAATGCGAGCAAATCGGTATCTTGTTCGCGGCGCAGATAAGTCACGCTGAATTCGCGGATAGAATTTATATCGTCGACATCGCCCGTTGCTGTGACTGGCTGACCATTGCTGGCAGAAACGGTTTTTTTGTCGAGAAAATCGCGGGCAATATCAGCGATGTAATCGCCGTTATACGCTGATTCTGGCCACGCGGCATCGCCCGGTGCATGACCTTTGGCGCGTGCCTGCACGGATAAAGCCAGATTCCCGATTTGCACACCGGCATCGTTGTAGTAAAACTCGCGTGAGACGTCGTAACCCTGTACATCGAGCAAGGCAGCAAGTGCATCACCGAGCGCGCCCTGACGGCCGTGGCCGACATGCAAAGGACCGGTAGGGTTTGCCGACACGAATTCGACAACAACTTTTTGCCCGGCTCCGCGTTGACTCTGACCGTAAGTCGTGCCTAGTTGCAGCACCGTTTTGACCACTGACTGTTTGGCAGCCGTTGCGATACGAATATTAATAAAACCCGGACCCGCAATTTCTACCGCGCTGATCAGAGGATTATTTTGTGCCTCCAGGTTCGCAACAACTGCCTGAGCGATTTCACGTGGATTTTTACGCAATGGTTTGGCGATCTGCATGGCGATATTGCAAGCGATATCGCCATGCAATGGATCTCGTGGGCGTTCAAGCAATATCGTGGGTTGCAGATCGCTGCCTTCCAAAATGGGGGCAACCGCGTTTTTTAAGGAATTGAGAATTTCTTGTTTTTGTTCAGCTAACATGGCACATAGGGTTCATCGCGTTTCGCGCAACAAATCTAAATAAGGACAGCGGTCATTATACTGTCTCCCCCGCGCCATGTCCGTCTGCAAGTGTAAGCGTTGATGCGGTTTTCATCAAAGCAGGTTGTTTATGTTTTGTCAGCAAACTCAGCACTCTCAGAAGCTTACCGAGAAACAGACCATTCATGATGCCGAAGCTGATGCTGCAGACACTGATAAACCCAATATTCGAGCGCAGCTCTGGCTGTACTACAACAGCAATGTTTTCACAGTATTTCAAGAAGAAAATCAACATCATAAGGATGAGTGGCATCCAGCTGCCCTGCAACTGAATCAGCTTTTCTGATACCACACGGACACTATTTTTTCCGAAAAAGGCAGCGTTCAAAATGCTAACGCAAACGGCAGAAAGCAGCCACAGCCCTACTGATTCAAAGCGAATGCCAAAATGCTGTATCAGCCCTTGCAAAGACAGACCCAACATAAGCAGAGGCAAAATAAATGTTGCACGTAAAGTGACCTGACGGTCACGACTCATCAAGACTCCGCGATAAATGAGAAACGCCAGTAACGCCCATACCCAGATTGGTGTGTTGATCAGGATTTGTTGCAACATGATTGCCCCCTACGGTAAGTAATGAATTGATGTATTTGTGTGCGAAGTATGGTGGGCAATTGAACTGCGTTCCAATCCTATGTGACCGGTGGACGCTGAATGTCGTGAAGCTGGCGTTTTACGACGTGAGTTGCGATGGGGCGGCGTGTAGAATGTCAGTTTTCTTCGTTTGGATACGCTATGTGGTTTAAGAACTTACAGGTTTTTCGTCTTACCTCGCCCTGGAACATCAGCGCAGAGGAATTAAATGCGCAATTATCCAGAATCTCTTTCGCGCAATGTGCATCGAATGAAATGCAAAGCCAGGGTTGGGCATCGCCTCGCAACAACGATATGCTGGTTCACAGTGTCAATCATCAGTTTCTGATAGCACTGGCAACAGAGAAAAAGCTGCTGCCGTCCAGCGTTATTAATCAGGTCACGAAAGCGCGCGCGGCAGAGTTAGAGGAGCAGCAAGGTTTTGCGCCCGGCAGAAAGGCGATGAAAGATTTAAAAGAACGCGTAACTGATGAATTATTGCCTCGCGCATTTGGCGTTAAGCGAAATACCTTTGTCTGGATCGACCCGGCGAATCGTTGGCTGGTGATTGACGCATCAAGCCCGTCTCGTGCCGATGAAGTCGTCAAATTGCTATTGAAGTGCTGTGACAAGCTTCCGCTCGAAGGTTTGCGGGTCAAATCCTCACCTCAGGCTGCAATGACAGGCTGGTTGGCTGGCAATGAAGCGCCAAAAGGCTTCACGATTGACCAAGATACAGAGCTGAAATCATCGACCGAAGATAAAGCGACGGTGCGCTATGTGCGTCATACGCTTGACCCTGACGATGTCCAGAAACATATCGCGGCTGGTAAGCAGTGCACTAAGCTGGCATTAACCTGGGACGACCGCATCAGCTTTGTGTTGACAGATACGCTGACGATCAAACGGATTAAACCGTTGGATATTCTTGATGAGGATAAAGACAAAGGAACCAATGAGGAAGAGCGCTTCGATGCAGACTTTATGCTGATGACGGCGGAATTAGCAAAAATGCTCGATGACATCGTGTTTGCACTGGATGGAGAACTCGAAAGTTCTAAAACGGCGTAAGCAAGTTTGATGGGAGAATTTAAAAGACGAGTATCTCACTCGTCTTTTTTTATACCTGATGCTTAGCGTCAGGTCCGGGAAAATACAGTGATGCACCATAAGTGACACAGCGCACGGTAAATTGAATTCAGAACGTACAAATAAAAAAACGAGCTGCTTACGCAACTCGTTTTCTCAATTACTGGCGGAGCGGACGGGGCTCGAACCCGCGACCCCCGGCGTGACAGGCCGGTATTCTAACCAACTGAACTACCACTCCGAAACTACTTAACCTGTACTGCGATGTTTATCTGTGGTGGGTGCTGAGAGGCTCGAACTCCCGACCTACGCCTTGTAAGGGCGCCGCTCTACCAACTGAGCTAAGCACCCATATTCTTGCTTAGTCAGATAAACATTTAACGCTGTGTCACCAACGTCAACAGAAGCAACATTATAGTTTAACATCTGCTTTTTGTCTAGTCTCTCAATTCGTTTTTTCGCTTAATTTCAGCGAAAAAACATTTAAAAAACTAGTACTCTCACTAAAAGCAAAACCCCCCGTTACGCTAGTAACGGGGGGTTCGCAGAATACAAGCCTGACGATAACCTACTTTCACACTGGTTGCAGCACTATCATTGGCGCAGAGTCGTTTCACGGTCCTGTTCGGGAT
>NZ_JACOFT010000009.1 GCF_014699135.1 Cognatundibacterium aquatile
ACTTTCTTGCCAGCTTCAGCTTCCTTCAAGACACCGATGATTTGGGTTTCCGTAAATCGTTTTTTCATGCCTGCCTCCGTTAGGCAGACTCTACATCTTTATCGTACTAATTTTGGGGAGCAGGTCACGGTGGCGGCAAAATAACTAAATAAGAAGAATAGTAAACCTGTATTTATTAAGCCATAATTCTCGCTAATGGCATTTTATTCATGTAATTTATTAAGTCGCTCAAACACCAGTCCCTACGCCTTACCCACCTATTCACCGCCTGCCTCCCGGCGGACATCAACAAAATTCTGCGGTATCCACTGGCGCGACAAATGTTGAAAATATGCTCTTGCCACTGACGTGAAAAACCGACGTTTTTGTTAATGTTTGAAAAAAATATGCTGTTTGTATTTCGGTACAAACAGCATTTTTTTATTCGCTCAAAAATTGCCCTATAGTAATAAATAGCTGTATTCCGCGCTGGTCATGTCTCCATCGCCTGGCACTCGCATTCTCGCTGTGCCCTAAATACTCATGCCATCTCAGTCTATGAAAGCCAGGAAACAATGAACGCCAGCGACCAAAACAATTTCTTTACCTGTCCCGAGTTCCTCACGATGGAACGTACGATTATTGAAGAGTTTGTCGATTGCACACGGGAATGCTGCATCGAAGTCGACACCTGCGTCAAAGCCCTGAACAAGCAAGGCGGGCAGGAATACATACATCGCATGTTTCGTTCTATGCACTCGCTCAAAGGTAATTGCCAGATGGTGGGGCTGGCGCCGCTCAATGCATTAATGCACAGAGTCGAAGAAATTTTTTCGAGATTGCGTGCGCATCCGGAACAGTATTTTTCTGAGCTTGGCGAATTTCTATTACTGGCCACCGATGAGATTGAGCAGTTGCTTACTGAGCTTATCAGCGAAGGTGTCGGCGACGAACATCGTCGTGCCCGCCTTGCGCTGGTTTGTGACAACTTACAAAAAAGTACCGTCAACGGTCTGAAGCTTGAACATTTCCGCGCAGCGATTGAAGCGCTGGGTGGCAGGGCGACGGATAAAGGCGACGCGCAAAAAAATGAACGTGTGGAACTACCGCTGCCACCGGACTTGGCGCTGATGCAGCAGTGGTCGTCGTATATCGATAATCTCAGCATCTTCCGTAAGAACCGCAGCACGCAGACAGCCCAGCTCACCGAGGCGTTAAATCAGGCAGTTGGGCAGATCGTTGACCCCGTACAGTTGCAGGCAGCGGCGCTGATGCATGACATGGGAATGGCATTTATTCCGCATGCGATTTTTAACAAAGAAGGCCATCTCTCGCGTGAAGAACAACGCATTATTCAGGAGCATGTGCGTCTCGGCCATCAGATGTTGCAACGCTTTTCGGGTTGGGATGAGGCCGCACGCATGGTGCTGGATCATCACGAATCCTACGATGGCACCGGCTACCCGAATCGTTTGTCCGGAGAACAAATTCATCCGGGGGCGCGCATACTGGCGATAGTCGATACCTTTTGTTCTATCACCACCGAACGCTCAGATCGCAGCTATAAAAAAAGTTTGCTGAGTGCGATTTCAGAAATCAATGCCAACATCGAAGTACAGTTCGATCCCAAACTGGTGAATGCGTTCAACGATGTCGTGCGCGGCCTGATGATGAAGCAAAATTAAGCAGAACGTATATCATCAACAGGGATGAATTCGAATCTCACCACTTCCGCCAGTATGCCATCTGGTATGCCATTTCAGTGTGGCTTCAGTTGGACGATATAGAACAGGATTGGACGATATCTCATTTCCCAATCTTCTTTTATCTCGACAATGAATATTCAATTCTTTGTTTAAAAGTTGCGCCGCGAACTCGCGATTTCAATTGCCCACCATTCGTAAATTCCTTTCAGCTCCCAATCTTCGTAACCATTCCAATGGTGGTATTCTTTTTTTTAATAATTCGAGAAGCTTTGCTTTCGGAAAATCCGCAATTCTCGACCAGCATGTTCCTGAAGAAATGTTTGAACTCCTTTGGGTCTAATGAGCAGTCGTACGAAAAACTTTGTACTTGTTCAGCAATTTTCTTTTTACGGCCATTCGCACTAAGTTTAAATAATTGCGGAAAGGTATGCGGCTTCATCCCACTGTCTAGTAGGGTCGGGTTTAAATGGAGTTGCTGGCGCTATGTAAATATACTTGTAAATGTAGGTGGTTCTATTTCTTTCGGATAGAGGTTTTGGTGCTAAAGAAGTCTTATTAGAGATTAACTTGCCTGACGGTAGTATTGAACATTCAGATCATGTGTGTAAGGACTATGAATCGAGCGAATTTAATCATGTTCATGTGGGGAACCCCGGATAAATAAAAATGAAAAAAATTCTATGTATTTTTATGCTGCTTTGGATGGCGTTCTCCAGCGTCCACGCTGCTAGTGTTAATAAAAAATCTGACTTTGAGATTGCACAAGATTTGTACGACGACGTGACTCAAGATAGGGCTCTCACTATCCCTGAAATTAACGAAATATTAGAACGGCTTGGTCAATTTTCACTGAACAAGCACGATAAAAAAACAGAAAAAATGGCGACGTTATTAAAAGTGAAAGTGCTTACTAATAAATATAGTGTGCTTGAGGCACCGGATTGGAAAAATAATAAAGGCGGTCTTGCATATTTGAGAGAAGCAAGAAACATTATTGACTCTTTTCTAAAAGTTAATCCGAACGATTTAGAGTTTTTATTTGCATTGGTAGATTCACAATTACGACTCAAGGAGAATCCTCGTTTAACAATCAATAAAATGATAAGCGAAAATCCAGAGAACGGATGGGTTAGATTTCTGTCTGTTGTCAATTACTTAAAAATTAAGGATTATAAAAACGCTATTCACGAAATTATTTTGACAATAAAAAACGAGCGCAATTCAACTAACATAATTTCTTTTATGGAAAAAGGAATCGTTATTGCCGACGAAGCAGGATGTCCTTTTAAAGATGAATTAACAAAAATATTCGATAAAGTGCCAAAAGAATTGCAAGGAGACCTTGCTGAAGCAGAAAAGACTAAGCGTGAATTAAATAGTCAGGTAGCGAGTCTTGAAAAAGTAAAAAGTGAATATCTTAAAATGTATGAATCTGCAGACTGCTCAAAGAGTGGAAAATGATGCTAATGGTTAAAAGATATTAATGTTCGGTTTCTACCCAATTCATGGGTTCGTTCTAATTATCTCAGCTCTTTGATGTGAACTTCCGACTTCACGCAGGTGAGGATCGCTGCTTTTCCTGCTTGAGCAATACCTATCTCTGGATAGCTACCTAACCCGGCATTCCTGCGTTTGCCCATAATGGGGCTGACATAACGTAAAACCTATTTGCCAGAACCTTTCGAGTTCGAAGGAACTAACGAGAGTCCAATAATGCCGCCGTGCGGTAGGGCGCCAGAATCCGGTTTGACATTGCGGGCTTTTGCATCGCTGAGAATAGCCATAATGAGTTTGATGGGGTGAGATATTGATGGAATAAATTGGACTTGATTGGAATGGATGTCATTTAACTGTTTGATTTGTAAGGTAAAAAAATTTGGAATTTTCTGGATTTATTAATGGCGGTCACCGTCTCCTCTCACACAAATCACTTCGTTCAGAACGCCCATGTTGCCGATACATAGGCCGAGTGGGTATTCGGTAATTGCCGCGCGATGGCCTGTTGCGGGCCATTGAATATGCGCAGGCCGGTCTGCCAGTGCCAACGGTCGCCCTGCCATTCCTGACTGAAGGTTGTTATCCTGCCGCCGTCTTCCGGCATCCACAGCACATCAACCGCCGTTTGCCACGCATCACGTTGCCAGCTCCAGCGGGCAAACAGATTCTGACGGCGCAGATTGCTGCTGGCGTTAAAAGCATTATTCTGCCATGCGAGATTGGCTGCAGCCGCCAAGCGCCATGCCGCTTGCTGACCCATGCTTAATAATTGCTGATTCTGCGTCAGCCATTGTCGCCAGTCAGACTGACTACGAGCGCCGCCGTCATACCAGTATTCAACAAAAAAACTGTGCTGATCTTCTGTCGTCAGATTCGCGCCGAGCAGCAACTGGCTGACCTGATTCTGCATTTCCCATTGCCACGGTGCGCTGCGCGCCAAACCGGTGAATGCGGTCTGCTGCAATATCGCCGCTTTTTGCTGTACGCGCAAAGACCCATGCAGCTCAATCGCATCGCTGGCGACCCACGAAAAAGCGGCGCCAAGACTGGTTTGCGTATGTTTGCCATAGCGCGCAAAGCCATGCCAGTCTACGTTGCCGCTGCGTTGGTACCAACGTGCTGCGATGGCTTGTTCTTCGATATTATTGATGGCGTCATTCTGTGCAGGATTCACCCAGACCAGACTCAGCGCCTGATCTGCGGTAAAAAAATCCAGACTCGCCAGGGGTTTTCCTATCGCCGTCTGGCTGATCAGACTGCGCCGTTTTTCCTGCTGAATCACATCATTCGGACGAAAGCCATAACCGACATCCCAGGCAATGATTTTTTTCCCTGCGCTCAATTGCCAGGCGCCCAGATCCAGATTTCCATAGAACTCATTGACCCAACCTGTATTGTGGGCGCTGTTGCTGTCGGATTTTTCTGTGTGCAGGGTAGCCGTGGTGTGCCAATTTTTGTACTGCGCCTTCATTTCCAGCTCACTTTGCACACTCGTTTGTACCGGCGTTAATATGCCGGGCTGAAGTTGCCCGGTGAGTGCTGCAGGCCCGACAGTATTGATCTGTGCGGAGTTCAGCAGCGTGCGCCAGTTGCCGCTGTAACTGAAGTCTGCCGGTGTTGTCGCTGCGGTTGTCGCTGCTGTCGCTGTCGTTTCTGTCGCCTCTGCCATAGCGGCAAGCGCTGCGGTATCCGCCGCGTGCGCTGCTGAATTGAAGGCGGCCAACAGCAACGGCATCAGGCAAGTCAGCGTGTGATGGGTGTGGCGCATGCTGCTTACTCCAGCGTCGGATTTTTTGCCAGGAACATGGGATTGAGCCATTGTTCCGGGACGGTTTTTGGTTGACGCTGCAGATAGCGTATGCGGGTTTCTTTATGGTTGCTGAGCTGATCTGCCAGCAGCATTTCCACCACCGCTGTCGGTGCCTGCGCTTTATCCATCACAAAGCGCGCCTGCTTCGCCAGTTTTTCCGACTGCACATACAAATCGGCTTTCAAAGGTTCATAAAATTTCTTACCTATCCAGAGTTCGATATGTTGATAGGCGAGACTTTTGCGGCTGGCATCCAATCGTAAATGCAGACAAGCTTTGTCGTCGCATTTTTCTTCCGCGACCAGGCTTGCCTGATAATCCTCTGCCCAGTTCATGGTGGCGATATCACCGACCGAAGCATCGCCGAGTAATTTCTGCATAGGCGTGATGCGCATCGGCCGCTGGCTGCCGGGCAATAGCATCCAGAAATCATCGCCCGACATCAGCACTTTCTGGCCTTTCTCAGCCGGGCTCTGCATCAATACCAGCGACTGCCGTTGCGCCTGACTATAGACGCGGTATTTGCGCTCTTTTTCAACGCTGCCATCGCGTTGAAACGTGGTGATTTCGGTTTCCACCTGCATATTGCCGCCACCCACACGCAACTGGTCGGTGGCTTTCAACATCTGACTAACATCGGGTAACTGCGAGGCGGCCTGCGCTGTGGTCATGCTTAACAGACAGCTCAGGCTCAGCAGACTCAGCAGATTCATACAGGCTGGATAGAATAATTTTTTCATACTCGTCTTTCGGTTCAGGTATGGGCCAGTGCATCGACAACGGACTGGTGCAGTGTGCGGCGCGCTATCAATGCGGATGACAGCATGGACAGCAAAATCATGCCGCTGATGGTCAGTAAATACATGCTCAGATCAAGGCTGATCATTAATGGGTAACCGGTAGAGCGACCCGGTGGCGGTGGCATCTGTACCGGAAAAAATGTCAGCAACAAGGCCACCGTCAAGGCAATCGCCGCGCCCAGCAGCGCACCACTGCCACCGAGGAACATGCCCTCATACGAAAAGCTGCGGATCAGCTCGGCAGGCAGCGTTCCCATCGCCCGCAGACTGCCGGTTTCACGGGTACGTTCAATAATCGCCATCGCCATTGCATTGGCCACGACAAACACCACGATCAGACTGATGATGAGGCCGAGTGCGCCAAAAATGCGGTTATACAAATCGCGTACCGATTTATAGAAAAACGCCTGATCTTCCCATGTCTGTATGGTCAGCCTTGGCAACTGCTGTTGCAGACGTTGTTGCGCCATCGGCGTCGCATTCATGTCGCTCAGAAACACACCAAGACTGCTGACTTTATCGGTATGCAACAGGCTTTGTGCCGTGCGGATATCGGTGTACACCAGACGTTTATCAATATCCGGAATGCCTGTTGTCACGATGCCGCTGACATTCACATCTATCGCATTGAGTGCCCCTTCAGTCGTGCTGACCATCAGCGTCAGATTGCTGCCCGGCGCGGCTTTCAGGCTGCGGGCGAGGGCTTCGCCAAGCACGATTTCTGCCGTCTTCTGATCTTCCAATATCTTGCCCGCCACGACTTTCAGAAACGGGCCCTTGACCGCGAACTCGGCATTCGCATCGATGCCCACACCCAGCATGATGGTGGATTTATCGCCATTACTGATCAGCCCGCTAAAGTCCACCCGTGGCAATACATAGCGCACCGCAGCGTCACTCAGTAATTGTTTTTCCAGTTGCGATACATTGCTCAGCCCATATTGCAACGGCGTGTCTTCTTCTTTGTCGAAATGCGCTGCTGTGCCGACGATCAGATGCCCGCTGGTGCGTGCTGCCGCCTGCGCCAAGCCTTCATAAGTCGAATACGCAAAGCCGCCTGCCAGCAGCAGCGCCGCAGTGCCTAATGCGGCGACACTCACCGTCACCAGCGAACGGCGGCGGTTGCGCAAGGCATTATGAAAAGCAAAGCGCAGCCAGGTTGTATCAAAGCGCACGAATATCATTGCAGCCTCCCATCCAGTAAATGCACGATGCGGTCCGCACGGCGGGTTAAACGATCATCGTGGCTGGCGATCACAAATGCAGCGCCTTCTGCCTGACCGCGCTCGCGCATCAGATCGAGCACCTGATCGGCGGTGACAGAATCCAGGCTGGCCGTTGGCTCATCGGCGATCACTAAAGCGGGGCGCTTGATCAGTGCGCGTGCAATCGCGACCCGCTGACGCTGCCCACCTGACAGCGCATCGGGTCGGTGCTGCGCATGCTCTTCGAGACCAACGGCTTTAAGCTGTGCCGCCACGCGGATTTTGCGTTCAGCTTCCGGCACCCCGTTGAGGAACAGCGGATAGTCAACGTTTTCAGCCACCGTCATCACCGGCACCAGATTGAAACTCTGAAAAATAAAGCCGATGGTCTGGCGTCGTTGCAGCGTCAGCTCGCGTTCAGAACAACTGGCGATGTCTCTGCCCAGTATCGAAACGCTGCCCTGATCTGCCTGATCGATCAGCCCGCACAGATTCAGTATCGTGCTCTTGCCGCTACCCGAAGGGCCGGTCAGCGCCAGCAATTCGCCCGCCTGCACTTGCAGATCGACGCCACGCAAAGCACGCACCAGATGCTGACCCAGGCGATACGATTTATGCACGCCCTGCAATTCGATGATGGCGCTCATACGCTTAAGCCCTGCAATAATTGTTTAGCTTTTTCTGCCTGCGGTGCCTGATTGCGGATCACTTCTTCCGCCAGTTTTTTTGCATCCTCTATCCGCTTTTGCTGCTGCGCCAGACGCGCTGCACGCATCCAGACTTCACCACGAAACCCCAGATCGGCCGTAGATAACTGCGGATGCACCAATATGTCATCCAGCAGTTTTTGACCGCGCGCATGACGGTTCATAAATTCCGGTACCGCCAGAAAAGTCGATGCGGCAACCAGCTTGATTTCCAATAGTTGCAAGGTATGACCGTGCAACTGCGTGGGTTCTTTTTCTGCCAGGATCAGCGACTTATCTATCATCGCCAGCCCCTCTTCCGCATACGACATTTTTTTCCACGGGAAGATCGTCGTCACCGCCAGACGGCTGGTCGCAGAACCCGCATACGCCATCAGCAAAGGCTGGCCGGGTTCGGCATTCAGTAAATTCTGAAACGCTTTAGCGGCACGTTCTTCATTACCGGCACCCGCGCGCAAAGATTGAGACGCTGTTTGAAAATCGGCTTCGGAATACGCGTTGGCGTCCGGCATCGTCAACATAGATGCGCACAGACTGAGCAACAAGGCAGCGCTATATTTGGTGGACATCGTGTTCTCCTTAAAATGAAAGTAGGGACAGCAGATGCCAGCTTAAGGAGAGGGATGAAGACGTGCGACAGGAATGCGACCACCGGCGATTTCCTGTCGCGAACGATCAGCAAAATGGCGTGAATGGCATTCGTTAGTACACAGGCCAGGGCGCAGACCAGGGCACAGCGTAAAACGCAGAATAAGGCCAGGAATAACGCACAAAGCGGCGATCAAAGAATGATCCAAAAACGACCCGATAGCGACCAGACAGCGACCAAACGGTGACCCCACTACAGCAGAAATTCCACCGTCAACCCAAGCGCAGTCACCAGCAATGCACGCGCCGGAGGTGTTTTTTGCCTCTGGCGAGGCAAAATATACTGGGTGGGGTATATCTACAACCCCTTTATTTTATTGAGAGATTTACGTGTTTTTTGAACATACTCCCCCTTTTTTATAAAAATCGCCGTTTTTAAACGGCGATTTTCGTGCGCAGGCAGGCGCTTCAGTGGAACAAATTCATCAGCATTTTTCGGTGTTCCATGTGCCACAGGCACAGCGCACGAGGCTTTTTAGGGCATAGGAAGAAAATTGTTATTTTTAACATTCCAAGTTAAGCTACGGCGTCGCCAAATTACATCGCGTTCACTGCCACTGAAACGAAGGAAGAATTTATGAAAATTATCGTCGAGACCAATGTTCGCGCACCGATAGAAAGAGTCTGGCAGGCCTACACCACACCCGAAGACATCGTCCAGTGGAATGCTGCTTCCGATGACTGGCACACCACCAGATCCAATGTTGATCTTCGAATCGGCGGCACTTTCTCATCCCGGATGGAAGCGAAAGACGGCAGCTTTGGATTTGACTTTGCCGGCACCTATACCAACGTAGTCCCGAATCGTCTCATTGAATATTCGTTTGGCGACCGGACGGCAACAGTTGAATTCAGCGCAAGCCCGGAAGGTGTCAAAGTAAGAGTTTCATTCGATGCAGAAACAACGCATTCTGATGAACAGCAGCGAGACGGGTGGCAGGCAATTCTCAATAATTTTGCGCGCCATGTTGAAGGTCAGAAGTAGTCTTTCAACAGCGAACTCGTCCATATAGTGACGAACAAAAAATAATACCCATCGCAGCTCTCGCTGCGTGGGCGTCAACTCTGCATTAAAAACTCTACTCCATTCTCATGAACCAACTGCTAATCATTCTCTCTGCGCTGTTGCTGGTCGCATGCGCTTCGGTCGCACCAGTTTTGCCATCAGACAATCACGTCGCCGTTAATTTCCAGCGCCCCGATGCTGGTGCATTCATCGTCATGCTGCCGCCCGAAGCCGAGCTGCCCGAACTGCAACCTGGCCTGGCGCCGTTAAAGGCGCAGCTTCACAAGCAGATCAAGGCGGCGGGCTACAGAGTCGCCATGCTCGATGAAAGCAACTACGCAACCATCTGGGCGCAGGAAGTTCAGGCAGTTGGCGGCATCTACGATCCCGTTACCGGCAACCCTCGCGAAGCCGAGTTTGCGCGCGCACTGGTCGCGCTTGCGCAAAGGGTAGCTGCGGAAACCAAGGCGGTCTTGATACTGCGTCCGCGCCTGATCATGCGCACCGCCAAGCTGACAGGCGCTGGCGCGGTGTGGGATGGTCAGCAGCGGCGCGTGCCCACGCTCGGCCTCGATGGCGGATCCATTCGTTACGACGGCAATACCCAGGGCGTGTCGGTGCAGCTCATCGCCTTGACGTCGAATGGCGCACTGGCGTTGCGCACCTACGGCGGGGCGTCGCTACCATGGCGAGCCAACCTGATCACCAAGCAAAATGAATTTCGCCCGGATTTGTTTGACAACGATGTTGAAATGTCCGACGCGGTCGCCCTCGCACTTGGTCCGCTTGTGAGCAAGTAAGTAGCCTATCAATCAAACGGAGTATTCCCGTGTCATCTTCATACAATGTATTTCTGATTCTTGGTGCAGCTCTTAGTGCAATGGCCGCAGCGCTACACTTCGCTTGCATGATTTGGGGTGCGCCACTGTTCCGGTTTCTCGGTGCTGGTGAGCCGATTGCGCGAATGGCGGAAAAAGGACATTGGTATGCGAACTTCATCGCCTTTGCGATCGGCACACTCCTCGCTGTGTGGGCTGCGTACGCATTGTCGGGTGCGGGGCTGCTGATCCGGCTGCCCTTTGTTCAATTAGTCCTGAGTGCGATCACAGGAATCTATCTTCTGCGTGCGGTCGCTTTCCCATTGCTGAAACCCGCCTTCCCCGACAACAGCGACACATTCTGGCTAGTCACATCTGGAATTTGTTTCATCATCGGCCTGGTGCATCTGGTTGGTCTGCGCCAGATATGGCATCAGTTGTGAGGCAAACAAAACTTAACCAAACCGTATGCGACTTTCAAGGCGATGAAAGAAAAATGTTTTCTTTTACAACCATGGTTATGCTTTATGCCGATCAAATTCAATAACCGTTAAAGGTCTATCGTGGGATACATCACACTGCTCATTGCGCTTGTACTGTCGGTGATCGCATGGCGGCGGATACTTCAGAAACAAGATCATTGGGCGTTGAAGCTCGTTTACTTTGTAATCGCGGCCGTTCCTATCGCAGGGCCAATTTTTTATTTGATGATTGATCCCCCCGAAAGCACACCTCCCGCTGTCGACAAGGAAGATTTTTGGGAATGCAACAAAACTGGTGGAAAAGTGTGGCCTTCGTATCGTCCGCTCATTACGTCTCTTTCCCATTGGTTTAAGTATTTCAAGTGAAAACATTTATATACAACTCGAATAACAACGCTTTTCATTGCTCATTCAATACTGAGACGCAAGCGTGCAAGATAAGTCAACGGAATCGCCTATGAAGAATATCCAAATTATCGACGGTGCCGACAATTCAGTCTTTGATATTTTTGCTGCGGCCGAAGAAGAATTTTCCTTGATTTTTGCTGATGGTCACGATGTCGCCTTTATTGATGAGCTTATGGCGAGCGGACCGGAGAGTGAACTCGATGACGCATTCAATCGAATCTGGACACGCCGCATTCCTCATGCGAGATGCAATGGGTATCCACGGCATTCTTTTTTTCGAGTTGGATCATAAGAAGCGATACTACCCAACTCGGAAAGACGAAGAGGCATGTAATCCCGATGGCTCGCGGCTTCGATAAAATTCGCCATCAATATTCGTTCGAGAACAGCGTGTGAATTCGCGTCTCTGACATTTAATTCTTATAACGCACATCTCTCAACTCAAACGCCCCCAAAATGCATCCATGTCGCCCCGCCATCGCCGCTGATGTTTCCGCCCTCTGTGAGTTGGAGAAAGAACTTAATCGCACTCATTACGAAGCAGCACCGTCGGTGTTCCGCGCTCCCGAGGCAATTACAGGTGCACACGATACTTGGCTTGCGCTCTTAGCCAAGCCCAATGCGGCTTGCTTTGTGGTCGAGGTCGATCAAACCGTCGCGGGCTACTGCACCGTTGAAGTCATCGACGAGACGCATCCACTCGCGCAACCCGTTCGCTACGCGCGACTCGGTGTCATTTGTGTTTCACCATCTTTCCGGCATCAGGGCATTGCGCGATCGCTCCTCGCGACTGCCGAGGCATGGTCGGCACAGCACAGCGCCAACGAGATGCGTCTCACCGTTTGGCAGTTCAATCAACCAGCGGCCTCTCTGTATGAAAGCGCCGGGTTTGCCACGCGTTCGTTCACAATGAGTAAGCCCATTGATCCAGCTAACAGCGAATAAGCTGCCCTCTACCGTTCCGGGACATACCTGTCAAATCGCCCACCGGAGTATGTTCCTCAGACGTGATCATGGACGCTATTAAAATGTTGTGGCACTCTTTACCAAAACGCGTGTTGAGAAAAAATGCCATTCGAGGAATCTCACTTGATCGCTGAATTTTTCCGTTGATGGCTCGTACCGATTACGTCTCACATTACACAAAATACAGTATGAAACCAGAACTCGCCATTGCGCACTACAAGCTCGGTCAGCTGTCGAGTGACATGATCGTGAATCTGGCTAACACGTGGCTGGATCAAGGCATTTATACCTATTCGCTGAATTGTATTTTCATGTGTGATCACCCGATCATGGCGGAAGTTGGACCGCTGTTCGAGGAGGCAATGCGAGAGTTGGGATTAGAAATACCAACCAGAATTGACGCAGTAAAATCGTTGTTAAGAGATACGATGCAAAAAATGGTTTCAGGTGAAATCGATTTAATGGAAGGCGCCAATTTTATTGCCTGGAACATCTATCCTGAAGGAGAAGAAGATCTGCCAAAAGGCGAATATTTAGGCAGCAATCTCGGTCTTGAATATATATTTTGTTGGTTGCGGGAAGTCTGGGATTGCAGGGATGGTTCAACGATTTTTTATTACACCCATTTACCGCGAGATCAGGCTGAAATTCAGTTTCTAAGACACATCAAAGAAGAATGCGAAAAATGGCTGGTCAAACATGCCTGACAAAGCAATTGGCGAAAAATTGCGCGTGCTGATACGTTGATGAATCTGCTTTTTTTACCGCGAATGTTACGACTATACCTGGCTCGGAACCATGACAACACGCACCGCCTCTTGCAGCTGTGGACAACTCTCAGCCACAACCAACGATAACCCGATACGGGTTTCAGTTTGTCATTGCCTCGCGTGCCAACGCCGGACTGGCAGCGTCTTTGGCGCACAGGCACGCTTTCACCGCGACGCCGTCACCATCACAGGCGAATCGACACAGTATGTTCGCATCGGGGATGAAGGCAGCAAAGCCATTTTCAATTTCTGCCCCTACTGTGGCGCAACGGTGTACTA
Organism: Cognatundibacterium aquatile; assembly: GCF_014699135.1. GTDB lineage: Bacteria > Pseudomonadota > Gammaproteobacteria > Burkholderiales > Burkholderiaceae_D > Undibacterium > Undibacterium aquatile. The sequence goes on from NZ_JACOFT010000009.1 coordinate 13,082, forward strand.
CAACATCGAGGGAAACGACGCCGACATTATGATCCCCGTCGGCGCGTTTGCCGAACCGGGCTTTCCTTCACCAACATTCTCTGTCTATGAAGAACGCAAACACTCCTGGGTAAGCCTGCCGGACGACATAGAACACATGGCGTAACACGCCAACGCACGATCTGCGTCAATCGCCTAAGCACGCGCCAAGGCTAGTTTTTCGCTCGTTGAAGGGCTAAATATACTGGGTGGAGTATATCCACAACCCCTTTATTTTATTCAGAGATTTAAGCATTTTTGGCACATACTCCCCCATTTTTATAAAAATTACTGTTTTCAAACGGAGAATTTCGTGTACAGGCCGGAGCTACAGAAACAGCGCATACGGCTTGAAGCAAATTGTTCTTTTTAACATTCCAAGTTAAGCTTCATTTTTGTTAAGTTAAACCATGTCGGCCACACAAAAGGTTCTCGCACAATGTCACGACTGTTCAAATTTTTGTCTATCTCTCTGTTCTGTTTATGCAGCGTTGCGCATGCACAGGAAAGCTTGCAGCAACTTGGGGAATGGATGTCGCATTATTACGAGAAGCCAGCGCCAGACCAATTCACAAAATGGCTTAACGATGCGTCGGCGGCGGGAGCCTTCGAAAAGCCATCAGCGCGCTTTCCGCTGATGATCTTCACGACAGAAATTTTGAAAATGAATCCGGATAAAGGCGCTCAATGGTGCAAAGACCTTGCAACGATATCCTCGACTAACAAGGCATACGTCGGATGGTCATTTTACAATTCCAATATTCCTGCTGCAGAGCAGTGCGTTCAAACGCAGCTGGGTTTGTCTGACAGTGACGTCAAGAAAATTATGAGCGCCACTCGCTATGATGCGTTGGCAAAAGAGCCGTCAACCCTGGGAGACCTGGATATGTTGTGGGCAGTTTTCAGCGCGACAGGAAATGAAGCTGCCGTCAATAAAATCATTGATGTACTGGCCAGACCATCGCCGGAAAAAGGCACAGAGGGTAGCGTTAACATGCTGTTGATGAAAGGAGCTGCGAAATGGTCGCTCACTTCAAACATCCGACAACATACGCGTGTCGCCGGGATAGTTCAAAAGCGTCGTGTCACTGAATCTGGCGTACTCAAAAAAGAACTCGATGAAGCAGTAAGCAATGCGTCGAAATAAGGCCGTAAGCAATTCAATCCTGAGGATGCCGCGCATACCTTGCGCAAGTCGCTGGATTTATCACTAAGGGGATTTTATGGAAACGCAAGAACTACATCGAGGTCGGCTGATCGATCACATCCAATTGGTCGTGCGAGACATTTCAGCGAGCCAAAATTTTTATGCCGCCATTTTTGCAGCGCTGAATGTACCGATGGGTGGCACTGGTGACGGCTACTTCTGGGCAGACGAATTATTTTTGACCGCCATCGATAGCCCGGCTGCGCTGGGTGTGTTGACTGGCCGCCATCACCTGGCATTTCAGGCGCAGGACCGAAACATGGTCGATCACTTTTACCAAACCGCACTCGCGCATGGCGGCAAAGACAACGGCGCTCCCGGAGAGCGCGCTTACCATCCCGGTTACTACGCGGCCTTCGTCGTGGACCCCGACGGCAACAATATCGAAGCGGTGTTTCACGGTGAAGCAAGCCGTAGCTCAGCGTCTGTGGTGATCACTTTCTAACCACGGCAGCCATTGCATACGTCAGAATTTATATCAACGTTACGCTACTCAATCCATCATAGCTAAATAAACGTCTGAAAGCACTGTCGATTCGCCATCGATAATCCCGCTAGGCAACTGATACCTTTTTTCTCGAAAAGTATTAACCCAACAATGCGTAATTACTCCATAAGCATCAAAATGAAGCACCTTAAACAACTGCTACCTTGGTTAGTTGGAATCTTATTTATCTTTGCGATTTACGTCTGGAATTTCGGCCTATGGCCGCAGTACTTTGATATTGCGTGGGATGAAGAAGTGCAGTTGCATGATGGGAGAGTGATCGTCGTGCATATGAAACGAACCTATCAGCGAATAGGCTTACGCTTGGAAAGATATCCTCAAATAGCGTATTTTAAATCTATGGAATTTAGTTTTGATACAGGATTCCCTACTGGGAAATTTACGCATGTCTTCAATAAACCAGGGGATATTAATTTCATCGATTTTTTAAACGATAAATGGTATATCGGTTACAACACAGATTCGGCTGATAATGCCTCCGAATTTGGAATTACTAATCTATATCCACACGTTGTAATAATTTGTCGAGATGGCTCACTAATTAAACCTAATAGTTGGGAAGATATTCCCTCAATAATTACAAATGTAAATGTAATGCCACCTACGCCAAATATAAAAGGGATTTCTAAATTTAACAACTCTGTCCTAACTGTCGATGAAAAAATGCGTCATTGGAAAAAATATCCCACAGGGGCTGGCGAACACACAATTACACGAATCACTGCGACACCAATTCAAAAGGAAATGAAATGACTACTCAAGCAGATTACGCACTTTTAGCAGTCGCCTCTCAACTCACTCATTAAGCAGCAATAAATCCGCCATTACCCCCCAAAAAAATGGAGTTAATAATGTCAAAACCAAATGACTACGCAGAAAAAATTGTCCGGGATTTTATGCGTGATATTACAGATCATATTTTTTGTAATATTCAAAATAACGAAGCACTAATGAGGGAGTATCAAACTCTGATTCACCAGAATTCACTTGTGGAAGTGAATACCGCGATAGGAAAGAAGGTGAAAGAAATTTTTGATCTTGAGAATGCCGGTGAATCTGATACGCCAAAAAGTTGGCTCATCAAGAGTTTTACCCAACATAAAAAATAAATTCATTTCAGCACGACATCTTGAATGGCTGCTTTTTTGTGTTGTTCAGAATATGCCTGACAATTCACAATGTTAAGCTGCACCTCTCTGCCTCTGGCCATTCAGGAATACCATGCCCCCTATCGCTCGTTTCATTATCTTTATTTTGGTATCGATGGTCGTATTTTTCTGGTTGATCCGGTTCTCGTTACGGCAACGTGAAAGCAAACCAGAAGCCCGTAGCTTGATGCGAGTGATGGCAATTGTGGTGGTCGGTGGGATGCTGTTTGCCAAGTACGGCAATAACATGGGGCTGCCTTGGTGGATTTATTACACTATCCCCGCGTTAGCAACCTTGCTTCTTCCTCCAGTCGTGTTCCGGATGAGTGTCTCAGAACTGAGACTGTATCTGATACTGGCCTTGTTCAGTTCGCCGATGATTCATGTGATGTTCTCGCTTGTACTTGGGTGGAAAGAATATATGCCCTTTATTCCTGTGCCTTCGCTCAGGGAGCTATTGTCTTGATGCCGGGCGGTGGTGATATGTGTCGCGCACGGCAGCAAAAATTGATGCAAAGATGTGGCAAGTGAGGCTGTAAAAGGTGCGCACATAAGACGAAAAACGGCGCTGCGCATGTACTGTCTGATATAACTTTCCGACGGCTTTAAAAATTGTTTTTTCTCAAGCAGGGGGTTACAGTGAATGACTTTTCTGGTGGAAATAACATCGCAGCAGCATCGAAACTATACCGACATCATCACAGGAGTAACCATGAAACTGATAGGCATGCTTGATTCACCCTACGTTCGCCGGGTGGCGATTTCACTGCAGTTGTTGGGCATCGATTTTGAGCACCAATCGCTCTCGGTATTCCGCGGCTACGCTGAATTTCAGCGGATCAACCCCGTCGTCAAAGCACCGACGCTCGTGTGTGATGACGGATGCGTGATCATGGATTCGACGCTGATTCTTCAGTATGCAGAAGCGCTTGCGCGGCCACGCACACTACTTCCTTCCGATGTGCAAGGCTTGCAGCACGAACTGCATCTGATTGGCCTGGCGTTGGCCGCCACTGAAAAAAGTGTGCAGATCGTGTACGAGCGCAATCTCCGTCCATCAGAAAAACTGCACGAACCGTGGCTGAACCGGATTTCAGAGCAGGTACTCGCCGCCTACACGGAACTGGAATCAGCACTAGCTGCCACGCCACTGGCGCGCACCAGTGCCAGCCTGAGTCAGGCTGGCGTCACCATCGGCGTAGCCTGGCATTTCACGCAGCAAATGATTCCGGAAACCGTGCCGGAGGCAAGCTTCCCACTTCTGGCAGCGTATTCACAAGCGCTTGAAGCATTGCCGGAATTCCGCGCAGCGCCGCATGGTGATGGCACTTACGTGAAGTAACGCGCACCATTTTTTCATGCCAGGCAATGCGTCAGCATGCTTACACTTCGGAGCCTTTTATGTCTCAAGCGAATTCATCGATAGCCGTCGTCGCGCTGGATGTTCCACCAAGAACAAAGCCGAGCAATTATCCTGAGCCGTTTGCGGCACGCATGGCCGGAAGAGAAAAACGCGCATTGGGTGATTTTTTCGGCCTTGCCAACTTTGGCGTCAACCTGACCCGACTCGTTCCCGGTGCAGGCTCTGCGCTGCGCCATGCACATGCGACGCAGGATGAATTTATCTACATTCTCGAAGGCTATCCGGTACTCATCACCGATCATGGCGAAACACCTCTGGCGCCGGGTATGTGTTCGGGATTCAAGGCGGGTACGGGAAACGCCCATCATCTGGTCAACCGCACCGATGCGGATGTGCTGTATCTCGACATCGGTGATCGCAGCCCAAGTGATAGCGTGAGTTATCCCGATGATGATTTACAGGCGGTGTTTGGTGACGACGGAACATTGCAATTTGCGCATAAAGATGGCACGCGCTATTAGCAAACGCGATGAAGATGATCGCGCCTGCCATCAGCAACCTCCAAACCACAGACCTTCGCACCTCATCAGGAAACGTATGGCAAAAGTTGATTTGAAAAAAGAGCTTTCCTATCTCTATCAACCATCTGCAAAAGAAGTGACTGAGGTGGATGTACCAACGTTCAGATATCTGATGATCGATGGTCAGGGCGACCCCAATTCTTCACCCGAATATGCTGAGGCTGTGGAGGCATTATTTTCGGTGTCGTACACGGTAAAGTTCATGCTCAAAAAAGGCGTGCAGGCGCTCGATTACGCGGTCATGCCGCTGGAAGGGTTGTGGTGGGCCGACGATATGGCCGCCTTTGTTGCCAACGACAAAGCACAGTGGAAATGGACCATGATGATCATGCAACCGGCATTCGTTGATGCCGAAACGATTGCACAAGCGATGACGGACGTGTTGAAAAAGAAAAAATTGCTGGCCGTATCGCAACTGCGCCTGGAATCATTCAGTGAAGGACGCTGCGCGCAGATTTTGCATATCGGCCCGTTTTCTGAAGAAGGGCCAACGATACAACGTCTGCATGATTTCATCGACGCCCGCGCTAGCCGCACCGGCAAACACCACGAAATTTATCTCAGTGACATCCTGACCTGCTCCCCAAAATTAGTACGATAAAGATGTAGAGTCTGCCTAACGGAGGCAGGCATGAAAAAACGATTTACGGAAACCCAAATCATCGGTGTCTTGAAGGAAGCTGAAGCTGGCAAGAAAGT